>NZ_SMRO01000003.1 GCF_004359985.1 Paraburkholderia flava | reverse complement strand
CGTTCGGCCGGGTACTCCGGGTCTAGCGGTACGTACGCGCCACCCGCCTTCAGGATCGCCAGCAGGCCCACCACCATCTCCACCGAGCGTTCTACGCCGATGCCGACCCGCACTTCGGGGCCTACGCCCCGCCCGATCAGGAAATGCGCTAGACGGTTCGCACGTGACTCCAGTTCCGCGTACGTCAACACTGCTTCGCCGTACACCAGCGCCACTGCCGATGGATGACGCAGCGCCTCACGGCTGAACAGCTCATGCACACCAGCAAACGGCTCGTAACGCGATGGCGATGCGCTCCATTGCGCAACGTGCGCCTCATCATCGGCACTCGCGAGCAGCGGTGCACGCACCTCCGGCTGCCGCGCGATCTGTTCGAGCACAGCGACATAACTGTCGAGCAGACGCATCGCCGTCGTGCGCTCGAAGATATCGGTCGCATAGTTCAGCGCGATCTTGAGTCCGTCGTTATCGACTGAAACATGCAGCGACACGTCGAACTGCGCAGTCCCCGCACCGCCCGCAAGCATCTCGACCTGAACACCAGGCAACCCGATTTCCGTTTGACCCTGCGCGCTGTAATTGAACATCGCCTGGAACAGCGGCGTGTGGCTGATGCTGCGCTGAGGCTGCAAACGCTCGACGAGCTTCGCGAATGGCGCAAGCACATGGGCGTGCGCGCCGATCATGCGTTCGCGCACTTCGCCGAGCAACGCACTGAACGGCTCGCTGCGTGGCGTCGTCATGCGGATCACCAGCGTGTTCACGAAGAAGCCGATCAGCGCTTCGGTCTCCATCCGGTCGCGGCCCGCAACCGGCACACCGACGCGCACATCGTGCTGTCCGCTGTAGCCTTGCAGCACCGTGCCGAATGCAGCGAGCAGCGTCATGAAACGCGTCGCGCCCTGTTCGCGGGCGCGTTGATCGAGCGCGCGCGCAAGCGTCGCATCGATCGTGAGTCCAACGCTCGCCCCCGCGTCACCGCGCGCCCCCTGACGCACACGGTCGACCGGCAGTGCGAGCAGCGGCTGTTCGCCGCCCAGTTCGCGTTGCCAGTACGCATAGTGCGCGTCGAGCGCGGCGATGTTCGCGTCGGTGCGCTGCCATATCGCGTAATCGGCGTACTGGATCGGCAGCGAAGCAAGCGATGCAGCTTCATCGCCGCACGCTGCACGATACAGCTGCGAAAATTCGCGCAGCAGGATCGCTTGCGACCATGCATCGGAGACGATGTGCGGCATCGCGAAGTGCAATACGGTCTGATCGTCCGCATGATCCAGCAGCGCGACGCGCAGCATCGGACCGTGTTCGAGATCGAACGGTTCGCGCGAGAGCGCGCGCAGACGTGCATCGAGTGCGTCGCGACCGCCGACGGTTTCCTCGCGCCATTCGTAGCGGCCTGCCGCATCGATGACTTGCGACGGCTGTGCATTCTGTTCGACGAAGCGCGTACGCAGACTTCCGTGGCGCGCAACGAGGCCGTCGAGTGCCACGCGCACCGCCTGGCGGTCGAGCGTACCGGTGAGATTCACGGCACCCGTGATCGTATAAGCCGCGCTATCGGGTTCGAGCTTCCACAGGAACCACAGACGTTCCTGTTCATGCGTCAACGGAACGTGAACGCTGTGAGCGCTACGCTCGCTCGGCACGATCGCATCGACGGTTTGTGCGTGCTGCTGCGCAAGTTCGGTGGCGAGATCGGCCAGCACCGGATGCAGGAACAGCGTCTGCAGCGACACATCGTGACCGAGTTCCTGACGGATACGCGACGCGACCCGCATCATCAGCAGCGAGTGGCCGCCGACGTCGAAGAAGTTGTCGCTCATGCTCAGACCGTCGCGGCCGAGCACCGTCTGCCAGATGGCGAGTAGCGACGTTTCGAGCGCAGTGCGCGGCGCGACGTGCGCGCGCACCGCTTCGAACGCGGGCTCAGGCAACGCCGCGCGATCGACCTTGCCGTTCTGCATCACCGGCAGACGTTCGAGCCATACAAGCGCCGACGGCACCATGTACCCCGGCAAACGGCTTTGCAGCACGCGACGCACAACGGCATCGTCGGCATCGCCCACCACGTAGCCGACCAGCCGCTTCGCATCGCCGTCGCCGCGCAGCGCGACCGCAGCCGCCTGCACGCCGGGCGCTTCGCGCAACACCGCTTCGATCTCGCCGAGTTCGATCCGGTAGCCGCGCAGTTTCACCTGCTGATCGAGACGTCCCAGAAAATCGATGCTGCCGTCCGCGCGTCGGCGGCACAGATCGCCGGTGCGATACAGCCGGCTGCCGGCCGGTCCGTGCGGATCCGGAATAAAGCGGTCCGCTGTCAGCGCAGCGCGGTCGAGATAACCGCGCGCAAGCGTATGCCCGCCGATGCACAGTTCGCCGAGCGCGCCGACCGGCGCTTCGTTACCGTCGGCATCGCAGACCTGTACCGAGCGCGACGGATACGCGCCGCCGATCGACACGATCGCCTGTTCCTCGTCCTGTGCGCGCGTCTCGCGGTACATGCACGCGATCGTCGTTTCGGTCGGCCCGTACAGGTTGTCGAGACGGATATGACCGAGCGGTCCGCTGCGCCATTGACGCAACGCGTCGCCGGGCAGTCCTTCACCGCCAACGGTGATCTGCCGCAGCGCGGCGAGCGATTCCGCCGGCGGCGGTTCGCGCAGCCATTGCTGCCAGTACGCGGTCGGAATCCGCGAGAACGTCACCCGTTCGTCGATCAGATGACGGCTCGTCGTTTCCGGGTCCCACAACTGCGGGCCGCGCATCTCGACCTGACCGCCGCACAGCAGCGCGGGCAGCAGTTCGTGCAGTGCGACGTCGAAGTTGATCGTCGACGATTGCAGCACCTTGTCGGTCGCGGCGATCCGGTAGGTCGCGATGAAATCGTCGAGATGCTGCGCGAGCGTGCCGTGATTGATCGCAACACCCTTGGGCCGACCGGTCGACCCCGACGTGTAGATCACGTATGCGAGTTGTTCCGGATGAATCGGGGTGTCGAACGGTGCATCGTCTTCGATGACAGTCGATGATTGCGCGGCCGTGGGCCGTTCGTCTGCAATCGCAATCGCTTCACGGCCTCGCAGCAGTTCGCCGAGCCGTTCGCTGCCGGTCGAATCGACCAGCACGCGCACGATGCCCGCATCATCGAGCATCGCGGCAAGACGTTCGAGCGGGTACGCGGGATCGAGCGGCACGAACGCCGCGCCCGACTTCAGCACGCCGAGCACGCCCGCCGCCAATGCGACCGAGCGCTCGACGCACAGGCCGATGCGCTCGTCGGCACGCACGCCAAGCCCGTTCAACCGGCGCGCGATGCGATTGGTCCAGCGTTCGAGCTCATCGTATGCAATGCGCTCGCCTTCGCAATGAAGCGCCGGCGCGAGCGGATTCGTCGCCGCGCGGCGGCTGAACTGCGCGCCGACGGGTGCAAACGCAGTGCGTCGCACCGCATCTTCGCCGCTGCGATCGCGACTCAGCGCGATCTGCGCGAGCGGGCGGTCGGTTGCAGTATCCACCTGCGCGAGAATCTCGACGTAATGGTCGAGCATCTGCGCGACGATCGCTTCGTCGAACAGATCGGCTGCATAGTTGAACGACAGCCGCAGTTCATCGCCGCGCTCGACGGCGTTCAGTACAAGGTCGAAGCGCGCGGTCGGCACGTCGTTCGCGTACTCGGAGATGCGCAGGCCTGCGACGTCGAGTGTCCTCGGTTCAGCACGCGTGTGGTTGAACATCACCTGGAAAAGCGGCGTCTGACCGACGCTGCGTTCGGGCTGCAACGCGTCGACGAGCTGCGCGAACGGCAGCGCCTCGTGACGATGCGCGTCGAGCACGCGCTCGTGCAATCGCGCGAGCAGCGTGCCGAACGATCCGGCGCCCGCGAGATCCGCGCGGATCACCAGCGTGTTGACGAAGAAGCCGATCACACGCTCGGTCTCGAGCCGGCTGCGGCCCGCAACCGGTACGCCGATGCGCACATCCTTCTGGCCGCTGTAGCGCGCGAGGAGCAGCGCATAGGCGGACAGCAGCAGCGTGAAGGATGTGGTCCGGTGACGCGCGGCGAGTTGCTTCAGCGACTTCGTCCGTGCGGCATCGAACGTGACGCTGACGCGTGCGCCGCGCGCGGCGCGCATACCCGTGCGCTTTCTCGCGACGGGCAATTCAAGGGCCGGCTGCGAGCCGCCCAGTTCTTTCGTCCAGTACGCGAGATGCGGGTCGCCCGCTTCATCGGAGGACCATTCCTTTTGCCACGCTGCGACATCGCCGTACTGGATCTGCGGCCGTTCTGCGTCGAGTGCGGTACCTGAGCACAGCGCCGCATAGGCACGCGTCAGCGCTTCGAGCAGCAACTGTACCGATGTGTGATCCGACACGATGTGATGCATCGCGACGTGCAGCACGCAGCTCGTGCCTGCTGCGTCGCGCAGCAGCGCAACGCGCAGCACGGGGCCATGCACGAGATCGAACGGCGCGAGCGACAGCGCCTGAAGTTGCGCGTCGAGCGATTCGCGTTGTGCAACGTCGATCTCGGTCCAGCCGTAACCCGCATCGCCGACGATCTGCACAGCGATACCGTCGACTTCTTCGAAACGGGTACGCAGGATGTCGTGCTGATTCACTACGTGATCGAGTGCGGCGCGCAGCATGTCGACGTGCAGCTCGCCTTCGAGTCGCAATGCGCCCGACAGGTTGTAGCTCGCGTCTTCCTGATCGAGTTGCCACAGAAACCACAGCCGTTCCTGCGTCGCCGACAGCGGGAAACGTTGCGTGCGGTCATGCATCGCGACGATCGGCAACTGCTCGCCGGACATGCCGCGTTCGCGCAGGCGTGCGCGAAACGTCGCGCGTTTGTCGGACGGCAGGCTTGCGTAGGTGCGGGCGACGGACAGCAGATCGCCTGCGGGTGCAGCAGTCGCTTTAGTCGCTGACGCTGGATTCGAATGTTTGTCGGTCGGCATGTTCGAAGTTCTGGCCTGACCCGCAGGCTCAGGCTCCGGTTCGGCGGTGACCGCCTCGCGTACCGCCGCAACCGGGGCCGCGCTCTTGCGCGCCTGGCGCTTCAAGAACGGACAGCGATCGGCCGCGCGCTCGTTCTCGTCGGACAGGAAATACTGTTTCCATTCGAGATTGCCCGGGTCGCCGTAAAAACCGAGGTCCGGATGCGCGGACACGTCGTCCCATGTTTCGAGGCGTTTGCGCACCTGGTTGCGCGCTTCGCGGCCGATCACCTTGTTCGTGATCGTGTCGACGAACACGCTGCGCGGCTGGAACAGCAGCACCATGCCCGGCCCGAGATTGCGGCTGTGTCGCGTGGTGAACGACGGACACGCGCACACGACGAACATCTGCACGCCCGCGAACGAAAACTCCCAGTCCTCGTGAGACGGTTCGGGTTGCTGATCGGCTTCGGGGTCCGGGTCGACGTTATGCAGTTGCTGCAGCGCATGCCAGAACAGCTCGTGATAGTCGTCGTGCGACAGCGGTGTCGCGTCGGGCTCGAAGAACACCGCGATGTTGTTCTTCCGGTACTGCGGCAGCGATGCGAGTTCGGCGAACGTCTGCATCGTCGCGGGCAGGTTGCGGATGTCCTTGCCGTTGACGAACGCGTAGAACATCTCGCCGCGCTTTTCCGCCATCGTGCCGAAAAAGCATGGGTACTCCGGATGCATCACCTGTTCGCGCAGCGTCGCATACGACGCGTCGAGCCACGCAGGCGGCGACACCGCCGCGCCGGTCGCGCGGCCGTCGATGATGCGGCTTTTCCAGTCTTCGGCCACGAAGCCGTCGAAATTCGTCACGCCGGCATTGCCTGATTCCATCGTCATCTCTCTCGTTTCTGAGCCCACTGTCACGCATGCGCGGCGCGCATGCACAGGACCCCGGCGCGCGGCCGGAGCGTGTCGATACAGCACCTGTGGGGAGAACCGGACGCCTTCTGTCGAGGCGCATCGGACGTTGGCGCAAAGCGCCTCAGGTATTCGTCAGTGATTCACTACGTGTTCGCGGTGTCGCGCTGGATCACGCCGCCGCTGTCGCCGGCTTGTCGAGTTCGGCGACGAGTGCCTGAATCCAGTCGTCCGGAATGATCGGCTGGTGGTACGTGCATTCGCCCGACACCACCGTCGAGCCATGCAGACGTCCGTCGGGAATCAGCACCATGTCGCCCTGGTTCATCTTGTGCTGCATGCCGACGTTGCCCCAGAACAGCATCTCGCCTTCCTGGATCGTGACGAGACGGTGGTCGTTGTGAACGTGCGTCGTCGAGCACATTTCGTGCGGCTCGATGAAGGTCTCGCGATCGATGTCCGGGCATTCGGCGTCGATGCGCGTGCTGATGCGATGCGCGAATTCGACGTAACGACGAATCGACGACAGCCACAGCAGTTGCTCGCCGAGATCCCAGCGACCGCGTTCCGCGAGCCGTTCGCCTGCGACCACGCCCTGCACGCACTGTCCTGCCGCGGCGGCGCCGAAGCGTTCGACGAGAAGCTGTTGCGCGTTGCTGAAACGCCCGATCAGTTCGGCCTTGCGCTCCGCTGCATCGGCGGGACGACGCGACGCGGGCTGCAGATGCGCGCATGCCTTTTCAAGCGCGAGCCCGAACGCGAGCCATTCGGCTTCGGCCGCGAACGCCGCGCCGATCAGACCGAACGCGCGATCCGGCCGACGTGCGAGCGCGTACAGCAGATTGCATTTCGCGGTGCTGGTCGGCAGATAGAACTGCCAGTACGCGTGCTGCCGACGCGTCACGCCGCATGCGGCGGCCACGCGTTCGAGCAGTGCGTCGTCGGGCAGATCGCCGGTCAGCGTCGGGCAATCGTCCGGCGGCAGCATGTCGAAGAAGCCGCTTGCTTCGGCCTGCGCGAGTGCGCGACGCTTCGATACCGCAAGTGCCCAGCGCTGAACCATGATGAAACGCAGACCTTCTTCCAGATAGTCGTTGCGCATCAGACGGCCGAACGTCTCGCCCCAGAACGCCGTTTCATCGTCGACGATCTTCGCGAGACGCGCGCTCACGGTCGCGACGTCTTCGGTCGCGTCGACGTTTTCGGCCAGATAGGCGAACGCATAGCCTTCGAGGAACGGTGCGATCTGCGCGCCAAGCACTTTCGTGTCGTCGCGATAGAAGTCGGCGAAGTGCTGCCATTCGGCGGGATCGCTGCTGCGCGGCAGGCGCGCGACGTCGAGCTCGTAGATCGACAGCAGCGTGCGGCCCGACGCGAGCGCGGGCAGACGGCTCACGTTATGCACACGCACAGGCTTCTGGAACTTCAGGAATTCGAAGTCTTCGGGACGCAGCGGGCGGCGATGGTAGTCGTCATCGAGCAGCAGCTCATCGACGGTCGCGCTGCGGAACGGATGCGCAGCGGAGAACTGCTTGATGAGCGACACGTAGTGTTCGCTCTGGCCGTCGAACGGGCCGAAGGCAAAAAGCGGAGGCAGCGATTGCGTCATGATCGGTCGATCCTTTTTTTCTGGAACTCTGGTGGAGTCCTGACAGACGGGAAGTGGAATGGGAAACGTGCGGCGGTGGGTGAGGTCAGCCGGTCATCGCAACCGGTACGCGACGTTTGTCCGCGAACGGGACGGCCATGCGGCATCGGGACGAGCGACGCACGCATGCCGTTGCGCCCGGGCACGCTTTCGCCGTGCACGTCGGTGCCGGTCAATGCATCCATGCTTCGCCTTTCGACTGAACCGCGGGTGTTACGTGCGCCACACCCGGCCTATGCATCGACGAAGCGAGCGCAGCTGCAAGAGAAGTCGCAACGCACGCGAGGACCGGTTCCGGCGCACCGTCGAGATAGAAATGGCCGCCGTCGAATGCGTGTGTCGTCAGCGCGCCGCGCGTTTCGCGCGACCATGCGGCGACGTCGGCGGCATCGGCTGTCGCGTCGTCGTCGCGCCCGATCAGCGCCGCGATCGGGCAATCGAGCGGCCCGCGCGCGGCCAGCGCCGCGTGCAACGGATGCACTCCGCACAGATGAAAATCCGCGCGCATGAGCGGCATCACGAGATCGAGAAACTCACGGTCGGCGAGCAGCGCGTCCGGCGTGCCGCCGAGTTCTTTCAGCTTGTCGAGCATCGCGTCGTGCGATGCATCGAGCCAGTCCGTCTCGGCGTCACGCTGCGTGGGCGCAGTCACGCCCGATACACCGAACCACACCGGCGAACGGCCGTCGCGCAGACGGATCGCGTGAAGCAGTTCGAGCCCGACGAGCGCACCCATGCTGTGACCGAACACCGCGAACGGACGCGACGTATCGACCCGCGCGCGCAAATCCACGTGAAGCTGCTCGATCAACGCGGGCCATTCGGTGTGAGCGGGCAGCGCGCGACGCGCGCCGTGGCCCGGCAGTTCGAGCGCGTGCACGCGAATCCACGACGGCAACCGCTGCTGCCATTCGCGATACAGCGCGACGTTGCCGCCTGCGTGCGCGAGACAGACCAGCGTGACGGACGCAGCGGACTGCGCCTGCGCTGCCGGACGGACGGCGACAGTCATCGATCAGTCAGCCGCGGAGCCGGAGCGGGCACCCTGCGTGTCGCTCTCGGCCAGCGCCTCGCGCAGGCTGAGCGGACGCATGTCGGTCCACACTTCGTCGATCCACGCGAGGCATTCGTCTTTCTTGCCCGACTTGCCGGCTTCGCGCCAGCCGGCGGGAATCGCCTTGTAATCCGGCCAGATCGAGTACTGCTCTTCGTCATTAATCACGACGTGGAAATTGGTGTTGTCGTCACCCCAGCTCATCTGAATGCTCCGAATTAAAAGTGCGAAACAATAATCATTCCATGCTCAATGGCTGATACGGCCCGCTGGAAATGAGTCGATGCCCAATGACACTCCCGGAATCAGCTAGCACATTGCTGGTCCGCAAATGAGAATCATTGTTGTTTGAGACGCGTAAATTAGAGCGACGTCAACTCTTTGTCAAGGAGTTTGACGAGGGTCGATGACAGGAAAAAGTAACCCGGCGGATTCGGAGAAATGCCCGGAGAGCCGCACCACGCCTCATTTTGCAGGCGATATGCAGATAAGGTATCGAGACGATTCAATGCGCAATGAATGCATTGCGAAAGGCTTTCGCGTTGTCCGGGAAGCGCGCCCCATTTGACACATCATTGACAGATAACGCGACCGCCACACGATCCATGCGATCATGTTCCGGCACTACCGCGAGATCGATCGGAGGTCGATCGCCTCGCGCCGCACTACCAGCCCGGTATCGTCGCGCCGCATGTCTCGCACGAACGGCGCGTCTACCGTCATCGACTCCCTCAACGAGAGACTCGTACATGAAATCAAAAACGATCGCACAGCTGGTCATCGTTTCGCTGCTGGGCACTTCGACGGCCGTATTCGCACAACAGCATCGTCCCGACGACCATGGTCATCCGCCCGCACACGGCGGCCCGCGCGGACACTCGTATCACGACGCGGACATGCATCGCACCGGTGGTCCGGTTCCCCATGAAGACTGGCATCGCGGCGACCGCCTGCCGGCCGAATACCGCGACCGCAACTACGTCGTCGACGACTGGCGCGGCCACAATCTGCAAGCGCCGCCGCGCGGCTATCAGTGGGTCGGTGTGAACGGCGACTACGTGCTCACCGCCATCGCGACGGGTGTCATCGCGAGCGTGCTGCTGTCGGGGCACTGAGGTTCACGCATCGCGCCCGCGATGCGTCGCGCGGACCGTGACGCGGTCCGCGTGCAAGCTGGATGGCTGGCTGCGCGTTACTGTGGTGGATTGCCATGACCACGCGCAGCGCTCTACCCGCCTCTACTGAATTCAACCCGCGCCTGAAAAACTTCAGCGCACCTCCACCATCACTCCTCGCGGCAAATGCGCGCGAAACGCGGCGACGCATGCTTCGCGTTCGTCGTCGATCATTTCGGTCAGGCGGATCTTGATGCGCTTCGGCTTCGCCGTACTGGCAACGTTGTGCTGCCGATAGTCGATCGTCAGCAGCTTCTTGCCGTTCAGTTCGGCGCGCGTCACCTCGCTGTAAAGCACCGCATGCCAGCTCGCGCCGGGCGCGAGCTTCGTTTCGAAGTGATCGGCGCGAAAGGTCACGTAAGCATTGCGCGACTTCCAGACGCCCATCACGATCAGCACGACACCCGCCATGCCGGCCGTGCCGAATCCCAGCGCATCGTTCAGCGCGATGGTCAGCGCGGCCGACAGCAGTATTAACACCGTGCCGGTGATCGTCATCGACGTTGCGCGCCGCGTTGCGCGGCATACCTGCAGGTCCGGTTCTTCGCTCATCGTTTTTCTGTGTCGTGAAAGCTCACGCCGACGGCGGCGTCGCGCCGTTGCGAGGCGCGAGCTTGCGGCGTGCATCGAGATCGGTGCCGAGCGACTTGATCAGATTGCGCGCGCCGATGATTGCGACCAGTCCGATCGGCAGCGTGATCACCGAGCCGACGATCACCATGATCGCGCCAGGCTTTTTCTTCCCCGCGAGAATGACGAAGATTCCAGCGATCGAAAGCAGACAGAAAAACACCAGCAAACACGTGGTGATGTCCACGATCATGCTGCCCGCGACCATTACGCCCAAATCCGGCAGCATTTGCAGCAATTCCTGCAGACTGGAATACGCCTCGTAAGACACAAGCAGGTTGATGACAACACCGACCACAATGACCCACATGGCACGCTCCCTTGGCGTATTTCCGCATGACACTCATACAGCAATTCATGCGCTGGCTGCGCGCGCGCTTGTTGCCCGCTTGTCGCTTGATTCTCGCTCGACCCTACGTGAACGCGCAGGGCAATCTAGCATACCCGTCGGTCCATTCAAAGAACGAACCGGCATCGGTAAGGATCGACCCGGCAATGCCTTTAAAAAGGACGGCGCGCCGTTCGTCCTTAACGAGGAGTCCATCCGGGGCCGCTGTCCATTCGTCGCATCGGCGGGTCGCTCGCCGTGCGCTTCATGCGCTTCGTCGTAAACCGGCCGCTACGCAGCGAAAAGCCGCTACACTCGCCGGACAGGCTTCGTCGTTACCCGTACCGGTAGCTTGCCCGTCAGCACGACGCCACGCAGTCTGTTTTTCTTCGATCGCGAACCACCGCATGAGCAACGAAAGACGCAGTCAGCGGATCGACGTTACCCGCGGCATCGCCATCCTCGTCGTGCTGTTCCATCACTTCAACATCGCCTACCCGCTGCGCGACACGTGGCTCGCGAGCACGTTCGGCTGGGACACGGTACGGGCAATCGCGCGCAACGGCAACTACGGCGTCACCGCGTTCTTCGTCGTGTCCGGCTACCTGATCACATCGAATGCGCTGCGCCGCTGGTCGTCGCTGCGCGACGTCGATGCGCGCGCGTTCTATACGCTGCGTGCCGCGCGCATCCTGCCGTGCCTCGTGCTGCTGCTCGTCGTCGTCAATCTGCTCGCGTTCTCGGGTATCGAGATTTTCCAGAACCGGCCCGAGAATGACGACGTGCTGTCGTTCTGGCTCGTCAACTTCGCATCGCTGACGTTCTGGATGAACGTGCTGATCGCCCATCACGGCTGGTTCAATTACGCGCTCGGCGTGCTGTGGTCGCTGTCGGTCGAAGAGGTGTTTTACGTGTCGTTCCCGCTGCTCGGCGGAATCCTGCGCAGCGAACGCGCGCTGCTCGCGTTCTGGACACTGATCGTCTTCGTCGGGCCGCTGTACCGCTATGCGCATCAGGGCGACGAGGCCGGCTTTCTCTATGCGTATTTCGCGTCGTTCGACGGCATCGCGATCGGCTGCTGCGCTGCATTGCTCGACACGCGGCTCGCGCTGCAACGCGGGCACGCGCTGGTGCTGCGGCTCGTTGCGCTGACCGGCATGATCCCGCTGTACCTGTCTGGGCCGATCGGCGAGACCAACGTATTCGGCGTGACGGCGATGGCGCTCGGTACCGCTGTTCTGATGCTCGGCGCTTTCGACGAAAAACCGCATACAGGTAGCCGTTTTTCGCTCAGCACGATAGTCGGCGCAGTACCCGCATGGTTCGGGCGGCACAGCTACGAGCTGTATCTGTTTCACCTGATCGTGCTCGGCTCGCTGCGCACGATCTATCCGCCGCGTGCAACAACCGGCGACGACAAGCTGCTGCTGATGGCCGCGTTTTTCGTGCTCGCCGCGATCGTCGCTGCGTTGATCGCGCGCTTCTATGCGGAGCCGTTGAACCGCTATATCAGACGCCGGCTGTTGACACGCTCGGCACACGAAGCGACACGATCGAGCGAAACGTCATCGCCGCGCGCTTCCGCTTCGCACGGAAACTGAAGCGCGGCCCGCTCAAGCCCGCACGACCGTCAACCCCGCTTTCGCCAGCGGCCGGATCAACGCCGCAGGCGTCCCCTTCTCGACGATGATCGTCTGTGCGAGCGTGATCTCGCCGATCGCATACGCTGACGCTGCATTGAGCTTGTCCGCCGACGCGAGCACCACCGTTTCCGCCGCACGCGCGGCCAATGCGCGCTTCACGTACGCCTCTTCGAGATCGCCGGTGCTGAGCCCTTCGCGCGGATGCACGCCGGTCACGCCCATGAAGTAGAGATCGGCGCGAATGTGCGCCATGGCCTCGACCGCCGCCGCGCCGACCGTCACCACCGAGTGCTTGAACAGCCGGCCGCCAATCACGATCACGTCGACGGACGGATGCTCGACTAGCGCAACCGCGACGCTCGGACTGTGCGTGACGACCGTCGCGCGCAGATCGTGCGGCAGATGGCGCACCAGTTCCGCCGACGTCGTACCGCCATCGACGATCACCACCTGCCCATCGCGGATCATCCCCGCCGCCGCCTTGCCGATGGCTCGCTTCGCTGCGGATTCGATGCGCTGCCGCTCGCCGAACGGCGCATCCGCCGACGAAGCCGGCAACGCGCCGCCGTGCACGCGCTGCAACCGGCCGTCGGCGGCCAGCTCGCGCAGATCGCGCCGCACCGTGTCTTCCGACACACCGAAGGTTTCGGCGAGCGGTTTCGCGAGCACCTGCCCGTCGCGTTTGAGTGCCTGAAGAATGGCTTTTTTACGTTGGCTGGTCAACATGGGCTTGCACGAATTTTCTTGATTTTGCACGAAATCGCACGATACCATCACAGCTCGAAACTGTCGAATGGAGCCAGCGATGTCGCCTGCCGAATCCCATGTCGTGAACGAACGCGTGCGCATTATCGACACGACGCTGCTGTCCGACGACTGGTACGTGCTGAAGAAAACCACGTTCGATTTCCTGCGCAGCGACGGCACGTGGCAGCGCCAGACGCGCGAGACCTACGATCGCGGCAACGGCGCGACGATCCTGCTGATCGATCGCGCGGCCGGCACAGTCGTGTTGACGCGGCAGTTCCGTCTGCCCGCGTTCGTCAACGGGCACGACGGGATGATGATCGAAGCGGCGGCGGGGTTGCTCGACAACGCGTCGCCGGAGGAACGCATCCGTGCGGAGGCCGAAGAGGAAACGGGTTATCGCGTGCGCGACGTACGCAAGGTGTTCGAGGCGTACATGAGCCCCGGCTCGGTCACGGAGAAGCTGTACTTCTTCATCGGCGAATACGATGCGTCGTCGAAGGTCGGACACGGTGGCGGGCTCGCCGACGAAGGGGAAGACATCGAGGTGATCGAGATGCCGCTGCGCGACGCGTTGCAGGCTGTCGAGCGCGGCGAGATCGTCGATGCGAAGACGATCATGCTTCTGCAGTACGCGGCGCTGCACGGGCTCGATGCGCGAGGTGCCGAATGAGCGCGCTACTGGTGCTGATCGCGGGCCCGTATCGAAGCGGCACGGACGGCGACACCACGCGCATCGCCGCGAACCTGCATCGTCTCGAAGCAGCTGCGCTCGACGTCTACCGCCGCGGCCATCTGCCGATGATCGGCGAATGGGTCGCGCTGCCGTTGTCGGCGGCAGCTGGCTCGACGCATCCCGGCGACGCGATCAGCGAGACGTTTCTCTACCCCGTCGCACACCGGTTGATCCGCCGTTGCGATGCGGTGCTACGCATCGCCGGAGCGTCGCGCGGCGCGGACGCCGACGAACGCATCGCGCGCGAACTCGGCCTGCCCGTTTACCGGTCGATTGAAGAACTGCCGGACCTCTCAGATTCATAAGCGCCCACCGCGCGCCTTACGCGCATCTCGCATTCCCCACCACTTCCTTCCGAACCGAAAGACCGTGTAAGCGCACGCGGACATCGCGCGCTGTTCGTCGCATTCCGGCGCGTTCGCGTCGAGATAATTCGATCCCAACGAGACCCGCGCTTGCCGCCGCACAGGCCCCAGGCACACGGCTCATCCGCGCGACTGCACAACGGGACGAGGGACAACACCACATGCGGCGATCCATCGTCTTTCTGCTGTGCGCGTGCGCGCTGAACCTGCAGGGCTGCGCGACCTCGTGGCAGACGTTTCTCGCGGGCACGCTGATCGGTACCGCGATCGGCGTGAACAGCATCTCCTGCACGACGAGTTGCCGCTAGCCCTTACCTGTTCTTACCTGCGTTTCAGACACTCAACGGAGCGATCAGCATGACGACGAAAACCCTCATCGACACTCTCGCGCAAGCGCGCCGCGCTCGCGCCGGCATCGGCGCCGCGATGCTGCTGACGATGCTCTGCGCGGGCGGTTATTCCGCGCTCGCGCAGGCGGCAAGCTTCCATTGCCCGAAGAATGCGTCGAGTTCGGAAAAGCTCGTGTGCGGTGACCCGGCGCTGTCGTCGCTCGACGACAAGCTGGCCGCCGTCTATCAGCACGCAAAGGATGTGACGCCGGACCGCGATGCGCTCGAAGCGGACCGCATTCACCAGTGGCAATGGCGTCAGCACAACTGCAAGGACAAGGCGTGCGTCGCGAACTGGTACAACCGCCGCATCGGCGAATTGCAGGCGGACGTCGACCAGGGCAAGCAGGCGCAACTGGACGCGCTTAAAGCCGACGTCATGACGCAGAACCTCGACACGTCCGCAAAGGACGCGATCATGAAGCTCAAGGCGGCGGACCTGCTGGCAGACCGCGCGCAAAAGCCTTAGTTTCCTCGCCGGTTTCTCACCGGTTTCCTCGCGTGCGGCGGGTTGCCCGCGCAGCTACTGACGCAATGGCCTGACATACCGAAGCGATGCCGCAGGCCGTTGTGCGCGGGCGGTGGCCCGCCGCGCGTCTTTTTATTCAGCTATCAGATGACCAGCCGGGAGATCTTCGTGCCTTCGAGCGAGACCCCGGCCATCAGCCCCGCGTTCGTCAGCACGAACGCTTCAATCGGACTCATCGCGGTCGACGTGTCGACGTTGCCGTTCGCGCCCACCTTCACGAGCGCGACGGTCGCGTCCGCGCCGGCGGCCCAGCCCTGGCTCTGCAGGAATTTGTCGAGCGCCTGCTGGTTCATGAACGCGAAAATGATCGCCTTCGACTGCGCGCCGATCTGCAGCCCGAACGAACCGCCGACCGTGCTGTAGTACGCGGTGGTCTGGCCGTTCACGCGCAGCGCGCCCTCTCCGTACTGCCCGCCGATCCAGAAGCCCGCCGCGATCACCTGCGGGAACACCAGCACGCCGCTCGCCTTGCCGATCAGTTCGCGCGAGCCGTGCACCGAGTTGTACAGACGCTCCATCGTCGCGTCGATCCCGGTGTTGATCGTCGCGCGCTTCTGCGTGTTTTCGGCGGCGGCGTTGCCCGCGCCGAGCGGCGTGGTCGTGCAGCCCGTCAGCGCGAGCCCCCCTGCCGCGATAACTGCACTGCTGCCCGCAATGAATTGACGTCGGCGCATGGTCTTTTTTCCTTGAATGAAAGATACGGCATTGGAGTCTGTTTTCGAGTCATTCGCAACCGCTACGGCGCACTCGCTTTCCCCGATAGCTTCGAAGCGAGGTTACGACTCCCGGTTATGGACCGCGTTTGTCGCGTGAGGTTCGCGTGAGTGGGGGTGGGAAGGAGAAATAAGCGGGTATACGACGAGGTACCACCCGCACCACGAACGACTGCAACGGAAACCTCCTCCACCTCCGGGCACGCGACGTGCGACAGCACCGGAAGCCAATGCCATGGACACCGCCGGAGGAAGCGTGCCGAGAACCCGATCGCAAGCCGACGCCGCAGGCGCACACGCCTCTACGCCCACCGACGACTACCGCATCATGGTGACGGCAGAATCGCACGCGGACGGCCGTTTCGTCGGCGTGCTGAAGGTGGTCCGCAAACATGACGGGCGGATGCTGTACCCGTTCACCGGCGCACCCGAGATCGGCCGCTTTGCGACGATCGAGGAAGCACGCGCCGCCGCCGCCGAGCAGGGCCGGCGCATCGTCGCCGCGGACCTGCGCAACCCCGAACCGTGACCCGCGAGGGAGGAAGCAATGACCGCGATGAACGAAGATCAGCGCAAGGGCTTGAAGGAAGAACTGAAGGGCGTCGTCGACAAAGCCGTCGGCACCGTGACGCGCAACGACGCGAAGAAGGCGAAAGGCGACGCTGAAATCACCGAGGGTGAAAACCGCAAGGACCTCGGCGACCAGACCCGCGCCGCTGAAAAGGGCAAGGTCGATCCGGGCAATCCGACGAACCTGTGAGTAGGTCGGTGCAGGCAAGCGGGTGCGCCGTCGCAGCGGCGGTAGACGCACCGCTCGACCATCAATTGAAACCGTGTACTTTCTGCGCCGAACTGCGTGGCACAGCCCGCACGCCGTACGCAGGTACCTGGGCTACGACACCCGGGCCTTCGCCGACGCACGCGCGACGATCATCCAGCACGCGGCGTTGTAGCGCACCTGGGTGCCATGCACATAAGGATCGTAGGCCGCGCGAACCGTGTCGACGATCTGCGTACGCGTTTGCTCGTCCGCGTTTTGAAGAAACAGCCCGAGCGGCCCGAGCCGCGTAAAGCAACCGATCAGTTCCGCCTCGGGCAGCGTGCATTCGATATCGATCGGCACGACGTCGATGTCGGCCCAGCCGCTCGCATCGAGAATCGACTGAACGCGTTCACGGTCCGCGAACGCGAACTGCCCTGGCCCGTCCAGACGTCGTGGCGGCAGATCGGGTAGCAACGGTGCTGCCGCGCGTTCGGCGGTCGTCATGAATGGGTTGTCGGCGGGACCGCGCCACGCGATCACGCGAAGCGTCGCGTCGTCGGTGGCGGCGCCGCGCAGGTTCGCGAACGCACGCACCGGATCGTCGAAGAACATCACGCCGAAGCGCGACACGATCGTGTCGAAGGCGGCGGGTTCGAACGCATGGGCCTGCACGTCGGCGCAGACGAACTGTGCGGCCGCGTGTTCGTGCGCGGCACGCTCCCGCGCGACGGCGATCATCGGCTCCGAGATGTCCGCCCCGACCACCCGACCACGCTCGCCGAGCATCCGCGCAAGCGCGAGCGTCGTCGCCCCCGTCCCGCACCCGATGTCGAGCACCTGACGACCATGCCCGTCGCGCACCGCGTCGACGAGCAGATCCTCGAACAGTTTGAACATCGCATCGAGCACAGTCTGCGAGCCGATCCACGCGCGCGCAGAAGGTCCGTTCCAGAGGGCAGCCTGCCCGTTGTCGATACGCTGTGTCTCCGTCATGGCTTTTTCTCCTTGAATCGATAAACGAAACTACACTGTGCCGATTCAAGCCGACTTGAGGTCAAGCGCGTGAGACATCTGGACATTGCCGAAGTCGTACAGCAATCCGGCGTACCCGCATCGACACTGCGGTTCTACGAAGAGAAAGGATTGATCGCGTCGAGCGGCCGACGCGGATTGCGGCGGCAGTTCGCGGCCAGCGTACTGCAGCGGCTCGCGTTGATCGCGCTCGGCCGCACCGCCGGTTTTTCGCTCGATGATATCGCGTCGATGTTCGGGCCGGACGGACAGCCGCATATCGACCGGCAACGACTCGTCGCGCGCGCGGACGAACTGGATCGAACGATCCGCTCGTTGACCGTGATGCGCGACGGTCTGCGGCACGTGGCCGCGTGCCCCGCGCCGAGCCATATGGAATGCCCGACGTTTCAGCGGATCGTTCGGGTGGCTGCGCACGGCGAACACAAGACGCGCAAAAGTCGCGTGACGAATCCGGCCCGGACGTTACACGCTACGCAGCGATAACTCACGTTCGAAGCGGGACCAGCAAGCCGCGCAAAATGCACAAAGCGGGCGACCAACCTCGTCGCCCGCCACGTCATCAGCCTGAAGCATCAAGCCGCTACACGCACTCCATAACGCGCATCCGGTTCGCTACGCGACAGGTTCGGCAGCAACGCCGCGCGCGCCGATTCGAACGCATCCCAGTCGGCGCCAGGCAGCGACGGCACGGTCGCCAGTTCGCCCTGATCGAAGCCGGCGAGTGCCGAGTCGACCAGCTTTTCGACGGTCATCACCATGTTCTCCGGCAGGACGGTGTCGACCGGATGACCGACGACGTCCCAGAACTCCGTACGCGTCGCGCCCGGCAGCACTGCCTGCACGCGCACGCCCTGCGCGCCGAGATCGTGATGCAGCGACTGGCTGAACGCGAGCACGAATGCCTTCGTGCCGCCGTAGACGCCGTTCAGCAGTTGCGGCGCGACCGCGACGATCGACGCGATGTTGATGATCGCGCCATTGCCGCGCTCGACGAACTTCGGTGCCGCCGCATACGTGAGCCGCGTGAGCGCGGTGACGTTGAGATCGATCATTGCTTCCATCCGGTCCGGGTCGGCCTGCAGCACGGTGCCCGCGCCGCCGAAGCCCGCGTTGTTGATCAGCATCGTGATGCTCGAATCGGTCCGCAGGATTTCCTCGATACGGCGGACGTCGTCGCGCTTGCCGAGATCGGCGGGAACGACTTCGACCGAACGGCCGGTTTCGTCGGTCAGACGGCTCGCGAGGCGGTCGAGCCGCTCACGGTTGCGTGCGACCAGGATCAGGTCGTAACCGCGTCGTGCGAGGCGGTCCGCGTAGACCGCGCCGATGCCCGACGATGCGCCCGTAATCAGCGCCGTGCCTTGATGTGCCTTGGTGTTGGTAGTGCCGCTCATGGTGTTTCTCCAGTGGGTGCATGCCGATATCGGTCTGCATGGATCGGAGAATAGAGGCATAATCTGGCGACGCAAATGTCATAGATGCCACTTTTCAGGACATCGCTGAAAACCCCTCGGAGAATCGCCATGCTGCGCATCGGAATCGTGCTTTATCCCGGCTTCCAGGTCCTGAACCTGTCGGTGACGACGGTATTCGAGGTGGCCGGCATCATCGACGGCAAGCCGCTGTACGACGTGGTGCTGCTGTCGGCGCATGGCGGGCTGGTGCAGAGTTCGTCGGGTATCGCAGTCGATACCCAGCCGTTCGACGACAGCCGCTTCGACACAGTGCTGGTCGTCGGCGACAACAACCTGTGCGAGCCGCCGCCCGAACTGCCCGGCTTCCTGCAGCGCTCGGCGCAAACCGCGCGGCGCATCGGCTCGACCTGCACCGGCGCATTCAATCTCGCGCACGCGGGCCTGCTCGAGGGCCGTCGCGCGACCACGCACTGGCTCTTCGCGCCGCAGTTTCGCGGCGCGTATCCGAACGTGAAGCTCGAAGAGGATCGGATTTTCATCATCGACGGGCCGGTGTGGACGTCGGCTGGTATGACCGCGTGCATCGATCTCGCGCTCGCGCTCGTCGAGAAGGACATGGGCGCCGAACTCGCACGCGAGGTCGCGAAAAAGCTCGTGGTCTATCACCGTCGCGCGGGCGGTCAGTCGCAGTTTTCCGCGCTGCTCGAACTCGAACCGCGCTCCGATCGCATCCAGACCGCGCTCGACTACGCGAAGCAGAATCTGCACACCGAGCTATCGGTCGAACAGCTCGCCGAAGCCGCGCACTTGAGCGCGCGACAGTTCAGCCGTGCGTTTCGCGCGGAGACGGGGCAGTCGCCGGCGAAGGCGATCGAGCATCTGCGGATCGAAGCCGCACGCCTGATGCTCGAATCGGGCCGTCATCCGATCGATGTGATCGCGCGCGACACCGGCTTCGGCGATCGCGAGCGGATGCGGCGCGCGTTTCTGCGCGCGTTCGGGCAACCGCCGCAGGTGATCCGACGTGCAGCGCGCGGGGCGGACGAGACGGAAGCTACGTCTGCGGAGGAAGCCGCGTAGCGCTGCGGAACGGCGCATGCGTCGATAGAATGGAAAGTCGAGAGAAGAAGCTACCCGGATCAGCGAGGACGTCATGCCGATGTACGACTACGAGTGCGCCAGCTGCGGCACTTTCGAAACGATGCGCAAGATCGCGGAGCGCGACGCGCCGGTCGACTGTCCGCGCTGCGGCGACGCGGTCGAACGCATTCACACCGGCACGCCGATGCTGGCCACCTCGGGCGGCGGCGATTCGGACAGCGAGGGATCGGGATCGTACGGGATGCGTCATCGCGCGGGCTGCTCGTGCTGCTGAGACTCTTGCGCACCCAGGTAACGGCAAGAATGACCGGCTTCTCGCGCTAACGCACTGCTGCCCGGAGAGCCGCAGGGAATCTACGTAATGAGCGGTCCCTATGGTGATGAGCACCATTCGGCGACATCATGTATCGTACAAATTGAGGGGTAACAGCAGGTAAAAAGTACGGGGTAGAAAAATGATGACCACAGTTTTGATCGCATCGCCGATCGGCATCGCGGCACTCGTCGCGTTCGCTTTCTTCGTCGATCCCATCAGCGGACATTTCCGCCGCCGCTAGCGGTGTCGCTGCGCGTTGAACGTCATGCGCTCAAACGCACTGACGCGTTCAGCCGTGCTCCAGTTTCAGATCCGGATTGCTCTTCGCGAGTTCGCTGATCCAGTCGACGAATGCGCGCAGCCGTGAGCTCAGATTGCGCCGGTGCGGATAGAGAATCGACAGCGGCGTCGACGGGCAGCGATACGTCGTGAGAATTTCGCGCAGATCGCCCTGCGCAATCAGTTCAGCGACCATGAAACGCGACGGCTGGATGATCCCGTAGCCGCGCACGGCCGCCTCGATGTACGCGCTGCCGTCGTTCACTGCGAGCATGCCGTTCATGTGCACCTTCTCCGTCTCCCCCTCGGCTTCGAACTCGAACGGAAACGTCCGGCCGCTGCGCGCCGACACGTAGTTCACCGCGTGATGTCGCTCGAGGTCTTCGAGTGTGTCCGGCACGCCGTTGCGCTCCAGGTACGCGGGCGACGCACACGTGACGATCCGCGCATCGCCGATGCGCCGCGCGACGAGACTCGATTCGTCGAGCGCGCCCATCCGGATCACGCAATCCACGCCGTCCTGGATCAGATCGATGTTGCGGTCCGCGAGACCGAGCCGCACGTCGATGCCCGGAAACTTCCGGTAGAAATCGTCGAGTGCGGGCAGCAGCAGCGCGCGCGCCAGCGTACCCGACGTATCGACGCGCACCGTGCCCGTCGGGTTATCGCGCTTGCTCGACAGCGACGATTCCGCGTCCGCGACCTCGGCGAGAATCCGCACGCAGCGCTCGTAGAACAGCGCGCCGTCTTCGGTCACGCTGACCTGACGCGTCGAACGGTTCAGCAGCCGGACGCCGACGTGTTCTTCCAGCGCCTGAATGGTCCGGCTGACTTTCGCGCGCGGCAGATCCAGCAGTTCCGAAACCTTGGAAAAACTATTCGCCTCGACGACGCGAGTAAAGATCTCCATTGCTTCGAAGCGGTCCATAGCGAGTGCCTTGATGTGTGTGTTGAATGGCGCGGTGCCGTCCGCGCTAGCGCGCCGGACGGCAGCGGCATCAAGCTTACACGACGACGGGGCCGGGAGAGAATGGAAGCGGTGTGCGCGTCGATTAATGCGCCGATTGAGCATAGGGCGCGTGGAAAATCGCGGATGAAGCTGATCGACCCTCGTCGATCACGGGCAGCGCACCGCATCGGTCCGATGAAGTGTCATCGGCATGGTCGCCGTGCATCGCCTCCGGAAAAACAGCGCTGCCGGCGCGTGCCGCGACGGCAGTTCTATCTCCGGTCAGATCAACGACGCGTCTTAGGTGGGTCTTAGGTACGACTGGTCAGCACTCCCACGACGCAGGCCCTGGCTCTGCATCGCCGCGATAACGACGCAATGCATCACTTGCGATGTGCGCGTCGATCGTGCCTTCGTCGGCGAGCGCGCGCAGCGCTGCGATCACGATTGCCGTGCGGTCGACTTCGAAGAACGCACGCAAAGCGCTGCGCGTGTCGCTGCGACCGAAGCCGTCGGTGCCGAGCGTCACGTAGCGGCGCGGCACGTAGGCGCGGATCAGTTCGGGCAATGCGCGCACGTAGTCGGTCGCGGCGACTACGGGGCCGGTGGATGCGGCGAGTGCAGTCGCGACATAAGCTTGCTCGTCAGTCGGACCACCGAGCCGCGCGCGCCGTTCGGCTGCGCTGCCGTCGCGATGCAGTTCGGTGAAACTCGTCACGCTCCAAACGGCCGCATCGATCGACCAGTCTTCTTTCAGCATCTGCTGCGCGGCCAGCACTTCGCCGAGAATCGCGCCAGAGCCAAGCAGTTGAACCTGCGCTGCGTTAGCAGCACCCAACGGATACATCCCCTTAAGAATCCCATCACGCAGCACGGACAGATCGCCACCGGGCACCGAAGGCTGCGCATAGTTCTCATTGCCGACGGTCACGTAATAGAACACGTCGCGTTGCCGCTCGACCATCTCGCGCATCCCCTCATCGACGATCGCCGCGAGTTCGTACGCGAACGCCGGATCGTACGCGCGGCAGTTCGGAATCGTCGATGCAGCGAGATGGCTCGTGCCGTCCTGATGCTGCAGCCCTTCGCCGCCCAACGTCGTCTTGCCCGACGTCGCGCCGATCAGGAAACCGCGTGCCCGCTGATCGGCGGCTGCCCAGATCAGATCGCCGACGCGCTGAAAACCGAACATCGAGTAGTACACGTAGAACGGCAGCATCGGCAGATCGTGCACGCTGTACGCGGTCGCCGCCGCGATCCACGACGACACCGCGCCCGCCTCCGAAATGCCTTCCTCGAGAATCTGTCCGCCGGTGTCCTCGCGGTAGTACAGCATCGAGCCGAGATCTTCCGGCTCGTACAGTTGCCCGAGCGGCGAATAGATGCCGACCTGCCTGAACATATTCGCCATGCCGAACGTGCGCGCTTCGTCGGCGACGATCGGCACGACACGTCGACCGATCTCCGCGTCCTTCAGCAACGCCGTGAGCATGCGCACGAGCGCCATCGTCGTCGACATCGAACGGTCGCCAGCGTCCAGCGCGAATTGCCCCCAGGACGACATCGAAGGCACGGTCAGCCCCTTCGACGCCGCTCTCCGCCTTCTGGGCAGAAAGCCTCCCAGGGCAGCCCGGCGCGCGTGCAGGTATTGCATCTCCGGGCTGTCTTCCGCTGGCTTGTAGAACTTCACCTGCTCGACGTCGTCGTCCGACAGCGGCAACCGGAAGCGGTCGCGGAACGCCTTCAGATCGTCGAAATCGAGCTTCTTCTGTTGATGCGTCGTCATGCGGCCCTGCCCCGCCGTGCCCATGCCGAAACCCTTCATCGTCTTCGCGAGCACGACCGTCGGCTGACCGCGATGCGCGAGCGCCTGCGCGTACGCCGCGTGCAGCTTGCGCACGTCGTGACCGCCGCGCCGCAAGCGGTCGATGTCGTCGTCGCCGAGTTGCGCAGCGAGTGCCTCCAGTTCCGGGTTCTGGCCGAAGAAGCGCGCGCGGTTGTACGCGCCGTCGTTTGCAGAGAAGGTCTGGAACTGACCATCGACCGTGCGCGCGAACGCGCGCAGCAGCGCGCCGCTGCGATCGCGCTCGAACAGCGCGTCCCAGTCCGATCCCCACACCACCTTGATCACGTTCCAGCCCGCGCCGACGAACTGCGCTTCGAGTTCGTCGACGATGCGACCGTTGCCGCGCACCGGCCCATCGAGCCGTTGCAGATTGCAGTTGATCACGAACACCAGGTTGTCGAGCCGCTCGCGCGATGCGAGCGACAACGCGGCCAGCGACTCCGGCTCGTCCATCTCGCCGTCGCCGAAAAAGCCCCACACGGTACGGCCTTCGGTGCGTGCGAGTCCGCGATTCTGCAGATAGCGCATGAAGCGCGCCTGGTAGATCGAGTTGATCGGACCGATGCCCATCGAGCCGGTCGGGAACTGCCAGAAATCCGGCATCAGCCACGGATGCGGATACGAACACAGCCCCGGCCCCGCGATCTCGCGACGGTAGTGCCGCAACTGCTCCTCGTCGAGAAAGCCTTCGAGGTACGCACGCGCATACACGCCCGGCGACGAATGCGGCTGGAAGTACACCAGATCGCCGCCGTCGCGACCGTCGCCACCGGGCACGGCCGCGCGGAAGAAATGATTGAAGCCCGTCTCGAACAGATCGGCCGCCGACGCATAGCTCGCGATGTGCCCACCCAGTTCGCCGTACGCGCGATTCGCGCGCACGACCATCGCGAGCGCGTTCCAGCGCAGCGCCGCCGAGAGTTTTTCTTCGAGCGCGAGATCGCCCGGATACGGCGGTTGCCGCTCGGGGGCGATCGTGTTCACGTAGGGCGTCGAACCGCTGCGCGACGCGCGCACACCGAGCCCGTGCGCATGCGCGGCGAGACGATCGAACAGATACTGCGCGCGCTCGACGCCGACATGCGCGATTACGCCTTCGAGCGCGTCGAGCCACTCGCCGGTCTCGGCGGGATCGGTGTCTTCGTGCGCGCTGCCGATGCGTTGTATCGGGCCGCTGCCACTGGATAAATCGGTCATCGTCTGCTCCGCGAAAAGGCGCGTTCGAACCATCAATCGTTCAAAACATGCTACCCGCCGGATCGCAGAATAGGCGTCTGATTTGCTTGTCAGATTCTCTCCTGATAGTGTATTTATTCCTGTTATTTTCCAATTTTCAGAATATTTATCATGAGCACGCCGCGCCGTCTCGATCGGATCGATATCGCCATCCTCAGCCAGTTGCAGCAGAACGCGCGCATCACGAACGCGGATCTTGCGCGTGCGGTGAATCTGTCGCCGACGCCTTGCTTCAACCGCGTACGGGCGCTTGAGAAGCTCGGGTTGTTCAAGCAGCAGGTCACGCTGCTGAATCCCGAGCCGCTTGGGCTGAAGATCAACGTGTTTATTCAGGTGAGTCTCGAGAAGCAGAGGGAGGATGCGTTGAAGCGGTTCGAGCAGGCGATCAGCGAGCGGCCGGAGGTGATGGAGTGTTATTTGATGACCGGCGATGCTGACTATCTGTTGCGGGTTGTCGTGCCGGATATGTCTTCGCTGGAGCGCTTTATTCTCGAGCAGCTGACCAAGATTCCTGGGGTGTCGAATATTCGGTCGAGTTTTGCGCTCAAGCAGGTGCGCTATAAAACCGCGTTGCCGTTGCCGGCTTCGGGGGTTACGTTGATTGATCCGGAGGATGTGGCGACGGATTGGAGGTGAGGGGGTTGGGCGCAGACGAATCGATATCCTTCTTCTTCCCTAGTAGTCGAGTCGGCCGCGCAACTCATCGAAGGGAATCATCACGTGCTCTCGATATGCGGCGCGCTGTTTGAGCCGTTCATACCATGCCTCAACGTTCGGCACGTGAGGTCTTTTGATATCCAGCTCAAAATATCGATACAGGTTCGTCCCTGCGGGTACATCCGCCAGGGTGAGGCTGTCGCCAGCAAGAAAAGGTTGATCTGAGAGTACCCGGTCGAGAAGCTGGAAGCATTGAGAACACAGTCCGATGCTTTTCTCGATTGCTGCCTGATTCTGTAGCTCGGGCGGAGTCCGGTAGAAGCCCCAAAACACGCCAGTCAGAAACGTGGGTTGCAGGCTTGTCTGAGACCAGTCCATCCAGCGATCCGCATTTGACTGGCGCCGTGGATCTTCATTCCAAAAGGCCGGGCATCCATAGCGCGCAGCCAGATACCTCAAAATACTGTGCGACTCCCAAACGATGGTTCCGTCGTCGTCGATCACAGGAACCCGGCCATGTGGATTCATCGCCAGAAACTCGGGCGTATCCTTGATTCCGAAACTGCCGCCAGCAGGTATATGCTCGTGCGGAAGACCCAACTCTCCGACTAGCCACAATACCTTTTGAACGTTGAAGGAATTACGTCGGCCCCATACCTTAAGCATTCGACCCTCGCCAATTCTGCAGTTTCTGGTAGGTCTGAAGTATAAATGGACCCACTTCCCGGTAGCCGTTTTTGACTGCGCTTACCCTTTCGCAACGTGTGCCAATCTCACGCTCCAACCAATCCGCGCTTCAGATGCGGCCTACACGCCCTGATCCACACAGCGCAAACGAAATCTCACCGCCCATCCAGCACCCGCACCTCCCCCCTTCCCCGCTGCACAACCCGATTAAACACCGCCCCCGCCGCCAT
Organism: Paraburkholderia flava; assembly: GCF_004359985.1. Classification (NCBI taxonomy): domain Bacteria; kingdom Pseudomonadati; phylum Pseudomonadota; class Betaproteobacteria; order Burkholderiales; family Burkholderiaceae; genus Paraburkholderia; species Paraburkholderia flava. The sequence goes on along the minus strand of NZ_SMRO01000003.1, from coordinate 1,186,178 downwards.
CAACACGCAGGTCCCAAGAAACACCGCTCGCATCCCAAAGTGCCCCCCGACGAACCCACCGATAACGGGCCCAGCCACCTGCCCCGCGTACTGCGACGAAGTCGAGTACCCAAGCAACGTACCCGCGACGCCTTCAGGCACGTTGTGACGAATCACGCTAGCGATACACGGCAGCAAACCACCAAGCGCAAGCCCCATCAAAAACCGCAACACGATCAACTGCCAGGCAGCAGTAACGTAAGCCTGCGGAATCAGCAACAAGGCAGCCACCGACAGACAACCCACAATCACATTCCAGTGCCCCACACGATCGGCAAGCTTGCCAAGCCGCGAAGCCGACAAAATGCTCCCAAGCGCCGCACCTGACATCACAAGCCCCGAAACCATCGTCACATGCCGCACATCGACGAGCTGCGCAACATACACAGTGATGATCGGCTCGATCGACATATTCGCGACCATCAGCAGCAGCCCCGTAACCAGCATCGCAACAGCTGGCCGCGGATCCGTAACGAGCGACCAGGCACCGGGCTGCTTTTGCTTAGCTGAACGCGAAGGACGCGGCTCTTCACGAATCAAAAACAGCGTAGCGAGAAACGCGATAAAAATCGTACCGCCCGCGGCAAAGAACGTCTGACGGATACCGATCAACGGCGGCAGCACGCCACCGATCAGCGGCCCAACCAGATTGCCAGCCATAATCCCAGACGCCAAAACACCAAGCGCCCAACCGGTCCGTGCCTTAGGCGTCTGCGTCGCAACAAGCACGGTAGAACCCGACGCATAACCGCCAAGCAACCCCGCAAGCAACCGCAACGCAACAAGCTGCCACACGTCGTGCGCCATGCCGATCAACGACATCGCGACGGCCATCCCGAGACTCGACCGAATCAGCATCAACTTGCGCCCGTACAGATCGGCCAACCGACCCCACAGCGGCGCAACCAGCGCAGCACTAAAAAACGTCGCACCGAACGCGATACCCGACCACTGCACGATAGCCGCGTGATCCGACACACCCAGATGCTCGACGTACAGCGGCAGGAACGGCAACAGCAGCGTCATCGCAACGATCGTCGTGAACGAACCGAACACACACACAGCGAGATTGCGTTGCCAGTGCGGCGTTCCGCCGTCCGCATCGGCGGATGCGGATGGAGCGGGTGCGGTGGAGGTGTGGCGCGTCATGAAAGGCCCTTGCGTGATGCGGGCCTGCGATGGAAGCCCAGTCTCCCGATGCTATAGCCGTTCGACGGGCACAACCAGTTCATACGCGATCCCGGTATCGTCACTACCTGTCACCCCGGCCCTCCAGGCAAACACGCATCAGCGATGCAGTTGCTCCGCCGCAATATCCTCCAGCGAGCGCCCGCGCGTCTGCACGCCCATTAGCACGACCGCGAGCGCACCGATCAGCAGCACCGTCGTCGTCGCGCCAAACACGCCGGCGAAGCCGAACACCGGATACAGATACCCGACGAGAATCGGCGCCGCAATCGCGCCAAGCCGTCCGATCGACGAGGCCAGCCCCACGCCGGTCGCGCGCACGTCGGTCGGGAACACTTCGGGCGTGTACGCGTAGACGCCCGCGTACGTGCCGTTCATGAAAAACGACAGCAGCACCCCCGACGCCATGATCCCCGCGTCGCTGCGCGTCAGCGCGAGCCCGAGCGCCGACACGCCGCCGAGCACCATGTAGCTCGCGATCGTCGCCTGCCGGCCGATTTTTTCGTTGAGCCACGCGCCCGAGAAATAGCCGGGAATCTGCGCGAGGTACATCACGAGCGAGTACGAGAAGCTGCGCGTGATCGTCATCCCGCTTTGCACCAGCAGCCCCGGAATCCACGTGAAAAACGCGTAGTAGCTGAACGTGATCGACAGCCACATCAACCACGTCATCGCGGTGATGCGCGCGAGGCTGCGCGACCACAGCGCCTTCACGTTCGCGACCACCGATGCGCGCCCCGCCGCAACCGGCACGTCGGCATCCGCATCGGGTGGCAATGGGTCGAGCTGCACGCCGTCGGCGCGCAGTTCGGCTTCGGCGGCGGCGATAATCGCCTCGGCTTCCGCGCGCCGGCCGCGCGCTTCGAGCCAGCGCGGCGATTCGGGCAGCGACCGGCGCCACCACAGCAGCATCACGATCGGCAGCGCGGTGATCACCATCACGATGCGCCACGCCTGCGGTGCGAGCGGAATCACGAAATAGCCAAGCAATGCAGCCGCGACGAAACCGAACGAGAAGAAGCCCGCGAGACTGCCGGTGAACGCGCCACGATAACGCCGCGCGACGAACTCCGACAGGAATGGCGCGACGATCGCGCTTTCCGCGCCGGTGCCGAGTCCGGCGACGATGCGCGTCGCGAGGAAGAACGTCCAGTCGTGCGCGACCGCGCTCGCGAGCGACGCAAAGCAGTAGATCACCAGTGCATACATCATCACGCGGCGCCGGCCGATCAGATCGCCAAGCATCCCCGCGAGCATCGCGCCGACGAAGTAACCGATGAACGTGCCGCTGCCGAGCACGCCGGTCTGCACGCTTGTCAGCGCCCAGTCGCGTCGCAGCACCGGCAGCAGGAACGCGAGGACGGCGGCGTCCATCGCGTCGAACGTATAGCCGAGACCACCCATCAACAGCAGGCGACGGTGAAAGCGCGCGAACGGCATGCGCTCGATGCGGGCGGAAATCGAAGTCATCGCGGCGGCTCCGGTCAGACGGTGGCTAAGGTGTCGCGTGCGTTTGCGTTTTCACGCGCGCACGCGCTTGATCACGCGTGTTCGAGTTCGTCGAACTGGATCTCGCCGCCCTTCATCACGAGCGGAATGTGGTCGCCCTGCCCGAGCAGGCAGTCGATCGATTTGAGCGGATTGCCGTCGACCACCAGCACGTCGGCGAACGCGCCCGGCACGAGACGGCCGAGCTTGTCCGTCATCCCGAGCACCTGCGCGCCGACGAGCGTCGCGCTCGCGATCACTTCCGCTGGCGTGAGCACCTGCGTGCGCAGCCGGAATTCGTCGCTCTGCAGACGCTGCGCCTCGCCGAGCAGATCAGTGCCGAAACCCATCCGCACGCCTGCGCGCTTGAGCACATCGAGCGAACGCAGCCCCGCTTCGTGGACGTCCGCGACTTTCGCGAGGCTCGCTTCCGGTAGTCCGTACTTCGCGCCTTCGCTGGCAAGTGCATCGTAGGTGACGAGCGTCGGCACGACGAACGCATCGTGTTCGGCGACGACGCGCGCGGTGGCATCGTCGATCAGATTGCCGTGCTCGATCGTGCGCACGCCGCAGCGCACCGCGCGCGCGATCGCGTCGGGCGTGTACGCATGCGCGAGTACGTACGTGTGACGCGCGCGAGCCTCCGCGACGATCGCGCGGATTTCGTCTTCCGAGTAGCCCCATGCGCCGACCGGATCGGTCGGCGACGCAACACCGCCGGACGCCATGATCTTGATCTGGTCCGCGCCCATCTGCAGTTCTTCGCGCACGGCCTGGCGCACGCCGTCGACACCGTCCGCAACACGCGACAGCGCACCGACGCGCACACAGCAACCGCACGGCATGTCGGGCGCGATGAAATCGTTACGCGTGCGGACGTCGCCGTGACCGCCGGTCTGGCTGAGCGCGCGGCCGGACACGAACAGACGCGGCCCCTGCGCGAGCCCGCTTTCGACGGCCTGCTTGAACGGATAACCGGCCCCGCCCGCATCGCGTACCGTCGTGAAACCGCGCCGCAGCATTGCGCGCATCAGCGGCACGGCGCGCAGCGTGACGAGCACGTTCGGTTGCAGTGCGACACACGGCAGATTGAATTCGATCGCGACGACATGCACGTGCAGATCGATGAGGCCGGGCATGATCGTCTTGCCCTTCAAGTCGATCACGCGCGCACTGCTGCTCTTGATCGGCTTGTCGGATACCTCGCGCACCATGCCGTTTTCGATCAGTACGTCGTGGCCGGGCAGCAGTTCCGGCTGCGTCGGGTCGAGCAGCGCGCCGTTATGAAACAACGTTGTCACAGATGCCATCGCGATCCTCTCTGGAGGGTTTGCACGGACATGCTCTGGTGGCCTCGCTACGCGCTGTGCCGCCATCTCGCATCGTACACAGGGTAGCGGCGGTTAGCTGTTGAACAAAAATGCCACTGCAGGTTCCCGTACACACGCGAAGGAAAATGAAAGATGCGGACGGTATTTTGCAAAACCATGCGGCAATTTCCGACATGCGCGCGCAGAATGCTGTCCTGCTGGAACACCCGCTTTTTCATGGCGATTTCGTAGAAGACGATGACCACCACGCATTCGAGTCCATCCGGTTCCGCAGCCGACCCGGCGAATACCGTAACGGCGCTGCCCGATCAGCCAGGCGCCATCGGCGCGAACACGCAGCCGATGCGGGGCATCTTTTTGCACGCCGGATGGCGAACCGCAGGAACGTGGCTGTGGTCGCGATTCCGTGCGCTGGAATCGGTCGATGCGTTCTATGAGCCACTGAGTTCGGTTATCGGCGAGCTAAGCGCGGCCGATATAGGCGATATTCGCCCCACGTCCAATTCCGGCCACCCGTCGATGAGTAAAGCCTACTTCGACGAATACCGGCCGTTGCTGCAATCGACCGAGCGCGGCGTGCGTGGCTATCGAAAAAGCTTCGCGGTCGATCAGTTCGGCACGCAACCGGATGCAGATTTTCCGGCGCTACAAACGTATCTGAACGACCTTTGCGAGACCTCGTCTCGGCAGGGCAAAGTCGCGGTTCTCAAGTTCTGCCGATCTCAGGGGCGCATGCCGTGGCTTAAGGAAGCCTTTCCCGACGTGATGCATGTCGGGATTCTGCGCAACCCGGCTTCGCAATTTGCATCGGGCTGGTTACTCAGGCAGCAGTGGCGCAACGCGTTCTTCGTGGCAGCGCCGTTTCGTGTACTCGGTCTTCAACACAGCGAGCCGATGGTGAGGCAGGTCATCGCGGAATGCGGCGTGAAGTTGCCGCCTGTTTCGCCGACCTCATACGATGCGTACGCGGCCGCCTGCGATCGCTACGCGCAAACGGTCGAGGGTAGCGAGGCCTATCGAGCGTTTATCGCCCTCTGGATTCTTTGCGTCTGGAGAACGCTACAGAGCGCGGATGTCGTCGTCGATACGGATCTGCTGGGACAGTCACCGGATCATGCGTCCGAGCTTGCCGCGCAATTTCGCGCCGGCACGGGGCTCGTCCCGGACCTCAGTGCGACGCGCGATCTGCTCGGCGAAGCGAAGCGCAACGTACGACGGATGTCGGCCATCGACGGTCGCGTGTTGCGTCCGATCAATTCCGCCGCGCTGAAATTCCTGTTCCGGCAACTGGACAGGACGGACCACGTGCAAGCGGACCTCGCCGAGACTGTCCGGAAGAAAGTAGCCCTTGCGAACGACATCGCTGAAGAGTGGCGCTACACCTGAATGCGATCGGCCGCTCACGAAACAGCAACCGAAAAAACAAAGAAATGCCGAACGACGATCGCACCACGGTAATTCATCGGAAAACGCCGGAATCGGCGGCCATGGTGGCCAACGTCAAACGCGCGATGGCGATCACCGCCTCGCTCAACCGGTTGACCTTCAACGACGCGGATGAAGTCCGGGCCCTGTTCAGCGATCTCATCGGCAGGAAGGTGGACGACAGTTTTGTATTGGCACCGCCGTTCTACACAACCGGCGGGCTCGACATCCGGGTCGGGCGCAATGTCTTCATCAACCAGAATTGCACGTTCTACGACCTGGGCGGCCTCGACATCGGCGACGACGTGATGATCGGGCCTAACGTGAGTCTCATCACGTCGGGTCATCCGATCGAACCTTCGCAGCGACGCAACGGTGTCATCGCAAAGCCCATCGTGATCGGGAAAAACGTGTGGATCGCAGCCGGCGCGACGATTATCGGTGGCGTCACAGTAGGCGAGAATTCGGTTGTCGCGGCGGGATCGGTCGTTACGCGGGACGTGCCGCCGAATACGCTCGTCGGCGGGAATCCGGCCAGGGTGATTCGTTCGATAGCGGAGTGAGAGAGCGTCCGCGTACAAGCTTCTGGAAACTTGCCGCAAATATCCGTGAATACAGAGACGCTTCTCTTTCGCATCGTTGTAGTCGCGTTGCTCCTCTGGGCTGTCTACAGATGGGGCACAGGCGTCTATCACTTCTTTCATCGACGCACGTTGCGCAAGACCGGCAACGTCGAGGTGGGAACCGTGGTCGCTGTCCAGAACATTCCCAAACTGTCGCGCAGCAGTAACCTCGTAAAAATCAGATGCCGCGTACGCTACCTCGCGCATGACGGCCAGTTCCACGAGACAGTTTTCCGCCAGTCCTACTTTCCGGGCAGCGTGCCTCGACTCGGCGACGTCACCGACGTCTATGTCAATCCATCCAATCCGGCCGATGCAGAAGCGGATCGTGATCCGAAACCGCCCTACGCCGATCCGGCAAGACGATAGCGGCGAGTGTCCTGAGGTTGTCTCCTGGATCGACCGGCGATGGGCAAGAGCACGCGTCGCTCTTGAGAAAAGCGCGGCTAAAACGAAGAGGGACGAGCCGCAGCGGATTCAAAAAGTACGACAGTCAGGACTGTCTCAACTACTGCGGCGCAAAGCTGCGCTGCGCCGCGCCACTTCCTCTCACGCATACCACGCAAGAAACATATCCGCCGCCGATTCCGCGATCCGCTTCTGCTCGCGCTTGCTCAGGCGCGCCTGACCCATTGCAACCTGTGGCCAGAACGCGAACCCCTTGATCAGCGCCTGCAACTGAAAAGCCGCGAACGGCGGATCGTCGGTCTTCAAACGACCATCAGCGGCCGCTGCACGCACCCACACGCTCACGTCCTCCTCGCGTTCGCCCATGCGAGCGACCATCTCGCGCGCGCGTTCCGGCGAATGCAGGCCAGCCGAAATCGCCACGCGTGCGAGCGACAGAAAGACATCGTTATTCAGAAGCTGCATTCGATGACTCAAAAGCTCGAGCAACTGTGCACGCAGCGGCTGGTCGGCCCGATAGACGAGCGCGCTATCCGTCTGGCTCGCGTCCCACAGTTGATGCAGGATCGCCGCGAACAGCGCTTCCTTGCTCGCGAAGTGGTTGTACACCGTGCGCTTCGACACGCTCGCCCGGGCGGCGATGCGATCCATGCTGGTCGCGTCGTAGCCGGCAGCAAGAAATTCCTCGATCGCGGCACTCACGATGGCAACGCGCTTGCGGTCGGTCAGACGATTAGGGGATGGGCTCGAGTCCATAACCGAATGTTACACCGGGTAGTTTACTTTTCTGAAAAATAAACTACACTGCCGAGTGTACATTCATCTCCGGATCACCTCTCTCATGACGTCGCTACCCGCTTTATTCAGCCGTGTACTGGGTTTCACCGCCGCGCGACGCGGTCGCGAGCGGTCGAGTTCGTCGCCGCAGCACGACGGCGAACGCTTCCATAACGTCAAGCCGCGTCCGGTCGAAGGCGTGGGCAAGATGCTCGGCATCGCGTGGGACATGTTGGTCAACAAGCCGGGCGGTACGGTGCCGGCAGCCAGCCTGCCGGTCGATACGCTGACGCGTGCGCAACTCGACGCCGCACCTGACCGCAGCCTCTACCGGCTCGGCCATTCGACGATGCTGCTGAAACTGCGCGGCCAGTTCTGGCTGACCGACCCGGTGTTCGCCGAGCGCGCATCGCCGTTCCGCCACTTCGGTCCGAAGCGCTTTCACGCGCCGCCGATCGCACTCGCCGATCTGCCGCCACTGCGTGGCGTGATTCTTTCGCACGATCACTACGATCATCTGGACCGCGAAACCGTGCTCGCGCTTGCGCAGACCACGGGCGTGTTTCTGACGCCGCTCGGCGTCGGTGACCGGTTGATCGAATGGGGTATCGACGCATCGAAGGTGCGGCAGTTCGACTGGTGGCAAGGCACCGAGGTCGACGGCGTGCAGTTCACCGCGACGCCCGCGCAGCATTTTTCCGGGCGCAGTCTGTTCGACGGCAACAGCACGTTGTGGGCATCGTGGGTCATCGTCGACGACGATCTGCGTGTGTTCTTCAGCGGCGACGGCGGCTACTTCGACGGCTTCAAGGCGATTGGCGAACGTTTCGGACCCTTCGATGTGACGCTCGTCGAGACCGGCGCGTACAACGCGCAATGGCCGTACGTTCACATGCACCCCGAAGAAACGGTGCAGGCCCACATCGATCTGCGCGGCCGCTGGTTCGTGCCGATTCACAACGGCACGTTCGATCTTTCGATGCACCCGTGGCAGGAACCGTTCGAACGGGTGACGGCCCTGGCCGTCGAGCGTGGTGTTGCGCTGTCGACGCCGCGCATGGGCGAGCGGCTCGATCTGACTGCGCCGCATGGTGGCGAGCGCTGGTGGCGCAATGTGGCAGAGCCTGTCGCGAAGTCGAAGGCTGCGTGGCGCCTGTGTGCTGCGCACGATGCGGGGAACGCGAAGTCTTGATGATCTTTTAGGGCGGCGTCTGCTCGACGCCGCCCCGTTCGCTTGCTAAGCAAAATTCGCACGCTCGACATGAACAAGCCGACGTGCGACACAACACCCAAGCACGCTCAAACAAACCGTCCGCCCCCGTCGAGATGTAAAACCTCGGCATTCACATACCCATTCCCCAACAAAAACGCGATCGCTTCGCCGATCTCATCCGCGCGCCCGATACGGCCGCCTGGCAACGCCGCCGCAGCCTGCCCAAGCAGCGCCGCACGCGTGTCCGCATCGAACGTGTCGAACAACGGCGTATCGACAAACCCCGGCGCAACCACGTTCACGCGAATCGGTTTCAGTTCGAGCGCGAGCGAGCGCGCCAGCGTCTCGATACCGCTCACCGCCGCGCCGAGCACCGACGTCCCGTTGCCCGACGGACGATCGGCGAGCTGTCCGCTCATCAGCACGATCGACGCGGTGGACGGCATCAGCGGCAACGCGGCCTTGATCGCGTAGACGGCGCCCGCGATGCGCTCCTGCAGCGCCTTGAGCAGGTGCTCCGGGTCCGAGTCGGCGAGCTTGCCCGCGACGAAGCTGCCCGCAGTGATCACGAGGTGATCGACACGCGCAATGCCGCCGAACACCGCTTCGACCGACTGCCGGTCCGCGATGTCCGCAACAGCCGTGCGCGCACCGCCGACCGACCGCGCGGCGACGTCGAGCCTCTCCCGCGTACGCCCTACCAGCGTAATCTCCGCGCCGCGCGCTTTCGCCGCGGCCGCAGCAGCGAGACCGATCCCCGAACTCCCACCGAACACGACGACCTGCGCGCCATCCAGCGACGATTGCGTTCCGATATTCATATGTTCCCCGTCAAAAAAGTGAAGACGGATGAACGTTACGTCATTCCAAATCACAGCAGAATGCGCAAGAATTGCATATAGGCCATGCCACGGAGGAATGACTTGGATTCTCTTCAATCGATGCGACTGTATGCGCGCGCGGTCGAACTCGGCAGTTTTTCCGCCGTCGCCCGCGAAGAAAAAATCACCCAGCCGACGATGAGCAAGATCATCTCCGCGCTGGAAAAAGACCTCGGCGTGCGCTTGCTCGACCGCACGACGACAAGCCTCACGCCAACCGACGAAGGTCGACGTTTCTACGAACGCTGCAAGCGGGTCGTCGAAGAATATGTCGATGCAGTCGCGGACGTGCGCGGACAAACGCAACGACCGGTCGGCACGCTGATCGTGACCGCGCCGATGGGACTCGGCGAATTGCGGCTGAATGCGCTGATGCTGGAGTTCCTGTCGATGTACCCGGAGATCGACGTCGAGTTGAATCTGACCGATCGCGTGATCGATCTGGTTGAGGAAGGTGTCGACGTCGCAATCCGGATCGGTGGCGATCTGCCGCCCAACGCCGTGGCCCGCATGATCGCGTCGTCGCCGCGCGTGCTGATCGCAACGCCGGAATACGTCGCACGCACGCCGACAATCCGCAAGCCGGAAGACCTGCTCGCCCATCGATACGTCGGCTACGCGCGCTCGCACATCGGCGCGGAACTGGAATTCACGCGCGGCGCGCAGAGAATCGTCGTGCGGCCTCGCGGCCAGTATCGCGTGAACAGTTCGCTCGCGTTGCGCGAGTGCTATCTGGAGGGCTCCTGCGTGGGTGCCGCGCCGGGCTGGCTCGTTCAGGATCTGATCGATTCGGGCCGTCTCGTGAGGCTGCTGCCCAGGTGGGACATGTCGCCTCATCCGATCTATTTCGTGTTGCCGTCGCGCCGCTATCAGCCGCTGAGAACGCGCGCTTTTTTCCAGTTTCTCGCGGAGCGGATACCGACGCTGCCGGGAATTCATGCAGCGCCTGTCGTTGCGCCGCGTCGATCGAGTTAACTCACGGACTGCGCAACGGGAAACTTCCACGTGTCGTCGAGAACCCTGGCGCGCGGGCGAAAATAGCAATCCGAAGTGCGCCTTTAGGGACGCAACTTCGCTTTTGCGCCTTCGCGGCGTTCAAGCCTGGCGAACAATGTTGAGTCTCGAATGAAACTCAATATGCCCTATGAAAGCGAGCGCAGATCAGCACCCGTTGTGCCTTGAACCTTTGTCGACCCCACAGGTATTCGAAACCGATCGTTTCCTTGTCGTAGCGCTGTCGGGTTTCGACGCACGGAACCTGTTGACAGTGCTCCTTCAGGATGAAGCCCTGGCTTCGCGGGTCGACTGGATGAAAGACAAGTCCAGGGACGGCGCGTTGCAACAGGCGTTCGGCATTGAGCTGCAATGCAATGCGGGGCAAGCCAAGGTATGGAGCATTGTCAATCGAGCGAGGCGCATGCAAATTGGGGCTGTTATCGTGCGGCATTCCCTCGAGGGGCTTGATCTCGATGTACTGGTTGCATCCCGGTTTTGGGATCAGGACGTTTCCGACGAAGCAGTTGCCCCGGTCATGGCATGGCTGGAAAACGCGCATCTCGCGCTGCAATAGCACACACCCTTGGTCTATCGAATCTTGAGGCGCCGCGTCCTGCTAATCCATCAACCGCCGCAACCGCAAGATATCGCTCAACCCATAATCGTTCGGATCCGGCTGCGGACGTCGATGATCAGCGGCTATCCGCGTCGCCAGATGCAACGCGTCCGAGCGTTCGCGCAGCAACGCCTGCAATGCATCGGCGACAATCTGCCGGTCGCTGAAGCGCGTCAGGTCGAGCATGAAGCGCGGTTCCTGTCGCTGCGCCGGAACGCGCACGTCAGGTTGATCAAACCGCAGCACCGGTAGTTCGTCGGCAATCTCGCACACCGCGTCTGTTTGCATGTCGTCGTCCTCGTTTGCACGTACTCGCGCGGTTCACATCATCGATGCTAGATCGGCCTCGCCGCCGATGCTCGAAGCAGGCGGCTGCGGCTGCGTTGCAGCAGTCGGCCGCGTCTCGCTGCCCGCACCCAACCCCGTGCCGCCCGAACGCCGCCGCGTCGCCTGCCGCTCGATCACCCGCTGCAGCAGACAGAACACGCACAGCAGCGCGCCGATCACGATGCGCGTCCACCACGAACTAAGCGTACCGTCGAACGTGATCAGCGTCTGGATCGTGCCGAGAATCCCGACGCCAAACATCGAGCCGATCATGTAGCCGACACCGCCGGTCAACAACGTTCCGCCGATCACGGTCGCCGCGATCGCGTCGAGTTCCATCCCCTGCGCCTGCAGGCCGTAACCCGACAGCACGTAGAACGTGAACACGACGCCGCCTAGCGCCGAGCACAACCCGCTCAGCGCATACACGCCGACCTTCGTGCGCGCGACCGGCAAGCCCATCAGCATCGCCGAGCGTTCGTTGCCGCCGACCGCATAGACGTTGCGCCCGAAGCGCGTGAAGTGCGCAACATAGATCGCAATCGCGAGTGTCGCGAGACCGATCAACGCGCCCGCGTTCAGCGAGCCCCCGCCGATCGACACGTTGAACGCCGCGATCGCATGAAACGTCGGTTCGTCGATCGTGATCGACTGCGTGGTGATCAGAAAGCACGCGCCGCGCGCGAGAAACATGCCTGCCAGTGTGACGATGAACGGCTGCAGTTTGAAGAAGTGGATCAGCGCGCCCATCGCGGCACCGTACAGCGCGCCGAACGCGAGCACGACTGGCACGATCACCCACACGGGCCAGTGCAGCCACTGCGCGCCGACCGCGCACAGGATCGTCGTCAGCGCGACCACCGCGCCGACCGACAGATCGATGCCGCCCGACACGATCACGAACGTCATCCCGATCGCGACGATCAGCAGGAATGCGTTATCGACGAACAGGCCGAGCAGCACCTGCATCGAGAAGAATCCGGTGTACATCACCGAGCCGAAACAGAACAGCGCGGCGAATAGCGCGATCGTCACGACGATCGGCAGCGTGCGGGGATCGGCCAGACGGCCGGCCAGCTTTTTCATGATGCCGTCGTTCCTGTGGAAGCGCGCGACTGCGCGGAGGGGAAAAGTCGCAGCACGTGCCGCACGAGCAACGCGCGCGCCGTGTCGGACTGGATCACGCTGACGACGACCACCACGACCGCTTTAACGACAAGCGTCGCTTCGGGCGGCACGCCGATCGAATACGTCGTGTACGTGAGCGTCTGGATGATCAGTGCGCCGAGCACGGTGCCCGCGAGACTGAAGCGTCCGCCGACCAGCGACGTGCCGCCGAGCGTCACCGCGAGAATCGCGTCGAGTTCCAGCAGCAGCCCCGCGTTGTTGCCGTCGGCACTGCGCACGTTCGAACTCGCGATGATCCCTGCGACCGATGCCATCAACCCCGAGATCGCGTAGACGCTGAACACGATCGCACCGGCACGCAGGCCCGCGAGTCGCGCAGCCGACGGATTGATACCGATCGCGCGGATGAACAGACCGAGCGCGGTGCGGTTCACGAGCAGCGCGAACACGACCGTCACCGCGATCGCGATCCACACCGAACACGGCACGCCCGCGAGGTAACCGTCGCCGAGCATGAGATAGGCCGGTGCGCCGATCGGGATGATCTGGCCGCCGGTCAGCAGTTGCGCGGCGCCGCGTCCGGCGACCATCAGGATCAGCGTCGCGATGATCGGCTGCATGCCGACGAACGCGACCAGCAGGCCGTTCCACATGCCGGCCAGCAGGCCCGCACCGAGCGCGGCGAGCAATGCCATGCCGATCTGCGAAGGATCGGCCGCGAGCACGGTTGCGGCTGCTGCACCGGCAATCGCGACGATCGCACCAACCGAGATGTCGACGCCGCGTGTAGCAATGACGAGCGTCATCCCGAGCGACACGATCACCAGCGGCGCCGCGCGGTTCAGGATGTCGATCGGTGCGCCGAACAGATGGCCGTCGAGCATCGTGATCGACAGGAAGGTCGAGCGATGCACGACGTCGATGATGAACAGCAGCACCAGCGTCAGCGACGGCCAGATCAGTTGATGAGCAAATAACGCACGGAGCCGGTTCATGCTTCACCTCCTGCAATCAACCGATACACCTGTGCTTCCGACAGCGGCGCGTCGCCGTTTGCCTCGCTGGAAATCTCCGCAACCTTCCGACGATCGCGAAGCACCGCTATCCGGTGACTCACGCGCACCACCTCGCTGACTTCGGATGAAATGAACAGAATGGCCAGCCCCTTCGCGCACAGCGCGAGCACGCGGTCCATGATCTCGAACTTCGCGGCGACGTCGATGCCGCGAGTCGGCTCGTCGAGGATCAGCATTCGCGGTTCGGTCGCGAGCCAGCGCGCGAGCAGCACCTTCTGCTGATTGCCGCCCGACAGCAGCCCGAGCGGTTGCTCCGCATCGCGTGCCTTGATGCCGAGGCGTTCGATATAGTCGTCGGCGATCTCGCGCTGACGTGCGCGGCCGAGCATGCGCCACCAGCCGCGCCGCGCCTGCAGCGCGAGCACGATGTTTTCGCGGATCGACAGCTCGGCGACGATGCCCTCCTTCTTGCGATCCTCCGGGCAATACGCGATGCCGTGCCGCACCGCATCGCGCGGCGAACGGATCTTCACGGTCTTGCGATCGACCTGGATCGTGCCGGTATCGGCGCGGTCCGCGCCGAACACAAGCCGTGCGGTCTCGGTGCGACCTGAACCGAGCAGCCCGGCGAGGCCGAGAATCTGCCCCGGCCGCACATCGAGATCGAACGGATTCATCAAGCCACGCCGACCGACGCCCTGCAACGACACGAACGGCTCGAAACCGTTGTCCTTACGCGCGACCTCGGATGCACCGCCTTTAAGCCGCTCGGTCATCCGCTCGTGTCCGGTCATCTTCGCGACCAGCAACTCGACCGGCAGATCGCGCGCAAGATATTCGCCTTCGCGTTCGCCGTTGCGCATCACCGTGATGCGGTCCGACACCGCGTAGGTCTGCTCCAGAAAATGCGTGACGAACAGGATCGCGATGCCCGATGCCTTCAGTTGCCGCAGCACCGCGAACAGCCGCGCGACTTCGCCGTCATCGAGACTCGACGTCGGTTCATCGAGAATCAGCACGCGCGCATCGACCGACACCGCGCGCGCAATCGCGACCATCTGCTGCACGGCGATCGGATACGCGTCGAGCGAACGCGTGACGTCGAGTGTGATGTTCAGATTCGCGAGCGCTTCGCGTGCCCGCGTGTGAATCGTCTTCCAGTCGATCGCGCCGCGCTTCACCGGCTGCCTGCCCGCGAAGATGTTCTCCGCGACCGATAAATTCGGGCACAGGTTCACTTCCTGATACAGCGTGCGGATGCCAGCCGCTTCGGCTTCGAGCGGCGTCGCGAAGCGCACCGCTTCGCCGCCGAGCCGGATCTCGCCGGCGTCATGACCGAACACGCCGGTCAGTACGTTAATCAGCGTCGATTTGCCGGCGCCGTTCTGGCCCATCAACGTATGGATCTCGCCGGGAAAGAGGCGAAAGCTCACCTGCTGCAACGCCTTGACGCCGGGAAACGTCTTGTCGATGCCGGTCATTTCGAGAAGTGGTGCTTGGGTCATAGGCCAATGACAGGCAGAGGGAACGGGACGACCGTCGCACGCAAAAGGCGAGGCACCCGGTAAGAAGCGCGCACGGCGGCGCGCTTCAACCGTGGAACGTCAGGCGTCGACTATCAATACTTACGCGTCGGCATGATCTGCGCGGCGACCGACATCGGGAACACGGTCTCGTTTGTGACAATGCGCTTCGGCAGTTGCTTGCCCGCGACGACTTCCTTCACTGCCGTCATCAGTTGCGGCCCGAGCAGCGGGCTGCATTCCACGTCGACGTTGATCTTGCCCGCGACCATCGCCTGGAAGCCGCCCTTCGTCGCATCGAACGAGACGACGCTCAGGTCCTTGCCCGGCTTGATGCCCGCTTCTTCCATCGCCTGGATCGCGCCGAGTGCCATGTCGTCGTTGTGCGCATAGACGACGTTGATCTGCTTGCCGTAGGTTTTCGCGAACGCTTCCATCACCTGCTTGCCGCCGGCGAGCGTGAAGTCACCGCTCTGCGACGCGATGATCTTGAACTTCGGATCGTTCTTGATGATTTCCATCAGGCCCGCGTGACGGTCGTTGGCCGGTGCGGAACCGACGGTGCCCTGCAGCTCGGCGATATTGATCGGACCGGCGTCGTTCTTGTAGCGCTCTTCAAGCCAGCGGCCTGCGCGCCGTCCTTCCTCGAGGAAGTCCGAACCGATCATCGTCGTGTACAGCGACGTGTCCTTCACGTCGACGGCGCGGTCCGTCAGGATCACCGGAATGTGCGCGGCCTTCGCCTCGGTCAGCACCGGCTCCCAGCCCGACTCGACGACCGGCGAGAACGCGATCACGTCGACCTTCTGCGCGATAAACGAGCGGATCGCGCGAATCTGGTTTTCCTGCTTCTGCTGCGCATCGGAGAACTTGAGTTCGATGCCGGCTTCCTTCGCCGCGCTCTTCACCGACACGGTATTGGCCGTGCGCCATGCGCTTTCCGCGCCGACCTGCGAAAACCCGAGCGTGATGTGCTTGTCCTGCGCAGACGCGTCGATACTCGCGGCCAGCGTAAGCGTCGCGCCAAGCAACGTGCCGATCGCGAATTTCCTGATGAGCCTCATGTTCTGTCTCCGATGTCGTTGGTTTCTTCGTGGGTTTTCGTTGGTCTTTCGTGGGCGTTCGTCATTCTTCGCAGGTCTTCGTGACACCGTGCGCCGGAGCGGCACGGCCTGGTGCTGCGAGGGGAAACGGGCAGGCGTTCTGTCGTGTGGGTGCCTGTCCGGTGAACGGTGAACGGTGAAGCCACTACTTACGGGCTGATTCGACGGGGAATGCGCTGCGCTCTGTTTACTTCGTTTGCCGTTGTTTCTCGTTGTTTCTCTCAGGCGCCTGTGGGAAGGCACGTGCGGGGGCCGCCCGCTTCGTCCTGCTTCGCCTCGCCCACAGGCTAGACATGCAGTCTACGGACGAGCCCGATCACGTTCTAATGAAAATTCGGACGATTTCGATATCCAGTTCGATATTCGTAGTAATACCTAAACGTACTGGACAGGCCCGGTGGGCGGGCATGCGGAAGAAGAGTGAGCAAAACGAAAGCCGGCGCGGCGATGCATCGAAAGCATCGCGGCGCCGGCTTTTCGATGTTTAGTTCTAGCGACCGGGGCTGGACGTCTACGCGCTGCGTGCGACGTGGGACCAACCCGCGAGCAACGCGGGCAGCTGCGTCATGTCGTCGAACACGGTGGCCACGCCCACTGCGCGCAACGCGTCGGCAGTGTGATGTCCCAGGCCGCCTGGGCTGTAGCCGAACACCGTCGCACCTGCGGCGACACCCGCGGTCGCACCGGTGGCCGTGTCTTCGACGACCGCGCAGCGCGTGGGATCGACGCCGAGCGCGTCGGCCGCGACGAGGTACACGTCCGGGAACGGCTTGCTGCGCGGCAGGTCGTGACCGCTGAACACACGGCCCTCGACGCGATCGAGCAAGCCGACCTTCGCGAGCTGCATCTCGACCTTGTGCAAATCCGCGCCTGATGCGACCGCGATCCGGCCGTCGAGCGTCCGATGCAGCGCGCGCACCGCATCGACCGCACCGGGAATCGCGACGAGTTCATCGACGAGCGCCGCATTGCGCCGCTCGCGAAACGACGCGAGCCATTCGGGCGTGATCGCGACGCCGGTGTTCGCTTCGATCCGCGCCGCCTCGTCGCGCACCGTCTTGCCGACGAAGATCCGCATCGTCTCCTCGACGCCGATGTGCCAGCCGAGCTCGCCGAGCATCGTCGACAGCACGCGGTTCGTGATCGGCTCCGAATCGACGAGCACGCCGTCGCAATCGAAGATGACGGCATCGAAGGGGAAATCGGACATCGCGGAGGAAGGGAAAGAAGGGGGAAGCGGCGAGGATACCGCAGCGGGGGGATCGATGTGCGGTATGCCTTACGCCACGGCATTACCCCAGAAAGAACGCCCCCGGCAGCAGCGCATCCGCGCTCGTCACCTCGACCGCACCGGCGAGATTGCCGAGCACCACCGTCAACGTCGGCTTGCCGATTTCGATGATCACCTGACGGCACGCACCGCACGGCGCAATCGGACCGTCGGTATCGCCGATCACCGCGAGCGTGTCGAAATCGCCGGGCTTGTAGCCCGCCGCGATCGCCGCGAACAGCGCTGTGCGCTCCGCGCAATTGCACAACCCGTATGACGCGTTCTCGACGTTGCAGCCGCGAAAGATCGTGCCGTCCTTCGCGCGTAGTGCAGCGCCGACGTGGAACTTCGAATACGGCGCGTACGCGCGGTCGCGCGCAGCGCGGGCTTCGTCGAGCAGGGCTTGATGAGACGTCGGGGTCATCGCGTGGTCCTTTTACGAAAATCAGTTCGGCACAAGAAACGACGTGCCGTCCGCGAACGGTTCGAGTCCGAACCAGCCGGCGAGGCTCTGCCCGATGTCCGCGAAACTCTCGCGCACGCCGAGGTTCGACGGCTTCACGCGCTTGCCGTACACCAACACCGGTACGTGTTCGCGCGTGTGGTCGGAGCCGGGCCACGTCGGGTCGCAGCCGTGATCGGCGGTGAGGATCAGCACATCGTCGTCGGCCAGCAGCGGGTAAATCTCCGGCAAGCGGCTGTCGAAATATTCGAGCGCCGCCGCGTAGCCCGCCGTGTTGCGGCGGTGTCCGTAATTCTGGTCGAAGTCGACGAAGTTCGTCATCACGAGGCTGAAGTCGGGCGCTTCGCGCACGGCGTCAAGCGTCGCCTGCCACAGTCCGTCGAGTCCGCTCGCCTTCAGCTTGCGCGTAACGCCGACGTGCGCGTAGATGTCCGCGATCTTGCCGATCGACACGACCTCGCCGCCAGCCTTCGCGAGTTTTTCGAGGACGGTCGCGGCCGGCGGAGGCACCGCGAGATCGCGACGATTCGCGGTCCGCACGAAGCCGTGCTGCGCATCGCCGGTGAACGGCCGCGCGATCACGCGGCAGATCTCGTAGCGATCCACCTCTTCGCGCGCGATCTCGCACAGGTCGTACAGACCTTGCAGCCCGAAGGTCTCTTCGTGGCACGCGATCTGGAACACCGAATCGGCGGATGTATAGAAGATCGGCTTGCCGGTCTCGCGATGTTCATCGCCGAGTGCATCGAGGATCGTCGTGCCCGACGCGTGGCAGTTGCCGAGATAACCGGGCAGCCCCGCGCGCCTCACGAGCGCGTCGAGCAATTCCGGCGGAAACGAATGGGTCGGCTCGCGGAAGTAACCCCAGTCGAACCGCACCGGCACGCCCGCCATTTCCCAGTGACCGGACGGCGTGTCCTTGCCCGACGACAGTTCGCGCGCCGCGCCGTATGCGCCGATCAACTCAGGCTCGCTGGTAAAGCCTGCGGCAAGCGTGCCGGTTGCGAGTCGATTCGCGAGACCGAGGCCGAGTTGTTCGAGATGCGGGATTCGCAGCGGTCCGCTTCTTTCGACGTTCGCGGTACCCCGAGCACAATGCTCCGCGATATGACCAAGCGTATCGGAGCCGACGTCGTTGAAGCGCACCGCGTCCGGCGTCGCGCCGATGCCGAGCGAATCCAGAACGAGAACGATCGCGCGCATGACGGTGCCTTACTCGATCACGTCGTACAGACTCGGCGGTACGTCCGCCGCGTCGTCGCCGAGCGAACAGGCAGCGATGATCTCGTCGGCGGCACGCTGTGCGGCCGCTTCGTCGCGAGCATGGACGACGGCGAGCGGCTGCCCCTTGTCGACGCGCGCACCCAGTTCGACGATGTCGGTCAGACCCACCTGGTAGTCGATCGCATCTTCGGGCCGACGACGTCCACCGCCCAGCCCCACCACCGCAAGACCGATCGCGCGACAGTCCATCTTCGCGACGATCCCCGCGCGCGGCGCTGCAACTGGCCGTATAACGCCGGCACGACCGAGATAACGATCCGGCGCATCGAGCAGATCGGCGGGACCGCCGAGCGTGCGTACCATCCGCGCGAAACGTTCGGCTGCAGCGCCCGAATCGAGCGCGGCGACCAGTTGATCGCGCGCCTGCGCGACATCACGCGCGAGCCCGCCCAACACGAGCATCTGCGCAGCCAGCGCGAGCGTCACGTCATGCACGCGCGCGGGTTGCGTGCGGCCCGTCAGGTAATCGATCGAGAAACGCACTTCGAGCGCGTTGCCCGCGCACGGCGCAAGCGGCTGATTCATGTCGGTAAGCACGGCGGTCGTCTTCATGCCGGCACCGTTGCCGACCGCAACGATGCTGCGCGCCAGCTCGACCGATTTGTCGTAGCTCGGCATGAACGCGCCCGAGCCGACCTTCACGTCCATCGCGAGACCGTCGAGGCCCGCTGCGAGTTTCTTCGACAGGATCGACGCGGTGATCATCGCAACCGATTCGACCGTCGCGGTCGTGTCGCGGATCGCGTAGATGCGTTTGTCGGCGGGCGCAAGCTGCGCAGTCTGACCGATGATCGCGACGCCGACGTCGCGCACCGTCGCGCGAAACGCGTCGATGTCAGGCGTCACGTCGTAGCCGGGAATCGACGCGAGCTTGTCGAGCGTGCCGCCGGTGTGACCAAGGCCACGGCCCGAGATCATCGGCACGAAGCCGCCACATGCGGCAACCATCGGGCCGAGCAGCAGCGACGTCAGATCGCCGACACCACCGGTCGAATGCTTGTCGACGACCGGTCCCGGCAGATCGAGATCGTGCCACTTGAGCACGGTGCCGGAGTCGCGCTGCGCGCATGTCATCGCGACGCGTTCGTCGACGCTCATGTCGTTGAAGAACACTGCCATCGCGAACGCGGCGACCTGCCCTTCGGTGACGCTGCCGTCGGTGACGCCCTGCACGAACGCCGCGATCTCGGCTGCGCTGAGCGGTTGACGGTCGCGCTTCTTGCGGATGATTTCCTGCGTGAGCAGCATGATGGCCTGGCCCGGGAATGCGAAATTGAAGAAGAACGCTATCAGTGTAGCGACAGAAACGTGCCGGCGATCGCCGCGCTCATCAGATTGGACAGCGTACTCGCCGCGACGACGCGCAGCCCGTAGCGCGCGACCTCCGAGCGCCGCTCGGGCGCGACCGCGCTAAAACCGCCGGCAAGAATCGCGATCGACGAGAAGTTCGAGAAGCCGCACAGCGCGAACGACACGATCGCGATGGTCTTCGGATCGAGCGCGTGCAGCCCCGCCGCCGCGACTTCCTGCGCGCTCTTCAGATACGGCGACAGGTCGACGTACGCGACGAACTCGTTGAGGATCAGCTTCTCGCCGATGAAGTTGCCCGCGATCTGCGCATCGTGCCACGGCACGCCGATGACCCACGCGAGCGGCGAGAACACGTAGCCGAGAATCATCTGCAGCGTCAGCGACGGATAGCCGAACCAGCCCGCCACACCGCCGACAATCGCGTTGAGCAGCGCAATCAGGCCGATGAACGCGATCAGCATCCCGCCGACGTTCATCGCAATCCGCAGCCCGACCGCCGTGCCCGATGCGGCTGCTTCGATCAGGTTCGCCGAACGGTGTTCGTCGAAGTTCAGCTTCTCGGGGATCGGCTGCGGCGCTTCGGTGGTCGGCAGAATGATCTTCGCGAACAGCAGCCCGCCCGGGATCGCCATGAACGATGCAGCCAGCAGATATTCGAGTTTCACGCCGAGCCCGACATAGCCCGCGAGCACCGAGCCCGCCACCGCGGCCATGCCGCTCGACATCACCGCGAACAGTTCGGCGCCCGTCATCTGCTTGATGAACGGCTTCACGAACGCGGCCATTTCGCTCTGGCCGAGAAAGATCGTCGCGACCGCGGAGCACGCTTCGATGCGGCTCACGCCGAGCAGTTTTTCGAACAGCCCGCCGAGCCCGTTGATGATCCACTTCATCACGCCGAGGTGATACAGCACGGCGATCAACGCGGTCACGTAGATGATCATCGGCAACACGCGTAGCCCGAACACGAAGCCGCTGCCGCCGAACAGCTGGAACATCTTGTCGCCGACGAGCGCGCCGAACATGAACTCGACGCCGCGATCGCCCATCTGCAGCACCTGGTTGACGCCATAGGCGGCGGCGACGAGCGCGCGGCTGCCGATCGGCACGAACAGCACGAACGCGCCGATCGCGAGTTGCGCGACGAACGCGGGAATCAGCGTGCGCAGGCTGATCGCTCGTCGATTGGTCGACAGCGCGTACGCGATCAGCAACAGCAGACACATGCCACCCAGGCTGCGGACGATATTCACGTGGGGCTCTCTGACGTGGGGGTTGCGCGGCCGGACGAAAACGCCCGGCGCGAAGGAGGCCGCTACTGCGGCGCTTGATAGTTACATAACAAAAAATGTTTCGAAATTCTCATGACGATCCGGAGCGGTCACAATGCGGGTTTTCACCGAGCGTGACTGTGCGAGCCGTGAGGAGGACTGGCGGAGAGTGATGCGGGATGCATCTTTTGAGATAGGAGGTGTGCGGCGACCGAACGCGTTTTACGCGTGGCAAAACTTCGTGTGCGGGTAATGCTCGTGTGATGAAGCTAACGGCGAAAGAGAATTCGAGCGCGCGGCGAGTACCGCATTGTTAACTTCTTCGCGTCAGCTTTTCAACGCACGACGCGCGTTCACGTCGCCCCAGGCGTGCGCGATCTCGCCTGGGTCAGATGCCGTTGCATCAGCGCAGCGGCCCATTCGAAGTCGCCCTTCTCGAGCGCATCGATGATCTGCAGATGCTCGGTGCACGACACGACGTGCCACGGCCCCTTGAAGTGCGCGACGTACTCGTCGAGTCGGCGCATCTGGTTCTGCTGCTGCATCGCCTGCACGATGAAGCGGTTGCCCGAGAAGCGCGCGATCATCTCGTGGAACTCCGCGTTCAACGCGAACAGTTCGGTCGCATCCGGCGGATTGCCGCGCCGGTCGACCAGCCGTTGATGCGCATCGCGCACCCGCGCGAGCTGCGCGGCATCCACCTTGAAACCCGGCTCGCGGATCGCCGCGCATTCGAGAATCAGACGGAAGCGATAACTCTCGGCCATCGTGTCCGGCGTATTGAACGCGGGCAGGAAACGCCAGCCGTGTCCCTTGCGCTTTTCGATCAGGCCATCGGATGCGAGCCGCACGAGCGCTTTCGTCAGCACCGCGCGTGAAGCACCGTAGCGTTCGAGCACATCCTTCTCGGTCCACGCGGCAGGCAGTCGGCCATGCGTGTAGTCGTCGAGCAGACGCCGACGCAGTTCGTCGCCGGTGATCGTCTCGCCGAAACTCGGCACCGCAGCGGGCGGCGTCTGCGTGACGAACACGCCTTCACGTGCGCGGAAATCGGCGAGCCCGTGTTCGGCGATCAGTTGCAGCGCTTTGCGAACCGGTGTGCGCGACACCTGGAACGTATCGGCGAGTGCGTTCTCGGACAAATGCTGGCCAGGCTGCAGTTCGCCGTTGACGATCTGCTGGCCGATGCGGCGCGCGAGATCGACCTGCAGCGGACTGAAGTTCGACGAAGAATCGGAAGGATCAGAGGAAGCGGAAGCGTTCATCGGGACCGAAGACGAAGGCGGCATGTGACGCCGCAGCCCACGGATTCTACCTGTGCGTTATTCATTGCGCGGTCTCGCGACCAATCTGCTGCAGCACGTCGGCAAGCGTGCCGAACAACGTATCGATCTGCGCAGGCTCGATGACGAGCGGCGGCGACAGCAGCATCGTGTCGCCGGCTGCGCGGATCAACACGCCGCGTTCGAGGCAGCGCGTATGCACGTCGAAACCGCGCTTGCCTGGTGCGCTCGGTGCCCCGGGCAACGGCGCGAGATCGATCGCAGCGAGCAATCCGAAGTTGCGCACGTCGAGAACACCCGGACACTCGCGCAACGCATGCGCCGCACGCTCCCATTGCGGTTCGAGCGATTTCGCACGCTCGAACAACTGCTCGCGACGATAGACACCAAGCGCAGCCAGCCCCGCCGCGCACGCGAGCGGATGCCCCGAGTACGTGTAGCCGTGCGCGAACTCGATTGCGTCGGGCGGCGCCTGCATCAGCGCGTCGTACACGTGCTCGCGCACGAACGTCGCGCCCATCGGCACCGCGCCGTTGGTGAGGCCCTTCGCGCTCGTGATCAGATCGGGCGTCACGCCGAAACGCTTCGCCGCGAACGATGCGCCGACCCGACCGAAACCGCAGATCACTTCGTCGAAGATCAGCAGGATGCCGTGCGCGTCGCAGATCTGCCGCAGTCGTTGCAGATAGCCGACCGGCGGCACGAGCACGCCGGTCGAACCCGCGACCGGTTCGACGATCACCGCAGCAATCGTCGATGCGTCGTGCAGCGCGACAAGACGCGTGAGTTCGTCGGCGAGATGCGCGCCCCACTCCGGCTGGCCGCGCGTGAACGCCATCTGCGCGCGATCGTACGTGCTCGGCAGATGATCGACGAACGGCAGCAGATTGCCGTACGCCTTCCGATGCCCCGCGATCCCCGACACCGACAGCCCGCCGAAACCGACGCCGTGATACCCGCGCTCGCGACCGATCAGGCGCACGCGCTGCGCGTCGCCGCGCGCACGGTGATACGCGAGCGCGATCTTCAACGCGGTATCGACCGCCTCTGAACCCGAGTTCGAAAAAAACACCTGACCGAAACCGTCGGGCGCTTCGTCGAGTAGCGCATCTGCGTATTCGAATGCGAGCGGATGCCCCATCTGGAACGACGACGCGTAGTCGAGCGACGCTGCCGTCGACGCGATCGCATCGACGATCTCGCGGCGCCGATGGCCCGCGTTCACGCACCACAGCCCCGCGATCCCGTCGAGCACCGTCTTGCCGTCGTCGCGACGGTAGTACATGCCGTCCGCTTCGACGAACAGCGGCGGCCGCGCCGCCTTGAAGCGGCGATTCGCGGTGAAGGGCATCCAGTAACGCTCGAGATCGGGCGAGCCGAGCTGCGTGGGTAGGGTCATGGTTGTACTCAAGCTATAAAAAGTACAATCAGTTTGGTCTAAAGCGAAAACAAAAACAACCACCAGCCAATTCTCAGTACGGGTAAATCGCAAAATTTAGGGGTTTTCCCGAGATATCACCCGAAGGCATATTGAATTTATTTTCGTTTTAGTACACTCCTTTCACCAACCCGTCATTCAGGAGCGCCCCGCGATGTCCACGTCCGAAGCTTTTCCTTTCGTCGAAGTCGACGGCAATCCGTTCGAGCGCGGTGCCGCCCACGGCCGCGCGGTCCCCGAACGGGTTGCCCGCAGCGTCGCGTTGTACCGGCGACAGCTCGAACGACGCGGCGTCGAGACGGCGCGGCAGCGTGAACTCGCCGCATCGATGACGCCCGCGATCGCTGCGTTCGAGCCGGCCTATCTGGAGGAAATGCGCGGCATCGCGGCGGGCGCGCAGGTGGCGCTCGAAGACGTGATCCTGATCAACTGCCGCACCGAGATGATGTTCGGCCACGGCGAACTCGCGCGTGCACGCGGTGCGCTCGACGACGGCTGCACGGGTCTCATCGTGCTGCCGCCCGCGAGCGCGACGGGTCGGCTGATGCATGCGCACAACTGGGACTGGCGTGAGGAATGCACGGACACCGGCATCGTGCTGCGGATGCGTCGCAGCGACGGCCCCGATCTGCTGACCTTCACCGAGGCGGGCAGCCTCGCGCGTCACGGTTTCAATAGTGCGGGCGTGTCGCTGACCGGCAACTTCCTCACGTCGAACCGCGACTATCAACGTCCCGCCGACGTGCCGCTCGTTCTCGTGCGTCGCAAGATGCTCGAAGCGCCGAGTCTCGCCGCCGCGATGAAAGTGGTGTGGAACACGCGGCGTTTCTGCTCGAACAATCTGCTGCTCGGGCATATGGGCGGCGAAGCGTTCGATCTCGAATGCGCACCCGACGAAATTTTCTGGCTGCAGCCGGAGAACGACGTGCTGGTGCATGCGAACCACTGGCTGTGTCCGGTCGCGCGCACGAAGCTCGACGATCTCGGCTTGAAGTCGGGGCCCGACACGCTGTACCGGCAGCGTCGCGTGGAGGTCGCGCTCGCCGCTGCGCAGCGTGACGGCGGCAAGATCGACTGGACTACCGTCAAAGCGATTCTCGCCGACGACTACGGTTCGCCCGACAGCGTGTTGCGCTCGCCGAAACCTGCGAGCCACGACAGCATCTCGGCGACCGTCGCGACGACGCTGATGGACCCGGAGGGCCGCACAATGTGGATCGCGCGCAAGCCGTACGCGAACCGCGAATTCGTCGAGTACACGCTGTGATGCGCATGCGCCGTCCCGCGTATGCGGCTGCGCTCGCGTGGGTCGCGTTCGTCGGCATCGCGAGCGCGGCGCTTGCGGCAACGGCGCCCGCATCACACCCCGAGATCCGTTTCGCCGACGGCTCCGACACGCCCAGTTCGATGCCCGGCCATCAGTCGCGCAACACGTCGACCGACAACATCCTCGGTCACGTCGTCGAATCGCTGGTCGCGTTGAAGGCCGACATGTCGATCGGTCCGATGCTCGCGGACAGCTGGACCGTGTCGCCGGACGGCACCACGTACACGTTCCGGCTGCGCGACGGCGTCCTCTTTCATAACGGCGCGCCGGTCACGTCGGCCGAAGTGAAGTGGAGCTTCGACTATTTCATGAACCCGCGCTCCGGCTTCGCGTGCCGCGCGGTCTACACCAGCAATCGCGGCGTGAAAGTGCTGGCGGTGCGCACGCCCGATCCGCACACCGTCGTGTTTCAGCTCGAGCATCCGTATGCGCTGTTCCTCGCACAGCTCGCGAATCCACGCTGCCCGCTCGCGGTGCTGCATCCGGACAGCGTCGATGCGCAGGGCCGCTGGGTGAAGCCGATCGGCACCGGCCCCTACGTGTTCGGCGAATGGCGTAAAGGCCAGTACGTGCTGCTCACGCCGTTCGCGCAATACAAACCGCGACCCGAGCCGCCGAGCGGCATGGCCGGCGCGAAGATCGCGTATGCGCCGGTGCGCTTCGTCGTGATTCCGGATCAGGCAGCGCAGAAATCCGCGCTGCTGTCGGGCCAGGTCGACGCGGTGACGATCGACGAAAACGACATCCCGCCGCCCGATCCGCGCTGGCAGATGGTCGTCGGGCATGGTGCCGATCCGCTGGTGCTGCTGATGCAATCGCGTGATCCGTTGCTCACCGATCCACGGATGCGCCGCGCCATCGCACTCGCGCTCGATCTGCCGAATCTCGCGAACGCGGTGAGCAACGGCCGCGCCGAGTACAACCCGTCGCTGGTGCCGACCAGCGACACGCTGTACGACGCCGGCGATCGCACCGGTTATCCGCACGACGTCGCCGAAGCGAAGCGGCTCGCGGCCGAGGCCGGTTATCGCGGGCAGACGCTGAAGCTCGAAGTGAGCCGCCGCTATGCGCCGATCTACCGGCTCGGCGTGTACGCGCAGGCGTTGCTGTCGAAAGCGGGGATTCATACCGAACTCGACGTCGTCGAATGGGCCACGCAGTTGAGCGATTTCCGCTCGGGCCACTTCCAGATGATGGCGTTCGCGTACTCCGCGCGACTCGACCCCGCGCAGATGTACGCGGACGTGATCGGCGACAAGACGAAGATGCCGATGGCGCAGTGGGAAAACCCCGCAGCACGCACGGCGTTGCAAAGCATTTCGGGCGTCACCGATCCCGCCGTGCGCGCAAAAACCTTCGACACGCTGCACGCAATGATGCTCGCCGACACGCCGATGATCGTGCTGTACGACTCACCCGATCTGATGCTCGTGAGCCGGCGGCTCGAGGGCGTGTCGTCGTGGCCGCTGCGGCGCGTGCGCTTCTTCAACGTCAAAAAGGTCGCGACGACCGCCGAGGGCACCCGATGATTTCGTACCTCTTCCGGCGCATCGCGCTGGCGATCCCGACCGTGCTGATCGTCGCGCTGCTGGTGTTCGGCATGATCCGCGCGATTCCCGGCGACCCCGCGAGCCTGATGCTCGGCGACATCGACGACCCCGCGCTGCTCGCGCAGATGCGTCACTCGCTCGGGCTCGATCACTCGGTGCCGGAGCAGTTCGTGCGCTGGGCGATGCATCTGATGCACGGCGATATGGGCATGTCGATCGTGCGGCATCAGCCGGTGCTCGACCTGATCCGCGAGACCTTTCCGGTCACCGCGCAGATCGTGCTGACCGCGACGTTCTTCGCGTGCCTGATCGCGATTCCGGCCGGGCTCGTCGCCGCGTGGGCGCAAAACCGCCGCACCGATTTCGCGATCGTCTTCACGACGATCCTGCTCGTGTCGATGCCCGGCTTCTGGGTCGGCATCCTGCTGATCTGGCTTTTCGGCGTCGAACTGCACTGGCTGCCGACGTTCGGTTTCGAAACGTTCCAGCAGGCGGGCTGGGGAACGATCCGCTACTTCGTGCTGCCGGTGATCGCGATCGTGCTGACCGAGATCGCGGCCGTCACGCGGATGATGCGCGCGAGCAGCATCGAAGTGCTGCGCCTCGAATACGTCGCTCATGCGCGTGCGAAAGGATTGTCCGAGCGTCGCGTGCTGTTGCGTCACGTGCTGCCGAATGCGTTCGGTCCGGCGCTCACGGTGATCGGTCTGATCCTCGGTCACCTGCTGGCGGGCGCGGCCGTGATCGAGACGGTGTTCACGTTGCCGGGGATGGGCCGGCTGCTCGTCGAGAGCATCTATGCGCGCGACTATCCGGTCGTGCAGGGCTGTCTGCTGCTGATCGCGTTGCTGTACGTGCTCGTCAATCTGATTGTCGATCTGCTGTATCCCGTGTTCGATCCGCGAGTGAGGCTCGGATGAGAGTGTTCAGACGCATCAATCTCGTACTCGGCGCGACGCTGGTCGGCGCGTTGTTTCTGCTCGCGCTCGCGGGCCTCGTGCATACGCCATACGATCCGCTCGACGTCGATCTGTTCTCGCGCTTCGCCGCACCGTCCGCACAGCACTGGTTCGGCACCGACGAATTCGGCCGCGACGTGCTGTCGCGGATCATGGCCGGCGCGACCGTGAGCCTCGCGGTGAGCGCGCTGTCGGTGCTGTGCGCGCTCGTCGCGGGCACGACGATCGGCACGGTGTCGGGCTATGTCGGCGGCTGGGTCGACCGGCTGGTGATGATGGCCGTCGAAGCGTTGATGGCGTTTCCCGGACTGCTGCTCGCGCTCGGCATCATGACCGTGCTCGGACCGTCGCGCTGGGGCGTCGTGCTGGCACTCGGTCTTGCGTACACGCCGTCGGTGACGCGACTCGCGCGTGCCGGTGCATTGTCGCTGCGGCAACGCGATTTCGTCGTCGCGTCGCGGGCGATGGGTAACGGCGGGACGTGGACGCTGTTTCGTCACGTGCTGCCGAACTGCGCGGCGCCACTGTTGATCTTCGCAACGACGCTGTTCGGCTCCGCACTGCTCGCCGAAAGCGCGCTGAGCTTTCTGGGCCTCGGCGTGCCACCTCCGTCGCCGACGTGGGGCGGCATGCTCGCCGACAGCCGCAACGCAATGGATCACGCGATCTGGCTCGCGATCTTTCCGGGCGCGACGATCTCACTCGCGCTGCTCGGCATCAACCTGTTCGGCGACGCGTTGCGCGATCTGCTCGATCCGCGGATGAAGGGGGTGAATGCATGAACCGGGTCGAAGTGTCTGCGTCTTCTTGCGTCGAGATCTCGTCATCGTCTTCAGCGCCGTTGCTTGCACTGCGTGATCTCACGATCGCGTTCCCGAATCGCGCAGGCGATGCGCAACCCGTCGTGCAGCAGGTCGGCTTCGACGTGCATGCGGGCGAGACGCTTGCGATCGTCGGCGAGTCGGGCAGCGGCAAGACGATGATCGGCAAAGCGCTGCTCGGACTACTGCCCGATGCTGCGCGCGTGCTGTCCGGTAGCGCGCGCTTCGACGGTCGCGAACTGCTCGGTGGTACGTCTGCGCAATGGCGTGCGCTGCGCGGCACCGGCATCGGCATGGTGTTTCAGGAGCCGATGGTGTCGCTGAACCCGGCGTTTCGCGTCGGTGAGCAGTTGACCGAGGCGCTCGTCCGGCGTCGCGGCGTTCCCAAACAGCAGGCGTGGACGCAGGCCGTCGCGATGCTCGAACGCGTGCGTGTGCGCGATCCGCAGGGTTGCATGAAGCGCTATCCGCACGAGTTCTCCGGCGGCATGCGGCAACGGATCATGCTCGCTGCAGTGATGCTGCTGCGCCCGCGTCTCTTGATCGCCGACGAGCCGACCACCGCGCTCGACTGCGTCGTCCAGAAAGAAGTGCTCGACCTGATGCTGTCGCTGACGCGCGAGGAAGGCACCGCGCTGATTTTTATCAGCCACAACCTCGCGCTCGTCGCCGCGTACACCGAGCGCGTACTGGTGATGCGGCGTGGCGTTGCTGTCGAAAGCGGTCTGGTTGCGCGTGTGCTGATGCGGCCCGCGCATGACTACACGCTGAAGCTGCTCGAAGCGTTGCCGCGACGTGCTCCGGATTCTGATGAAGTCGCCGATGCTTTGACAACGCCCGTTGCAGAGACGCCCGTGCTCGACGTGCGCGGTCTCGCCGTCGACTACACCGTGCCGGGTCGCTGGTTCACGAAGACGCAGATGCGCGCGGTGCACCCGCTGTCGTTCGCGCTGCATGCGGGGCAGACGCTCGCGATCGTCGGTGAGTCGGGTAGCGGCAAGACGAGCGTGACGAAGGCGCTGATGGGACTCGTCGAGCGTGCGGAAGGCGACGTGCTGCTGCACGGCGAGCCTTTTCTCGATGCGGGTCGCGATGCGCTGCGCCGTGCGCGTCGCGCGATCCAGATCGTCTTTCAGGACCCGTACTCGTCGCTCGATCCACGGATGCGTGTCGACGAACTCGTGCGCGAGGGACTGCGGCCCGATCCCACACTCGATGCCGCCGCGAAACGCGCGCGGGTCGTCGAAGCGCTCGCCGACGTCGGCCTCGACGGCTACGGAAAGCGGTATGTGCACGAACTCTCGGGCGGACAGCGTCAACGCGTCGCGATTGCTCGCGCACTGGTGAGTCGCCCTGCGGTCATCATCGCCGACGAACCCGTATCCGCGCTCGACGTCACCGTGCAGAAGCAGGTGCTCGATATGCTCGTCGCACTGCAGGCGCGTTATCGCTTCGCGTGTCTGCTGATCTCGCACGATCTCGGCGTCGTCGAGCAGATCGCGGATCGCGTGATCGTGATGCTGCGCGGGCATGTCGTCGAGGAAGGCTCGCGCGATGCGGTGTTCGACGCGCCGCGTCATCCGTACACGCAGCGGTTGCTGCAAGCCGTTCCCGAATTGCGCGGCGATCGTGAGAACGGCTTTACCGTGCAGACGCGCGACGTGCCCGACGATACGGTGCCGCGTGCGTACTTCGATGCGGAAACGCAGCGTAGTGGTTCTTCCACGGAAACACTCGCGCGCTGCACGCTTGTCGATGTGATGGCGGGCGATGCGTCGCATCGTGTGGCCGTGCGCGATGGACCTTAATCGTCGCAAGCGGTCGGCTTAGCGCTTTATCGCTTTACTCCCCTGCATCTTCTCCGACGTCCTGGGCACACCCAGGCCGGCGACCGCGTTCGTCCGAAGTTCACCAGTTCTTCCATTTCAACCGCAGAGAGACCGCCATGAAATCGAGACTCATCCGTCTAAGCCTGCCCGCCGCCGCAACCCTGCTGATCGCCGCGCCGGCCGCCCACGCGCAATCGAGCGTCACGCTATACGGCATCGTCGACGTCGGCATCGAAGCCGTGAACCACGTGCCGACCAGCAGCAAAGGCAGCGGCACCGTCGTGCGCGAAGCATCGGGCAACCTGTCCGGTTCGCGCTGGGGATTTCGCGGCGTCGAAGATCTCGGCGGCGGACTGAAAGCGATCTTCGTGCTGGAGAACGGCTTCAACGTGAACACCGGTACGCTCGGCCAGAGCGGTAGAGAATTTGGACGGCAGGCGTATGTCGGTTTGCAGGGCCGCTACGGCACCGTCACGCTCGGGCGTCAGCAGAACCTGCTGTACGACATGATCATCCGCTACGACCCGATGCGCTTCGGCTCGTCGTATTCGGCAATCGCACACGACGCAGTGCTCACCGGACGCGCCGACAACTCGGCCAAGTACATGGTCGAATTCAGCGGCGTTACGCTCGCGGCGATGTACAGCAACGGCTACGACTCGACGATCACGGGCGGCGCGCAGGTGCCGGGCCACACGAAGGTCGGTCGCGAGTACGGTGCGGGTGCGCGCTATGCGGCAGGACCGTTCGACGTTGCGCTCGTGTACGACCAGCGCCAGGGCACGTCGATCGCCAGCGCCGACGACACCGCGCGGCGCCTGAGCATCGGCGCGAGCTACAAGTTCGCCAAAACCGAGTTGTACGCTGCGTGGCGTTTGCTACAGCAAACCGTCGGCGCTGCGCAAACGCATGCGAACCTGTTCTGGCTCGGCGCGACGCAGCACTTCACGCCGGCGCTTCAGGTGTCGGCGGTCGCGTATCACACCGACGTGCGCGGCACGGGCCAGGACCCGACGTCGTATGTGCTGTCGCTCGACTACTACCTGTCGAAGCGCACGGACCTTTACGTGAACGCATCGTATGCGCAGAACCGCGACGGGTCGAACCTGGGTATCGATGGGATCGGTACGAATATCGTCGCGGGGGAGAATCAGTTGGGCGCGGTGGCGGGGATCCGGCATCGGTTTTGATGGGGGCGTGCTCGCGTGCGTCGTTACGCACGCGGCACACAGTTCACTACCCCAACGCCGCAGCCGCACGTTCGACCGCCGCCCTGCGAATCGCCATCCGCTGCGCCGACGCCGCCACCACCTGCTCGACGACCGCACGCGGCGCGGTCTCCGGCGAACCCGCGTTGAACGGCGGCTCCGGGTTGTACTCGATCCACAACTGGATCTGCTGCGCGACGTCGTCGCCGGCCACTTCGGCTGCGACGCGCAGCGCCATATCGATGCCCGCCGTCACGCCGCCCGACGTGAACAGATTGCCGTCCACCGTCAGACGCGCCGCGCTCGGAATCGCGCCGAACTTCGCGAGCAGATCGCGCGATTGCCAGTGCGTGCCTGCATGCCGTCCGCGCAGCACACCGGCTGCACCGAGCAGCAGCGAACCGGTGCAGATACCGAACACGTAGCGTGCACGCTGCGCGCGCTCGCGGATGAACGCGACGGTCGCGGCATCGAGCATCGCGTCGTCGGTGCCTGGGCCGCCGGGCACGACGAACAGGTCGTAGTCGCCGGCTTCGGCAAACGACGTATCGGGCTGAAACACGAGCCCGCGATCGGAACGCACCGGCGCACGCGATGCCGCGACCAGTTCCGTCTTCCAGCCGGGCAATCGCCCGATCACTTCGAAGGGTCCGGTCAGATCGAGTTGCGTGAGATTCGGATACAGCAGAAAGCCGGCGGTGCGGACGGGGGTATCGGACATGGCGGTTCTCGTCGATGGAGGTTCGTGGGCGTCAGGATCCATTGAAGCGCGATCATGCGTGGCGGGAAGGACAACGAGCGTGCAATTGCTGCCAGCGCTGCGTCATGCGCAGGGCATGTCATCAGAATCTCAAAGAATCTCTACGTCCGGAGATTTCATCCCTTCTTCATAGTCCCTTCTGTATCGTGAATCGCGGGATTTCAACGAGATCCCGTTCGCATATTTCATTCAACTTCGAGGGGAGTTAAATTGAAGAAGATTCTTCTGGTTCTGGCGTTATCCGCTGCATCCCTTCCCGCGTTCGCAGCCGACGTTTGCCAGGGCGGAACGTTGCTGACCGGCACCGTTCTGACGGCGCCCGTGTTCAAGTCAGGGTCGAAGCTCAACGGCATCTATCTGGATCACACGCACGTGAGTTTGCGCGGCACCGATGGCAACACCTACGACGTCGCGATGGATAACGTGTTCGCGAACGGTTATAGCCGCAACCAGAACAGCATCCCCGATCCGTTGACGAAGATTCGCGTCGGCGATCAACTCGAACTCTGCGGCGAGCTTTATACGGGCGGCGACGTCGGCATCCACTGGGTCCACACGAACTGCGGCGACACGCCGACGCCGACCGATCCGAACGGCTGGACGAAAGACCTGTCGCAGCCGGCGCTCGGCAACAATCTCGAGAGCAACGAGACGTACTGCTATCTGTGGCAGTAGACCGTGCCCGAGGCCATGACCGGAGCATCCCGATGAACATGACGCGCACGCTTCTCGTCGCGGCTGGATTCGCGGGTACGGTCGTGGCCGCTGTTCATTTCACTGCCGGTGAGTCGATGCCCGTCGCGCCGACCGCTGTGCATGCTCGAGACTTGCGAACCGATCGTGGCGGCGCTTCGGCTTTTTCGCAATCGCCGCAATCGGGTGGGGCAGCGAGTGACAAAGATGCATCGCCTTCGCTGATCGGCAGCAGCGGACGCGTGATCGATCTCGGCGGCAAGACGGTCGCGCAGTATGTCGCGCAGTACCAGGGTGCCGCGCGTCTCGGCGATGCAGACGCCGCGTACAAGGTCTATCTGGCCGAATCGCTGTGTGCACCGGATTCCGGTTCACGCGATAGCGCGCGAGGCGATCACGCGCCTTCGCCTGCACATCTGTGCGCGGGGGTAACGCCTGCAGAAGTGCAGGAGCGCCTCCATTTTCTCGAGCTGGCCGCGCGAACCGGTCACGCCGATGCACAGGTCGATTTCTATCTGGAAGGACCGGATGGGATGGGCTCCGTTAAGTCAGATGGAGCGGACCCGGATAGCGCGGACGTCGAACGCTGGAAGAATGACGCGCTCGATCATCTGAAGGATGCGGCCGGAAAATGCAATCCGCTTGCTGCGGGATTGCTGGCCACCAGCTACAGCTCGGGGAAATTCAACGCGCAGGATCCGTCGCAGGCGCTTGCATTCGATCTGCTCGCGGCAGCGGCGGGGAACGGCAAGTGGTCGCGAGAGCGGCTGCAGGCAAAATTCGGTGCGAGTATGACGGGTGCGAAGTTTGACGCGGCGTATGCCGAGGGACTTCAGGCTGCGCGGGAGGCTTGTCCGCAGGCGCGTCAGTAACGCGCGACGCAAGCCGGTTAGCACGTGGGGCCTCGCGGTAACCGCTAGAATTGCGGCTTTAGCCCCGAATACGTCCATGTCTTTTGCCTCGCTTGGCCTGATCGATCCGTTGCTGCGTAATGTGCGGGACCTCGATTACCAGACACCTACGCCAATACAGGCCAGGACGATTCCTGCCGTGCTCGATGGCAAGGACGTCATCGCTGCGGCACAGACCGGCACGGGCAAAACGGCGGGTTTTGCGCTGCCGCTGCTGCAACGGCTGGTGCAACACGGCGCGGCGGTGTCCAGCAACCGCGCGCGTGTTCTGGTGCTGGTGCCGACGCGTGAGCTGGCGGAACAGGTGCTGCGAAGCTTTATCGAATACGGCAAAGGCCTCGACTTACGATTTCTGGCCGCCTACGGCGGTGTGAGTATCAACCCTCAAATGATGGCGTTGCGCAAAGGCGTCGATGTGCTCGTCGCCACGCCGGGCCGTTTGCTGGACCTCAATCGCCAGAACGCAGTGCAGTTCGATCAGGTGCAAACGCTGGTGCTGGATGAGGCCGACCGCATGCTGGATCTGGGCTTTGCGCGCGAGCTGAATGCCGTCTTTGCTGCGTTGCCCGCCCAGCGCCAGACCCTGTTGTTCTCTGCCACGTTTACCGATGACATCCGCGCCATGGCGGCGGGCATCCTGCGCGACCCAATCAATATCAGCGTCAGCCCGCCCAATGCCACGGCCAGCAGGATCAGGCAGTGGGTAGTGCCGGTGGATAAAAAGAACAAGCCTGATCTCTTCATGCACCTTGTGGCTGCGAACAAGTGGGAGCACGCGCTGGTGTTCGTCAAAACCCGCAATGGCGTGGACTACCTTGCCGCGATGCTGGATGAAGCGGGCTATGCGGTCGACACTATCCACGGCGACAAACCGCAACCTGCGCGCATGCGTGCGCTGGAACGCTTCAAGACGGGCGAAGTACACATGCTGGTAGCC
The DNA here is from genome assembly GCF_004359985.1 of Paraburkholderia flava. Lineage (NCBI taxonomy): Bacteria > Pseudomonadati > Pseudomonadota > Betaproteobacteria > Burkholderiales > Burkholderiaceae > Paraburkholderia > Paraburkholderia flava. The sequence continues at coordinate 1,150,781 of NZ_SMRO01000003.1, read as the reverse complement.
ACCGATGTGGCTGCGCGCGGTCTGGATATCGACGACCTGCCGCTGGTGATCAACGTCGATCTGCCGATCGTGGCGCAAGACTATGTGCACCGTATTGGCCGTACCGGTCGCGCGGGCGCCAGCGGCGTGGCGGTGTCCCTTGTGTGTGCCGACGAAGCGCCGCAACTGGCCGCGATCGAAGCGCTGATCCGGCAAACGCTGCCCCGTGAAGAAGAGCCGGGTTTTGAAGCCGAACACCGCGTGCCGCAAACCAGCGCGACGGGCGAGATCATCAGGAAACCCAAGAAACCCAAAAAGCCCAAGGTACCGCAAGCTGCGCCGGGCGCCATCCAGGTGCCCGGCAAAAAGCAGAGGCCGCAAATCGGCGAAAGCAAACGCAAGCCTGCAGCGCAGCGCGCTTTGGCCTCGGGTAAAGGCACCCGCGTCGCCAGCGGTCAGCCATCCGGTGTGCAAAAGCCCCGCAACAACAAGTCGACGTCAACGCGGAAACACTGATCCATTTGCAGGCCATCGACGGGTACCTCAATGCCGATCACCGAAATGCTGCAGCCGCCATACGGGACCATCGTCGTGCTCAACGGTCCGAGCAGTACCGGCAAAAGTACGCTTTCCAAGTATTTGTGCGAGAACCTGGTTGAGCATCATTTGCACATCGAGCTGGACGCGTTCCGAAACATGGAACCTGCAAACTATTGGGATGTCGAGAAGCAGGTGATCCAGGTTCGCGTGGCCGCGCTATGCAGAGCAATAAATGCCACTGCCGCGACCTTTTCCAGGCACGGTCAGGCTGTGATCGTCGATCACGTCCTTTCATCGGATGCGTGGCACTACATGCTCGAAGACCTGATCGGCCTCCCGGTCTTCATCGTCGGCGTCTTTTGTTCGCTCGAAATTCTGATCGCACGTGAGCTTACCCGTGGCGACCGTAAGATCGGAACGGCCAAGTCTCAATTCGACTCCATTCATGCTAACCGGCACTACGATCACGTCGTGGACACGTCGTCTTCGAGCGCCTCTGATTGTGCGCAGTTGGTTCTGGAGTGGTTACGGAGCCGACCGACCCCTGCTGCATTCTCGAAGATGCATCAGCAATTTTTCGGTAACGTCAATTAGGCAGATGTCGGCCACAACCGGTCATTCGACGCCGACGCGAGAATCGTCAACAATTCGAGCAGGGGGCGGCGGGCGCGAATCCCTACAACCGGCTTTTCGACATTTGAGTTCAACCTATGATTCCTGTCATGAACAATACGAAATGGGCAGAACTGCGAATGGGTATGCATGGACTCGGGGAGCTGTCACCACGATTCCGTGTTCGGAACCTTCAGAGTGGAGGTGTCAGCGCGTGGGATCGAGAATGGTTTTATCACTTCTTCGGCCGTCATGAAGACGATGAATGGATTGAGATTGCCGTAACCTCTTCAGCTCAGCGCGAGGCTGTGTTGCAGATTCTCCGCCGTGTTCACGTTCCAGGTGAGGCAACGGAGGCGGGCTTCAAGGTCTATGGCTATGTACGCTTGGGAACGCACGTCGAGTACCTTTAGATCTATGACTCACTGCCAGCGGAATTGCAACGACCCGACCGGCAGCAAGGGGCGGCGACTACCAACCACATCGGGCAGTGGTCGGCCACAACGGGCCGTTCGACTTACCGGCGTAAATCGCTGACAATTTGGCGAATTCACATCTTGGAAGCCGAGCGATGAAATGTAGGATATGTAACCGAACGCTCGATCGGCGCGACGACCCCTTGTCGATGAACTGTGGCGGCGACTGCTGGGGTTGCGTCGGCGAGATGGAGGCCGACCTAGGCAACTCGGAGTCGATCGAGCAAGTGTGAGAAGAGCACGTTCGCGGACTTCGCCCGGGATGGATAGACCCGGCGAAGTAGTGACCACCAATCTCCTGTTCGGGCCGCTGTCGGCCAGGAACGGACTTTCGTCCCTGTGACAAGAATCGTTGACGATCACTAGTGGAGGATCGGCTTACTCGGCAGCACTCCATTCGCGGAACCGATCGAATAATCGGAAGCCAACATAGTCGGCTTCTCGCTTGTATAGCCAACGGTAGTAGCAATCCCAGTAGCTGATCATTCGATCGCGCGTCCTTTGGAAAAATAACGAATTCTCTCGGAAGAACGCCCCGTAGGTGCGTTGATCCATGGACGACAAGTGCGCTTCGACCGCATCGAGAATCTCAATGACATAGTCGCCGCAGAGTTGCATAACGAATGGTGCAACCCAAGGTTCAGATGACGCTACCAGCCGTTCGATCTGGCGCTGGCGTACATGCCCATCATGGTGCCTCGTTAACAAGCACGCATATACGATGGCTTGAGTTTCATTCAGACATGCCAACAGCGTTTCGTCGGGATCGTCGTAAATCCGATATGGGATATTGAGCGATTCGCCTCGAACAACGACCGGCAATCCACGATCGGTCGCGTTGCCACCTCCGATAAAGTTCGCGACGACACCCACATCGGAGCGCAAGGCCTCCGGAAAAGCCGCTATCAACGAACCGAATTGGGCCGTGTTCACGGCTGGTTGAGTGAGAGTCATACGTCGTCGCGGGCAGTACGAGATGCTGCCATTGTGGCACGAGAGCATCAGGGGCCTTCAGCGCTCCTCCCCAACGTCCGCTTCCGCTAACCGCGACCGTCCCTTGAGGGTCGGCTACAGCCAATCACATCTGAAAGATGCTAAGGCTTTGGCGCGGACGCCGGCCGGTCGCAAGAACTTCGACGCACTAGCCCAAGCATTCGTGGCGCGGCTACCCGTAAGCGCTTGATTATTGACGTGCGCCGTCGCCATAACCATGGCGCCCTACGTGAAGGCGGCGACCCTCCGTCCCCTTCCGCGTCCTCTCACCTTCACCGCTTCGGACTACGATGACTCTCCGCGCTCGCGCTACTTGGCGCGTTCGACGCCACTGCTGCCGTTCCAGCGGTCGCGCTCGCGCCCGCTTCCTCCCTTTCTCCCTTTTCCCCACCTCCCGCTCTCCTTCGCTGCGCGCGTGCGGCACGCGTAGACTCCAAAGCAGACCCTTCCCATAACAAATTTTTTCGTCCGCCCACAATATCCCCCTCTGCCAAACGTCTTCAGACGCATGGAACCGCCGTCCTCTCACAACCCGCCGACTTCTCCGGACCCGCACGCCACATTGCCCGCTCAGCAACAGGAGCGGGAACAGGCGCACGGCCAGGAACGAAACAGCGAGATCGCCGAAGCCGTGCTGCGCGAGCGCGGTCGGCTCGGGCGCTTCATCGGGCGACGCGTGCGCGACCCCGGCGACGCCGAGGACATCCTGCAGGACGTGCTGTACGAATTCGTCCAGGCGTACCGGCTGCCCGCGCCGATCGAGCAGGTCAGCGCGTGGCTGTTTCGCGTCGCGCGCAACCGGATCGTCGATCGCTTTCGCAAACGGCGCGAGCAACCGGTCGCCGAGTTTGCGCCGGCAACAGAAGACGACGACGAACACTACCGTCTCGACCTCGCACTCCCCTCGTCGGATGCGGGACCCGAAGCCGCATACGCGCGTTCGGTACTGCTGCAGGCGTTGCAGGAAGCACTCGACGATCTGCCGAAGGAGCAACGCGAAGTGTTCGTCGCGCACGAACTCGAAGGGCAAAGTTTCAAGGAACTCGCGGCTGCGAGCGGTGTGAGCGTGAATACGCTGCTCGGCCGCAAACGGTACGCGGTGCTGCATCTGCGTGCGCGTCTGCGTGACGTGTACGACGAACTGGATCTCTAGAAGGAGCAGGTCAATGAAATTCTGGCTGAAATGCGTCGCCAAGGTCGTGCTGGTACTGCTGATTATCGTGGTGCTGGGATGGATGGTGATGACGCTATGGAACTGGGTGATGCCCGCGCTGTTCGTCGGCGCACGCACGATCGATCTGCCGCATGCGTTCGGGTTGCTGGTGCTGAGCCGCATCCTGTTCGGCGGCTTTCGCGGACGCGGTCGGGGCCGCTGGCATGAACGCCGTCACTGTCGTCGATGGGCGCGTCGCTGGGAACGCATGACGCCGGAAGAACGCGAGCGCTTCCAGAAGTACGCGCCGCAAGCGAGCGATGCACCTTCGTCTGCCGCACCGTCGCCCGACAATCGCCCGGAGAACTTCTGATGAGCCACGCCGCGCCAGCCGTCTGCAAACAACCCGCGGGCGTGATCGTCCCGGTCGTCAACCTGAAGCGCTGTGAGGGTAAGGGCGACTGCGCAGAAGTCTGCCCTGAGAACGTGTTCGAGATTCGCCGCATCGACGATACGGACTACCAGCAGCTCGGCGCGTTCGATCGCTTCAAGATCCGCGTGCACGGCATGAAGGTCGCGTACACGCCGAACGCCGACGCGTGCCGCTCGTGCGGGTTGTGCGTGACGGCGTGCCCGGAACGGGCGATCACGCTTGCACGGTTGAAATAGCGTTGTGCGGTTGTGTACGGCGCCCGCACATCGCGGTGCGCCACACCTCAAACATCACCCCTCAAGCATCAAAACGACGCACACGCATTCGTCAGCACCAGCCCCACTGCCTGCTGATGAAACCGCTTGATGTACTCGCTGCGCACTTCGCCGAGATGATCCATCGTATCGGACGCACCGTTCGTGACGATCCGCACGACGAAGCTGTCTTCGCGCACGACGTGCTTCGTGTCGGAGTCGAGCCACTGGCCCTGCGTGCGCCACGTCGTGAAGCCGTCGGGGAAGCGCGGCGTCACGACGTCCGCGAGAAACTGCTTGATCTCCTTGTCCGACACCGGACGCCGTCCCTTCACATCGCGACCGAACAGCAGGTCGGCGGTGATCTCCTTCGTTCCGCTGATCTTCGCGCACAGCGATTGCGCGGTCGGTGCCGCGTCCGATGCACCGGTGGCCGCTGCGGCACCGGTCGTTTCGGCGTCGCCCTGCGCGTCGGTCGCTGCACCGGACTGCGCCGGATGACCGGCCACCTGGCAAGCGGTAAGCGCAACGAACGACAGCGATGCGACGAGCATCCTGATCCGGAAAGTCTGCATGGTGATTCCTTTTTAAAGTGATGCCCTCGATGGTGGCCGACGGGTGATAATCCCACCCTCGTTGTATTTCACATCCCTGCCCGACCAACATGACCGCAACCTCTTCCGCACCCAACGCATCCAACGCATCGCATGCGTCCACCGCTTTCGCACCGTTCGAACCGCTCGCCGATGCGCTGCTGCATCACGTGAGCCACAACGCGGACGACGGTTCGCACGACGTCGCGCACCTGCAGCGCGTCTGGAAAAACGCGGCGGCGATCCATGCAGAAGAAGGCGGCGATGCACAGGTCTTGCTGGCAGCGACAGTACTGCACGACTGCGTGAACGTCGAGAAGAATTCGCCGCTGCGCGCGCAGGCGTCGCGGCTTTCCGCGCAGACCGCATCGCGCATCCTCGCGGAGCTCGGCTGGACGGACGACAAGGTCCGCGCCGCCGCACACGCGATCGAAGCTCACAGTTACTCAGCAGGCATCTCACCGCTCACGCTCGAAGCCAAAATTCTTCAGGACGCGGACCGGCTCGATGCGATCGGCATCGTCGGCGCGGCGCGCTGTTTCTACGTCGCGGGACGCATGGGCAGCGCGCTCTACGATTTCGCCGACCCGCACGCACACAACCGCGCGTACGACGACACGCGCTACGCAATCGATCACTTCCACACGAAGCTGTTCAAGCTCGCGTCGGGATTTCAAACGGCGGCCGGTGCACGGATCGCGGTGCTGCGCCAGGAACGGCTGCGACGCCTGCTCGACGAATTCGCCGAGGAGATCTAAGCGACTGAACTGAGCGACCGAACTGCGTCGCCGCGCTGAGCAACATGTCGTAAACGTCCGTAAGCCAGTTCGTTTTAAGCGCCCGATCGCCAGTAAGTGACCGGTAAGTCGCGAGGTCCTACAGTCGCCGGCACCGTCGACTTCAGGACTCCCCGTGAAAAAAGCGCTTTCCCGACTGCAGCCGCTACTGTTCGCCGCGACTGCCCTCTGTCTCCATGCCACGCAGGCCCGCGCAGACGAAACCACTGCGCCGTCAACCGACGATTCCGGCTTCACCATCCTGAGCAATGCGACCAACGTCACGCACTGGGGACTCGGCGTCGGTGCCGGCGTCGCGCCGTCGGAGTACTCGGGCGACCGCACAAGGTACACGCCGATCCCGCTGATCTTCTTCGACGACAAGTGGGTTCACGCGCTCGGCACGACGCTCGATCTGAAAGTCGGCAAATGGGACGGCGTGTCGGTCACGCTGCGCGGCAAGTACGCACTCGGCGACGGCTACAAAGGTTCCGACGCGCCGATCCTGAACGGCATGCAGAACCGCCACGGCGCGTTCTGGTTCGGTCCGGCATTCGCGTGGGACACCGGCTTCGGCACGCTGTCCGGCGACGTGCTGACGGGCGGCAACAAGGGACAGCAGGCGCACCTGTCGTTCGGCAAGTCGTTCGGCTTCGGCAGACTGTCGGTCGAACCGCACATCGGCGCCGAATGGTTGAGCCACAACTACGTCGATTACTATTACGGCGTGCGGCAATCCGAAGCGACCGCCAGCCGTGCCGCGTATACCGGCACGTCGACGATCGACGTCGAACTCGGCACGCGGGTCAGCTACAACTTCACCGCGCACCAGTCGGCGACCCTCGACGTCGGCGTCACGCATCTCGGCGGCGGCATCACCGACAGCCCGATCGTCGGCCGCAAATTCGTGCCGCGCGCGATCGTCGGCTACCTCTATCGATTCAACTAAACCGGTGTCATGTCGCGAGTCGCCCTGATCGAAGACCACGAACGACTCGCCGCGATGGTGCGCGACGCGCTGTCCGGCGCGGGCATCGAGGCCGATCATTTTCGTAGCGTGTCCGAGGCGCGACATGGACTCGACCTCGCCGCGTACGCGGTGCTGCTCGTCGATCGTGGCTTGCCCGACGGCGACGGCCTCGCGTTCCTGCGCACGCTGCGCGCAGCCGGCGACATGACGCCATGCCTGATCCTGACCGCACGCGATGCGTTGCACGATCGCGTCGATGGGCTGGAAAGCGGCGCCGACGACTACCTGACCAAACCGTTCGCGATCAGCGAGCTGGTCGCGCGCGTGCGCACGTTGATGCGCCGCCCGCCTGCGCTGACCGAACTGGTCGTGTCGTTCGCAGGCCTCGCCGTCGATCCCGCGCAACGTGCGCTGTCGTGCGGCACGGATTCGGTGATGCTCGCGCCAGCCGAACTGCAGATCATGCTGTGCCTGCTCCGCGCGTCGGGACGCACCGTGCGTCACGCAGCGCTCGAACATGCGGCATGGGGTCTCGGCGAAGCAGTCACGCCGAATGCGCTCGAAGTCACGCTGCATCGTCTGCGCAAGAAGCTGTCGACGCTCGGTGCGCCCGCGCGGCTCGTCAACGTTCGCGGCGCCGGATTCGCACTGCATGCCGTCGATGTCTGAACGCGCGCCGCGTCGCTGCGGTCCCTTCGGTGCTGTCGCGACACGCGGCAGCGCGCCGCGCTGGTTTCAGGGTCTCTCCGCAAGACTGTGGCTGACGAGCGTCGCGGCACTTGCCGCGTGTCTGAGCCTGCTCGCGATCGTCGGCGTGCATCTGTTGAACACGTTTCCGCAGCAGGCTGTGGGCCGTCATTCGCAGATCGAAATCGTGCGACACGTCGTCGACGCGCTCGTCTACGATGCCGATGGCCGACCCGTCGGCGTCCAGTTGCACGACCCCACCGCGTGGATGTTCGAGGCGATGCCCACCGAACTGAAATACCGCGTGACCGACGAGCACGGCACCGTGCTGCTCGCGTCGCCGGGCGCGGACGATAGCCTGTGGATCGACCGGCTGCGCCCGATCGATAAACCGGCGATCGGCGAAATGACGCTGAACGGCCGGGCGTTCTACATCGCGACGCTGCGTATCGCGCATGCAGGCCACACGCTGCGCGTGCAGACGGCGGCAAGCGCGCGCTTCACGACGATCCTCGCGCAGGAAAGGATCCGCGCGTTGATGCGCATCGTCAACGTGGTGTTCTTCATCGCGACGATCATCTTCGGACTGTCGCTCACGCTGATGCTGCGCCGCGTGCTCAGGCCGCTGCGTCAGGTGTCGGAAGCGGCCGCGCTGATCTCGCCGCGCAACCTCACCGCACGACTGTCGCCGAACGGCTTGCCGCACGAAATCCGTCCGCTGATCGACGGTTTCAACGAAGCACTCGACCGGCTCGAAAACGGCTTCACCGTGCAGCAGCAGTTTCTCGCGTCGGCGGCGCACGAGTTGCAGACTCCGCTCACACTGATTCGCGGACAGATCGAACTGCAGCCCGATATCCACGACAAGGACGCGCTGCTGCGCGAGATCGATCTGATGGCGCGGCAGGTGCGGCAACTGCTCCATCTCGCGGAAGTCAGCGAGGCGCAGAATTTCAGCTTCGCCGACATCGCCCCCACCGACGTCGCGCAGGACGTGCTCGCGTATCTCGCGCGCAAGGCCGAAACGATGCACGTCGGTCTGCATCTGGAGCAGCTGGATGGCTCGCACGCGTCGTCGTCGATCTGGGCGGATCGCAGCGCGCTGTTCATCCTGTTGAAGAATCTCGTCGAGAACGCGATCAACGTATCGCCGCCGGACGGCAGTGTGCGGGTGATCGTCGATGCGCAGTCGATCCAGGTGCGCGACGAAGGACCAGGCATCGACGCGGCGCACGTGCCATTCATTTTCAAGCGCTTCTGGCGCGCGCCGGGTGCGCGCTATCGCGGCGCGGGTCTCGGCCTCGCGATCTGCCGCGAGATTGCGATCGCGCACGGCTGGGCGATCGGCGTCAACCGGCTTACCGTGGGAACGAGCATCGCGGTGCGGTTCGAGGACGCGGTATAAATTCAGCCGTTGCCTGCGCGGCCTACTGGATCTCGATCCGGTACGTCTGCCACACGAAGCGCGAATCGATCACCTTGCGATTTGCGTCGTCGGGTAGCGCGTCGCGCGGATAGATCAGCATCAGCGGACCGAAGCCCTTGTCTTCCAGCGGCTTGCCGTCCCGCTCGTACGCGACGATCACACCGTACTGATCCGCGTCCGATACCGGAATCACGTGCGAATAATGATCGAGCGCATCGACGCGCATCGATTTGCCCTGCGCGCCGGCCTTCTCCAGCAGACTCTTCAACGTCGGTCCGCGCCACACACTGACCGGCGTCCAGTTCGACGACGTGCGGATGGTTTTTGCAGGCAGCGCGAGCAGGTCCTGTCGCGTGAAGCGGTAGGTGTGTGTGGCGGCGTCGGTGGGGTGGGAGATGTTGCCGGTGATGTCGAGTGTGAAGTCGGTGCTCTGTGCGTGTGCGGCGATGGCGCAGACGGTCAGCGCGAGCGTTAGTGCGTGCAGTGCGTGCTTCAGTAGCTTCATGCGGGTCTTCGGTATCGATTGATGGGTGTCACACGTTGGATGTGCCGAGCGCTTGCCGGCATTCGGCCGTCGCGTTCTGGATCGCTGCCTTGACCGTCACCATGTCGTCGAACGCAGCGCTCGCGACGTCTTGCGAACCCGTAATCCATAGCGCGTGCGCGCGTCGCGCGAGCGTGGTGAGTTCGTCATCGGCTGCAGTGCGGTCGAGCGGTGCGCCTGGGTTGCGCAGACGGTCGCGCAACGCTTCGACGTCGGCGAGCAGATCGCGCAGGACGTCGAGTGTCGGGTTGGCTGTGAGGGGCATGGAACGTGGGCTCCTTCTGGGCTTGAAGATCGCGGCGGGGTTCGGCGTCACTTTAGCATTCGTGTGAATTGATGGTACAGCTGCGATGCGCGAGCCTGCTCGTCCATGCGATCGCCATGAGTTCCATCCAGGTTCTCTGTCTGACGTGAATTGTCCAGTTTCCGGCGGACAACGGCAGATCGAAAAAGATCTCGTTCGCTGCGGGACGCACCGTCGCCCCATCGTCGTGTCTCGCACTCACGGCGAGAAATGGCGTGTCGAACTGATTCACCCGAAGCGAGCCGGTGGACGTGCAGCCACCAGCCGCTTCGATCAATGGGCGACGCGACGGCAGAATTGACGACGCACCGAGTAGATTCCGACGTCGGATTGAAGCGCCTGCACCGCGCATCCCCGGGCCTGCTGTTCGATGATTCATCGGTTCGCTCATTCCTGTTCGACCTGATGGAGTTTCGGATGTGCGCGTCCGCACTCATCGGGCTAAACCCTGGTCGAGCGCAATCACCACTTCGCCGACGCCTCGCGTCGAAGCGCTTCGTGCGATACCGAACCTACTACATCGTTGTTCCGATGATAGTTTTGACACGTACCTGAAAGACCTCCACAGCAATCGCATCCGACGAGCGATGTTCAGCCCGCGGCGCGCCACGTCCGCATTGATCTGACGTATACCGCGTCACAAGAAAAGCACGGCAACGAGCGGTGAGGGTCTCAAGCAATGACGGACGCAACGGCGACGGGAGCCAGCATGGAATCTTTTTTCTCGGACAAGGGTGCAGGCGGGCAAGCGAGTCTGCCGGTCGATTCGCCCTACGAGCGTCGGGAAGTCAGGGACGTGTGCCTGCTTTCGCTGGTCGTGCCGTTCTACAACGAAGAAGACGTGATCCGGCAGTTCTTCTCGACGGTGATACCGGTGCTCGAAAGCATCCCGTCGACGGAGTTCGAGATCGTCTGCGTGAACGACGGCAGCCGCGACCGTACACTCGCGTTGCTGACGCTCGAAGCGAGCCGCGATGCGCGCATCCGTGTGATCGACCTCACGCGCAACTTCGGCAAGGAAGCCGCGCTGACCGCCGGACTCGACGAAGCGAGCGGCTCGATCATCGTGCCGTTCGACGCCGATCTGCAGGACCCGCCCGCTGTGATTCCGCAGCTCGTGCAGAAATGGCGCGAAGGTCACGACGTCGTGCTCGCGCGACGCTCCAACCGCTCGACCGATTCTTACCTGAAGCGGCAGACCGCGAGGTGGTTCTACCGCGCGCACAACGCGGTGTCCGACATCTCGATCCCCGAGGACGTCGGTGACTTTCGTCTTTTCACGCGCGAAGTCGCGGATGCGCTGAAGCAGTTGCCCGAGACGCGCCGCTTCATGAAAGGACTGTTCGCGTGGGTCGGCTACCGCACCGCGACGATCGACTATGTGCGCGAAGCGCGTATCGCCGGCACGAGCAAATTCTCCGGCTGGAAGCTGTGGAATTTCGCGCTCGAAGGCTTTACCAGTTTCAGCACGCTGCCGCTTCGGGTGTGGACGTATATCGGTAGTGGCGTCGCGTCGGTGGCGTTCTGCTATGCGCTCTATCTGGTGCTGCGCACGTGGATTCGCGGCATCGACGTACCCGGCTATGCGTCGGTGTTTACCGCCGTGCTGATGCTCGGCGGCGTGCAGCTGGTCGGCATCGGCGTGCTCGGCGAATACATCGGCCGGATCTATGCCGAGTCGAAGAAGCGGCCGGTCTATCTGATCCGCTCGCGCTACCAGAAACGTTCCGATGCGTGACGCGGCCGGCCTGAAGCGGTTCGCCGCCTACGTCGCGGTCGGCGCGGCGGGCACCGCCGTGCAGTATGCGGTGCTGTTCGCGGGCACCTCGACCGGCTGGGCGACACCCGCAACCGCGTCGGCCATCGGCGCCGCACTCGGCGCGGTGGTCAACTACTGGCTCAATCATCGCGTAACGTTTAGCGAAGCACACAACCGCACGCGTGATCACGTCGCATCGATACCGAAGTTCGCCGTCACTGCGCTCGCCGGCGTCGCGCTCACATGGCTTGCGATGCACGCGATGACGCAGCGCCTGCACGTACCCGTGCTCATTGCGCAGTTGATCGCGACCGCGCTGACGCTCGCGATGACGTACACCGTCAACTCAGCGTGGACGTTCCGGCAACGCTCCGACCCACGACCACCCACACACGTGTCGGCCGACACGACGACACGCTGACCGCTCACCCCCGGGGACAACGCATGGACCTCACCGACACGACCGAGCCGGAGTCGCATCGTATCGCCGCCGCGCTCGTCGAGCGGCTTCGCACATCGCCGCGCGAACGTGCCGCGTCCAGTCACGTCGCGTTCTGGCTGGCGGTCGCGACGATCGCGGTACTCGCGGTCGCATTGCGGCTCGTCACGCTGTCGAGCCGCTCGTTGTGGACCGACGAAGGCTACAGCTTCTGGTTCGCATCGCAGACGCTGCACACGCTGTGGCACGACGTGCCGTACTACGAGACGCATCCGCCGTTCTACTACACGTTGCTGCACGGATGGATGCTGATCGCGGGCACGACCGAAGCGGCGCTGCGGATGCCGTCGGTAATCGCGAGCGTGCTGACCGTCGTGCTGCTCGCCGTCAGCGGCAAGCTGCTGCGTGCGGGGCCGGACGGCGACCGCATCGCGCTGCTCGCCGCGTTCCTGTTCGCGATCAACAAAGGCAGCATCGAGTACGCACAGCAGGCGCGGCCATACGCGCTCGAAACGCTCGCCGCCGCGCTGATGACGCTCGGCTCGGTAAGACTGCTGATGCTGCTGCACGCACGGCTTCACACGCACATCCATCCGCTCGATTTTCAGAAGACGCCACGCATTGCGCCTGCCGCGATCGGCCTGACGTTGAGCGCCGCGCTCACGCTGTGGCTGCACAACACCGCGATGTTCATCGTGTTCGCAGTGTGGGTCGGGCTTGCGACGACGCTGTTGATCGACCGTGGTCGCGTCGTACCGCGTCTGCTGCTGTTCGGCGTCACCGGTGCGGTCGCGGTCGCGCTGTGGTCGCCGTATCTGCCGTTCCTGCTGTTCCAGAGCCGTAACGTCGCGTCGAACTTCTGGATCCGGCTGAACTGGCTCGATTTCCCCGCTGCGTGGACGCTGGCCGCCGGCGGCAAATGGGCGTTCGTGCCGCTGGCCGCGTTTGCCGCGCTGGGTTTGCGTGCGGTGTGGCGCGCGCAGCGTTCGCTTGCGGTGCATCTGGCGTGCGTGCTCGTGTTGCCGTTCGCAATCGTCGTGCTGATCAGTTGTCTCGTGCGGCCGATTTTCATGGACCGGCTGTTCGCGTGGATGGGACCGGAGTTCGTCGCGCTCGCCGCACTCGGCATCGTGGTGGCGTTGCACCACGCACGTGATCTGCACGCGCGGCCTGGGCGGCGCATGGCGACGCTTGCGGTCGTGGGCGCGATCGTCGCGTTGAGCGGGATGCAGATCGTCAAGTTCTATCGCCATCCGAGCGAGGACTGGCGTGCGCTGACTGCCGCGATCGCTACGCAGGCGCAGCCCGGCGATCTGGTGATCGTCGATGCCGGCGAGGCGCAGCCGCCGCTGCAGTTCTACGCACGCAATCAGCCGTCGTTCCCGCCGATGCAGGTGATTCCCGCCGATTTCCCTGCACCGGGCCTCGCGCGGCCGTATCGCGCGGGCAATCTCGGCGTGCCGAGCCCGATCGACGCCGACCGTCCGACGATACGCGCGGCCTGCGACAGTCATCGTCGCGTGTGGCTCGTTACGCGCGGTGTTGGGACGTACGATCCGACCGCAATCGTGCAGAGTGAGATCGTCGCGCGCAAGCCACATGCGCGCGTGTTCGTCGATTCGGAGAGTTATACGCTCGAGCTGTTCGAGTGACGTGTAACGCTGCGTTGGCACCGCAAAGCTCGAGGGCATCGAATGCACGCAAAGGCACACCGTGCGGTGAAAAAAAAGCTATCTGATGCAAACGGCAGAGCGCGATCGCAGGATGATCCGACCGCACGTGCCGAGCCAACGGCTTGCTAGCGCAGCGGGGAAAAATCCGTCGGCTTCAGAATCTTCGATTCCATCGAAACCAGCAGGCCCAGGTTTTTCACCTTGGTCACGAATGCCTGCCAGCGCGGATCGGTTGCCATCTGATCGCGTCGCCGGGCGCGATCGTCAAGGCCCGCAAAGCGCCAGATATGGACGACCTGGTTGACGTTGCCGAACTCCGTCGTAAAGAAACCGACCAGGTCGCCCAGGTATTCGTTCTGAACCTCAAGCGCCTCGGCACGATAGAGCGCCAGCCATTCCGGAACGCTAACCGGCTTGAACGTATAGGTTCTCATTTCATAGATCATGGCGACCTCAAGCAATTCAGTGAGACGAAGTATTCCGCTCCGAGGTCTGGCAATCAATGACGTACATTGGTCTATTATGTTGACTTCAATGTCAACAGACCGCCCACCATGAAGCAAGGCCCGGAGACCGAAAATACCCTGCTCAACGGCAAGAGCCTGCGTTACCTTCACGAAGTAGACAGACATGGCGGGGTACGCGTAGCGGCAGAAGCGCTCGGCATCAATCCTTCGGTAATCAGCCGGCAGATTGCCCAGCTCGAACGAACCCACGGCGTCGCGATGCTCGAGCGCAATGGACGTCGTGTGGTACTCAGCGAAATCGGGGCCATCCTGGTCGAACACTTTCGCGAAGGCTCGCGACGCGACGCGGATATGCTGGCTCAGCTGCAGGATTTCAAAAGCCTGCGACGCGGACGTGTCAGGATCTGCGTGAGCGAAGGCCGCGTCGATCTGCTTGTCTCCGCTGTGCTGAAACCGTTTAGCCTTCGGTTTCCGGACATCGTGGTCGAACTCCACAATGGCGGGACGTCGCAGGCGTTTTCCATGGTGCGCAACGACGAGGTCGATCTAGGCCTGACCATAGCCGGCGGGCACGACCCGATGATTCAGACGAGGACCTTCCGTGCGGGAAAATTCTGCGCGATGGTCAGTCCGGGTCATGCCCTCGCTCGAATGGGAAAGGTCCGCTTCGCGCAGCTGTGCGACCAGCGGCTCATTTTTATGCCGGAGCACTTCGGTGTGCAGCAGTATCTGAACGCCATCATTCGCGCGGAAGGATTGAATGTCACGCCGTTCTACCGGTGCGACCTCTTTTCAGCAGCGCAGTCGATCGCAGCGGCTGGCTTGGGCATCGCGTTCATGTCCACCGATGCCGCCAAGCAATATCTCAACGCGGGCGAACTCGTCGCCGTCGAGATCGATCATCCCATCGCGCGGGATTTCAGCGCTCAGGTAATGCGACGGATCGGCCGGCGGCTCTCTCCTGCCGCGGATTTTCTTTGGCGGCAGATCGTGGATGCAATGCAGGGCGGCTGGGTAACGCCTAACCTGGGGAAAGCAAAGCCCGGCAAGGTCAAAGGCTCCTGAGTATTGGCCTTTGCGCCTTTAGTCCTTGTTGCCCGTCTCAGCGCTTGTTGCTTATGATGGCGCTGCTCGAGTGCTCCGAGGCTGAATACGCACCAGGATTTCGTCTTGCGTTGCCGGAATCGATTACCCCGTCTACAGGCAGGAAATGGATAAATTCACCGCGATGCATACGCTGGTCAACGTCGTTAATGCCGGCACGTTCGCGCGAGCGGCAGATCTGATGAACGTGCCGGCGTCGACCGTCACACGGCTGGTGCAGACGCTGGAGAAAGATCTCAAGGTCAAGCTGCTCCATCGCACGACCCGGCGTCTCACGTTGACGCAGGAAGGTATCGCGTATTACGAAGGCGCGGTCCGCGTGCTGGACGAAGTCGGTGCGCTTGAGTCGAGTGTGATGAGTGCATCGAAGGCGCCGGAGGGAAGAATCCGGGTGGAGCTCGCAGGTTCGGTTGCGTTTAACCGAGTCATTCCGCGGCTTCCTGAGTTTTATGCGCTCTACCCCGACATCCAGATCGATATGACCGTTGGAAACCGGACAGCGGATCTGCTTGCCGAAAGCGTCGATTGCGTCGTGCGGATCGGGCCGCTGCTAAGCGACTCGTTGATCGCCAGATCATTGGGAACGCTTTCCCTTGCAACCTGTGCATCGCCCCAATACCTGCAGACGCACGGCACGCCGCTGCATCCTTCCGAGCTCGCGGCGAATCATCGGCTCATCAAGATGACGTCGACGCATTCGGGGCGCGATTTTGTTTTTTCGCTCAGACAAGGTGAAGAACAGTTTGAATTGAAGGGCAAATATCAACTTTCGGTCAACGACTCGAGCGCTGCGCTCGTCGCAGGTTTAGCCGGCCTGGGTGTGCTGACGACATACGCGTTCATGATCCAGCCGTATATCGAGTCCGGGGCGCTGCAGGGTCTCTTTCCCGAATGGCGCGGCGACCGCATCCCGGTGCACATTGCCTATCCGGTCAATCGACATCTCGCGCAGAAGGTCAGAGTGTTTATCGACTGGGTCGCGAGCCTGTTCCCACCGGAAAAATTTTGACGCACGCGTCCCTCTGTTTCCGGGCCTGGGTCCGCGTGCGTTCATCGGCCGATATCAGAACTTCTGCAGACTGAAGTCGTTCACCCTCGCGGCGTCCTTGTCGAACAGGTTGTCGATGCGCGAGTTCAACACGTACACATCCTTGCCGACCTTGACCGCCGCAGTCGGCATCGACTGGTGAGCGTGCTCCTTACGCTCGATAGTGGCCGACTTCCAGCCGTCTTGAGAAACCAGTTCGATCGTCTGATCGGTGCCCAGGTTTTGCACCAGCATCAGATGCTTCGAGTCCACCAGACGCAGTCCGTCCGCGCCCTTGAACGGCGCCGGCAGTTGCACGCGCTCGATCTTGCCCGGGTCTTTTACGTCGATGCGAAACAGTTCGCCGCTATTGTCTTTGTCGACCAGCAGGTGACCATCCGGGAGATAGACGATGCCGTTGAGGTTGAAGTCCTTCCCTTCGAATGCGTCGTTCCTCGCAAAGATTGACGCGTTGCCCGCCGTGTCGACGCGATAGATGATCGGCGAGAAGCTGTCGGTGACGTAGAGGTTGCCCTCGGCGTCCAGCGTCAGATCGTTGGCCAGATGAGCACCGGGGCTCAGGTGACCGAGGTCGTAATAGCCGCGCGGCTCGCCGGTGGTCAGGTTGTAGGCGGCGACTGCCGCCAGTTTGCCTGCTGTTTCGGGCGTGCTGCGAACAGACTTGCCCGGATCGGCGACAGCCACCCACAACGTGTTTCGCTTTTCATCCGCGAGTACACCCAGGCTGGAGATCAGTTTCGGGTCGGTGATAAAGGGGGTGTAGGTACCGTTCATGGTCACCTTGCCGATCTGACCGTGAACGATAGAGCTAACCAGGAACGCATGCTGGCTGTTCGACCATGCCACGCTTTCCGGATAGATCTGATCGCCGCTAAAAGCGATATCGCCGCCGGCTTGCGCAAGTGGCGCGACCACGGACAGCAGGGCCACCGTAAGCAGCGACAGTAAAGGTTTGGTGAGCTTGTTTGCGTGGAATTTCATTTCGGCATCCTTATTTATAACAAGATTGTTGGGGCAGGTGAATTATGCGAGGGCACCTGGCACGCAACAATCGGGCCGAGAGCAATTGTTCCTTGCAAAAATACGAATGGTGAGCGTGCGGGAGGCGCCGCGCACAGGCACGGGAACGCGTTGTGGAGGATGCCGAAACGCCGGCAATCCCAGGGATGGGTGGACGAAGACAGTTCGAACCCGGGTGAATCAGGCGTTTAAAGTTGACTCGGCAGCGTCACCGGAAAGCGGGATACTTCCGACGTGGTCAGTTCAAAGCTGAGTGAGTTTCGACACCTGCATCGAAACGCGAGACGTGCCGCCGTGCGCTCACGCCTCGCTTCTCGCCGTCGCCCGGCTCATCGCAGCACGTGAGGTAAGGCTGCACCGCCTCTTTTGTCGGCCACGCCCTCATCAAAACGCACTCGACTCGCTTGCGGCGAGGTTGCCGGTTGCGACCCAGTGCATGTCCCAGACATCCTGTCCCAGGAAAGGGGATCACCATGCAATCCATCTCTACATCAACGCACCGTGTGCATCGCGCTCGCTGCGCATCGATCGTCGTCACGCTGCTCGCGATCGCAGCATCGCAGCCGGTCGCGGCGCAAAGCTTCGCGCAGCATTTCACCATCACGACTCTCGGTACGCTGCCGGGTGGCGGTGCCAGTCAGGGGGCTGCTATCAACGGACGCGGTCAGGTGGTCGGTATTTCAACCGTCGCGAACGGATCGCAGCACGCCGCCCTATTCGAGGACGGCAAGGTGACCGACCTCGGCACGCTCCCCGGCGGCGACAAAAGCGCGGCCG
This sequence comes from Paraburkholderia flava, assembly GCF_004359985.1. Lineage (NCBI taxonomy): Bacteria > Pseudomonadati > Pseudomonadota > Betaproteobacteria > Burkholderiales > Burkholderiaceae > Paraburkholderia > Paraburkholderia flava. Next base: position 1,132,754 of record NZ_SMRO01000003.1, on the reverse strand, counting down.
CGTACTCGATCAACAATCGCGGTCAGGCGGTCGGCTACTCGTTCATCTCGACCGGCTATCCGCACGCCGCGCTGTTCGACAACGGGACGGTCACCGATCTCGGCCTGCTGCCCGGCGGCGACAACAGCGCGGCCAACTGGATCAATGATCGCGGACAGATCGTCGGCTGGTCGTTCAACGCCAGCCGCGCGTCGCGTGCGTTCCTCTTCGACAACGGCGTGATGACCGATCTCGGCACCCTCCCCGGCGGAGCCTACAGCGCGGCGAATGCGGTCAACGATCGTGGCGAGGTGGTCGGCTGGTCGACGGTGAGTAACAACAACGAGCACGCGTTTCTGTACGAACGCGGCGTGATGCACGACCTGGGCACGCTGCCCGGCGGCAACGCAAGCGCGGCCTATGCGATCAACGAGCGCGGTCAGATCGTCGGTTCGTCGACGGCCGCGAACGGGAACACGCATGCAGTGCTGTTCGAAAAAGGCAAGGTGATCGACCTGGGGACGCTGCGCGGCGGCACGACGAGCGCTGCCTATGGGATCAATGAGCGCGGCGAGGTGATCGGCTACTCGTCGACCGCGAGCGGGGACGTGCACGCGGTTATGTTCGCAGACGGGCGGATCACCGACCTGGGTGCACTCGCCGGCGATACGCAGAGCGTCGCGCGCGGGATCGACAATCGCGGGCAGGTCGTGGGGTACTCGGGGTCGCACGCGGTGTTGTGGACGCGGGAGCGGTGAGGGTTGATCTTGATCCGCAGCCCGTTCATAGACGCGGTTATCGACTTCGCTATAGACGCAGGAGCGACCACTGTCGCTCCCTGACCGCTAACCGCGTCACCGATGCGATCGCCGACTTCGCTGTGAACTCAGGAGCAACCGCCGCTCTTCGATCCGCAGCAGATCAAAGACCGGGACGCCGACTTCGTGCAAGCCCTGTCCCGGTCCAGTGAATCGAGCCCCCAACCGCGCCGCCTCAAACCGTCGCGGCCACTCCCGCCTCTTCAAGCTCACGCACAAGCGGCAGCACGCGCTGCCCGAAGTATTCGACCTCTTCGATGAAGTGCAGAAAACCACCCAGCACCAGATCCACGCCGATCGCCTTCAACGCGACGATCTTGCGCGCGATCTGTTCGGGCGTACCGATCAGCCCGGTCTTGAACCCGTCGTTGTACTGCACGAGGTCTTCGAACTTCGATTCCGCCCACATGCCCTTCGCTTCCGGCGACGCGCGGCCCGCCTGCTTCACCGCATCGCCGAATGCGTTCACGGCCTCGGTATCCGCATGCCGGATGATGTCGCGCAGCACCTGCTGCGCTTCCTCTTCAGTATCGCGCGCGATGATGAACGCGTTGACGCCGAAGCGCACCGTGCGTCCCTGCGCCGCTGCAGCCGCGCGGATCTCGTCGATCTGCGCGCGATGGTTGTCGAGCGAATTGCCGTTCATGAAATACCAGTCCGACACGGCGGCGGCCATCCGTCGCGCGGCCGCCGAATTGCCGCCCTGGAATATCTCCGGATGCGGTTGCTGTAGCGGCTTCGGTTTCAGCGTGTAGTGGTTGATGCGGTAGAAGTCGCCCTTGAACGTGAAATCATCCTCAGTCCAGATGCCTCTCACCACGCGGATGAATTCCTCCGACCGTCGATAGCGCTCATCATGTTCGAGCCACGGCTCGCCGAGCGCGGTGAACTCGCCCTTGAACCAGCCGCTGACGACGTTGATCGCGACGCGTCCACCGGTCAACTGATCGATCGTCGCGAGCTGCTTCGCGACCACCGCCGGGTGCCACGGTCCCGGCAAGATCGCGGCAATTACCTTCAGACGCTCGGTCGCGGCGAGCAGCGCGTGACTGATCGCCACCGACTCATGCTGATATTCGGCGCCATAACCTGCGGTGAAACGAATCTGCGACAGTGCGTACGAGAAACCGTTGCGCTCGGCGGTCTGCGCGAGCCGGCGGTTGTAGTCGATGTCCCAGCTGGTGCGCTGCTCGATCTTGCTGACCACCAGGCCGCCGCTGACGTTCGGCACCCAGTAGGCAAATTGCAGTTGATCGGCGCCGGCGTGTCCGGTCGTCATGACGTGTTCCTTGCGGGTTCGCGGGTGAATCGATATGGGTCGCGTATACCGTATCGATCGCGATGGACGCAGGGAAACAATAAAAATTGCTATCGATAGTGGGAGGCGCGCAATGGCGCAATTCAGCGGCCGTTGGATGAACCGTTCGGTAGCGCAGGCGAAGAAGGCGCGACAGCCGCCGCCAGTTCAAACCTGAACACCGTCCCCTTCCCCGCCTCTTCAACCAGCCGAACCTCACTACGATTCAACTGCAGCATCCGCTGCACGACCAGCAACCCAAGCCCGCCACCCCGATGCGAACCCGCCGCAGTGAATGGCCGCTGAAACAGCCCCTCACGCATCGCTTCCGGAATCCCAGGTCCCGTGTCGCTGACCGTCACCGACACCTTGCCGTCACGCCCCACAAGCTCGACCTCGACGACACCCTCTTCGGGCGTATGACGAATCGCGTTGTCGAGCAGATTGGTCAGCACGCGCTCGATCATCCCAAGATCGGCGGTCACGTTAGGCACGCGCTGCGGCACATCGGCACGCAGATGCACGCGCCGCGCCTCCGCAGTCAGCTCAAACTTTTGCAGCACGTCCTGCACGACATCGACGAGCGAGAAATCTTCGAGCGCTGGCTGCACGAACCCATGCTCGAGCCGCGCGAGTTCGAACAACGCCTGCGCGAGCGCGCCGACCTTCACGCTCTGTGCGAGCGCAATCGCCAGATAGCGTTTGCGTTCGGCTTCGCCGAGCGAATCCGATTTCAGCGACAGCGTCTCCAGATACCCATGCAGCGAAGTCAGCGGCGTACGCAGATCGTGAGAAATATTCGCGACGAGTTCGCGTCGCTGCTGATCCTGCCGCGTCAGCGCACGCCACTGTTCGCCGATCCGCTCCGCCATCTGCGCAAACGCCGCTTCGAGCACCGCGATTTCGTCGCGGTCGCTACGTTCACGCTCACTACCAGGGGTGACAGCCGTAACCACCTCCGGCACACGCGGCTCACCATGCGCATCGAAATCGCGCATCGCATCGGTAAGCTTGCGCAACGGCCGCGTGATCAACCGGAACGCCACCAGCCCCGCGACCAACCCAAGCAACGCAACGAGCGCCATCGACCACAACGTCGTCCGCAATACCGAACTCGCCGCGACATGCGCCGCGAGCGCATCGTGTGCTTCGCCGAGCAGCACGACGTAGATGTAGCCAGCGGGCGTGTCGCCATCCATCCGCAGCGGCGCCGCGCTGAACACCTTGCGCGCGTCGACGCTGCGCGGGTCGTCGCCGAGAATCGGCAGCGGCTCGCCCGCGATAAAACGACGCAGCGGGTCGAGATCGACGCGGTCGCGCTTCAGATGTCCGGGCGGCGCATCGTCGCCCTTCACGCGGCCATCGCTGTCGAGCAGATACACCTCGACGCTCGGATTCACCACCATCAGTTGACTGAACAGATGCCGCACCGCGTCGGGCCGCAGACCATCGGCGCCCATCAGCGGCGACGACTGCGCGATGTGTTGCGCGAGTCCACGCGACAGTTCCTGCACGACCTCTTTCTCGTGCAGATCGCTCGCGCGAATCTGCAACCACGCGGACGCGCCGCAGCACGCGAGCAATAGCACCGCGAACACGATCGACAGCCGCTGGGTCAGCGTGAGTTTCACGGCGCATCCTTCGGCGCGGCGAGCTTGTAGCCGTGGCCCCAGACAGTGAGGATGCACGCGGGTTGCGCGGGGTCGGCCTCGATCTTCGCGCGCAGCCGGTTGATGTGCGTATTGACGGTGTGCTCGTAGCCTTCGTGGCTGTAGCCCCACACGGCATTCAGCAGATCCATCCGCGAGAACACCTTGCCCGGATGACGCGCGAAGTAGTACAGCAGGTCGAATTCGCGCGGCGTGAGTTCGATGCTGCGTCCGTCGACGGTTGCTTCGCGTGTGAGTGGATCGATGCCGAGCTTGCCGACCTGCAGCGTGCCGGCGTCGATCCGCACGTCTTTCGCGAGCGCATCGACGCGCCGCAGCAGTGCCTTCACGCGCGCGACCAGTTCGAGTACGGAAAACGGCTTCGCGAGGTAATCGTCGGCGCCGACTTCGAGACCGAGAATACGGTGGACTTCGCTCGATCGCGCGCTGGTGATGATGATCGGCGTGTAGCGCGCCATCGCGCGGGCCCGTCGGCAGATTTCGAGGCCATCGACGCCCGGCAGCATCAGATCGAGGATCAGCGCATCCCAGCCGCCCTGTTCGAGCAGCCGCAGGCCTTCGTTGCCGTCCGCGCAATGGACGACTTCATAGCGTTCGTCGCGCAGATGGAGACTCAGGACGTCGGCGATATCGACGTCGTCTTCGACGATCAGTACTCGCTTCGGTTGATCCATGAGCAGAGGGCGGGTGGCGAAGAGTGGCAGGGGCGGAACAGGCTGTCATTGTGCAGAATTCCGGCGCGCCGGAGTATCACATTTAATTTAACTTTCCGTGAGGACTTCGACACGGGAGCGGGCTTAGGATGCCTCCATCACCTTTTGGGTTTCATCAGGAGCGCATCATGCAAGGCCGGAGACTGTTTCTGCTGGCAGGCGGCACAGCCGCTGCCGCGGTGTTGACCCTCTTTCGCGGGCGTGTGCCTGGCTTGCCGTGGACGGACACGGCATCGGCCGCCGAACCGGACGCCGCAGGCGCGATGAAAGCCGTCGACCATTTCACCGTCGTCCACACCGACGACGAATGGCGCCACCTGCTGACGCCCGTGCAATATGAAATCCTGCGCCGCGAAGGCACCGAGCGCCCGTACACGAGCCCGCTGAACGACGAACATCGCGCGGGCACGTTCGCGTGTGCAGGTTGCCGCCTCGACGTGTTCTCGTCGCACACGAAGTTCGACAGCCACACCGGCTGGCCGAGCTTCTGGACGCCGCTCGATCACGCGGTCGCGACCCGCGAAGACCGTTCGTTCGGCGTCGTGCGGACGGAGGTGCACTGCAGCCGTTGCGGCGGCCACCTCGGCCACGTGTTCGACGACGGCCCGCGCCCGACTGGCCTGCGCTACTGCATGAACGGCTACGCGATGAACTTCACGCCGGCCGCGACCTGAACACTTACCCAGCCCACCTTCGATCCAAACGATCATGTTACTCATCGTCCTCGCCTACCTCGGCGGCATTCTCACGATCCTGAGCCCGTGCATCCTGCCGGTCCTGCCGTTCGTCTTTTCGCGCGCGGATCAGCCGTTCATGCGCAGCAGTCTGCCTCTGCTCGCGGGGATGGCGCTGACGTTCGCGCTCGTCGCGACGCTCGCGGCGGTCGGCGGCGGCTGGGTCACTCAGGCGAACCAGTACGGCCGCTGGATCGCGATCGTGCTGCTCGCGGTGTTCGGCCTCACGCTGCTGCTGCCGCGCTTCGCCGATCGGTTGATGGGTCCGCTGGTTCGCGTCGGTGGGCGTCTCACTGAGTTTGCGCAGGCGGACGGTCAGGTGAGCGCGAAGTCGTCGTTCCTGCTCGGGATCGCGACGGGGCTGCTGTGGGCGCCGTGCGCGGGCCCGATCCTCGGTCTCGTGCTGACCGGCGCTGCGCTGCGCGGCGCGAGCGTCGGCACGACACTGCTGCTGGTCGCGTATGCGGCCGGTGCGGCGACGTCGCTGGCGGTCGCGCTGCTGATCGGCGGACGCGTGTTCACCGCGATGAAGCGCTCGCTCGGCGCGGGCGAATGGATTCGTCGCGGCATCGGCGCGGCGATGCTGCTCGGGGTCGTCGCGATTTCGCTCGGGCTCGATACCGGTGTGCTCACGCGTCTGTCGACGGTGGCGACCGGCGGTATCGAACAGCGTCTGGTCGATAAGCTCTCGCCGAACGCAGGCCCTACGCACGACTCGACGCCTGCCGTGACCGCCGACGGTCCCGCGATGCAGGCCAGTCCCGCTGCCGCCGCAGGCGCGTCGCAAAGCGTCGTCGACGACGCGCCCGCCGGTGCAATGATGCGCGCCGCCGTGCCTCCGCAGGCCGGCGCGCCGGCGCCGTTGCCGGTCGAAGGCGCACTGCCCTCGCTGAACGGCGCAGTGCAGTGGCTCAATTCGCCGCCGCTGACGGCGCAGGCGCTGCGCGGCAAGGTCGTGCTGGTCGACTTCTGGACGTACTCGTGCATCAACTGCCTGCGCTCGCTGCCGTACGTGAAGGCGTGGGCGAGCAAGTACCGCGATCAGGGGCTCGTCGTGATCGGCGTGCATGCACCGGAGTTCGCGTTCGAGCGCAACATCGACAACGTGAAGCAGGCAACCCACGACCTCGGCATCGACTACCCGGTCGCAATCGATAACGGCTACGCAATCTGGCGCGCGTTCGGCAACCAGTACTGGCCGGCGCACTATTTCATCGACGCACAAGGGCGCATCCGCTATCACCACTTCGGCGAAGGCGACTACGCGCACTCGGAGAAAGTGCTGCAGCAACTGCTCGCCGAAGCGGGTCATAAGGGCGCGGAGTCGATCGCGACCGGACTCGGCAGCAGCGCAGCACAGGGCGTGCAGGCCGCCGCCGATAACGCCGACATGCAGTCGCCGGAAACCTACATCGGCTACGAGCGCGCGGAGAACTTCGCGTCGCCGGGCGGTGCCGAAGAAGACAAGGCGCACGCGTACACGGCACCGACGCAGCCGGCCGTCAACGACTGGGGCCTCGCCGGCACGTGGAAGGTCGGCGCCGAACACGCGACGCTCGAACACGCGAACGGCCGCATCGTCTACCGGTTTCATGCGCGCGATCTGCACCTCGTGCTCGGACCCAGTGCGGACGGTAAGCCGGTGCGGTTCCGCGTGAGCATCGACGGTGCGGCGCCGGGCGCATCGCACGGCACCGACGTCGCCGCCGACGGCAGCGGCACGATCCACGAACAGCGGCTGTATCAACTGGTCCGGCAAACCGGCGACGTCGCCGACCACACGTTCGAGATCGAGTTTCTCGATCCGGGTGTGCAGGCGTACGCGTTCACGTTCGGCTGATCGACAGACATACGTTTAAACCACACATACGACTCAACCTGCCCTTCAAGGAGCGGCGATCATGAACCCATCTTTTGTCTCCACAGCCCGGCGCGGGCTGCGTTCCCCGGCGGCGCGCATCGCGGCGGCTGTTGCCGTCGCGTTCGGCGCGCTGGCGTGGCACGGCGTCGCGCAGTCCGGCGAGGACGTCACGAAAATCCCCGCCCCCACCGTCGACGAAAAAGCCGCCACGCCCACGAACCACAGCGAAACCGCCGTGTTCGCGGGCGGCTGCTTCTGGGGCGTGCAGGGCGTGTTCCAGCACGTGCGCGGCGTCACGCAGGTCGCGTCGGGCTACACCGGCGGCGCGGCCGGCACCGCGCAATATGAAACCGTCAGCGAAGGCGACACGGGCCACGCGGAATCGGTGCGGATCGTCTACGACCCGACGCAGATCACGTACGGCCGGCTGCTGCAGATCTTTTTCTCGGTTGCGCACAACCCGACCGAACTCGACTACCAGGGCCCGGACCACGGCACGCAGTACCGCTCGGCGATCTTTCCGATGGATGCAGACCAGCGTCACGTGGCCGAGGCCTACATCGCGCAGCTGAACTCGGCGCACGTATACGCATCGCCAGTCGTCACGCGCGTCGAGGCGTACAAGGGCTTTTATCCAGCCGAGAACTATCACCAGAACTTCCTCGCGCTGCATCCGGATTATCCGTACATCGCGATCAACGATCTGCCGAAGGTCGGCTCGCTGAAGAAGATGTTCCCGAATGTGTATCTCAATCAGCCGGTACTGCTGAAGGTGTCGGGGACCTGATCCCGCGCTTCTCTTTCCGCGTACGAAGCGGCGCCTCGCGTGGGCGCCGCGATTTTTTTAGGGCTTGTGCGCAGGCCTTTCCGCGCGCCCCGCACCCGATTTCCCAATTAAATACCCGCAGAGAATCTGCTCAAACGTTGTCATCGATGTAATAATCACGGCTCCCCTTTCGCGTCATCCGTGACCTCCCGTCGTCCATGCAGCCTCCACCGAAGGCACTCATCGCCCCATTGATCGTCGCGTGCGCGATGTTCATGGAGAGCGTGGATGCCAACGTGATCGTGACGGCATTGCCCGCGATGGCGCGTGCTTTCGCGCACGATCCGGTCACGCTGAAGATTGCGGTGACGAGCTACGTGCTCGGGCTCGGCGTCTTCATTCCCGTGTGCGGCTGGTTCGCCGACCGCTTCGGCGCACGCACCATATTCCGTACCGCCATTGGCATCTTCGTCGCCGGCTCGCTGCTGTGCGCGGCGTCCACCTCGCTTGCCACGTTCACCGTCGCGCGCTTCATCCAGGGCGTCGGCGGCGCGATGATGGTGCCGGTCGGGCGGATCATCATCTTCCGCTCGGTGGAGAAAGCCGACTTCATCCGCGCGATGAACTACCTGAGCCTGCCCGCGCTGCTCGGCCCGGCGGCCGGCCCGCTGCTCGGCGGCTTCATCACGACGTACCTGCACTGGCGGCTGATCTTCTTCATCAACATCCCGATCGGCATCCTCGGTATCTGGCTCACCAACAAGCACATCCAGAACACGCGCGAGCCCTCTCCCGGTCCGCTCGACTGGACCGGCTTCGTGCTGTCCGCGGGCGGCGCGTCGCTGTTCATGCTGGGGCTGTCGCTCGTCGACGGCGAGCTGATGCCGGTCGGCGACGCGTACGCGATGACCGTCATCGGTCTCGTGATGCTCGGCCTCTACGTGCTGTACGCGCGGCGCGCGCGGCAGCCGCTGCTCGACCTGCGCTTCTTCCGCGTGCCGACGTTCCAGGCGAGCGTGCTCGGCGGCTCGCTGTTCCGGATCGGCCTCGGCGCCGTGCCGTTCCTGTTGCCGCTCGTGCTGCAGGAAGGCCACGGGATGAGCGCGTTCGAGTCCGGGCTGATCACCTGCGCGTCGGCGTTCGGCGGCATCTTCATGCGCACGCTCGCGGCGACGGTGCTGCGCCGCTTCGGTTTTCGCACGGTGCTGATCTATAACGCGGTGTTCTCGGGCATCGCGATCGCTGCGTGTGGCCTGTTCTTTCCGGGCACGCCGGTGTGGATCATCTGGGTGGTCGTGCTGCTCGGCGGGTTCTTCCCGGCGCTGCAGTTCACGAGCCTCAACTCGATGACCTACGCGCAGATCGAGAGCCGCGATGTCGGCCGCGCGACGAGCCTCGGCAGCGTCGTGCAGCAGATCTCGCTCGGCCTGGGCGTGACGATCGCGGGGATCGTGCTGGACATCACACGCTCAATGCATGGGCACCCGACACTCACGTGGTCGGATTTCTGGCCGGCGTTCTTTGTGGTGGGCTTGTGTTCGTTCGCGTCGGTGCTGGTCACGCGTCGCCTCGCGCACGATGCGGGCGACGACATCGCGCGCGGCAAGCGGGTCGATACGGCGACTGAGGTGGCGGATTCAGCGGCGGGGCATTGACACGCGCGGGAGCGTGCGTTTTTCTCGTCGATACAAAACGGACAGCGGCGCGCTGGCATGCGAGGGCCGTATGGCGTCCGCACATATCCGACGCCCGTTGCAATCGAAGCACCACGAAGCAAAATGCGAGGTCTTGCGACGTTTCTCCGGGCGCGCCTCAAGCGCCGCGAAGCAAAACACTACGTCTCGCGACGCCTCCCCTCTCGCGCCCCAACCGTAGCCGCCCCACCCGCACGCGGCGCACCCACCGAATCCCGCATCGTCACCGTCACCGGAAACTCCCTCACGATCTCGCTCTTCGTCCCGTAGCACTGGTTCAACAACCAGCGCACCGCGTTGCTCGTGAGTTCGGCAGTCGGAATGTGGACCGACGTCAGTGCGGGCGCCGTGTATGGCGTCGAGTAATCGTCGTCGTAGCCGATCACCGACACATCGCCGGGCACCGACAGCCCCGCGCGCTGCAGACACGACAGCGCGCTCACCGCCATCGAATCGTTCGCGCAGAAGACGCCGGTGAACGGCCGGTTCAGCACGAGCAGCGACTCCATCGCGCGATAGCCGCCTTCCTGCGAGAAGTCCGATTCGATCGTCGTCACGTCGCCGCGCGCGATGCCTGCACGTTCGAGTTCCGCGAAGAAACCGTCGAGACGGATCAGGTTGTCCGATGAAGTGAACGGCCCGGCGATCACCGCGATCTCGCGATGCCCTGCGTCGAGCAGCGTGCGTGCGGCTAGTTCGCCGCCGCGCCAGTGGTCCGCGCAGAACGACGCTTCCGGAAGCTGATCGAAGCCGCGATTCAGGAACACCATCTTCGGATGCAGCGCGTGCAGCATGATCAGGTCTTCGTCGTGCAGATCGTGGCTGATCACGACGACGCCGTCGCAGTCGCGGTCGATCAGAAAACGCACCGCCTCGATCGCCTGTTCGCGCGGCGACGACTCGCCGCAGCCGGTCGCGACGACCACATGCCTGTTCACGTCGCGCAGTTCGGTATCGGTCTGCTTGAGGATGGTGCCGTAGTACGAGCCGAAGAAGGTCGGCACGAAGATGCCGATGATGCCGAGCGAGCGCGTCGCCATCGCGCGGCCGATTGATGAAGGCCGGAAGTTCAGTTCGGCGATCGCGGCCTGCACACGTGCGGCGGCGTCGGCCGACACCGGGCCCTTGCCGGAAATCGCGCGCGAGGCTGTAGAAAGCCCGACCCCCGCGCGCTGCGCCACGTCTTTCAGCGTTGCCACACCGTCTCCCCCCGGTAGGCTGCCCGCCGCCGGACGACGCGCTACAGGCGCGCGCCGCTCGCTTCGTCGAACAGCGAAATATGCGCGTCGCCGAACGTGAACGCGACCGTATCGCCTTCGGCGACCGGCGTCTTGTCCTGATCGATCGACGCAATCTGCACGCCATGATAATCGAGCCAGAGTACCCGATGATTACCCATGGGCTCGACGAGTGTTACGGTGGCTTGCGTTTGGCTTGCTGGTTGTCCGTTCGCGTGACCGTTCGTCGCACCGTTCTCCGCGCTGTTCTCCGCACTACGCGAACCGATCCGCACGTCCTCCGCCCGCACGCCGAGCACGCACGGCACGTCCGCCGCTGTCGGCTCGCGCACGAAGCGATACGCGGACACGTCGAGATCGAGTTGCGGCGTGACGAAGCGCACGCGCGCACCGTCGCGTTGCAATCGGCCATGCAGCAGATTCATCGCCGGCGAGCCGAGGAACGTCGCGACGAACAGGTTGTCGGGCCGCGCATAGACTTCGGCGGGCGTGCCGAACTGCTGGATCACGCCGCCGCGCATCACGGCCATGCGTGTCGCGAGCGTCATCGCTTCGACCTGGTCGTGCGTCACGTAGATCATCGTCGCGCCAAGCCGCTGATGCAGTTGCTTCAGTTCGCGGCGCAGTTCGGTGCGCAGCTTCGCGTCGAGATTCGACAGCGGCTCGTCGAACAGGAACACGTCGGCCTCGCGCACGATCGCGCGGCCGATCGCAACACGCTGCCGCTGACCACCCGACAGCTGCGCCGGCTTGCGACGCAGCAACGGCCCAAGCTGCAGCATCTCCGACGCGCGATTCACGCGCCGCTCGATCTCCGCTTTCGGCGTGCCGTTGATGCGTAGCGCGAACGACAGATTGCGCTCGACGCTCATCGTCGGGTACAGCGCATACGACTGGAACACCAGCGCGATGCCCCGGTCCTTCGGATCGGCCCACGTCATGTCCTCGCCACCGATCTCGATGCTGCCGTCCGTCACGTCGATCAGCCCGGCGATGCTGTGCAGCAGCGTCGACTTGCCGCAACCCGACGGCCCGAGCAGCACGACGAATTCGCCGGCCTGCACGTCGAGATCGAGCGCGTCGATCACGGTATTCGCACCGAGCTGGATTTTCAGATTGCGGACCGCGACATTCGCTGAGTTCGCCTGGTTCGCTACGTTGCTCATACCTATCCCTTGACTGCGCCCGAAGCGATGCCGCGTACGAACCAGCGCCCCGAAATGAAGTAGATCGCGAGCGGCACCATCGACGTGAGAATGGTCGCCGCCATGTTGACGTTGTACAGACGCTCGCCGGTCGTCGTGTTGATGATGTTGTTCAGCTGCACGGTCATCGGCAGGTTGTTCGTGCCGGCGAAGACGAGGCCGAGAATGAAGTCGTTCCAGATTCCGGTGACCTGCATGATCAGCGCGACGACGATGATCGGCGTCGACATCGGCAGCATCAGTTGCAGAAAAATCCGCCAGAAGCCGCCGCCGTCGATGCGCGCGGCCTTGAACAGTTCGAGCGGAATCGCCGCGTAGTAGTTGCGGAACAGCAGCGTCATCACCGGCATCCCGAAGATCGTGTGAATCAGCACGATGCCCGGCAGCGAGCTGAACAGATGCACGCTCGCGAGCAGCCGGACGAGCGGGTACACCATCACCTGCACTGGAATGAACGCGCCCATCAACAGCACGGCGAACAGCAGCGCTGCGCCGCGCGGTCGCCAGAACGACAGTGCGTAGCCGTTCACCGCGCCGATCATGATCGACACGATCGTGCTCGGCACGACGATACGCACCGAGTTCCAGAAGCCGACGCGAATGCCGTTGCAGTCGAGCCCCGTACACGCCGACGCCCACGCATCGCGCCATGGTGCGAACGTGAAATGCACGGGCAGCGCGAGCAGATTGCCGAGCCGGATCTCCGCCATCGGTTTGACCGACGTGACGAGCATCACGTAAAGCGGCAGCAGGAAGAACAGCGCGGCGATCAGCAGGAAGCCGTACACACCGGCACGTGCGGGTGTGAAATGCGAACGTCGGCGCGGACGGCGCCGGCCCTCTGCACGCTCGCGCGGTGCGTCCTGTGTCAACGATGAAGAAGACGCCGATGAAGGCGGTGCGGCGCTCATCAAACCTCCCTACGCAACGCCGCGCGGCTGCGGACATAAAAAATCGGCGCGAGAATCGCGAGTACGGTTGCCAGCAGCACCATCGATGCCGCCGACGCGAGGCCGATGTTCGCGCGGCCGAACAGGTAATCCATGATGAACTTCGCGGGCACTTCGCTCGCGGTGCCGGGACCGCCCTGCGTCATCGCGACGACCGCGTCGTACAGCTTCACGACCATCACGAACAGCAGCACGAACGCGGTGGACATCGACGGCCCGAGCATCGGGATGACGATGCTCACGTAGACGCGCCAACGCGGAATGCCATCGATACGCGCGGCTTTCCACAGCTCGTCGTCGACGCCGCGCAGACCCGCGAGCAGCAGCGCCATCACGAGACCGGACGCCTGCCACACGGTCGCGATCACAAGCGTGTAGATCGCGAAGTCCTGACTGACGATCCAGTCGAAGCGCGCATGCTCGAAGCCGAGCCGGTGCAGCACCTGCTGCACGCCGAGTTCGGGATTGAGAATCCACTGCCACACGAGACCCGTCGCGACGAACGACATCGCGTACGGATACAGGAACACCGTGCGCAGCGCGCCTTCGGCAACGACGCGCTGATCGATGAAGATCGCGAGCAGCAGCCCGATCACGATGCACGCGACGATAAAGCACGCGCCGTACACGACGATGTTCTGCAGCGACACGATCCAGCGGTCGTTCTGGAACAGCCGCACGTATTGCGTGACGCCCGCGAAACCGCCGGACGGAAACGTGCGCGAGAAGCTCATCGATACGCGCGCGGTCCACAGCATCGTGCCGAGGTACGCGAACAACACGGTCGCCACCATCGGCAACAACGCGCCCCACGCGGCCCACGACACGCGCCTTCCACGCGGTTTGCGTCGGCCAGGTGGGCGCGACAACGGAAGCGAAGCAGTCGACATCGCGCCGCTCAGCTCTTCAACGCGCTGGCGAAAGCCTTTTGCGCGTCATCGACCGACTGGTTCTTGTTCCAGAAGTTCGTGATCACATCGGTCAACGCGCCTTGCAGGTCCGGCGGAATCAGCATCTCCGGATTAGGCAGCTGACGCGACTTGTCCTTCATGATCTCCATGCCTTCCTTCGCGCAGATATCGAGGCTGCTCGCATCGACGTCGGGCCGGATCGGAATCGAACCCTTGCGTGCGCTGAACGCGACCTGCGCGGCCGGCGACGTCATCACCGTCGCGAGCAGTTGCTGCGCCTTCACTGCGTTCGCGTTGTCGGTCTTCGGGAACACGAACACATCGCCCGCGACCATGTACGGCGAATGCGGACCGAAGCCCGGGAAGCAGCCGAAGTCCTTGCCCGCCACCTGATGCGCCGCCGAGAACTCGCCCTTCGCCCAGTCGCCCATGATCTGCACGCCGGCCTTGCCTGAGATGACGAGCGCCGTCGCGTCGTTCCAGTTGCGGCCCGGCGAACCCGGATCGACGTAGTTATGCAGACGCTTGAAGGTCGTCAGCACGTTCTTGAACGCTGCCGACTTCACCGCGTTCGCGTCGCGATCGCGATACACCTTCAGGTACAGATCCGTGCCGCCGACATTCGCGAACACCGCGTCGAATGTGATCTTTTCTTGCCACGCCTGACCGCCGAGCGCGAGCGGAATCAAACCCGCCGCTTTCAGCTTGTCGAGATCGGCGAGCAGTTCGTCGAAGCTTTGCGGTTCGTGCGTGATGCCCGCCTTCTGGAACGCCGGCTTCGAATAGAAGAACCAGCTCTGCATGTGGATGTCGACCGGCGCCGCGTAGAAGTGGCCGTTCGACTTGATGCTGTCGAGGATCGATTGCGGGAAGATCGCGTTCCAGTTCTCTTTCGCTGCGACCGAATCGATGTTGTTCAGCAGGCCCTGATCGATCAGGTCGTGAAACTGCTTCGATGTGTTGAACTGCGCGGCGGTAGGCGGATCGTTACCGACGATGCGGTTGATCGCCGTCGCACGCGCCTGGTCGGCGCCCGCGATCGCGTTGTCGACCCACTGGCCACCGGCCTTGTTGTACGCATCGGCGAACTGACGGATCGCCGCCGATTCGCCGCCCGAGGTCCACCAATGGATCACGGTGGCCTTCAACGGATCGGCATGCGCGACGACGCCGTACAACGCGAGTGCCGCGACCATCGCGCGGACGATTGTTCTTCTACCGTTCATTCCGTCTCCTCCAGGCGTGTACGCCGGATTATCAGATCGATATGCCAACTGCGGGTGGCTGCGGGTGGCTTATGCGGGAACTCAGGAACGCGCGCGGCGCTCCGCGAGGAACTTCGCGATCAGCTCGGCGCTGTGCTTGATCGTACGCTTCTGCGTATCGTAGTCGACATGGACGACACCGAAGCGACGTTCATAGCCGTATGACCACTCGAAGTTGTCCAGCAGCGACCACACGAAATAGCCGCGAATGTCGACGCCGGCTTTCACGGCTGCATCGACGGCCGCGAGGTGGCGTTTCAGGAACGCGATGCGCTGCGTGTCGTCGACTCGACCGTTGACGACCGCATCGTCGGATGCCATGCCGTTTTCGGTGATGTAGATCGGCGGCAGGTTGTCGTAGGTCTTATTGAAACCGGTCAGCAGATCGCGCAGACCGTCCGGGTTCACTTCCCAACCCATCTGCGTGCGCTCGACGCCTTCGAGCGGCACTTCGGTGAAACCATGCGCACCGTCGCTCGCGACGTTCGTGCGGAAGTAGTAGTTGATGCCGAGGAAATCGAGCGGCGCGGCGATCGTGCGCAGATCGCCGGGCAGTACCAGCGGCTCGGTGCCGGGCCACAGTTCGAACAGGTCTTCCGGATACTCGCCCTTCAACAACGGATCGAGAATCCACGCGTTGTGCTGCACCTCGAACAGATGAGCGGCGCGTTGATCGGCCGCACTCGACGAATTCGCGGTGCCGCGACCGACGTTCGCGACGATGCCCTTCTGCGACTGCGGATCGTTCGCGCGCAGCACCGGCATCGCGAGGCCGTGCGCGAGCAGCAGATGATGCATCGCCTGCGTCGCATAGCGGCCGTCCGTGAGACCCGGCGCGTGACGGCCTTCGGCATAGCCGAGATACGCGGAGCACCATGGCTCGTTCAACGTCATCCATGCATCGACTCGGCCCGACAGTTCGCGGCTCATCAGGTCCGCGTAATCGGCGAAGCGGTACGCGGTGTCGCGATTCAACCAACCGCCGCGATCTTCCAGATGCTGCGGCAGGTCCCAGTGATACAGCGTCACGTACGTCTTCAGCCCTTTCTCTTTCAGACGATCAAGCAGACGCTTGTAGAAGTCGAGGCCCTTCGCGTTCGGCTTCCCTGCTTCGTCCATTACGCGCGGCCATGCAGTCGAAAGACGGTAGGCCTCGAAGTTGAGTTGCGTCAGCAGATCGAAGTCGCCTTGCCAGCGGTGGTAGTGATCGCACGCGACCGCGCCGGTGTCGCCGGCGAGCGTCTTGCCGGGCGTTGCGGAGAACGTGTCCCAGATCGAAGGCAGGCGGCCGTCTTCGTGGATCGCGCCTTCGATCTGGTAGGACGCGGTGGCTGCGCCGAGCAGGAAGTCTTTGCGCCAGAGGGTGGAGTCGGCGGGCGGGGTGAAGGGGTCGGCGAGCGTGCCGACAGGCGTAGCGGTTGCGTCGTGTGCCACGGGTGCTCCTGAGCGAAGTCGTGGGGAGGTCATCGCGTGCTGCTTTGGATGACGTGATTGAGCGTCGAAGCGATCTCGAAAATGGAAGCGCTTCCACAAAGACGGTCCACGATAGCAGCGGCCAAATCGGCGCAGCAATCAGGGTTTGTCTGGATGGGGGGTGGGGGTTTGGAATTGGGTCGGCAAGCGCATGTGCCGTGGTGCCCGGCTGGGCTTGTTTGTGCGGTGTCGTGCGAGCTTTTTCGGGCGCTGATTAGTGAAGCGTATCTGTTGCTGTCAGTGAGCTACGTCTTTGAGATAAGCCTTTGAGAAACGAGCGGTCGCGTGTTCGTTACGCGCAGCTGCAGCGCCGCCATGGTTGTCGCAACGGCGCGCATCGAAAGTCGAGTGAGTCCGTGGGGCTGCATCGCAAGTGGCTAGGCGGGGTACATCAATATTGTTACGACCGGCCGAGGTTCGCACCCACGCTGTAGATTCCTTTTGATGCGTCCGCCCGTAGCCGAGTCACATGAGGCATCTAACACGCGCCATAAGAGACGCCCAGTCTTTGCGGAATAGTGCATAGGCCTCGCGCAATTCACATCGTCTCTCCTCGGCACCGGGCCGAGAATGCTGCCTGAGGCTATCGAGCCGAGAAGTTGGGTATAGGTATTAGCTTCGTGACACCGTATGCAGCTTGCTCCAGTTTGATCGTGTCAGGCGGCATGCCTATCGCTCGGTCAGCGGCGTAAGCATTGTCTAACGCGAATTGCAGCATACCTTTGGCATTTTGGTCATTTTCCAGTTTGATTGTCACCGGCTGCTTGGTCGTCGCACCAGTCTTGGCAATGATTTGTTGCTGGATGACATAGTTGTTGACCTCTGCCCTAGACACTATCGTAACGCCAGCCAGAGCAGACACTATTCGATATTTCGGATCGCTGGGTGAGAGTTTGCTGATTGACGTTTCAATTAGCTGCCGATCATCGTCATAGTCTCGAAAGAAGCCAAGGCCATAGCTCAGGTCGCCCACAGTTTCAGCTGGCGACACGGCGACCACGTCTGAGCTAATCACAATTTGCTTGAGGTCCCTTGGGAACGCTAGCATCGTTGCGCCGCTCCACTCCTTGAGATTTCCAAATGGCAACGCCATATGTGAATTAACCGCTTCTTGATAGTCGATTAATTCCGAGACCATTAACGGACTTGCATTGACGAGATTCAAGATTGCTTCGGAAGGCTTTCCGATCACTCCCCACATCGATTCATCGCCCGTGAGCCTATTCACGGAATGATTAACTCGGGACACCCGGTCCACCCCGTCTTCGCCCCTCGAAATGGTAGGTGCATTCTCTCCAGTGTTATCTGCGATGCAATTGATCCCGTGCAGCCCACACACGAGTACCAACACCCCCTGAGCAACACGTGTCCTTATAGTCGTTTTGTTCAATTTACTTTCCTATTAGTTATCGCGGACGCACCCCGAATTGTCGACGATCTGCACACTCGAGTCGAACGACCGAAAGTGGCCGGGAGCCGCTACACGGCTGCCACGCATAGAGCTGTCGTACAAACTTCGTCGCGTAGCCACACAACCGTGGCGCCAGCCGCACTTACTCCGGCGCTATGGCAGCAGTAAGCGCCCAGCTTTCTTACTCCTCTCGACAAAACAACACCACCCTTCCGCCACACCCTCACCGCATCTCCGCCCGCAACTCCCTTACCCCACGCCCAAGCCTCCGCCGCAACAATGTCCGCAACGTAGCCGAATCGGCATACCCCACTTCGCCAGCAATTTTCTCAAGGTCATAACCCATCGACACAAGATGCTGCGCCCGCTCAATCCGCAGATCCTGAAAAAACGCGAGCGGCGATTTACCGAGCACGGCCTCGGTACGTCGCTGCAACGTCCGCGTACCGACAGCCAGCGCACTCGCCGCCTGCTGCAACGAAAACCCCAAAGAAAGATTGTCACGCGCCCATCTCTCGAATCGCGCGATCAACGGATCCGCATGCGCAAGATGATCAGGAATGATGTAAGCAGCCTGCGACGTACGCTTGTCGATCAGCATAAAGCGCGCAACCAACGAAGCGAGCTCCGGGCTGCCCTGGCGCAGCAGCCACAGCGCGAGATCGAGATGGCCCATCATCGCGCCCGCCGTCACGATGCGCTCCGACGCGACGAGCATCCGCGAATCGTCGAGCTTGATGCTCGGGTAGCGTTGACGAAACAGCGGCGCAAGCGACCACGTCGTCGTCGCCTCGCCGCCGTCGAGCAGCCCCGACTCCGCGACAATAAAACTACCGATACACGCGCCCGCGATACCCGCGCCGTTCGCATGCCACGTGCGCAGGTGTTCGATCGCGTCGCGTACGTCGCGCCCCTCCAACGCCTGGATCAGACGCTCCGCCTGCTTCGTGTTGATCGCCGGGACCACGACCCAGTCCGGCTGATGAACGCTCGTCACCGGTTCGGCGACCGTAGTGAAACCTAGCGCGGTGCGAATGCGTCTGCGCATGCCGACGAGCGTCACGTCGAACGGCGGCGACGCGAAGCCCTGCGCGGCGGCCAGTTCGTTGGCCGTGGAAAGGGCGTCCAGTAGTACCGTGAGGCCTGTGTCGAATACGCCGTCGAGCGCGAGAATAGCCAGCTTCATGGGTAAACACCTGTCGCAAACGACTCTAATAATGTCATTTGCGACTATAGCCCGTCGCCCATACCGAGTCTAGACTGCGAAGCAATACGGCCCTGCCGATGCACGAGCCGCCCTTCAACCCACCGGACATCTACCGATGAAACTCACACCCGAACTCTATTGGCTGACGCTCGTCACGCTGGCGACGGCCGCGATGTGGATTCCCTACATGCTCGCGAGAATCGTGACGCGCGGCATGCTGCGCACGATGGGCAATCCCGATCCGTCGCTTCCCGCCGATCCCGCGTGGGCGCAGCGCGCACAACGCGCTCACACGAACGCGATCGAGAACCTCGTCGTCTTCGCGCCACTGGTGCTTGTCGCCGCGATGATCGGCATCAGCACACCCTCCACGATCTTCGCAGTGAAGCTCTATTTCTTCGCGCGGCTCGTTCACTACTGCGTGTACGCCATCGGCATTCCGGTGGTGCGGACGCTCGCGTTTCTCGCCGGCTTCGTCGCGATCGTGATGTTCGCGACCACGATCCTCGGCCACGTTGCATGAACTCATCTTCGATACAGGAGCACGCCATGTCCACACTATCAGCCCCCGCAGCAGAAACAGACGTCGCCAACGAGCATCCGCTCGACAAGGCCGTCTGGAACGCACTGACCGGCCGGCAGCAACGCTTCGCCGTACGCAACGATCGCGCGGTGCGATTGCTGGCTTCAGTAGGTCCGTTTGCCGCGCTCGCCGATCTGAGCGAAGCCTCGTTCGACGCGTTGCGTCCACTGATCGCCGAACAGGGTCCGGCCACGTTGAACACGCTGAACGAAGTCACGCTGCCTTCCGGGTTCTCGATCACCCGAAAAGCGTCGCTGCTGCAAATGGTCTGGGAACGCGAGTCCGAACAGATCGCATGGGAACACGTGAAGCTCGTCGAGCGCGACGTGCCCGACATGCTCGCACTGACCGCTGCGACGCAGCCCGGTCCGTTCGGCCCGCGCACGATCGAACTCGGCGACTACATCGGCGTACGCAAGCAAGGCAAGCTCGCGGCGATGGCCGGCGAACGCATGAAGCTCGATGGCTTTACGGAAATCAGCGCGGTCTGCGTGGACCCGGCGTTTCGCGGCCAGGGCCACGCAGTCGGTTTGATGAGGCTGCTGATCGCATCGATCTGCGCGCGCGGCGAAACACCGTTCCTGCACGTGATCGGGTCGAACGAAGGCGCGATTGCGATCTATCAGCGGATGGGTTTCGTCGTGCGTCGTCAGTTCCATCTGACGACGGTCGATGCACCGAAGGTTTGAGCAAGTGCCCTGCATCGAAGCTTATCGGCCACCCGCTTTCTTCTCTGCAAAACCTTCCTTGACGATCTCGATCACGAAGTAAGCGAATTTCAACCGTACGTCCGCGTTGGCGAGGTTGTACCCCGCGTCGGCCGCGAGTTTGAGGTAGGGGTCGATGACGTTACGCACTTGCTGCGCGGAGCCGCCGGCCCCCGCTTCGATCGAATCGACGACGCCGAGAATCTGCGCTTTCACCGCGTTGAGATCCGCAGCCTGCGCATCCCCTGCCCGCTGTGCCGTGTCGTATAGCTGGCTCGCTGCAGCGATCAATGCGGGCAGCGGGTCCAGACTGTGTTGCGGGTCCTGCTTTCGGGCAGCGTCCAGCAGATTCTCGAGCATGGTGTTCTCCGTGAGCGACGACACACGTGAACAGCGGGCCGCATGCAGCCCGCTGTTGGTTGTCCGCTGCGGCGCTTCGATACGTGGGCATCGGGATGCGTCAGCGAATGGCCCTACGTTATCGATACAGTCGCGCACGCGGAATCGACTATCCGTCACGCTCGCGTGCAGGGTCGTTCGCCACGGGCCTCAGATTTCCCAATACGGCGGACTGCCAATCCGCTCGACGAGAAAGTCCGACAGCAACTGCACCTTGCGCGAACGCAGGCGGCTCTCCGAAAACACCAGATGCATTTCCGCCGGTTCGGGTTCGACGGATGCGAGCCAGTCGGGCAGCAACGCGACGAGTTTGCGGGCCTTGAACGCATCGGCGTCATACAGCCAGCTCGGAAACAGCACGACACCCTGACCCGCCAGCGCGGCCGCGACCAGCACCTCGGCGTTGTTGCTGCGAAGATCGCCGCTGATCTCGAACGGCTGGTAATGCGCTTCATCAGGGCGCCGAAAATACCAGCGCTGCACGCCCATATGCCCTTTGTAGACGAGGCAGTTGTGCTTCAGCAGATCATCGGGCTGCGACAGTTTCTTTGCCCGCTTCAGATACCCCGGACTCGCACACACGATGTAACGCTGCGCCCCAAGCGTTCGCGCGACGAGACTCGAATCGGCGAGCGTACCGATTCGCACGGTGACGTCCGCGCCTTCCTGCACCGGATCGACGAACGCGTCCGTCAGCATCAGTTCGACGGACAGCTCGCGATGTTTGCGTTGAAACTCCGCGAGCAACGGCGCGATGTGCCGCCGGCCCAGCGCGACCGGCGCGTTGACCCGCAGCAATCCACGCGGCGCGGCGCCTTTGTCGGCGGCGGCCTCGGTTGCCGCATCGAGTAGCTCCAGCGCTTCGCGGACCTGCACGTAGTAGCGCTCGCCTGCATCGGTGAGACGGACCGCGCGCGTGTGCCGGAACAGCAGCCGCTGCCCGATGTCCGCTTCGAGCGCGGCGATGTGCCGCGACACCGACGACCCCGGCACGCCGAAGTGACGCGCGGTCGCGATAAAACTTCCCGTCGTGGCGACGTGGACGAACAGCCGCAATGCCTTGATCTGCATGATCTTGCCGAAAAAGCATTAGTGATTTCCGATTCTGCCAGATTGATCCGTTTCCAGCATCGATCTACGATTTTGTTTTCTGGAGCTGGCGATGAATCTTTTACTGCTGCCGCTGGTGGTGCTGGCGGGCATGGGGCTGGCGGTCGAGGCGGGGTTGCTCGGTCCGCTCGGACAGGAAGTCGGTCAAGGCTGGGCAACGCTTGGCATTTTCGGCGTCGGTTCGTTGCTGCTGACGTTCGGGCTCGTCTTCAATCGCGCGAAACTCGGCGCGCTGTTTTCTCAGCCGCGCTGGATGCTCACAGGCGGTCTGCTCGGCCCGATCTACGTGATCGCGCTCACGCTCGCGACGCCGCATATCGGCGTCGGTCTGACGATGGTCGGCATCCTGTTCGGTCAGGTCGCGGCGAGTCTCATCATCGATCATCAAGGGTGGCTCGGCAGTACGCGTCGAGCGGTCGATCGTTATCGCGTGGGCGCACTCGTCGCGATCCTCGCGGCGCTGTGGCTGATTCACTGAAGGAGTCGTCGTGTTTATTGCAATGCTGATTCTCGTGGTCGCGGCCGGCGCGGTGCTGTGTGCGCAGTCCGCGATCAATGGCCGCCTGGGGAGCGAAGTGGGTGTGCTCGAAAGCGCGTGGCTTACGTTCACGCTCGGCACGCTGGTTACGTTCGTGATCGCTTTCTTTTTCGAAACGCCGCACGCGTTGACGCTGTTCACCGCGCCGCGCTGGCAGATCACCGGTGCGTTCTTCGGCGTGGTCTACATGCTCGTGATCGTGTTCGCGATGCCGCGCGTCGGTGTGGCTGCGGCCACCGTGGCCGTGATCAGCGGGCAGTTGCTGATGAGCCTGCTGATCGATAACTTCGGCTGGCTTGGCAATGCCGTGATCGAACTCGGCACGCGACGGTATGCGGCAATGGCGCTGCTCGCGGTTGCGCTTGGGTTGATCTATCGGAGCAATGTCGCGAATGCGAGGAAGGGCGAGCGCGCTCGGGATGAGGCTGCGCGGGTTCTTTCGACCGTCGATTGAGCGGCGGTATGCGCTTACGCCTTCGCGTAGACCACAGGATTGTGCCGCTCCATGATCCGCTCGGGATTCGCCGGAGCATCGAATCCGAACGGACGATACACGTGATGCGCATCGCTGGTGACGAGCATGAAACGCCGCAGCCCCTGCAACGCATCGCACTCGACAACATACTTCATCAACGCCTTCGCATAGCCGCGCGAACGATGCGCCGGCAGCACGAACACGTCGCATAGATACGCGAACGTCGCGCGATCGGTAACGACGCGTGCGAAGCCGATCTGCGCTTCGCCGATATACGCGCCGAAGCACAGCGAGTTTTCGATTGAACGCTCGAACGTCGCGCGCGGAAGACCTTTCGCCCACGGCGTTTCCTCGCGCAGAAACGTGTAGACGAGATCGAGGTCAAGTTCGCCCGAATCGGTCGAGAATCGCAATGCGGCAGGTTCCATGCATCTCTCCGGTCGCGCGGTTATGGACGTAAAGGTGAGGAAGCGGCGCGACACAGCGGGGATTTTATATCGAGCGGTATCGATAAAGTATGTCAAAAATGTAGCGCCTGACGCAACGCGCATCCCGCCTTTTCCGAACCACAACGTACCGTGTTTTCACCTGTAGCGACGAGCCGGAATCCAGACCGGCAGACACGAAGCCGACGCTAACCACGCATCCGCTCCTTGATTGCCGCGATCAGCCCTTGCGGCGCGTCGGCGGAGATCACCAGATCCTGCGATGCGAGCGTTTCGTCGATTGCCGGGGTCATCCGCTCGAACATCGCGTGCTCGTATGCGCGCAGCGCATCGGTCAGCGATGTATGGGTTCCGGCGGTCAGCGCACGTGCGAGTTCGACGGCATCGAGCATCGCGAGATTCGCGCCCTGACCGGTGAATGGCGGCATCACGTGCGCGGCGTCACCGAGCAGCGTCACGCCCGCGCGCGCGTCGTTCCACTCGCTCCACCATGCGTTCGCGGGCACCGTGTACAGCGGCCGATGCATGAACACGTCATCCGACAGACGCAGCAGGTCCAGCGCATCCGGAGACCATCCGGCAAAACAATCGAGTAGTCGTTCGCGTGTCGCGGCGGGTTTCGCGAAATCGATGCCGCTTTCGGCTGGCCATGCTTCTGGCACGCGCAGCGCGACATACACGCGGATGCGTCCATCGCCATTGCGCTGCGCAAGCAGCCCGCGATTGTCGCCGACCACCATGATGCTGCCCGGCCCGACGCGTGCCGATAGCGCCGGATAGCGCACGTCGGGTTCGCTCACGCAGGTTTCGATGAACGTCACGCCACCGTAAGCCGGCTTCACCGACGTGACGAGCGGACGCACTTTCGATCCCGTGCCGTCGCAGCCGACGACGAGGTCCGCGCGGACACTGTCGCCGCTCGCGAACACGAGCCGATGTTCGCCCGGTCTGTCGCACCGGACGACCTCGGTCAGGTGACAGTCCCATTGCACGGTGCCCGCCTCCAGCGAGTCGAGCAACAGCGTGCGCAGTTCACCTCGATCGATCTCGGGACACGACTGCGCTTCGTCTTCCGCGCGCAGTTCGAAGCGCTCGATCCCGTCGCGGTCGAAAATTTTCGCGTGCTGCCCTTCACGCCGCGCGATACCGTGAAAGCGCTCCATCAAGCCGGCCTCGCGTAACGCGAGTTGTCCCGACTGCTCGTGCAGATCAAGGCAGCCGCCCTGCTGCCGCGCGACCGGCGACGCATCGCGTTCGTACACGCGTACCCGTGCGCCGCGCCGTTGCAACAGTCGCGCAAGCGTCAGTCCGCCGGGACCGCCGCCGACAATCGCTACATCCTTACCGTCGAGCAACGCATTGCGGCCCGTCATCTGTTCGTCGTTCATCGCGCGCTCCTAGATCTGGCCGAGACCACCGTCGACGGCAATCTCGCCGCCGGTCAGGTACGACGCGTCGTCCGATGCGAGGAACAGCACCGCGCGCGCGACTTCGTCGGCTTCGCCCCACCGGCCCATCGGGACCTGCGCTTCGACCCATGCGCGGACGTCGGCGTCGTCGGTCGCGGCGCGCGTGAGCGGCGTGCGGATCGCGCCGGGGCTCACCGCGTTGATGCGCACGCGACGCGCGAGCACGCGTTCATCGGCCGCGAGCGTGCGCGCGAGACTGCGCACCGCCGCCTTGCTGGCCGCGTACAACGCATCGCCGGGACGGCCGCGCTGCTGCGCAACCGAACTCGTGAACACCACCGATGCACCGTCGGCAAGATGCTCGAATGCCTGCGTGAATGCGTAGAACACGCCCTTCACGTTGACGGCCATCAGATGGTCGAAGAACGATTCATCGGTGTCGAGCACATCGGGACATTCGGACAGGCCCGCGTTGGCGAACAGCACGTCGATCTTGCCGAACGCGTTCGCCGTGGTTTCCATCAGCATGCGAAGGTCCGCTACCCGCGACACGTCCGCGCGCACTGCAAGCGTGTCGCCGCCCACCGCGCGCTGCGCAGCATGCAAGGCGCCTTCGTTACGTCCCGCGAGCACGACTCGTGCGCCGTGCCGGCGAAACAGCTGCGCGGTCGCCAGGCCGATGCCGCTGCTGCCGCCGGTGATGACGGCGACCTTGCCGTCGAGTCTGCGCGATTCGTCCTGCTGTTCCAGTTTTGCGTTCATTTCGGGCCTTAAGTCATCAATTGATGACAAAGCGTACCGCGCGCAACTTGCCAATGTCAACGGTTGATGACAAAATCTGCCTTTCTCACCGTGCGGGAAACGAATCGTGACCTCTTCCAGACGCGACGCCGCGCCCACTACGCGTAACGCCGAACAGACGCGCGAGCGGATTCTCGCGGCCGCGCGTGCGCGCTTTTCGCAGCACAGCTACGAAAACGTCGGCACCCGCGACATCGCCGGCGATGCAGGCGTGGATGCCGCGCTCGTCAACCGCTACTTCGGCGCGAAGGAAAAACTCTTCGCGGCTGCGGTTCACGGTGGCTTTCGCGTGGAGGAGCATCTGTCCGCGCATCTCGACGATCTCGGCGCGCATCTGGTCGCGCAGATCTTCGACGACACCGATCCCGATGACGACAGCTTCGACGCGTTGCGCGTGCTGCTGCGCGCGGCGGGCAATCCGTCGGTCGCGGCGATCGTGTCCGAGCGTTTTCATGCGGAGTTCATCAAGCCGCTCGCGAAACTGCTGCGCGGCCGCGACGCGGAAATGCGCGCGGCGTTGATCGCGTCGTACGTGATCGGTCTCGCGACGATGCGTCATGGGCTCGACTCGCCCGCATTGATGGGAAGCGCCCGGACGCGCGCCGCTGCGCTCGCGGCAGCGGCAATCCAGGCCTGCGTCTAACGCTTCCTTCTGAACGGATCTGCGTAGGTCCGGCGTTTTTTGATAACGTCACGAAATCCGCACGGATCCGCATCCGTGCGCACGCCCCCGCCGGGCGCGTTTTTTGCGACTGCTTTCGCAACGCTTGATGCGATATCACGGCGTCCGAATCACGCCGTGAAAGCCATTAGGTAGTCGCCACGCCCGGCCAGGCCTCACCAGGTTGCTGTTTTTATCAGGTCGTTCCCATGGCTCCACAAAGACCGTCCACCCCGACCCGCGTTTTTCCCGCAGGCACACCGGGCATCCACGGACTGACGACCGTCATCACGACGGTCGTCGTCGTGTGCGGGTTGTACTTCGGCCGCGCGGTGCTGATGCCGATCACGCTTGCGGTATTGCTCAGCTTTTTGCTCGCGCCGCTGGTCGGCGTGTTGCGGCGGTTGCGCTTCGGCCAGTGGCCGTCGATCTTCGTCGCGGTGCTGACCGCGCTCGTCGCGCTGCTCGCGATCAGCACGCTGATCGGCGCGCAGATCGCGCAGCTCGCGAGCTCGCTGCCGCAATACCAGGAGGCGATCGAAGAAAAGGTGGAGACGGTGCAGGAAAAAACCGTCGGACGCGCCGACGCCCTGCTGACCCGCGCGGCTTCCGCGCTGCAGCGTGTCGCGCCCACACGGCCGCCGCACGAAGCCGGTCGCTCGCAACGCGCAAGCGCAGCCACGCCGATGCCGGTCGAGGTGCACGAGCCGATGCCGTCGCCGCTGCAGCTGACGCAGCGGGTGTTCTCGCCGGTCGTCGGGCCGCTCGAGACGATGTTCATCGTGCTCGTCGTGACGATCTTCATCCTGCTGCAGCGCGAGGATCTACGCGATCGATTGATCCGGCTCTTCGGTTCAAGCGATCTGCATCGCACCACCACCGCGATCAACGATGCCGCGACCCGCCTGAGCCGCTATTTCCTCGCGCAGCTTGGCGTGAATTTCGGCACGGGTGCGGTGATTTCGATCGGCCTGGCGATCATCGGCGTGCCGGGTGCGCTGCTGTTCGGCGTGCTGACGGCGCTGCTGCGTTTCGTGCCGTACATCGGCACGTGGATCGCCGCGATCCTCGCGACGATTCTCGCCGCCGCGATCCAGCCGCAATGGACGATGGGCGTCTGCACGCTGATCCTGTTCGTCGTCGTCGATGTGGTTGCCGGTCAGGTGGTGGAGCCGCTGCTGTACGGGCATCGCTCGGGACTGTCGCCGCTCGCGGTCGTGGTCGCGGCGATTTTCTGGAGCTGGCTGTGGGGGCCGGTCGGCCTCGTGCTGTCGACGCCGCTCACGCTGTGTCTCGTCACGCTCGGCCGTTACGCGGATCGTCTGAAGTTCATCGCGGTGCTGCTCGGCGATCAGCCCGCGCTCACGCCGGCGCAGACCTTCTACCAGCGCCTGCTCGCCGACGATCCACACGAAGCGATCGATCAGGCCGAACGTCTGCTGCGCGATCTGCCGCTGATCGACTACTACGACGACGTCGCACGCGAAGGTCTGCGTCTCGCGCGCAACGACACGCTGCGCGGGGTGTTCTCGCCGGAGCAGTTGGCGCGGATGAACGATCATCTGCTCGATATCGTCGAGAACATGGAGGACATCGACGGCGTGCCGGACGAACGTCTGCGAGCAGAAATGGTCGGCGCGCTGCATACGGGCGCGACGTCGTTGAGCACTGTATCGAGCGCATCACCCGAACGCGTCGTCGATCTCGCAACGCTGATCGCACCCGCGCGCGGCAAGACGGTGCTGTGCGTCGCGGGGCGCGGCGCATTCGACGAAATCGCGGTCGCGATCGTCGTGCAGTTGCTCACGCGTTACGGCATGGCACCGGTCACCGCGAGCTACGAGCAGTTCCGCAAGAGCGCGGGCGGTGCCACCGGCGCAGGCAGTGCAAATGCGAGCCCGAGCGCACCCGGCGATGCGGCCGTGGTCTGCGTGCTCACGCTAGACGCAGCCGAAGCGCCTCTGTATCTGCGCAATCTGTTGCGGCGTGTGCATGAACGCGCGCCGTCGGCGGCGCTGATCCTCGGCATCGGCGGACCGACGGAGAATCCGTCCGGCGAAGCAGTCGGCAGCGTCGCGCAAGGCGCGGCGACGTTCCGCGACCTCGTCGGGCTGTGTCTGCTTGCCGGCGGAGCGCCGTCGGCGGCGGTCGCGGCTTCGTCTGCAGAATGATTACATCCATGTGAAAAAGTACCGTCCGGAGCCGCGTTTAATAGGCTCCGGCCGTTTGAGACGCACGCGCCATTAGTTGATCCCAGCGAGCGTTCTCCGCGCAGACGCCGCCCTCTACGATTCCTCCATCGAACGCGCTTCGCTCCAACTCCCGCAGAACGAAGCCGTCTCCTTCGGAGGTCGTCAAAATGAACACGCAACGCGGACCGGTTCCGGTCTCCTTCTTCGGTATCGCAGTCGGTATGCTCGCGCTGGCCAACGCGTGGCGCGTCGCCGTCCGGATCTGGCATCTGCCCGGCGTGGCCGCCGATTTTCTGTCGCTCGCCGCGCTCGCAGTCTGGGTCGTGATCCTCGTCGCCTATGCGCAAAAGTGGCTGCGCACGCCGGCCGCCGCGCTGGCCGAATGGCGGCATCCGGTGCAGTCGTCGTTCGCGGCGCTCGGCCCGGTGTCCAGCATGCTGGCTGCGGGCGTGCTGCTGCCCTGGTCGCGTCCTGCCGCCGTCGCGCTGTTCGCGGTGGCCGGCGTCGCGCAACTCGCGGTCGGCGTGCTGCTGCACGGCCGGCTGTGGCAAGGCGGCCGTCAGCCCGAAACCGTGACGCCTGCGGTCTACCTGCCGGCTGTCGCATCGGGCTTCGTCGCGGGCACCACGTCGGCCACGTTCGGCTGGCCGCACCTCGGCGCACTGTTCTTCGGTGCCGGCGTGCTGTCGTGGCTCGCGCTCGAATCGATGATCATGCACCGCGCCGCCGTGCACGACCCGCTGCCCGCAGCACTGCGTCCGACGCTCGGCATCCAGCTCGCACCGCCGGTCGTCGGTGGTGTCACCTACCTCGCACTGACGAGCGGCGCACCGGATCTGTTCGCTCAACTGCTGCTCGGCTATGGGATCTATCAGGCGCTGGTGCTGCTGCGTCTGCTGCCGTGGATCCGTGAACAGGCATTTGCACCGTCGTACTGGGCATTCAGCTTCGGCGTCGCTGCGCTGCCGACACTCGCAATGCGGATGGTCGAGCGCGGCGCGACCGGTCCGGTCGAATGGATCGCACCGGCGCTCTTCATCGCGGCGAACATCGTGATCGGCGTGCTTGCGGTGAAGACCTTCGCGATGCTGGTGCGCGGCGAGTTGCTGCCGGCCGTCGCTCAAGCGAGACCCACTCACTCGATTCCGGCCGCAGCGGGTCGCAACGAACGGACCGTGCGGGCCTGACGCGAACCTCACACTGGTAACACATTGCGGGGGTAGGGGAACACGTCCCCTACCCCCGCAAGCATGTTAAGTTCACGGGCATCTGTCTTCTGCTCTTCATGAGCTTCATCAAAACGGAGAACACCTGTGAATGCCTCCACGGCCATCGTCGCCATCCTCGCCGCGCTGATGCTCGGCGCCATGAGTCCCGGTCCCAGCTTCATCGTCGTCGCGCGCAATGCGATCGGCGTCTCGCGACGCGATGGACTCGCGAGCGCGGTCGGCATGGGAATCGGCGGAGTCTGCTTTGCGTGCGTGGCGCTGATCGGCCTGTACACGCTGCTGGAAGCGGTGGGCTGGCTGTACGCGGGGCTGAAAATCGCCGGCGGTCTCTATCTTGTCTACATCGCCGTGCGGATGTGGCGCGGCGCCACCGTGCCGCTCGCAGTCGACCGGATCGGCGGCGACGGAAGCGGCAATCTGCGGAAGTCGCTGTGGCTCGGTCTGAGCACGCAGTTGAGCAACCCGAAGACATCGATCTTCTACGGCAGCATCTTCGCCGCGCTGTTGCCGCATCATCCGCCGATGTGGTGCTACTTCGTGCTGCCGCCCGCCGTGTTCGCGATCGAGGCCGGCTGGTACACGATCGTCGCACTGTGCTTCTCGAGCCGCCGGCCGCGCGAACTGTACCTCGCGTCGAAAGCATGGGTGGATCGTGTGGCCGCGACGGCGGTTGCCGCGCTCGGTCTGCGGCTGATTTTCACCGCGTTCCGGCCCGGCCTCTAATCGCCTCGTTACGCCCCTTCCTTCACTACGCAGAACGCGGCCGTCTCGTACGGCACCGTCACCGTGTCCTGACCCGCGAGTGACGGTTCGGCCGCGATCAGCGCGCGCACTTCTTCGTCGATCTGTGCGCGTTGGTCTGCGGGCAATGCCGCGATGAAACTCGTCGAGCGCACACGCGCGACGATCACCTGCTCCGGCGAACCCGTGTGGCCGATCGAGAAATGCGCTTCCTGCAGCGGCCCGAAGCCTGGATGCGGAAACGCGTTGCGCCATGCGCCGGTGTAGTAACGCGGCGTGTCGCCTTCCGCGCGATTCACGATCGCGTCCAGCTTCGCCACCCAGTCGACGCGCGCATCGCGCAGATTCCACACGAGCCCGAGCCGTCCACCCGGCTTCAGCACGCGATGGATTTCGGCAAGCGCGGCATGCGTCGCGAACCAGTGGAACGCTTGCGCGCAGACGATCGCATCGACCGATGCATCCGCGAGCGGGATCGATGTCGCGGTGCCCGCACGTGCGTCGACTTGCGGCAACGCTTCGACGAGCTTCGCGCGCATCGCGTCGACGGGTTCGACGGCGATCACGGTCGCGCCGGTCTCGATGAGGCGTGGGGTGAACTTGCCGGTGCCCGCGCCGAGATCGACGACGGTGCGTCCCGACACAAGACCGATCGTGTCGCGCAGCCAGTCGGCGACGGCCGGCGGATAGTCCGGACGGCCGCGCACGTAGTGGTCGGCCGCCGACGTCGCGGTGTAACCTTGTGCAGCGGCGTGGTGAACGGAATCGGGCTCGGTCATGATTTCTCCGGATGTCGCAAAGGGGGCGTGCCGAAAGGATACCCACCTGCCGAAAGTTTTGTCGTGAATCAGGCGGCGGTACGTGGCGGAATAATCCAGCCTGCCACCTCGTTCTCATCGTTCTTCCACGTTTCGACACGCCATCGACGGAGACTCCACGATGACCCAACCCATTGCGTTCCGTACCCACGGCCGTGCGGCTTTCGCTGCCGTCGCCACCGCATTCGCGCTGCACGCCCCGATCGCCCACGCGGCCGACGCCTTCGTCCTCACCTCACCCGGCCTGACCGACGGTGCGACACTCGCCGCGACTCATGCCGCGAGCGCACGCGATTGCGGCGGCGGCAACGTATCGCCTGCGCTGCAATGGCGGCATGCACCCGCAGGCACGCGCAGCTACACAGTGTCGATCTTCGATCCCGATGGCGCGAAGGGACTCGGCATCGTCCACTGGGTGCAGTACGGCATCCCTGCATCGGTCGATTCGCTCGCGGAAGGCGGCCCGATGCCGGCAGGCAGCGTCGGCGGCGTGAACCGCACCGGACAGCCCGGCTACTACGGTCCCTGCCCGCCCGTCGGCGAGATCGCGCATCACTATGTCGTGCAGGCCTACGCGCTCGACCTCGCACCCGATGCGCTGCCCGCCGGACTCACGCGCGACGCGCTGCTCGCTGCGCTGAAGGATCACGTGCTCGCGGCGACGAGCATCGTGCTGCGCTACGGGCGTTGACACGTACTCAATGCAGCGCGCTTCGTGGGCCTAGCACTTGCCAAACGTCGCAACCGGCCCCGTCACCGCAAGCGCGTTCTCATTGAAAATCACCGGCACCCCACCGAGCCCGAGCTTCGATTTCACGCGATCGAGCTTCCATCCGTCGACACGCAGCGCCGCACCGGAAACCGGCTGCCCCTTCGCGTGCGGCACATCGATCGTGATCTGCGTCGATGCGCCGGGCAGCAGATTGAGATAGTTATCGCTGAAAAGCGCGGGCAGGATGCGCAGGCCGCTCGACTGGTTGAACAGCTGCAGGTGCGTCATCAGCGCGATCGTGCTGCCGGTGTTCTGCACGACTGCGGTGATACGCGTGGTGAAATCGTCGAACTCCGCGCTCGATGCGCTGATCGCAACGGCCGCAGCCGTCATCGTGTCGAGCGACGTGTAGGTCGCGTCCTGACCGTTCTTCTGATACCAGTAGAAGTTATCTGCAACGCTCGCGCCGCTCGCATCACGCAACGCGAGTGTCACGATGCACACGTCGGACGTCGCGGCCGCGATCTGCGTGCCCAAGTTCGCCGCAAGCTGATACGACGAGGCCGCCACGCTCACGACGTTCTGCGTGACCGCCTTGCCGGCGAGCGTGCTGTCCAGGTTGTACACGCGCATCTCGAGGCTGCCCGACACGGACTTCGCCGTATGGTTGGCGATTTTCACGTCGAACGTATTCGCGTCGAGAATCGCGTTGACGCGGCGACAGCCGTGCTGAACCGCGAAGAACGACGAATGCTGTTCGAGATCGTGGCTGTACATCTGCCAGACGAAGCTCGGTTGCGCGGGGTTCGTCATCCACATGATCACGCCGGTCGCCGGCGACGTGACCTTGCCGCTGGCCGGGCCGATCATCACGGCGGCGTTCGCTTCGTAGATCGACTTGATGCACTCGTAGTTCATCATCTGCGCTTTGCGCACGAAGTCGGCGAGATTGACGATCGCGCCGTAGCGCGCAGCCGTCGCCGCGATGTAGCCCGCGCCGCCCTGATCCCCTGCGAGAAACGCGCCGTTGCCGTTGATGTCGCGGTCCGCCCAGAAATCGTCGGGGCATTCCCATGACGTCGACGGCAACATCGCCTGAACGAATTCGAGTGTCGGGATCGAATGCGAGCCGACCTCGTTGTGAAACGCCGTGCTCGACGCACCATAGCCACGACCGAACGCCGCTTTCGGTGTCGCCCAGTTGTACGGTCCGCCGGACGAATAGCCGTTCACTGCGCCGCTGCCGGTATCGCCTGCGGAACTCGTCAGGCTCAGGCGCTTCGGATCGAGTTCCTTCACGAGCGAGTCGAGCCCACTGACGAGCGCCGCCGGCGGCGAGCCCTCGTTACCGCCGCACCACAGCAGGATCGACGGATGATTGCGCGAATGGACGATCACGTCGCGAATGTTGTCGAGGTCGCGCGTCGTGTTGACCGGCGCCGGTCCTTCGGTCGAAAAGAAGAAGTCCTGCCACACGAGAATGCCGTACGTGTCGCACGCATCGAAGAAATCGCGGCTCGTGCTCTGCCCGTTCCAGTTGCGAATCAGGTTCAGGTTCGCATCGCGATGCAGTCGCACCTGATCGAACAACCGCTCGCGCGGAATGCGCTTGAGCGCGTCGTCGAGCCCCCAGTTGCCGCCCATCACGAGAATCGGCAGATTGTTGACCGTAATGCTTAGCTGCGCGCCGAAGCCGATGCTGCGCGAGTAGCCGATGCGTCGCAATCCGATGTTCACAGTGCGCGTGTCCGACACCACACCCTGCAGCGCGATCGATACCGACACCGCGTACAGGTTCGGCGCGCCATAGCCGTTCGGCCACCATAGCTTCGGATTCGACATCGATAGCGCGGCGATGTCGGCGGAGGTCAGTGTGATTGTTGTCGGTTGATCGGAAGCGGGAATCGTGATGTCGTGGCTAAACGAAATATCGCCGCCGATCTTGCCGGTGACGGTCGCCGTAAGCGCCGTGCCGGAGCGGTTGTCGAGCGACAGATCGAGTTGCAGCGCAGCGCTGCCGAGATCGTCGGACAGCGTGCTGTCGACGCGCAGATCCGCGATCCGCACCGCGCCCGTCGTGAACCACGACACCGGCTGCCAGATGCCGAGATTGCGATCGGGGATCGTCGGCAGCCAGTCCCATCCCGACGTACAGAAGAATGTCGGGCCGTTTTTCAGCGTGACGCCGGTCGGACCACCGTTGCGGCCGCCGCGCGTGACGCCGCTCGAATAGCTCGGCTTCAACGGCCCTTCCGAGTAATCGAGCTTGATCGCACGCACCGCCAGGTAGGCGGTGCCGCCCGCGGCTGCGACGAGTTTCGTGACGTCGAAGTAGCCGTGCTTGAACGCGCCTTCGAGCGTGCCGACCTGCGCGCCGTTGAGCCAGATCGTCGACAGGTAGTTCACGCCGTCGAAGCGCAGCCACAGACGTTGGCCCGCGCGCAGCGGCGGCGTCGCGAACGTCGTGCGATACCAGTAGTCGGTGTCCTTCAGCGTGTCGGGGATCGTGTCGGTGACGATCTTGCCGTAGAACGGATCGGGGTACTTGCCGTTCGCGATCATGCTGGTGAGCGCGGTGCCCGGCACCACCGCGGCCGACATGCCGGTCGCACCGCTCGCGCTCGCGAGTTGCGCGCCGGTGAGCGCCGGGCTATCCGATGCGGCGATGAAGGTCCACGGTCCGGCGATCTCGTTCGATGCGGCAAGGTTCGTCGGCGACGTGGCAGGGACGCTGGTCCCGCCCGGCGACGTGCCTGGCGTTCCAGGTGTTCCCGACGTCTGCCCAGCCTCACCTGCCGACGATACATCCGTCGCGCGACTACCGACCCCATCGCCACACGCCGCCAGCACACTGTTGCCGGTTAACGCGGCGCTATACAAGAGAAATTTACGACGCTGTTCGGATTGCATGTCACGCTCCTTCGGTTCTTGCTGCGATGGACTGCACGTCATGGCAAATGCTGTCGATACGCGAGCCCTACGCCCCTCCCGGAGAAGGCGGCACCGGTTGCGCCGACGGGTACGCACCCCACACGGGAACCGGAGCGGTCGCGCCCAGATTGAAGTCGATCGTCGCGCCGTTTTTCACGGTATCGAACGGCAGCCACGTGCTGTTGTACGCAGCGTTGTTGACCTTCATCGACTGAATGTAGGTTTGCGGCGTGTTCGCGGTGATCGTCAGCGTCTTGCCGTTGCCGAAGTAGATGACCTCGCTCGTGAAATGCGGACTCGCGACCGTGAAGCCCGGTGTGCCCGGGATCATCGGATAGAGCCCGAGCGCGGCCCACACGAACCAGCCGGACGTCGCGCCTTCGTCGTCGTTACCCGGAATGCCGGACGGGCTGTTCAGGTACTGCGTCGCGGCGATATTCGCGACGATCGCCTGCGTCTTGTCCGGACGACTCGTCCAGTTGTAGAGCCACGGCGTCGCGAACATCGGCTCGTTGGTCATCACGAGTTGCGGCTCGAATGCGGTGAGCCGGCTGATCACCGCCTGATCGCCGCCCAGCGTGCTGAACAGGCCGGCGATGTTGAACGGCACCATCCATGTGTATTCCTCGGCGGTGCCTTCGACGGGATCGCTCGACGTGTACGCGGGCCAACTGCCGTCCTGATTGCGCGGCTGCAACTGCGTAGCCGACACGCCGTTCACCTGGGTCGCATTCGCCTTCATCAGCCTGGTCCAGTTCGCCGAGCGCACGAGCAGCATCGCTGCGTTGGTCGAATCGCCCAGCGCCTGCGCGAAGCGTGAGACGGCGAAGTCGGTGGTTGCGTATTCGAGCGTGGTCGACGAGGTGCCGTTGTTGTGGCTCGAATCGACGACGATTCCCGTGTCGTCCGGCAGATAGCCGAGTCTCATGTAGTCGTCGAGTCCCGGCAGCACCGCGATGCCCACGCATTGCGCCGACGGATTGGTCTCGTCGTTGAGCATGATTTTCAGCGCGCTGGCCTTATCGAAATCGGTCGCACCGTACAGATAGCTCTGCGCGATGATGGTCGACACGGTATCGGCGGGCATCACATTGCTGAAGTTCGTGCCTTCGATCCACTGCGGAAACGCGTTCCCGCACCCGACGCCGTCATTCACCAGCGACTGCATCATGTCGCTCGTGCCGCGCGGATCGATGATGGCAAGCAGCGGCATCAATGATCGATAGGTGTCCCAGCTCGAGAACGTCGAGTACTGCACCTGATCCTGGCCCGCGCTGTTCTTGCCGACGTGCGCGGGCTTGCCGTTCTGGTCGAGACCGGTCGTGCTGCCGAACACGGGGTAGTCGCCGTTCGCGTCGCTGATCACCGACGGCGCAAGCGATGCGTGATACAGCGCGGTGTAGAACTTGGTCGTGTCGTCGGCGCTGCCGCCGCTCACCTGGATCGTGTTCAGGCGGGTGTTCCATGCGGCATCGGCGTTCGCCGCGGCTGCGTCGAACGTGACGAGGTTGCCGGTTTTTGCGTCGGCCTGCTCCTTCTCCAGGTTGGCCTGTGCGTTCGGGATGCTCACATACGAAAGACCGACCCGCATGTTGACGACCAGCGGCTTGTTGGCGACCGGCTTGAACGTCAGCGTAGCTTTTGAGCTCTTGACGCTAGCGGTGAACGGCTGATCGAACGTCGCGTAGAAATAGACTGTGTACTGCTGGCCGTCGTTGCAGAAACCGCCGCCCATGAACGATCCCGACACGACTGTCGGTGCGTTCGTCTTGTCCCACGCCACCTTGCCGCCGTACGAGTAGTTATGCGATTGCGCGTTCAGCGTCAGTTGCGGCGCTTGACCCGCAGGCCACGTGAAGCGACCGAGGCCGCTGCGCAGCGTCGCCGTCAGCTCCGTCAGGATGCCGTTGTCCAGCTTCACGCTGTAGTAGCCGGGCCTCGTCGTTTCGTTCGTCTTGCTGAATGCGCCGGAACTCGCGCTCGTTGTGCCGGGCATGACCGGCAGTCCGCCGCCGCCGTCGCCGCAGCCCGTGCCGCTCAGGTGGGTCAGACTGAAATCGTTGATGGACGTCGCGCCGTCGAAGTAACCGGTCGTGGTCCATGTGCTGTTGGGTCCGACCTTCGCTGTGTCCGGTCCCCACTGAACCATGCCAGACGGCAGTCCGGCGAGCAGCGACGTCGCGCCGCCGTTGCTGGTGCCGATGCGCTCGTCGACGTACTTCGTCAACTGCATCACGACGGGCGTTTGCGTCGGCGTAATAGTGGGCGAGGTAGGCGTGGTGGATGCGCCCGCATTGCCGCCCGTAATGGGTGAAGGCGTGTTCGTCATGCTGCCGCCGGGCGACGGCGTCATCACCGCATTTGCATTGCCGCTGTTATGCACGTCGCCTCCGCAACCAGCAAGAATGCTGGCAGCAGATATCGCGACGATAATCTCCCTGATTATCTTCACTATCGTCTCCGCTCTTATGCTGTTTAGTCGTTTTAGTAATTACGCTAAACGAATAACACACGAATGTTTCGTTGATTCGCTAAACATTATCTTGAAAATCAATGCATTAGCGATTCGTTATTTAGTTTAGTCGCGTGAATTTGCGGAGGTCAAGAAATTCATCTAAATGGGATGATTTGTGCGAATTGATCAGGCAATTAAATGCGATTCGAATTGTTAAATCCGTATCGCATTAATCGATAAAAAGGATGGGATTTTTTATCGTCGTTATTGCACGCGTCATGCGTCGACGGCTTGGGGCCAGTCGATCGAGGAGCGTGGTCGACGTCGATGTTTCAGAACGCGGTGCGCGGGTCGCTAGCGCAGAGGGCCGTAAACGCAAACGCGCCGCAAGAGAGCGGCGCGCTGGAAAAAAGAGAGCACTGCCGCCGCGTCATCAAGCGACGCGGCGGCAGTCACGACACATCAGCTCGACGTATAGGCGACGTACGGACCGGTACCGCCGCCCGTCGACAATTTGCCGACGATCCCGTGATACACGTGCCGTCCGTAGTAAAACGGAATGCCGAGATCGACGCTGCCGGCACCCGTCGCCGCGAGGTTGTTGAACGCGAAGTTGCCCGAAGCGAACAGCGTGTTCGCATTGCCCACGTTGAACTCCACGAGCGCGGTGGCCGAGTTGGCCCCGACCAGCGTCGCGGTCAAACCGGTCGCGCTCGCCGGAATGAAAAAGCTGCTCGAGTTCGTCGGTAGCGACGAGTCGGCGAAGAACAGGCCGTTCGATCCCGTGTCCATGAATGCCTGATTCGTGTACGTGCGTCCGTTGAACACTGCAGTCACGTTGCCGGCGTCGTTGGTCGGCAAGATCGTCGCGGACGTGCCGGCCAGTGCGTTGTTCGACTGCGTGTCGATGCCGAACACGAGCGTGCCGGTTCCGGTCGATGCTCCGGTGTCCGCGACCTGCGCCATCTCGACGATCACGCCGTTGTTGTCGGTCGGGAACCGGGCAACCGGGTTTGCGACCTGCTGCGCGGTCTGCACTGCCACCGACGTACACGTCGCACCCGTGCACGAGTAGTACGCACCGGAGAGAGCCTGCGTCGCACACGCGGAGCCGCAGTCGTTCAGCGCGTTACCGATGCCCAGAATGCCGTTTGCGCCGAGCTGCGACACGGCGGTGATGCTCTTGCCGGTCGTGCAGAGGATTGGCATGGTCGCACTGAGGTTCGCGGTGTCGTTGATCACCTGGATCGATACGTTCTGCGCGATCTCGCCCGACATCTTCACGTCAGCAGCACGCACGGTGCCCCACGTATCGCCGGAGCCGAAGCCGGCACATTCCGCTGCCGTACCGCCGCCGACGTTGATAGTGCCAAGCGCAGTGACCGCTGCCGCCGAAGGAAACGCCGACGCGAACAAACGCAGACCGAATGAACCCGTATCAAGCAGCACATTGGGAATCGTCGAGCAGTTCGTCGCTGCATTCGTATTCGCCGTGCAAACCGTCACGCTCACCATCGGAAAATTGCGAACGCTGTTACTCCCGAACGCAGCCGAAACAAGAATCGGCACTGCGTTCGTTGCGTTGCTCGACACCGGCACCGCAGTCGCATCCGCGAACGGCGGAGCCAGCGTGCTGGTCGTGGTCGTCGTTGTAGCCGGCGTATTCGTGCCCGCCGTATTCGTCCCACCATTGTTCGTCGTGCTCGTCGACGAACTGCCGCCCCCGCCGCCGCACGCGACGAGCGCCGCACACAATCCCGCTGCCGCGGCCATCCAGACAAACTTGCGTTTCATGTTTCCCCCGATCATTGGATATCGTCTGTCGTCACGCCATTCGGCAACACGGCCGGCAACCATGCGCGGCCCGAGAAGTTGCCCATGTGACCGCCGCTCTGCACGACGAGATCGGTGCGCTGCACGACCGCCGAACTGATGCCGCTGCCCTGCGCAGAACGATTTTCGTCGAGCGACTGCACATAGCTGGGGAAGTACGTGCCGAGCAACGTACCGAGTTGCGGCATCCGCGGTCCTTGCCACGCGATCGCGAACACGCTGCCGTTCTGGCCGACGTACTCGCGCACGACGGTGCCGGTCGCGAGCGTCGTCGAGTTGACCGTGTACGCGACGGCAACCGCGCTCA
This sequence comes from Paraburkholderia flava, assembly GCF_004359985.1. NCBI lineage: Bacteria > Pseudomonadati > Pseudomonadota > Betaproteobacteria > Burkholderiales > Burkholderiaceae > Paraburkholderia > Paraburkholderia flava. The sequence continues at coordinate 1,093,215 of NZ_SMRO01000003.1, read as the reverse complement.
TGCGTCGCACGGCGATGGTGCCTGCGTTGCTGGATGCGTTCGATGCGCTCGACGCGTTCGATACTGCCGACGCCGGCCACGTGGGTGCGCCGCCGAGCGCGGCATGCGCGGGCGTCGCCGTGATGGCGGCGATCGCTGCCGCCAGCGCCGCCGCGTTGCAAAGGATGCGAAGCTTCATGTAGTCCCCAAGGAAAGTCGCTGCTGGATTGTCGAATGCCGCGCTCCGCCGATGAACCAGCGATGGAGCGGGTACTGCGATGAGGTGTGCTGCGGTTTGCGTCGCAGGCGGGATGAAGAGAGGAGGTAACAGTCGATGGCCGCGATGGTCGTGGTGCAGAACGAGGCGGCGCGATGCACCGCATCCATGCGCGCAACCGCACGGCATGTCGCCGCGCGATCGTCGATGCTCACATGAAAAACGAAGCGCTGGCCGTCGCGCCGCGCTTTCCTCGATTTCGACATCCGCTGTTGCGTCGCCTGGCTCAAGCGACGTCCGTCCGATCCGGTGTTGTTGTTCGTCGCTCCGTGCGCGGTCTCGTTTCCGCACGTCGTTCGACGTTTTTTTTACTGCGGTGTACTGCCCGTTTGCTGTCCTGCCTGTTCTCGTGTTCGTCCCGTCCCCACTCCAGCCCGGTCGCCTAATGTTACGAACAATTCTTACGCCCAATTATCGACGCGCCCGTCGATGACTTTAGATCCTTACCGCATTATTTTTTATTACGAAGCTATTACGTCGCGCACTGTCATGCGTATAGCATTAAAACCTGCTAACCGATCAATGCACTATCTGCGCGGTGCACGTTTCGCGGGCGGCATCGACGACGTATCCTGCATCGTCCATCCAGCGGATGTCGCCGTCGTAAACGCGTCGCGCATCCATTGCACGAACGCACGAACCCTTAACGACAGTTGCCGGCTGTGCGGATACAACACGGACACCGGCATCGGCGGCGGAGGAAACTCGGGAAGCACGACGACGAGTCGACCGTCGCCGAGTTCGCTTGCGATCCGGTAACGCGGCACCTGCACGAGACCGATCCCCGCGACCGAGCCGCCGGTGTGCAGATCGGCGCCGGTGACCGAGATCGTGCCGTGCATCGCGATCTCGGTCACGCGTCCTTCGACGACGAATTCGAGCGGCATGGGCTTGCCCGTCGCGCTCGATACGTAGTTCACCGCACGATGTTCGGACAACGTATCGAGACTGTCCGGCACGCCGAAGCGTTTCAGGTACACAGGGCTCGCGACCGTCACCTGTTCCATCAGCGCGACCCGCACCGCGACCAGCGACGAGTCCGGCAGATGTCCCGCGCGCAACACGCAATCGATCCCTTCGCGCACGAGGTCGACCAGACGATCGTCCTCACCGACGTGCAGTTCGATGTCCGGATAGAGATCGAGAAACTCGGGCAGTGCCGGCATCACGAAGTGTCGCGCGAGCGTCCCCTGCAGATTCACGCGCAGCAGACCCTTCGGTGCCGCGTGACGAAACGCGCCCTCGGCTTCCTCGAGATCGGCGATCAGGCGGACGCAGCGTCGGTAGTACGCATCGCCGTCGGACGTGAGCCGCACGGTGCGCGTCGTGCGTTCGAGCAGTCGCGTGCCAAGACGTCGTTCCATTCGCTTCAGCAGGTTCGTTACCGTCGCACGCGGGATCTGCAGATCCTCGGCGGCCTGCGTAAAACTTTGCCGCTCGGCGATCCGCACGAACACCTGCATTTCCTGAAACCGGTCCATTACCGCGTCACTCCACTATTAAACCAACTGGAACAATGATGATTAAGGTGACCCAATTATCTAACCCCGGGTCTACCTTGACGCGTCCCTTGCGATTCCGCTTCAACTGGTTTGCCGCCAGGGACGCTGGGGGAGCGTCGATTGGTGTGAGGATTGCGGAGCGAGCGGCGCGACGAAGTGTTTTTTTGGGCGCCGAGCGATGGTCGCGATTGAGGTGTCGTCGCGACGTACGTGCAATCTGTCGAACGCATTGCCGCCGGAATTCGACGCCGCTATGCTGATGCGTCGCGTTGCATCGAGCCGCGTCGCGTCCATCCAGTCAGTCGAAAACAAATCCAGCAGGGAGCCCGAACCGATGTCCAGCACAGGTCTTTTTCTCACGGCAGCGGGCGTGGGTCTCGCGGTAGCCGCACCGATCGGTGCAATGGGGATGCTGTGCATCCGTCGCACGCTGACGGCCGGCCCGCGCGCGGGTCTCGCGATCGGCTTCGGGATCGCGAGCGGCGACGCGTTCTATGGACTCGTCGCGGCGCTCGGACTCGTCGGCGTGTCGCACTTCATGCTGGCGTTCGACCGGCCGCTGCATCTCGCTGCTGGTCTGTTCCTGCTGTACCTCGGCGTGCGCGCATTGCTGCAGAAGGCACCCGCCGCCGATAGCGAAACCGAAGGTGCCGCGCTCGCGAAGATCGGCCGCGCGGGCGCGTTGCGCGCGTACGGCGGCGCGTTTCTGCTGACGCTCACCAACCCGCAGACGGTCATCATGTTCGCCGCGCTGTTTGCGACGCTGGCACCGCGCGGACCGTTTTCATCGAGCGTCGCGTTGACGACGGTCGCGGGCGTGTTCTGCGGATCGATCGCGTGGTGGTGTTTTCTCGTGACGGTGGTGTCGCTCGCGCGGCATGCGGTCGGTAGCCGCGTGCGGACGCTGATCGACCGTGCGGCCGGTGTCGCGCTTGCGGCGTTTGGCGTCGTCGAGATCCGTCGCGCGATCTGACGTTCACGCGCGCGCGGTTTTCTTCGCCCGCCAGATCCCTTCGAGCGAATACACCGCGAGCGCGATCCAGATCGCGCCGTAACCGATCATCCGCCCCGTGCCGAACGGCTCCGAGTAGATCAGCACGCCGATCAGCAATTGCAGCGTCGGCGTCACGTACAAGAGCACGCCTAGCATCGACAGCGGAATGCGTCGCGCGCCTGCGGCGAACAGCAGCAGCGGCACGGCGGTAATCGGTCCCGCAAGCGCAAGCAGAAACCGCACGCCCGGCGACGCCGCGACAAAGCCGCTATCGCCGTGCGCCGCCAGCCAGCCGAGGTATAGCAGCGCGAGCGGAAACAGCATCACCGTTTCGAGCGTGAGCCCTTCGAGCGCGCCCAGCTGCGCGGTCTTGCGCAGCAGCCCATAACCGCCGAACGACAGCGCGAGCGCCAAACTGATCCACGGCAGATGGCCGCCCTGCCACGAGAGCCACACGACACCGCCGGTCGCGATCGCCACCGACACCCACTGCAGACGACGCAACCGCTCGCCGAGAAACGCGAGCCCGAACAGCACGTTGATCAACGGATTGATGAAGTAGCCGAGACTCGCCTCGACGATATGGCCAGCATTCACCGCCCAGATATAGATACCCCAGTTGGTCGACAGCAGCACCGCGCTTGCGGCGAAGCGCGCGAGGAGCCGACGGTCGCGCAGCACCGGTCCGAGCCAGCGCCACTGCAGCCGCACGGTGAGCACGACGAACAGGAACAGCATCGACCAGATCATCCGGTGCGACAGCATCTCGAGCGGGGAGATCTGGTGCAGCGCCTTGAAGTAGATCGGGAAGAGGCCCCACAGGGTAAAAGCGAGAAACGCGTAGACGACGCCGGGATTCATTGTTTTACCGGTTGGGCGGAGGGGTCTTCGAACGGAGAGGCGAAGCCCGATTGTAAGCCGTCGTCCGGCGAGTCCAGAACACCGGCATACACGATGGCCCCGGTTTTGCGACAATAGCGCTCTTTCGCCGCCAGGCCGGACCCGTCGAGCGCCTTATCGCACCGACCTTCCCGCCGCGCCTTGCAACCCGTTTCCCTACGACCGTCCGCGGTCCGCGCAATGGTTCTTCCCCACATCGATCCGCTGTACTCGCTCTCCGGCCTCGCTGTCGGCTTCCTGGTCGGACTGACGGGTGTCGGCGGCGGCTCGCTGATGACACCGATCCTCGTGCTGCTGTTCCACGTGCATCCGGCCACCGCGGTCGGCACGGACCTGTTGTACGCGGCCGCGACGAAAGCGACCGGCACGCTCGTGCATGGGCTGAAGGGTTCAGTCGACTGGCAGGTCACGGCTCGGCTCGCGGCCGGCAGCGTGCCCGCCGCGACGATCACGCTGCTGATGCTGCATCGCTACGGGATGGATACGCCGGGCGCGAGTCGCCTGATCCAGGTCGTGCTCGGCGCGGCGTTGCTCGTCACCTCGATCGCGCTGATCTTCCGGCCGCAGCTCGCACGGCTGGCCGCGCGGCGCGAACGCGCACCGAACCAGGGACGCACGCTCGCGCTGACAATGCTCACCGGTGCGGTGCTCGGCGTGCTGGTCTCGCTCACGTCGGTGGGAGCGGGCGCGATCGGCGTGACGGTGCTGTTGCTGCTTTACCCGACGCTACGCACGACGCGCATCGTCGGCTCCGACGTCGCGCACGCGGTGCCGCTCACGCTGCTCGCAGGCGCGGGGCACTGGCTGCTGGGTTCGATCGACTGGTCGATGCTGCTGTCGCTGCTGACCGGTTCACTGCCGGGTATTGCGGTGGGCAGCATGCTGTCGTCGCGTGCACCGGACGCGCTGTTGCGCAATATCCTCGCTGCGACGCTGACGCTCGTCGGCGTGCGGCTGGTGCTCGCGTGAATGCAGCAATAAGCGCTGAAATAACGTCTACTTGAAAAACCGGCAGTTCAGATCGGTCTCGAACTCCCGCACCCAGTGACCCGCCTCGTCGGCGATATACGACTGCGCCCAGCGGCCGCGCCGGATCGTGACCAGCGGACGATGCGCGGCATCGTCCGGATCGGCGCCGGCGGTCACGTCGAAATGCGCGGGCGCGAAACCATGCCGTGCGCACACCAGTTCGAAGGCGGCCCGTGAGCCGATCGGCAAATCGGTATAGCGCTCCAGCGTCCGTTCCATGGCGTCTGCTCCCGTTGCACGTCTACACAGTACGCCTGAAGCCAGGAAATTTGTGTGTCATCGGCCACGTGCGCGATGCATTCGCACAGGCTTGCACTACGGGCGTCGCCAGCCGCTAAAACAGAACGGGCCCCGGCGATATGCCGGGGCCCGTTCTCATGCACTTCGTATGCGCTGCATCGCCGGCACGCAGCCGGACGACACAAACGCTACGACGTGTGGCTTATTGCTGCTGAACCGACAGCTTGTTCGCCACGGACGTCACGCCCGCGACGCCCTTCGCTGCATCGCCGGCCTTGTCGATCTGGCCTTGATCGGGCACCGAGCCCGTCAGCGTGACAGCACCGCCGCGCGAACGCACAGCGATGTTCGACACGTCGACGCCTTGCGCCTTGCTGATCGCAGCACGCACCTTGCGACCCAGTTGACGATCCGCCTTCTTGACGGCCTTCGTGTTCGTCGTTGCGGCGGGCGCCATCGTCGTGCCCGCATCGCTCGATTGCGCGTACGTGTTGCACGCGACGACCACTGCTACGACACCACCCAACGCTTTCAGAAAATCGACCGATTTCATGATTTCTCCTTTTGTACTTCGGTTTGGACCGCATCTACAGGCGGTTTCGTTACGACTACCGGAGGCGGGTTCGCGCGGCGCCTGTGGGGCGCGGCAGCGAGCCGACCTGGTCTGCGACACGGTTGCGAGTGGCATGAAGTCGCGGCCGCCCCATCCTCTCCTCGTGACGATGCGCCGGCCGGCATGCCGCATCGTTTCGCGACGGGCCCGGTTCTACTCCCTCCTCGCCGGGTCGCGCCACGCAAACGTTGAAAGCGGCAGCGATGCACAATTTAATCTAGCCGCGCGAGAAGCGCAAAGGGTTTAGCAGCAGGGGCCCGGCGGCCCGCGAGCAACAGCCGGTGCGGCTTCGCGCGATGAGACACCGTCCCGATACGTGGACGCGACGCATCGCCCGCGCCCGCCAACCAGCCGCACTCACGATTTGTTACGCGTTTGTCCCACCTGCCGGCATCGGGCCGTGCCGTGGCCCCGGCATCTCATGTACCATCGGCGCGAACATACGCGGCAGGCCTAAGCACACCCGGCATTGGGCGGCAGGCCCACGCTGCAGGCTTTTTTAAGCGTCCGCTGCTGTGCGGCGGCGCGCGTTTCGCCACTCGACCGAATGAGACCTTCGAAGGGTTCCGACTCCTCTCCCCGTAAAAGGCCGCGCCTCGTCGCCCGCTTCGTGGCGATCTCGTGGCGCGACCTGGCCGTGTCGTTCGGGCCGATCGTGCTGATCAGTGCCGCCGCGATCTGGCTCGCCGTGCGGCTGATCCAGCCGGCCCCGCCCGACACGCTGACGATCAGTGCCGGCCCGAAGGGCAGCACGTTCTGGAACGCCGCGCAGAAGTACAAGACGATCCTCGCGCGCAATCGCGTGAAGCTCGTCGTGCTCACGTCGGAAGGCGCACTCGACAACCTGAAGCGCCTCACCGATCCGAACGCCGATGTCGACGTCGGCTTCGTGCAGGACGGCATCGCGCCGACCGCGTCGCGCAATGGTCTCGTGTCGCTCGGCAGCGTGTCGTACGTGCCGCTCGCGATTTTCTATCGCGGTCCGACGATCGCGCGGCTCTCCGAGTTCAAGGACAAGCGCCTCGCGATCGGCGCGGAAGGCAGCGGCACCCGCGAACTCGCGCTCGCGTTGCTGAAGGCCAACGGCATCGTGCCCGACGACGGCCCGACGAAACTGCTGCCGCTCTCCGGCGACGATGCTGCGCAGGCGCTCGTCACCGGCAAGATCGACGCCGCGTTCCTGACCGGCGACTCAGCGCAGCCGCCGGTGATGGGCAAGCTGTACCGCACACCGGGCATCCAGTTCTACAACTTCACGCAGGCCGATGCGTACACGCGGCGCTTCCCGTATCTGACGTCGGTCGATCTGCCGCCGGGCGCATTCGATCTCGGCAAGAACCTGCCGTCGACGACGATCCACATGGTCGCGCCGACCGCCGAACTGGTCGCACGCGATTCGCTACACCCCGCCCTGTCCGATCTGCTGATCGAAGCCGCTCGCGAAGTGCACGGCAAAGCTGGCGTGATGCAGCGCGCGGGCGAATTCCCCGCACCGCTCGCGCACGACTTCCCGATCAGCGACGACGCCGCGCGCTACTACAAGTCGGGCAAGAGCTTCCTGTACCGGATCCTGCCGTTCTGGCTCGCGAGTCTCGCAGACCGTTTGCTGGTCGTGCTGGTGCCGCTGATCGTCGTGCTGATTCCGGGGCTGCGGCTCGTGCCGTCGCTGTACGCGTGGCGGGTGAAGTCACGCATCTATCGCTGGTACGGCGCGTTGATCGCGATCGAGCGCGGCGCGCTCAGCGAAACCTCGGCCACCGAGCGCGAGACGCTGCTCGACAAGCTCGACTCGATCGAGGAATCGGTGAACGGCCTGAAGATGCCGCTCGCGTACGCCGACCAGTTCTACGTGCTGCGCGAGCATATCGGCTTCGTGCGCGACCGGTTGTCGCGCACGCCGCGCGAGACGTCGGCGCCTGACGAAGGCGACGACGACAGAGACGCTGCCGGCAGCACCGTCCCTCCGCAATCGGCATGACGACGCCCGCGCGCCGAAATCGCTGCGCGGACAGCGCGCACCGCGTAAGATCGAAAAAGAGTCGACGGTCCCCGGACCGCCGGCATGAGCAATCCGGGAGACATTCATGACCGTTGGCATCGACGCCAGACAGCCGCTGTGGTTTTTCGACTTTGTCTCGCCGTTCTCCTACCTGCTGCTCGAACAGCAGGACAAGTGGCCGAACCTGGGGTTCGTCATGGTGCCCGTGTCGCTGCACGGTCTGTATGAGCACTGGGGGACGCGTAGTGCGTACGAAATCCCCGCGAAACGCGTGTTCACGTATCGCCATGCGCTGTTTCGCGCGGAGCAACTGGGCATTCAGTTCAAGATGCCGCCCGCGCATCCGTTCGATTCGCTGAAGCCGATGCTGCTCGCGGTCGCCGCGAAAGCCGACCTCGCGTGCGTGCGCGAGATCTACCGCTTCATCTGGCGCGAGGGCCGCGATCCGTCGACGGACGAAGGCTTCGCGCTGCTGTGCGAGCGCATCGGCGTGTCCGATGGCGCGGCACTGATCGAACGCGAGGAAGCGACCGCGCAACTGCAACGCAATACCGCCGATGCGATCGCGCTTGGCGTATTCGGCACGCCGACCTTCCGTCTGAACAACCAGCTGTTCTGGGGTGAAGACGCGCTGCCGATGGTGCTCTATTGCGCGCGCACGCCGAACTGGCTCGAATCGAAGGAAGTGAAGCGGATCAGCGCGCTGCCGTCGGGGCTGGCGAAGCCCTGAGCAGGACCGCTGCTCGCCTGGCCTCTGATGCCGGCCATACCGTGCGCGCTATGCCGGCAGGCGTCAAAGGGCCTAAGGTTATGGACTTCGCGACCTCGCGCGCGCACCGTCCGTCCGGCGGTCCGGCGCACCGCTTTCGATGAGCCCGCCTGGCCCCGCCTGAACATGGACGACGACACCGCCGCCTCTCTCGACATCTGGCTCGTGCGCGTATTGCGCACGCTGCTGGTCGAGCGCAGCGTGACGCAGACGGCGCTGCGCCTGAACCAGACGCAGCCAGCGATCAGCACCGCGTTGCGCAAGCTGCGCGAAACGCTGAACGACCCGATCCTCGTGCGCGGCAAATCCGGCATGGTGCCGACCGAGTACGGCGCATCGCTGCTGCCGTCCGCGCAGCGCGTGCTGCGCGAAGTCGATTTCGTCGCGACACCCCACGGCGATTTCGATCCGCTGCGTTCGCGGCGCACGTTCCGCGTCGCCGCGCCGGATTATCTGAACGACTTCTTCATGCCGACCGTGATCGCGCAGTTTCGCGAGGCCGCGCCGCATGCGCATCTGGAAATCGATTCGCTGAACCCGACGCTCGATCACCTCGCCGCGCTCGATGCCGGCGAACTCGATCTCGTGATCGGCAACTGGCCGAAGCCCGACCCGCGCTTTGCGCGCAGCGATCTGTTCTCCGATACGGTCGTGTGCATGATGCGCGCGGATCATCCGCTCGCGCAGGCGCCGCTCACGCGCGAGGCCTATCTCGCGGCACCGCACCTCGCGCCGACGCCGTACAGCGGCGGACGCGGCGGCGCGATCGACAGCGGTCTCGCGAAGGCACGCGCCGAACGCCGCGTCGTCACGACGCTGCCGTACTTCGGACTCGTGCCGCAGGTGCTGCTGCAATCGGATCTGATCTTCACGACGACGCGGCGCTTCGCGATGCACTACGCGCATCTGCTGCCGCTCGCAGTCGTCGATGCGCCGATTCCGTTTCCACGGATCAAGTGTTATCAGCTGTGGCATCCGCAGCCGGACCGGCCGAGCGACATCGGCTGGCTGCGTGGGTTGATGGCGCAGGTGTCGGCGAAGCTCGTCGCGAAAGGGACGCGGCGTACGCGCCAGGCGGCGCGAGACTGAACAACAACGCAATGTGCGTCAGACGTTTGCGGTGAGACCGCGCAGTGTCGTGGCCATGCCCTGCCCCTGCTGCGAGCGGATCTGCAGCAACTCGGCGCACACAGCCAGCGCAATCGAAGGCGGCGCCTTGTCGACAATGCCGGACACGCCGATCGGACAGATCATTTCCGCGAGCCGTTCGGGCTCGACACCGCGATCGATCAACCGGCGCTCGAACTTCACGCGCTTCGTCTTCGACCCGATCATCCCGAAGTACGTGAAGTCGCGTCGTCGCATGATCCGCGCAGCGAGCGCGAAATCGAGCGCGTGATTGTGCGTCATCACGAGGAAGTACGCGCCGGCCGGCACGCTGTCGACGATCGCGTCGGGCGTGTCGGTCGCTTCGACCTGCACGTTCGCCGGCACCTCGTCGGGGAACAACTCGTCGCGTTCGTCGACCCACTGGACGACGCACGGCAACGTGCCGAGCAGCGTCACCAGCGCATGACCGACGTGCCCCGCGCCGAACAGCACGATGTGCATCGGTGCACGCGGTTGCGACGGCGGGTCGTTGCGGCGGCCGATGCGGCGCACGGCATTCGTGTCGGCGCGCGCACGCCATCCGTCGAGCCCCCCGATCACGATGCGCTCGCAGAAGAAGCAGCACGGCGCACCGCGCCGACCGCCTTGAGAATTTCCTCGGCCGTCGCCGGTGCGTTCAGCGGCGGATTAACCTTGTAGTCGGCGACACTCGCGACCGCGTCGCGGATCGCGAAGAACACCGAGAACGGCAGCAGCAGCGGCGGCTCTCCTACAGCCTTCGACCGATGGATGCTGTCCTCCGCATTGCGGTTCTTGAACAGGTTCACGCGGAAATCGGGCGGCGTGTCGTTGACGGTCGGAATCTTGTACGTGGACGGAGCGTGCGTCATCAGCTTGCCGCCCGCGTTCCACCACAGTTCCTCGGTGGTGAGCCAGCCCATCCCCTGAATGAAACCGCCTTCGACCTGACCGATGTCGAGCGCCGGATTCAGCGACGAGCCGACGTCGTGCAATACATCGGCGCGCAGCACGCGCATCTCGCCGGTCAACGTATCGATCACGACTTCCGACACCGCCGCGCCGTAAGAGAAGTAGTAGAACGGCCGACCCTGCAGCGTCGCCTGATCCCAGTACAGTTTCGGCGTCGCGTAGAAACCATCAGACCACAGTTGCACGCGCGCGAGATACGCCTTCGCGACGATTTCGTCGAATGGCAGGATCGCGCCGCCGACACCGACCGCACCGTTCGCGAACCTCACATCGCCGGCTGCGACCTGGCCTGCGCCGTAGCGCTCGGCAGCAAATGCAGCGAGCCGTTCGCGCAGTTGGCGCGCCGCATCCTGCGCGGCCTTGCCGTTCAGATCCGAACCCGTCGATGCCGCTGTCGCCGATGTATTCGCGACCTTGCTCGTATCGGTCGCCGTGACGCGCACACGTGCGAACGGAATGCCGAGTTCGTGCGCGACGACCTGCGCGACCTTCGTGTTCAAGCCCTGACCCATCTCCGTGCCGCCGTGATTCACGAGCACCGAGCCGTCGGTGTAGATATGGACGAGCGCGCCCGCCTGGTTGAAGTGCGTGACGTTGAACGCGATGCCGAACTTGACCGGCGTGATCGCGATGCCTTTCTTCAGCACCACATTGTTCGCATTGAATTCGCGGATGGCTGCGCGGCGCGCGCGATAGTCGCTGGTCGATTCGAGTTCGTCGAGCAGCTCGTGAATCACGTTGTCTTCGATCTCCTGACCGTACGGCGTCCGGTTGCGCTCAGTCTTGCCGTACAGGTTGCGGCGCCGCACGTCGAGCGGATCGAGATCGAGCGAACGCGCGACGTCGTCGAAGATGTATTCGATTGCGAACGCGCCCTGCGGACCGCCGAAGCCGCGAAACGCCGTGTTCGACTGCGTGTTCGTCTTGCCGCAGAAGCCCGCGATCGACACGTCGGGCAACCAGTACGCGTTATCGAAATGGCAGACGGCGCGCGTCATCACCGGACCGGACAGATCGGCGGAGAAACCGCAGCGCGACGTCATGTCGACCGACACGCCTTCGATCGTGCCCGCGTCGTCGTAGCCCACTTCGTACGTGTAGTGGAAATCGTGGCGCTTGCCGGTGACCATCATGTCGTCGTCGCGGTCCGGCCGCAGCTTCACCGGACACAGCAGCTTCCACGCGGCGAGCGCCGCGCAGCACGCGAACAGCGCCGACTGCGATTCCTTGCCGCCGAAGCCGCCGCCCATCCGTCGGCATTCGACCAGCACGTTATGCGACGCGATGCCGAGCGTGTGCGCGACGAGGTGCTGCATTTCGGTCGGATGCTGCGTCGAGCACCAGATGTGCATGCCGTCGTCGTCCTTCGGCACCGCATACGAAATCTGCCCTTCCAGATAGAACTGCTCCTGCCCGCCGAGCAGCATTTCACCGGCTTCGCGATGTGAGGCACGCGCGATCTTCGTGCCGGCATCGCCACGCGCGAGTTTCATCGGCGGGATCACGCGCGCATCGGCGGCACGTGCCTGCTGCGCGGTGAGGATCGCGGGCAGTTCCTCGTAGACGACCTCACCGCGTCGCGCCGCAAGCCGCGCGATATCGTGCGACGTCGCGACGACGATGAACATCGGTTGACCGACGTACTGCACTTCGCCGTCGGCGAGAATCGGATCGTCGCCATGCACGATCGGCGCGACGTCGTTCACGCCGGGGATATCGCCGGCAGTCAGCACGGCGATCACGCCGGGCGTCGCGCGCACCGCGTCGAGCGACATCGACACGATCCGCGCATGCGCTTTCGCCGACAGCCCGAGCGCGGCGTGCAGCGTGCCCGCGAGGACCGGGATGTCGTCGGTATAGGTCGCGCGGCCGCTCACATGCAGATGCGCGGATTCATGCGGACGCGACACGTGGACCTGCGTGAAGCCCTCGAGGCTCTGCGCGTCCTTCAGAAACGGTTCAGCTTGCTGGTTCATTCGAATGGTTCTCCGTATCTCTTGGCTGCGTCACGCGCTCGTGGCTTCGACTGCGCGCACGTCGAGCGCCTGCTTCGGCAGCGGATCGTGCGGCCGCGTTTCGAGCCAGAAGCGGTACAGCGTGTTCTTCGCTGCTTCGAGGCGGTAGTCGCTCGTCGCGCGCATGTCGGACAGCGGCGCGTAGTCTTTCGCGAGCGCGAGCATCGCGGCCTGCGCGGTGGCTTCGTGCCACTCTGCGTCGGCGAGCACGGCTTCGACGTGCGTCGCGCGCTTCGGCGTCGCGGCCATCCCGCCGAACGCGATGCGCGGCTCGCGCACCGCATCGCCGTCCGCGATGAACGAGAACGCCGCGCACACAGCCGAGATATCCGAGTCGAAACGCTTCGACAGCTTGTACGTGCGGAATTGCAGGTTCGCGCGGCGGCCGGTGCGGGTCGGCACCTTCAGCGCGACGACGAACTCGTGCTCCGCCATGTCCTTCTTCTGATACGCGACGTAGAGATTTTCGAGCGGCATCTCGCGCTCGATGTCGCCGCCACGCACGACGACGTGCGCACCCAGCGCGATCAGCCCCGGCATCGAATCGCCGATCGGCGAGCCGTTCGCGACGTTACCGCCGAGCGTGCCCGCGTTGCGGATCGGCAGCGAGGCGAAGCGTTGCCACATCTCGGTCAACTCGGGGTAATGCACGGCGAGTTCGGCGTACGCCTTCTCGACGGAGACGCCCGCGCCGATCTCGATCCAGTCGTCGGTGATTGCAATGCGGCGCAGCTCGGCGATCTGCCCGACGTAGACGATGTCGCCCAAGTCGCGCATCTGCTTCGTGACCCACAGACCGACGTCGGTGCTGCCCGCGAGAATCCGTGTGGCCGGCTGCGCGGCCTTGATCTGCGCGAGCGCATCGACGGTACGCGGTGCGTCGAAATTACGGCCCGCGTGCGTGTAGCGGAACGTGTCGTCGCGTTCGATCGTCGCGAGCTGGCTCGACAACGTGTCGACGTCGAGCGGCGCCTTCGGCGGCGGCGCATCGAACATCCGCACGGCCGCATCGACGATCGGACGATAGCCGGTGCAGCGGCACAGGTTGCCGGTCAGCGCGTTCGCAATCTCGTCGCGCGACGGCACCGTGCGATTCGCGCACGCGTGCTCGTGACCGTGCTTGCCGTACAGCGCCCACATCGACATCACGAAGCCCGGCGTGCAGAAACCGCACTGCGAACCGTGGCACTCGACCATCGCGTCCTGCACCGGATGCAGCGAGCCGTCCGGCTGGCGCAGATCTTCGACGGTGAAGAGCGCCTTGCCGTCGAGCGTCGGCAGAAACTGGATGCACGCGTTGACCGCCTTGAAGCTCACACCGCCGTTCGTGTCGCGCTCGCCGACCACCACCGTGCATGCACCGCAGTCGCCTTCGGCGCAGCCCTCTTTCGTGCCGGTGCAATGCGCGTCCTCGCGCAGGTACTGAAGCACGGTGCGGGTGACGGACGCGTCGCGGATCTCGCGGATCGCGTTGCGGTGATAGAAGCGAATCGGCTGGCTCATGGATGGATCTGTCTCGATGGTTCTGGCTTGTACGGCCGTGCTGCGGGGATGGTTCAAAACTATCACCTTCAATATTGGCAACCCATAGGCGCATCCGCATGCGGGACATATCGGTGAAGCGATAAATCAATGCGATGGACAGGTAAGTGTCTTATGAAGATAGTGTGTTTTTGGCTTATTTTTTTATATAAAGGCTCAGAAACGACAATGCGTTGCACGAGTGTTCGCGGCAAAAAGCCCGCCAGCCGGGCCGATGCGCATTTCTCGCACGCCAGCGCATTCCGACACCGTTTTTATCGCCAAAAATATTAAGCGAATCCTGCAAGGGAACTGGTTCCATGGGAAAATCACGCCTTTCCGCCGATTTCAAGTCTCGTTTTCCCCATGTCCGCCGATTCAGCCACACAGCGCAGCCAGTTCGCGACGACTCTGCAGATCATTCCGGTCGTCTTTTTCACGTTTATTTGCTACCTGACCATCGGGATTCCGCTCGCGGTGTTGCCAGGTTACGTGCACGGCGATCTCGGCTTCAGCGCCGTGCTGGCCGGCGCGGCGATCAGCGTGCAGTACCTCGCGACGCTCGCGTCGCGTCCGCTCGCGGGCCGTTCCGCCGATACGCTCGGGCCGAAGAAGACGGTATCGATCGGGTTGATCGGCTGCGGCACGAGCGGCGTGGTGCTGCTGCTCGCGGTGCTGTGCGGCCGCTGGCCCGCGCTGAGTCTGTCGCTGCTGGTGCTGAGCCGGCTCGTGCTCGGTTTCGGCGAAAGCCTGTGCGGCACCGGCGCGATCCTGTGGGGCATCGGGCGCGTCGGCACGGCGAACAACGCGCGGGTGATTTCGTGGAACGGCATCGCCACCTACGGCGCGCTCGCGATCGGCGCACCGCTCGGCGTCGGTATCTCGCAGGGCATCGGTTTCTGGGCGCTCGGTATCGTGATCGTCGTGCTTGCGGCGCTCGGCTATGCGCTCGCGCGGCAGATCGCGCCGGTGCCGGTCGTGCACGGTGAACGGATGTCGTATCGCAGCGTGTTCACGCGCGTACTGCCGCACGGTCTCGGACTCGCGCTCGGATCGGCGGGCTTCGGTTCGATTGCGACGTTCATCACGCTGTTTTACGCGGCACGTCAGTGGCCGCATGCGGCGCTGTCGCTGACGGTGTTCGGCACGCTGTTCATCGGCGCGCGGCTGCTGTTCGCGAACACGATCAAGACATACGGCGGATTCCGCGTCGCGATCGCATCGTTTTCATTCGAATGCGCCGGGCTGTTGATGCTGTGGCTCGCACCGGAGCCGCACATCGCGTTGATCGGCGCCGCGCTGACGGGCTTCGGCTTCGCGCTGGTGTTCCCGGCGCTCGGCGTCGAAGCGGTCGCGCTCGTGCCGCCCGCGAGTCGCGGTGCGGCGCTGTCTGCGTATTCGGTGTTTCTGGATCTGTCGCTCGGCATCACCGGGCCGCTCGCCGGTTATATCGCGGGCGAATTCAACTATGCGGCGGTGTTTCTGTTCGCGGCTGTTGCGGCAGCGGGGGGCGTTGCGTTGTCCGCGATGCTGTACTCGCGGTATGCGAAGGTGCCGAATGCGTCTGCGGCGACGTGAGCGGTTTAGCTCGACCGACTCGATGAACGACAACGCCGGCTTAGCCGGCGTTGTTTTTTAGCGCGCTGTTTCCGTCATATTTTTTCGTCAGCCGGCGGCACTGTCGTTCGCGCCGCGCACTGCACGCGGCGCTTCTCGCATCACCCCTGCAACGCAGCGCTCCGCGCACCGCTGCTCAGCGATTTCTCCAACGCAGCCACTCCAGCCGGCAAATCAACCCCGACGCCGAGATCAACCATCGTACGACCGAGCGCATGCAACGTCCTGAACAGATTGTGTTCGCGGCACTGCTCGCCCATCTGCCCGATCCGCACGATCGGCAAACCGAACGATCCGGAAATCTCCACCTGATGGTGAGATGAAATGTGCCCGCAGATATCGCCGGGGCTCAAGCCTTGCGGCGCCTCGATCCCGACGACCGAATTCAGCCGGCACGACGCCGGCGTATAGAGCGAAAGACCGAGCGCGGCGATCCCTTCCTGCAGCGCGACCGAACATTTCTGGTGACGCGCGAAACGCTTCTCCAGCGTCTCCGCGCAAACCAGCCGCAGCGCTTCGTGCAGCGCGAGCACGCCCGACACCGGTGCGGTGTAGTGATAGCCCGCGTTGTGCCAGAAGTTCTCGGCCAGCGATGCATCGAGACACCAGTGCGCATTCGGATGACTGCGATTCTTCACGCGCGCCCACGCATCGTCCGAGAACGCGACCAGCGACACGCCCGGAATCGACGACAAGCCCTTCTGCCCGCCGGTGATCACCGCGTCGATGCCCCACGCGTCCATGTCGAGCGGCATCGTGCTCAGCGTGCACACCGCATCGACGATGACGAGCGCGCCCGCTGCCTTCGCGAGCGCCGCGATGTCCTTCAGATGATGATTCCACACGGTGTTCGACGTCTCGCCCTGCACGATCGTGACGATCTCCGGACGCTCGCGACGAATCGCCGCTTCGACTTCTTCGAGGCTCGCCACCGAGCGGTCCGCAACGTCGAGCGTCGACACCTGCGCGCCGATGCGGCGCGCCATCTCCGCCATCCGCTCGCTGAAGAAACCGTTGCGGATGCTCAGCACGCGCGTGCCTTCCCACGCGAGATTCGTGATCGCCATTTCCATCGCCGCCGAGCCGGGGCCCGCGACGCCGAGCACCCACTTCGAGTTCGTCTGGAACACGTAGCGCGCCATCGTCTTCACCTGACCCACCACCTTCGCCATCGTGCTGCCGAGGTGATTGATGACGATCGTGTTCGCCTTCGCGACCGCGGCGGGAATCGGCACGGGGCCGGCGCCCATCATCAGCAGCGGTTCTTCGGGGAGGATCGCGTCGAGCGACTCGACGTCGGGGCACGGAACGGACGATGTGACAGTGGACATGATGGGTACGGTGGCGTCGGAATGGAAAGTACCGGCAGTGCGGTACAGAAAGACAGGCCCGCTGCACGTCGATGCAGCGGGCCCATTGACGATGATTCACCGAACCGTCAAATTACGCAAGCGCGACGGCGCACGCGCATGTGATTGCGCATTATCGAACCTTGTTCGGATCGAGATGCCGCCCAGTCTGTGCGTTGAACTGCTCGACGTATTCCTCGATCAGCTTGCGCATCGCCTTGCCGATTTTCCGGTAGTCCGATTCGTTCAGGTTCGCAAGCGACACGCGCCCCGACGGATGCTCGGTACCGAAGCCGCGCCCCGGCAACAGCACGACGCGCGCTTCGCGGGCGAGCCGGAACAGCAGCTCGGACGGCTTCGTGTTCTTGAACAGCCAGTCGACGAATTCGCGTCCATACGCGCGCTCGCCGAGAAACTCCAGGTCGAGGATCGTGTAGTAGTCGACCTGATTCGGATCGTTATCGTCGAACGAAATGCCGATCTCTTCGAAGAGCGCCTGCTTGCGGCTGCGGATCAAGCGCTTGAGCGCCTTCTTGTACGCATCGGGCGTGTCCATCAGCGAGAACAGCGAAAACAGCACCATCTGCACCTGCTGCGGCGTCGACAGCCCGGCCGTGTGATTCAGCGCGACGGTGCGGCTGTCGGCCACCAGCCGGTCGATGAACTTCAGCTTGTCCGGCTCGGTCGTGATCGATTCGTAGCGCGTGTGCAGTTCGCGCTTCACCGCAGCGGGCAGCTTGCCGATCAGCCGGTCGACTACGTTGTCGTGATGCGTCGCGATCGCGCCGAGCCGCCAGCCGGTCGCGCCGAAATACTTCGAGTACGAGTACACGAGGATCGTGTTCTTCGGCGCGAGCGCGAACAGCGACACGAAGTCGTCGGCGAAGGTGCCGTACACGTCGTCGGTGAGCAGGATCAGGTCGGGACGCTCCTCGACGATCGATGCGATGTACGCGAGGCTTTCGTCGTCCATCTTCACCGACGGCGGGTTGCTCGGATTGACGAGGAAAAACGCCTTCACCTTAGGATCGCGCAGCTTGTCGAGTTCCTTCTTCGAGTACTGCCAGCCGTTCGCGACGTCCGCGTTCAGGTTCACGACGTTCATCCCGTAGTCGTTCAGTCGCGGGATCTCGATGTACGGCGTAAAGATCGGCATGCCGAGTGCAATCGTGTCGCCGGGCGCGATCAGGCGATTCTCGCGCAGCGTGTTGAAGATGTACGTCATCGCCGCCGTGCCGCCTTCGACCGCGAACACATCGAACTCGCCGACGAACGGATGCCGGCCGATCATCTCGCGACGCAGATACTGCGCGACGATGATCTCCGCGTGTTTCAGCATCCGGTCGGGCACCGGATAGTTCGACGCGAGAATGCCCTCGCACATCTCGTACAGGAAATCGCTGGCCGACAGCCCGAGCTGATCGCGCACATACGACACTGCGCCCGCCAGAAAATCGATACCCGCCGTGCCGCGATGCTCGCGCAGGAAAAGTTCGAAGCGCTCGGTCAGCCCTTCACGCTTCGGAAATCCGCCGACGCCCTCGGGCATATACGCGAACGAACGCTCCGCCTCGCGCATCGCGAACAGGCCGAGTTGCCAGAAGCCGTGACGCGGAATCGTCGCGAGAAAGTTCGGGTTGCCGCGGCCCGCGTTGAGCATCGCGGCGTTCGCCGGCCGCTCGACCGCACCGCCGCCCGCTGCCTTGATGAGTTCGTCCTTCAGTTCGAACGGGCTCAGTGCGGCAAGCTTCGACTGTTCGCTGCGCGCGCCGCTTTTGCTGGGCGCTTTGCTAGCCACTTTGCCCGCGCTCTTGCTCGCGACGACCTTGCTCTTTGCCATAACGGATGCTCCTCGTAAGTGGAATGTGGCGCGCAGGACTCGCTCGGCCCATGCCGCGAAGACAGTGAAACGACAGCCTCAGACCAGCCCGACGACGAGCGGCCCGAGCAGCGTAAGCAGCACGTTCGCGATCGCATAGGTGATCGCGAACGGCACGGTCGGCACCGCGCTGCCGGCCTTTTCGAGCACGCCGCCGAACGCGGGATTTGCACTGCGCGAGCCGGTCAGCGCGCCCGCGAGAATCGCCGCGTTGCGATAGCCCAGTACGTAGCGACCGAACAGCATGGTGAGCAGCAGCGGCACCAGCGTGACGATCACGCCGAGCAGAAAGATCGTCACGCCGCTCTGCTTCACGGTGACCACCGCCTGCAGACCGGAATTCAGACCGACCACCGCGACAAACGCGGCGAGCCCGAAGTCCTTCAGCAGTTGCGACGCAGCCGACGGCATCACGCCATACATCGGATGCTTGCCGCGCATCCAGCCGAACAGCAGACCCGACAGCAGGCAGCCACCACCCGAGCCGAGCGTCAGCGGAATGCCGGCGACGTTGACGACGATGAGACCGATCAGCAGCCCCAGCACGAGGCCGACGCCCATGTAGATGAAATCGGTCTTGTCGGTGTACGGCAGCTCGTAGCCCGCAGCCTGCACCGCGCGCAGCGTGTCTTTCGGCGAGCCGTAGAAGGTGATCACGTCGCCGTGTTCGAGCTGCGTTTCGGGCAGCAGCGGCAGCGGTTGCCCCGCGCGCGTCGCGCTCTCGACGAACACGCCGTGCCGAAGTTCGCGATCGACGTTCGCGCGCACCGCCGCGATCGTCGTGTGGTTCATCCCCTTGCGCGTGAAAACGGCGCGGCGCGTCTGGATCGCGAGACTCATGCCGTCCGCGTCGAACACTTCGTCACCGATCAGCGGCGCCGCATCGACCACCGCTTCGCGCCGGCCGACCAGCATCACCACGTCACCGGATTGCAGCACGACGTCGGGCTGCGGTTCGAGCGCGTTGCCGCCGCGACGGATCCGCTCGATCGAGAAGTGATCCTGCTGCGCCAGCTCCACGTCCTTGACCGTGCGCCCCGCCGCCGGCCCCACGCGATACGCACGGCCGACCAGTTCGGGCAGCGCCGCGCGCTCGCCCGGCGCGTGTGCCGCAACGCCGCCGCCGAGCGTCTGCTCCGCTTCGAGCGACGCCTCGCGCAGCCCCTGGCCCATGAACTTCGGCAGGATGTTCACGCAGACGATGATCGCGCCGAGCGTGCCGAACACGTAGGTGACCGCGTACGCGATCGCGACGTCGGATTGCAGTGACTTGATCTGGTCGGCGGGCAGGCTGAGGCGCGCGATCGCGTCGCCTGCGGTGCCGATGATCGCGGACTGCGTCAGCGCGCCGCCCGCAAGCCCGGCCGCGAGCCCCTTGTTCAGATGGAACAGCTTCGCGCAGACGATCACGGTGACGAGCGCCGATACCGCGAGAAACACGGCCATCGCGATCTCGCGCAGCGTCTTGCGGTTCAGCGAATTGAAGAAGCCCGGCCCCGAGTCGTAACCCACCGCATAGATGAACACCGCGAACATCACGGCCTTCACGCCATTGTCGATCGTCACGCCGGCCTGACTGATCACGACCGCCGCCAGCAGCGACCCGCCGACACCACCCAGCTGGAACTTGCCGAACCTGATCTGGCCGACGAAGTAACCGACGGCAAGCGAAAGGAACAGCGCGATCTCGGGGGATTTCTGAAAGATATCGTGCAGCCAGCTCATGACGTCCTCGCGATGATGGGCCGCGCGGCAACCTGCTGCGTGCCCTGGCGCCCGGCCATTCGCCGGATAACGCGCCGATTCGACGGAAATTCAGAGAAATCTGGATTAACACAACCAGGCGTTAATCTACCATCAAGCGAAGCGCATAAATAGATATGCACATTAACACCTCGATGTCATTCCAGACATGTCCCGGGCAGCGTTCAATAAGGATTTATTTGCAACGGAGAGAGCGTGAGGGACTGCCGCGGCAGCGGCTCGCGCGAAGGAGACTGATGGGCTGACGCGGCGCGAAGCCGCATGTACACATACTATCCGCCATGCACACCTCGCAGTGCAGCGTACCGGACCGATGCCGCGACGGCGCAGAAGGTTCCGGTGAACCGCTAATTGGCCAACCCGATCATGCAAAACCGATAGCCCTATTCCGGTATCGATTCACTATGATTTTTTGCTAGCTTCAAACAATCAGGTTTTATCAAAAAATATTGTAATTCGACAGGACGGTCAATATGATTTTTATCGAGAATCCCAATCCGCCATAACCGGTTCGCAGCGATGCCGGATGGCATGTCGCCGTCATGCAGCACTGCGCGCGCCGGCCGCGCGTCTTTTACAAGGCGAGGTCCCATGAACCAGATTCACGCGATGCGCGTCTTCGTCAGCGTCGCCGAAACGGAAAGCTTTCGCCGCGCCGCCCAGCAACTCGACGTATCGAATGCGCTCGTCACGCGCTCGATCGCGATGCTCGAAGCCCATCTCCATACGCGGCTCATCCATCGCACGACCCGCAACCTGTCGCTGACCGAGGCCGGCGTGCGCTACCTCGAAGGGTGCCGGGAACTGCTCGAGGAACTCGATCATCTGGAGCGCGCGGTCGTCGATACCGAGCGCGAGGTCGGCGGCACGCTGCGCGTCGTCGCGGCGGGCATGCTGTCGCCCGCGTCGCTGTCGCTGCTCGTCGACGGTTTCCAGCGACATCATCCGCACGTGCGGGTGCGGCTCACGCTCGCGGAACGGCCGGTCGATCTGCAGGAAGACGGCTACGACGTCGGTATCGTCACGGGGGCCGCGTTGCCGGGCAAGGATCTCGTCGAGCATCCGCTGGGTTCGAATCCGCTCGTCGTGTGCGCGGCGCCCGCTTATCTTGCGGAACGCGGCGCGCCGCGCTCGCCGTTCGAGTTTCCGCAGCACGCGTGGGTCGCGCTGCCGCCTGCGCAGCGCAGTCCGACGTGGCATTTCGCAGGCGCCGACGGCCGTCCGCATCCGGTCACGCTGCGGCCCACGTACACGGTGAACAGTCTGCTGATGGTGCGGCTCGCCGCGCTGTCGGGCATGGGCCTCGCGATCCTGCCCGCGCGGCTCGTCGCGCACGACATCGAAACCGGCACGCTCGTGCGCGTGATGCCCGAACAGATCGTCGACGATCCGGAGGCGCGGGTGTCGGTCGTCTATCCGGCGCGCCGCTTCCTCGCCGCGAAGACGCAATCGTTCATCGATCACGTGTCCGGGTCGTTCGAGCGCGAAGTGTCGTTGCCGCAGGGACTCATCGAAGTCGTCGCATCGATACCGGCTAATGCGGCGCAGACGACGCTGCGGGTCGTGCCACAGGTGTAAGTACGTGACGCGTCAGCTGCCCGCTTCGGCGACGCCGGGCCGCAGCGCGGTGCGCGCATCGTCGGCTGCGCCGCACACTTCATGCAGCAGCATCGCCTCGCGTTCATGCACTTCGACCGGCAGCCAGCGCGCGCCCGCTTCAGCAAGATAGCGCGCGCGATGCTGGCCGTTGCGAAACGCGACCACGCCTTCATGCTCGAGCCGAAGCCAGCCGAATAAACCCGGCGTCCGGCGCCGCGTCACGGTCACGTACGGCATCTCAGGGACACGTTCGTTGTCCGGATCGAGAAACTCGCGGATACCGCGCACCTTGCCCGCGTGCCATGCGTTGACCGGTTGCAGCACGTAGTCGGTATCGTCGCGATCGGCGCAGACGAGCAGCTTGCGCAGATCGACGAGCACGACCTGATGACGCGTTCCGTCGGCCACGAAGACGCGCTTGAGCCGCACGTGATCGTACGGCGTGTGACCGGGTAGCGGAACGGTCCAGACCGTTTCGGTGGCGGGCGGCACATCGCCGGCGGCGGTCGATGAAAGAGAGGCAGGCATGCGATAAGTGGGGCGGGCCAGCCCGTTAAAAAAGCGCCTAAGCTAAGAGGGGATTATGAAACTGCCATGACAGCAGGACCAGCGCTACGTGCAGCTTCGTTCGGGCGATTCTCGTCGCATAGCATTTTGCGATGCGTTGTGCGCATGTACTCGCGAAGGCATCGGTTCGAGGGGAAATCAATATGATCACCGAAACATTCGGCGAACACGTGCGGATCGAAACCGTTGAAGCCGTCGATGCGGTCGCGACGATCGTGCTCGATCGTCCGGCGCGTCGTAACGCAGTCGACCGTCCGACCGCCGACGCACTCGCCGCCGCGTTTCGCCGTTTCGATACGAACCCCGCGTGGCACGTTGCCGTGCTGTACGGTGCGGGCGGCACGTTCTGCGCGGGTGCGGACCTGACCGCGCTCGCCGACGACACGCGCCGCAACGAACTGCATGCCGACGGCAGCGGCCCCGGTCCGATGGGCCCGACCCGCATGACGCTCGACAAACCAGTGATCGCGGCGATTGCCGGCTATGCGGTGGCGGGTGGTCTCGAACTCGCGGCGCTGTGCGATCTGCGCGTGGTCGAGGACGACGCGGTGCTCGGCGTGTTCTGCCGACGCGTCGGGATTCCGCTGATCGACGGCGGCACGATCCGGTTGCCGCGCCTGATCGGGTTGTCGCGCGCGCTCGATCTGATCCTGACCGGCCGCCCGATCGACGCGCAGGAAGCGCTCGCGTTCGGACTCGCGAACCGGGTCGTGCCGCGTGGCGCAGCGCGTGCTGCCGCCGAGCGGCTCGCGGCGGAACTGGCTGCGTTGCCTCAAGCAGCGCTGCGTGCCGACCGTCGCTCCGCGCTAGACAACAGTCCACTCGACGATCTCGCCGACGCGCTGCGTCGCGAAGGTGCCAGCGGTTACGACGCGGTGTTCGCGGAAGGGGTGGCGGGTGCCGCGCGGTTTGCGGGCGGCGCGGGGCGGCATGGCGATGCAGTCGAGCCGCCCGCTTCATCTGGCTGAGTGAATCCGGACAGGGGCTAAGGTCACGTGTCACTCAACCAGGCCGCAGAAAAACAACGCACTACACAACATCCCGACACGTCCCCGTTTTCAGCACCACCGCGCCGTTTTGGCTTAGGTACAATCCCCTACTGCTTTACCCTGGCCGCACCGCGACACTCCCGCCGCGCGTCTGCCGCCCGAAACACGCGCCGCGCTTCCGATCCGCCCACCATGCCCTTGCCTCTCCTTGCCCTCGCCATTGCCGCGTTTGGGATCGGTACCACCGAGTTCGTCATCATGGGCTTGCTGCCCGACGTGGCACGCGACCTGTCCGTCTCGATTCCCGCCGCCGGCATGCTCGTGTCGGCCTACGCGCTCGGCGTGACGATCGGTGCGCCGATCGTCGCGATCGCGGTCGCGAACATGCCGCGCAAGAAAGCACTGCTGAGTTTGATCGGCGTGTTCATCGTCGGCAATCTGCTGTGCGCGGTGGCGCCGGGCTATGCCGTCCTGATGGCCGCGCGGATCGTCACCGCGTTCTGCCACGGCGCGTTCTTCGGGATCGGCTCGGTGGTCGCGGCCGGGCTCGTCGCACCGAACCGACGTGCGCAGGCCATCGCGCTGATGTTCACCGGCCTCACGCTCGCGAACGTGCTCGGCGTACCGCTCGGCACCGCGCTCGGCCAGGCGGTCGGCTGGCGCGCGACGTTCTGGGCCGTCACCGTGATCGGCGTGCTGGCTGCCGCTGCGCTCGCCGCGTGTCTGCCCGCGCGGATCGAGATGCAGAAGGCGAGCCTCGTGCGCGAATTCAGCGTGTTGAAGAATCCGCAGGTGCTGATGGTGCTCGGTATCAGCGTGCTCGCGTCGGCCAGTCTGTTCTCGACCTTCACGTACATCACGCCGATTCTCGAAGACGTCACCGGCTTCACGCCGCATGCGGTCACGCTGGTGCTGCTGCTGTTCGGGCTGGGGCTGACCGTCGGCAGCACGCTTGGCGGCAAGCTCGCGGACTGGCGGTTGATGCCATCGTTGATCGCATTCCTGTGCGCGATCTGCGCGATCCTCATGGTGTTCTCGGTGACGATGCATGCGCCCATCGCCGCGATGGCGACGATCTTCGTGTGGGGTGTCCTCGCGTTCGCGATCGTGCCGCCGCTGCAGATGCTGATCGTCGACCGCGCGAGCCACGCGCCGAATCTCGCGTCGACGTTGAATCAAGGCGCGTTCAACCTGGGCAATGCGACAGGCGCATGGCTCGGCGGGATGGCGATCGGCGCGGGCATTCCGCTCGCGTCGCTGCCGTGGGTCGGTGTGACGACCGCGGTCGGGGCGGTGCTGCTGACGGTGTTCTCGGTGTCGATCGAGCGACGGGCGCAGCGGGTGCCTGTGGCGGGCCAGGCGGGTTGAGACTGCGGTTGCACGCGCGGCTTGCCGTACGGCTCGCCGTACGCTCGACGCGTGCGCCCGACATCCCCCCGGTGTAGCATTCGGCCCGATGAAAGTCGTCTTCACTCGCGATTTCCTCGCACTGATCCTGAGCGTCGCCGTCGTCGGACTCGGCAGCGGCGCGACCCTTCCGCTCACCGCGCTCGCGTTGACGCAAGCTGGCTACGGCACCGACGTCGTCGGATTGCTGACCGCCGCGCAGGCAGGCGGCGGCCTGCTCGTCGTGCCGATCGCCGGCTGGGTCGCTGCGCGTTTTGGCGGCCGTCAGACGATCGCCGGCGCGGTGCTCGTCGTCGCCGTCGCGACTGCCGCGATGCAGCTCACGTCGAACCTGTTCGTATGGGCGGCGCTGCGCATCGCGTGCGGCGCGGCATTGATGCTGCTGTTCACGATCGGCGAAGCATGGGTCAACCAGCTCGCCGACGATGCGACGCGCGGCCGCGTCGTCGCGATCTACGCGACCACCTTCACGCTGTTCCAGATGTCGGGCCCGGTGCTGGTGAGCCAGATCGCCGGCTTCAACAGCGGACGCTTCCTGCTGTGCGGCGCAATCTTCCTGCTCGCGCTGCCGACGCTCGCGACCATCCGCGCCGCGCCGCACATCGAAAGCGAACAGGAACACGACACCTGGCGCCACGTGCTGCCGCGAATGCCGGCGATCGTCGTCGGGACGATGTTCTTCGCACTGTTCGACACGATCGCGCTGTCGCTGCTGCCGCTCTACGCGATGGCGCACGGGATCGAGACCGAGGTCGCGGTGCTGTTCGCATCCGCACTACTGCTCGGCGATACGACGATGCAGTTTCCGATCGGCTGGCTTGCGGACCGACTTGGTCGCGAGCGCGTGCACCTCGGCTGCGCGGCCGTCGTTATCGTGTTGCTGCCGCTACTGCCGTGGGCCGTGTCGTCGCCGTGGCTGTGCTGGCCGCTGCTGTTTGTGCTCGGCGCGGCGGCTGGGGCGATCTATACGCTGTCGCTGGTCGCGTGCGGCGAGCGCTTTCGCGGTGCCGCGCTGGTCTCGGCTAGTTCGCTGGCAGGGGCGTCGTGGAGCGCGGCGAGCTTCGGCGGGCCGCTTATTGCCGGTGCGTTGATGAAGGGTGTCGGCAACGAGGCGCTGATCGTGTTGCTGCTGGTGTGTGCGCTTGCGTTTGGGGCTGCGGTGTTGTGGGAGCGTCGGCGTGGTGTGCAAGCGTTGTCGTGAGTCTCGCATTGCCCGATCAGCGGTACAGCGCATATCGGTCGCACCGATCCGCCTCACGCGAATCGACGCGACCGGTCAGGCACCACGCCCCACTCACCGCAGCGCAGGCAGAATCTCCCCCACGCACGGCCCGAACCCCACGCGATACCCCTCGCCCTGACACCATCCGGCGATCGTCAGTTCATCACCGTCCTCGATGAACGTCCGCGTGCCGCCGCCGTCGAGCACAAGCGGACGCTGGCCGTTCCACGTCAGTTCGAGCAGGCTGCCGGATGAATCGGCGGTCGGTCCGCTGATCGTCCCCGAACCCATCAGATCGCCGACGCGCGTGTTGCACCCGGACACCGTGTGATGCGCGAGCTGCTGCGCCATCGTCCAGTACATGTGGCGAAAATTCGTGCGCGAGATCGTCGTGCCCGTATGCGCATGCGACGGCCGCAACCGCACTTCAAGCTCGATATCGAATGCATGCGCGCCGTCGTGCCGCAAATACGCGAGCGGTTGCGGCTCCTGTACAGGCTGCGCGACGCGGAACGGTTCCAGCGCATCGAGCGTGACGATCCACGGCGAGATCGTGGTCGCGAAGGTCTTCGAGTTAAACGGACCGAGCGGCACGTATTCCCATTGCTGGATGTCGCGCGCGCTCCAGTCGTTCAGTAACACCATCCCGAAGATGTGCGACTCCGCGTCCTCGCACGCGATCGGTTCGCCGAGCGCACTACCGCTGCCGATGATGAAACCCGTCTCCAGTTCGATGTCGAGCTTGCGACACGCACCGAACACCGGACGCTCCGCATCGGGCAGCTTCAGTTGCCCGTTCGGCCGCCGCACCGGCGTGCCGCTCGCGACCACCGACGACGCGCGTCCGTTGTAGCCGATCGGCATCTCCGACCAGTTCGGCAGCAACGCGTTCTTCGGATCGCGGAACATCGAACCGACGTTCGTCGCGTGTTCCTTCGACGAATAGAAATCCGTATAGCCGGAAATCCGCACCGGCAGATGCAGCGTCGCATCCGCGGCATTGATAAGCGCGCGTTCGCGCAGCGCAGCATCGTCGCGCAGCGTCGCGGTGTGTTGATCGAGCAGGTTGCCGAGTTGAACGCGCACGCTGCGCCATGCTTCGCGGCCCAACGAGATGAACGCGTTCAACGCGTCGTCACGCAACGCGGCGGCCAGACCACGCGACGCGTCACCGCCCAGCGTAAGTAACCCCGCCTGCTCAAGCACCGACAGATCCACAATACGATCGCCAATCGCGACACCGACACGCGGTATCGCATCGCGCGAATCGCTAAAGATGCCGAACGGCAGATTCTGGATCGGGAAATCGCAGGAAGGATCGTTAGCCGTATCGAGCCAGCTTCTGCGCGACGGATCGAGCGTCGCGTGCAAATCATGCGTAGTGTTCATCGACGCTCCGGGTCGAAATGTTTGCGAATGCCCTGCCAGCATTCGAAGTAATCCGCCTGCAGTTGCGCGGTTTCGAGCGCGAAGCGCGTCGGGCGGATCAGCGTGCGCGTTTCGAACATGAACGCCATCGTGTCGCCCACTTTGTGCGGCTTCGACGTATCGCTGTGCGACGCTTTCTCGAACGTGTCCGCGTCCGGGCCGTGACCCGACATGCAGTTGTGCAGACTCGCGCCACCGGGCACGAAGCCCTCGGCCTTCGCGTCGTACGCGCCGTGCACGAGGCCCATGAATTCGCTCGCGACGTTCCGGTGAAACCACGGCGGACGGAAGGTATCTTCGGCCGCGAGCCAGCGCGGCGGGAAGATCACGAAGTCGAGCGTATCGACGCCGGGCGTATCGCTCGGCGAATGCAGCACGAGAAAAATCGACGGATCGGGATGGTCATAGCTGATCGAGCCGATCGTGTTGAAGCGGCGCAGGTCGTACTGATACGGCGCGTAGTTCCCATGCCACGCAACCACGTCGAGCGGCGAATGACCGATGTCCGCGCGCCACAGCTGGCCGTTCAGTTTCGCGACGAGTTCGAAGTCGCCCTCGCGGTCTTCGTAGGCCGCATGCGGCGTGAGAAAGTCGCGCGGGTTCGCGAGGCCGTTCGAGCCGATCGGTCCGAGATCGGGCAATCGCAGCAGCGCGCCGAAGTTCTCGCAGACATAGCCGCGCGCCGCGCCGTCGGGCAGCGTCACCGCGAAGCGCACGCCGCGGGAGATCACCGCAATCTCGAACGGTCCGACGTCGAGCCGGCCCAGTTCGGTCGCGATATGCAGACGTCCTTCCTGCGGCACGATCAGCAGTTCGCCGTCGGCGCTGTAGAAGAAGCGGTCCTGCATCGAGCGGTTCGCCGCGTACAGATGGATCGCGCAGCCGTTCATCGATTCGGCCGAACCGTTGCCGGCCATCGTCACCCAGCCGTCGATGAAATCGGTCGGCTCGGTAGGCATCGGCAGCGGGTCCCAGCGTAGCTGGTTCGGCGGCGTCGGCGGCACATCTTGAGAATTCGCATGAAAATTCGCGACCAGCGCATGCGACGGCAGCGGCGTGAACGGCTTGTGCATCGCGGCGGGCCGGATGCGGTACAACCACGACCGGCGATTGTGGCTGCGCGGCGCAGTGAACGCGGTGCCCGACAGTTGCTCCGCGTACAGTCCGTACGCCACACGCTGCGGCGAATTGCGGCCCTCGGGCAACGCGCCCGGTAACGCTTCGGTCGCGAACTCATTCGCGAAACCGGATTGCCAGACCGTGTTCGTGTGCCCGTTCGTATCGTCAGTCATTCGATTCTCCGTGAAGGCTTAGGCGGCGCCCGCGACGGTGCCGTCGCGTTGCCGTGTCGCGCCGGCAAGCGCGATCACGAGCAACGCCGAACCCAGCACCGGCAGCGCAGCCGCATGAAACAGCGACGCGTTCGACCAGTTCAGCGCAATCAACTGGCCGCCGACCAGCGGTCCGATCACCGAGCCGATCCGCCCAATACCGAGACTCCACCCAATGCCGGTGGAACGCAACGTTGTCGGGTAATAGTGCCCTGCCAGCGCGTTGACCGCGGGCTGTCCGCCGACGACGCAGAAGCCGCCCGCGAACACCGCGACCAGCAGCCAGGGCAACGCATGCGCAACCACGCCGATCGCGCCGACGAACACCGCCGCGCACGCAAAGCAGACGAACAGCACGCGCACGAAACCGAAGCGTTCGATGAACCAGCCGAGCAGCAATGTGCCGATCACGCCGCCGGTCTGCAGCACGGTGCCGACGATCACGGCAGTCGACGGTGTGTAGCCTGCGTCGCGCATCACGGTCGGTAGCCAGTTCGACAG
This sequence comes from Paraburkholderia flava, assembly GCF_004359985.1. Classification (NCBI taxonomy): domain Bacteria; kingdom Pseudomonadati; phylum Pseudomonadota; class Betaproteobacteria; order Burkholderiales; family Burkholderiaceae; genus Paraburkholderia; species Paraburkholderia flava. The sequence continues at coordinate 1,063,624 of NZ_SMRO01000003.1, read as the reverse complement.
GAAGTACAGATCGATCAGGTTCATGAAGCTGATCGCCCACAGGATCAGCGTGACCGGCGTGCGGCCTGCGCGGAACAGCTCGGCGACTGGCGCGCCGTCGGCGGCTTTCTCGCGGACGGTCGCGCGCGTGTGCGCGTCGATCGGCAGGCTCGGATCGAACTTCGCGAGCCAGCGCAGCGCACGCGCCTGATGCCCCTTCAGCACGAGAAACTGCAGCGACTCGGGCAGTGCGACGAACATCACGCACGCGAGCACGAGCGGCACCGCACCGCCGACCCAGAACACCGCGCGCCAGCCGAACGTCGGAATCAGCGCCGCGCTGACGAACCCGCCCAACGCCGCGCCGACCGTGAAACCGCACGACACCAGCATCATCCGCTTCACGCGATGCGCGGGGGTCGAGAACTCGCCGACCAGCGCCATCGCGTTCGGCATGATGCAGCCGAGGCCAAGCCCGGCGATAAAGCGCAACGCGATCAGCGCAGGAATCGTCGATACGAGCGGCGTCACGATCATCGCGGCCGCGAAGAACAGCGTCGTACCAATCAGCACGGGCCGCCGGCCGATCCGGTCGGCCAGCACCGACAACGCGAGCGCGCCGATCAGCATGCCGAACAGGCTCGCGCTGAACACCGGACCGAGCGCCGCTTTCGGCACATGCCATTCGGCGATCACGCTCGGCGCGACGTAACCCATCGACTGCGCGTCGAAGCCGTCGATCACGAGACACAGCCCGCACAGCACGAGCAGCATCCACTGGAAAGCCGGGTGGTGGGTATCGGCGAGCACGCGCTCGACTTCGATCACGTTGGTGGACTGGGGGTTGGTATTCATTGCGGGGTCTCCCTTATCGATGGCCGACGGCTGTCGGAGCGTGCGCATTCTGTGGCGCATCCGGATGCGGTCCCGGCGCGCACATGGCTACGCCTATGTCTTCCAGTTTTTACGTATAGTAAAACTAATTACGATTAGTGAAAATCATGTAAACCCTGGCTCGGCGGATCCGAACGTATCTGTGCGCGCCGAACGTTTCTGCACGCGCCGCGCGCCATGCCGCGCCCAATATCGTTATGACCATTTAGTGCATTCGCGTGGTACACGGACTGCTAACATCGTTAAATGAGTGCGGCATGCCGCCGCAGACCGACAAAAACACGACCCGACGCCCTGCCTGTCCATGATTGCCCCGACCATCCCCGATCTCATCGCACGCGCCGCCAGCCGTCCGTTTCTCGCCGAGCACCTGGCGCTCGGCACGGGCGAGCACAGCGGCATCGCGATGGCGCGCTTCAACGGCTTCCAGCTGGGGAGCACGTACGAGCCGATCTTCGACATCAGCGTGCATGCGTATGGGCAGTCGCTCGGCACGGCGCCGGAGCACGCGGACCGTTTCGGCGACGAACTCGGCTTTCAGGCGGTGACCGAGCGGATCGACGGCGAGCCGTTCGATCCGCAGGACCCGTTCGAGCGGATCGAGGACGACACGCAACTGGTCGCGCTCGACCGGATGTCGCGCGCGCTGCACTCGATCAACTTCTTCGGCGCGCAGCGTCACGGACTATTGTTCCTGCGGGTGCACGAACGGCTGCTGAAGAGCGTGCGGTACGACCACGGCCAGCACTTCTCGGCGGTGCTCGTGTCGTTCGGACTGACACCGTCGCGTATCGTGATCGAACTGCCGTCGGCCGCGGTCGCGCATCGCACGTTCCTCGGCTATCTGACGAAGAGCTACCAGCACTATGGGTTCAAGGTCGCCGGCAACCTGCAGAACGCCGGACAGATCCTGTCCGTGTCCGACATGGCGCGGCTCGATTTCATCAAGATGGATGCGGGCGCGGCGCTGCGCGATGCGATGGTGAAGCCGCTGGTCGGTTACGCGAACCGGCTGCGCATTCCGCTGATCTTCGATCGCGTCACCGACGAAGCGCAGTTCGATCTGCTGCAGCAATACGACGTGCGTTTCGTGCAGGGTCCGCTGTTCGCGACGCACGATCATCCGCGCGCGGCCTGAGTCTTAGTCTGGGTCTTATGTAGATACCGTCAGCCGGTGTCGCCGAGCCGGCGCGCGAGCGCTTTCAACCGGGGCGCCACGCTGTCGCGAAACACCTCCTCTCCCATCGACGAAGCCGGCCCGCTGCAACTGAGCACGAGCCAGCGGCCGTCGCGTGTCTCGCGAAACGGCACCGCGACCGCGTTCACGTCGTCGTGCCACGCGCGAAACGAAAAACAGCAGCGCGCGTCGGCGAATGCGTCGATCTCGCGCTGCGCGTCCGCGACTAACGCAGCACCGCCGCGCCCGGCTGCTTTCTTCAGTTCGGCGAGCAATGCGGCGCGCACATCGGCGGGCTGCACGGCGAGGTACGCGCGGCCCATCGAACTCGTCAGCATCGACAGCTTCGAACCCGATGCAAGGCCGAGCGTCAACGCGGTCTCGCTGCGGATCGTCTCCAGATAGATCATGTCGAGCCCATCGCGGCAACCGAGCGACACCGCCGCGCCGACCTCGCGCGCGAAGGTGCGCAGATGCGGCCGCGCGAGTTCGAGCGTGTCGGTGCCCGACAGCAACGCGAAGCCCAGCGACAGCACGCCCGCATCGAGCGCGTACTTGCCAAGCGTCTCGTCGAAACGCAGATAGCCGAGTACCGTCAGCGTGTACGCGAGTCGATTGACAGTCGCCTTCGGCAAGCCCGTCCGCTCGACGAAATCGCGATTGCCGAGCATCGTTTCGCCCGGCTTGAACGCACGCAGCAGATCGAGCCCGCGTGCGAGCGCGACGACGAACTTGCGCTCGTCGATGGAAACGGCAGGGGTGGAGTTGGGCGTCATCGGGTGATACACTCGTCGCAGATTTGCAAAACATTGTTCCGCATAGCGGAACCGCAGTCAAGCACTTGAGTGAAGTACGAACCAGGCAAAATCCGGGCTGTGCCGACCGCGCGTCTGCTCATCTCGACGCCGCTCTCACCACCCCCACATTCAGGAAAAGTCAGGAAGGAGACTCGCATCATGGCCGACGCCGCGCAATTTCACTGGGAAGATCCGCTGTTGCTCGACCAGCAACTGACCGAAGAAGAACGCATGGTGCGCGACGCCGCGTACGCGTACTCGCAGGACAAGCTCGCGCCGCGCGTGCTCGACGCGTTCCGTCACGAGAAGACCGACGCCGGCATCTTCCGCGAGATGGGCGAACTCGGGCTGCTCGGCCCGACCATTCCGGAACAGTACGGCGGCCCCGGCCTCAACTACGTGAGCTACGGGCTGATCGCGCGCGAAGTGGAGCGGATCGACTCCGGCTACCGCTCGATGATGTCGGTGCAGTCGTCGCTCGTGATGGTGCCGATCTACGAATTCGGCTCCGATGCGCAGAAGCAGAAGTATCTGCCGAAGCTCGCCACCGGCGAGTGGATCGGATGCTTCGGGCTGACCGAGCCGAACCACGGCTCGGATCCGGGCAGCATGGTCACGCGCGCGAAGAAAGTCGACGGCGGCTATTCGATGTCGGGCTCGAAGATGTGGATCACCAATTCGCCGATCGCCGACGTGTTCGTCGTGTGGGCGAAACTCGAAGAGAACGGCAAGGACGCGATCCGCGGCTTCATTCTCGAGAAGGGCTGGAAGGGTCTGTCGGCGCCGGCCATTCACGGCAAGGTCGGGCTGCGCTCGTCGATCACGGGCGAAATCGTGCTCGACGAAGTGTTCGTGCCGGAAGAAAACCTGATGCCGAACGTCAGCGGCCTGCGCGGTCCGTTCACGTGCCTGAATTCGGCGCGCTACGGCATCGCGTGGGGCGCGCTCGGCGCGGCGGAATCGTGCTGGCACACCGCGCGGCAATACGTGCTGGACCGCAAGCAGTTCGGCCGGCCGCTCGCCGCGAACCAGCTGATCCAGAAAAAGCTCGCCGACATGCAGACCGAAATCACGCTCGGCCTGCAAGGCGTGCTACGCCTCGGCCGGATGAAGGACGAAGGCACGGCCGCCGTCGAAATCACGTCGATCATGAAACGCAATTCGTGCGGCAAGGCGCTCGACATCGCGCGGCTCGCACGCGACATGCTCGGCGGCAACGGCATTTCGGACGAGTTCGGCATCGCGCGTCACCTCGTGAACCTCGAGGTCGTCAACACGTATGAAGGCACGCACGACATCCACGCGCTGATTCTCGGGCGTGCGCAGACGGGGATTCAGGCGTTTTTCTGAGCCTGAGTCTTAGAAACAAAAACCCCCGCGTTCTTCGCAGAACGCGGGGGTTTTTTCATACGATGGCTGCTTACTTGTTCGGCTGCGGCGTGAGACGCAGGTACGGACGCAGTGCCTTGTAGCCCTTCGGGAACCGTTGCTTGATTTCGTCCTCGTCCTTCACCGACGGCACGATGACCACGTCGTCGCCATCCTTCCAGTTGCCGGGCGTCGCGACCTTGTAGTTGTCGGTGAGCTGCAGCGAATCGATCACGCGCAGCACTTCGTCGAAGTTACGGCCCGTGCTGGCCGGATACGTGATGGTCAGGCGCACCTTCTTCTTCGGATCGATCACGAACAGCGAGCGCACGGTGAGCGTTTCGTTCGCGTTCGGGTGGATCATGTCGTACAGCTGCGACACCTTGCGATCGCCGTCCGCGAGGATCGGGAAGCCGACGCTCGCCGCCTGCGTCTCGTTAATGTCCTTGATCCACTCGTTGTGCGACGACGCGGTGTCGACCGACAGCGCGATCGTCTTCACGTTGCGTTTTTCGAACTCGCTCGCGAGCTTCGCGGTCAGGCCGAGTTCGGTCGTGCAGACCGGCGTGAAGTCGGCGGGGTGCGAGAACAGGACGCCCCAGCTGTCGCCGAGCCATTCGTGAAAGCGGATAGTGCCGAGGCTCGAATCCTGTTCGAAATCCGGTGCGATGTCGCCGAGACGCAAACTCATGGTGCAGCTCCTTGAAGTGATCGGGTGAACTCGCGGCCAGCGGCCGCTCGAGTCGCAAGGAATTAAAGGATACGGGAAGCCGGGGCATCGCTGAACAAACATCGCGTCAGAACTTTATGAGTTTTTGTAATTTTCACCTTGTGCGGGGAAACTTTTACGGGACAGATCTCGTCCATTCAATGCACACTGTGTGCCCCGCTGTACACCTGTTTCGCGGCTGCTGCCGCCACTGAACGCCGGGTGCAACGCGAGCCTCTGTGCGGCTTCGCGGCAACCGGGCCGGTCTCGACGGGAACGGTTCATGCGTGCGTCTGGTTTCGGTGCGCCGGCCAACGCACTCGCCAGCGGACGTTTCTTTCGTTACGATTCACGCGTGGCGTGATACAGGGAGCAGTCAATGTCGGAAGTCAACAAGGAGAGATTGATGTCGGATATCAAAACCGTCCTCGCGGACGCTGAAGACCTGCTGAAGCAGGCCGCGAGCGCAACGGGCGAGCGCGCATCGGAACTGCGCGAAACCGCGCTGTCGCGCCTGAAGCAGGCCAAGGAAAAGGCCGCCGACGTCCAGGTGGTCGTCGTCGAGAAGGGCAAGAAGGCCGCGCGCGCAACGGACGATTACGTTCACGAGCATCCGTGGGCGTCGATCGGCATCGCGGCGGGTGTCGGTGTGCTGGTTGGGCTGCTGATCAACCGGAAGTAAGCGTACACAAGCGGACTGCGCGGACCTGGCCTGCACGGCCGAGTCCCGCGCAACGCAGCGGTGTGATCGGACACGAGGCCGATGACATCGACATGCCGACCTGCCGGCCGATTTTCCGGTCGACTTCTTTGTGATGCATGTTGTTATGCATCCGCACGCACAACGCGCTGAGGCCATGACGAACGATACCCATTCGCGCGCGGACCACGGGCCCCTGCGCCGCATCCTCGGCTCCGTGTTCGCCATTCTCCAGACCCGGCTCGAGCTGATCGGCATCGAGTTGAGCGAAGAGAAGGACCGCCTGCTCGCCGTGCTGTTTCTCGGACTCGCCGCGATGATGCTCGCGACGATGGCGTTGATCGCGCTGACCGCGCTCGTCGCGATCGCGTTCTGGGACACCTACCGCTGGCAGGCGCTCGCCGGCATCACGCTGGTCTACGGGCTCGCCGCGCTGTTCTGCGGACTGCGCGCGCGCAGCGGATTGCGCAATGCGCCGATCGTGTTCGAAGCGACGCTGAAGGAATTCGAGAAGGACCGCGATATTTTCCGCAAGCCTTGATAGAGCGCTCGTGGACCTGGAGCTTCGGTCCGCTTCTTCGTTTCACCACTTTCGTCATCACGCCGCCCCGATCATGAGCCAACCGGACACAACATTTCGCAGCAAGCGCCCTTACGAGAAGGAACTGAGCGCGCCGCATCTGCGCGCGCTGCGCAAGGAGTTGCTGATCGTCCGCGCGGATGTCGAGCGGATGGAACTCGCGCAGGCTTCGCTCGAACTGCGTCAGGCCGTCACGCATTTCAGCTGGCTCAAGTTTCTGCTGCCGGGTTTCGGCGGCGTGCGCTCGGGCTTCGGTCGCGGCATGAACGCAGGCATCGGCGCGCTGCTCAAGCAGTATCCGTTCGCCAGTTCGATTGCGTCGGTCCTGCTCGCGAAGCCGTTGCGCGCGACCGTCGTCGCGGGCGCGAAGCCGCTGCTCAAGTGGGGCGGTCTCGCATTCGCCGCGTGGGAAGCGTATCGCATCTGGCAACAGATGAAGGACGATCGCGACGGGGAATCGGCTTCGAAGTAACCGCGCGTCTGTTTTGCGCGTGGCTCGGTGCGTATGCTCTGCGTTCAACGCCTGTTCCAGCATTCGTCGGTGGCATCCGCCGCTATCTCTCCTGCCCCGCCTCCTCCACGATTTGTCCGCGCGCCGGTCGCATCGAGCACGAACGTGCCGCACGCATCGTCGCTCATCGGTCCCTGGTCCACGGGCGTCGCCTGAATCGCGTAGCCGCCGTTAGTCGCATCGGCAGGTAGCACACTCAATCGATACATTGCTGTTCCGGATTCCGGTGCGCGATCGAGACCCGGCGGCAATGTGCGCTGTGTGTCGGCGTTCGCATTCCCTGATTCGACGAACTGCGCGGCCCGATAGAGCGCCGTCGCGGCATCGATGCGATGCGCCCGCGCGATGTGATGGCGATACGCGGGTATCGCGAAGACCGCGAGCGTCGCGGCAATCGCGAGCGCGATGACGAGTTCGAGCAAGGTGAACGCGGTGATCCGTCGGGTCATGGAGCGCTCGCTGTTGTTCAGAAGGGTCGTGCGACGACCTGTCGCCAGTGACGCTCGACCTGATCCCCATCGACAACCAGTTCGACCTGCAGCCAGATCTGCGAAGCCTGCGTCGCGCCGAAGCCGCGCGCGGTGATCAGCCATGCGCGTGTGTCCGGACGCGCCGCCAGCAGCCATCCTTCGACGAGACATTGCGGCGGCCGCAATGCGCCCGGCCACTGCGCGAACGGCGTCAGCGCGGCTGTGCCAAACGTCGCAGCACGCTGCCAGCCGACGGGCTCCTGCGCGACGTCCGGCAACGCCGGCGCGGTGCCGTCGAGCGCCATCCGCGCGCATTGCGTCAATGCGGCATCGGCAGCATGAAACGCCTGCAACGCGTTCTGCGTATTCGACGCGGCGCGCGCGGCGGCGATCGACATCTCGAACCATGCCGCCGACGTCGCGAGCATCATCGCGGACAGCAAGAGCACGACCGGCAGCGCGACGCCATGCTGTCGCTTGCTCATCCGGATCATCGTCCGCTCCCTTCCTGATTGCGGATCGCGACGCGTCGCCAGAATGCCTGCCTTGCACGCGTATCGGCTGGCATCACCATCGCATCGTCGCAATCGATGTAGCGCATGCGCCGGCCAAGCGGTGCACCGTGCACCAGCACGCACAGATCGACGGCAACGACCTGCGGCCACTGGCTTCGCGCGATCGCGGATGCATCGAGCGCGCCCTGTGCGCCCGACAACCAGTAATGGATGCGCAGACGCTCGATGCCCTCCACCAGCGGTTGCGCAAACCCGGCGTGACCACTCCCTTCGCAATACAGTTCGGGCTCGCCGGTCGTACTGCCTGTCTTGATGTAGAAGCTGTTAAAGATCGACGCATGCGGCGCGTCGTCGCTACCGTCGACGTCGCTGTCTACACCTTGCCCGAGACAGTCGGTCGCGCGGCCATCGGCAGACATCCACGTCGAAACGGTATCGCCGACGTAGCGCACGCGTAGTCCGTCCGAATGCGTCGCAAGCGACTCGCACCTTAGCTGATCGTCGTCACCGACCGCTCTTGCGCCGGAGCATCCAAAGACTCCTGCGATCGCTTCGCCGGGCGGCAACTGCGCGGGCGTGAAACCCGCCATGCGCACCTGCGCGGCAAGCAGCGACAACGCGGCGATGCCGGAGTCGTGGATGCGCGCAGCGTCGGCGGCCTGCACGAACGCAGCACGCTGCGAGCGATACAGCGACACGGCGCCGGCCACCACAACGAGACCCAGCGTTACCGCGATCATCAATTCGATCAGCGTATGTCCGCGCGAAACACGTATCGATCGGGTCATCGCGCAAACGCCATCACGACACAATGCATGCCGACGGGCGCCGCGATGCCGCCGCATGACTCCGGCACATCGACCGCACTGCCGCTCACATGCGACTCAGGCAGCGCATGCCACAACACCTGCACGACCGACGCACCGCCGCCCAGGTGACGCACCGATGCGTCACCCTGCGGCAGCAGCATCGCCGCAAGCGAGCGCCAGCGCATCGATGCCGCATCGCCGGTCGAGTCACTGCGCGCGATCTCCGTCAATGCATCCGACACAAGCACGGCCTGCTCGCGCGTCGCCGACGCGTGCGCTTCACGCGCGGTCCACAACTGCGCGGCGATCAGACCAAGTGCCGTCGTAGCCATCAACGAAACGGCGAGCATGACCTCGATCAACGCATTGCCCGCTACACGATTAACCAAAGCTCGCCGCGTCACGATGGCGCTCCGCAAGCACCATCGGCGATCCGCGCGCGTCCGCCCGACGCGATCCGGATGCACCGTCGCCACGCGTTGCCGCGCATCGTCTGCGAAGCCGCGTGCGGCGCGAACTCGAAGCTGCGAAAACCACCGATCGCGAGGCCCGCCGGCGGCGTGAACGTGAGATTCGTGAGAAGACCAGTCACGTTAATCGCCGCGAGACCGGGCTGCATGCGCAATAGCGCGGGCGGCGCCGTGCTGCCCTCATCGGCCATCACCGCCCAGCCGCACGACCAGTCCGTCGCGCCGCTGCCGCATGCGCTACCCACCGCAAGGCAATGACGCAACGTATCGATACGGCACACGGTCACGCGCACGCCACGACGCAGCGCTTCGCTGCGTGCATAGCTCAATGTGGCGACCATCGATTGCGCTCGCGCGTCGACCTGATCGCGCACGCGCCACGCGATAAACGAAGGCACCGCGAACAGCGCCAGCGTCGCAATCAACGCGACGACCACAAGCGTTTCAACGAGCGTGAATCCGCGGCATGTACGACGAGGTAACGGGAATGAAGCAGACACCATCGCGCATCTCCTGACTGGATCGGAACACAGTCAATCTATCGATGCGCGCAGCGCGGAACAATCAGCCGAACGGCCAGGTGGCGGACGCACGCCGCCCTGTGCAAACCTGCACATGAACAGCGAAAACGGGGAAGAGAAATGAACGGGCCAAACAAAACGGGCGCAACGAACGTGCGCCCGCACAGCAAAACTTCAGCGTTTGCGCGAAGGCTTCACGGGCGCAGGCGGCGAACTCGCGCGACGGAATTCCTCGATCACGTCCTCGAATTCGGAGACGTCCTCGAAACGCCGGTACACCGACGCGAAGCGCACGTACGCGATCGTGTCGAGCGCGCGCAGCTCGTTCATCACGAGCTCGCCGAGACGTTCGCTGCGCACTTCACGCTCGCCGCTACCGAGCAGTTGATATTCGATGCGGGCAACCGCCGCATCGATCGCGTCCGCTGCGACTGGCCGCTTTCTCAACGCAAGCTGCATGCTCGCGACGATCTTGCGGCGGTCGAATTCGGTGCGGGTGCCATCCTTCTTGACGACCGACGGCAACGCCAGCTCGACCCGCTCGTACGTCGTAAAACGTTTGTCGCAGGCCGCGCAACGACGGCGCCGGCGGATCGTCGCACCATCTTCGGACACACGCGAATCTACAACCTGCGTGTCGTCATGCCGGCAGAAGGGGCAGTGCATGGCAGCTTAGCGGTAGACCGGGAAACGCTTCGTCAGCTCGGCGACCTGCGCGCGCACGCGATCGATCGTCGCCGTGTCTTCCGGGTTCTCGAGCACGTCGGCGATCAGGTTGCCGACCTGCTCGGCTTCCTTCGTACCGAAACCGCGCGTCGTCATCGCCGGCGAGCCGAGGCGCACGCCGCTCGTAACGAACGGCTTTTCCGGATCGTTCGGAATCGCGTTCTTGTTCACGGTGATGTGCGCGGCGCCGAGCACGGCTTCCGCTGCCTTGCCGGTGATCTGCTTCGCGCGCAGATCGACCAGCATCACGTGGCTTTCGGTGCGACCCGACACGATGCGCAGGCCGCGCTTCACCAGCGTTTCGGCGAGCACGCGCGCATTGTCGACCACCTTCTGCTGATACGTCTTGAATTCCGGCGACAGCGCTTCCTTGAACGCGACGGCCTTCGCGGCGATCACGTGCATCAGCGGACCGCCCTGGATGCCGGGGAAGATCGCCGAATTGATCTGCTTCTCGTACTCGGCCTTCATCAGGATCACGCCGCCGCGCGGACCGCGCAGGCTCTTGTGCGTGGTGGTCGTGACGAAATCCGAATGCGGCACCGGGTTCGGATAGACGCCCGCTGCGATCAGGCCGGCGTAGTGCGCCATGTCGACCATCAGATACGCGCCGACCGACTTCGCGATCTTCGACAGGCGTTCGAAGTCGATGCGCAGCGCGAACGCCGACGCGCCCGCGACGATCATCTTCGGCTTGTGTTCTTCGGCGAGTTTTTGTGCGGCGTCGTAGTCGATATCTTCCGCTTCGTTCAGGCCGTAGCTGACCACGTTGAACCACTTGCCCGACATGTTGACGGGCGAGCCGTGCGTCAAGTGACCGCCGTGCGCGAGGCTCATGCCCATGATCGTGTCGCCCGGCTTGAGCATCGCGAAGAACACGCCCTGGTTCGCCTGCGAACCGGAATTCGGCTGCACGTTCGCGGCTTCGGCGCCGAACAGCTGCTTTACGCGATCGATCGCAAGCTGCTCGACGATGTCGACGTACTCGCAGCCGCCGTAGTAGCGCTTGCCCGGATAGCCTTCTGCGTACTTGTTCGTGAGTTGCGAACCCTGCGCGGCCATCACGGCCGGGCTCGTGTAGTTCTCCGACGCGATCAGTTCGATGTGCTCTTCCTGACGGCGGTTTTCCTGTTCGATCGCGTTGAAGATTTCGGGATCGACGCTGGCGATAGTGCTTTCGGCTCTGTCAAACATACGGGTTCCGTTAAGTGTGTTCAGGTTGACCGGATCGTGCGCCGGCTCATGCTTCGAGTGGTGCACAAAGCGCGCAGCGGGCACGCGGTGCTGCTGGCGGCTGGGCCAGCCTTGACATGGCGGATGAAGGAAGGCCGCACACGCGAGGCAGGACAGCCACCGGCGGCACCGAAAAAACGGCGCGCGGATCACGGCTGCCCAGGCGAACGGCAAAACGGCACCCTGCGCTTCACGGTGGGTCGTTCCACCTTGAACCCGAAGGGTTCTATCGCCAGTCACGCAGGGATTGAGCGCGTTAGTGTATGGGAACGGCCCTGAATAGGCAACCGGGACCGGCACCGGTCCGTATCCGCCACAGCCCCGCCCCACGGCGCCTGCGCGCCGTCCGGATGCGCGAATCCACCTTGCCGCAACGCGGCATTGGAAGTAGGCTTGTGCCCTTCCTTTTCACCGACCATGGAGCAGCAATGATCGTGTTCGTCACCGGGGCGTCCGCAGGGTTCGGCGCCGCCATCGCAAGAGCGTTCGTCAACGGCGGTCACAGCGTCGTCGCCACCGCGCGCCGCAAGGATCGTCTCGACGCGCTCGCCGCCGAACTCGGCGACCGTCTGCTGCCGTTCGAACTCGACGTGCGCGACCGCGCCGCAGTGGAAGCGCTGCCGGGCTCGCTGCCGGCCGATTTCGCCGCCGTCGACGTGCTGGTCAACAACGCGGGCCTCGCGCTCGGCCTCGAACCCGCGCAGCGCGCCGTGCTGGACGACTGGCAGACGATGATCGACACCAACTGCACCGGGCTCGTACAGGTCACCCGCGCGCTGTTGCCGGGGATGGTCGAGCGCAATCGAGGGCACGTGTTCAACCTCGGTTCCGCGGCGGCCAACTGGCCGTATGCGGGCGGCAACGTGTACGGCGCGACCAAGGCGTTCGTGCGCCAGTTCAGCCTGAACCTGCGCGCGGATCTGTCCGGCACGTCGGTGCGCGTCACCGACGTCGAGCCGGGCCTGTGCGGCGGCACCGAGTTTTCAAACGTGCGTTTCCGCGGCGACGACCAGAAGGCAGCGGGCGTCTATCAGAACGTGCAGCCGCTCACTGCCGAAGACATCGCCGATTCGATCTACTGGATCGCCACGCGTCCCGCGCACGTGAACATCAACACGATCGAACTGATGCCGGTCGCGCAGTCGTTCGCGGGGCTGTCGGTGCATCGCGGGTAAAAAGTCGCGCTGCATATCGTTGACTCGGCGTTGCCGGAAAAGCTACAAATCGTGAGGCCGTGGTCCGATCCGGTAAAATGCGCGGCATGAATATGTCCAGCAGCCAGCCCGGCACGGAAATAGGCTTCACGTGGCCGATCCGGGTGTACTACGAAGACACCGATACCGGCGGTATCGTGTTCTACGCGAATTATCTGAAGTTTTTCGAGCGGGCTCGCACCGAATGGTTGCGCGCGTGCGGCGTCGACCAGCAACGGCTCGCCGACGAAACGGGCACGATGTTCATCGTGCGCAGCACCGCGCTCGACTATCGGGCGCCCGCACGGCTCGACGACCTCATCATGGTGATCAGCCGGATCGAACGGCTCGGCCGCGCGTCCGTCGATTTCATCCAGGAGGCGTGGCGCGACGGTACCCTGCTCGCCACCGGTAGCATCAAGGTCGGCTGCGTCGAGCGCAGCGCGTTCAAGGCCACCGCCATTCCTCCACCGGTACTCGCGGCGTTGCGTCGCGGTCCGGTTACGACCGGCGTGTCAACGGCAAGCAACTGAATCCCGTTGATACGTCGCCAGTGAACTCGCAACGATCAAAGCCACACCAAGCATGGTTCGGCGAAGGATATGCCGAAGCTTCCGGTTAGCTCACCGCCAGCTTCGACGCACCTTGCAGCCGGACGCCCCTTTAGGGACGTGACCAAGAACCTCTATGAACACTACTCAAGATCTGTCGATCGTTTCCCTCGTCCTCAATGCGAGCCTGCTGGCCCAGGCCGTGATGGCGCTGCTGCTGCTGCTGTCGCTGCTGTCGTGGACCTTCATCTTCCGCAAGTGGTTTGCGATCCGTCGCGCGCGCGCGCAGACCGAACGCTTCGAACGCGATTTCTGGTCGGGCGGCGACCTGCAGGCGCTGTATCAAAGCGCCGCGAACAACCGTCATACGATCGGCGCGCTCGAACGGATTTTCGAATCCGGCATGCGCGAATTCCTGAAGGGCAAGGAAAAGCGCATCAACGATCCGGGCGCGATTCTCGACGGCGCGCGCCGTGCAATGCGCGCGGCATTCCAGCGCGAGATGGACGTGCTTGAAGCCAACCTCGCGTTCCTCGCGTCGGTCGGTTCGGTGAGCCCGTACATCGGTCTGTTCGGTACCGTGTGGGGGATCATGAACGCATTCCGCGGACTCGCGAACGTGCAGCAGGCCACCCTCGCGAACGTCGCGCCCGGCATCGCCGAAGCGCTGACGGCAACCGCGATCGGTCTGTTCGCGGCGATTCCGGCAGTGGTCGCCTATAACCGCTACGCTCACGACATCGATCGCCTCGCGATCCGCTTCGAGACCTTCATCGAAGAGTTCTCGAACATCCTGCAGCGCCAGGCTCACTAAGGAGTCCACCATGGCCGGTTCTTCTTCCAGCATGCGCGGCAGCCGTACGCGCCGCGCGATGGCCGACATCAACGTGGTGCCGTACATCGACGTGATGCTCGTGCTGCTCGTCATCTTCATGGTGACCGCGCCGCTCGTCGCACCGTCCATCGTCAATCTGCCGACCGTCGGCGGCGCCGCGCCGCAACAGCAGACGCCGCCCGTCGTCGTCAACATCCGCGCCGACGGCAACATGAACGTCAAGTACAAGGACGACGCCGGCGCGACGCAGCAGGAAGACATGACCAAGGCGGATCTGAACGGCTTCATCACGGATCGCGCGCAGTCGCATCCGGACCAGCCGGTCGTGATCGCCGCTGACAAAACCGTGAAGTACGAAGTCGTGATGAACGTGATGTCGGATCTGAAGGCGCGCGGCGTGAAGCGCGTCGGGTTGCTCGTCAAATCGCAATGAAACAGGAATCCGCTTACCCGCTCCAGCCGCCGCGAGAACGCGGCACGGGGCGTGCTATTGCTCTTGCGATCGTGATGCATCTGCTGCTCGGATACTTCCTGTATCACGGCATCCAGTGGCAAAACAGCACGCCCGAGGGCGCCGAGGCCGAACTGTGGACAGCCGTGCCGGACACGACGCTGCCGCAGCCCGTGCCGACGCCGCCCGTGCGGGTTGCACCGACGCCGCCCGTGAACGACGAGGAAGCGGACATCGCGCTGCAGGAAAAGAAACGCAAGCAGGAAGAAGCGGCGCGCCAGGCGCAACTGGCGGAACAGCAGCGGCAGAAACTGCAAGCCCAGCAGGAAGCCGAGGCCGATGCGAAACGTCAGCAGCAACTCGCGGCACAGCAGGCCGCCCAGCTCGCGCAGCAGAAAGCCGCCGACGCGAAGCAGAAGCAACAGCAAGCCGACAAGCTGCGCCAGCAGCAGCTAGCGGAACAGCAGAAACAGCAGCAGCTCGAGCAGCAAAAGGAAGATCAGCAGAAGCAGGCGCAGGCCGACGCGAAGAAGAAAGCCGACGCGGATAAGGCCGCGAAAGCGAAAGCCCAGGCCGATGTGCAGGCGAAGAAACTCGATCAGGAACGCCGTGCGCGCCTCGCGCAGATGCAGGGGCTGGCGGGCGGCGAAGGATCGACGGGCAACGGGCTCGCGAAGAGCGGGACGGGCAGCGGGTCCGGCGGGACGGCAATATCGCCGGGATATGCGGACAAGGTGAAGCGTCTCGTGAAGCAGAACCTGAACTACGCGGGCGCGAAGGACCAGATTACAACCCTGATCGCCGTACGCTGTTCTCCGACCGGCACGGTATTGAGTGCCACGATAGTTAGCAGCAGCGGGAACGCCGAATGGGATGAAGCTGCGATGCGGGCTGTGCGGCGCTCAGACCCAATGCCGCGCGACGTCGACGGGAAAACCCCGCCGAGCTTCAACATCAAGTTGACGCCTGCAGATTGACCGTGCATGTGCAAAATGACTCAAGCGGCGCCGCTGGGAACGAATGCGGCACTTTTGAGTCTCTAATCTGTCGCCATTGCTTGAAAATTGGCTTCTTAGGGAATTTGGAAAAGACGATGAGTTTTTTGACCAAGCTAGGTGTAAGGACGATAGTGGCGTCGTGCCTGATCGCGGCCGGAAGTGCCGCGCATGCTGAACTTACGGTTCTCGTCACGGGCGTCGGATCGACGCAGTTCCCGATCGCGACCGCGAATTTCGCCAATGAGACGAATTCTCCGCAGCAGATCAGCACAATCGTGCGCCAGGATCTGCAACGCAGCGGCAAATTCACGAATATCGATGCAGGCGGTGCGCCCGTCTCCGAAACCGACTCGGTCGACCTCGGCGGATGGAAGGCCAAGGGCGCCGACGCGTTCGTCGCGGGCAGCGTCAACCGGCTCGCGAACGGTCAGTATGAAGTGCGTTTTAAACTGTACGACACCGTCAAGCAGCAGAGCCTCGGCGGTCTCGTACTCGTGAGCCCCGAAAGCGGTTTGCGGATGAGCGCGCACAAGGTGGCCGATTACATCTACGCAAAACTGATGGGTGCACGCGGCGTGTTCGCGACGCGTCTGTCGTACGTGATCAAGACCGGTGGCCGCTACCAGTTGCAGATTTCCGATTCGGACGGCCAGGACGCGCACATCGCGCTGTCGAGTCCCGAGCCGATTATCTCGCCCGCGTGGTCGCCCGACGGCACGAAGGTCGCATACGTGTCGTTCGAAAAGAAGAAGCCGATCGTCTACATCCACGACCTGCCCACGGGCCGTCGCGTGATCGTTTCCGATCAGAAGGGTAACAACAGCGCGCCGGCGTGGTCGCCTGACGGCCGCACGCTTGCAGTCGCGCTGTCGCGCACCGGCAATACGCAGATCTTCGCGGTCAATTCGGACGGCAGCGGACTGCGTCGTTTGACGCAAGGCACGTCGATCGATACCGAGCCTGCGTTCTCTCCCGACGGACAATCGATCTACTTCACGAGCGATCGCGGCGGCGCGCCGCAGATCTACAAGATGCCGGCGCAGGGCGAAAACGCCGGCGGCGCGCAACGCGTGACGTTCACCGGCAACTACAATACGAGCCCGCGCGTGAGCCCGGACGGCAAGCAGCTCGCGTACATCTCGCGCGTCGGCGGCGCGTTCAAGCTTTACGTGCAGGATCTGCAATCGGGCGTCGCGACGGCGCTCACCGACACCACACATGACGAATCGCCGAGCTTCGCGGCGAACGGTCAGTACATTCTTTACGCCACACAGGTGAACGGCCGTGGCGTGTTGGCGGCAGTGTCGACCGATGGTCGCACCCGGCAGGTCCTGTCCGTTCAGGGCGGCAGCGTTCGCGAGCCGTCCTGGGGCCCGTTTATGCAATAACACACAAGGAGAGTTAAAAATGATGTCCAAACTTCGTATCGCATTTGCGGTCCTGATGGTCGGTGCTCTGGCTGCGTGTCATTCGGGCGTGAAGCTCGACGACAACGCCAACAAGGGCGGCACTGTTTCGACGCAACCGAATCCGAACGCCGTTGCACAGGTCAATGTCGATCCGCTGAACGATCCGAACAGCCCGCTCGCGAAGCGCAGCATTTACTTCGACTTCGACAGCTATTCGGTGAAGGACGACTACCAGTCGCTGCTGCAGCAACACGCGCAATATCTGAAGAGCCATCCGGAACGTCACGTGCTGATCCAGGGTAACACCGACGAACGCGGCACGAGCGAGTACAACCTCGCACTCGGCCAGAAGCGTGCAGAAGCCGTGCGCCGTTCGCTGTCGACGCTGGGCGTGCCCGACTCGCAGATGGAAGCCGTGAGCCTCGGCAAGGAAAAGCCGCAAGCGACCGGTCATGACGAAGCATCGTGGGCGCAGAACCGCCGCGCCGACCTCGTGTACCAACAGTAACCGTAACGGGTGATGAGCCGTATGACGCACCGTTTCTCCTGGCTGCGGATCGCCGCGGCCGTCTGCGTGGCAGGGACGACGCTCGCGGCCGTCCCCGCGCACGCGGGCATCTTCGACGACGACCAGGCTCGCCAGGCGATCCTGGACCTGCGCACGAAGACCGATAGCCTGTCGAGCCAGCTGTCTGCCGCGCAGCGCACGATCCTCGATCAGTCCAACCGTCTCGATCAGCAGAACCAGCAGATCGCGACGCTGCGTGGGCAGAACGAGGACATGGCGAACCAGCTCGCCACGTTGCAGAAGCAGCAGAAGGACTACTACACCGACCTCGATACGCGGCTGAAGAAGTTCGAGCCGCAGCAGCAGACGGTCGATGGCGTACAGGGCACCGTGCAGCCCGGCGAAACGGATGCGTTCAACGCGGCGTCGCAGCAGTTCCGCAGCGGGGACTTCAAGAATGCAGCGGCGTCGTTTCGCAGCTTCATCTCGAAGTATCCGCAGAGCCCGTATCAGCCGACCGCGCAGTTCTGGCTCGGCAACGCGTTGTATGCGCTGCGCGACTACAAGGGCTCGACGGCCGCGTGGCAGGGTGTGGTGAAGAATTATCCGCAGCACCCGCGCGCAGCCGACTCGATGCTGGCGATTGCAAACAACCAGCTCGAACAAGGCCAGAAGGCCGCGGCGAAAAAGACGCTCGAGCAGATCGTCGCGCAATACGGCGGTTCGGATGTCGCGCAGTCGGCGCAGAGCAAGCTGTCGCAGATCAAGTAGTTGCGTTTGTAGTTGTGTTGTATCGCGTGGGCGTGCAGCCGCACGTTCGCGCGACGCGCAGTGCCGGACGTCATCGACACGCGCGCCTCTCGCTGAAAAGCCCGGAGCATGAGAGTGCTTCGGGCTTTTCTTTTGCTGCTGATTTTGTTGGCGTCGCGCCCCTGCGGTTGACACCCTCGCAGGGGTATCGATATAATCTCGCTTCTCTTTTTGGGTCGTTAGCTCAGTTGGTAGAGCAGCGGACTTTTAATCCGTTGGTCACAGGTTCGAATCCCGTACGGCCTACCAAAAATTCAAGCACGAAGCCCAGCCTGTATGGCTGGGCTTTTTGCTTTCTGGAATCCGTGTAGGCGCCATGTAGGCATTTAGAGTCGGCACAGATTCATCTCAATCCACATACCAACGACGATACTTCCTCAACCGCGACCGTCGGACAGCCAACATGCTAATCACCATCACCGAAATACGCACTTACCGGTATTCGACAGATTGTGAAAATACCGGACACGTCTGTATTTCGCGGCGCCGCACTGCGATCGACGCGCACTCGAGAACTGCAAACTGCACGTCAGGTGATGCAGTCGTAAAATGGTGAATCACGCTCGATACGGCGGATCGCCTCGGTCGCACGCTCGACCTGCGACTCATCACCGATCAGGTAGACGGTGCCGAAACTGCTGAAACCGTCCCTCGTTCGTGATACCGAGGCACCGCGTTGCAAGACTGCCTTGCGGACAGAGTGAACGCCCGGCAGTGACTCGAGCAGATCCCAACGCACGTCTTTACTGAGGGTGCCATCTCGCGGCACATGTAGAGTGATCGAGCGGCAGTGCGCAAGGTGCGCTGGTGCCGGTCGGATGGCGTATGCTTTCGGATCGATGGCCGCCAGCGCAGATTCGAGGATCGTAGTCGTCCCATACGCCGCGAGCAAGAGCGACGGATCGACCAGTCCTTGCAGGCGTAGTCCGAAGTCGATGACAACGGGCTCGCTGCCATCATCGGGCGCGATGATCTCGATATGAGCGGCGCTGTTCTTCACGCCGAGTTGGCGTAACGCATCGACAGCGATTTCCTCGACGCGCGCGACCTGCGGCGATCCAGGCTCCACCAGATCCGCAACGCCATATGCGGGGCTGCGGTCGAAAAATGCCTTCTGGGTGCGCCAAACCTCGAGTACGCGATGTGTACCATTGGCGGTGACCGTGTTGACCATGTACTCGGCGCCCATAATCTTTGACATGAGTACGGCCCGCTGACCCGCTGTCCCGTTGAACAGGGCGGGAGCGGAAAAAATGGAGTGCAGAGCGGCGTGTACCTCGTCGATTCGCTCGCAGATCTTGACCCCTGAAGATCCAGCGTCACTGACAGGCTTCACGACGATGGGCAGCCAACGCTCAAGTGCCTGGATGCATATCGGCGTCGTCTCAACGACCTCCTCAATGTACAGCCGCTCGCCGTAACCGAGTGTCCTGTAGAGCTCAAGCTTGTTACGAAACACCGTCCCCGACAGTCGGCCATCGGTCAATGGGCGCTCCAACCGCCTGCCCAATTCGATCGCGAGTTCGACGCCGGGCTCAGAGCCAGCGATCACCGCGACGATTTCGCGCTCTCGCAGCTCAGCGACAATTTCGTCGACGGAGCCACGATACTCGATCAGCGCCGAGAACAAAGAAGGGGAGAATGTCTTGTCGAAGTAAGGATTACACTCCACGGTGTTCTTCACGTGGATGCATGGATAGCCTAACGAAGTAAACGCGGCCGGCAGATAGCGCCCAGTAGACAGCGCATCGACGATGACTACGCACCTGTGTTGTGTAGTGACAATACTGGGTTGATGGTTCATGACAGGTAGTTCATGCGGTGGGTTCGGGTTGTTGATCGAGCGCTGTGAGCGCGC
This sequence comes from Paraburkholderia flava, assembly GCF_004359985.1. Taxonomy (NCBI): domain Bacteria; kingdom Pseudomonadati; phylum Pseudomonadota; class Betaproteobacteria; order Burkholderiales; family Burkholderiaceae; genus Paraburkholderia; species Paraburkholderia flava. Next base: position 1,043,552 of record NZ_SMRO01000003.1, on the reverse strand, counting down.
GGCCAACGGCGGCGAGAATGCTGTCGTTGGACGCGTCGTCCATTTCCAACAACGGATCGTCGCTAAGCGTCCGGACGCGTGCACGCAGTTGTGTGATCAGACCACCACGGCTCAGCGCGGTGCGGTTGACCAGAAACAGCGAGTCATATACGAAGTGTTCGAGGCTGCTCGCCGAGGCTTCATTGCCATGCGCATTCTCGATGCTCCGCAGGAGCGATGGACCTTTGGGCACTAGCGCCTTCGCGGTAGACAGATGATCGTGCAATGAGTCCATGAATGGCTTCTTCACCGTGCCAGGTGCGTGCGGATCTGGCGATTTCAGCAGCCGCAGGATCCGCCGCTTGTAGATCTGGTAATCTGCAGACCAGGTCGCCGAGAACCCGGGGTAGAACTGGCTCATGATCGGGCGAACTGAACGGGCATAGTTCTCCGGGCCGATCAACCGTGCGTATCGGAGCATCGAGCCATAGGCGTTCGTGCATAATGCAACTCGCTGCAACCGCTCAGTGGCATCCGGCGAGTTCGCAACGATGTCGTCGATTTCATTGCTACTGAGTACCCATAGCAAAAAGGAAATGTGATGCGACAGAGTCCACCGATTCCAGTCCGCATCAACTTCGAAAAAGCGCGCGCTTTCCGTGCGGTCCTCTGCCCACACCAGAGGACTGTCGGGTTGCCATTGGTAGCCAGGCTCTGACGCGGTGCCTGACATGACGATGGCCGGCAGGAACAGCACACGCCCCGCTCTCGTCTCATGCATGAGCAAAACCTCCTGCGTGATACCGCAGGTTATCGACGAGTTCACGCTCTGCGCGTTCGACAGACTCGTGCGTGCGGGCCGAGTAGACCTGCACGACATCGAAGTTCTCCGGCAACTCATCTGGTGAAAGATGACTGGCCGCGCAAAGGTCGCAGACCACTTGCCGCGTGGGTTCCGCGAGCAGAAACGCCGCGATATCGTCCAGCAGAAACGGTAGCCCGAGTGTCGTGACAGTCATTACGACCTCACGCCTGGCGCGCATCAGGACGTCGCGAGACAGAACGGGCGTATAGGCCGGCGTGTGGATCGAGATGAAATCGGCGGCTGCCACCACTTCGTCGATTGAACCGAAGCGGCACCGGGTCAGTGAGTCTCGCATGCTCTCAGGTCGGCCACCGCGGGTAGCAACGAACACTTGCATCCCGAGACCGAGTGCGGCTTCGCCCACGAGCTGGCCTACCCCGCCGAAGCCGATGATGCCGAGCGTCTTTCCGCGAAGCTCGCGCTGGCTAACGCTCAAGGTGTTTGCTGCGTGCGTTCGCGTGATGTTGAGCAATTGCTGAATCACAAATTCGCAGGTGCCAAAGTCGCCATATCGGCCCAGATTGGTCCAGGGAACGTTTCGCCGGTTAAGGAAGTCCACGTCGACCTTCCCGGTGGAGGTGCAGCGCAAACCAACATAACGCAGTGCACCGAACTGGGCAAAGAACGGAGCATCCAGCGTTGCACCCCAGCTGGCGAGGATCGCGTCGCAGCCGTCGAGCCGACCGCCGGCACTCGACTGGTATAGCAAGGGCATTGTGCTCAGCGAACAGACCTCGCGTAACGCGTGGTCGCTCAGGTAGACATCGTCGGTAATGAAGATTTGATTGAACATTGTCAGTCAGCTCCGCTCGCGGGAATGCGTAATTTCAAACTCGTTCCCTTCCGGATCAGCGAGATACAGACTCCCAACGCCGTTCTTGTCCCACACGATTTCGCTGATTTCGCTCAGTAGTCCAAATCGTTTGTTTGCCACCGACGCGAGCTGCTGGAGTTCTTCAAGTCGTGCTTCCCGCGCGACATTGATCGCAATGTGCTGAAACTTCGTGATCCGGTCGCCTGATAAGGTTAGCTCGCTGCGTTCGAACAAATGCAGCTTGATTTCATCGGACTGGATTTCCGTCAGAACGGTAATGCCGGGAAGCCTACGTAATGTGAGATGAGAAAATTCGGTCAACGTCCAATTTTGCGCTGCGTTGAAGACGGCCTTGTACCAAGAAATACACGTATCCAGTTGCCGCACCTGAATGCCGACATGATCGAATTTCATGATAAATTTTTATGGATTGTATTTGAAAAAATCCAGATAAGGAATCTTGAAACCCCTAATCGGGAGTAGTAACGTCAGACTCGCCGCGCCGTAAGATAAATACCGAACACAGTGCAGATATTATTGCGGCACCGCCAACGACAAAACAAACATCTTTAAATCCGATTCTATCGGCTACGAAGCCGATTATCATTACGGACACGGCAAGGCAGGCTGTCACAATGGAATTGTAAACCATACTGACATCCGCTACGACACGACGGTCAACCGACAGCAGAACGTCATTGCTCAGCTTGGTGTAGGCCAGTTCGAAACAGAAGAAAAAAATCCAGTATGTGATGAAACCAGAGGCCATGTTTCTGCTGAGCGGCAATATGGTTACGCATGAGCCTGCGATAATCAGAGTCATTTGTGCCAAAGTAGTCCTAGGCACGTCGCGCTTAACGAGATAGCCGTACAGAGCTAGCGCGATCAGGATGACCGGCCCGATGCCGGCTTGTAGCAGCAATCCGCTTTTGACGCCGCCATCCAGCAATGCGACCGGCAGCGCGGCGCGTGCGACGGTGTGGAAACCTTGCAAGATCGCAGTGTAAAGCGTCAGTTGAACAATTGATTGCCTAAGTGTCGGGTTAATCCTGATCTCTCGAACCGCGTTTCTCCACACGCCAACGCGTGCTTCGCGCGACTCTATCGAGCGCGTCGAAAGCAAGCGTGGGCAGGCCAGATACATCGCAAGACTCAACACATGACACCCTGCTGCAACTCCAATCAATACATGGACGTCCAGATTTTTGATGCCTGCGTAAGACAACACACCGCCTGCCGCGACACCGAGGTATTGGGACGCATTGAAAAGCGTGGCCGCTTTCTCGAGACGACTGGCAGGAATGTAAAGCTTCAGTGCCGTACTTCTGAGCGAGCGGGCTATTGCCTCCAGTACGCCACGAGCTACCAGTCCGACGAAAGCGACCACAAGAAGATTGCTCGCAACCGGCAACAGCATAACCAGTTGAAAGAACTCGAGGCATGCCAGCACGCGGACAGGCTGTCGGAATCGACCAAGTCGCCCCAACCATCCGACCAGGAAAATGGGGAGCAGCCACTGACTGATGAACACGACGCCGGCGGCCAAGGAAGAACCACGCTCCACGTACAGGATTGATGCGAGCCCGAGCAGCAAGAGCATCGAGCCGGTAGTGGTCGATAGCATCGCAAGCCACAACAGCCAATAAGCGGCTTCGGCTCGACGTCCGGGCTCATTAGCGATAACACTCTGACTGGGCGACGTAGTGATCGGGCCCATTTTTCTCCCCTACTGGACTGTTCGTCTTCCGACACATCTCGCTTCCTTTCGGATACGCCGGAGATTGAAATCTAAGTGAAATCGGACATTACCTGCTCGACACTGTGACGTAGCACCACGAGCTGATCGCGCCGGAAGTAACCGTGCTCGTGTTTACCTTTTACGACGCTCTCGCAGAACACAAAATCCTTCCCAAACCTGGCTGCATCCGGGTTCTGTGTCTTCACCGTCATACGCAGACCGCTTGCACGCAGTCGGACAACGGTATTGTTTTCGATGCTCTGCATAGTCATCTCATCAAGAAAAGAGTGATCAGAAATGGGGCGATTAGCGTCAGGATGAGACCGCTGACGAGCGCGGTCGGAACCTCAGTCGCCCGACATGTCTGCTTGATAATCGGAAGTGTCGAATCCAGAGCCGTTGCACCACTCGCGCCAATACAGGGCTGAGAAAATCGCGCCCCCAGGCTGTACAGGAGTACGATTGCAAGCAATTCCCGAAACAGGTCCGTGAGTAATGCTATCGTGCCGTACGTATTCCCCATGTACTTGGCCATCAGCACGCCTGACAAGGTGAACCACCCGAAGCCGCTTGACAGCGCAAGCGCAACTTTTAGTGGTTGCCCGCCCACCATTGAAGCGATTACCCCTCCCGCCAGTGATCCAAGTACGACGAGGGCAGGGATCGCGAGCGTTCTGACCGAGAGCCATTTCCTGCTGACAGTGATTCCTACCAGATCGACACCCACCAGCCAGATCAACGTATAAAGAAGCTGATTGGTAGAAGGAAGCGGCACGCCCGACAGAAACACGGGTAATTTGACAAAGCTGATCAACACGCCGCTCACGACCATCAGAAGTGCTATAGCGCATTCCTTAATTGGTTTTAGAACCGCATCAGATTTCACGCGCTCCCGATTCACGGTCCGAACGAGCGTTACGTCAGGACGGTGCGCGAGAACAATCAATAGCCAAGGAAATGCCGTCGTCAGAACGGCAAGCAGGAGCGCGAGCATGATTGCGTGCCTCGCCTCACTCGCTCTTCCAAGGACGTCACCAAACTGGTACCCGATCGAAAAGAGGAGAAGCCATACGAGTGGCGTGATCAGCCGGGCCAGACTGGTCCGGGCTCCGGAGTTGATGATCCGTCCGGTGGCATAACCCACTGCCAGCGCAATGAGTATCGGAAGAACGGCCATCGTGAGCGTTTGCATTAGATGTTCTGCCTCGTTTGAGAGAAATCGATGAGGATGATGCAGCGCTCCGCTATCGCGTCGCTGTTGCTGGCCTTGCGCACGGGATCGACGTAGTGACAAACGGCCGGATCGAAAACCGCGAAACTCTCCAAAAAGCCATTCAAGGTAAATTGGGCAACGATATCGTCAGCCTGGACCTCATAGAGCGAGAGGTCACGAATCGATGGCTTGCCGATATAGTTGACGCCGCCGCCGGTTGAACCTGAGCGATGAACCAGGTGAGCAAACGTAAACGGTTCGCCATCCTGGTGAAAACAATTGGGCGAACTGATACCAAGCTCTTGACTATCGTGTGCCTGGATTTTTACAAAGTGCACGCCGAAGTAGATCGGGAATTCCTGGCCAACGTGTTGCCAGAAGGTATGCGAAAAATCGTCGAGAATGAGCCGCTGAAGAATGCGGCTTGCCTTGCATACGTCGCTCAACGCGTTGAAGTAGCGGATGTTCCGATGCTCGGGATTGTTGCCGCCTTGATCGTAACCGGCACGACACACGTTTGCGCTGGTCACCGGCGGGATCCAGAAGACTTCTTCCCTTTCGGCCCAGGGAATGATGATTCCGTTTCCATAGCGGCGAAAGCGATGTACACCGGGCGGTGCGAATTCGTCTGATTCCAGTGAGAGAAATTCTTCATTGAGTATGCGACGATCGTCATCGTCGCAGTCGATGGCTGGTTGATAGTGCGCAAAGCCATTTGCCTGAAGATGGGCGCGAATTGTTTTTTCTTGAATCATGCTGGTTGGTCTTTTGAGTATTTGAGGGAAAATGCGATCTAATGAATGATGGGTGGAGAAAGCTGGGCCTTCAGAATCTTGTCCATACCCTGATAGCCGTACACCGCGATGACGGGATCATGTATGTCGCCGTTGCTGTCAAAGCGAATTCGCCCAGTCACTCCCGCATAGTCGGTGGTGTGTAGCGCAGCCAGCACTGCGGGACGCTCGACGGATCCGGCTTTGACGATGGCGGCGGCGATCACGCGCACAGCGTCGTATGCGAAGGCGGCATACCCGAGTATCGGCTCGCCAAACCGTTTCTGATATCTGAGCTCGAACGCCTTTCCGCTAGGCAAGCCGCTCAACGCGGCACCCGCGATCGAGCAGACGACTTGGTTCGCAGCGGGGCCCGCAAGCTTGGGGAAATCGTCCCCACATATCCCATCGCCGGCTACGATCGGAATGTTCAAAGACAGCGCAGCGGCCTGGCGAACGAGTAGAGCGCCTGTTTCGTCCATGCCGCCAAACACCAGAGCATCAGGCCGTTCAGCCTTGAGCCGGGTGAGGACTGCCCGGAAGTCGACGGTGTGGTCGCTCGCCGCATCGTGGGACAGGACCCGGATTCCACGTAGTTTTGCAGATCGCTCGAAGCTATCTGCAAGGCCAACGCCGTATGCCGATGAATCGTCAATGATGGCAACGCTTCGAATGCGCAGGGCATTGGACGCATACTCGGCAAGTGCTGGGCCTTGCGACTCGTCCGTCGCAACTACCCTGAAGGTTGTGGCAAACCCCTGATGGGTGAACACCGGATTGGTTGCAGACGGCGAAACCTGGGCGACGTGCGCCTGGGCGTAGACGCGTGCCGCCGGGATGGATGTGCCGGAGTTCATGTGGCCAACCACGGCGACCACGTTTTCATCAACGAGACGCTGGGCTGCGGTGGTTGCCAGACGAGGATCGCCAGCGTCGTCTTCGGAGACTAACTCCAGTCTTACCCGACGCGGGCCGACCATAATGCCGTCGCGATTGATATCCTCGACTGCTAAACGCGCGCCGTTTTCTTCGTCCTTTCCCAAATGTGCCGCAACTCCGGTGAGCGTCGTGGCCACGCCGACTTTGACGACGACTTCGTCCGCGGCATACGACCGATGGAATGTAAAGACAGCCAGGGCCGTGATCGTGAATTTCACCCACTGTGCTGTAACGGTGAAATTGCGGTGGAGACGTTGTATGGCTTTCATGCTTTTACCCCATCGAAAGATGCTACGACCGACACTACATTGCTAGCCATCTTCTCAATGAGATATCCCCCCTCCATAACCAGCAGCGTCGGTATATCGAGACGACCAATGATCTCGCCCATACGCAGGTAATTTCCCTCCTGAAGGCGAAAGCGTCCTATTGGGTCATCCTCATGCGTGTCGACGCCCAAGGAAACAACGAGTGCATCCGGCGCATATCGCTCAATCTCAGAACAGGCGTTTGCGAGGACATCTCCATAGACGCCCCAGGAGACGCCGTGCGGCAACGGGTAGTTCTTGTTGAACCCGTAACCGATCCCATTACCTACTTCTTCTTTGCGTCCTGAAAAGTATGGATATGAGACACGAGTATCCGCGTGGAGCGACACGAACAGCACGTCTGCCCGATCGTAGAAAATATGTTGAGTGCCATTGCCGTGGTGATAGTCGACATCAAGTATGGCGATGCGATGCGCTCCTCCATCAATCAGCTTCTGAGCTGCGAGAGCCGCATTGTTGAGATAACAGTAGCCGCCCATGCAGTCCCGGCTGGCGTGATGACCAGGTGGACGACAAAGCGCGAATGCGGCCCGATGGCCACGCTCGAGATATCCTGCTCCGGTCAACGCCGTGTCAGCACTTGCGCAGACGGCTTCCCATGTGCCGGCTGTTATAGGAGCACACGTGTCCATTGAGTAGTAGCCGAGACGACCGTCAATCGAATCGGGAGGCGCCGTGACATTTCCCCGAACAGGCCACACAAGCGGCAATGCCGACCCTCTGCGGCCGGCGTCGGACCACTGTTTCCACGCGTCGGAAAGAAAGCGAACGTATGCCTCGTCGTGCACGCTGGCATAAGAAGATATGCCGTGTGAATCGGGAAGACGTATATCGCTCAGCCCGCAAAACTTTAATTCCTTGACAATTGAAAAGGCGCGTTGTGGAGTCTCAAAGCACGGAGTCAGTTCTCCGTTCATAACCTCATATGTGTCGCAGTGCGACGCGTGAGCTTCGCTGTATATCGTGATCATCTGTGGTCGCCATCCCCGCATTGAGTAGCATCAGTCTAGCGATACGTCACAGAAATTACTTTGCAAAAATGCGCGGGTTGGAGCTAGTATTCTGGAGAATTCCCGTGCAATTCTTCCCGTAAGAGAAAGATTTTTTCATGCAGAAACTCGACCATATCGATCAAGACATGCTTCGTCTCCTGCAAACGGACGGACGCATGACGGGTGGCAAACTTGCGGAGAAACTTTCGCTAAGTGAATCGCCCAGCTGGCGACGCCAAAGACGGCTAGAAGCAGAAGGCTACATTGAAGGCTATCAGGCAGTGGTAAGTCGGAAGTTGCTAGGACTGGGGGTTTTAGCTTTCGTGCACATCACTGTCACGGAACACGCGGAAAAGGTATTAACTCGGATCGAAGCACAGCTTGCAGCTCATCGGAATGTTCTTAGCTGTCACAAGGTCAGCGGCGATGCAGACTATCTTGTCCAGATTGTCGCGAAAGATCTTGCCGAATATGGCCACCTCTTTACTGACATCTTTTCTAGCTTGCCGGGAATTGTGACCCTGAACTCGCACCTTTCCCTTCAGGAGATAAAGGCGACCGCGCAGTTGCCGATTTACTAGAGCCTATGGACGATCAACAAAGCCAGATGAATGAATATCCGCCGGTACAATGCAAAGCGTATCAAGGCCTCACTTCTGACGACGCGCTGAAGGCGGCCGCGAAGCGGCCGAACTTCACGAACGAGTACCGGCGATCGATCGTCGAGCTGACTATGGCCTGGGGCATCCGTCTCACGCATTGCACGGGAACACGGCCTGAACGACAACATGGTGTTCAAGTGGCGACGGCGGTTTGTGGCGGAGCTGGCCGCTAAAACGGGAGCGTCTGCTGCTACGTTGTTGCCAGTCAACACCATCGATATGCCGCCGCTCGGCACGTTGACCGAACCGGACTCTTGTTGCTACGAGTTCGTAGTGTTCAAGTGCAACCCGCTCGAAATCCGGCTGACGAAGCATTTCGACTCCGATCTCGCTGCTCTGCTCCAGGGGTTCAGACAGAAGCTCGATGCTGGCGAATCGCTTCCAAGACAAGACTTGTCATGCTTCTGAATACATCGAAGATGGGGATGTACAGGCTTCTCGTTGAGAGATTTGGATTGCGGGATCAGGCCGTCATTGTGTCACGGCCTGAGAATACGGCTGAAGAAATCGAGGCCCGCCCGAACCAGTACGCTGCCGATCCTGATTTCCAGCCCGCTCTTCGGACTCGGCCTCAACTTCGTTCGGGAGCCTGACATTCTGTGGACCCGGTTTGATCATGTAGACGCAGATACGAATCAGATCATTCAAACCGTTAACCGTGCAAATCGTCGGGATCGTCCGTGTTCCGTGAGAATCTATGGCAACGTTCGGGCCGATGCTGAATTCAAGGTCCCTGGCAGCGACAACCTGCGGGAGGAAGTGCGAGTACGTCTGCTGGAAGAAGCAACGCTAACCGGCTACCTTGAAGAGCACCTTCAGTTGGACCGTACGACATACAAACTACTCCGCCCGGTCGAACAGGACAGCAGTACGGCACTGAGCATTCTCGTGCGGGACAATGCGATCCAGAATTTTGAGGTCGTGCAGTGTGAAGTTGCGCCGATGATCGACAAGGAACAGGCAGAGATTGTCAAGGTAGCTCGCGTTGAAGCAAAGTGCGCCTATAACGATGCAATCGTCGAAGCCAGTACGGAGTACGGCAGGACCGGCACGCTTGGCACGATGGTTAAACTGGATGCATTCACTGAGGAGCACAGGAGCAACTGGCGTTCCGACGACGCCCGGCTTGAGCGGGAATTTGAGACAGAACTTGCAGCAATCTTCATGAGTGGTTTTGCCCTGGATGATCCCGTTGCGGTGAAGAAGATCAATTTGTATAAGGTTCGTAGACTTTTTGGTGAGATGTCGCCCTGGCTCTCGGCACAGTATGCACGTGACCGTTTTCCTGAATGGGCCAAGGTCGAAGCGGAGAAAACAAACAAGCTGATCGTGCTCGTTGAAAAATTGAGGGAACTGGCGAGGGGCGAAATCGATGTGCACGGCCTATCGGCTGCGCTTACCCGAGACGGGCAACTTGGTGACGCGTTCAAGGCGCTTGCGGGAAGCGACCGGGAGTATCAGACCGTGGGGCAAAAAATCGGCGCACTCAAAGCGAAGCGCGATGCTCAGCGACAACGTGGCGGCGTCAACGCACGCGCCAAGGTGACCCAAGCGGGTCTGGCGTTGCTACGTGAGCTTCTTGAACCCTTGGGGATCACATACGGCAAGCAGATCAGCCGGGGCGTGAGGTGACGGACAACACGAATCCCATCCTGCCCTCGACCTGGAATTGCGATGAGATGATCTTGATCCTCAAACGGCAAGTGGATCGACTTCGAGCGCTACCGCCAGACCAGGCAGTTCCCTTCGTCGATGCGCCACCCGAAGATTTGTGGGCCGACGATGAACCGATGCCGAGGCAGGTGTGCGAAACATACGTTTTCTTTCACCAGAACGAGTGTTGCCAAGGGCTGACTGTTGACTGGCAGAGTTACGGAAAGACCGATCCGGGGCTGAAATGTGGCTCATTCAAACGCATCAAGATCGAACTGATGTTGCAGTGACGAGGTGATTTTCGCCCACGAGTTTTGAAATTTCGTGGGCAACTGAATCCGGGAAACCGTTGACTGGCAAGCCTCTCCGGTATCGAGCATTTTCTTATATACAGTATGAAAAACTACGAGACGGTTACGTCAAACCAGATTCTATGAAAGGCGACACGTCGATCGTGAGCCGACTGACCGGACGACGGGGCAAGCGCCCAGGGAAAACGGCAGCACCGACACCCGTCATCGGCAAGCCACACCCGCACAACCACTTTGAGTTTAAACGAAGCATCCGCTTCGGCGTTCTGGCGAGCAAACGATCAATCAGTGACATCGCGCAACTCCGTCAAGCTGCTGCCAGCAATCGGGGAAAGCGCATCATTGCTGGTCAGGAACCGGTCCATTCTCCTGTCCGCTGCAACAAAGATCCGGGCCGGCGATGTGTCAAGCTGACGATCGTGAATCGCCGGAACCCGCTGAAGAACGTCCGTATCTGCTGCGTTGATTTCACAGCGTTTGTCTTCGCCGGACCGTGCAAGGCACCGATGAAGAAACGCTTCAGCTTCCCGGAAGTCATCCAGTTCTGTACGCCCGATCGTCGACTCATGAACGAAGTACGCAAGGTAGAGTGCCCGCATCAGCCTGGCGAATACGCCAGATGACGATTCACCTGCTTGCAACGAAACCAGGGCGAGATGATGTTCAAGTGCCCGCCTGCGAGCTACCGCCTGAGGCAGAGGCAGCAACAGGCACTTCGAAACGCGTCTGTTTCTATTCACTTATCAGTAAGCTCCCAACCAGAAACGTGTCGATGACCCGGCATAAACACGACTTCGACTTCGTTCGACGAGCAACCTGCTGTCCGATAGCCGCTCAGGGAGGCGGCTGCAACCGTGCCCGCTGTATCACCCGAACATTCGGATAATAGGTCATGTGGCTATGGGTCGACAGTTCGGGGCGACTCCGTATCATTGCATCAAGGCTTTCGGGGTCATCCCCGTCCGGGATCGATCCAGACGTTCCTGGCTGAATGATTTCGGAAGGTATCGGAACATCGCGACGATCAGTCGACGGCTGCATGAACACCTGCTCCGACGATCGGGGAAACCAGATCCGTCGGGAGTGCATGAAGTCCAGACCCAGAGCAATGTCCTCGCCTTCGGGAACGGTATCGCTGACCCTTAGTAAAACGTTGTGGTACGTAGCCGGGCCAATCCGGAAGCTCTCAAAACGGTATCGATCCACTACCGCACCAGAACCTGCGTAACCGGAGGCTCCGTTGGGGATGTTTTTGTTTGGCGAACCGGTGCTCACGCCACCCACATTCGGCTGATCCTCGCGTTTCAGTGCCGACCGCGCCGTGCCGGTGCTCAGCAACGCATTGAGCGACACGCCATTCAGTTGCACTGGAATGACAAACCGGTGCCTGGAGCCAGGCACCGGTCGGGTCGCGTATTCAAAGTACCGGCCCTGCCAGGGTAAAAACTGTCCGACGCATCCCTGAGCCGTATACAGGCTCATCGACCTGTTGACGAAATCGACATCCAGATCAAAACGGGACAGGACGTCAGCTCCGAGCAGCCCAACTGGTCGCTCACCCGCACCCGGTGGACCATCCGGTATCGATTGCATGGGAAGTACAGGCAGATCGACCCACTCCGAACCGCCAAACCTGAGGGAAGGAAGAATACGGGGGTATTCAGAGGTGGAGCCCGTCCCGAGCCCTGCGACGACGCTGGCACGCCGGCTATCCTCGGCCAGCCCGAGCGTCTGGATCGCTTCGGGCGTGAAAGCGGTTCTGTCGGAACCGATACCGAGTACCATCGGATACACATGGCCACCGATCTCGACCGGAATGACGTAGTGCCCGCTGCGCACGGTCATCTGGACCTGCGCATTCTTTGTTAGCTGGCATGAGGGATCGGGATGCGTTTCGACCATCTGCGCACTGGCGAAAGGTGAACAGCAAATCCACATGATGCCCGCCAGGGAAACGTCCCGCAGGAATTCCAGTCGTTTCGCCATTCCGAGGCGAACGCGCCCAGGGATCGAGACGGGTTGTATCCGGATCGACCGCCATCTTCGCTCCTCCAGCCGGCGCCGATCACAGATGCCATGAGCGCCTGTATTGCAACGCAACTGCAGACCCGTTATTGCCGTCAACGTGTGTTCCTCGCAGCATCGGGGTGAGTGCGATCTTTTCATTTCTATTGACTACTGCCTGTTGCCGCACGTTGTCGGCGTAGCCCCTGAAGCTCGGCGGCAGCACGCGCGTCGTGAGGATCGAGTTGCAGACATTGTTGGTACAGCGCCTCTGCCTCGTCCAGCCTGTTCAGTTCGACATCGACATACGCCTGACCTCGCCATGCCCGCCCCAGCTCTGCGTTCTTGACATCTGGCGGCGAAAACTGACGGGCATCATCCTTGGCGTCCTGAAATGTTTTCATCGCCTGCGGCCAGTTCTTTTCCAGTTCGAGCAGCGTTCCCCATTCTTCAAGAAACTGCGCGTTGCGAGGTGACAGGTCCACCGCCCGTTGAATCGCTGCTTTCGCGTCCGCCTGCCGCCCAAGTCCGGTCAATGCGTAGGATTTCAGGTACCAGGCATAAGCCCATGTTCCTGGCGCAACCACGGCTTTGACATGCGCATTGGCAGACGAAACGAGATACATCAAGCTCTCAATCTGCCAATGGGCACTGTAGTATCTTGTACCCTTGTCATCATATTGCTTCCCATATGCATCGATGATCCTGTCGAAGTAGGCTACCGCCTCTTCGTGATTCCCTGCTTTAGCCAGTTGCGATCCCTCCTTGAGCCATTCCCCTGTCTGTTTGACCAGACATGGAAGCAGGCTGGGCCGATGCTGTTGAGGCCGCAATGGGTCTGTCCTCTGCAAAGGCAGAACCTGTCGTTATACCAACGGCAATCAAGATTGCAGCCCTAGAGTATTTCATGATCATACTTATGGAGTACAAAATATAGTTGTGTAGCGCATATCGAGATTGCTAGCTTCGACTGCAACATGCTCGGCAAAAGAAACATGCGGAGAGGCCAGACATGATTTCCAGAGAGTCATTCAATTTGTTCCTGCCGTTGCAGTGAACGATAGATCGAGGCGTCCCAGCTTCGACGCGAGATCAATCCGGGCATTGTCCCATTCGGTCAACGTCTGAATCCGGCGTTCCTTCGCATTGGCGAGAGTCGTCTGCGTATTAAGCAGTTCGAGGATGTTACCGACGCCAACGCTATAACGGTGTTCGGCTGCGATATAGGCCTGCTGGGAGATATCCAGCAGAGCGCTGCTGTGAGCTGAGCTTTCCGACGCGGCTTCCAGGGCATGATAGCTATCCCAGACGTCCAGTGCGACCTTGAGCCGGGTTTCTTCGAGCGTATCCAGTTGCCGTTCTGCTTCGGCCTGTGCCTGATCAATCTGATAGTTTCGTCCGAATCCTTCGAAGATCGGAATGGAAACCTGAATGCCGATATAGGCGTCGTGACCGCTGGACGGAAAGGTTGGAAGTCCGAGCCCCAGGCTTTGAGGCTGGTTGTCCCGGCTGTATTTCCCCGTGAGACTGATACTTGGCAACCCCTGCGCACGTACCTGAGCAGCTTTCGCTACGGCAGCATCATATTGCGCTTCTGCGGCTACGACGCTGGGGTGAGTCCGCTTCACCTCTTCGATCAACTGTGCAAGAGCTTGCGTAAAAATCCTGCCCGGAATCACAGTATCCGTCACAGCAGGCACTTCGGTAATAACGGTGGGGTCGTAGCCCATGTCTACCGCCACCGCACCGATCGACGACTGGGCGTCACTCCGGGCCTTGGCGAGACTCAGTATCGCCTGTTCATGCTGGCTCTGTGCCTGCAACGCATCGGTGACGGGGGCAGCCCCCCTGTCGACCCTGGCCTGCGCTACCGTGGCACTTTGCCTTGTCATCTCCTCGATGTCCCGAGCCGCATCCAGCGCCGCACGAGCCGCCTGGGCCGAGTAATAATCTTTGGCAACCGTGGCGAACGTCGCCTGTAATGTCGCATTTTGCGTAGCCTGCGCCGCCTCCAGTAGCGATGATGCATTCCTGAGTGCCGCCTCCCGCCCTCCGAAATCGTACAGAAGCCAGTTGAGCGACACGCCTTCCGAACGCACCGTCGCAGCGTAGTTCGAACTCAGCTCGGGATGCCCCGTAATATCCGTGACGGAATTGTCCCGAACGCCCTGCCAGTTTCCAGTGATAGTCGGCAGGTACGATGCTCGTGCCACGCCAACCGCAGCCGCCTGAGCCTTGACGTCAGCCCATGCTTCACGGGTTTTCGGGTTACGGCACAACGCACGCGCAACCGCATCGTCCAATGTCAGCGGCTCGCTGAGAGGACCGGATTCACATGGATCAACTGTCGTGACGAGGCCAGCAGCAGCATTCGGCGAGATCGTCTGTTCAGCGCGCAATGGATCGAAGCCATATGCGAGCGTCGAACATGTCGACACCACACCGATTGCAAGCACGGGTAACCAATACAAAACTCTAGCGCTCACGCATGCTCTCCTGAGCGCCTTCAACTAGTGGGCCTAACAGATACTGTGCAACCGTTTGTCTACCAGTCTTGATCTCCGCCTTCACGGTCATACCCGGCGTAAGCGATATCCACCGGTTATCGATCCACATCCGGTTGGATGTCAGTCGAATGCGAACAGTGAAAGCGAGGCCGAGCTTCCTGTCCTGTACAGCATCGTTGGATAGATCAACAACCGTTCCTTCAAGCATTCCGTATCGGCTATAGGGAAAAGCATCAAGTTTGACCGCTGCACGCTGGCCGATCTTCAGGAAACCCACATCCTTGTTCTCGACAGTCGCCTCAACCTCCAGTGCGTCGTCCGGCACGATCTCCATCAGTGCCTGCGCAGTCGTTACGACACCACCGAGCGTATGTGTGGCGAGCTGCTGGATCGTGCCGCTAACCGGCGCGGTCAGACTGAGCAATTCTCTTCGGGTATGAGCCTTGGTTTCGTCGTTGCTGCTCTGGGTGAGCTGCTCATTTGCCTTCTCCAGCGCATCGAGCTGTTCCCGGCGAAACTGCGAGATGGTCTGCGCAATGTCTGCCTGTTGCTCCGCTATCCCCGCCGACAGTTCATGGGCGTGGCTACGCTGGGCATCGAGTTCATGCTCTTGCTCCAACGCCGTCTGTTCCTTGTCGATGTAGTCATTCTTCGCCACGTATTTGTCGGCGGCCAGCGCCTTGTAGTCATTGGCCTGGCTACGGGCGAGGGGAGCCGTTGCGGCAAGCTTGGCGATCTCCTGCCGTGTACTGTCGAGCTCTGCTTCCCGCTTTGCGAGTTCGTCCCTTGCGGAATTCAACTTGTCCTCGTATTCACGATACATTCCGTCAACGAGGTGTTGCGCCTCTTCCTGGCGCCCAGGGGACGCGCCATCAACTCTGACGACTTCCGGTTCCCGACCCGCCTGCAAGGCGGTCAGCAGCGCCTGCGACCGGGCGGCGGCAAATGCCGCATCCAGTCTGGACGATCTGGCTTTATCCTCGTCT
This sequence comes from Paraburkholderia flava, assembly GCF_004359985.1. Taxonomy (NCBI): domain Bacteria; kingdom Pseudomonadati; phylum Pseudomonadota; class Betaproteobacteria; order Burkholderiales; family Burkholderiaceae; genus Paraburkholderia; species Paraburkholderia flava. Next base: position 1,027,787 of record NZ_SMRO01000003.1, on the reverse strand, counting down.
GCTGCAGCCTGGGTGGTGTCGAGTCTCACCAGGAGATCGCCTGCCTTTACCCGTTGACCATCCTGAACAGCGATCTCCCGAACGACGCCTGTCATTGCGGGTTGAACAACTTTCACTCTGGCATCGGGAACGAGTTTTCCTTTCGCCGATGCGACGATATCGAGTCTGGCAACGCAGGCAACCAGAATAGCCAGCGCAACCAGCAAAATGATCAGTCGAGCCGTCCACCGGGGAGCGGGATGCACCGGCGTTTCGACCAGCTCAAGATGCGCCGGCTGAAAGGCAAGTTCATATTCAAGCCTGGCGGGACCATCCAGTTGACGGCGAATGTTCCATGCTGCACTCCAGACGGTTCGGTACCGGCGCAGCAGATCGAGTAATACGTGCAGGCGAAGCAACATCGATATCACCCGTTCTGCAAGGAAAGAAGATGTGCGTAGTAGCCGCCAGCCGCCAGCAACGTTTCGTGCGTGCCGCGTTCGATGATGTGTCCTTTGTCCATCGCAAGGATCTGATTCGCGTGGCGCACGGTACTGAGCCGATGGGCGATGATGATCACCGTGCGGCCGGCGCAGATCGACTTCATATTGTTCTGTATCACACGTTCGGTTTCAAAATCGAGAGCACTGGTCGCCTCATCGAAAATGAGGATACGGGGATTGGTCAATAGCGCACGTGCAATGGCGATACGCTGGCGTTGTCCCCCAGATAGATTTCCGCCGTGCTCTTCTATGGCAGTGTCGTAGGCTTGCGGAAGCTCGCTGATGAAATCGTGTGCACCCGCCAGTTTTGCGGCGTGTACGACGGCCGCCATCGGCGCCCCGGGATCGGCGAGCGCAATATTCTCACGGACCGACCGGTTGAACAGATAGTTCTCTTGAAGCACGACGCCGATGTGCCGTCTGAGCCAGGATGGATCAGCTAGCGCCAGGTCCACCCCGTCGATGCGTACCGCGCCGTGCTCGGGAACGTAAAGACGTTGCAGGAGCTTGGTAAGCGTGCTCTTGCCGGATCCAGACCGGCCGACGATGCCGATCACCTGACCAGCACGGATATCGAGCGACACGTCATCAAGGATGGGCTGTCCATCCGGGCGGTATCTGAAACGCACGTGCTCGAACTGAACTTCCCCCTTGATGGCAGGCATTGGCTGGCTGCTCTGACGCAGTTCGGTTCGTGTATTCAGGATGTCGCCCAGCCGGCTCATCGAGATGCCTACCTGCTGGAAATCCTGCCAGAGCTGGGCGAGTCGTAGGACCGGCGCTGCAACGCGCTGCGACATCATGTTGAACGCAATCAACTCGCCAATCGTCAGCTTGCCGTCGATCACAAGTTTGGCACCGAGCAGGAGCGTGCCGAGTGAAACGAGCTTGCCGATGTACTGGATCAGTTGCTGACCGACGTTACCGAGTTGAGTGACACGAAAACCCGACGCAACGTATGCCGCCAGTTGCATTTCCCATTTTTTAGTGAACTGCGGCTCGACCGACATCGACTTCACCGTTTCCACACCGGACACCGTCTCGACGAGAAACGATTGATTGTCAGCACCACGTGAAAATTTTTCGTTGAGCCGGTAGCGCAAAGCCGGGATGAGGGCAGCCGAGACACCTGCGTAGAGCGGAAGCGAAAGCACAACCACGATCGTCAGCCAGACACTGTAGAAACACATGACCGCGATGAATACGATCGAGAAGAACAGATCGATGACCGCTGTCAGTGCCTGGCCTGTCAGGAAATTCCGGATGCTCTCGAGTTCCCGTACCCGTGCGATCGTGTCGCCCACACGCCGCACTCCGAAATAAGGCAACGGCAGGGCGATCAGATGTTTAAAGAGTCGTGCGCCAAGCTCAACGTCGATCCGGTTCGTCGTGTGCGAGAAGATGTAGTTTCGTAGCGCAGTGAGTGTCACCTCAAAGGTTGAGCTGAGAAACAGCGTGATGCCAACCACAGCGAGCGTGTTGTAGGTCCGGTTGACCAGCACCTTGTCCATGACCACCTGGAACATGAGCGGGGTCACCAGTCCGAAGATCTGCAGGACAAACGAGATTGTCAGGACTTCCAGCAACAGTCGCCGGTACTTGACGACCGCAGGAATGAACCATGAGAAATCGAATTTTGCCAACTCTCCCGTGAGAGATGCACGGGAAGCGAACACGATCATGTACCCGGTGGAGCGACGGGTAATCTCCTCTATCGGCACCAGCGTGGGTTTAGTCGAACCGGCTTCGAAGGACAGGACAGATTCGCCCTCCCGGCGTGCAATGATGAAATGGTTCCCGGCCTTGTCTAGGCAGAGCACTGGTAGTGGCGAGCGATCAAGCCGATCTGTCCGCAAGGGAACGAGACGGGCCTTCAAACCAATCGAGCGGGCGCACAGGACCAGTGCGTCAGCATCGAAGGGCTGCCCCCCACGCGCTGCAGCGTGACGTAGCTGTGCAGCGTCGGTAGCGATACCGTGGAACCTTGCGATGACGACGAGACAGGCCAATGCGGGATCGACCGGCGTTTGCACAAATTCTTCGTTCTTCTCGGGGGCGTTCACTTGCTGTACCTCTATCGAAGCCCAGTGGGCTGATCGCCCATGTCGTAGTTCAAAGTAACTTTACCTTCCGCGTATTGAGTTCTGGTTTATCCCAGAAGTTGGTTCCAGCGTATTTCGCGAAGAGGTCAGGCGGAATGCAGGGCTTTCTAGATTGGTACTCGACCTTGCTTCTTACCTTGTGCAAACCGGGCATGCCGAGGTGAGCATCGTAGTCGGGCTCGTCGTACACCACATTCTCAAAATCGTGCTCGAACCAAGCCTCATCGATTTCATGATAGAGGGACCTCAAGATGTTCTCGGGTTCACGAACCAAGCGATCGTAGGAAATCAGGATGAGGCGTTTTGCCTCGACCCCAAACCAAGCCTCACGGAGCGTACTCCACGGATGTCCAATCAGACCACGCTCTGTCTCCATCAACGATTCTGCACGTGCGTACACGGAGCTGCCGGGCTGGAAGTTGAACATTCTCGATAGCTGGAGTGGGTTTTTTGCCAACATGGTTTCCACGCTATCGATAATCCAGCCAACCTCCCTGACGCAGCAGATAATACGTGCCTGAGGATACAAAGCGGCGAGCAACGACGCTCGACCAGTCCATGTTCGATTGGTATCAAAGATGACTTGATCGGCACCAACACCGGGATAGTAAGAGTCGAATATTCCTCGCAAAATATTCGTGCGCTTGCCGTCGTCAAAGAACGTGCTGAACTCTCCACCACACATCTTTCCATGGACGGTCCCGCACAGCAGGGCCACAGGGCTGGTCATCGCAGCGGAAAAACGGGGGTTCTGACGAAGTAATGCGCAGAGCAACGTCGACCCGGAACGGGGCAACCCGGAAATTAAGTGCAGTCGCGTGATCATTGAATCTCTTGTATTTAAACTTTAAGCCTCACGTTCCGCAGGCGACAGAGCGTCATCGCCTGCGGAGTGAGGTGGCCGAACCTTCAGCTAGTGTGTTCCGGCGACCAACTGAACATGCTGTGATGCCTGTTCTGCCGGAAGGTTTGAGGTACTACTTGCAGAGGACGAAGGAGCTTGGCCCGCCATGGCCTGGATCAACGCCGCCGTTTGCGCCGAAGAACCATAAAGTGTCTGGATTGCATTGATATCCGTGCTGTCCAGTGTCTGGTTGGTTGACGTGAGGTCATAGTTCATCACGGAGCCCTGGTCGGCATTGTCGGCAAGCCCCAACGCATGGCCGATCTCATGCAGCAGCACCTGCGAAAGCGTGGCGCCGGTCGAATAGGTCAGCGCGCCGTCCGCTCCGCTTGCCAGCGCATCCTGGGTCGGATTCTCCAATTCGATCGCGGCAGACGACATCACTCCGCCAGCAGCACGATAGCCGGTGTAACCCACCTCTCCGGTCGTCGCCGTATTCAGATTGCCCCATCCAATGTTGATGTCAGCCTGCGAAGCGTCCGAGACCTCCTGGAACTTGAGGCCGGATGCAGCCGCCCACGTTGCAAATGCATTCTCGACATCCGTTTCGTACTGACTGCTCATCTGGCCGCTGAACGACGCGCCATCGATGCCTGACAGACTGGAGAGACTCCACGTGATCGTGTCTGCACTCCAGCGTGCACCTTCAAGTACATTCGGCCCTGTACCCGCCGAAGTAGCGGTGTCCCTTGCCATTTCTGCTGCCTGCCGGAATCCACCTTGCGCGGCCATAGCTGCCTGGTCGTTCCCCTGATTCAGATCGTATTGCGCGATTCCGCTGATACTGCCGCCCGACAGCTCCTTCTGGACCGCATTCCGGTTTCCGGAGAATCCATACCCCCCATAGTAGCCACCACTGCCATCTCCCCCGCCGTCATCTCCGCCGCCGTCATCTCCACCACCGTCATCTCCACCGCCGTCATCTCCACCGCCGTCATCTCCACCACCAGTGGGGTTGCCGCTATCGGAATCGATGTAATCCAACCCGGAGACACCCATAACACCCGAATCGTTGCTTCCGTCAACAATATCTCCTGAAATGCCGGCGGCGTGAGTGAATGTGTCATCACTTGCATTGACGGTAATGCCGTTGCCGGTTAAATCGACGGTATTTCCTGACCCGTTGACGGTACCGCTGGAGTCTGCTGCCAAATTCACCAGAGAGTTGCTATCTGAAATCAGATCGACAGTGTAATTCTGCCCAGATACCCCAACGGTGCTCCCCGCACCGACGTCCGACAATGTATCGTCGTTACCATCAATATTGGTCGTACTGCTAGCCCCGTCGGTAATCGTATCGCCCGATCCGTTGATCGTGAGTGAATCACTACCTTGACCGTTAACGGTGTCTCCCGCTCCATCAACTGTCCCACTGGATCCCGCTGAAAAATTCGTGGTCGAACTGCTGCCATCAAGGTCTATGGTGTTATTTTGGCCAGTGTTATCAACAATACTGCTAGCGCCAATGGAAGACAGTGTATTATCATTACCGTCTATTGTAGTTGTACTGCCCTGGCCATCAGAAACTATATTGCTGGAACCGGTTATATATAATGAGTCACTGTTCTGACCCTCTACGGTGGTACTTGACGAGTAGATAGAATTATTTTCACCAGAAATATCGATTGTACTTCCTGCGTCGGTCTCTAATACGTTACTTCCACCGCTGACATCCAGAATATCATCTCCTCTATCCGAGATAGTGTCACCGGACCCATTAACAGAGAGCGTATCGGTCAAAATTGAGGATGCATTTGCGTCATCAATTGATCCGCCTGACACATTAAGAATGTCATCTTGACCAGAAACTGTGAAATCACTTCCCTGGATACTAGAATTTATCGTGTCACTGCTTCCATTAACAGTTGCAGTATCACCGGGAGCATCCAGGTCAATAGAATCACTTGATCCGTTAATTGCGAACTGACCTTCCCCATTAATTGTAGCGCTTGAAGCATCGACTGTTTGACTAAAACCAGAAACATCAACGGTGCTCCCACCCCCTACAGATGTCAGGGTATCGCCAGACCCTTCTATATCGATCGTGCTATCAGATCCGCCGCTAACCGAATTGGCCGATCCATCCACCGTAAGCGAGGTGCCGTCTTGACTGTTAATGGTCACATTAGAACCATCAAACGTATCACCTTGCCCAGAAACATTAACCGTGCCACCGAACCCATAAGAGGTTAGTGTATCGCCATCTCCTGTGATGGTCGTTGTACCCCCAGTGGCGTTCAAAATTGAGTCGTTCGATCCATTTACATCAATTGAATCGGTATCCCACGTGGTCGGGGCACCCAATGTGGCAGGTTGGCCATCTACGATCTCGTCGAGTTCCTTTGTATATTCTGGAGAATTATCCGCATACTGCTCAAATTCTTGGAGCTTTGCGCTGTTGCCTCCTGAGATTGCATTTTCCAGAGAGGTAAGCTTGGGAGAACTCCAGTCGATTGGAGTAAACACGTCGTTGGAGTCGTTAACATTGATCGTTGCGCCTGATCCATTGACCGAGCCAATTGATGCACTCGTACTTTCATTAAACGTGATTGTCGATGCTGGACCCGTCGCCGACAAATTCACGTTGTAGCCAACGCCGGTCAGTTGAAACGTGTCACCGGCTTGAGCGTTGATAACATGACCGCCATTAAGAATCGTCGTGTCGTAGTCTGGCCCATTCACGTCGATGGTATTGGCGTTGGTGGTCAGCGTCACCCCGCTGGCATTGACATCGGCAGCGGTGTTGACGTTTGTTACCGTATCGACTTCCGAGCCATTGCTGGAAAACTGCTGCGTGGACACGACGGCACCAGTTGTGTCCTTTACCGTTGAGGTATAACTCCCATCCGCATTGTGGACGTAGGAGATATTAGATATAATATTTCCCGATGCATCGGTATAAGTTGCTGAACTTACCTGATTACCGGTAAACGCTAATGTTTCGTGCTCACCCGATTGGAAGGTCAACGTTGATGAGCTCAGATTGCCATTCGAATCATTGACGACAATACCGGTGATGTCTGCAGGTGGATTCGTTGTGACGCCATTTAGACCTGCTCTGCCGTACTCGTCTTGGAGTGCAACAGCATTGTTCTGATAAATTTCAGGGTAGGTATTGGAGCCAATGGCCGGGAATGTCCCGATTACGTTCAATGCGGCGGTGGTCAAAGCCGCAAAGGCATCCGCAGACGAAGCGTTCGACAGATTCTGCCCTTGCCAAGCATTGTTGAGCGTCTGCTCGATAGCGCCATTAGCGTGCCCTGGCTCGTCTCCATCAATTGTAAACGTCGCTCCCCCTGGAGCGGAAGCCATCTGCTGTTGAACTTGGTAGCTGAAGGCGGCCGACCAAGCCTCCGTAGTAGTTCCTACTACTGCTGCAGCATTCCCATAATTGGGATCATTCGGATTCAGATTCGCAACGGCATTGTATAATTCCTGACCTTGGTTGAAATAAGAAAATTTTCCCATCTCATAAGTCAATGCAGAAATATAAACACCCGTATCGGTTGAACTAGTAATTATTGTTCCCAATAAAATTTGCACTTGATTATTATCATTAACAATAGTTTCCTTTCCATTACTATAAGCGCTTCCATCTTGAGGAAAATATGTTCCTATTGGAGCAGCTGTTCCATCCTGTATGGCATTATCGTATTGATTAATTGATTGGACCAAGAGCGAACTGTTGTTGATTTGCGTGAGTACATCCTGAGAAGGAGGTTTGCCCCCCCATATTGCCGACGTCGCGGTGATCGCATTATTGAGATTATCTTGAGTCATGTGTCCCTCATCAGAATGTTTGTGTTAATACAGCCGCCTCGATACATGCTGGGGAAGTTTTTTTTCGATAAAACAGAAAATTAATTCTTAAGCCGTTATTGCCATTGTAATAATATGCAATTGCATTCTCAGTAGATCGAGAATCTCGTCTTGCATCTTTAAAGTTCTCCAAAAACATTTCTTCTGAAGTGCAAGATCGGTTTATATCAAATTCCAATTTGACCATACTTTTCGAAATCTTGTTTCGGTTGTCCAGGCGTTCAATATAGTCAGCCGAACAGAAATTCGGGTGCTCAATTGGTTCTTTTAGAGACCATGGCACCTCGACATATTGGTACCGTCTCAATTTCGCCGGAGAATTTTCGTTGAGAGCAGGATCCTCTGGAATTCCGCATATTTCGAAGCCAAATAGAGCATATTTATCGGGAAGTTGATTCATTTTTATATGCATTTTCTTTTCAAAGAAAAGAATATCCATTAAATTCCCGTGTTGAGCCACCTCATGAATTCCCACAAGTACATCATTTATACTTTCCGATGAGGTAGTAATCGCTGGCTGGCTACCTGGATTTGTCTCCGCCAATGCGTCCGAGAAGTTCGTAGCGGTGACGAAAAATAAATATATTATTGCCATCTTCAAAAAAATAGAAATAACATCTTTAATACTTAGATTATTTTTTTCGATGTTTTCCAAGAAACCCCCGACTTTCATAAGCATAGCCAACCCGAATAATACCCACTTCAATAGCCGATCATCATTAAATCTTTGCCGCACTTGATAACAAAGTCCATATCGATTGAATGCCAACCGTTTAATTCTTCCCGTGATACATCAACAAACAATTGAAACGTTAGAAATCATTTATCAAAGGCTGTGAATGTGAATTCAGTGAATTCGTCAACGTTGCTGCGCTCGTCAGGCCGGCACTGCGGTTTCTATCTGTTAAGAAATTAATTTACCAGCCCTCGTTTGCTTCAACAACACAGGCAAGATCTAATCCGCAATATTTACATTACATAATATTTCAAATCATTAAATGTCGTTGAAACGAAGGCAGCATGAAAGCCGAGGCACGATTTATATGCGCCTCGCATAATCATAAGCAGGGAAATTAAAAATTCACATAAAACATTTTCTTGATCAATGAATCTGGACATGCCGAGGAATCTCGGCTTTACATTTTTTCCATCTTCGAAAAATTCTATGTTTCTGAAGTTTTCCCATACAGAAATCGCTCTTCTGCCAAAATATCCATATCGTGCGTCTCGTGGCGCGGAGGTCTGGCAATCCGTTTTGGGAGCGCCGTCAAGTCGATGTGCTGAAGCCATCAACGAGCTAAAAAAGCTCTTCCCGAAGCGAGAGCCGGAGCGATATCACCGCCCCAACAGACAGACCCACAGCTTGCGGCCAGCCCGCAGCCATACAACGCCAATTGCAATCAGAATGGTCGGGGCCACCGTCAGCAACAGGAAGGCAACAAGCCCCGTCACGATGCATCTCCCATTGCGTTTGCAACCTTCCAGCCAAGTTTTTCCCTGAGCGTTGGTGAGCCACTCACACTTCCGGAAGTGTCGCTCCTGTCTTCCTCATCCTCCTCGGGATAGAACTCCTCGGCAACCACCGAAACATCCTCCCCCGGATTCTTCAAAAGCGCCATTGCCGAACCCGACCCTAGCTGCGTAATCGAGTGCCACCTGATCGAAACCCGCAGCCCTGCGCTGACTGTCCAATTCCGTTGCCCGACCAATCGCCTCTTCCAGTGTCAGCCCGGACTGCACAACGAGATCGACGTAGTAGATGGCGGCTCGGTAGCTCTGCGTCGTAGACTTTCCTCTCAGCTTCAGTTCCAGCGGCATCGTTTCCAGCAGCCCGCCCGAAACTGCACTGAAGTACCGCAGCCTCGCAGCAAGCGTGCGGATCGAGTTGAACGAGGTCGTGCGGAAGATGAGCGAACCCAATTCGTCTTCATCACCGACCACAACGTTCAGCCGGCCATACGGCTTGCAGTTACCCTTTTTGACCGAACGCACAATCATCGGGCGACGGACACGGCAGCGATTCGATCTCCGCATCTGTGGCGCGTCCGTTCCAGTCTCACGGCACAAATACGAAACGTAGTAGTCCATCATGATATGGAAAAGCAGCTTTACCGCTGAAGGCTCGTGGCGACCACATACGGACTACATTTGTAGCCCAACCGCTCAGGTCGCACGATAGTCGGTCCGTCACGTCAGATGACGCGATACGCCCGAAGAAGTGCTCGTTCTACGAGTCAGTACAGGTCATGGAGCGTGCTGACACTCTCGACTACACCAAATGCTGGTCGAACGGCAAATGGTTCGAGCCACCGATGAGCTGGGCGGGACCCGCGAAATCGTTTTGCGTTGGCACGCACCATGGCTCAGCACTGTTCTTCAAGGTCAACGTACTGGCATCAACGTTCACCCCGCACAGGTGGTTTTCGCGTCACGCGTTCGGGCGTTTCGCACTGGATTTTCTGACCTTCGGCAACGGTTATCTGGAGCAGCGGCAAAACCCGCTCGGTGGAACCCTGCAGCTCGTGCCGGCTCTTCGAAATACGTGCGGCGCAAGGCGGACTTCAGCGGCTATGTGTTCGCTGGCGGTGGCTGGCTGGAGTCACATGAATTCGCGCAGCGATCGGTTTTTCATCTGATGCGCCCGGATATCAACCAGGAGGTGTGCGGCCAGCCCGAGCACCTGAGTTCGCTGCACGCCGCGTGACTGAGAGCAGGACGGTATCCAGCTCATACCCGTGTCGGACGTCGTTGTGATGGACGAGTTCTTCAATATCAAGAATGTGACGCGTGACGATCTGCTCGCCGCACACCGCGTGTCGCAGCAACTGCTCAGCATCGTGCCGGGCAATACGGGCGGGTTCGGTGCGGCTGACACGGCGGCCAGTGTGTTCTGGCCGAAATGAAATTGAGCCGTTACAGGCTCGCTTCTCGGAACTCAACGCATGGCTCGGAGAAGAGGTGGTACCGACCCGCATGTGATCCGACCGGCGGCATGGGAGGCGCCCGCTATGCGCAGCTGAGAGGGGAAATCCTTGAGCAGGCCCATGCAACCCGCAGCCTTATCGCTAGAGTCCGAACCGGTCGGGCCGTACAAGCGTTGGTCCAATGAACGCGAGTTTGCGCAACGACGAACTCGGTCCATAGGGCTGCATCCTGAAATGCGGTCGCCGCCAGTGCTCACGAACTTCGTGTTGGCTGCCGTCCGCCGGCAGCGACGCGCTCGGCTCCACATCCAGAATGGCCCGCCCCACAATGTGCCGATCGTATAACAGCTCGATCTGTGCGAGGCGTTCGGCACGTTTGCGTTTGCCTAGGCCACTGAAATTGCGTGGTGCATTGCTATATGCCCGGTCGTGTACAACGTGCGCGTCTCGCGCCGTCAGGTAGAACAGCATCTTGATAACATAATCGAGTACGCTGCCCCCATGCCTGAGCACGGCGGTTGCAGTCTCGGCATCGTCAAATTCAAGCGACGCCGACATTGCGTCGGCCAGTGCCTGCCTGATCGTCATGTCCGGATCACCAGCGTCAATTTGCAGAACATCCATCTGGATGTGCCGGTCCGGGCCCGGCAGATGTGCCCACGTCACGCAGCTCAACAGGGCCGGCGTAGGGTTGTCGTCAGGCTTCGGGGGGGTAGAACAGTGTGACGGCCTCTATACCGCCCTGGCGCCCCCACCACGACGGGTCGGGCACGATGCACACGGCGTCAGCCGGCAGGCGGATCAGGCCGACGGGTACATCGTCGGCGATATAGGCAGCGTCGAGCAGCCGGTGTAGCGCAGCGGTGGGTTCATACAGCGCGCCTTCCCGTACGTTGAACGTCTGCCAGAGAAGACTGCGATTGGCGTCCCGTTCGCCGACGGCGATGTCGCCCATCGATTGACCCGCGCATTAGTGGACAAATTGCGGGAAACGTTTTATCAGCGACAGGAAGCGGTCAGTCTGTAGCCGCTATGTAAAATCGGCGCCGGACTCACCGGCCGCGAGCCTGACCTGCATCCAAGCTTCGACGGCGCCTGTGGCACGATATCGCACTGGCGGTGGAAGACGCGCGTACAGTTCATCGTTCGCTTGCACCGTTTTCTGTATTGCGGTCGCGACCAGACTACGCACGATGTTGATCTGTGCCATGCGCTCGGGATTGCGCTTTGGCTGCACTTCGATCAGTGGATGGCGGGTACGCGTGAACCACGCGACGAACGCAACGTCATATTCGATATCGATCTGTGTGACACCCGGCCGCAGGAAATACTTGCCGTCCCAGCCAAACTCGATTTTGATATCCGGCGCCAGCACGATTTTTAGCCCAGCGGGCGCAACAGGTGAAGTCAGCCATTCGATCAGTCTCGGCTGAACTTCCCGCCATATCCCTCGAGCGGCGTGAATGACCGCATCGTCGTCACCGAGCCTGAGGCTCCCGGTGCCGACTCTCATGCTCACGCCTGGCACAATGCCCGAGAACCGGACAGGTTGCCCCTCCAACGCGAGCGAGCCGAACAGCGCCGCACTGAAAATCGCCTGAGAGCTGCGCTCCGGACTGCCGGGAATTTTCATCAAGCTGCCTTCCCGGTAGCGCAGGCTCTGCCCGCTATTTTCGAACACTTTGACCTGCGCCGGAGGCTTGTCCGCGAGGGGTAAATCGTTGGTGCCGGGCCGGCATTCTTCCACGAAAACTCCTACGCTCTACCATGCCGAAAGGCTTTATGCGTTGCCTTAGGAGGAGACACTGGAGATAAGCTTCGCACCGCATTCCGTGGGGTCGCCGTCATAGGCGACGGCCTTGTCGTGATGCATGCGGGTACTGTCTTTTGGGGTGATCGCGAACGTACCCTGGCATTTGGGGCACCAGGTCTTATCTCCTTCAAGAGCCACCGGCACTCCCAAAACCTTGAAGTCATCGCTCGCGGTGGTCACATGACCGCCGTGGGTCGTCTTGTCGTTCAAGCGAATTACGCCGCGTTCAGCTTCATCCTTCATGAAATATTCCTGTCAGGCACCGGACAGATTTTTCGGTGGCCGGTCCGTCAGCCATAGCCGCGCATTGACTACCCCATCCTGCTCGCCCCTCCAGTGATCGACTTTACCCTGCGGATCGTTCGGATACTCGCCGCGCTGTTGTGCCAGAACCGTTTCTGCCCAACCAACCGGTGTGCCCGCTCGTGGCTCCGCATAGGGGTCATCCGGCGAAATCTCGCTTACCTTCTCGATCGATTCTGGCCATTCTGGGTCACGGCAGCTCGCATTAGCTACGATACGACCTGCCGCAAAGACCAGGACAAGTGGCATCGTGATAATTCGCCAGAACGGCGACGCCCGCATGCCCAGCCCGTAGAGCGCGAAAAGGAACGACTCGCGCGGCGTCTCGTGTTCTGTATGAAACAGCATGGGTTTCGGCAACCCGTTCGGGCCGCTATTCATGTACTTGCACCAATAATTCCATTGCACAAGCACAAGTTCCACCTCGGGCGATCCCGTCCACTCCCGGCCTATCGAAAATGCCCTTGTCACGTTACCACTCTCGTTTACCGTGTAGTGACGGATGTGATACACGGTATTGAACTGAGTTACTTCCTTGTGCAGGCAGAAAATTGAGTCCTTTGTCCATGGTGCCTCCCATACAACATCACCTTGGCCGCGCCTCATGAGGAAGCGTCGCGAGCGGATCGCGTACAGCTTGAGCTCGCCACGGTGGAACCGGATCGGCCTGCGCCGTAGGCCGAAAAAGAACCCACGACCCATTCTCCAAACAATGGCGCCGAAAAGCACGACGGCAGCAAGTGCCAGGCAATCGAAAACAAACAGCCAGAAGGCCGGCGCGGGGGGCCGCTGTGCGTAAAATTGTAGATGTATGGGCCGATTCCCATAAATACGAATGCAAGCACTACTCCTGTGATAAACCACTGCTTTTCCAGAAACGATGGTTCGGTCACGTCCATATACGTCGAGTTCATCCTGAAGATCGTGCCTGTGTCCCACATATCGGGGCCGACTGGCCGGTCTATCGGCAACCGATGCATCATGTCCCACTCCGGCACCGGTTGGCCGATACATTTCTTCATCAAGCGTTCATCCATGCCTAACCTCCGGCGGCCGAGTTATATGCATCGAGCTCCTCGTTGAGCGTGTGGTACTCGCTCTTGCTAAATTTGCACCGCGAAATCCACGTTTTCAGTTCCGCTCCCTTATATAGGGCGATTGCAATTCCAATCAGAATCGACGCTACCAATACCGGCCAGAAGAACGGGATCGTCCCGAAGAACGCCGCGACTGCCACATAGGCACCCAGAATTCCACTTGCTACGTAGAGAGCGGACAAGCCATATTCCTGAGCGTGAAACGCTTCAGGCGCATTTTTGAAAAGATCGTAGCCTGCAAGCACGAGGCCGGCGATTGAACCGATCGCCCGGCCACCGTATTTGCCGATCTCAGAATAGCGCTCTGCATTGGCCCATTGCTTGAGCAATATATGCCGAAAGAGGATGTGTCTCGGCTTTCGCGACAGTTTCGGCAGCCGTTTCGATGATATTTCCTACAATTGAGACAATGCACGCAGCAAGCTTCCGCTCGTTTTCGTCTTTGTTAAACCGATCGCTGTCTGAGAGGTCCTTTGTCGCGAAGACCAGCGCTACCATCTGGAAAATAGCAGTGGCAACGCCCTGATGAAACGCAGCTGGGGCGGATGATCCGAGCCACTCTCGAGTAGTTGCTGCGCCCGGCAGTTTAATACCTTTAACCGTTCCCTCCAGCTTGCCCGTACGCTGCAATGCATCAGTGTCTAATTCGTGTCCCACAACATCCGGATCGGATGCAGGGGTGGTTTTCAAAGTTTGTTTGGCAACCTGCGTGGCGTTCTCTCGCCGCTCAGTCCGGGTGCCATCGAGGTCCACTCCTAGGTCTTTTGCGTTCTGGAGCATCCAATCTCTCAGCGCAAGCTTACTGACCTTGGACTGTTTGATCGTTTCGCCAGGCCTTGCGCGTTCTCTACCCGCTCGGCCTTGCCTTCGCGCATCCTGATGGCTTCACGGTATTCCCATAGGGCCTTGAGCGTCTTAACCACAGTCGGCACATCGGCCTTCTGCAGGAAACCGCGTAGGCGCCGGCCCTTGGACGTGCCGTTTTCGACATGCAGGGATCGTCAATATCGACGTTGAGCTCGTCGGCAAAAAAGTGCGAGAAAGTAGAGTTGGAGAAGGTCAGGACGTAGCCGTTTCCCACCTCAAAAAAGTTGTCGAGAAAGAGCATGTCGAAGGAGCGGATATTCCGCATCGGCTACCTCATCAAAGCACCAGTTCGTCACGGGCTGCTGGTGGAAATGAAACGACGACTGCCTTCATGACCGCTCCACCACTTCGAGCAAGTCCGGGTCGTAGCGGCAATGGACGATTTCGCCATTGATGAGGGGCTGCGCCGCAAGCTCAATCGAGTCCAACGGCGCGATGAACCACTCTCGCGGCGTATGTGGTTTGCCGGAAGAATCCGTCACCGTCAGTTCGAGACATGCCGTTCCGAAGAAGGTATGGAGCAAAGCCTCGAACTTCTGCGGGTTGAGGGTTGTAGCACTCGAACACCGACACGATCTTGACTGGTGCCATCAAGCAGGTCGGCTCCTGCCTCGCGTTTTTGATGCGGCCATCCACAGGCGTCGTCGAAAAGCCGATCTTATAGAGGTGCTCGATGGACTTGATCTCGGCCAGCTCACTTGCGGAACGCAAGTTGATATTGCCCTTCGTCGCGCTCATTCGTCGACCGCATGCCATCCCGGCATGTTCGCGAACGTCTCCGTGTACTGATGCGAGAAGCCTTCGATGACATTGCCGAAGCAGTCCTCCAGATACACGAGCTGATAGGGCCGGTCGGGCAGGAACGTCCAGATCTTCGTGCGCTGGCGGCCGCCGTGCGCGACGACGCGCTCGACCAGCGCGGGCAGATCGGGATCCGTCACGCACAGATGAAAAACCCCGGCCCGCTGATAGCGAAAATTCTGTTCCGGCATCTCGACTTCCGGTTCGAGAAACTGGAACAGTTCGAGCCCTACGCCGTTCGCCGACACGAGATGCGCCTGCAACGCGCGCCGAAACGCAGGACCGAAAATCTCCTGCACTTCGGGCACGTCGGGATTCAGTTGCAGCGTCCTGCGGAAAATCAGCCTGAACCCGAGCACGTCGCCGTACCAGCGGATCGCGCGCTCGATGTCGGGCACCGTCATGCCGATGTGATTGAACGGAAGCGGCGTGACGCCGGGCGAATGCGGTTTCATGGGTGGGGCCTTCGACAATGCTTTACCGATCAATCAGAGTTCGAAACGGCTGGCGGACAGACGCGTCCTCACCGACAGCGTGCCCTCGCGCAATTCCCACCGCTTGAGTTCGTAGCGGCGCAGGCCGCGACGGATAAACGGCTCGTTGTCCATAAACTGCGTGGCTTCTTGCTCCGACTCGGCATACAGCACCGTCATCCCCTCGCCGACGATATGGCCTTCCGTCACGAACGGGCCGGACAGAAAGACCTTGTCCTCGTGTTCGATCAGATAACGGATGTGCTCGGGAATATGCGGCATCGTCTCTTCGACGGAGGCGACCGGATAGCTGAACGCGACGTAGAAACGCTGACGCAGATTCGGTTCGACGAGGCGCTGAATTTCGGCCTGAAGGTCTGACATGACGATTTGACTCCTGGTTGGATAGATCAAAGCGGTGCGCGACGTCGGGCCGTCCGGCTCGACAGGGCAAAGCACAACACCACGGTGAAGCAAAAAACAGGCACGAGATACGCCGCGCCGACGCTGATGCGGTCCGCGATCGCGCCCATCAGCAGCGGCGCGACCGCGCCGCCGAACAGCGCCATCACGTGCAGCGAGCCGGCACGGCCGGTGCGCGAGCCGAGACCCTCGACGCCGAGCGCGAAAATCGTCGGGAACATGATCGACTCGAAGAAGAACACGGCCATCAACGCGATCACCGCGACGGGTCCATGCATCGCGCAGGCCGCCACGCACAACGCGAGCGCGGCGATCGAGTACACGGCCAGCATCGCGGACGCGTCGAAGCGATGCATCAGCGCGGTCGACAGAAAGCGCCCGCCGGTAAATGCGATCATCGCGCCGGACAGCATGAAGGCGGCGGACCCCGTCGACAGAGACGCCCAGTGCTCGACCGCGAAATTGATGAAGAACGCGGCGATGCCGACCTGCGCGGAGAAGTAGAAAAACTGCGTGACGACGCTGAACACGAAGCGGCGCTCGCGCCGCAGCGGCGTCGCATCGACCGCCTCCGCCTGCGTTGCGGCGGCTTCCCTGCCCGGCTCGGGCAACGCGACGCGCCAGAACACCAGCGCCAGCAGCAGCACGACCGCCGCGATGACGACGTAGGTCATCCGCACCGATGCCGCATTGCCGGCCGCCGCCGCGCCGTGTCGAAAGAAAAACAGCCCGCCGATGAACGGTCCCGCGAACGCGCCGAAGCCCGTGAACGCCTGCGCGAGATTCAACCGCCGCGCCGCGCCTTGCGCCGCGCCGAGCACCGTGATGTACGGATTCGCTGCGCTCTCGAGACACGCGGCACCGCATGCGAGCACGAATAACGCCATCAGGAACGGGTAAAAGCGGCCGTGCGCCGTCGCGGGCACGAACAGCACCGCGCCCAGCGCGAACACGACGAGCCCGAGCAGAATGCCGCGCTTGTAGCCGTAGCGGTTGACGAACAGACCCGACGGAATCGCCACGAGAAAATACGCGCCGAAATAGCACGTCTGCAGCAGCGCCGACTGCATCCGCGTGACGTTGAGCGTCTGCTGGAAATGTTTGTTGAGCACGTCGAGCAAGCCATACGTCAGCCCCCATGCGAAAAACAGGCTGATGACGAGCGCGAGCGCGATGCCGTAGCGAACCGTCTCACCGTCGCGCGGGGCGGCGGCCGAGTCGACGAGCGTCGAAGAAGTGGCCATGTCGCACCTCGCTCAGGCGTCGGAAGAAGAAACTGCCGAAGGCAGCGACAGCTTGATCATCGCCGCGTAGTCTTCGCTGCCGAAGCCGAACGCCGATGCATGCTGCAGCGACTGCGCGACGAGCGACGTGATCGGCAGCGGCACGTGCCAGTCGGCGCCCGCTTCGAGAATCAGGCCGACGTCCTTTTGCATCTGCTCGACGGTGAAGGTCGGCGAATAATCGTGCGTCACGAGCTGCTGCGCCTTCGCCTTCACGATCGGCGAGCCGACGGCGCTCGCGCACAACACCTGCCACATGTCGCTCCATGCAAGCCCGCCCTGCTGACCGATCGCGAGCGCTTCGCCGAGCATGCCGACGGTGTTCGCCACCATCAGGTTGATGATCAGCTTCATCACGCGCGCCTCCTCCTGCGCGCCGACGTAGAACTGCGACGGTCCCAGCAGGCGAAGCAGCGGCAACGCACGCTGATACTGCGCCTGCGGTCCCGATGCGATCGCGGTCACCTGCGCCTGCTCGGCCATCTTCGCGTTGCCCGAGACGGTCACGCGCAGATAGGCGATGCCGGCTTCGTCGAATGCATTCGCGACGCGCCGCGACGCCTTCACCGAGACCGTGCTGGTATCGATATACAACTGGCCCGGACGCGCCCGCGCGGCGATGTCGAACGCGACTGCTTCGAACGCGGCGTCGTTCGGCAGCGACGTGATCAGCACGTCGGCCGCATCGACGACCGCGTCCAGCGAGTCCTTCACCGGCATGCCCGCTGCGCGCGCGAGGCTCGCGCGCTCGACGCTCGCATCGAATGCATCCACGCGGTGGCCATGACGATGCAGATGCGTCGCCATCGGCAAACCGATCTTGCCGACACCGACGAAGCCGATATCGACAACCTCTTGATCCGCGGAATCAACGACTGAACCAATGACTGAACTACAGGCCGTGTCGCCCATTGCTGTCTCCATTTGAATGAGTTCAACCGGCGATGCCCTTAAAGGCCGCCGCTCGAAACAGATCGTATGCGGTGCATGCGGAGTGGGTCCAACACCGAATATGTCTCGATTCGATAACCGCTTGTTATCGGAATCGGCCGATCGGTCATTTCAATGGGCTCATCGTCGATGCCGCAAAGTTATCGGCTCGTTCGAAATTTGATGTTGGATTTGATGCGGGTCGCTGCAATACGATCGATTGTCGGCTGGCAAGACGCATCGGCCACATTTCATCCAAACCATCACGCTCAAAGGCGTTCACAGAGGACATCGATCATGAACATCACACCGGAACAGATGGAAGCGACGCGCGTCGCGCGCTGGGGACAAGTCAAGCCGTATGGCGAGACGTTCATCGAAAGCCGGCTGCCGGGCTTCGAAAAGCGGCTCTACAAGATCATCAATCGCGGCGTGCTCGAAAACAAGGGTGTGCAGCCGGCGATCGAAGGCGCGCACCGCTTCGGTGTCACGCTGATCGAAGTGCCGGTCGGCCAGGGCGCGAACCTGCACTCGCACAAGACCGAAGAGGTATTCTTTCCGCTCAACGGCAAGATGATCGTGATCTGGGGCGACCACGGCGAACATCAGCTCGAACTGAATCAGTGGGACTGCATTTCGATGCCGACCGGCGTCATGCGCGGCTTCCGCAATCCGAACGATCACGATCTCGTCATTTATTCGGTCGTCGGCGGCACGGACGAAGAAGTCGGCCGGATCGAATGGCATCCCGACGTGCTGAAGGCAGCGGAAGGCACGGGCCTTCAGTATGACGAAACCGGTTTTCTGAAGAACGAAGCGTAAAGACCACGCGATCACGCTTTGCGCCGCGCGCAGGGCACGCAGAATGCGTACAACATGCAGGAGGCGAAGTACACCATGAAAGAACCCCACCAGGCGGCCGCGTCACGCGCGGAGCGCCGCGAACCCCTTCCCGCGACGCCGCAGGCCCTGCTCGATGCCGTGCTCGCGGCGAACCGGGACACGACGAATCCCCGCCTGAAGCAGATTCTCGACGGTCTGCTGCGCCACCTGCATGCGTTTGCGGCCGAGGTCGAACTCAGCTATCAGGAACTGGAAATCGGCCTCGATTTTCTCGTGCGCATCGGCAAGGCAACGGGCCCCGAAAAACACGAGGGCATTCTGCTCGCGGATATTCTCGGGCTGGCCACGCTGGTCGGCCTCATCGATGCAAAGAAAGCGCTCGCGGCGGGCGGCACCGAGCCCGCGCTCATCGGCCCGTTCTGGCGCGCGGCGCAACCGCTGCGCGAGAACGGCTCGAACATCGCCGCCGACGGCACGCCGGGCGACAAACTGTTCGTCGACGGCCGGATTCTCTCGCTCGACGGCACGCCGATCGCGAATGCGCGCGTGGAAACGTGGCAGGCTTCACCGGGCGGTCTTTACGAAAACCAGGACCCGCAGCAGGTCGAGATGAATCTTCGCGGCCGCTTCCAGACCGACAGCGATGGACGGTTCTCGTTTCATAGCGTGCGTCCCGCCGGCTATGCGGTGCCCGTCGACGGCCCGTGCGGCGAACTGCTCGCGGCGCAGCAGCGGCCGATCATGCGGCCCGCACATCTTCACTTCATCGTGATGGCCGAGGGCTACAAGACGCTCGCGACGCAGATCTTCGATGCCGACGATCCGAATGCGTACCGCGACGCGGTGTTCGGCGCGGTCGGTTCGCTGTTGCAGCGCTTCGAGCCGCAGCCGGACCGCAGCTTCCGACTCGGTCTCGATCTGAAACTGGAGCCGGGCACGATGCGCGTGCCGATGTGTCCGCTGCCATGACGACGTCGCGTGGGCTTTCATTTAAAGACGGCGATACGCCAATCGTCATCGTCGCGGCGTTCGTGCCGCAAAGCGGCAACGAACATGAGTTGCGACGCGCGTTGCAAGCGGTGTTGCAGCCCACGCGCGAAGAGCCGGGCTGTTTGCGCTTCGACCTGCTCGTGAGCGAAACACCGACGACGACGTTCCGCTTCTTCGAGATCTTCGCGACGCAGGACGCGATCGACGCACATCGGCAGACCGAGCACTATCGCGTCTATCGCGCGGCCGCGATGCCGTTGTTGCAGGCGCCGCCCGAGGTCGTCGTCATGTCGCCGGTCGACGTCGCGGGTCTATCTGCCTAAGCGTCGCTAAGCGCTGGACGCGCCCGCATCGACTGTCGCGGGCGCATGCATTTCCGCCATCGGCCAGTCGCCAGCGCCCGTCATCGTCGCGACGAGCAAACGGATCGTGCTCATCAACGCGATCGTTGCGCTCGAAGGCGGACGCTGCCGCGAATGCGCGAGAAAACGCTCAAGCACGAGGCCGTCGATCGGCACCGCGCGCAACACACCCGCCTCCACTTCGCGGCGCACCGCCGACGCGACATGCACGGTCCAGCCCGTGCCGTCCGCGACGAGTTGCGCCGCGACGTCGGCGGACTCGACTTCCATGACGTCGTGCAGCGTCATGTTGACGCGCGCCGCGCTGCGTTCGAGCGCGAGACGGACGCCCGATTTCTGTAGCCCCGCGAGAATCAGCGGAATGTCGGCCAGCGCGCGAATGTCGAGCGACGGCACGTCGAGCCGCGCGTCGCTCGCGGGGCCGATCGCACAGAGCTTTTCGGTGAGCAGCAGCTCGGGGTGAATCTGCGTCGGCGCGGCGACCGGCCCGCTGATCAACGCGACGTCCAGCGTGCCGCGTTCGAGCGCATCCGACAACGACGGCGAAAAACTCTCGCTGACGCGCAACCGCACGTCGGGATAGTGCTCGCGCAGCGCATGCGTGAGCGGCACGACGAAAAACGACGCGAACGCAGGCGGCAAACCCACCGCGACGGTGCCGCGTGGCGTGCCCTGCAGATCCATGATGTCGACGCGAATCTGGTCCGCGTAGCGCAGCAAAAACGTCGCGCGATCGAGCAGCAGTTCGCCTTCGCGCGTCAACGATGCGCCGCGCGAATGACGCTCGACGAGCTTCACGCCCAGTTCGGCCTCCAGCAACTGAACCTGCCGGCTCAGCGCGGGCTGCGCGATATGCAGCACCGCGGCAGCGCGCCCGAAATGCTGATGGGCGGCGAGCACGGTGAAGTATCGCAACTGGCGTAGGTCCATCGGAGTCCTTTGATTTCGGTTCGGGCGGTGCGTCGATAACGATCGTATCGATACTACATCGTCGGCACGCAACGCATGTCCGCTACGTCATTCTGGGGTTTGTCAACTTGCCGAGGTTGATGAGGAAGGTCGGCAGCAAAGAGCATCCGTCAGAAAGCCGAGAAGGGATTTCGGGTGACTTCAGTGATTTCGCGCCACGCGCCGAACCGTGCGGCGAGTTGTTTGCGAAAGAGTGATACGCGCAGCTGATGCCGCTTGAGCGCGAAATGTTGCCGGATCGGCCCGAGCAGCAGATCATCATCGTGTCGCCCCTCGCCCGTTCGGAAGCAGTGAGCACGTGATCGCGATGGTCGGGCTACCGGACAGCACGCGCGACTCGCATACGCCGCAGACACCCCGCTCGCAAGAGGATGCCGCCGCCAAGCCTGCATCTCGCAGTGTCTGCAGGATCGTGCTGCCCTGAGAGACGACCAGTTGCTTCCCGCTGCGCTCGAGCCGCACTTCGAAGCCACCCTCCGCGGCAACTTCCGTCGTCGCGGGGAAACCGCTCGACGAGCACATTGGCGGACGATAATCCGGCGGTCACCTCGACAAACGCCTCGACCGCGCGTGCTGGATCACGGGGCGACCATCGCCGACATCGGACAGGCCCTTTGCAAACCCCAGGCTCTTCGCACACGCAATTGCTGGACGATCCCTTTTGAAGTATCCACACGTTCGCGATTGCGCAACGATGCTTTCGTCCGTGCCCGCTTCTTCGTCTGTTCCTTACCCTGCACTATTTGGACAATGCCTTGATGACTCTTCGTGGCACCTTTTACAGGACGGACGAAATGGACAAGATTCAAAGTTATCAGATCGGGAACGCGACAGTCACGCGTGTAACCGAACTCACGCTATCTGAAATTCCGGCCGATTATCTTTTTCCTAATCGCGACCGATCGGTGCTGGCCGATGCTCGGCCGCACTGGATTAACTCGGAAAACACAGCTGAAGACGGCCAAAGCGTCGCGCTCAGCGTACACAGCTGGATCGTTCGGCTCGCTGGCAAGACGATCCTCATCGACACGGGCGTAGGCAACGGCAAAAGCCGCCCATTGAATCCGGTCTTCAACCAGCTCGACACCCCGTATCTCAGCCGCCTTGCGGCCGCTGGCGTACAGCCGGCCGACATCGATCTCGTTCTTATCACGCACCTGCACGTCGACCATGTTGGCTGGAATACGGTGCTTGCAGGCAATCGCTGGGTGCCGACGTTCCCGAACGCGAAATATGTCTTTTCTGCGCCCGAGTATGAGTTCTATGCAAATGAAAAGCATGTGCAAACCCCGAGCGCCGGCGTCTTCGCCGACAGTGTGCAGCCGATCGTGGACGCCGGTCAGGCCGTACTGATCGATGCGGCGAAGCAGCAGTCCGTCCACGGGTTCACTTTCCACCAGACCAAAGGACACAGCTTCGATCATCTGTCGATCACTCTTGAATCGGCGGGCGAACTGGCCTTGTTCTCCGGTGATGTCATGCATCACCCGGTGCAGGTTGCCAAGCCCGACTGGAACTCCGTGTATTGTGAGTTCCAGGAAGACGCCCGACGCTCACGCTACTGGGCGCTGAACTTTGCAGCCGACAATCGCGCCACCTTTTTCAGCAGTCATTTCCCGGGCACTTCGGTGGGCGTTGTCGAACGCGACGCAACCGGGTTCAAGTGGATTGCTCGTTAATCAATTTTTCAAAGAGAACATCGTGTCCAAGGATACTGAAGTTGAACTTCGTGATTTCATGATTCCGAGCGATACGCCGGACATTGAGCTCCATATTCGCAACAAGCGTCCCGCCGGGCGGGAGAAGTTTGACGACGCCCATACAGTGATGCTAATGCACAGCGCGACCTACGGGTCGGGATGTCTTTACGACACGCCGCTCGAAGGCTACTCGTTCATGGACTATCTGGCACAGGCGGGCTTCGACGTGTACGCCGTCGATGTCCGTGGCTACGGCGACTCTACCCGGCCGAAGGAGATGGACCTCCCTGCGTCGCAAAGCGAGCCGCTCGGTCGAACCGAGTCCGGCATCCGCGATTTCACGACAGCAGTCAATTTTGTGTTGCGCACGTCTGGAATTGCGCGATTGAATGTGATTGGCATGTCGTGGGGCGGCAGCGTCACAGGTGCCTTCACAGCACGCAATGGCCACAAGGTTCGCAAGCTGGGCCTTATCGCGCCTCAGTGGGTGAGCGACAAACCGATCCCGCTAGATGCTGGGGGGCCGCTTGGCGGCTATCGTGTCGTGCGTGCAGCTGACGCTCGCGAGCGCTGGGTGGGCGCAGCACCGCAATGGAAACGCGATACCCTGATTCCGACCGGCGGCTTCGAAGCTTGGCTGGAGAGCATTGTGCGCTCGGAACCTGACGCGGAACTTCGTGCGAATCAATCGGTACGCGCTGTGAATGGGCCGATACAGGACATTCGTGAATTCTGGTCCAAGAGCAGACCGTTCTACGACCCGGCCGAGATTGAAGTACCCGTCCTTCTGATTCACGGTGAATGGGACGTCGACGTGCCGGTCGCGCTGGCCCAAGACTATTTCCTCCACTTGACCGGCACATCCGACAAACGCTGGCTTGAGCTCGGGGAAGCAACTCATATGCTGATGCTTGAAAAGAATCGCCGGGAAGCTTTCGAGGCGGTCGTCCGATTCATGAGCGAGGCCTAGACCATCTCTTTGGTGGGCCAGCATGGCCAAGCTGCGTCTCGTGTAAATGGACGCGGCTGTCCGCCGTTGACACATCCGGTGTGCGAGAATCCAGCCCAAGAGCGCTGCCGCCAATCCTGCGGCGATCAATGCCTTCCTTCCTGCACATCCCAATGGTTCAATGAATGGATAAATTGTCTGCGATGCAAGCATTCGTTCGAGTTGTCGATTCTGGGACATTTACCCGGGCGGCTGATCTGATGAGTACGCCGAAATCAACTGTGACACGACTGGTCCAGGAACTAGAGAAAGAATTGGGCGTGCGGCTTCTGCATCGGACCAGCAGACAACTCACCCTGACCCAGGAAGGCCAGGTCTATTACGAAGGCTCGATACGCATACTCGACGAAGTCGGCTCGTTAGACGGCAGCGTCCTCAGTGCGACTCGCTCTCCAAAAGGCAAAATCAAGATCGAGCTGCCCAGTTCGCTGGCCCAGCACGTAGTTTTACCGGCGATGCCTGATTTCTTCGCGCGCTACCCGGATGTACAGGTCGACATGAATGTAGGAAATCGACCGGTGGATCTCATTGCCGAAAATCTCGACTGCGTGCTGCGGCTCGGACCGTTGCTCAACGATTCACTGATCGCGAGGCCCGCAGGTACGCTGAAGCTTGTGACTTGTGCGGCGCCGGCATATCTTTTCCGACAGGGCACACCACAAGGTCCGTCCGACCTGGGTCAGGGACATACGATCGTGCGGATGACATCACCGCGCACGGGTCGTGACTTTGTGTTTCCGCTCACAAAGGACGAGACTGTGATTGACATACACGGTGCCCACCAGATCACAGTCAACGATTCTGGCGCCGCGCTCGCCGCGGGTATTGCTGGTCTCGGGGTGCTCACAACGTATGAGTTCCTGGTGAATCCCCATCTGCAATCCGGCGGTCTGCAACGGCTTTTCCCGGAATGGCGAGGCGCCGAAATTCCTGTCCATGTTGCTTATCCGGCCAACCGACATATCGCGGCGAAGGTTCGGGTATTTGTCGATTGGGCGATTGAGCTTCTGCGCAACATTTGAGCTTCGCTCCAATACGGGGGCGATGTGGTCGTGCGTCGGTAAAGAAGAGACACGCCTCAAGGGCATTTAAAGACAGTATTTTGGCACTAACGGCGCGGTCGCCGGTCGGGTTGATCTGCTACGCCTGACTGGCCGCTTTACCGGAGATGACCTGACTTCGTGGGCGGCCTTGTCAAATTTTAAGGCGTGATCGCAAAGCCGAAAGGGTCGAGCATGACTTCAATTGCGCATGAACATGGAGTGCCGCTGCCGACGGCTCGGCATAGCGTGGGCGATTGCTCGTCCGGCCGCCACGTCGGTGGCTCGTGACGGGCGCCGCAGCAATTGGCTTCATCAATACGCTTGCGCCAACGGGCTACCTGTTGCCCGACGCGCCGAAAAAAAATCCTTGGCGATCTGACCGCCCAGTACGGGCGCGACGACGCAGGTCGTTGATGGCGTCGCCGCACGCCATCAGTTGCGCGCCGGATAAAGCAGCGAAAATTGCGCACGCGCTTCTTCATGTTCTTTCGCCGTGACATTCTGCGCTGAGGCGAATATCCTCGCGCGCCACGCGACGTTAGCGTGGGCAAAAGCCAGCATTTCGGCTCGCGTGCCGACCGGCAGGTGCTTCGCGCTGCTCGCAACGTCAATTAGGACGCCCCCAACTGCCTCCCGCAGCGCGGTGCAAATTTACTCATGTCGCAAGTTCCTCGTTTTCGATGTCAACGTCTGAAATATGACCCCTAGAATCACACCGTGTATTTGCTCGAACGTTCGCTTGTAGTCCCAACCCGGCCGTCACCGCATAAAATTACCTGCTGGAAACGTGTGGAAAAACGAGTCAACCAATTTAATCCAGTAGCGAACCCCGATCTCGACGATGCCATCGTTGAAGTCGTAATGCGGCGAATGCAACGAGGCGTTTGCGTGCTTTGTTGTTGCAGACTCCGCTGTACGGTCGTTGCCTAGGAATGCGTAACATCCGGGCTTTTCTAAAAGCATATGAGCAAAGTCTTCAGCGCCCATCGTGGGAGCAACTGATTCGTCGACATTGCAGGCTTCAACGATCTTACGCATTGCCTCGATTGCTCGTTGAGTGGGCGCGTAATGATTCGTCGTCGCAGGATACAGTCGCTTAATGACCACTTTCACGGAGCAGTCAAATGAAAGCGCAACGCCGTTTACGATTCGGTTGAACTCCGTTTCCATCTGGTCAAGTGCTGGTTCGGAGAAGCAACGGATAGTCCCGGCAAAGGTGGCGCTATCTGGGATAACGTTCATTGCGTCTCCCGCATGAAATTGCGTCACGGACAATACAGCAGTATCAACGGGATCTTTCGATCGCGTAATTACGGTCTGGAGTGCAGCGACCATGTGATTTGCTGCCAGTAGGGCATCGCGACCACTGTGCGGCATCGCGGCATGACATCCCTTGCCCGTCACCTCAATCTCGAAATTGGTCAAAGACGCCATCATCGGACCGACCCGAACACCGAATTTTCCGGCTGGCATTCCGGGCCAGTTGTGTATGCCGTAGACTTCGTCCACGTGAAAGCGCTCAAAGAGGCCGTCCTCGATCATCGCACGTGCACCGGCATATCCGCCTTCTTCGGCGGGCTGAAAAATGAACACCACTTGCCCATCGAACTGCCGATGCTTTGCAAGGTAGCGAGCTGCCCCAAGAAGCATGGCAGTGTGACCATCGTGACCGCACGCATGCATGACACCGTTATGCTGCGAACGATGCTCGAAAACATTGAGTTCTTCGACAGGTAGTGCATCCATATCCGCACGAAGGCCGATAGATCGGCGTCCGCTTCCAGACGAGAGTACACCGACTACACCTGTGCCCCCTACATCCACGTGTGTCTCGACACCCCATGACCGGAGTAGTTCGGCAACCAGAGCTCCAGTGCAAAATTCGCTGAAACTTAACTCAGGGGCCGAATGCAGTTTCCGGCGAATAGCTATAACTTCATCGATCGCGAGACCTTCTTTCTGGCGGCGCACATCCGTATCGCCCTCATCCCATGCTCTAGTGCTCATGTCAGACCTCCGTTGGCAACGGGGCGAAGCCGACCGGCGAGGAAGAGCGCAACTGTCGAGACCAGGCATCCGAATATGACGTAGTAACAGATCGCGAGCGGGTCGTTCAATGCCTGCGTCAGCCACTGAACCAGTGCAGGTGCAAATCCACCGAAGACCATCACGGCGAGGTTGTACGAAATTGCAATTCCAGTCGATCGAACATTGGTCGGCATCAGCTCCGAAACATATGCCGGGTAACCGCCCATATAGAGCGCCAGGCACAGCATCATCAAACACTGGGAAAGCACGAGCGTGACGAGCGTCGGGTGAGCATTGAGATTGGCGTAGATCGGGTAGGCTGCAAGGCAACCGAAGATGAGAGCAACGAACATCGGAGCGCGGCGGCCGACCTTGTCCGAGAGCATGCCCATAAAAGGGCTGGCGAAGGCGTAGCAAAGTGAGCCGCATACCGAACTGACGAGGCCATCCTGCAAATTCATGTGGAGGATACGGGTGGCGTGCGTCGGCATATAGATCAGGAAGATGTACATTCCGATGGTGGGGAAGATCGTCAAACCTGACGCAACGAGGATCGTAGACCATTCGTTGGCCATCACCGTCGATACCGGATTTCGAGCGAGCGTTCCCTTATCCGACGCTGAGGAAAAGATGGGAGATTCCTCAAGCGATCTGCGCAGGTAGAAGCCGACCGGCACGATAGAAAGTCCAAAAAGAAATGGAACGCGCCAGCCAAATGCAGCGAGTTGCTCCGGCGACAACCAATGTGTCAATGCAACACCGATTAGCGAGCCCAGCACGCCCGCGCTCGCTTGGGACACCATCTGGAAGCTGCCGACATAGCCGCGCCGTTGGGAAGGCGCATACTCGACGAGGTACGCCGTTGCACAACCGATTTCGCCGCCTGCGGAAAAGCCCTGAAAAAAGCGACCAACCAGCATTAGTAGGGGGGCGCCCACTCCGATTTGGGCATAGGTTGGCGCGAGTGCGATGCAAATGAGCCCAACCGCCATCAGCAAAATCGTCAATGACAGGGCTGCCTTGCGCCCCGCGCGATCGCTGATCGCCCCAATTATGATTCCGCCCAGTGGTCGAGTAAGAAAGCCGACACCGAAAGTCGCCCAAGTTGCGAGCATCGCAGCAGCGGGATTGCCAGGGGGGAAAAACTGCCTGGCGATGATCGATGCGAAGAAGCCGTAAACGAGAAAGTCAAACCACTCGAGCGCATTGCCGATCGTCGATACCACGATGACTCGTTTCGCCTGTCGGCTAAGCTGGAGTCCATTTCCGACGAATAACTCACCGCTAACATTTTCAAGCGCACTTTGAACGTGCGGCATTGTTTCGACTGCGCTTTCGGCAGATTTCATAGGATTCTCTCGAGGCATGCTCAGATGTGATGAGTGGAAGGCCTACAGGTCCGACTCAGCCAGGTAGTACTTTTCGACAGCTGCGCCGACGGAATACTTGGGATCGACAACGTTACCTAAGCGAACTTTTCCGCATTGACTGAGCATCATGTAGGCGTCCCAGCGGTTGAACCCATAATCGGCTTCGAGCCAGAGCACCAACTCTTTGTAAGCGATACGGGTCGCATCTTCGAGCGGACGCGCGCTGCCTATTGACATCAGCAAAGTCTCTGTCTCAAGGCGAGGCCACGCGATTGGCCAGCGTTTAATCAAATCGACTCGAATCGTGGTGCGACTCGCATACTCAACGGCCACACCGCAGACTTCACCGTCACCCTGGCACGCATGCGCGTCGCCGATGAAAAGCCGCGCGCCCGGTGACCTCACGGGTAGATAAGTGATGCTGCCCGGCCCCATATCGGGAACATCCATGTTGCCGCCATGGTTGTCGGGCGTGAGCGAATTGATCGAGTCGATCTCGGGAGACAGACTGAGCGTGCCGATGTGCGGCCGGTACGGAAACCGAACCCGCTTGCTCCAGTAGACGCCCTCTTCATCAAGATCAATTTTTCGTGTGATCTCGGGCAGCGATTCGTTAAGCAGCGCAGTGACGTCGGTGCCGGTCAATGCGCCGAAGCCTGGGATCAGGCAACACGTGCCGCGAGGATTCTCTCCACGCGGTTGCATTGATTCGATATACACCGCCACCACGTCGCCCTTCTCTGCGCCGTCGATGATAATCGGGCCGTTCTGCGGGTTCAGGAACGGCATGCGCAAATGTTGAGTCGGCATATCTTGCTCGGTGAGCAACTTGCCGTCGAAGGCGTCACGCGTGTCGACCACAATTCGGTCGCCTGGCTGCACGTGAAGAACCGGTGTCGAGTAGGGGCCGATCGTATAATGGAATGTGCCTTGACGCGATTCAGGCAATTCATGTGTGCGACCGAGGTCTTTGCCCGCGACACCCCTCGTGACCATGATGGATTCCTCAAGCCAGCTCATGTTATCTCCCTTCCATGATTTAGATTCCGCCTGTCGCTCCGGAATAGCGCGCATTTTCATGTGTCAATTTTTGGCTTGTGAGGTTTGCCTAAAACAGCAAATCTCCCGACGCGAAATTGCTCTTGCCACAAGCATTTCATCGTTCGAGGATGAGCAGATAATTGAATGGGAGGTATGGAATGGATATGGCGGGGTTCGGAGAGGCGCCAACAGCGCTTGATAAGCTGTACCAGAAAGTAAACTGGCGTGTGCTTCCGTTTCTGTTGATCTGCTACACGTTTGCGAGTCTGGACAAGATCAACGTTGGCTTTGCGAAGCTTCAGATGCAGTCCGATCTTGGCTTTTCCGATGCGGTCTACGGTCTCGGGGCCGGCATCTTCTTCATCGGATACGTCCTATTCGAAGTACCCAGCAATTTGCTGCTTGAACGCATCGGCGCACGCACGACAGTGGCCCGAGTAATGATCCTGTGGGGAATC
This sequence comes from Paraburkholderia flava, assembly GCF_004359985.1. NCBI lineage: Bacteria > Pseudomonadati > Pseudomonadota > Betaproteobacteria > Burkholderiales > Burkholderiaceae > Paraburkholderia > Paraburkholderia flava. The sequence goes on along the minus strand of NZ_SMRO01000003.1, from coordinate 997,753 downwards.
GTGTCTACCGGCATGATGTTCACGCACAGTCCGACCAGCTTTTACCTGTTGCGATTCCTCCTCGGCGTATTCGAAGCCGGTTTTGCGCCAGCAATGATCTATTACCTGACGTACTGGTATGGTCCGAAGCGCCTTGCCCAGACAACGGCGATCGTGATGGTGGCGGCGCCACTGGCGGGCATTCTGGGCGGTCCGACGTCAGCCTATGTTCTTGCCCATTTCACGGGCTTCGGCGGACTTTCCGGCTGGCAGTGGATGTTCGTCGTCGAGGGTTTCCCTTGTGTGATACTCGGATTGCTTGCTCTGCGCGTGTTGACCAATCACCCCAACGATGCAGGCTGGCTGACGGCCGAAGAAAAGCAGCTGCTTGTGCAAACCGTCGAAGCGCGGCCGCGCCGCGAGCATTCGTTCGTTAGCGTTGTGCGTGACGCGCGTACCTATTTAGCCGCCGCGGCTTACTTTTGCATTATCAGCAGCATCTATACCGTTAGCTTCTGGTTGCCGAGCATTATTCGAGCGAATGGCATCCACGATTCCATGAAGATCGGTATTTATTCGTCGCTGCCCTATATCGCAGGCGCATTTGGAATGTTCATTTTCGGGCGTCTCTCCGACCGCGCGCAGGAGCGTCGCTGGCATAGCGCTGTGCCAGCGATTCTAAGCGCGATTGCATTCGCGGCGGCTGTCCGCATCACCGGCGACTTTGGCTGGTCAATTGCTTTGATTTCGCTTGCGACGGGTTTGATCTGGGGTGCCTACATCGTGTTCTGGGCAACGCCGAGTGCGCATCTTACCGGCAGCGCGGCAGCGGGCGGAATCGCATTAATCAACACCATCGGTTCGCTTGGCGGGTTTGTCAGTCCGACCGTGATTGGCTGGTTTGCGACGACAACCGGCTCGATGATCACCGGCCTCTACCTGATGGCCATTGTCATGTTGCTCGCAGGCCTGTTTCTCGCGGTCAATCCTTTCGCAGCGCGACCCGATGCCTAGTGCTGCGAGTCGGGGCAAGCACCTTCGTGAAAAGCTTCATCGTCTGAGGAATCGACGTGAGCATGTATTCCGCGGCGACACCAAGAGGACGGCCTCTCTTCACGATCAGTGCGGCGCGCGGATTGAGCAACAGCGGATGGTCAATCGGCAACGCCACGAGAGTATGGTCTCCTTTCCTTCGCATCTGTTCAAAGCCACTTATCAACGCCGCGCCGCTGCTACCCAGCACGAACTCGCGGATCATCGCAATCGAGTTGCTGATCAAGGCGGGGCGCAGTTCGACTTTCTCGTCGTGCGCAACCGTATGAAGCAGTTGTCCAAGTCCGTTCTCCACCGGCATCAACGCAAGCTTGCAAGTAAACAGCTCGGCGATCGACACGCTGGTCTTGCGACGCGCGAGCGGATGATCGGCACGAATCAGCAGCTCCGCCGGCTGGCAAACGCTGTACACGACTTCGATGTCGGGTCGAGGCTCGGGATTAAATGCAATTCCAATATGAGCTCGTCCGTCGGCCACCGAATCGACAATGTGGCCAACCGGCATCACGTCGACGCGGATCTCGACGCCCGGATACTGCGCATTGAATTTTCTTATTACGTGTTCAGAGAGATCGGGGACGTAGCCCTCACTCACAGCGAGATGGACCGCGCCGACCTGCAAACCTCGCAACGCGGACAAGCGATCCTCGAACTGCTCGTAGCGCGCATGCAGATCATTCCAGAAGTCGCTCAGATGGCGCGCGCTTTCCGTCGGCCTCAGTCCGCGCGAGTGACGCTCGAACAAGACGGTCTGAAGTTCATCTTCGAGCAATTGGATTTGCCGCGTGACGACCGAGGGCGACGTGTTGAGCGACTCGGAAGCGGCGGAAATCGATCCACGCTGATACACCTCGAAGAAGTAGCGAAAGCGTCGCAAATTCAGATCTTTCATTCGTAGGCACCTCTCCTCGCTATTGTTTTCCCTCAGAGATATTTTGCATGTTTGCTCGTTCTTCTCTTCGCACCGCCTTAAATGCTCAAATGCCATCGATCGCAATTGGTGTCCACGATCCGCTATCAGCGCGCCTTGCCACCTGGCACGGATTCGACTGCCTGCACATCGGAAGCTTTGGCCTCGCCTCGCGTCTAGTCGTGCCCGATGTCGGCCTGCTCGACCTGACTGAAATTCTGGCGTCTGTCACCGACATCGCGGCCTGCGTCGACGTGCCGCTTATCGTGGATGCGGAAGACGGATTTCACGAGCCCGCGGGCATTGCGCGTGCAGTGGCGAGGCTGGAACGCGCTGGCGCGGCCGCTATTCACATCGAAGATCACGTCAGCGGCAAACACTCATCGGGCCCACGTCGCGTAGCACCGCTGCCACATATGCTCGCACGCATCCGCGCTGCGCTCGATGCACGAGTCGACTCCGAACTTGTCATCATCGCTCGTACCGACATCGGATGGGCGACTCAAGATGCCGAACAGGCATTGGAGCGCATGCGAGCCTTTGCCGACGCGGGTGCCGATGCAGTCATGCCGACTGGCCTGAGTCTCGATATGCTCCGCAAAATTCGCAGGCAGATTTCCGTTCCCGTCATTGCAATCAGCGAAGGCGAAGAGTTGAGTGTCACCGCTGAGGATAAGGTGGTCGACCTGTGGATTCATCATGACATATGCATACGGGCAGCCGCGAATGGTGTGAGCAGCGCCCTCGCGAATCTTGCTAACCGCGTCCACGCTGCAAGGTCCAATTCCCACCATCCATCACTGGAAACCTTGGTGCCTTATGGGGAGTTCAGCCAGCGACACAACCGATATAACGCCGACGGGTGCAAAAGCTGATTGCTAAATATCGAAACAAGTTAACCAAGCTTAGGGCGATTGCGAGAAACTATCGTTGAAAAAAACCGCGGTTCCTAGGAATCGCGGTCTTTTCAAAGGGCAGTTCTGCTGGATGCCGAATCAACAGACTATGCCGTTTTGCGTCTCAAACACTTCCTGGCCGGGTGCATCTGGCGGGGAGATCCCGCGGCTGCGATAGTAACCGGCATATTGGCTACATATCGAGTGCAGACGACGCAGTTCGTCGACGGCTCGCGGATGTAAATCCACGCGAAGATTGATTGCGTCAAGGTTATCGGAAGCGGTTACGATCAAGCCGCTCGAACGCTCCGCAAGCGCGCGCGTGCCATTTCCTTGGCCACCCGCATCGCGCCCTGCCTCAAGCGCACGCAATAGGCGTTCTTCGAAGGGTTGAGCAACGGAACTCTCGAACGCGTCGGCCATGGTGTGCACGACACGGTCGTCGGTCAACACGTTGCCCATTGCGACGTAACCCTTCCCGATCTGATGGCCCGCCGAGCCTCGCGTATTGGGGCCGGTATGGCAATCTACGGTTCCATCCAAAGAGATAACGCCAATCTGACGATAGGATGCGAAGTCATCGTCGCGTACTAGCGCATCGACTACGTACTTTGCGGAGTGTCCAAGTTTCAGGAGGTTGAGCGCGAGGTCATTGTTTGTCGTGCGGACGAATGCCTGACTCATGGTCACCCCAGCGCGTCGATGCAGTCCGTCGCACCACTGTCCAACCGCGACCGAGTAGGTTGCGATCGACATTCCGAAACGGCCAGTGTCGGGGCATCTGGCAAGAATGCTGTAAGTCATAACTTTCCTGTTCCATTTCAAAGATACTGCGGCAAATCCACTTACATTTATTCGCTTTGCGGCGAGCGGCTTGTGTCCGGTAGCCAAAACAGGACAATGCTCGTGAACAACAGGCATATCACCACGTACCACGCCGCCGGCATAATGTTCGCGCTGATGCCGACGAAGTAAGTCGATACGAACTGAGCAATGACGCCGGCAAGTGCAACGCCAACGCTGTAGATAATCGCCATGCCGGTTGCTCGAGCGTTGGCAGGAAAGAGTTCGGTCATCCAGCCGATTGCCGTTGCGCCACCAAAGGCGGCTAGCGCGGCGAGCACGCCTTCGACCACGAGCAATCGAGTGACGCTCGGATCGGCTTTGAGCCAGACAAACAACGGCAGGACCGCGACGATGACAAGCAAACGCGAGATCGCGATCACTGGCTTTCGGCCTACGCGGTCGGAAACAAAACCTCCAATCGGACTGACTATGAATCCAACCAGGCCGGTAACAACGCCAGCCATCAAGCTATCTGCTTGCGACATGCCAAGCGACTTGATTGCGATGATCGGAAGTGAGAACAGAATGATGAAATTGGCCGAGGTGCCCCCGAAGGTAAGCAAAGTGCCAAGGGTAAGTTCCTTCGTATGGGACACGAGAATGTGAAGCAAAGAATGCTGTGTCTTCTCGTCTGCTTTTAGATGCAGCGTCTCATTAAGCCGCACGCGGATATAGATACCGACTGGAGCGATCACCGTCCCCATCAGGAACACGGTCCGCCATCCCCAGGATGCAAGCGCCTGCGGATCAAGATAACGTGACAGAAGGGAACTCACAATCGCGCCCAGCGCGATGCCAAGGCTTTGGCTCGCAAACTGGAAACTTCCGAAGTAGCCGCGTCGTCGGTGCCCCGCATACTCGACGAGTAAAGCCGTGGATGCGCCCACTTCGCCACCGGCCGAGATTCCCTGCAAAATTCGCGACAGCAAGATAAGGATCGGCGCCCAGATTCCGATGGTGGCATAGGTTGGTGCCAGTCCGATAATCGCCGAACTAAGCGCCATCATGCCTACGGTCAGTGTGAGAGCGGCTTTGCGACCGATCTTGTCGGCATAGACGCCGATTAGCACGCCACCAAGTGGGCGAAAGAAATAACCAATGGCGAAAGTTCCAGTAGACATCACCAACTGGAACAACGGGCTTAGTGTCGGGAAATACAACCTGCCGAGCAACACCGCAAAGAAGTTGTAGGCCGTGAAATCGAAGAACTCGAGGGCATTGCCGATAGTCGTAGCGACGATGACCTCGGCGCCCGAGATGGCTCGCGAAGATGCGTTACTCTTCCCGCTGGAAACGTCTATGATCTTGTTCATATACGAAGTGTGGTGGAGGTTTAAAGCAAGTTTGTTGGTACAAAAAGCTCGGTACAATCAGGAAATTGCTAACTGAATTATGGGTTTTCCAAAGGTACGCCATGCGCTTCGACGTCTCAGACCTACGTATTTTTAAAGCGGTCGTCGATTTGGCGACCATGACTAAGGCCGCCTCGCGAGTTCATCTGACGGTAGCGTCGGTGAGTGAACGCATCAAGCAAATGGAAGACCAGGTTGGCGTCCCCTTGCTATCCCGGTCGCGCTCGGGGATAGTTGCCACGGAAGCTGGACGCGTTTTGATGCATCACGCCGTAAAAGTGCTCAGACAGGTCGATTTCATGAACGAAGATCTGGCTAGCTTCACCCGCCGCTTGCGTACCAACGTGCGCCTCTATACCACTACGTATGCGGTTTCCGAAATCCTGCCGGATGCTGCGCCGGCGTTCTTCGCCAGCAATCCGAATTCGGACCTCGTCATCGAAGAACAGCATAGCGAAGACATCGCTTTCGCGGTCTCAAGCGGCGCTGCGGAGATCGGCATTATTGGCGAGTTCGTCGAAACCGGCTCACTAGAGATCATTCCGCTTCTGGAAGACTCGCTCGTTGCATTCACGGGTAATAACTTCGCCACGGAGGTTCAAAGCCGTTGCGCGTTTGCTGATCTGCTCCCATACGATTTTCTAGGATTGGGGCCTGGCAGTCGTCTTCAGGAACAACTTGAATCGCACGCTCGCGAAGCAGGGGCGCCGATGCGGTATCGCGCTCGAACTCGCAATCTCGATGCGATTTGCCGACTGGTTTCCAACAACGTTGGCATTGCCGTTGTCCCGCGCCGGGTCGCGGCGCGGGACAACGGCAACGGATGCCGGATTATCGAACTGACTGACGAGTGGAAGGCCTACAACACCAGTGCAGTTGTGCAAAGCCGGTCCGACCTTCCCAGCACTGCTGCGTCGCTGCTCGAGTGTCTGATTGACGCGGCCAGCTGAAGCGCAACTGGCGCGATTAAAACTTCATGCGCAAGCCTGCTAACGCTGCGACCTGCGACGCTGTGGACGAAGGCGAAAGCAGCGTGATGTTCGCCACTGCCGTCTGACCGGTTGAATCCGTACCGCTAGCGTGCTGATAGATGCCGGTGACGTACACGTCAGTGCGTTTCGACAAGAAATAATCGAGACCGACGGCTGCCTGTTGATAGCGGACGTGATGAATGCCGTAGCCATCGGTGAAATCGTAGGCAGCGCCTGCGAGCAACGCCGTCGTGATCTGATATTTGTAGTTCGCTTCGATGTTATGGAAGCGGGCATCGCCGTGAGCGCTAACCCGGGTGCCTACGCTGTCTGCCCCAACGTTCTGAAACGCAGTATTGCTATATGTCAGGCCGAACGTCGACGCACCCAAGACGTAAGCAACGCCTGCGGCGAAAATCTGTTGGCGGTTCGCGGACGCATAGCCGCCAAGAACTCTTGAAGTAATATTGCTGGCAGTCGTGCTCGATGAGGCGTTGTTGCCGAACCAGGAGAAGTTCGGATCGGACACGTTGACATATGCCGCGCCTGCTGACAGCGGCCCCGACGACCAGCGGGCGCCGACCGACCAGATCTGATTGCGGTGAATATTGCCCGCGACGCCGCCGAGACTGTACATACCGCCGAGCGTAAATCCCGCAATCGTGCTGCTCGTGTATTTAATCGAATTGTTGGTGCGGTTCGAGTTATTCATGTTGTCGAGATCTCCCGGATGCGCGGCGAAGGACGTGGCCCATTGGGTGCCCGATTCAAATGCACCCGTGAAGTCGACGACCGAGTCGTACTGTCGTCCCAACGTCAGCGAACCCGCGCGCACATGCGATATGCCGACGTAAGCCTGTCTGCCGAATTCGTCATTGCCCTGACCGAATTTTCCGTTTGCGAGACTGAATCCGTTTTCGAGTACGAATACCGCCGACAGACCGTCGCCAAGATTCTCCGTGCCGCGCAGTCCCCAGCGGCTCCCCATGATGTTGCCGCTATTCATCTGCAGTTGCGAATGGCCTCCCGCATTATTCGCGTAAACCAGTCCATCGTCGGCTACGCCGTATAGCGTGACGCTGTTTTGCGCGTGTGCTGTGGCGCACAGCATGACGGTCAGAGCGCCGTACAAGGATTGTTTTTTTATCATTGTCTAAACGAATCGGGCGACGTTGCCGTGCGCCATCGGGGTTAAAGGTCGGATGTCGCTGGAAGCTCCATAAGAAAAATCTTGCGACCGCCTGAAGTTTTCTCTTCCAATTTTTTGGACTCAATCTGGAATTTCATGCACTCAGCTTCGGAAATTCCTGAAGCTGAGTGCATTCAGGATTTTCCTAAGCTGACCGCGCCGCGATCCTGATGGCGTTTTTTTGATAGTGAAAGATTAAAAGCGACGTGGACACCAGCTAATTCAATCCTCAAACTTCCCATCCAGGAGACTTCCAAGAAAACGATGCCCGCCGTCTCCGCACTGCAAAAGATGATGGAACTGCAAAAAGTCGATGCCATTGTCTACACCGGTCCAGAGAAATTCACTTATCTTTCCGGTGCCTTTGTGACGACGATCAAGACGATCCGCGCGCGTCAGGCACATATGATCCTCACTCGCGACGGCCGCGCGCGTCGTCGTTTGTTCGATTGAAGAGAATCTCGTGCGGGAAGAGAGGTGGTGTCCAGACGTGCGTAGTTACACTGAGTTCATTGAAGACCCGATCGAAGTGCTGGGCGAACGACACGCCGCTCGTCGATCCGCACGCGTTCCGTCTCGACCGTTTTAGCGATGGGACAAAAATCGTCATCGACGCCGGCTTCTAAGGCCACGCGTCCACGGAGAAGCTCATGCAAAGGTAGCGATGATCTCAGGCGCCGGTCGCGGCATTGGGCTTACGATCGCCGTGGAGTTGTCGCCGCGCGGCTACCTGCTGTCCCTCGGCATGCGGGAGCCCTCCGCACTCGGTAGCCGCTTCGATGCATTCGTGTTCGCGTACGAAGCACGCGACACGAACGCGGGCCGCAACTGGGTCGATGCGACCATCGAGCGCTTCGGTCGCATCGACGTGCTGGTGAGCAATGCGGGGATCTGCACGCACGTCGGCCTGGAGGACGGCACCGACGAACGGCTCGAAGAGATGCTCGACATCAATGTGAAGGCACCGTTCCGGCTCGCTCAGGCAGCGCTGCCGCATCTTCGTCGTGCGGGCAACGCGCGATCGCGTCGCTGTCAGGCAAGCGTGTGAAGAACCTCAACGCGGGCTATCAGATGTCGAAGTTTGCGGTGGTCGCACTCTCGCATGCCGTGCGACGCACGGGTTGGGACGAGGGCCTGCGAGCGACGGCGATATGCCCCGGATTCGTCAACACGGACCTGGCGGCCGGCATCGCGGATATCGCATCGGAGGCGATGACGCAACCCGACGATATCGCACGCCTGATTGCCAATACGATCGAGATGCCGAATTCCGCGAGCGTCGCCGAGATTCTCGTCAATTGCCGGTACGAGGATCTGCTCTAGCGGTAGGGGGGGATCTGCCGCAGAAGTCCTGACAAGACGGAATCTTCAGATCAAGAGTGAGCGCTCAACGGCCGCACTTGCGAAACGTTGAGCAGGCGCACGCATCGAGTGCGCGACAGCCGCCGATATCGGCATCATTTAAATACCCCGTGCAAACCGATACCGGCCTCAATCACGTCACTTGACAGTAACGCCCGTCAGATGCGCAATCCCGTCCGCGGTCTGCACGCCCACGTTCCTCGCGACAACACCCAGCCCGCTCACCACTGTCACGGCTGTGTCGGCGACTTCGAACTCGGTGCCCGCGACACTGACGGTCCCCTTGATGTGATCGCTGCCTGACAACACGCCCAGCAATATCCGTGCGGTTGTCGACCGCGTCTTGAATTCGCTGACGTGAAGCGTAACGGGTGCGCCCGACGGGGTAACCGGAATGCCGACCTTCCCCATCTCGGTATGGTACGCACCGAGAAGATCCGATTTGGCCTCAGCCGAAATATCGAACGATCCCGTATCGATCTGCAGTTCGCCCACACCGCCAGCAAGCGCAGCGCTAACGTCGTGCCCGCGATCGGCGGGGAGAGGAGTCATGGTCGGAGATCCCGCGCAAGCGGCAAGGAGGAAAATACTGGCTGCTGAAAGCGTAATTAAGCGCATTTTGTTTTTCCAGATTTTTTTGTTGAGGAAACCGTGGTCCGCAGTCCAGCCGAAGTTTAGACGCGTCAACAAAATGTGTCATCTGAAAACGAGGGATATGCATGTGATGCTGGACGATCAGATAACGAATCAGTTGCTGGTTCTGAGAGTCACTTAAGCGGTTGATCCGATCTCTTTGTTTTAGCGTCTTATTTTTTCTAAAGCATTTCAGCGACGTTCCGCACGAATATCGAGCGCGGATGAAAATTCATAATGCATAAAGTCGCAACGATGGATTTTCGACCGGCGGATGCGAATGCTGCAAGCACAGCGACCACGCTCGATAGCCTGGTTTCGGTTAAGCCCTTAAGCCCTTTTCATTTCCCCGCCTGACCATCGCTCGCTGCAACCGCCGCCTCACCCACCCCTACAAGCCGATCATCAACCGCATACAACTGACACCCCACCCCGCCCTTCTCCTCGCAAGTCTTCGCTGCCTTCGCCTGAGCGTCCTTCCCCGTCGCGAACCCGTAATGACCGTTCGGCGCAATCGCGATCGCGCGACCCGCGCGCGGATCCGCGCGAAGGAACTGTTCCATGCCAGTGCCGATTGCCGTATTCAGATCGCGATACGGAACGATATCGAGATTATCGAGCGCCACGGTATTGCCCTGATGCCAGTCGAGATAGCGTGTGCTCCAGTTCAACCCCAGCGACCCGAAAAACCTGCCGACTGGCTGCAGCCAGATCGACTCGCCGTTGTAGCGGTGAAACACCATATGCGAATCGCCGCTGCTGAATACTCCCTCGTCAACATACTGCGTGTTCGGGTTGCCCTCGCGATACGCTTCGAAGAACTGCTTCGACAGTTCGCCGTTGCCCCAATACGAATCGTTGTCGCCGTACAGGAAAAGCGCAGGCACTTTCGAGTGACTGCCGAAACTACGATAGTCACGAACCAGCGCGTCCTGCCATCCCGGGCAGCGATCCTCGCGCGACCCTCCTGCAAAGTTGACGATGCCCAGCACGCCCGGAAGATTCAGCTCGCCGAGCGCCACGGTCGTGATGCCGCCTTGCGATTGGCCGATCACGACGATATGCGTGCCGTCGACGTACGGAAGCTTGCGTGCGTAGTCGATCGCGGCCTGCACGCTGATCGCCCAGTTTCTCGCGGCGTCGCCGACATTGCAGTTCGTTTTCAGATACGAACCACCGGACGAGCCGAATCCCTCGCGTGTCGGCACGATCACGACGTAGCCGCGTCGCACGAATTCGAGCGCCTGAAAATAGTACGATTCGTCCTTCTGCAGCGCCGCGTTGCCGGGCGCCTTGCCATGGTTGATGACGACGAGCGGAAACGGTCCATCGCCGGGTGGCGCGTAAATTCGTGTCGTGAGCTTGACCGTGAACAGCCCATCCTTCAGCGGCACCTGGACGATCTCGTCGCGCATGCCGTCTGCACGGGCGAAGCTGGCGAACAGCGAAAGCGCCGCGGATATCGTGACGACCCCTAGCGCGCGACAAATAACTTTCATGACGGTTGTCTTTCGAGGTAGTGCGAAGCGCGAGCTTCGTTGTTATCGACCGGACCAGTCACCCTCTCTCCTGGTCTCAAAAAGGACTCCCCCTCTCGAAAACCTGACTCACCTCAAAGTAAAAAGTTTGCGCCTTCCCGTTCGCGTCCGTCGTCTCGAGCGCGTCGTATCGCAAGTCGCCTTGCCGAATCAAACCTTGCTTGGTCACGCGAAGTTTCTTGTCGGCTACCCACGCATACTCCTCCTCGATCGCGACCACATGAACGGCCGAGTCAGGAGACAGCCCATCGCCACTATGAGCAATGTCCTGCGCGATACCGAACAGATAGATCCTCATGTCGGCCTGGGCTTCGACATCTCCGGCTTTGCCGAGCAACGCGCTGTAGACGGAAATAAAATTGAAGATCGGAATCTCGCGGATAGGCCGAATCTTTTCGACATCCTTCATTCTGGACAGCGCTCCATTGATGTCGCCCTGCTGCGCAAGCTGCGCCGCCTGCTTCATCGACTCCCTGCACAGCTGAATCAATTCCGGATAATTGAAACTCCGGTCCGCGAGAAACCGGGTGCGTTGCTCGTGTGCCTGCTTCAGCGCGACAAAGTATTTACCATCGGATGCGCTGACCGGTTGCGGATCGAATACACCGGGTCGCGCGCGGTTAACCGACGCGAGCACACGAGGATTGATCAGAAAATAGGCGACCGGCTTCCCCTCTATCGCAGGTGACGAATACGTGACCTTTTGCAGATTCGCGCCGTGATAACTCAAGCCTTGAACATCGGTAATCGTCGCGGACTGCAGACGTACCCACTCACCGATTTCTCCAATCGTCACGACACGCACCGGATCGTCAACGGTAGTTCCGCTCCCGGAGCGTTTCTGAAGAATCTCCGTCATCGCCGCCGCGCGTTCGCGGCAGCCTTCGGCCTCATGCGTATTACCGAGCTTCGTGTAAAACCTCGCGCATAGCATCTGGACGTCGTGGTCCGGCAACTGCTCCAGAGGCGCGTACTTTTGCAAACTCAAGAGCTTGTTGATCGCCTCTGCGTCATTGCCGGCCTGATCTAGCGCCATCGAATCGCTAACCGCAGCCTGTATGGCGTGCGAGAGCTGTTGAGGATCGACCGTCGCGTCCTGCGCGAATTTCTGCCGCTGCGCCTGAAGCTGGTCGACGATGGAAGTCGAGGTTTGTGCAGATACGCCAGCCGAGAACGCGATGCATAAAAGACCGATCAACCACCGATGGTTTCGCATAGCCACCCCGAATTTATTGATATCTCGTTAACGGCCAATGTCATTCAGCTTTGTTTTACGCCACCCAATGCGGCAAACAGCGTTGCACAAATTATCCCGCCCGGCAATAAGCGAATCGACAAATGCAAAAGAGCCCGGCAAAAGCCAGGCTCCGTTTGCTTTGTCGACAACGGTTGAACTTCAACTTCAGTAGCGATCTTCACAACGCCCCACTTTCAGGCAACCGATACCCCCCATCCGCAACCAGCGCGTGCCCCGACAGATAACCCGATTCACCGGAAACCGGAAACGCGACGATAGTCGTCATCTCGTAAGCCGGGCCCCAGCGTCTCGGTCAGTCCCGGGCACAGCGCATTCACGCTCACGCTGCGCCGGAACTGCTCTCTCGCCCCATCAAATATTATCCAGCACCCCAAACACCTTCCCCGCCGTCTGCTTCGCAGCATCCCCCAGGCTACTGTTCTCGATCGCCGTCTTCGCCTCCGACACACCGACATCCTTCACCACGGTGAGAATCGCCGACACGGGATTGATACGCCCCTTCGTGAAGATATCGATAACGCTCTTGCCCAGTCCCTTGAAGAACGCGCCGATATATTTGCCGGCCTGCTCCATGCCCCACTGCAGATTGTCCTTGTTCGTGCCGTCGGCGTTCACATGCGTATCGCTGGTGACGTCGAGGTCGTGCTTCGTCTGCTGAAGGTGGTCCCAGCCGCCGCCCGGATGTCCGCCGCCGCCGACCACGTCCTGCAGCAATCCCGCTTCGGTGCCGTGCCGCGCATCGCCGTCCTTCGTGAAGCCGTCGATCTTGCCGTTGCCCACCTGCGACGTATCGCGCGTATCGCCTTTGCTGTTCGCCGAGCTCTTGATGTACGTGAGCAGCGCGGCCGCCTTGTACGCCTGGTCCGGATTGTTCGCCATGTCGCCGCCGACGAACTTGTTCAGGTTGTCCTTCACGCCGCTCTGGTTGCCGAGGTTCTTCAGCAATGGGTTGTCGTCGATGATCTGCTGCGCGGTGCGGTTGTCGCCCGGCGGACGCTTCGTCTGATCGTTAGGCATCGTCGTTCCGAACTGCGCCATCGTCGGATCCGGCGATGCGGCGCAGGGCTTCTGACTGGCCGCAGGCGGTGCTGCGGGCGCTGCAGGCGCCTGCGGTGCGGCCAGCGGCGAAGCCATTGCACCTGACGTCGTGGGCTGAGCCGAGGGCATCATGGGAATACCGATCGTCGTCGGTAGCAGAGACGCCTGAGGTAGCTGCGGCAACTGCGCCGAGCCCGCAGGAAAACCACCCGCAGCGAAAAACTGCCCAGGCGCCCCCTGACCACCTTGCATCGGAACCTGTTGCCCCGTCGGCGCAGGTTGTCCCTGCGAGCCGCCGAGCGTCTGCATCAACAGCGCTTCAAGCTCTTTCAGAATCTCTTCGAGCGCGGGCGTGATGCCGCCGGCGGAGCCGGATGCACCGCCCTGCGTCACCACACCGGTCGAAACGGGACTGGAATACTGGGTCGAAATCATCGCACCTCCCTGCGCGGATTCATGGCATCGATTGCCGGGTTACGTGTCGCACGCCGCCGGACCGGATGTCATACCGCATCGATGGTTTCGTCGGGTGCTCCCCAGACTCGAAGATAGGAGGTGGTAATAGATCGTAACGGACATCACGCGAAGCGCCGTCGCGTGTTCCGAACTTCCCGGCCTGTGTTGATGCAGACCGGGAATATTTCGCATCACCGAGCGTTACGCCCCGCGTCGACCCATCCATCGAACTGCGAACGGTTCGCGCTGATCCACTGGTCGGCGAGCGTCGGGATCACGGCGGTCGAGCCGTTACCCTTGCTGATCGCAAGTTCCCAGGCAGACCACGTCGCCGACGGAAAACGGATCTGCTCGACCAGCGCCTTCACCGCCGGATTCGCCGCAATGAACGTCTTGTTCGCGACCGCGCTGTAGTTCCACGACGCCATCGCCATGCGGCACGGGTTCGCGCCGCCCGCGCAGCCTTCGACATTCGGCACGAGCGCAGAGCCGTGGTTCGGCACGTTCGCAGGCAGCGCGTCGACGGGCGTCGGCAGCCACAGCACGTCCTTGCCCGGCACGAGCACGTTGGTCGTCCACGACGGACTCCACGCATAGAAGAACGCAGGCTTGCCGCTCTTCACGCGCGCGACGACGTCCGCCATCAACGCCTCGTACTTGCCGGTCACGGGCCGCACCGTCTGCTTCAGACCGAACTTGTCGAGCTGATAGTTGACCACCTCGCCGCAACTCCAGCCCGGATCGCAGCTGATCAGTTGCGCCTTGCCATCGCTGCTGTCCTTACCGAACAACCCGGCGATCTTCGGATCCTTCATCTGATCGAGACGCGTGATGTTGTGCTCGAGCGCGGTCTTTTTGTCGATCAGATACCCGTTGATCCCGCCGCCGATAATCTCGCCCCCGCCGACCAGTTCCGCCTGCGCCTGCACCGTGCGAAAGTCCGGCTCGCTCTGCGGAAAATTGACGTCCGTTTCGATATCGACGTCACCCTGCGCAACGGCCTGGAAGAACAGCACGGTGCCCATCGTGCTCAGGTTCACCTGGTAGCCGAGCGCTTTCAGCGCCTTGATCGCGATCTGCACCGCGACGTAGTTCGCGCCGAGGCTGTCGGTCTGCGCGTAGTGGATCGTCTTGCCCGCGCCTGGCTGCGCCGTGCCTGCCGCGATCGCCGACGGTGCGGTCGCCGCCGTTGCCAGTGCCATGCAGGCCGCAATCGCGGCCGCTCGCATCATTGCTTTCATGAACGTCTCTTCCCTCTGTGAGATTGAAATGAAGCGGATGCGGCGCAACGATTCGCGCAGCGGCACCGCCGGTCTCCTCGTATCGAAGATGGGACACACGTTAGGGGACGCAAAATAACGCGTCTTCCGTCGAACCGAAGGAGCGCCGTCGGTAAAAGACCGCCGCTTCAACGGACAGATCAAACGTGCCTAAGCAGCACCATCGTGTGTATCGCCGGCCCATGCAGGCGGCCCATCCGGCACGCTCTTCACGACCTTCGTGACGATGTACGTGAAGTAGCGCTCGATGCCCAGCTCATCCATCAGCAGCCCGTCGATAAAGCGCTGATAGTGATCGATGTCGCGCGCGACGACCTGCATCACATAGTCGACGCCGCCGCCCGTCGCGAGACACTGCACGACCTCGGGCGCCGCCGCGACGCGCGCTTCAAAACGCCGCATCTCGTGCGCCGTGTGCCGCGCGAGCGTCACCTCGACGACGATCCGGCTGCCCTTGAACGCCTGCAACCAGTCGACGTCCGCACGATAGCCGCGAATCACGCCGTGCGCCTCGAGCCGCCGCACGCGCTCCCACGCAGGCGACACCGACAGGTTCACCTCTTCGGCCAGGCGCGACTTCGTCATCCGGCCGTCGCGCGCGAGCAGCCGCAGAATTGCGATGTCGTAGCGGTCGAAGCGCAACGCGTCGTTCCTTTCTCGATCCGGCATCGGCGTCAGTGCGCCGTGCTTGCCGTCGCGACCCATTGATCCAGTTGGGTCGGGTTAGCGGCAAGCCATTCGTTCGCGAGCTTCGAGATCAGCGCAGGCGATCCGCCGTTCTTGCTGATCGCCGATTCCCATTGCGACCACGTGGCGACCGGAAACTTCACCTGCTCGACGAGCGAGCGGACTGCCGGATTCGCCCCGATGAACTGCCGGTTCGCGACCGCCCCCCAGTTCCACGACGACATCGCCATCCGGCACGGGTTCGCGCCACCCGCGCAACCCGTCACGTTGGCAATGAGCGCAGAGCCCTTGTTCGTCACGTTCGGCGGCAGCGCATCCGCGGGTGTCGGCAGCCACACGACGTCGCGGCCAGGCATCAGATCGTTGGTCGCCCACGACGGACTCCACGCATAGAAGAACGCGGGCTTGCCGGACTTCACGCGTGCCACCGCGTCGACCATCAACGCTTCGTACTTGCCGCGCACCGCGTGCACGGTCTGCTTCAGACCGAACTTGTCGAGTTGATAGTCGACGACGTCGCCGCAACTCCAGCCCGGATCGCAGCTGATCAGTTCCGCCTTGCCGTCCTTACCGAAGAGTCCGGCGATCTTCGGGTCCTTCATCTGTTCGAGGTTCGTGATGTTGTACGCGAGCGCGGTCTTGCGGTCGATCAGATAGCCGTTCACGCCGCCGCCGACGATCATCCCGGTCCCGACGATCTCCGCCTGCTTCTCGACCGCATGAAAGCCCGGTTCGCGCTGCGGGAAGTTCACGTCGGTCGCGAGATCGGCGTCGCCCTGCGCGGCGGCCTGGAAGAACAGCGTCGTGGACATCGTGCTCAACCGCACGTCGTAGCCGAGCATCTGCAACCCCTTGGTCATGATCTGCACGGCCACGTAGTTGCCGCCGAGGCTATCGCCCTGCGCGTAGCGAATGGTCTTGCCCTTGCCGGGCATGGGCTGCGCGGCGGATGCGATGCTTGCCGATACGAGCAGCGCGCAGATGCCCATGCTCATGCGCATCGCCCAACGTCTCCCTGTTCCTGCGCTCATCGAACTCTCCAGATCTTGTGTGTGATCCGCGCGGTGCCGCCATGCGCGTCTGCGCGTCGTAAGCGATGTGCTTTTACTGCGCTTCTTTCGGGTCACGTGTGTGATCCGTGCTGCGCACGCAATGGCTCGTTACACCGCTTCCTTCGGATCGTGCGGATGTGCCGCCCCCGGCGTCCCACGCCCACCGACAAACAGCCGCGCAATCGTCGACAGCAACGTCGAACGCGTGCCGGGCCGCGGCTGCGCGAGCTTCTGCGTGATCCGGTCGAGCATCATCGCGAGCAGTACGATGGCGATGCCGCCGACCGCCGCCTGCCCGACGTCGAGTCGTCCGAGCCCCTGCAGCACGACAAGCCCGAGCCCTTCCGCGCCGATCATCGCGACCACCACTGACATCACCATCGCAGTCAGCACCGTCTGGTTCAGGCCGCCGAGAATCGTCGGAATCGCGAGCGGCAACTGCACTTCCCACAGCAACTGTCGACGGTCCGCGCCGAACGCGAGACCCGCCTCGACGATTTCGTGATCGACCATCCGGATGCCGAGCTGCGTGAAGCGGATCAGCGGCGGCATCGCGGTGATCACCACCGCGACTTCGCCCGGCACCGTACCGACGCCGAACAGCATCACGACGGGCACCAGGTACACGAACGTCGGCGTGGTCTGCATGATGTCGAGAATCGGTCGCACGATGCGCCACACGCGATCGCTGCGCGCACAGCAGATGCCGACCGGAATACCGATCACCGCGCAGAACACGATCGCGGTCGCGATCAGCGACAGCGTCGTGATTGCATCGGACCACACGCCGAGCGCCGCGATCGCCACGAGCCCGAGCGCGCTGAACACGCCGATGCCGAGACTTGCGAGCCGCCACGCGATCACGAATACAAGCAGCACCATCAGCGGAAACGGCAGCGCGTGCAGCATGCTGTCGTTGAAACCGAGCAACCGTTCGACCGGCCATTTGATGACCAGAAACAGCGGCCGCAGATGCAGCGCGATCCACTGCACGCCCACCTGAATCCACTGGGCGATCGGCAATACCGCAAGATCGTCGGCTTTAAACATGGCGTCCTCCGTTCGTATCCGCTGCCGCAGCCGCTCCAATGCGCGCGAGCATCTGCCCCATCTCCAGCCGGCCGACCAGCCGCCCCGCATCGTCGACGACACCGATCGGACCGTCGGCACCGCAGCGTCCCGCAACGTCGACGAGCCGCATGTCCGAACGCACGCAGGTAAAACCACCGGCCGGCAGCGGCTGCGGCAGCGCCGCGCCGCCGCGTGCCGCTTCGAGTTGTGCGGCACTCAGCGTACCGATCACCTGCGCATCGCCGTCGACGACGAATGCCGGCCCCGGCGCCCCCGACGCATCACCCATCACGATGCGATCCGGACCGCGCAGAATCTCGACCAGCGACGTCATCACGGAACCCGCATCGAAGAGCCGTGCGCGATCCACTTCGCGCGTGAACGCGGCGACGTAATCGCTGCCGGGTTCGAGCACGATGGACTGCGGCGTACCTTCGCGCACGAGCCTGCCTTCCGACATGATCGCGATGCGCGTGCCGAGCTTCAGCGCTTCCTGGAAGTCGTGCGTGATGAACAGAATGGTTTTGTTGAGCGTGCGCTGCAGCCGCAGCAGTTCGTCTTGCATCTCGGTGCGGATCAGCGGATCGAGCGCGCTGAATGCCTCGTCCATGATCAGCACGTCGGCGTCGGTGGCGAGTGCGCGCGCGAGGCCGACACGTTGACGCATCCCGCCGCTCAGCTCGTGCGGCATGTGATACGCCCAGCGCGCGAGGCCCACGACGTTCAGCACTTCCTCCGCGCGTTGACGGCGCTGCGCAGCCGTCATGCCGCGCAGCTTCAGACCGAACTCGACGTTCTCGATCACACGTCGATTGGGCAGCAGCGCGAAATGCTGGAACACCATCGAGATGCGTTTGCGGCGCACGTCGCGCAGCGCGTCTTCATCGAGCGCGCAGATGTCTTCGCCGTCGAGCAGGATGCGGCCCGCGCTCGGCTCGTTGAGCCGGTTGATGCAGCGCGCGAGCGTCGACTTGCCCGAGCCCGACAGTCCCATGATCATGTACATCGCACCCGACGGCACGTCGAGCGACACGTCGTCGAGGCCGACCACCTGGCCGAGCTTCTCCAGCACGTCGCTCTTGGTTTTGCCTGCGCGCAGCATCGACAGCGCGTCGGTGGGACGCGCGGCGAATACCTTGTACACGTGTTCGATCTTCAAGCGTTCGGTCATGGACCTGTCTCCTGATATGAATCGGCGGAACGCGGCAGCTGGCGCAGCGGCGAAAAATCGGTCGGCACCAGGATGCGGTTTTCGGCCTGTTCGATGTTCTCCGACAGTCGCGGCAGAAAACCCTGCCAGAGCGCATCCTGTGCAAGCTGACGGCGGCGCTGCGCGCGATCCGCGAGATCGGCATACGCCCACAGATGCGTAACCTGACTGAGTGGGCCGATATCGGTCGTGAAATAGCCGAGCAGATGGCCGAGGATCGGCTGCTGGATCGCGAGACCTTCGTCGCGCACGAGCTGCAGGTAGCGGTTCATGCAACCGTTCCTGATGCGATAGATCCGCTCCTCGACGATCATCGCCGCGCCTCCTGTGGTGCGTCAATCAGGAAGCGCCGCATCAGGGTGGCTACCTGGTCGGGCGCTTCGACGAGGATCGAGTGCCGCAGACCCGGCAGGATTTCGAGCTGCGAGTGCGGAATGCACTGGTGCATGAAGTGCGCCATGCGCGGGTTCGAGCCAGTGTCGTCGGCGCCGGTGGCGATCAGCGTCGGCACGCCGATCCGGTCGATCAATCCGCCGAAGTCGGTTTGCGCGAGCACCCGATACGCGGACGCGTAACAATCCGGGTCGTTCTCCGCGTTGCGCTTGCGCAGCTGCGCGACGAGTTCCGGATGACGTTCCTGAAACGCCTCGGTAAGCCAGCGCGACAGCGACGCGTCGTAATGCGCGCCGCGATCGCCGGCCTGCAATGCAGCGAGCCGCGCGGCAACGCGCTCGCGTTCGTCCGGCGTGCGTCCCGCGACGGTCGCAAGCAGCACAAGGTGCGTCAACGCATCGGGACGCGTGAGCGCGAGCCGCTGCGCAATCAGTCCACCAAGCGAAAAGCCCGCGAGCGCGAACCGTTCGAAGCCCGCATGTGCGGCCAGCGCAAGCACGTCGCCGACAAAATCGTCGATCTCATAGCGTCCTCTCACCTTCGACGACCGCCCGTGACCGCGCAGATCGAACGTGAGAATCCGGCACGCGTCGCCGAGCCGCGCTGCGACGCCGTCCCATGCCTCGAGATACGAACCGACGCCGTGCACGCACACCAGCGGCAGCGATCCGGTGCCCTGCAGCCGATAGTTCAGTTCGACACCGCGCACGTTCAGCACACGGCAGTCGTCGTGCGGCTCGATGGAGAAAGCGTCGGGCTCCATGCGTCAGTACCCGGCCGTAGCAACACGTGACTCGCGCGTGCGCTCAGCAAAATGCGGCATCACCTCGTCGATAAAAAGCCGCAGCGTCTTCATCTGCAATTCGAACGGCAGGTTGAACGACAACCCGAGGCAATACTGATCGACGCCCTGCGCCTCGTAGATCGCGAGCTTCTCGATCACTTCGTCCGGCGTGCCGAACATCAGATTGTCGCGGATGCTCTGCGGATCGTAGTTCGCACGATTCGCGACGGTCTCGTACGGCACCGCTTCGGGAAAGCCGTTCGTCACCGCGCCGATGTTCTGCATCAGGTTCTCGAACGTGCGCCCGTAATCGACGCTGTGCCGCACCGCGACCTCCCAGTCGTCCGGACGGTCGTACACGCAGGTCCGGCGCTGCATCATGAAGCGTGGCCGTGGATGCTCCGGATGATCGGCCACCGCCTTGCGAAACTTGTCGCCGAGCACCGCGACCTCGGCGGGCGGTGCGGACAGCGGCGTCGACAGGATGTTCGCGCCGATGCCGACGGCCCAGTCGAAGCTCGCCGGATCGCGCGTCGCGACCCAGATCGGTGGATGCGGCTGTTGCAGCGGCTTCGGCACCGATGTCGCGAGCGGAAATTTCCAGTAGTGTCCGTCGTGCTCGTAGTCGCCTTCCCACAGCTTCTTCACCGCGGGCACGATCTCCTTCATGTACGCGACGCCTTCCTGCTGAGGCATGCCGCCCGCCATCCGGTCGAACTCGTACTGATACGCGCCGCGCGCGATGCCGAATTCGAGCCGGCCGCCGGTCAGGTGATCGCACATCGCCGCTTCGCCGGCGAGACGGATCGGCGACCAGTACGGCGCGACCAGCGTCGCGGTGCCGAGCCGGATGCGCTCCGTGTGCTGCGCGAGCCACGTGAGCACGGTGAACGGATTCGGCGAGATCGTGCATTCGATCGTGTGATGCTCGGCGGTCCACAACGTTTCGAAGCCGCCTTCGTCGGCGACGCGCGCGAGCTTCAGCATGTTGGCGGTCACGTCGGACATCGAATCGGTCGGCGAAAAACGCTCCATGCTGAGCGAGACTGCGAATTTCATAGGGCTCTCCTGGCCTGCTGGTTCGGCGCTTGTGTCATTGCATCAACACATCAGCGCAGACGGATAACGAACGGGTCCTGCATCGCACCCGAGTAATCGATCACGACGTTCTTCAGACGCGAGAACTCGCGCATCACTTCGAAGCCGCCGCGACGGCCATAGCCGCTGTGCTTCATCCCGCCGTTCGCCGACATGTACGCGGCCGACCGATACGTGTTGATCCACACGGTGCCCGCATCGACGTTGCGCGCGAAACGCAGCGCGCGATCGATGTTCTGCGTCCAGACGCCGGCGGCGAGGCCGTACTCGGTGTCGTTCGCGAGCGCGATCAGTTCGTCTTCAGTGTTGAACGGCACCACGCCGACCACCGGCCCAAAAATTTCGTCGCGCATGAAGCGCATGCTGTTGCGCGCTTCGGTCATCACGGTCGGCTCGTAGTACCAGCCTTTCGCGAGCGCGGGGTTTTGCGGCTGACGTCCGCCGGCTGCGATGCGCGCGCCTTCCTGCACACCGGATGCGACGTAGTGCTGCACCTTGTCGAGTTGCGCGGCAAGCGCGAGCGGCCCGATGTCGGTGTCTTCCTCCATCGGATGACCGACCTTCACGCGTCGCGTGCGCTCGACCAGCGCCTCGACGAAACGATCGACCATCGGTGCCTCGACGAAGCAGCGCGAGCCCGCGACGCAGCTCTGCCCCGCCGCCGCGAAGATGCCAGACACGACACCATTCACCGCGCGCTCGACGTCGACATCGGAGAACACCACGTGCGGCGACTTGCCGCCGAGTTCCATCTGGCACGGCACGAGGTTCTCTGCGGCGTTGCCCGCGATCTTGCGGCCGGTGCCGGTGCTGCCGGTGAAGACGAACTTCGCGATGCCCGGATGACGCGTCAGCGCATCGCCGGTCGTCGCACCGTCGCCGGTCACGACGTTGAACACGCCAGGCGGAATGCCCGCCTCGATCGCGAGTTCGGCGAGCGCGAGCGTCGATGCGGCCGCGTGCTCGGACGGTTTCACGACGATCGTGTTGCCGATCGCAAGACACGGCGCGAGCGTGCCGGTCAGCATCATCAGCGGCGAATTCCACGGGATGATCATCCCGACCACGCCGATCGGTTCGCGCAGATTGAAGTTCAGCGTGTCGAGCTTGTTGACCGGAATCGTGTCGCCCTGCAGCTTGTCGGCCATGCCGGCGAAGTACAGGTACGAATCGGGAATCGCCCGCATCTGCGCGCGCATTTCCTTCAGCAGCTTGCCGTTGTCGCGACACTCGATCAGCGCGAGTTCGTCCGCATGCGCGAGCACGAGGTCGCCGAGCTTGCGCACCAGCTTGCCGCGATCGGTCTGCGTGAGGCGTTGCCACGCGGGATTCTTCAGCGCGGCTTGCGCGGAACGCACGGCGGCATCGACGTCGTCGGCGTCCGCCTGCGCGAACTGGTACCACGCTTCCGCAGTCGTCGGGTCGTAGCTCGGCACATACTGATCGCTATGCGGCGCGACGAAGCGCCCATCGATAAAAAGCTGCTGACGCGATCCCTGCAGGGTTTCAACGGTTGTCTTCATGAGGTTTCCGAATCAAGGTTGCGGATGCTGGACCCACGGCTGGACCGTGCTCACCATCGCGACGCGGCCGCCGTCGTGCGAATCCACGTAGATGCCGAAGCGGCCGTTCGCGCTTTCGCGCACGTAGCGCCGCAGCATCGAGCGGATCTCGACGGTTGCGATGTCGTCGTAGGGGATCTGGTCCAGTGCGAAAAACTGGAAGCAGTCGGGCAGCGCGCACGCAGCCCGCGATTGCGCGAGACGCGCGCGGTAGATCAGATAACCGGCGTCGTTACCGTCGACGTCGAACACCGAATAGAGGAACGTGTCGTCGGGCAGCAGTTCGAGTTCACCGCCGCCCGGCACCGGCAGCCTGCCGTTCGCGAGACGCCGCGATGCGCTCGGCAGCACCCAGCCGCCCTTGCCGTCTTTCGCGAGCAGCACCGCGCCTTCGGCTTCGATCAGATAACCGGCGGTCATCGCGTGCGATGCGAGCCAGCCCGGCGGCAGCGGGTCCTTCACCTGTGCATAGCGGCCGCGACAAAAACCTAGCGGCGCGGAAGGACTAGTGCCGAACGCCTGCACGCGGCCGATCAGGATCGTGTGATCGCCGGCATCGACGCGGTCGTGTACGGTGCAGTCGAACCACGTGAGGCAATCGGTCAGCACCGGCGCGCCGGTGTGCACGGTGTCGTGATCGACGGTGGCGAATTTGTCGGCGGATTTGGATGCGAACAGACCCGACACATCGGTCTGCTCGGCACGCAGCAGATTCACCGCGAAGTGACCGGCGGTCTGGAACGCGGTCGCGCTCGATGCGCTCTTGCCGACGCACACGAGCAGCAACGGCGGATCGAGCGACACCGACGTGAACGAGTTCGCGGTCATCCCGCGCGGCCGGCCTTCGTCGTCGCGCGTAGTGATCACCGTCACGCCGGTAACGAATGTGCCGAACGCCCCGCGCAATGCGGCCGGATCGATGACGACCGGCTTCTCTGCGACTTCTGCGACTTCGACTTGCATGCCCTTCACCTCGATGCGTGTTGCGGATGAGGTGTAAGTTAGGGGATGTCGAAGGAAGAAGCTTCCGCTGAAACGAAGGAGAAGTTTGGGTGATTAGCCTCGCGTTCGGTGGAGTGAACGCGGCGGCCTGGTAGAAACCTCAGGATGGAAATTTCAGTGCGGAACCGCAGGCGCGCTGCTTTCGATCAGGCTGTGCAGCTTCAGTGCGAGCTCGATTGCGAAGCGCTGCTCCGGCGTTTCGACTTCGATGCCGAAGAGGTCCGCGATGCGCGTAAGCCGGTAACGCAGTGTGGTCACGTGCAGACCCATCGCATCCGCGCACGGCTGGTTGCGGCAGCCCGAGCGCACGTATGCGGCGAGCGTGTCGAGGTACGCGGACGCGTGCTTGCGGTCGTACTCGACCACTTCGCCGATCGCACCATCGATGAAGCTGCGCACGTCGGCGGAATCGGCCGCTCCGATCAGCATCGGTAGCGGGCCCAGATCGGGCACGCCCATCGCGCCGCTGCGGCCGAAGGTCCGCGCGATGCGGATCATTCGCCAGCAGCGTTCCCATTCTTTTGCGAGTGCGTCGAGGCCCGCGCAGGTTTCGCCCGCGACGACGATCGGCTGGCGGCCGAACGAACGGCCTAGCGTTTCGGCGATGCGTTGTGCGAGTTTGCCGATGCGTTCGCTGCCGCTTTTGTCGTTCTTTTGGTCGCGTGCGTTGTCCTGCGGCATGAGGCACACGAGGCCGCCGCCGACAGTGACGATGTGCGCCGCAACATCCTGCTGCGCGGCGAGCAGCGTGACCGTGCGATGGCTTTCCGCCGAAAGATCCGCCGATTGATCCGGCCGATCGGGGAAATCGATCACGAGCATCCGCATCGGCGACGCAAGCGGCAGGCCGAGCCGATGCGCGCGGTTGAGCACATCCTGTTCGTCGCGCCAGCGACGCTCGACGATCTCGAAGAACAGTTCGGTCAGCGTGCGGGTTTCGAAACGGAAGCGGATGACGCTGCGCATCAATTGCACGCTGAGCGCGAAGCGTGCGCTGTCGATGGTCAGCTGCTGCAGGTCGCCGGCATTCAGTTCGCCGAAGATCAGCAGCGCGCCGACGGCTTCGTCGTCGACCATCACCGGTTCGATGCGTGCGTCGAGCGAGAGTTTGTCGCCGATACGTAGAGAGAGCGTGCCGAAGCGGCGATGCGCGACTGCGTCGCGTACGTCGAGCAGGATCTGCCGGCCCGGCGCGCCTTCGAGCATCCGCTGCCACGCTGCGTCGTCATGCTTCGCGGGGAACGGCGACGCCGAACCGACCAGCCGGTTGCCGAAGAAATCGAGGATCAGCACCGGCGCGGTCAGCAGATCGCTGAGCATCTGCGCGAGCGATTCGATCGTGCCGCCCGCGAGCACTTCGTTCAGCAGCGAGCCTTGCGACACGAGCGCGCGGCGCAACTGCTCGGCGGCTGCGGCCTGCGCGCGCTGACGATGCGCGCGCTCGATCGCGATCGCGCCAAGGTGCACGATCAACGCCATGAACGACAGGTCTTCGGCGCTGACGTCCGCGACCTTGCGCGCGGCGACGGCCAGCACCATCGGCCGGCCTTCGCTGTCGGCACTTGCCATCGGCAGCACGAGCACCGTGCGATAACCGCGCTCGTGTGCTTCGCGGCGATAGCCGGGGAATTCGACGGATTCGCGCGCGTCGCGGATGTAGACCGGCTCGCTGCGCTGGAGTGCGACGAGCGCGGGACTCGTCGCGAGTTCCCAGCGGTCTTCGAGCGAACGGGGTAGCAACGTGGTCTCGTAGCGCGCCATCACGAACGCGTAGCCGTGCGCCGCATCGACGGTCATGATCGACCCGAGATCCCATGAGCCGTGCCGACACGCGGCGCGGATCAGGTCCCGCAACACGGTATCGAGGTCGCCGTCGGAATTGATCTGACTGGCGACATCGCGAAGCGCCATTATCCGCGACGATTGATCTGACATTTTCTGCGTGACCGTTGGACTCGCTCAAAATATACGTCATATCGCAGGGAAAAATAAAAGATCCATCCAGCGAACCGGCGGAAGACTCGTCCCTTTTGCATCGATAGCATGCATTCCATCCCTTCTACCCATCATGGAGAACGCGGCAATGGAAACAGGACTTCGCAAGATTTCGACGTTTGTCGAGGAAACGCTGATCGAAGGCGGTCGACCCGCTGAGCGGCCGATCACGACGGTGGTCGTCGCGGCGGTGTTGCGGAACCCGTGGGCGGGTCGCGGGTTCGTCGAGAACCTGCGGCCCGATATTCTGCGGCTCGCGCCGGCGCTTGGCGCCGAGATGACGCGTCGCCTCACTGCGATCATGCCGGCCGAACGGGTCGAGGCATACGGCAAGGCGGCGACCGTCGGCGTGAACGGTGAGATCGAGCACGGCTCCGCACTGATTCATACGTTGCGCTTCGGCAACCTCTATCGCGAAGCGGTTCAGGGGACTGCGTTTCTTAGCTTCACGAATACGCGCGTCGGGCCTGGTGCGCTGCTGTCGGTGCCGATGATTCATAAGTCGGAAACGGGCAAGCGGTCGCACTTCATTACGGCGACGTTTCAGATCGCGGATGCGCCTGGGGCGGATGAGATTCTGATTGCTATCGGGGCGTCGGATGGCGGGCGCGCGCATCCGCGGATTGCCGATCGCTATCAGGATATGGCGGAGATGGAGGCGGAGAAGGCTGGGGGGTGAGGGGGTTTTAGGCGCGTCGGCGCTTCAGACTGTAATTGATGCACGACGCGCAACGTGCGTGCTGCGTAGGTGTGTGCGCAGGTGTTACGTTCATACGTGAGCGTGAATGCCTGCGCACGTACATGCATGAGCGCGTATGTGCGTGAATACGCGCGCGTGTCGACGCGCGCCTAATCGCACGCGTAACTGTCTCTTGCCGGATCGCTCACCCATGTCAGACCCGATCGCACTCGTCAGCACCCTTCGCCCCGATCAGGAAGCACGTTACCGATCTTCTCTCGCGGCCGCGATGCCCGAAGAGCAGATCGTGCCAGCGCGCGAACTAACGGCTGCGCAGCGCGAACGCGTACGAATTGCGATCGTCGCGAATCCCGATCCAACCGATCTCGCCGCGCTGCCGAATCTCGCGTGGCTGCATAGCCTGTGGGCCGGTGTCGAACAACTTGTCGAGCGATGGCCGAAGGACGGTCCGCCGATCGTGCGTCTGATCGATCCGGAGATGTCGCGCACGATGGCGGAAGCCGTGCTTGCGTGGACGCTGTACCTGCATCGCGACATGCCCGCGTACCGGCAACAGCAGCACGCGCGCGTCTGGCAGCAGCACGACTATCGCAAGCCGTCGTCGAAGACGGTCGGCATCCTCGGCCTCGGTGCGCTCGGCACGACGGCGGCGCAACGGCTAGTCGATGCGGGCTTCGGCGTGCTCGGCTGGAGTCGTTCGCCGAAAACGCTGCCCGGCATCGAGACACTATCGAAAGCCGACGGTCTCGACGAACTGCTGCGCAGAAGCGATATCGTCGTGTGCCTCGTGCCGTTGACAGCCGACACGCGCGGCCTGCTCGACGCGCAACGTCTGCACGCGATGAAACCAGGCGCAGCGCTGATCAACTTCGCGCGCGGCCCGATCGTCGTCGCCGACGCGCTGCTCGCCGCACTCGACAGCGAACATCTGTCGCACGCGGTGCTCGACGTGTTCGACGAAGAACCGCTCGCCCCGGACTCGCGTTTCTGGTCGCACCCACGCGTGACCGTACTGCCCCACGTTTCCGCGCCGACCGATTTCGACACGGCAGCGGCTGTCATCGCGGCGAACATCGCGCGCTATCGGACCACCGGTGTCGTGCCGCCGGGCGTCGATCCGGCGCTTGGCTATTGAAGCGCTTTTCATTTCATCGACGATAAGACCGTCTTCTGGAACGCCAGGCTGCCGGACGCACTGCATGCCTGCGCTACACTTGACGACCCAACGGAGCACAAGTCCAGCGGGCTTATCGTGCCGCGCATGCAAGCGGCGATGAACGGAGAGCGTCCCATGACAGGCTGCGCCGTGAACGGCTTCGTGTCCGACCGCTTCGCTGCGGTACGCGATATTTTCGAGGCCAACTTTTCTGAAGCGTCCGATGTCGGTCCGGATCTAGGCGCGTCGTTCTGCGCGACCGTCGAAGGCGAGACCGTCGTCGATCTGTGGGGTGGGTGGGCCGATGCGCAGAAAACGCGACCATGGGAGCGCGACACGATCGCCAACGTCTACTCGACCACGAAGACGATGACCGCCCTCACCGCGCTGCTGCTCGCCGATCGCGGCGAACTCGACTTCGCCGCGCCGGTCGCGAAGTACTGGCCCGAGTTCGCGGCCAACGGCAAGGCGCGGATTACGGTTGCACACGTGATGAGCCATACGTCGGGTTTGTCGGGTTGGCGCGAACCGTTCAGCGGCGCGGACTACTACGACTGGGACAAGGCGACGCGTCTGCTCGCCGCGCAGGCGCCGTTGTGGGAGCCGGGCACCGCGTCGGGCTATCACCCGTACACGTTCGGCTTTCTGATCGGCGAAGTGGTGCGGAGGATTACCGGTCGATCGCTCGGCACGGTGTTTCGCGACGAGATCGCCGAGCCGCTCGACGCGGACTTCTGGATCGGACTGCCCGCGTCCGAGGATCATCGCGTCGCGGATTTGATCCCAAGCGCACGTCCAGCCAACGCACCGGAAGTGAGGCTCACCGAGATCCAGCGCAACGCGTTGCTCGACTCGCTTCC
Organism: Paraburkholderia flava; assembly: GCF_004359985.1. Lineage (NCBI taxonomy): Bacteria > Pseudomonadati > Pseudomonadota > Betaproteobacteria > Burkholderiales > Burkholderiaceae > Paraburkholderia > Paraburkholderia flava. Next base: position 969,422 of record NZ_SMRO01000003.1, on the reverse strand, counting down.
CGAACCCGATGCCACGCTCACGCGTGCATGGCGCGGCGCCGAAATTCCAGCGGTGAACGGACACGGCAACGCGCGTTCGATCGCGCTGATCCAGTCGATCGTGGCGAACGGCGGCAGCGTGAACGGCAAACGGATTTTGTCGGAAGCGGGCTGCCGACGCGCACTCGAACAGCAGATCCAGGGCCCGGACCTCGTGATGACGGGAATCGACGTGCGCTTCGGACTCGGCTACGGCCTCGCGCCGTGTGCGCTGTTCAAGCCCGTGCCGCCGAACCCGGACACGATTTTCTGGGCGGGCGGCGGCGGATCGCTGATCGTCGTCGACCTGAACGCGCGTGCCACGTTCGCGTTTGCGATGAACCGGATGAGGCGCACGCTGATTGGTGATGAGCGGTCGTTCAGGTTGATTGAGGCGATGTGGGAAGCGATGCGGTAGGCGCGACCCTACTCAAACGCGGCATCCACCGGCACCCGATACCCCACCGCCAGCCGGTTCGTCTCATTCGCCATCCCGACGACCGCAAGCAGCTCACCGAACATCTCGTCCGTCATACCGGCGCGGCGCGCGGCGGCCGTGTGGCTCGCGACGCAGTACGTGCAGTTGTTCGTCACGCTCACCGCGACATATAGCAGTTCCTTGACGAGCGGGTCCAGCGTGCCCGGCGACATCACGTCCTTCAGGCTGTCCCATGTGCGGGCGAGAGTCGGCGGATGCTGCGCGATGTACTTCCAGAAGTTGTTGACATCAGGCACGCCGCGCGTTTCCTTGATGTCGTCGTACACCGCTTTGACTTCCGGCGCGGCATCCACGTATTCGACAGGCTTCTGCTGGCTCATGACTTCCTTCTCCAATGACAGATCGACGAGCCTGTAGACTACAGGACATCTCCGCATGCCAGCCATGCAGCACAACCTGTCCGCAGAAAAAATCATGATGATTTCCCACGTATTCGTCGGCATCACCGACTTCGATCGCGCGTACGGTTTCTATGCGCCGCTGATGCAGACGCTAAAGCTCACGCAGAAATTCTGCGATCACGACAGGCAATGGGCAGGATGGATATCGCCGGATGCGCCGCGTCCGCTGTTCGTGATCAGCAAGCCGCAAGACGGCAACGAGGCGAATCGCGGTAACGGTCACATGCTCGCGCTGCTCGCTCGCGACCGCGACACCGTCGATCAGGCACATGCATCCGCACTCGCGCACGGCGGTTCATGCGAAGGGCCACCGGGACTGCGGCCGCACTATCACCCGAACTACTACGGTGCGTACTTTCGCGATCCGGACGGCAACAAACTCTGCGTGTGCTGCCACGATCCGGTTTAGTACGACGCTAACCGGTGAGCAGTTATAGCGGCACGTCTTCGATCAGAATCGAACGCAGCGCGCGAATCCGCCGGTCGACGAAATACCCGCCACCTTCCGTATAGCGCAGATAGAGACGGCTGCACGACGTGCAGCGCCACACCGAACAGCGGTTGTACGGGAAGTAGCGCGGCGCGATCGGTGCATCGATGGACCAGTAGTTCGTCCCGGCAGGCAGATACTCGCTGAACGTCGGCTCAGGTTCCGCGCCGGGTTCCGGCGATACCAATGTACCGATCTCGATGAGCTGCGTTTCGTCGAGCGACAACGGCTGCGACTGCCAGCCATCGAGCGGGGTTTTTGTGCACGTGCATGGCGTGCTGGCCGCTTGCTCTACTTGCTGTACAAGTTCGCGCAGCGCAGCGGCGTCGAGATATTCCGGCATGAAGGGTCTACGTTCCCGCGAAATTCAGAGGAAGGTTCAGCACGCGACTCTACTCCGTTCGCGTGCAGCCCATCGTTGAATGGATCAACCCTGCATCATCCGGTCGCGCTGCGGAATCACCCACGAACGGTCGAAGCGATCGTGCGCGATTGCGTCGAGCGCCGCCGCTTCCTTCGCGGCCTGTTTGCGCGCGCCTTCGATCACGGCTTCGACATCGACAGGCGAAATCGCGAGCAGACCGTCCTCGTCGCCGACGATCAGATCGCCCGGCATCACCACCGTCCCACCGACCGTCACCGGCACGTTGATCTCGCCCGGCCCGTTCTTGTACGGTCCGCGATGCGTGACACCACGCGCGTACACCGGAAAATCCCGTTGACGAAGCGAGCCGACGTCGCGGATCGCGCCGTCGATCACAAGTCCCCGCACGCCGATCCGCTCCGCAAAACTCGCCATGATGTCGCCCATCAGCGCCTGCGTGACTTCTCCCTCGCCGTCGATCACGAGCACGTCGCCGGGCCGGCAATAGTCGAACGCGCGATGGATCGCGAGGTTGTCGCCGGCACGCGTACGCACCGTCACCGCCGTGCCGACAAGGGCCTTCGGTTGATGAAACGCGCGCAAACCGACGATCCCGCTCGAGCGCGCCATGTTGTCGCTCAGCAGCGACACCGCCAGTTCGCGCAAGGCCTCCAGCGTCGCCGTGCTGGCCTGCGGCGCGGATTCGTATTCGCGCCATCCGATCGGGTTCATGCCGTCGCTCCTTCTGCGGACCGTTGCCGGTCCAGTTGCTGCGTGAGCCGCGCGTACACCGCGCGCGCGTTGTCTTCGTAGATGCGCTGGCGATCGTCGGCACTCAGCCATTCGATCGCGTCGATATAGCGGCGCGTGTCGTCGTAGTAGTGGCCCGTTTCGGGATCAATGCCCTGCACCGCGCCGATCGTCTCGGACGCGAACAGAATGTTCTCGACCGGAATCACCTTCGCGAGCAGTTCGGCGCCCGGCTGGTGATAGACGCAGGTATCGAAGAACACATTCTTCAGCAGATAGTCGCGCAGCAGCGGCCGCTTCATGTCCTGCGCGAGACCGCGATAACGTCCCCAGTGATACGGCACCGCGCCGCCGCCGTGCGGAATGATGAAGCGCAGCGTCGGGAAATCCGCGAACAGATCGGCGGTCAGCAACTGCATAAACGCCGACGTGTCGCCGTTGATGTAGTGCGCGCCCGTCGCATGAAAGTTCGGATTGCACGACGACGACACGTGGATCATCGCGGGCACATCGAGTTCGACCATCGCTTCGTACAGCGGATACCACGAGCGATCGGTGAGCGGCGGCCCGGACCAGTGTCCGCCGGACGGATCCGGATTCAGGTTGCAGCCGATAAAACCCAGTTCCTGCACGCAACGCCGCAGCTCCGCGATGCAGTTGTCCGGTGCAACGCCCGGCGCCTGCGGCAACTGGCACACGCCGACGAAGTTGCGCGGAAACAGCGCACACACGCGATGCACGAGGTCGTTGCTTTCGGCCGACCAGTGTTCGTTCGCCTGCGCACCCGCGAGGTGATGACCCATGCCCGCCGCGCGTGGCGAGAAGATCGTCACATCAGTGCCGCGTTCGCGCTGGATGCGCAGCTGGCCGTTTTCGATGCTCGCGCGGATTTCGTCGTCGGTGATCGTGGGCCTCGGCGGAACCGGAGTGCCGTCTTTCAGCGCGGCGATCTGCTTCGTCCGCCACGCTTCGTGCTGTGGCGGTGAGGTCGTGTAGTGACCGTGGCAGTCGATGATCATGTGTGGTGTTCCGAGGTTACGTGGATGCGTAGATACGTTCAGGTATGCGTGGCCGGATCGCCGGTGAGCGCTGCAGCTTCTTCGTCGCGCGGCGTCACGCGCATCACGAGCGCGATGATCGTCGCGACCACGAGAAACGCCGCGATGGTCAGCAACGCGAGCTTGAAATTGCCCGTCGCGTTGCGCACGAGGCCGATGCTCCACGGTCCGACGAGGCCGCCGAACTGCGCGATCGTGTTGATCAATGCGATCGTCGCGGCGCCCGCGGCACCGGTTCTGAACGACGACGCGAGACTCCAGAACAGCGGATTGCCCGCGTAGATGAAGAGACCGGTCACGCACAGCAGCACATATGCGATCAGCGGATTCGGCGCGTACGCACTGCCCGCGATCGCGAGCGCACTCATTCCGTACACGAATGCGAGATGCTTCTTGCGGTCGCCGGTGCGGTCGGAACTGCGGCTGATCAGAAATGTGCCCAGCACGCCGAGCAACGGCGGCACGGCGGACAGAAAGCCGACCTCGATGTTCGTCGGATGACCGAGACTCTTGACGATCTGCGGCAGCCACAGAAACAGCCCGTAGATGCCGACCAGCGCGCAGCCGAACAGGCACGCGAGGCTCCACACGCGGATGTCGCTCGCGACGCGCAGCAGCGGGTAATGCGTGTTGCCGCCGAGCGCCGCGCGCTCCGCCGACAGTGTCGATTCGAGCCAGCGCTTTTCGTCGTCGGCGAGCCAGGTCGCGTCAGCGGGACGTTCGGTCATGATGCGCAGCGTGACGAGGCCGAGCAGCATCGCGGGCACGCCTTCGAGGAGGAACATCCATTGCCAGCCCTGCAGACCGAGCGTGCCATTCGCGTAGGTCATCACAACAGTGGAGATCGGTCCGCCCAGCACAGCGGAAAACGACCCCGCGATGATGTAGCCGCCGACGGCCCGCGCGCGATAGCGCACCGGAAACCATTGCGTCAGGTAGACAGCGACGCCCGGCAGAAACCCCGCTTCCATCACGCCGAGCAGAAAGCGCAGCACGTAGAAGCTCGAATCGTTGAACACGAACGCGGTCGCCGCCGCGACGGCGCCCCACGTCAGCAGGATGCGCGCGATCCAGCGACGCGCGCCCACTCGATGCAGCAGCAGGTTGCTCGGCACTTCGAGCAGCATGTAGCCGAAGAAGAAGATGCTGCCCGCGAAGCCGAACACGGCAGGACTGAAACCGAGCTGATGATTCATGTCCAGCGCGGCGAAACCGATGTTGATCCGGTCGAGATAATTGAAGAACATCATCGCGAAAAGCAGCGGCATCAGCCGCTTGTAGACCTTTCGCATCGTTGCTGTTTCGTCGAAGGACGTCATGCTGTCTTGTCTCCTGTCCCATGCCGCAGCGGCCGTGACCGGGGCGGCGTTCTTATCGTATGTACGCTCCGGAAAGAGCAATCAATAATAAGAACGGCAGAGCGACGCGTCCAAGACGAGTTGCTTATTCTTCTATCGGATTTTTCTTATAGTGTGCCGTCCGCGAGCGGCGCGGGCAGACAGCCGAGAAAGGCGCGCAGATGCGGCGATTGATCGTCGGTGCGGAAGGTCGCGGCCAGTGTCGAGCGGTACGACGAACCGGGGCCGGTGAGATGGCGAAACACGACGTCGGTGCGCCCATGTCGCGCGACCGATTCGCCGATCAGCGTCACGCCGAGCCCCGCTGCGACCAGCGCGATCGCGGTCTGGATTTCATAGGCCTGATGCGCGACGACAGGCGTCACGCCAGCGTCGCGATACAGCGACTGCACCGAGCGCTTGAACTGCGCGTTCTGATGCTTCGGATAAAGGATCAACGGCGTATCGGCGAGTTCGACGATGCGGATTTTTTTGCGCGACGCGAGCGGGTGGCCCGGTTCGAGCGCAACCATCACGCGCTCGCGCAGCAGCGGGATCGACGTGCAGCCTGGAATCGCGAGCGGTTGGCGGCCGATGCCGACGTGAATGTGCATGTCGCGTAGCGCGTCGGTCTGCTCTTCGGTGAGCATTTCGAAGAGCTTCAGTTCGACCTGCGGATACGCGTGATGAAACGCCTTCAACGCGGGCGGCAAAATGCTGTACATCGCCGAACGCGTGAAGCCGATGCTGAGCCAGCCGCGCCGGCCGATGCCGATCTCCTGCGCGGCGATGCTCGCCTGTTCCCATGAACCGAGAATCTGCCGTGCTTCGGTACACAGATAGTGACCCGCTTCGGTGAGGCGCAGCGGCCGTCGTGCGCGATCGACCAGTTGCGTGCCGAGTCGTTCTTCGAGCAGACGGATCTGCTGACTCAGCGCCGGCTGCGCGATGTGCAGGCGCTCGGCCGCGCGGCTGAAGTTCAGCTCTTCGGCAAGGATCACGAAGCATTGCAGCGCCCGCAGATTCATCTCGACGGTTCCGGTTTCCGCTTGGGTGGAGGATGTCTTTACTGCTCTTCGGGCGGTGCCCGAAAAGCAGTCATGGTACATCCTTCACCGCGTCGTCGATCAGAACCGCGCGACGTCGAGCACCGCATCGGCGAACGCCTTCGGCGCTTCCTGCGGCAGGTTGTGACCGATGCCACCGGTAATCGTCCGATGCGCGTAACGGCCGGTGAATTTCTTCGCGTATGACGCAGGGTCCGGATGCGGCGCGCCGTTCGCATCGCCTTCCATCGTGATCGTCGGGACGCCGATGGTCGGCCCTGCCGCGAGGCGCTTTTCGAGCGCGTCGTATTGCGACTCGCCCTGCGCGAGACCGAGCCGCCAGCGATAGTTGTGAATCGTGATCGCGACGTGGTCCGGGTTGTCGAAGGCTTTCGCGGAGCGGTCGAATGTCGCGTCGTCGAAGTTCCATTTCGGCGATGCAGTCTGCCAGATCAGTTTCGCGAAGTCGTGTCGATTGGCTTCGTAGCCGAGACGGCCGCGCTCGGTTGCGAAGTAGAACTGGTACCACCACGCGAATTCCGCTTTCGGCGGCAGCGGTGCGTGGTTCGCCTCCGGGCTGCCGATCAGATAACCGCTCACCGACACCAGCGCCTTGCAGCGTTCGGGCCACAGCGCGGCGATGATGTCCGCAGTGCGCGCGCCCCAGTCGTAACCGGCGATCACCGCCTTGTCGATTTTCAACGCATCCATCAGCGCGATGATGTCGACGGCGACGACCGCTTGCTGCGCGTTGCGCATCGTATCGGCGGAGAGAAAACGCGTCGTGCCGTAGCCGCGCAGATACGGCACGATCACGCGATAGCCTTGGGCCGCGAGCAGCGGCGCGACGTCGACGAAGCTGTAGATGTCGTACGGCCAGCCGTGCAGCAGGATCGCGACGGGACCGTTGGCGGGCCCCGCTTCCGCGTAGCCGATGCTCAGCGTGCCGGCATTGATCTGTCGCAGATCGCCGAACGAAGCGTTCGACGCACTCGATACGCCGTGCGAACCCGATGCCGACTGCGCATGCGCGAGACCCGCGAGGCCCAGCCCCAATGCGCCGATTCCGACCGAAGCGGTTCCGAGGAAGTGACGGCGACGAGCGTTGATCTGGTCAGACATGCGAACTCTCCTGTCGATCGCGGTTAACGCCTCTGGCGTGTGCCGCGGTCCCGTTTAAATGATTGCTGCTGGACTCGATGGATCGACGGTACAGCGTGGATCGTGTGCTGCGGTTCGTCGAAGTGTGTCCATGGTGTCTCCACGGACGCCAGCGAGCAAGAGCAACAAAGTTCACATATCGTTGTTTTACGGGCAACGCACAGTGCGAGGGCTCGCCCGTCACGCGTGACACGCCGGCCACCTTGCGGATCGTCCCGTTTCTGGGCATTCGTGCTACCAAGCCGTTATCCTTCGATGCTGACGCTGTGCGTTGTCTCCGCGTTTCTCGCGATCCTCGTCGCCAGGCACCCCGTGCCGACGATCTGGCTGCGCGACCGGACCGGCGAAGCACTCGATTGAACCTTGCCAGGAGAACATCCCGTCATGAATGAATCCGCTGATCTGCCCGGCCACAGCGCCGTCGATTTGCGCCGGATGATCGGCGCGAAGGACATCTCACCGGTAGAACTGCTCGATGCGTGCATCGCGCGCATCGAAGCGATCAACCCCGCCGTGAACGCGATCACCGCCACCTGTTTCGACGCCGCGCGCAGCACCGCGAAGGCCGCAGAGCGCGCCGTATTGAACGGCGAGCCGCTCGGCCTGCTGCACGGCCTGCCGCTGGGCGTCAAAGACCTCGAGGACACTGCCGGTCTGCTCACCACCTACGGCTCGCCGATGTCGCGCGGCAATGTGCCTTCGCACGACGCGTTGCTGGTCGAACGCCTGCGCGCGGCCGGCGCGATCCTCGTCGCGAAGACCAACGTGCCCGAACTCGGCGCGGGCGCCAACACGCGCAACCCTGTGTGGGGCGCGACCGGCAATCCGTTCAATCCGGAACTGAACGCAGGCGGTTCATCAGGTGGCTCCGCCGTCGCGCTCGCGTGCGACATGCTGCCGGTCTGCACCGGCTCGGACACGGGCGGGTCGCTGCGCATTCCGGCGTCGATCTGCGGCGTGGTCGGCTTCCGGCCGTCGGCGGGGCTGGTGCCCAATTCGCGGCGGCTACTCGGCTGGACACCGATCTCGGTCGTCGGTCCGATGGGCCGCACCGTCGCCGAAACCACGCTGCAACTGGCCGCGACCGCCGGCCTCTCGACCACCGATCCGCTCAGCTACGAAGTCGATCCGCTTTCGTTTGCGATGCCCGCGCCGCTGGATCTGTCGTCGCTGCGCGTGGGCTACACCGAGGACTTCGACAGCTGCGACGTCGACGACGATATCCGCGCGACGTTCCGTTCGCGCATCGCCGCAATCGCGCCGCTGGTCCACACGTGCGAGCCGGTGACGTTCGATCTCGGCGATGTGCACCGCTGCTTCGACGTGATTCGCGCGGAGAGTTTCGTCGCCGGACTGCGCGATGCGTATGCACGCGACCCGAACGCGCTCGGTCCCAACACGCGCTCGAACTACGAGATGGGTGCGAAGATGTCGCTCGCGGACAGCGCGTGGGCACAGACGGAACAGACACGCATTTTCCGGCGCTTTCAAGCCGCGTTCGAACGCTACGACGTGATCCTCTCGCCGACCACACCGGTCTCGCCATTCCCGTGGCAGGAACTGTACGCAGCGCAGATCAACGGACGTGCGCAGGAAAACTACTACCGCTGGCTCGCGCTGACGTACGTCGTCACGCTGACGACTCACCCTGCGCTGTCGCTGCCGTGCGGCGTCGATCACGCGGGCATGCCATTCGGTTTGCAGATCGTCGGTCCGTTTCACGGCGACCGCAAAACGCTCGCCGTCGCGCATGCGTTCGAACAGGCCTTCGATGCAGTGCCCGCACTGCGCCGCCCGCGTCCCGATGTGACGAAGCTCACGCAGCCGACGCCGTCGCTCAAATCGATCGTCACTGCGCCTCCCATCCTCGACTCGACCGGCGAAAGCAATGCCGGTACGTCGGCGGTTTAACTCCCGGAGGCAGGCAATCGTGGCAAACAGATTCGATACCGTCGTGCTCGGCGGCGGCGTGGTGGGTGTGTCGATCGCCGTGCATCTGCAGCAGCGCGGCCGATCGGTCGCGCTCGTCGACCGCAAGCAGCCGGGTAACGAGACGTCGTTCGGTAACGCCGGACTGATCCAGCGCGAAGGTGTCTATCCGTACGCGTTTCCGCGCGAGCTCGGCACGCTGCTGCGCTACGCACGCAACCGCTCGACCGACGTGCGCTACGACCCGAGCGCGATGCTCGCGTTCGCGCCGTTTCTCTATCGCTACTGGCGCAACTCGCAGCCGGCCCGTCATGCCGCGATCGCGCGCTCGTATGCGACGCTGATCGAGCACTGCGTCACCGAACATCGCGCGCTGGCGGACGCCGCCGGCGCGAGCGCGTTGATCCGTCAGCAGGGCTGGATCAAGGCGTTCCGCAGCACCGCGAAGCGCGACAAAGAGACGCGCGCGGCGGAGCGCTGGAACCGCGAATTCGGCGTCGCGTTCAAGGCGCTCGACGCCGCGCAATTGCAGCAGGTCGAGCCGGCGCTTCGCGGATCGTTAGCCGGAGCCCTGCACTTCACTGCCGCCGATTCGGTCAGCGATCCGAACGCACTTGTGTCCGCGTATGCGCGTCTTTTCGAGCAGCTCGGCGGACAGTTTCTGATCGGCGATGCGGCGACGCTCGAACCCGGCTGGAAGGTGAACACGGAGCGAGGTCCGATCGAGGCAGGCTCCGTCGTGGTCGCGATGGGGCCGTGGTCCAACGTGATCTCGACGAAGCTCGGTTACCGGCTACCGCTCGCGGTCAAGCGCGGGTATCACATGCACTATGCGACCGTCGGCGACGCGCGGCTGAATCATCCGGTGCTCGATGCCGAGATCGGTTATCTGCTCGCACCGATGACACGCGGCATCCGGCTCACCACCGGCGCCGAATTCGCGCATCGGGATGCGCCTAAAACGCCGCTGCAGCTTGCCGCCGTCGAACCGGTCGCGCGCGAACTTTTTCCGCTCGGCGCGCGCGTCGACGACGAGCCGTGGATGGGCAGCCGTCCGTGCACGCCGGACATGATGCCGATCATCGGGCCGGCGAAGCGGCATAAGGATCTGTGGTTCGCGTTCGGCCACGCGCACCACGGGTTGACGCTGGGCCCGGTCACCGGGCGCATGATCGCGGAGATGATGACCGGCGAGGACACGTTCGTCGATCCGACGCCGTTTCGCGTCGAACGGTTTTTGTAGCGTGGTGTGCGCGAAGGCATCGCTAGCTTAGCTGCCCTCGCGCACCGCCTTCAACGTGAGCCGCGCCTCAAGCCCGCCGCCGTCGCGATTGTGTAGCGACAACGTCGCATCGAGCGCCTGCGCGAGCTGCCGCGCGATCGCGAGACCGAGACCGGTGCCGCCCGTCTGCCGGTTACGCGACGACTCGATCCGGTAGAACGGTTCGAACACCGCGTCGAGCTGCTCGGCCGGAATGCCGGGGCCGCGATCGAGCACGGCGATCGTCACCGGCCCCTTCGGCGCACCGGATACTTCAAGCGACGCGGCCCCACCGAACTTCAGCGCGTTGTCGACGAGATTCACGACAATCCGCCGCAACGCCTGCGGACGCGTCACCACCGCGACCGGCTGCGGGTTCTCGTACGTGACCGTGTTGCCTGCGTCCGTGTAGTCGTAGACGAGGCTATCGAGCAGCGCATCGAGATCGATCCGGCACGGCGCCTCGACGGTACCGTGCAGCGTACGCGCGTAGGTCACGCCCTCCTTCACGAGGGTTTCCATTTCCTGCAGATCCTGGCGCAGCTTCGTGCCCTGTACGTCGTCGTCCATCACGTCGACGCGCAAACGCATCCGCGTGATCGGCGTCTGCAGGTCGTGCGAAATCGCCGCGAGAATCTGCACGCGTTCGGCGAGATACATTGCGATGCGGTCCTGCATCGCGTTGAATGCACGCGCGGCACGCGCGACTTCCGACGGACCATCTTCGCGCAGTCGTGCTGCCTTCAGATCGGGGCCGAGCGTATCGGCGGCCTCCGCGAGTTCGTGCAGCGGACGCGTCGCGAGGCGCACCGCGATCCAGCAGCACGCGGCCAGCACCGCGAGCTGCAGCACGAGCACCAGCAACAGCCAGGGCGACAGCGGCACCGACGACATCGGATGGATGTCGATCGTGAGCGGCGAGCCGTCGGTGAGACGCAGATGCACCTGGAAGTGTTCGGTGTCGCCGGGCACTTCGTTCGCGGTCATCGGGTACTCGGCACCGATGCCGTCGGAGATCGAGCGCTCGACTCGTGCGGACAATCGCGCGCCCGGCGGCGTACCGGTGACGCCGGGCCCGAGCACGAACTGGTAGCTGCGCCGCTCAAGTCTCGGCAACCACGCGGCGCGCTGCGCGGCCGGCAGATGATCGAGCAGCGCGACCGAACTCGCGACCTCGCGTTCGATGTAGCCCATCATCATGTTGGTCGTCGCCTGATCGCGCTCGGTCATCGTGAGCCAGAACGACAGCCCTTGCGCAAGCGCGAGACCGACGCAAAGTATCAACGTGAGCCGCGCAAACAGCGAGCGCGGCCAGCGCCACATGAGCGGCCTCATGATGGATCGCCGACAACGTCGACCGCCGCCGAGAACACATAACCCTCGCTGCGCAGCGTCTTGATGTAGCGCGGTTCGCGCGCGACGTCGCGCAGACGTTGACGCAGACGGCTCACCAGCAGATCGATCGAGCGGTCGAACGGATCGGCCTGGCGTCCCTGCGTGAGATTAAGCAGTTGATCGCGCGTCAGCACGCGCTGCGGATGATCGAGGAACACGCGCAACAGTCGATACTCCGCGCCGCTCAGCGCGACCATCGTGCCTTCGCTATCGAGCAGGTGCCGCGCGGTGGTGTCGAGTCGCCAGTCGCCGAAACCGAGCAGCGGCGCAGTTTCCGCGACCTGCATGCCGGGCGGCAGCATGCGCGTGCGGCGCAGCACCGAGCGGATCCGCGCGAGCAGTTCACGCGCGGCAAACGGCTTCGTGAGGTAATCGTCGGCGCCCATTTCGAGGCCGACGATGCGATCGGTTTCTTCGCTGCGCGCAGTCAGCATCAATACCGGCACCGTGCGGAATTTGCCGGCGCGCAGTTCGCGGCACAGCACGAGGCCATCTTCGCCGGGCAGCATCAGGTCGAGCACGATCAGGTCGGGCGCGCCGTTGTCGAGCGCGGTGCGCATGTCGCGGCCGTTCGCCGCGAGCGACACGCGCATGCCGTTTTTCTCGAGGTAGCCTGCGAGCAGTTCGCGGATGCCGCGGTCGTCGTCGACGATCAGTACGTGGTCTATCTTGTCCATCGCGAAATCATACCGTGCGGTTCGTGGTCCCGTTACGGGTGCCGTTGCGACGCCGCAGCACGCCGCTTGCCGGCACCATCGAGCATTGCAGCGGATGTGCGAGTTCGGCCGCGAGACCGCCCGCGAGAAAAGCGAGGATCGCGACGAGCCGCTTCATGCGCCCTCCACGATGGACAGGCTCGCGCCGTTGGCGACGCTTGCTTCGAGCGCATACGGATCGATGCCGTCGAGACAGCCCAGATTCACGCGCCACATGTCCGGCTTCGTCCGCGTCTGATGAAACGGATAGATGCCGCAGTGCTTGCAGAAATAGTGCTTCGCGACCTGCGTGTTGAACTGGTACAGCGACAGCGCATCCGCGCCTTCGGTGACGTGCAGATCGCCGACCGGGACCATTGGCGACATCAGCGCGCCCTTGCGTCGGCACAGGCTGCAGTTGCAGCGCGTCGCGGGTGTAACGGCGGTACGGACTTCGAATTTAACGGCCCCGCAATGGCAGGACCCGTGCAGCAGCGATTCGCTCATGGTGCGCTCCAGTTCAGTCGATGAACGCTTTATAGCGCAATGCGCGCCGGCCGCCGAGGGGGTTGTGTATCTCAATGTATCTGGTCGGTTGGTGGATACAAAACATTGCCTGCGGTGGGGGTGAGGGATACGTGCGGGTGGGTTTCAGGCGGTCGTACGGAACAATGGGCCTCGTTCGACCTAAGGAATGCGGGGAGAGCTTCGCTGATTCGGGTTTGGGCTGTCGCGATGGGCCCGTTATGAGGGCGATGCGCTTTTGCTCGGGATGATGAGCGTGTGTGCGTTTACAGATGCAAACGTGGGCTCGCGATCAGGCTTGGCGATTAAACGATGCGTTGGATCGTCAACGGCATACATGTCGCGCCGACGATTATGCAGAGGAATGGAAAGCGACGGTTCGCCGCTAAGGCGTCGCCGCGTGCGGACTCACCACGCCCCGTATAACAAGCTAATGCAGCATCGTGACCGGCGTGCCCATCAACCGCCACAACCCCGCCAGCAACGCAAAGCGACGCAACATGCTGAAGTGGCTCGCATCGATCACGACGACGTCGGACTGCTTCTGCTTCGCGTAATCGGCGATGGCCTTCGCGCCGTGACCGAACACGCGCTTCCATTTGTACGGAACGCCTGCGTCCTCGAGGATCGAACGCGTTTCGATCAGCGCGCCCGACATCCCGAGTTTTTCGTGAAGGCGCAGCGAGTCGCGTGAACCGGCGGCGACGCTGCGTCCTTCGTCGGCGGGTTCGAGCACTTCGAGCAGTTCCACTTCGGCGACGCATTGCTCGAGGAACAAGAACGCCGCGTGGCGCGCGGCGAGTACCGCGCCTCCACGATCGACGACAGGAATCAGTAACCGCAGCATCCAGACTCCGATTTCGACAGACGAAAGTTGTCAGAAGGCTCGATTTCAGCACATGACGGATCTATGCGCTGCAAAAGCTCGGAGGGGCTGCGTAAAGATCGGATAAAGGCCCGGCGGCAACTGGCTGCGGACTCAAACGATCTCGTCGAGAAACACTGCGAGAATCATCGCGTCTTCGTTGATCGGCGGAGGATCGCTCCGGCGCGGCCGATAGATCGCGTCGCCCTTGCGCACCGGCTGCCCGCTCAGCGCGCACCGGCCCTTCCTGCGCGCGAGCGCCGCTCGCCAGACCTGATCGCCGTACGAGCCCAGACGCGAATCGCTCCACGACACGACCGCCGTTCGCGGACCGATCCGGTCGATCACCGACACGGTGACCATCGAGACGTCCTGTACGTTCGATCCGGACGCCTGCGACAACGCCCGCACCGGTGCACGGCTGCGCTTGCGATCGGCGGCGCCGGCACGAACCACCGCATTCACCTTTGCTACCGCGACGCCCACCATACCGGTATCGAGCAGACTCACGGCCCATTGCCACGCGTCCATCGGCATGCTGCTGTTACTCACGATTCACCTCGTTTGATGAAGTGCCTTCGCTTCGCTGAACGACGCACGCGGCGCCGGATGGGATGCGTCTTCGGCAGGGCTATGCGTCGAATGTGTCGAATACGTCGATAGTCGATGCGCACCGGCGCACGCGCTCCGCACGGCCGATAAGGCACCGCGCGACACCGCTGCCGGGTTGCGAACGAATATTCATCTACTGATGAATTAATGCATGGTACGGTCCGGCGACCGATCTGTCAAACGGGCGGGTGTGAGGTGACGTACGGGTACAAACCCAGATAGGCAGGCGTAGGGGTCATGCGGTTAAACTTGTGCCGCTGCGATCGACACACATGCAGTCGACGTAAAAATCAGTAAGGACCCCATTCGACAATGACTGCTGGAGACACCGAAAAAAGCCGGGCCAAACCTGTGCGACGTGCACGCGGGCGACCCGCGTCGTGCAGCACGGTCGGCGCGGATGCGTTGCTCAGAAGTGCGCGCGAAGCGTTCGCGCGGCAGGGATTCGAAGCGACGAGCATCCGCGACATCGCGCGGCGATGCGGCGTCGATTCGGCGCTGATCGCGCATCACTTCGGAACGAAGGAAGGACTGTGGATGGCGGTCGTGATGCAGATCGCCGGAGAGACCATGTCGATGGTCGACAGCATGAAGACACTACGGGACTGCGCCGATCTCACCCCGCGCGAGCGGTTCGAGAAAGCGATCGCGTTGTTTGTGGACCGGGTGTTTGCATCACCCGACGTCGGGATGTTCATCTCGACTGCCGCGACCGAAACGGGCGATCGTCTCGATGCACTGACCGAGCACCTGATGCGCCCGTGCTATGGGGTGTTTATCCCGCTGCTGAAGGACTTGATTGCATCCGGCGAGATCGCGAAGCAGGACCCGTACGTAGCGTTATCGCTGCTCGTCAACGGGATCGGGAAAACAGTCGCGTATAGCCACGTGATGCTGCCGTTCACGTCGCTGCCGAAGCGGCCCGCCGCGTTCAAGGCGGCGGTGCTGGCTTCGGCGCTGCGTCTGTTGAATTAGGCTTATACCAAGGGCACGCGACCCGGTACTTCCACCGCGAGCCTTCCAGCACCACGCATTACGAACGCGCAGGACGCCCCGTCTTGACGGTTTCGACTGCGGCAATCGCGGCCAGCAGCTGGTGTGCCGGTACGGATTCGAGCAGTCCGAGCCCAGCTCGCAACAGTTCGCTCTTCTTCACGACGACGCCTGCGTCGAGGCACTTCTGCTTCAACGCCGCGATCTTGTCGTAATCGGATTTCGGCATCGTGAAGCTGTCGCGCACGACCTTTTCCTTCTTCGAGCGCTTGACCTTCACTTCGACCGGTGCCGGTGCGGGAGCTGCGGGTTTCGCGGCCTTCGGGGCTTTTTCTGCTTTCAGCGCTTTCGGTACCGGCTTCTCTACTTTCAGCGCTTTCGGTACAGGCTTCGCTGCTTTCAGCGCCTTCGGTACGGGCTTCTCTGCCTTTAGCGCTTTCGGCACGGGCTTAACCACCTTAACGGCCTTCTTGACCGGTGCTTTCACGGTCTTTGCGGTCGTGGCCGTCTTCACGGCACGCGGCTTTTTCACCGCTGCTTCGGCTGCCGGCTGATTCGATTTAGCCGCTGCGCGCGGCGCTTTCTTCGCGGGGGCCGCGGCTTTCTTCGTTGCGGCTGCGGTTTTGGTCGCGGCGCGGGGAGTACGTGTAGTACGGGTGGCGTTCAAATCTACCTCCTGATCGATAAACAATATAAACAGTATATATCGTTTATTTGTGAATCAGAAATGCGCGAAAATGCCTGGAGCATAGCGCGCAGCAGTATTTGCGGCGGGTACTACGGCTTGCGACTGCACGACCTGGTCAGCGCGACCAGCATAGCCGATCTCCGCCTGCATCGACACGGTCAAAATCGGCTCGCCACAGCAGCCTTCGCGCTTCCCCGCGCAGCCGCTTTCATTCGAAAACCCGCCGAACCTATAAAATACGGATTCACCACGATTCCCGGGGCAACCGCACCCCAGCACCCATGCTACGTTTAAGCGAAGTCAAACTCCCTCTGGACCATGCCGAAAGCGATCTCGACGCCGCGGTTCTCGCGCGCCTCGAGGATCTCGGCGTAGCGGCAGACGGCCTCGTCCGTTACACGGTCTTCCGCCGTGCGCACGATGCGCGCAAGCGCTCGGATATCAAGCTGACGTACATCGTCGACGTCGAAGTCCGCAACGAAGCAGCCGTGCTCAAGCGGATCGCCGGCAAGCCGCATTGCGCGGTGACGCCCGACATGACATACCGTTTCGTCGCGCAGGCACCCGAGCACACGACCCACCCGCGTCCGGTGGTGATCGGCATGGGACCGTGCGGCCTGTTCGCGGGACTGATCCTCGCGCAGATGGGGTTCCGTCCAATCATCCTCGAACGCGGCAAGGCCGTGCGCGAGCGCACCAAAGATACCTTCGGCCTGTGGCGCAAAAGCGTGCTCAACCCGGAATCCAACGTGCAGTTCGGCGAAGGCGGCGCCGGGACGTTTTCCGACGGCAAGCTGTACAGCCAGATCAAGGATCCGCATCACTACGGCCGCAAGGTGCTCGACGAATTCGTCAAGGCCGGCGCACCGGAAGACATCCTGTACCTGAGCCGGCCGCATATCGGCACGTTCCGCCTCGTCAGCATGGTGGAAAAGATGCGCGCGACCATCCACGAACTGGGTGGCGAAGTGCGCTTCGAAACGCGCGTCGACGATATCGAAATCGATCAGGGCAAGGTGCGCTCGCTGCAGCTGTCGAACGGCGAAACGCTGCGCTGCGATCACGTGGTGCTGGCCGTCGGCCACAGCGCGCGCGACACCTTCCAGATCCTGCACGATCGCGGTGTCTATATCGAAGCCAAGCCGTTTTCGCTGGGCTTTCGGATCGAACATCCGCAGGGGCTGATCGATCGCAGCCGCTTCGGCAAGTTTGCCGGTCACAAGGAGCTTGGCGCGGCCGACTACAAGGTCGTGCACCATTGCAGCAACGGGCGGGCTGTCTACAGCTTCTGCATGTGTCCCGGCGGCACGGTGGTCGCAGCGACCTCCGAACCCGGCCGGGTAGTCACCAACGGCATGAGCCAGTATTCGCGCGCCGAGCGCAACGCGAATGCGGGCATCGTCGTCGGCATCACACCGGACGACTATCCCGGCGGACCGCTCGCAGGCATCGCGTTCCAGCGCAAATGGGAAGAGCGCGCGTTCGAACTCGGCGGCGGCAATTACCAGGCGCCGGGTCAACTGGTCGGTGATTTTATTGCGGGCCGACCGTCGACGTCGCTCGGTTCCGTGGTGCCGTCGTATAAGCCGGGCGTGCACCCAACCGATCTCAGCACCGCGCTCCCCGACTACGTGATCGAAGCGATCCGCGAAGCACTCCCCGAGATGGATAAAAAGATCGCCGGCTTCGCGATGCACGATGCGGTGCTCACCGGCGTGGAGACGCGCACATCGTCGCCGATCCGGGTTCGACGCAAGGACGATTACCAGAGCATGAACGTCGAAGGTCTGTATCCTGCCGGCGAAGGTGCGGGGTATGCGGGCGGGATCTATTCGGCGGCTATCGATGGGATCGAAGTCGCGCAGGCGGTGGCGCTGAGTCTGACGTCGGGGTCGACATCGTAAGTCGGTGGTGGCCCGTGGTGAGCTGCGGTCGCGGCCTGTAGGTACCTGATGTGCGTGCCCTGTTTGCCACGTAGCACGAACGGCTCAGCCAGCATCAACCCGCATCGACCGGCACATACAGCCGCGACGCACCGCGCTGAATCAGCAGCGCGACGCTGCGGCGCGTATCGCCGACGCGGGTCGCGAATTCGGCCACCGTCGCGACCGGCGCATCGTTGACTGCCAGCACGATGTCCCCTGCACGCAGCCCGATCCGCGCGGCACGACCAGCAACGCGCTGGATCAGCAGCCCGTGATCGAGTTGCGACTGCTGTTGCTCCTGCGCGGTCAGTGGACGCACCACGAGCCCCCATTCGGACGGTAGCGCGGCTTCGGCCGGCGTGGCACCGCCATCGCCAGGCACCGCGCCAACGGTCGCCGCCAGCAGCACTGCGCCGCCCGAGCGCCACACCAGCAGATCGACCCGCGTACCCGGCCGCAGCTTCGCGACCCGCCCCAGCAGATCGCCGGAATCGTTCACCGGCACGCCATCGAGAGCCTGCACGACGTCGCCCGCGCGCAGCCCCGCCGCCGCAGCGGGTCCGCCCGGCTCGACCATGCTGATCAGCGCGCCGTCCGGGCGTGTCAGCCCGAACGAGCGCGCGAGCGACTGGCTCAGATCCTGTGACGCGATGCCGAGCCGTCCACGGCTCACGCGTCCGGTGCGCAGCAGTTGATCCTTCACGTCGAGCGCGACATCGATCGGCACCGCGAACGACAGCCCTTGATAACCGCCGGTCTTCGAATAGATCAGCGAGTTGATCGCGATCACGCGTCCGTTCAGATCGAACAGCGGGCCACCCGAATTGCCCGGATTGATCGGCACGTCGGTCTGGATGAACGGCACACCGGTCTCGCCGGGCAGCGAGCGCGAACGCGCGCTGACGATGCCCGCCGTCACCGTATTCGCGAAGCCGTACGGCGAACCGATCGCCATCACCCAGTCGCCGACCTCGACCTGCGCCGGATCGCCGGTGACCACCGCGGGCAGATTCTGCGCATCGATCTTCACGAGCGCGATATCCGACACCGCATCGCTGCCGACGACCTTGCCCTTGAATTCGCGCTTGTCGGTGAGCTTCACGTCGACGACCGACGCATCGCCGACCACATGACGATTCGTCAGCACGTAGCCATCCGGACTCACGATGAAGCCCGACCCGAGGTTCACTTCCTCGCGATTGCCGATCACGCGACGCCCGAAAAACGGCGCGAGCGGATTGTCGGGCGACATGCCCGGCGGAAGCTGCACACCGATCTGCGTCACCTCGCGCGTCACGCTGATGTTGACGACGGTCGCGCCGTAGCGTTTGACGAGTGTCGAGAAGTCCGGCAACACGACGCGCGGGCGTTCGGCAGCGGCGCTGTTCATCTCGGCCGACGCCGCGGCCGAAGCCATCGCTGCTGTCGCATCGAGCGACGCGATCAACGAAGCGCCGTACAGTGCAGCGAGCACGATCCATCGCAGGTTCGGTTTTCGCATGTCGTATCGCTTTCGAAAAACGCCGGCCGCGAACGCGCCGGTCAATGCACCGGCGGCAGCGCGACAGGCGGCGCCGGACGCTGCGGCTGCGCGGACTTGCCCCAGTTCGAACCGAACCGGTTGCGCTCGGCGGACAGGTTAAACGTGCCGACGCGATTCGACGGCTGCGTGGCGAGCGCTTCCGCCGCGCTTTTTCTGTCGACGCTCGTGCCGCCTGCGGTCGCGTCTTCCGGTGTAGCGGCCGGCTTGAGTTGCCGGCTCAGGCAGTCGTACGACAGCGAGCGCACGCCATCCACTTCGGCGTCGACGCACAACGGCTGCTTCGCGGACGGCGTCGACGATGCAGATGCAGCCTGCGCGAATGCGTGGCCGGACGGGAACGCGATTACCGCCAGCGTGCAGATGAACACCATGCCTACGTGCATCCACAGCGAAGCCGCCGCAGCACGCACACCGCTCACGTACATGACGAATCGCGGCAGGCGGAGGTTCATTGCGAACTCATTGCGCGGAAGCCAGCGCTTTCCTGAGCGCGTCTTCATCGATCGAAGCCGCACCAGGGCCCGCGAGCTTCGCGAGGTAGGCCTGCGCATTCTGCTGAGCACGCTGTTGCCGCAGCGACGCACGTACCTGCTCCTTCACGTCGGCGAGCGGCCGCAACACAGGCGCACGCACGTCGATCAACCGGACGATGTGAAAACCGCTCGCGGTTGCGATCGGCGCGGACACGTCGCCGGGCTTCATCGTTGCGAGCGCCTGGCGCACCTCCGGCACGACCAGCGGCTCGGCGATATAGCCGAGATCGCCGCCGGTCACCGAGCCCGGTTTGTCCTGTGCATTCGGAATGGCAGCAGCACTCGCACTCGCCAGCGCGGCAAAATCCGCACCGGCCGCACGCGCCTTGCGGCCGAGATCGACCGCGCGTTGACGCGCCGCTTCGCGGACCGCCGCATCCGCACCCGGCGGCACCGCGACAAAAATCTGCGCGAGATGCAACGCGCGCGGCGTCATGAACACCGCCTTGTTCTGATCGTACGCACGCTGGATGTCGTCGTCGGCCGGGTAATCGGCGGGTGCCGCACTGACCGACGCCAGATAGCTGCGCACGACGACCTCGCGCTGCGCTTCGTCGATCGCGGTCTGCACCTGCGGCTGACGATCCCAGCCCTTCGACTTCGCCTCCGCGAGCACGACCTTCTGTGCGAGACGTGCGCGCACCATATTGTCGAGCGCAGCAGGATCGGCTTCGATCCGCGCGCGGTTGTCCGCGCCCAGTGTCCGGACGAAACCGGCAACGTCGGCCTGCGTGAGTGCCGTGCTGCCCGTTCCTGCCACCACGTCGCCCTGTGCCAGCGCGTGCCCCGAAACGAGCACCAGCGCGCCCCATACGATCGCCTTCATACCGCCCCCTTCATTTCCGTCGACACTCTCATTGCGCCGGCGCCAGGCCGATACGAACCACCACCGGCTGCCGCATGCCGCGCGGCGGTGCGAAGTTCATCTGCTGCGTCAACAGCGTGCGCAGGTCAGTGTCCGCTGCGTCGTTGCCGAACGACGGGAACTCGACTCGCGTTACATGGCCCGACGCATCGAACCATGCCTTCACGCGCAGCGTCGCCGGCACTTGCGCACCGGCGTTCGCACCATTGCCACCGTTGCCAACGGCCGCATCGCTCGCCGCCGCGTCGTCGCGTGCATCTAGAAACGCATTGAAGCGCTGCGCCGGTTCGCTATCGCCCACGAGCGCCGCCTGAAAATGCAGCGATACCGCCTGCGCATACGCAACCCACGCACGCGGCGCATCGCTTTCGGCAACCGGCTGCCCCTGCGCAGCCGCGTTGTGGCCAAACAGCGTGAGCACCGCAGCGAACAACATGCCGGCCGGTCCGCGCGATTTCATTGCAGCGTCGGGTTCGCGCCGTCCTTCGACGCGGTCGTTTCATCCGTTGCAGCGGTCGCGGTCTTCGCGCCGGCTGCCGCCTGTTCCGCCGCGGCAAACACCGGACGGTTGCGCAGATGCAGCAGGAACTCCTGAATCAGCCGGTCCCACAGTTCGATCGTCGAGCGGATGTGGCGCTCGCTCACGCCACCGGCCACGACGACGTCCATCTCCAGCACGAGAAACTGCTGATGCGCGGACAGTCGCGCGAAACGCTTCGTGCGATTCCATGCGGACACGAGTTCGGCGGGCAGTTCGCCCTGCACCTGCAGCGCGCAGCTCAGCGTGTAGTCGAAAAATGCGGCAGGCGCGGCGGCATCCGCTGCATCGGCCGGTGCGGGGTTGCCGAAGCGCACCGTGAAGCCGACGCCCTGGCTCGCGCTCATCAGTTGCACGCCGCCGTCGTACTCGGCAGCGGTCACGCGATAGCCTGCAGCCTTGAAGATATCGGCTAGCTGTTCGACGTGGATCGTTTCGATCGGCGTGCCGGCAAAATGCGCGGCGCCGTTGTCCTGCTGCGATTCGTTGGTGTTGGTATTCATGAGTCGGATTCTCCGGTTATCGACGCGGCATGGTGATGCACCGCAGCGGAATGTCTAGGGCGCGGATGCAGCGGACGGCGCCGCTACCGCCGACGCAGCCGCTACACCCGACGCAGGCAACGGAGCCCGCGGATCGTACTTGCCCGCATACAGACGGTCGCCATAGCCCTGCGCAATCTGATCGTACTTCACGCGTGCGCTTTGCGCGAACGGTTCGCGTGAACTGAAAATCGAACCGATGCCGACGTGCTCGTACGCGGACAACACCTCCTGCCCGACGTCGTACAGCTGCGCGTTCTTCGCCTCGCACACTTGCAGCTGCGCCGCGCGCGCCTTCAGCGCGCCCTGCTGACGCTCCTGCTCGGCACCGTGCGTGCGCAGTGCGGCGACCTGTTGCTCGTACGCGGCGCGGTATTTCGCGAGCTGCTGGCTGTCCTGCGCGCGCGCCGCCTTTTCTGCGGAGAGTTCGCGTTGCAGCGCCGCCTGCGCGTCGGGCTTGCCCTTCGACGATGCAAGCTCGGCCTGCGCGGCCTTCAGATCGGCAAGCGCCTTGTCGCGCTGCTGTTCCGCCTGCGCGCGGTCCGCCTGCGATTGCGCCTGGGCGTCCTGCAGTTCGCGCAACTGCTGCGCTGTCGTGCGCAACTGGGTGCGCAGACGCTCTTCGATGCTCTGCGCATGCGCGGGCAATGCGGCACACAGCAGCGTGCCCGCGCATACAGCGGCGCAGAGAGCACGCACGCTGACGCAGGCTGTTCCGATAACTGGCTTCATGGGGGGCCTCAGAAGCGTGCGTTCAGTTCGATCTGCAGCACGTCGATCGACACCGGCGGCCCGTACACTTCCTTCGCGCTCAGGTAACGCGCGGAGAGCCACGTGTCGCGCGCAACCGCATACGCGGCGCCGATGATGTAGCCGCGCGCATTCGTGCCGCCCAGATGGAAGTCGGGATCGGTGAACGCATCGAGCGTCGCATCAGGCTGCAGATACTTGTACGCGATCGAGAAATTCCACTGGCCCTTGCTCTTCGGATCGGGCTCGCCGATCGTCGCCTTCGCCATGTAGCCGTTCGGACCGCTACGGAAGTCCGAGCGCGTCGGATTCGCCGCGCTCGCCTCGTAGTTGTTCACGGGCAGCGTCGCCGCGCTGAACGCCTTGTTCTCGTTGTACGCGAGGTTGCGCACGTACTCGCCATCGAGTCGCACCTTCACGCGATCGGCGATGACCGTGTCCCACTGCGCCTTGATGTCGAAGAGCCGGTAGTTGAACGCCAGCCCGAACAGCTGCGGATCGGGCGTCAGACCCGGCCCGGCGTTCGGGTCCTGCGCGATGTTACGCAGCGCGATCAGCGTATTGCCGCCCTGCATGAACGCCGGTGCTTCGTTGTCGGTGCTACAGCTCTGCGCGCCGAGATACACCGCGCACGGCGACGACAACGTGCCGCGCATGTTCTGGAAGTCGTAGTACGCGAGCGCACCCTTCACGCGGTTCTGCTCGTTGATCTTCCACTCCGCGCCGAACTGCGCGCCGAACATCCACTTCGTGTCGCTGCCGGCCTTGTCGATGCTCGTCGACGGGAAGCTTTCCGCCGTGTACTGGATCGGGAACACGCCGAGCGTGCCGAACAGCGTGACGTCGGGATCAGCGGGCAACGCGTGACGGAAGTTCGCCGCGAGGCCGTCCATTTCGAGGTCGTTCGCGAACAGCAGATCCGACGAGAAGAACGGATTGTCGAAACGGCCGCCGGTGATGTTCAGCCATGCCGTCGGCTGATACGCAATGTAGGCCTTGTTCAGCCAGATGCTCTTCTTCGCGAAGCCGCCGCCTGCCGTTGCCGTCGTCGACACGGGGCCGTTGTCGTTGCCGCTCGCGAGCTGGATGCCGGCGGTGAATTCGTCGGACAGCGTCGCGGTCACACCAAGACGCGCGCGATACCGTTCGAGGTTGTTGCGGTTCTGCGTCGTGTTGAGCGTCGGCGGTAGCGACTTGGTCGTGTTCTGGTTGATGTCGTACGGGCTACCCGCGTTGATCGCCGCGAAGTTCGTCAGGCCGGTCGCGTTGCGGTTCGAATAGAAGTGATATTCGTCGCGCACGCGCAGATCGCCGTCGAGCTTGATCCGCGATACCCAGTCGGGGAACGTGTTCGGCTGCGCCCAGTTCTCGGCCTTCGCCTGCGCCATCACTTCCTGCTTCACCTCGGACTTGATCTGGTCACGCACCACCTGCGGCACGTACGGCACCGCGACGTCGCCGGGTTGCGTCGGACCGTTGACGATCGCCGCGCCTGCGACCGCCGTGCCGGCGCGTCCATTCGTTGCATTCGCCGCCCGCGCATTCGCGGCCTTCGCCTGCGCAGTCTCGGTGCGGGCTTCGCGGATCAGGTCGTTTGCACTCGCCTGGGTGATCACGCCGCGCTTCACCAGCAGGTTGATCAGGTTGATCACCGTGCTCTCGGTCGGCGATGCGCTGCCGGTCGCAGCCTGATCTTCGAGCGACTGTGCGTGCGCCGCTGTGGCGAGCACGAGACCGAGCGCCGCGACAGCGATGCGCGTGCCGCGCAGACGCGGCTCCGCGCGTTGAGGATTGCGGCCACCCCGTGCCGTCCTGATCTGCATTCCCGTTCTCCACTTGATGTCGAATTGCATGCTTTGCGTACCTGTCGTGCGATCTGTGCGTTCGGCGTGCGTATGTGTTGTCTATGCGCGCGTCAGGCCGGCGCCCGGCCGTGCAGCTTGACGAGCGCCGGATACACCGCGTTCGGCGGCGGGACCTCGTCGACCTTGCCCATCGCCAGCACCGCAGCGACGACGGCGGCGTCGAGCTTCGCGTCGCCCGTCGACTTCGCGACCTCCGCCCGCGTGATGCGCCCCGAAGGCTCCATCCAGACGTTCACGTTCATCTCGAAGCGCGAGCCGCCCGCGTCCTGCACGTTCTTGTCGCGCTCCACTGCCTGCTGAACCAGCGAGCCGATGTAGCGCGCGTAGCTCGTGTTGCCGAAGCGTCCACCCCCGCCGCTGCCGGCCATGCCCGAACCGTCGCCTGCACCGATGCCGAAGTTGTCGGTGCCGGCCTGTGCCGGCGCGTTCATCGTCATCTGCTTCGGCTGGTTGTCCGATGGCTTCGGTGTGTCGGCGGGCTTCGGTACGTCGGTCGGTTTGTCGACGGGCGTCTTCACGTCGACGGGTTTTTCAGGCGGCGGTTTTTGCGGCGGCGGAGGGGGCGGAGGCGGCGGCAACGGAATCACGGTCGTCACCTGCGGCGCTTCGGCACGCTTCACGCCGGCCGTCTGGCTCGCGAAATGCCAGATCGCCGCGGCGAGCGCGATCAGCAGCAGCACGATCACCGCCGGTTTGACGAAGCGCCACGGTCCCTTGCCTGGGCCGCCGCCGTTGTAGGTCATTTCCATGATCGACTCGCTTTAGCTCGCCTTGCTCTTGCCGGTCACGAGACCGACCTGCGACAGATCGAGACGACGCAGCAGATCGAGCACGTCCATCACGCGCTGGTACTGCACGGTCGCGTCGCCCTTCAGCACGATCGGAAAATCCGGCGACAGCGCTTTCTGCGTGCGCAGCCGGTCTTCGAGTTCGGCCATCGTCACCGGGTACGCGTCGAGAAAGAGTTGCCCCGAGTCCGCGACGGTAATCGCCTTCGTCTTCGGCTTCGCGAGGCTCGTCGCCGAACTCGCCTTCGGCAGATCGACCTTGATGCCCTGCACCGACGCGGTCGTCATGATGATGAAGATGATCAGCAGCACGTACGCCAGGTCCAGCATCGGCGTGATGTTGATGTCGTCGTAGGGCTTGTCGTCGTCCTGAACCTGCATCGCAGTTCTCCCGGTTCAATCCGTGTCAATCCGCGGCGAGCGAATGATCGGCCGAGCGGTGTGCCTCGGCGAGCCGCGTGACGAATTCGTCGACGAACACCTGCATGTTCGCGGTCACGTTCTTGTTGCGGATCAGCAGGTAGTTGTAGCCAAACAGCGCAGGAATCGCGACGAACAGACCTGTCACCGTCGCGAGCAGCGCAGCGGCGATACCCGGCGCGATCGCGTTCACGTTGACGTCGCCGGCTGCGGCGATCGCGGCGAACGTGATCATCACGCCGACCACCGTGCCGAGCAGACCGAGGAACGGACCGCCCGAAATCGCGATCGTCAGCAGCACCATCGACTTCGACAGCTTCTGGTTCTCGCGCACGAGCGTCGCGTCCATCGATGCGCGGATCGCTTCGATCGATTCGGCGGTGATCACCGTGCGTCCATTGGTATCGACGCGGCTGTGAATCTCGTCGACGCCTGCCTTGTACAGCCGGTACAGCGACGAGCGATGCAGACGTCGGCCTTCGTCGGTCTTGTCGTCCGCATGCGCGAGCCCGACCAGATGCTTGCCGGCCACCGCGCGGAAACGCTCGATGAAGAAGTTGTTCGCCTTGTCGACGGTGCCGACGTAGGTCGCCTTCGTCCACATCACGACCCACGATACGAACGCCATCAGCAGCAGGATGCCGATCACGACCCACGCATCGACGGTGACCGAATGCACGATCACACCGAAGTAACCGAAGCCGAAGCCCGACTGCTTTTCGTCAGCGCCGTAGTCGACCAGTTTCGATTCGGCGCCTTGCGACAGCGCGTCGATTGCAAGCGTTGAAGCGGAACGTGCGACCTTCGACAGACGCAGTTCGTCGATCTCGCCGGTGTAGCCCGTGAAGGTCGTCGTGCCCGCAGGCGCATTCGCGACGTCGCCGCCGACCACCGCTGCGGTATTGAGCGCAGGCAATGCGCCGGCGCTCTGCGCAACCTGCTTGCCGCCGACGTACAGCGTGAGGTTCTTGCCGTCGGCGGTGAACGCAATCGCGCTCCATTGATTCGCTGCGACGGGCTGCGTCCCGGCCACACGCACCGGCGCCGTGCCGCCGTCGATCTCGGCGAACGGCACGCCGTTGTCGAGCCCGACGAACAACGCATTCGCGCCATCGCGACGGCTGTACAGCAGCGTCTGCGGTGTCAGCGCGGCAGGCTTGACCCACGCACTGAACGTGAATGCACCACCGGCCGTCACTGCCAGCGACGGACTCGCCGGCAGGTTCAGCGGACTCGCGCCATTGAACTGCGCTGCCTTACCGACGATGCCGTCTTCGGCAATCCGCGCCGGTGCGCTCTGCGCGTTGTTCGCATACGCGGTCACGTCCTTCGGCGGGGCGCCGGCCGCGCCGTTGAAGTGATAGACGAGCGTGTAGTCCGCGTCGAATGTCTCGGCCGCCTTCGCGCCGTCCGGCGCCTTGGTGTTGCCGTAGTACATCCACAGCGGCTGCGTCGAGCCTGCAGGCAGCGACGGCACATCGATCCAGACCAGTGCGACGCCGAGCACCGGGTCGTACTGCTCGATGTGATAGTTGAGCGGCGTCTTGTCGTCGGCGGCGACGAAGCGGATGTCGGCACCGCTATCCTGCAGACCATCGAACTGGAAATTGCCCGAGTGCAGGCGAATCAACAATGGCGTACGGCCTGCGGCATCGGTAAGATTCGCGCCCTTCGGCCCGGTATCGATCGTGATCGCCTTGCGATACGACCAGTCGTTCTGCCACCACGCATGCGCCATCCCCGGCAGGCAGCCGAGCAGCACGGTCAACAGCATCAGCAAAGCACGTTTCACAATCCTCTCCCTCTCAAGCCCGCTCGTTTAACGAGCGTCGGCCAATACCGGTCCCGGTCAGAAACCGAGTCGCACATAGAAATCGAAGCGTGGGCTGTAGGCCCGCGTGTAGACACCCGAGCGCAGCGGCCAGCCGGCCTCGAAATCCGCGCTCGCGTACTTCAGCAACTTCACGCGCGTGCCGAAGCCCGCGCTCACCAGGTTGAACGACGACGTCTGCTCGGGCAGCGGGCTCAGCAGCCACAGATGCGCGGCGTCGACGAACACATGAAAACGCCACTCGTCGAGCGCGCTGCCGACATACGACGCAATCGACGGACTGCGCAGTTCGACCGAGCCGATCACGCCGCTGTCGGCGGTGTCCTCGGCCTGCATGTAGCCGCGCACGCTCGTCATGCCGCCGGCCGCGAACTGCTCGCTCGATACCAGCGGCGAGCCGGAAATCTGCACGCTGACGTGCGCGTTCGCCTGCACGTCGTGCGGCAGGTTCTGCGTGTGATTCACGTCGAACTTGCCGTACACGAAATCGGGCTGCGCGTTGAAGCGCTTGTTGTCGAATTCGTCCCACGTGCTGCCGAGACCGCGGATGCCCGCCGTCACCGACGCCGAGAACGACGTCTGCGACTGCTTCAGGTTCAGCTGGCTGTTGTACGCAAGCGTGATCGGCACGTACGTGAGCGGTGCGGACTGCGCGATGCTGCCAACGGTGCCGAAGGTGTCCGTTTCGTCGTAGTGCTTGCGGTCGATCTCGACGCTGACCGAATGCGCGTACGTGTCGGTCGACGGCAGCGTGTAGATCGCGGTGAAGCCGTACGTCGTGCCCTTGCCGAGCACATTCGTGTTGCCGAGCGACGCGACGTTGCTGTCCGAATGCAGCACCGTGGCGAGCAGACTCCAGTGCGAATCGGGGAGCGGCGCGAGGTACGAGAACGAGTAGACGCGCGCGTCGGTCGGATGCTGCGGCGCGATCAGGTAGGTTGCCGACACCACATGACCGAGCTGCCACAGGTTCGAATAACTGACCGTCGCGCTCGTGCGCAGCGACGACGTGCCGGGGCTGTTGTCGTTGTTCACGTCGAGCGTGCCGTGCAACGGATTGTGATCGTCCACTTTCAGATCCACGTCGACGGTCTGCGGCATCGCGCCCTGCTTCAGCACCGGAATCACCTGGCGATCGGCGGAGCGGTTCAGATCGCTCAATTGCTGCTGCGCCTGCGTGAAGTCCGGCACCTTGCCTTCGGCCAGCGCGGGCACCGCGTCGCGTACGTTCTGCGGCGAGTAGTACTTCGCGCCTTCGACACGCAAACGCCCGACCTTCGCCTCGACCACCTGCAGCACGATCACGCCGTTCTTCACCTGCTGCTGCGGCAGCTCGACGACGACCGACTGATAGCCTTTGTCGTGGTACACGTTCGTCAATGCATCGACCGCAGCGTTCACATCGTTGATCGAGCGGCCCGGGCCTTCGAACGGATAGACCGCCTTCTCGATGTCGAGCGATGAAAGTACCGTGTTGCCCCGAACGATGAACTCGTTCACGTCGAAGCTCGACGGATGCGTTGCCGGATCGGCGGCGGTCATCACGCCGTTCGCAGCTGTCTGCGCGTGGGCAGTGCCGGCGGCCAGTGCGACGCTTCCCGCGATCAGCGCCGATACCCAGCCAAGCCGCCTGCCAGTTGCTTCCCCGTGACTCGCGGGCGCCATCACGCCACTCCTCTCTGATTCGATTGACTGTGTCGACCCGCGTGGCGGATTCAGTGGATTTTTCAAGTCGTGCAAGATACAAATTTCTAAAGTCGGGATCGTGACCTCTTGTACGTACAGCGAAGCGTTTTCAGTTTTCCCGCATTCGGGCCGCATTTTTTACGTAGCCGGTCCCGCGCGTTTCGCTCCACGTGTCGTCCCGCGACTGGTCTGTTTCGCGGAAAGAAAATCCGGCCATCGTAGCGGCGAGCGATGTCTGTTTCGCGCCGCAATGTACGTAACTTCTGTCATCCGAAGCAAAGCGGGCGGCGGCTAATATCGAAGACCGCGAGGGATAGCGATACACACTCGGGCGCACGGGGAACGCATGCAGGCACGCCGCAGCGAAGCACGCATCGAACGACGCGCGGCGCATCACCGGCCTGTGCGAAAACGTTTAACCACGACGAAGAGGGTGACGCGCGGGGTGACACGTGTAACGACGCGCGAACGCGGTGTCGCGATCGTGACGGTGCTGTTGATCGTCGCGCTTGTGGCCACGCTTGCCGCGAGCCTGCTATGGCGCGAATGGGTCGCGGTACGCGACGTCGAGAATCAACGCGTCGCGACGCAAACAATGTGGATCGAACGCGCGGCAGTGGAATGGGCCCGCGCGGAGCTGCGGCTGCAAACGTCGACGTCGGGCATCACGCAACCGGCGCAACGCTGGGCCGCACCGGTACAAGACACCAAACTCGCCGACCTGCTGCCGGCCGACGTCGTCTCCGTGAACAGCGATCTCGAGCACGCGACGATCTCCGGCGAAGTCGAAGACGCGCAGGCCAAATTCAATCTGATGAACCTGGTGACGCGACCAGGTCCGAGCGCGCCGTTCCAGGTCGACGTGGATGGTCTCGCGGCATACCGGCGGCTACTCAGTGGCGCAGGGCTCGACCCGGCGCTCGCCAAACCGACTGCGGACCATCTGCTGCGTGCGCTCGCGATCGGGCCACGCAATGGCAATAGCAGCGACGCCGACGACTGGCCGCTACAGCCCACGTCGATCGACGATTTCGCGAGCGTGCCCGGCTACGATCCGCACACGATCAGCACGCTCGCACCGCTCGTCACGGTGCTGCCCGACACCACGACGATCAACGCGAACACCGCGTCACCCGACGTGCTCGCCGCCGCGATTCCGACGCTGACACACGGGCAGGCCGACGCGCTGATCAACCGGCGCAATACCGCTTACTTCGTCAGCACCGGCGACGTCGCGACCACGCTCTACTCGACGCTCGGCAACGGACAGTTGCCGCTCGGCTCGATCGTCGGCGTGACCAGTGGTTACTTCATCGTGCATTGCCGGATTCGTTCGGAGCGCATCAACATGCGGATGGATACGTTGATTGCGCGGTACGGGATCGGCGATTTCAGCTGGACGGTCGTGACGTGGGTGCACCGGTTGAGCGGCTGATTGTGCCGCTCATTGCATTCACCGGGTTTCACATGTCGCGTCGTTCGATGCGGGTGGATATATCCATATTGCGAAGCATGTCGATCACTGAATTCCAGTAATCGATCGGAATCAGGCATGCCACCGGCTGACCGTATTTGGTCACCATGACGGGGTGGGTATTAGCCTCTCGCAATGCCTTGGAGGGATTCCTGCTGAAGTCGCGCGTGGCCATGCTGACGGCCTGTTGCCAAAAGAATTGCTTCACCTGTCAGTCCTTGTAGAAGGTCTTCTGGCGGGCACTAATCCCCGATTACCGAAGCCCGCGGAAGGAACCGCAGTGCTTCAAGACCTTGACCTTATTCGTGCGATTCATTCTATAGACGGGCCAATTGTTTAACAACCGATTAATACAATGCCTCGACGAATATCTCTTCGGAATTCGAATTATTAATTTGTCGAGACAGAATGTACGTATAAAAGATGGGATTGCAGGACTCTAATCGACGGTGATACGTACCATTCAACATCAAGCATTCACAATCGGGAAATGCGGATTGCGTGCTTTTGTCGACGGGGTTTTAAGCCGGTTAATTATGCTTTATGCATTAAGGCCGTCGCACGCTAAAACTTCCAATGCCCGTGCTCATTACCTGCATTCGCGTATCGCCTGAATAGAGCGTGACCGTGATCGGTGCATCGATGCTTTCTTCGCCGAATACGACGCGCTGCGTCGTGCTGCCGCCGGTGTAGCGAATCGATACGCCCGTGACTTCCGCTTGCCAGCGATGTGCGCCGAGCACGCTGTCGGCGAGCGGTTGCCAGCTGCCGTTCGCGCCACGTCGCATGAAACGATAGCCACCGCCGACCGGTTGCCATGCGATCGGCGTCGAACGGATCTGCGCTTCGTCGACGGCGGATTCGAACAGCATCGAGAGCCGCTGCGCTTCCTCGGTGAGATCGGTCCTGCGATTGTGCGTCGGTGCGAGCGTAACGACTGCGATCAGCATTCCCGCGATCAGCAGCACTACCAGCATTTCGAGCAGTGTGAAGCCGCGCTGATTGCGTCGCTTGTTTAAGTCGCGCATCGCCGTCGCTCAGTGGACCAGGTTGTTCAGCTCGATGATCGGCAGCATCACTGCGAGCACGATCACGAGTACCGTGCCGCCCATTGCGAGAATCAGCAGCGGTTCGAGCAGGCTGGTGAGGAACATCGTGCGACGCTCGAGCTCCGATGCCTCGCCGGCCGATGCGCGATCGAGCATCGTCGTCACGTCACCGGTTGCTTCGCCGGAGCGGATCAGATGCACGAGCACCGGCGGAAACGTTTTCGTATTGCCGAGCGCGCGCGACAGCGACGTGCCTTCGCGCACACGCACGATCGCATCGCTGACGAGCCTGCTCATCGCGCGGTTGCTGAGCGTTTCGCCTGCTGCCTGCAGCGCGCGCAGGATCGGCACGCCGGCGGCAATCAAAATGCCGAGCGTGCTCGCGAAACGCACCGTGTTGTAGCCGCGCACGAGTTTGCCCGCGAGCGGCGCGGTGAGCAGCCAGCGATCGAATGCGAGACGGGGGCCGGGACGCGACAGCGTCGAGCGCACGAAATACGCAATCACCAGCACGGTGAGCGCCATCGCCCACCACCAGTGACGTACCGCGTCCGACAGCGCCATCATCATCACCGTGAGAAACGGCAGTTGCTGTTTCGTGCTCGCGAACACGTTGACGACCTGCGGCACGACGTAGCTCAGCAGGAACGCGACGATGCCGAACGCGACGACCGTCACGACCGCCGGGTACGTGAACGCGAGCGTGATTTTCTGTTTGAGCGCATTGCGCTGTTCGATGTAGTCGGCGAGACGCGACAGCACGAGGCCGAGCTTGCCGGTATGTTCGCCGGCCGACACGAGTGCGCGATAGATGTCGGGGAAATCGCGCGGATGTTGTGCAAGCGCGTTCGCAAACGAATGACCGCCGAGCACTTCGCCGCGGATCGCAGCCATCAGTTCGCGGATGTAGTCGCGTTCGGCTTGATCGGTGAGCACTGATAGCGCTTCGTCGAGCGGCAAGCCTGAGGTCAGCAGGCTCGCTAGTTGGCGCGTTAGCAGTGCCTGTTCGCGTTGCGAGAGTTTGCGTCCGAAACGTGCTGCGGTTGAGTTTTGACCTGCTGCACCCTGCGTGCGTCCGGCGGCGGTCGTGACCGTCATTGGAACCAGACCCTGCGCGCGCAGCTGGCTGCGTACCGAGCGTGCGCTGTCGCCGTCGAGTACGCCCTTGCGTGCCTTGCCGGCCGTGTCGATGGCTTCGAAACGGAATGCGGTCATTGTGGGGTTCTCCGGGTGCGGGGCTTCCTGGTGCTGCGCGGTGCTTCTCAGTGCTTGCAGGTTAAGCAGAGCGATTGGCAGCGCGTGTGACAGATTGTGCGCATCACTTGCGCTGGGTCTGGAAATGAAAATGCGTACCGGCGAAGGCCTTCGCCGGTACGCACCGTTGCTGCTGTGCTGCTGAGTCTTACCCTGCACGGCTTACTACTTACCGTGTTTTTTTACCTGATTGCTTTTGGTCCGTGGAGATGGGCTTTGGGGTTTGGACGCTGTCTAAGCGTCTTGGGCCTTTTGCTTTTCTACGCGGAGTGCAGCGTTACATCGATTAACGGCCGAGCGTGCCGCAGACCGAGTTGCCGATGTTCAGGTTGTAGCCGTTCGTGTTCGCCAGGATGTCGGCGGTGATCGCGTTCTTATACGAAGCCGGAACCACATCGAAGCCGTTGTTGTTCAGGATCGCAGCGTACGTGGCGTTGGTGTAGTGCGCCGTCAGGAAGTTGACCAGACGCGTACGCAGAAGCGACGTCTTGTAGCACTGGCTGACGATGATGTTGCTCGTACCAGAGATCGGATAGCCTGCCTTCGGATTCGAAATGGCGATCCACGACGGGTCCGTCTTGCTGATGTTGGCACCCGGCACCCAGTTGAACGGGTTGGCTTCGGCAGCCGCACCGCTCGGCGCTGCCACCGAGCCAAGGGCGATCGTCGCGTTCTGATACGTCGGGGCAACGTCAAGGCCCGTCGTCGAATTGCGCAGGCTGGCCACTGCCAGCGCGTTCGTCGCGTTCGGCGACGACGGAGCGAGCGTCGTGTTCGTGTAGTCCGGGCTCAGGTAACCGAATGCAGCCGTGCCAGCAGTACGGTACGACACCAGTTGCGATGCCACACCACCGCTACCCGTCGCGCCGATGAAGTTCGCCGGCACCGTGGTGAAGTTGCTCGCGAACGCCTGCGTTTCGTTGAACGCGACGTTCGAATTGCCGCTGGCGCCGGTCGTGCAGACCGCGGCCAGGTGGCGCGTCAGCAGATCGGTCGTGCCGCTGCCGTCAAGGCGATACACCACTTGAATCGGCGTGCTGACCGTCGTATAGGCGGCGCTCGTCGTCGGGTTGATGATCTGCGTCCAGTTGGTGATCTTACCGGAGTAGATGCCGCACAGATCGTTGTCGTCCAGTGCAACCGTGCCCGTCACCGACGAAGGCTGGCTCACATACGGAACCGTAATCGGCGTGACGATGTACGGCAGCTGGATCAGCTTGCCGTCGGTGGACGTACGGGCATACGAGCCCGTCGTGTCGACTTGCGTCGACGACAGAGCAGCGTCGCTATTCGCGAAGTGAACCGTGCCGCTCGTCTGACCGAGCGAAGCCGGGGCGTTGGTCAGGAATGCCGTTTGACCGGCGCCGCTGCCAACCGAGAAATAATTGATGCCGCCGCCGAACTGCGTGATTTCCGACGTGATGCTCGGGAACACGAGCGACGAACCGCCACCGAGGAGAGACACTTGAGCCATCGCTGCCGATGCGCCGAGTGCCGAGCATGCGAAAACGACTGCGGTGCAGATCTTGCGCTTGCTGAATTTCATCGCCATTCCTTCTGGATTGTCCAAGGGGAAGCTACGGAATACAGACGACTATTTCGTCGTGCTGCCATGCCAAATATATGTTTGAGTTCCCTGGTCATGGATTAAATGTGCGTGAATTAGAGGAGGCGGTTTGGCAACAGAATGTGCTTAACTTTTATTGATATTTATGCTCATTGATTACCAGATGTTTTTCTCGCTCCGAAAATAGAATGACGAACTTGAATTCCCTATTAACAGATAAAACTTGCGGACTGATTCCCTTGATATCGGAATTTCTGTCCATCTGTCACACCAGATTGTGCGCATCACGCGCGTTGCCGCCGAAAATAAAAATGCGTCCCGGCGAAAGCCTTCGCCGGGACGCACGTTGCTGCCATGTTGCCAGGTCTTACCCTGCACGGCGTATTGCTTGCCATGTTCAACCTGATTGCTTTTGTTCCGCGAAGAGGGCTTCACGTTGAACGCTGTCCTGACGTCGTGCGCCTTTTGCCTATCTACGCGGAGTGTTGCGTTACATCGATTAACGACCGAGCGAACCGCAAGCCGTCGGATTGCCGATGTTCAGGTTGTGGGCGGGGCTACTGTTGTTCGCCAGGATGTCAGTGGTAATCGACGTCCTGTAGACAGTCGGAACCACGTCGAAACCATTGTTTCTCAGGATGGCAGCGAACGAGGAGTTGGTGTAGTGGCTGGTCAGGAAGTTGAGCATACGGATACGCACCACCGGGGCCGGCCTGTCCGTCTTGTAGCACTGGCTGACGATGATGTTGCTCGTACCGGAGATCGGATAGCCGACGGTCGGATCGGAGATCGCAACCCACGACGGGTCCGTCGAGCTGATATTGGCACCCGGCACCCACTTGAACGGATTGGCCTCATCCGCAGCAGTCGTCGGAGCCACCACCGTGCCGATCGCGAGCGTCGCGTTCTGATACGTCGGTGTCACGTCGGCGTTCGTATGCGAGTTGCGCAGGCTTGCCACCGTCAGTTGGTTCGCCGCCGCGAGTGTCGACGCGGGGGCCAGCGTCGTGTTCGCATAAGCCGGACTCAGGTAACCAAATGCAGTTGCGCCGGCGGTACGCAACGACACCAGTTGGGATGCAACGGAAGCATCACCGGACTTGCCCGTGAAATTCAACGGCGGCGTGGAGTTGATGAAATTGCTGGCGAACGTCGGTGTTTCAGCGAATGCGATGTTCGAGTTGCCGCCAGCGCCGGTCGTGCAAACCTTGGCCAGGTGCCGTGTCAGCAGATCGGTCATGCCACTGCCGTCCGTGCGGTACACAACCTTGATCGGCGTGCTAGCCGCCGTATAGGCTGCGCCCGTTGCCGGGTTGATGATGGCGTTCCAGTCCGTGATCTTGCCGGAGAAGATACCGCACAGGTCATTGTCGTTCAGCGACACCGTACCCGTCACGGTCGACGGTTGACTCACATAGGGAATCGTGACGGGCGTCACGAGATAGGGCAACTGAATCAATTTCCCGTCGGTGGAGGTGCGGGCATATGAGCCTGTTGTATCGACCTGGACCGGTGTCAGCGCGGCGTCGCTATTCGCAAAGTGCACAGTGCCGGTGAGCTCTACGCTCAACCACGTCGGGTCATTGTCCAGAAATGCCCTCTCGCCATTACTGCTGCCCACTGCGTAGTAAGTGATCGGCAAACCAAACTGCGTGATTTCCGAAGCGATTGCCGGAGCTACTGACGACGCCCCTCCACCAAGTATCACGACCGGTACCTGTGCTCTTACCTCTGCCGACGCCCAGGCAGCACACGCTAAAACAACTGCCTCAGCCAATTTACGCTTAACCAGATTCATTTTGACTTCCCATTGATTAAATTGCCAACCGCATATCGACGGTAGATAAGAATTCACAACTCTTAATCTAGATCGCCCGGCAATTAGCCAAGTTAAATCTCAATGAACCTTGCAAATCGGATTGGCAACCGAATCTACGCAACTTCGTCTTGCGCGATCACGAATACGGGGGGCCATCGAACGACACAGATGCCCTTACATACGTCGCTACCAAGTCAATCGCGGCCTCAGCATCTAGCTGAGCGCTATCGACCACGAGTTCCGCAGCTTCGGGCACCTCATACGGGGACGAGATACCAGTGAACTCAGCAATCTCTCCGCGACGCGCGCGTCGATAAAGCCCTTTCGGATCACGCGCCTCGCAGACAGCGAGATCGGCCTTCACGTAGATCTCGTGAAACGCATCGCCCGCTGCACGCCGTGCCGCCAAACGCCCCTCACGAAACGGCGAGATCAATGCGACGATCACGATCATCCCCGCGTCGGCAAGCAGCGCGGCAACCTCGCTGACCCGACGCACATTCTCGGCACGGTCGTCAGCGTCGAACCCGAGGTCGCGATTCAGACCTGCCCTCAACCGATCACCGTCGAGCACGATCACCTCATACCCGGCATCGAACAACACCTGCTCGACACCCGAAGCGATCGTAGATTTGCCAGCCCCCGACAACCCGGTCAGCCAGATCACCGCCCCGCGATGACCATGGCGACGTTCGCGTTCCGCGCGGGTCGGTATGACGCAATCAGGCACCTGCGCCCTCTTCGTCTTCCGCTGTCTGATCGGGCGAGCGACGCTCCCACATGCCGCCGTGCGGCGTCACGAGGCTTGGTGTCTGGAACCACTGATCGGGCGACAGAATCTCCGCGCGACGTACACGTGGAATCACCTGCACGTCGAACACTTCATCGACACCATTGAAGAAATGCAGAATGCCGAGCACGCTGCCGGTGTGCGCGTCGAGCGCGGCAACGCCAGCCACCAGTTCACCTTCGTCTTCGATGGGCAATCCCTGCGGACCGCGCTTATCGCGCAGCTTCGACAACCCCACGAACAGCACGCCACCATATTCGGCGAGGCCATGCGTGAAACCGGGCAACGTCGCGAGCACAGTGATTTTTCCCGACTGCTGATCGATACGCAGCACCCTGCCGCGACCGCCTTCGAGCACATACAGCTGCCCGTTGATCACACGCGGCGAATGCGGCATCGATAGCCCTTCGGCAACGATGCGCCCGCTCGGCACCTCCATCACGATGCCGCCGTGCGCCATGTCCTTGCGCCAGCCGTACGCGGTATTCGTCCGGCCGAGCGCAGTGGCGAAGCGTACCTTGCCGTCCTCCATCGCCATGCCGTTCAGATGACAGCGGTCGTCCGCAGAAAACTCCGTGACGAACGGCGGTTGCCAGAGCGGCGTGAAGTTGTAAAACCCGTCGATCACCGAAATACATGAGAATCGCGTGTTCACAGCGACCACGGCCTGCTTGTTGAACGCCATGTCGTGCAGATCGCAGTACGCGGTGAAGAACGACGCACGCGGGACGAACACCGCGTCGTAGTGATCCGGGCGTAACGGATATTCCGCAGCGATCGAGCGCACGTTCGCGTAGATCATCAACTCGCGTGCAGTCGCGATCGCGAGCCGATCGCCGCTCGCGGCAAGGCCCATCGAGCGCGGCAGCAAGCACGCAGACAGCGTCGGTACGCCATTGTCGACACCGAGCAGTGCGACACCCGATGGCCTGCGGCTAAGCGCAAGCGTGCACTGCAGCGCTTCGAGCACGGGCAGGAAGCGATCCGTGTCGCGCAGGTTGATGAATGGCTGCGCTTCGTCGCGCGCAGCCTGTGTGGCTTGCTTTTCCTCGAGCAGGGTCAAATCGTCATGTCCTTTTACGATCGCGATGCGATGATAAAACCTCTGCGTTACGGCTGCTTGCACTTGCGTGAGTCGCCGGTACACGAATTGTCGTCACCGTTGTCGCCAAACCCTTCAACCTCAACCGTGATGATCCAGCGCCGCCGTGGCCCGCCCGACGCAGCGTTCCGGGCGATGTCCTGCGCAATCTGGTTAACCGCGGACCCCGCTGAACTCGCCGCAGCCAACGCACCGGGGTCTACCGTCGGTGCAGTCTGCAGACCGGTGCTCTTGGCTGCCGTAACGTTATCGGCATTCGCAACGTGCAGCGCCGCGACGTTCACCGTACCCGACGCGCGAATACCCGCGTCGCCCGCATCGACGGTACCGCGCGGCGCGATCAGGT
This sequence comes from Paraburkholderia flava, assembly GCF_004359985.1. Classification (NCBI taxonomy): domain Bacteria; kingdom Pseudomonadati; phylum Pseudomonadota; class Betaproteobacteria; order Burkholderiales; family Burkholderiaceae; genus Paraburkholderia; species Paraburkholderia flava. Next base: position 930,648 of record NZ_SMRO01000003.1, on the reverse strand, counting down.
TCACGTCGCCCGCCGCTGCGCCAGGAATAGTCTGCAGTGTCGCGATACCGGCGCCGGTCACTTCGCCGCGCGCATCCACCGTGCAGTAGTGATCGCGATCGCACAGGTATTCAGGCGGCGGTACGTCGGCGATGGACTTCGACCCCTTACCCGCGTTGACGTCGCCATTCGAACTCCAGATCGTCATGCTGCCGCCCTGCTCGGTAAAGATCCGGCTTTGCGCGAGCAATACGCTCTGGTCGGTGAAGATGTTGATGTCGCCTTTCTCGAGGGTAAGGATACCGATTTTGCTCGCGTTGCCGACGTTCGGCGGCGCCGCGCTGCTGCCGACCAGTGCTTCGCCGCCCGGGCCGAGAATCGAGATCGAGCCGCCCTGTTGCGTCTGGATCGTCGAACTGCGGATGTCGAGGTTGCCGGTCGATACCGGCTTGTTCGAGCCGTTGCTGCCTCCTGCCGTGTCGTTCGCCGTGTAGCCGAGCGATGCGGGGAACATCGTCGCGATCGCGGAGTAACCGCGTGCGTACTGCTGGAAGAACGGACTGTTCGCGTTGTTGTAGTCCGTGCCGACCGCGGTCAGCACGCTGAACAACACTTGCTGCGCGAAAATCTGCTGGACGTAGGCGGGAAGCGCCTGGAATTCCTTCCACGCTTCGGCGGCCGTTAGCGTCCCGACCGCGTTCTGCGCATTCGTCCTGTCTGCCTGCAACCCTGTGTCGACGCCCTTGCCCGCGTCGTACTGTTCCATGAAGGCGATCAACGCCGGTGTAGTGCTCGGTACGCCCTTGACCGACTGCGAAGGGTCGATGTATGTCGCGATGAAATTCGCGTTGTCGATGCCGGGCGCTACGCCGAACAGCACCTGTACGTTCGCGCTTTCGTGCGGCAGGAACGGGTTGTTCGCGTTGCCGACCGCGTTAATGCCGGTTGTGCGGTTGGGTGCTTGAAGCTGGCTGATGAATGGGCCGATGTTGCTGCCCGCTTCGATATCGAATGTGCCCGGGCCGCCGAGCACGAATGCGGGTGTCACCGCACTAACATTGCTGAGAGTGGGGAGCGAAGTGACGGGCACATCCAGAATGTTGCCGCCGGCCACGATACGCGTAACGTCGTCGGCGCTCAGGTTCTGCCCGTTGAACGCGAGGTTGACGATGTCCTTGCCGGCATAGAGTTGCGCGACCTTGTCGACGTCGAGCGTCATTAGGTTTTGGTAAACGCCGTTCGCATCTGGGGCGCCGTTGACGATACTGCCATCGAGGCTGTAGATACGCACCGGCTGCGTGTCACCCCCATGCAGCGCGGCGACCTGATGCTGAAGACCACCGCTCGGTAGCCTGTTCAAGTAGCCGTTGAGAGTAGCGATGCTACTGGCGACGGTGTTCGTCGGCGACGGCATCGTCGACGGATCCGAGTCGATCATGCCGAAGAGCGACAGGGCACCGGTCCACGCAGGGTTCATCGAGAACACAACCGACTGTGCAGCAAGCATGCTCAATTCGCCATCGGCGGACGGATACATCTGCCCAGGTGCCTCGATGGCGATACCGCCTGTGAATGCAGTCAGACTCAGGTTCGCAGGCAGAATTTCTGTAGCGGCCAGCGCTGTGCTACTGCTGGATCCAATCAGGAACGGCATGAGGCCGCCACTCGACGAAGCAGATTCACCGACGCCGACCGCCCCATATGTGACATTACCGGTGGTCGATGCGATGCTCACAGCAGAACTAGCAGAGTACCCCTGCGAATCCGCATGCTGTTTGTAGACAGCAAAGTCGACGCCCTCGATATACGACGGATTGAGAATGCCACCGATGTCTGCCCCGGAGCGTGCCGACACGTCGATCTGCCCGTTCTGAGTCGCGAGCAGTGTCGATACGGTGCCGATAGACCCCACCCGCCCGGCCTGATTGACGGCGTAAGCCTGCCCGTCGGAGCCTATCCGTCCACCTGCCGTAATCGTGCCCGTTCCGTTCGCGACGAAGTAGTCGCCGCTCAGGATGTCGCCACCCGCCTGTACGTCGAGATTGCCGCCGCCCACGACGCGAGGTTGCGAGGTACTTCCCGCTACATTGCCGGTGTAGGTGGTCGGCAGCGAAACCGCGAGATCGGTGATATTGCCGCCCGCACTCACCGACACGTTGCCGCCGACGCTCATCACGCCCTGGTCGAATGCACCGAAGTTGATCGATGTCTGCGTGATCGTTCCAGTCCCATCCACCACGTTGCCGAGTTCCATCCACGGCCACCAGAACTGCGAGATCGATGCGCCCCTGGTGCCCGTCACAGCACCTGTCGTATCGACGACATTCTCGATGCCCGTGATGTCGTTCTGCGCGTGAATTGAAATATCTCCGGCACTGTCCGGGTTGACTGCGGGCGTGATCAGGAAGTTCTGTGCGGCCGCCGAAGCCTGGCCTGCTGCGATCAGCGTCGATCCTTGCTGCGTCGTACCTGCCGCCGGCGCCCCCGCCGTATAGATCGCACCTGGTGCCGACGTGTCGAGCAACGTAATGTCGTTGGCCGCGGCGATATCGATCGAGCCGGTACCTGTGCGGATCAATGTAGGTGCGAGGATCGTCAACGTGTTGGCCGCGTTGTCGACGAAGTGGCCGCCGGTCGATGTGACGTAGGCGAAGTGGCCGTCGATCGTGACGCTACCCGTGGAGGTAGCGGGCTGCAGCGCCAACGGGTCCGCACTGCCCAGGTCCGCGCCGCCGACAAGACGGAACGACGTACTCGCACCGCCGTTGAGCGACGCAGTCAGTAGCGGCAGCGGATTGGTCGAGGTAGCAACCGGAGACGGCGTGTTGTCGACCGGAGCAGGTGTGCCGGTGGTAACTGTCGTCGTCGTCGTGGATGGCTGAACCAGTGTTGTCAATACTGCCGGTGGGGCCACGAACGGTACGAGATTGTAGGGATGGCTTGAATTCTGCCCTCCCCCTGCTGCCGGCAGGTCGAGCCACGTATTCATCGCCGTCGCATACGCCGTATAAACGGCCTCGTACTTCAACCAGGCATCCGGGTCGGCGGCTACATCTGCTGCGGTAGGAGCCTGACCGCCAAATACAGGTTGGCCAGCGACTACCGGTGTCGATGGCTTGGCAGTGCTCTCGTCACGAAACTGCGCCATAAGTAAGCCAATGGCGCGGTTGTGCGCGGTATTTCCGTTGGCGTTTGTTGGCCCTATCACGTCGTTCAGATAGTCGAGATACATGCCGTAGTACTGCGCGACCTCCGCCGCGTCGGCATTCGATGCAAACGTGGATGCAGGTGCAGGTTTGGCCAGAACTGCGCCCCATATAGCACTAAGACTGTACTTGCTGTTGTACTTCGGACCGTAGGCTGGACCGTACTTATAGTAGGGGTTGTACGCCAACGTGAAATACGCGTCGTGATAACTACTCGCCGACGGCGGCGTAATCGTCACCGTAACCGTCGTCGTCTGCACCCCCGGCTGCGTCGGATTCGCAATCTGAAAGAACCCATCCGTCAGACTCGCATCCACCTGCACATCGTGTTCCGCACGGAACGTAATGTCGGGCCCTTGCCCTTCATAACGGAATGCGAGATTCGTCGGCGAACTACCCGCACCGAGATTCCAGTTCGTCTTGATCGAGATATCGCCGTTGTTGATCGCAGGACTCGGGTTATCGAGTTCGATACCCGGCATCGCATGAAAATTCGCGACGCCTGCGAAGCGATTCTCAAACGTAAAGCCCGGATTCTCGACAAAGCCCATCAGCGTGCCGGGCGTGTTCGTCGTGCCGCTTTGATAACCGTAGAACGTCTGATGGTCAGCGTTCGGCGTGGTCGGCGTGAAGTAGTCGTTCTGCAGCGCGTTAGCGAGGTCAACAGCGTTCATACTGCCCGGCGTGTACGCAATCGTCTTGCCGCTCTGATCCGTGAAAGTCCCAGCAAGCAGATTGCCGTTACTGTCGTACCACCCCGCCGGATCGACGATCGAATCGAAATGCTTCGGACCGCTACCCGGATCGGTCGTACTCCACACCGCGTACGCTTCGAGCGTTGTCGCGCGCGAGCCGACGATCTGCACGCCCGGCGCATCCGTCGACGTCCCCGGCGTAAGCGTCACGTTCACATCACCGTTCGAGAGCAACGGTGCGCGGAAATTAACTGTACCGCCCGACAGCCCGCCAGCCGTCCCACCAGACACATCGATCTTCGCGCGATTGCCGAGCGTGATCGTGCCGGAGTTCGCCGCAGACACGTCCTCGTATCCATACGTCGGGTTCAACTGCACGACACCGCCGACGGTATCGGGTGTGCCGGTCGTCCCGAGATTAACGGTACCGCCGCGCTGATTCGGATTAGAGCCGGTAGCGATCAACGAGCCTTCGACGTCGACACCACTGCGCCCATACAGGTCAATCTCGCCACCTGCGTTGCCGGCGGCATTGATCGTCCCCAGCACCTGCACGTTACCGCTTGCCGTAGTCGGCCCACCTGAGCCGCCGTCGGCAGTCAGTTGAACAAGGTGCGCCGTCAGCGTGTTGCCCGCGGACAAAGTCAGGTTACCCGCCTTCGTCCAAACCGAAATTCCATCGTTGACACCGCTCGCCGCGAGCGTCTTCGCGAGGCCGTCGAGATCCACTGCGCCACCGGTCTCGAGCGAGAACGAGCCACCGAGGTAGCCCGCCGCCGCCGCACCCTTGAGCGTGCCGCCAAGCTGCACCGTCTGTGACGGAGCCGACAACGTGACGCTGCCCGCCGCGCCACCACCGGCTGCACCCGAGAAGTCGAGCGTCGCCCCCGGCTGCACGTTGATCGAGCCCGCATCGGCCGTTAATTTGATTGCACCAGCCGGAGCGTATGCAGTGACATCGAAGAACTGCAACGCGACACCTGCCGAACTGACGAGTGAACCCGCACCCACATTCAGGTCGCCGGTCGTTGCTTCGAGATTCACGTTACCGGCCGGCGCAGCGATCGTCGCGCCGTTATCGTTCAGCGTGCCACCAGTGAACGACAGCTGACCACCGAGCGGCTTCAGCGTCGTCGCGGTGCCGCCAGCCGCATTCAGGTTCAGCACACCGGTCGTGGTCACGGCCTCTTTGGAGCCGGTATCGGCGAGATAGATCGGCGCGGCGAACGTCACCGGCGCCGCACCGAAATCGAACGATCCGCTGCCCTGCCCGACGATGCCGCTCGATGCGTTCATCGTCACCGCACCGATGCCGCTGACGCCCTTGCTGCCCGTACCGAAGTCGATCTCCTTCGCGTTCACTGTCAGCGTGCCGGTGCCGCCCGTGCTCGCCGGCACCGTCGTGCCGAGTTCGTTCGTGAATGCGATCTGCTGACCGTTCAGCACGACCGAACCGCCATCGCTTGCGAAGGTCGGCGCGCTCAAATCGACGTTCGGTCCGAACGTAATGCTCTCGTTGCCGGTGAACGTCATCGCGCTGCGACTGCGCAACGTCAGTTGGGTCGTGTTGCTGAGTTGCGCGAGCGTGTTCGGTCCGATCACGAAACCGGGCAGGTTCGCTGCACCGGGATCAGTGCGATCCGTGAACGTGATCGCGGAACCGTCGGCCGCGATCGCCTTGCCGGACAACGCGACAGTCGGATCGACGCGCAGATCGCCCGACGAATCGAGCGTCAGCGACTGACCGCCCGACAACGTCGCACCCGCGCCGACGGTCAGCAAGCCAGGCACGGTGCCGGTCACGTCGTTGCGCGTGACCAGCACCTGCGCGCCTTGCGATACGCGCAGCAATGCGCCGTCGCCCGAGATCGCAGCCGCGCCTGTTGTTGTGTTCGCGTTCTGGCCGATCGTGATCGACTGATCCGCCGCAGCTGGATAGCTGCCCGTCGCGTTGATCACGCTGCCGGCCGCGATATCGAGCCCGCGCGATGCGTTCGGATCGGTGCCGGTCGGATCAGTCTTCGTGACGAGGAGAATCTCGGGACCGCTCAACGGCGACGACGCATCGTTGCTCACGACGACGCTGTTCGCGAGCGCGTTGATCGTGATGCCGCTCGTCGTCTGCGTACGCGTGCCGCCGATCAGCAGGCTGCCTGCGCCGAGCGCATCGAGCTGGCCTGCGTCGATCTGCAGATAGCCCGACAACGCCGCCTCGCCATTGCCGACGATCTGGATGTCCTGCGACGCGATGTCGACGTTAGCCGGTGCACCGCCGGTCGCCGGCGCCGAGTTCAGCGTCGCGCCGAGCGTTAGCCCTTGTGTAGCGGCGAGCACCAGTTGACCACCGTCGATCGGTAGACGCGGCGTCGCGTTGCCGGCCTTGCTTGCGAGCGCCGGGAAGAACGTGTTCGCGCTCGTCTCGGTGTACTGCGAATACTGCTGCCACACCGGACCCGACTGCACGGTGAAGAGCGTCGGCGTCGAACTGCGGCTGCCGCTCAACGCATTCACGGTGTAGCCCGCGACCACTGCGGTGCCATCCGGCAGTACGCCCGCGGCGTTCGCAGCAGGCGTGCTCGCGTTGGGTTGAGCGACTACGCGGAAGGCGCCTGGCAGCGTCGCGTACTGCGCAGGCAGCAGCGTATAGACACCTGCTGGGAGACCCGGCACGCCCTGCAGATACACAGCCTGTCCGGCCATTCCTCCGACGCCTGCCTGACCGACGCCCATCGATACCGTCTGCGTGCCGCCTGTCGAAGTCGGCTGCGTGACCTGCGCGATCACCGGATCGTATGCGGCAACCGGTGCGTGATAACCCGGTACCACCGCGTAGACGTTCGCTGCACCCGGGTTGACCGGTACCGCAGTGCCCGACGAACTGGTTGCGAAACTGACGTTGTACTGTTGCAGCAGGTTGCGGCTACCACCCGTGCCCGCGATCCATTCGGATGCCTGCAGATCGCCGCCGCCCGACAGGTCGATCGTGGCGCCGGGGCTCAGTGACACCTGGCTGCCGTTGACACTGACGAGTTTCGCAGGCGGTGCGGTAACGTCCGCCGGCTGCGACGCGTTCGTCGCGTTGTATTGCCACTCCGTACCGTCGACGGTCACGCCATACGGAATCACCGTATTGCCGTTCGACACCGATGTGATGCTGCCCGGCGCGAGCGACACTGACTGCGTCGCGACGAGCGGCAAGCCACCGAACTGCTTTTGCGTCGCAGGGTCCACAGCATTGCTGACACCAAAGATCAGACTGCCCGACGGCGCGCGCACGGTGCCGTCCTGGACGATATTCGTCGCGTCGACGAGCAAGCTGCCGCCTGCCGATAGCGGTACGTCGGAGGTGCCGTTCGACTGGAACGTTACTGTTGTCGATGCGGCTTTCCCGGTCGACGGGTCGACGGGGGCAACCGCGGCGATGACGAACGTGCTGCCACTCGCTGGATAGACGTCGGCGGCCTTGAAGGTGACGTTGCCTGAGGTGAACAGTGTGCCGGGCAGCAGCGCTGATGTACCGCCGGTATTGGTCGACGACAGGCGAATATCGCCCGTACTCGCAAATGTCGCGTTACCGAAGTTGCCGAGTTGCAACTGGTTTTCCAGATCGACGAACGACGCGTCGACCTGTAGCGTGCCACCCGCCGCCATCGGCACTGGCGTAGGCACCGCCACGGTCGAAGGACCTACAAACGCAACGTACGGCGCGTCGATCCGAACAGTCGGCGTGCCGATGTTCGAGATTCCGGAAAGCGACGAAGGTAACGACGTCGCACCTGCCGCGAGCGCGACGATCTGCGATGCGTTGACGATCACTGCGTTGCCGAGCGACAGGTTCACGTCGCCGGCAAATGCGACCGGCAACGGCTGCTGGTTACCCGGTGGCGGCCCGCTAAGCACGAGTGTCGAAATGCCGGAACCGTCGAGACGGTCGGCAGAGAAGCGGATCGCGCCGTTCGACGTCCCGAGGTCAGCACCCGGGGCACTCGCGATCGGCAGGATGTCGCCGCTTTGCTGGATGATCAGCGCGCTGGCGCCCGGCGATGTGGCTGTGGTTCCGTCCGGTTGCGTAGTGGTGATGGGGACATGCTCCGGCAGCAACGTCAGCGTACCTCCCTGCGCAAGCGCCGCCCCCCCATGCGCATCGAGCGTACCGTTGAAGTAGAGCCCGTTCGCCGCGCCGAGCGTGATCGAGCCGGCGTCGCTCCATACCGGCTGAGACACATACGTGCCGTTCGACTGCACCTGATCGAAATTCGCAGACGTACCCGAGACGTCAATACGCGCACCGGCCTGCACGATCACCGAGCCTTCGTCGTCCGACAACACGACCTTGCCGCCCGCGAGAATCTTGCCGGTCTGCGGCACGCCGATCGTCTGCCCCAGATGAACCGGTGCGGCGAGCGGATTCGTCAGCGCGACGCCAGACACGTCGAGTACCGCGTTCGGGCCAACCCATACAGACTGGCTGCGCGTCGTGTAACCATTACCACTCGCGAACACTGGCTGGCCGGGGAGCATGAAACCGTAGGCCTGGTTGGTGTCGGCGCTCAGTGTGATCGAGCCGCCGGGTGCAACGATCGAGCCGAGCACCGTGACCTGAGTCGGCGAGCCGAGTCCGATCGACGCGCCTGCGTCGGCGACGATCGACGCGCCCTCGCCGACCGTTACGCCACCGGTCACGTCGGGATACACCCCCACATGTGTTGCCGTGCCGATTACAGTTCCTTGCCACTGCCCAAGATATCCGCCCCCTGTCATGGTCAGGTTTGTGGCCTGCCGGTGATAAGGGTCAAGCGCGCCGATACTCGTCAGGCCGCCACTCATGATGTCGCTGCCGCTCACGGCCGATTGCAGCGCGACCGCATCGGGTAGCAGGTTCTGCTGCGTCACGCGCACTGTCGTGCCTGCCGCAATGCCGGCGTCGTATGCCGCGCTCAATACGTACTGGCCGAAGCCCTGCGACGCGAAGAAGTCCGCAGGCAGCACCGTCGCCCATGATGGCGCGAGCGCCGGATCGCCGCCGATCTCGAAACCGAGTCCATGCAGCGACAGCATGCCGCCACCGGAAAAGCCGAGACTCTTCAGGGTGCCGTCGAGCACAATCTGGCCAGCGGTCGGTTCAGTGGTAGGCAGCGGCGGCGTCGTGTCGGAGCCGTAGCCATTCGCGTAGGTCGACAGCGTGATGCTACCGCCCTTGCCTTGTGCGATGCCGTTGCTCATCAGCAACTGACCGTTCGCCTGCATCATGCCGCCGCTCGACACATCGAGCACACTGCCTTGCTGCAGAACGATCGAACCGGTCGTGTCGATAACGCTCTTGTCGGGCAGCGTCGCGCTCGCCGCATCGACCGACAATGTGATGCTGCCGCCGTTGATGTATTCGCTGTCGCCGGGCGTCGTCGTGCCGCCAGTCGCCTGCACGTCGTTGTTGACCCATTGGCCTGCGGTGCTGATCACCGCGTCCGGTCCGACCGTGATGTCTGCGGGTGTCGTCCCGCTAAATTTGCCCGCCAGCGCGAGCGTGATGTTGCCGGATGGTGCGATCAGATCGCCGAGCACGGTGATCGGCGCACGGGACGTTCCCGTCAGCTTGATCGATCCGCCGGGTTGCACGTGCAGGCTCGTACCGGCCGCGACGACGATGCTGCCACCACTGGCCTTATCCACCGTCACGCTGACATTCGACATGCCCGCCGCGTTCAGCGTATCGACCGGCACGGTCTGCCACGCGAGCACATTGTCGGGGTTGCTGCTGCCGAGCGCGTTGAGTGCGGTGGTGTCGAGCAGCGTGCCGGCGCCGAAGCCGGGCGCAAGATCGCTCAGTTGCGGTGCGGTGTTCTGCAGGATCACGTTCGCAGGCGTGCCGGTCAAACTAACAGCCGCAGGATCGGCCAGCAACGGATTCTGCCCCAGCGTAAAACTGCCGCCCGAAGGCTGCGCATTACCCTGCACCTGCTTCGTGCCCGCAAGCGACTGCGCACTGATATTGCCGTCCAGCACGAGCGCCTGCTCGGCGAACACGTTCAGCGTGCCTGCATTGCCGCCGACGATGTAGTCCGCCTGATACGCGCCGCCGGTCAGCAGCGGGTTGTACCAGGTCTCCACGACCTTCCAGCGTCCATGCGACTGCGAGAACTGACCCGCAACACCCACGTAGTTGTCGAATGGACTCGCCTTGCCGATCGGCACGATGAGACCGTTCGAGTCGACGAGGCGCGTCGTCGCCGCGTCGCCGCCGAGGTAATGTACGTAGCCGCCGTTCAGGTTCAGTGATGAACCGTTCGCGGTCATCACTTCGCCGCCTGCTAACGTGATCGTGCCGCCGTTGACCAGCAACTGATCGACCGAGCGCGGAATCAGGCTCACGTAGCCCGCAAGATTCAGGATCGGGCTGCCGACCCATTGCAGGCCATCTGCACCAGTCCCCGACAGCGTGCTGTCGACGACAACGTTCTTCAATCCGAACAGGAAGCTGTTGCGAAGCAACGGCGAATCGGCAAGCTCGTTCTGGCCGATACGTGGAATCGTGACCAGCGTCGACGCCATCGCTTCTTCGACGTTCGGGAGCCCCGACACGTCGATCGTCGAGCCGGTGTCGAGATAGATCCGTCCCGGCGCGACGGTGTCGCCGGGCGCAGTCGTCGAGATACCCGACTGTACGAGCGCTGCCATCGATACGGTCGAGCCCGGTGCTTCGATCAGCGAGCCGGGCTGCATCCAGATGGAGCGGCCGGTCAGTGTGATGCTGCCTGGCGTAAACGAAGTGGTAGGGCTGGACGTCGCGGTTTCGCCGTCGTCGGACGGCAGGATCGTCGTGACGGAATCCGGGCCGAATGAAAGCAGGCCCGCACGGCGATTCGCGGGCGTGGTAACCGAGTCGGGCCCAATTCCGGTACCGCTCGCGTCGAGGTATCGCGTGCCATTGGGACTCAGCGCTCTCGCTTCGTCGACGGTGGAAATGTTAATGCTGCCAGGGTAGCTGACACCGGTCGTCACACCGACGACACCGTTCTGCCGCACGTTCGATCCGAGCAGCGTGATGTTGCCCTTGTCCGCCTGGATAATGCCGGTATTCGTAACCGTACCTGCTGGCGTGACATCGGTGCCGTTGAACAGGATCTGTCCGCTCAATTGCGGCCGCAGCAGTTGCGAATTCGCGGCCGGCGGCAGCACGCTCACGCCGACACCAGCGGCAAGGATGGTCTGGCCGTTGGTCGTGGTGATCGAGCCGGCGTTCGTCACGTTCGGCGCGGCGATCAGCACGAAGCCTCCATCGCTGACCGTGCCGTTGGCATTCGTCTTGATCGATGCACCGGGAGCGATTGTGATGTCGCCGGGCGGCTGATATGCATTTGCCGAGGTCGTCGTCACGGCGTTGCCGAGCCCGAGCACTTCAGTCGGATCACTCGTTTGCGTACCGACAAGCCCACCCAACTGCGCAGTGAACTGGTTGTTACTGTTCTGAACATCCGTCGCCGACTGCTTCAACGCGTCGTTCATGTTCAGAAAATCAAGCGACGACGCCACCAGCGAATGCACGTTCACCTGCGATCCCGCACCGAACAGAATCCCGTTCCGGTTGATCACATAAACCGAGCCCTGCGCATTCATATTGCCCAGAATCTGACTCGGCGCACCCGACGGATCATTGATCCGGTTCAGCACGACCCAGTTGTTCGCGCCGTTGCTCTGCGTGCCGCCGGACTGATCGAAATTGAGTGTGGTCTGCCGCCCGACGTTCATCGTCTGCCACGTGAGAATCGCAGTCTGGCCGTTCTGCTTCACGCCGACGTCGACGTGGCCGTTCGCATCCACCGTCTGCGTCGGCAGATTCGCGTTTTGCCACAGCATCGAATTATTCGTCGCGCCCGGTGCGACCTGCAGACCGCCCGTCGCCAATCCGTTCGGAACGTTCGCAGCAGCCACCGCAGCGGCGGCCGCAGCCTGCTGCGCAGCGATCTGCGCCGCGATGCTTTGCGCGGCACGTCCGAGATTCTGGATCGACGGCTGGCTCGCCTGCAGCGCCTGCTGCGGCGACACGCCAAGATTCGGCATGCCCGCGCCACCACCCGCCCCGCCGACGCCCGTGGCCGCTATTCGCGCGCCGACCTGGCCGAGATTCACGATGCCCGCCGCGTGCGCATGTGCCGACATGCCGGCTGCCACCATCAACGCAACCGCGTGGTAGAGCGGCCGCAAAGCGGACTGCGGCAGATGAGCGGGGCGCTGAACGCGCTTCTTGTTTTTTTGATTGAAGCTACGAGCTCGCATCGTCGAATCCCTGAAGCGCAAATAAGCGGACACCGCGCAGCAGGCGACCCAGCGCCGACTGCACGGCCGATAGCGGACGCGACAGCCCGCCAAATCCCGACGAGGTTACGCAGCGACGATGGCAGTCGTATTTACGATGTTACTGACATATCGCGCTATGGATTCCTGATAAACGTACGTACCTTTTGCCATTCTTTTGCCATGCGAACGACACAGGTGCGGTCCGTTTTATTTTTCCGTTTCGGTTTCCGCTGCGCGTTCGCGCAATGCGTCCGCGACGCGCGCGATCACCGTGCGCCAATCCCCGGGCGCCCGCTGACGGAACAACGTGGCCTGTGGATACCAGCGGGTATCGTCGCGAGCGAGTTGCCAGCGCCAGTCGGGGACGAACGGCAGTAGCATCCACACTGGTCGCCCGAGCGCACCGGCCAGATGCGCGATCGACGTGTCGACCGAAATCACCAGGTCCAGCGATTCGACGAGTGCGGCTGTGTCGGAGAAATCGCGCAAGGTGTCACCGAAATGCAGTGCACCGCTCTGCGCCAGCGCGTCGCTGTCCGAGGGACGTACGACTTGCTGCAAGCTCACGAACTGCACGTCGAGCGCGAACCATTCGGTGAATTGCGCGAATGCGATCGACCGGTTGTGATCGTTCGTGTGGTCGGGATTGCCGGACCATGCGAGCCCGACACGCAACCGCTTCCCCGTTTCGCGAACCGCGATGCGTTCTCGCCATTGCGATACGAGCTGCGGATCGGCATGCAGATAAGACGATGTCGGTAGCGGCTCGGCGTCGCACCATCCCGCAGTGGCAACTGCGAGCGGCAGACTCAGCATCGGGCAGTGAAAATCGAACGCAGGCAACGGTTTGCCGTGCGGAATCAGCGTAGCGACGCTGTCGAGCGTCGCGAGTAAGCCCATCAACTGCGTCGGCGCTTCGAGCACCACGTGCGCACCGTGCGCAGCGATAACGCTTACATAGCGGCAAAACTGCAACGTATCGCCGAAACCCTGCTCCGCGTGCACAAGCAACGTCTTGCCCGCGAGCGGGTGCTGTCCCAACCACAGCGGCGAATTGAAATGACGCGCGCGGCGCGCAGCGGCCGGATCGAGCCAGCGCGTTTCGTACTCGCGCCAGCCCTGCAAGAAATCGCCGAGCAGCAGCTTGCAGATCGCTCGTCCTGTCAGCGATTCGGCATGCGTCGGTTGCAATTCGATCGCGCGAGAAAAGCAATCGAGCGCTTCGTCGTGACGGTTCATGTGTTGCAGCGCGCTGCCGCGATGAAACCACGCGGGTGCACAGTCGGGTTCGTGCAGCGTCGCCTGCGTGTAGCTCGCGGCCGCGTCGTCGTAGCGGCCAATCTGCTGCAGAAGATTGCCGCGCACGCCCCACGTGTCGGCGCGCGTCGGCGCGATCGCCAGGGCGCGCTCGTAGCTGTCTAGCGCGTCGTCGTAGCGATGCAACATATGCAGCGCGGCGCCGCGATTGCCGAGTGCGTCGGCGTACTGCGAATCGAATGTAAGCGCACGATCGTATGCCTCCAGCGCGTCGTCGTAGCGCAGCAACCCTTGCAGCGCGTTGCCGCGAGTCAACCATGCGCGCTTGTCGTCCGCGACCAGCCCAATTGCGCGATCGCAGTATGCGAGTGCTTCAGCATGATGTTGCAGATGCTCGTGTGAAATACCGCTGCCGAGTATCGCCTCGAAGTGCGAAGGTGCGAGCCGCAATGCAGTGTCGAAGCTATGCAGCGCCAGCGCATCACGTCCAAGCTCCTGCAATGCGACACCACGCAGGCACCAGATGTCCGCCACCTCAGGCTGCAATTCGAGCGCGCGGTCGTAGCTGCGCAATGCTTCCTCGTGGCGGCCGAGCGCGCTCAGCGCGTTGCCGCGATTCACGTGCGGCGCGGATACGCGCGGTGCGATCGCAATTGACCGGTCGACGCTCGCGAGCGCATCAATGAAACGGCCCAGCTTCAGCAACGCCTTGCCGCGATTGGCCCAAGCTTCCGCCGACGACGGATCGAGCGCGAGCACGCCTTCATAAGCAGGATCGCATTCGGCGTAGCGTTGCAGACCGAGTAACGCATTCGCGCGCGCGAGCCGCGCGGCGAGGCTGCGTCCATCGAGCCGCAACGCGCGATCAGCCGGCTCGAGTGCATCGCCGAAACGTCCCTGCGCATTCAGCACGACCGCGTAGTTCGCCCACGCCCAGCCCTGCTTCGAATCGACCCGCACCGAACGCGCGATCCATTGTTCGGCCGTCACCGGATCGCCCTGACCGAGCGCGACGAGGCCCAACACCTGCAACGCGTCGAACTGGTCGGGCATTAGCGCCCGTACTGCTTCGCACGCGCGCTTCGCTTCGTCGAGTGCGCCTTCCTGATAGTGACGTCGCGCGCGCAGCACGCCCTGCATGATTGCGTCGCGCACGATGCCGCCGGGCATCGCCGCGGACGCTGAAGGCGTGCTGGTCTGCTCGCGTCGCATGCAGCGAATCCGTCAGCGCGCGGCAGACCACTCGCGCAGCGCCGGCACGAGTTCGCCGAGCACGTCGCTCCAGTCCTTCGGCGTGCGTTGCCGGAACAGACGCGTATGCGGATACCACGGGCTGTCGCTGCGCTCGGCGAGCCAGCGCCAGTCGCAAGGCGTCGGCAACAACACCCACGAAGGCTTGCCGAGCGCACCAGTCAAATGCGCGGTCGACGTATCGACGGACACGACGAGATCCAGCGTATCGATCAGCGCCGCAGTGTCGGCAAATTCGCGCAGCCCGGTGTCGACCTGACGCAGCGGCAGCGTCGCGAGCGTCGCTTCGTCGTCGACGGGTACCTGCTTTTGCAGGCTGATCCATTCGATGTCGAGATCGAACAGCGGCGCAAGCGTGGCGAGCGCGATCGACCGGTTGTGGTCGTTGACGTGCTTCGGATTGCCGGCCCACGAGAGCCCGACTCGCGGCCGCCGTGCCTCTCCCAATTGACCGCGCCACTGCGCGACACGCTGCGGATCAGTCGACAGATACGGCACCGTCGCGGGCACAGTCTCGAGTTCGGTGCGCAGCGCGAGCGGCAGACTCATCAGCGGGCAATGCAGATCGAATGGCGGCAGCGTTTCGCCCTTCGTCACCAGCTGATCGACGCCGGGCAGCGTCTGCATCAACGTCGTGAGACCCGGCTGCACTTCGAGTACGACGCGCGCGCCGAGTTGCTTAACCAGCGCCGCGTAACGACCGAACTGCAGCGTGTCGCCGAAACCCTGCTCCGCATGCAGCAGCACCGTGCGCCCCGCGACCGGTTCGTCGCCGAGCCACAGCGGCTGCGGGAATGCCCGCTGATTCGCGAACACCTTGCGGTCGCGCCAGCGCCATTCGTATTTCTGCCAACCTTCCGTGAAGCGGCCACGCGCCAGCAGCAGAAAACCAAGTGCGCAGTGCGGATCGACGTATTCAGGATCGACTTCGATCGCGTGCTCGTACGCGTTGATCGATTCGTCGGGCCGGTTCATTTCCTGCAGCAGATTGCCGCGGTTGAACCACGCCATCGCATAGCGCGGATCGGTGGCAAGAATCGCGTCGCTCTCGCTCAGTGCTTCGTCGAAGCGGTTCAGATCCTGCAGCACGTTCGCGCGGTTCAAATGCGCCTGCGCAAAATCCGGCTTCAGCGCGAGTGCCGCCTCGTACGCATCGAGTGCATCGTTGTGACGCCGCAGATGACGCAGCAGACTGCCTCGGTTGCACAGCACCTCGGCGACGCCCGGGTCGAGTTCGATCGCGCGATCGTAGCTCGCAAGCGCCTCGTCGCGGCGCTCGAGATGGGCAAGCGCGTTCGCACGCGTCGCGTACGCTTTTGCGTGACCCGCCTCGAGCGAGATCGCGCGGTCGCAGCGCGCGATCGCTTCGTCCATCCGTTCTAGCCGTTCCAGCGCGACCGCGCTGTTGTAGATCGCTTCGACAAAATCCGGTTGGCTCGCGATCGCTTCATTGAAGCTCGCGAGCGCCTCCTGGAAGCGACCGAGATCGACGAGCGTCATGCCGCGCAGCGACAGCACCTGTGCGTAGCCCGGCGCAAGCGTGAGTGCGCGATCGTAGCCTGCGAGCGCTTCGTCGTAGCGCTCCAGTTCACGCAGCGCGTTGCTGCGGTTCACATACGATTCGAACGATCGCGGATCGACCGTCAGTGCACGATCGTAGCTCTGGATCGCCTCCTGGAAGCGGCCGAGGCCACGCAATGCGGCACCACGATTGCACAGCGCGTCGAGCAATGTCGGCGCAACGACGAGCGCGCGGTCGAATGTCTTGACCGCCTCTTCATGACGCTCGAGTTCGACGAGCGTGTTGCCGCGGCGAATCAGTGCATGCAGATGGACCGGATCGAGCGCGAGTGCGGCATCGAACTGCACAAGCGCGGCTTCGCGTTGACCTGCTCCCGCGAGCACCGAACCCAAGTTCGCGAGCGGCAGCGGCATCGGCTGGATGGCGATAGAACGGCGCATCAGCGTTTCGGCTTCACGTGTGCGACCAGTCTGGTATTCGAGCACACCGTATAGATGCAGTGCCTCAGCGTTGTCCGGCGACGTCGCGAGAATTGCGTCGTACAGCCGACGCGCATCGTCGAGGCGACCCTGGTCGTGCAGTGCCTTCGCCCGCGCGACTGCCTGCGCGGCGGAAACCTGCGGCGCGGCGGCATGCGACCCGGCCCGTTCGTCTACTGTGCTCATGGTCGTGCAGCCTCGTTGCGAATGGCGATTCGGCCGAGCTTAGAGACGCGACTTAACCGGCACGTGACCGATGTTGCGAACAATCCAGCTCATGATCAGCCACTGGCCGAACTTCTATTCACCGAGCATCACGGTGCGCGTGTAGTCGCCCGTTTTGCCGAGCGTGATCGAGAAGCGCAGTCCATGTGGCAGCGACACTTCGCGCGTGGCAAGCGTGCTCACCGCGTACTGCTTGAGAAACAGCGCATACGAGGCATCGATCGCCTCCTGACTCGACGTCCACCCCCCCGGCGCCAGAAACACTGCCAGCTTCATCGACCGCACATCATCACTCGCAGTCACACTCGCGAAGTCATCCATGTGATGCAGCTCGTCCGCGAGTTGCGACAGTGTTTCGAGCGGCTGCGACGCGCTGCGCTGAAGCTGATGCCCCACCAGTCGATAACGCACAATCTGCACGCGACTCGCTCCATTGCCCGCGCCTAACCGCCGCACCAGCACAAGCTCATCCGGCCGGATGCGCAACGGCGCCCCGCCCGTTTCATTCGGCGGCACGAGATTCAGCATGTCGTATTGAAGCTGCGAGAAATAGCGCCCCAGCAGGCGCGTCTGCGTGACGCTGGAAACGATATCGTCGCGTCCGCGGATCGTCGCGTCGAGACCACGCCATGACAGCACCGCGAGCATCGCGAGCAACGCGATCGCGACCAGCATCTCGATCAGCGTGAAGCCCGCGTGTCTGTGCGTGCGGCGTCGGCTAACGCTGTCTTTCATCCTGCACCTCGGTCGTCACGGCGGCGAGTACGTTTGTGCTGCCGGCCGATCCGTACACGCGAATCGTCACTTCGCGCAGCAACGGTGTGCGCGATGCGCGCACAGTCTGCCGGCACACGAAGCGATAGAGTCCCTGCGGACACGAGAACGTCTGCTGCCCGATATCGGGCCATGTTCGTGCGATGCGCACGTCGGCGAGCCCGTTGTCCGCGCTCCACAACGCAAGCGTGCGAGCCCTCGCGGTCTCGGTGTCCGTCGCCATTGAACCGACCGCGCGCAACGCCGCGCCCATCGCGATCGCGACGATCGCAAGCGCGATCAACACTTCGATCAGCGTGAAGCCCGACGACCGTACGGCGCGCACACGGCAAAAACGACGAACGCGGATGGAAGCTACGGCAGGAAGAGTCATCGCTCGCTATCTATCCGGCATACGGGAAGCGGCACAGGAATCGCGAAGGAAGGAAAGCACTTCGCAGTGAGCCGGATGAGCGTAGCCAGTGCACGTGGCATAACCATGTCCGAATCTACACACGACCGACAACCGATGACGAAAGTGATGAGAGCGATGAAAGTGCGCTGTACTTACAATCCTTCATCGCATCGTCGCGGACGCCGCTTACTCTGCGGTGCGATGTCCGGTAACCGGCAACAGACCGGCGCGTGCGGCGTACCGCCGTCCGCCGCGCGAAATGGAAACGGGCAACGCGGGCACGACCTGACCGCGCCCGGCAACCGTCCACCTGCACGCACCACACGTCATGAAAGAAAATCCGGTGCTAGTACGTGCACTTCATCCGCTCGAACCGCGGATGGCGACCGTCGCGGAATATCTGGCCGATTTCCCCGACGACAGCTCCGAGTTGCACACGCCGCACACGTCGCATGCACCGCCGCGCTGTCCGCTGTGCGGTGACGAACTGCAGCTCGTGCAGTTGCGCGATCGCGCGCATACGCGCTACTTCGCTCACATTGCACACGAGCGGCCCGCGTGTCCGCTCGTCAACGATGCGCTGCCCAACCCGCTGCTCGTCGATGCGCATGCAGTCGATCCCGATCACGAACGCGTGCGTCGCGATGAATTCGCGCGTCACTGGCGTCAGCATCTCCATGCGATCCGTCAGCAGGTGCCCGGCTTCACCGCCGTGCGCCTGACGCGCGTGATCGAGCATGCCGACGTGCTGCACGTATGGGCGTGGCCGACGCTCGTTCAGGCCGACCTGCCGTATATCTTTCTGGTGCTCGCGGAATTCATCGCGACGACACCTGGCGTGCCGCAATCGGCGTGGCTGCGCTTCTGGTTCGACGCGTCGGTGCATTGCGTCGGCGATCTGCGCACGGGACGTGCGGGACGCGCCGCGCCGCGGCTGTTCCGGCTGCGTTACCGGCCGCCGCGTGTGTCGATGTTCCCGGGGCCACAGCATCTGCTCGCGTGCGACGAGGTGCCGATGAACGCCGATTTTCTATCGCACGGTGCGGCACGTCTCACGCGCGCGGAAGTGATGCTGGTCGAGAGTTTTCTGGGGCAGTCGGTGCCCGCGCACGATACGGCGCCGTCGCCGCTTATGCGGTAGCGGCGCTGCTGCGTGCAAGCGCGCCGACGACCAGTTGATGCGCGACGTCCCATGCGAGCATCGCCGAATCCGGCTTGCCTGAGATCTGCGCGGTCACGGTCGCCCCGTCGATCAGGATCAGAAACTGCCCGGCGAGATGCGCGGCGACAGCGGCGGAAAAGAGTTCTTCGAGCAACGTACCGAGCAATTCGGTGACGTGGCGTTTCTGTGCGGCGGATGCGCGATGGATCGCATCGGCGCGATCGGGAAACTCGGACGCGGCGTTGATGAACATGCAGCCGTAAAACGTCTTCTCGCTGAACCACGCTTCATGCCATTCGAACACGCCCTTCAGACGATCGAGCGGCTGCGCGTAGCGGTCGACGAACGCGCGCAGCGAGTCGGCCGCACTCGCCTCGCGCTGCCTGAGTACTTCGACCACGAGTTCGGATTTCGACGGGAAGTGGTTGTAGAGCGTCATCTTCGCGACGCCCGACTCCGAGATGATGCGATCGATGCCGACCGCGTGGTAACCCTCTTGCGAAAACAGCTCAGTTGCCTTGTCGATCAGCACCTGGCGTTTGTTGGCACCTTGAGCGGCACCGTTCTTCTGCGTCAATGACATTGTTCTTTGCGACCGGACTGCGATGCGTCCGGCTGGTATCGATTTCAGAGTTTCGCGGCCGTTGCCCACCGCTCGACTGCACACATATCCGGCCGCTCACGCGGCCGGGTCCCACATCATTTGCCGCTGGTCGATGCCACGACAGCCGGCCAGTTGCTTTTCGCTACGTGCATCGCCGCTTCCGCTGTATGTACCGTATGCACCGGCACATCGGTCCGCGCGATGCTCGTATTCATTTCGATGTCCTTCAGTTTGCCGATCAGCTCGGCCCATTGTTCGATCGATACGAGACAGGCTACCGGCCGTTGATGACGCATGACGACCAGAGGCCGGTCGCCGACGTCGCGCAATGCCTTCGACGGATTCTTGCTTAGATCGCGTGTGGTAATTGCCATAACCCCTGGCGTCGACCAGTTTTCCATGTCAACCCTCTTTCTCGAGCAAAGATTTCCAACGGAATAAAGCCGTCGGTCTCGGTGCGTATTTCCTCATGCGTCTCATGTGATTCGCGCATGTTGCTGCGGAAACAGCAGGTAAGGCATCGTAAAGAAATGAAATACTCCGACGCATTCTATACAGAAGGGTCTGGTTAAGCGATGGGCGAAAACGGTGTTTTTATTGAATTATTTTTGACATTGCCATTCAATTGTCTTACATCGCTGAATGCGATCAACATGCACCAAAAAAGCCGCTCCGGTGCCGCGCAATGCGACGCCGGAGCGGCTTTTTTATCGCTATGACGAAGACTTGATTGAACGCGGTCAGGCGACGTTCAGCAGGTTCGCGTGCAGGCGGTCGTAGTAGTCGGCGCAGGTATTGAGGCGCCATTGCGCGCCCATGTGGATGTCGGCCATCCGCTGCGGAAAGCGCTGTGCGAGCGGCACGATGACGTTCGACAGCCAGCCCTCCGCATGCACGACGTCGATGCTCACGTGCTCGTCGTAGTAGTCGAGTTCGCCGTGTGTGCCGAGGCCGACGCGCCGGCAGCCGCGCGTGAGCTTTTCGTACTGCGACGGGTCGAGCAGTTCGGTCACCGCCATCACGCCAAGCGAGCGGAACCCATGGCTGCGATTCAGCCCGGTCATCATGAAAACGTTATAGCCCGCGAGTCCTTGCCATTCGAGCGACGACGCGTGATCGTCGACGGCTTCGGGAATGCCCGTCGACAGCAGCAGATTGCGGAACAGCGCGACATGTCCGCGACGCGGATCGCCCTTGCCCGCTTCGTCCCAGAAGTTCTGCGAGAGTTCGCCGCGCACCGACGGGTCCGAGCCGAGCAGCGCCAGTACGATCAGATCGAAGAAGCGGATGTTCAGCGCGCTGTCGCTGCGAAAAAACGCGGCGAGCTGCGCGGGCGTCGCGTCATGTTCGAGAAAATCGAACAGCGGATGATGCGACGCGCGATGCGCCGCAGAATCCGCGCGAATCGCTTCGACGAGACCACACGCGTCGTGCACGTTCGCATCGAGCGGTTGCGTGCGGCGCAGTTCGGCGGCGAACCAGCGCCGCTCGATCGCCCCGCGCAGGCGCGTGAGCCACGGGTTGAACTGGTTCGCGCAACGCTCGCTCGCGGCGGGCGCGACGTGCAGTTCGTAGAGCGCGAACAGCACCGCGTGCGCCTGCGTCAGCGCCCACGGTTCGTCGCGTTCGAATGCCGCGTCGAGGATATCGTGGAGTTCGTTCGAGAGCGCGTCGAATGCGTCGGCACTTGCATCGAAGCGTGCTTCCAGTGCGTGATCTTCGATCAGCGTGCGGATCGTTGCGGCCAGATCGTCGATCGGTTGCGCGAAATCAAGCGGATGCAGTTGCGGGTGGAACGGCGCATCGACCACGCGTTCCGGAGAGACCAGGACACTGTTCATGAGACACCCCGATGAAGCACGCAATCTGCGTTGCGTACGTAATGTGGAGGAGAGGAATTGGGATCGTCGAACGCATCGCTACGGACTTCGTTTTAAAGCTTTAGTCCGCTTTTTCCCGTCACGTAGCGCGCAAATTGTGTCGTCGGGGTATTTCACTTGCATGTCGAAACATGCGAAACACGGTGTATGTTTTGAGCGCTTCGCTAAGCGCGAAAAACCGCCACCGTCCATCGGGACGGGGCGGTTTTAACGCTTATAGAGGCAGGCTTTTTTGAACAGCGTGGCGCGCGTCTAGCGGCGGTGTCGATCCTTCGTCAGCACAACCGTCTCGAACAGCTCATACGTCGACGTCGGCGTCTTGTCCGCACCGGGCGCGTGATAGTAGTTCATCGTGATCGTCGTCTTGCCGCCCGCGTGACCGGGGTCGTGATCGAACACCGCGATGCCGTAACCCGTGCCGGTGTCGCGCCGCGCGGACCAGATCGCGTCTTCGAGCGCGTCGGCGTTATTGCGCACGAACGTGTTCGGGCTCGTCCCGGGGATCGGACGGTTCGGCTTCGTGAACACCTTCGCCTGCGCAATGCCGGTGGCCGTATCGTTGCCGTACGTGTCGAGCGGCGCGCTGGTGCCGCCACCGCCGAGTATCAGGTGGATCGTGCCGCGGCTCGTGTCGAACGTCGCATTCGGCGGATCGCTGGTGACAACCGGACGCGGCTGCAGCGTGTCCACCACCGCACCCGTCGTCGCATCGACGCCCGCATGATGATTGCACCCGCGCACCGGATAGCTGCGCTCGTAGTCGTGATCGTGGCCGCACAACACAAGGTCGACGCCGTATCGATCGAACAGCGGCAGCCACGCTTCGCGGATGCCCTTGTCCGAGCCATTGCCGGTCGACGAACTGAGTGCGTCCTGGTGCATCTGTACGACGATCCAGTCGATGTCGTCGTCGCACGACGCGCGGCGCAGCGTTTCCTCGAGCCAGCGCGTCTGTTCGCCGTGGCTGTAGCCGCGCACGTAGAACGACGTGCCCGGCTCGATCGGCGAATGACCGGTGCTCGCGGCAGGAACGAACGGCGCAGGCCCGGCGACGAACGCGGCACCGTCCTGATAGACGACGTCGTCCGCATCGAGCGACACGAACAGCACCGAGCTCACGCGGAAGCTATACCAGCGACCCGGAAAGTGCGTGCCGTTCTCGGGCAGCATATAGCGCGTGAGATACGAATCGATCCCCTGCGGTCCGTTGTGAAACTCGATCTCGTGATTGCCGGGGCACGGCATCCACGGACGGTTCGCCGCCGACGTCTGGTTGTTGTTGCCGAAGTCGCGCCACACGTCCGGTTGATGCGTCGGGTTCAGGTTCGCGTAGCAAAGGTCGCCGTTCAGCAGATGGAACAGCGGCTCGAACTGCTCGACGGCCTGCACCGCGAAACGACTCTGCGGATACGACAGCACCCACGCGGTGTTCGGTGTCGCGAGATCGCCGTAGCTGGTCCAGCGAAACGGCGCACGGCCGCGCGGCGCGGTTTCGAAGCTCGCCGAAAACGGACGCGCGGCATTGCTGTCGTTGTCGGCGGTGACTTCGTACTCGTAGCGCGTCGCCGGCTTCAGGTCATGCACGCGCGCGTGGTACGCGAACACGACTTCGCCGTTCAGGCCGTCGGTATAGGTGCGCTGCACGCCGTGCACGGTGCGATGCTGCTCGCCCGGTCCGGAGATGCGGATGCGCGGATTCGTCGATTGCGCGAGCGTGACCCACGAGATCACGACCTCGCGCGTGGGGTCGCTGCCCCACGTCATGTGGATCTGTTCAGGTGTGCCATCCGGTGCAGTCATTGCCGCGCCGGTGGCGGCACGGCTCGCCGAAGCGAGCGCACCAGTGGCGGTGGCGAAGCCGGATGCGCCGGCGAGCTTCAGGAAGCCGCGGCGCGAGACGGCGGCGGCCAGTTCGGCTGCCTGCGCGTCGGAGTCTTTATCGTTGGACATGTGAGCGTTCTCGTCGTGGGGTGGCGAAAGGACGCGCACGCATGAGCGGCTGCGGCTGCGCGAACCGCACTGCGAACAATGCGGCTTCGTCCATTATTCGGCCTTGTGTGACGGGGCGATGTCAGCGGACGGGTTGTACCGGTCTGTCTGAGGCGATGAACTACGAAGTGAGCGCGTTACGAGCTTGTGGCGAACGCTATAGTGACGTCTGCGGAGAACGATGGAACCCGCTCAATCGTCGAGAACCAGAACGAAACACGATTCGAACAGGAGGAGAACTTATGTTTGACCACGTCGTATTCGGCGTCAGCAACTATGAAGCGAGCAAGACGTTTTTTCTGAAGGCGTTCGAGCCGATCGGTATGGCTGTGGTGCAGGAGGGGTCGCTTGGCATCGAAATGAGTGCGGACGGCAAGACTTCGTTGTGCCTGTTCCCGACCGACGAGAAGCCCGCCCGTCTTCACCTGGCGTTCGTCGCGGAAAATCGTCAGCAGGTCGATGCTTTCTATCGCGCGGCGTTAGAGGCCGGCGGCAAGGACAACGGTGGGCCCGGTCTGCGGCCGCGCTATCACGCGAACTACTACGCGGCGTTCGTGATCGATCCGGATGGGCACAACGTCGAGCTGGTTTGTCACAAGCCCGAGGCTTGAGCCTGCAATTGAGCGCGACGTTTGCGAGCGGGCTTCGCGCATCGGCGAACGTCCGCTTGAGCAGAACATCGTTAGCACATGAAGCCTGCATCGCCAGGCTAGCACGCTGTCAGTGCGCCGGCTCCTCGCCCGTCTGCTCAAGCGCTTCGAGAAAACTCGAACACCACCAGTGCACGTCCTGCTCGCGGATCCGCTTCATTAACCGTTCGTGCCGGTTGATGCGTTCGTCCTGCGGCATCGTCAGCGCGCGCTGGATGGCCTGCGCGGTGCCCTGCGTATCGTAGGGATTCACCAGCAGCGCGTCCTTCAACTGCTCGGCCGCGCCGGCGAAGCGGGACAGCACGAGCATGCCCGGATCGGCCGGATCCTGCGCGGCGATGAATTCCTTCGCGACGAGGTTCATGCCGTCGCGCAACGGCGTGACGAGCGCGACACGGCTCGCGCGATACAGCCCAGGCAGACGCTTGCGCGCCACGTTGCGGTGGATGTAGCGCACCGGCATCCAGTCGAGTTCGCCGTAGTCGCCGTTGATCTCGCCGCACAGGCTGTCCATCTGCCGACGCAGATCGTCGTACGCGCCGACGTCCTCGCGGCTCGGCGACGCGATCTGGATCAGCGTCGCGCTGTTGTGATTCTCGGGATACTGCGCAAGCAGTTCGCGAAACGCGTGCACACGCTGCGGCAAACCCTTCGAATAATCGAGCCGGTCGACGCCGATCAGCAAGCGACGCCGCGAATACTCTTCGCGCATGCGCGCGAACATCTCGCGTCCATCCTTGCCTTGCGCGAGTCCGGCGAATTCGTCGACGTCGATACCGATCGGATACGCACCGACCCGCAGCGTGCGATCGAATGCGCGCAGACGGCCGTGCTCAAGACGACTCGCGTGGGCTTCGGATTCGACGTAATGCGCGAAATGCGTGACGTCGGCTTCCGCCTGAAAACCGACGAGGTCATAGGCGAACAGCGAGCGCATCAACCACTCGTGTTCGGGGATGGCCGCCATGATCAACGGCGGCGGCATCGGGATATGCAGGAAGAAACCGATACGGTTCGTGCAGCCCATCGCGCGCAGTTCGGCGGCGAGCGGGATCAGATGATAGTCGTGAACCCAGATCAGATCGTCGGGCCGCAGCAGCGGCATCAACTTGCGCGCGAAGAGCTGGTTGACGCGACGGTAGCCCGCCGCGAAGCGTACGTCGAAGTTCGCGAGATCGAGCCGGTAGTGAAACACCGGCCACAGCACATCGTTCGCGTAGCCGAGGTAGTAAGTGTCGTAGTCGCGTTGATCGAGATCGAGCGTGGCGAGCGTGACGCGGCCCATGGTCTGCATGCGCACGTCGGATTGTCCGGCGGCGCCTTCCGTCTCGCCGTGGATTTTTCCGCTCCAGCCGAACCATAGTCCGCCAGTCTCCTGCAGACTTTCACGGACCGCCACCGCCAGACCGCCCGCCGCGGTCTTGCGCGGATCGGCGGTGCGGTTCGAAACGACAACCAGACGACTCATGTGAAGCGGCTCAGGACTGGCTGTTCACGACATCCTTGAATGCCTTGCCCGGCGTGAACTTCACCGTCTTCGCCGCGGCGATGGCAATGGCCGCGCCGGTGGCCGGATTGCGCCCGGTGCGCGCGGCACGCGAGCCCTGCGTGAAAGAACCGAAGCCGACGAGCTGTACGCCGTCGCCCGATGCGACTGCCTGCGTGATCGCGTCGATAACCGCTTCGATCGCTTCGCCTGTCGCAGCCTTGCTTGCACCCGTGGATGCCGCAACGGCGTCGATCAATTCCTGCTTGTTCATGGAGTCTCCGTGAGAGTCGTGCAATTCGATCGCGATGCGATACCGGTCCCCTGTTCACATCCCCGCAATGCCAGTATGGGTGGGCAATTGCGCGGACACAGGGGCCGCCCGCACATACCGTAACCCAAGCGGGGCGCCTTGCACAAGTCGCGTCGAGCCTGCTACACGGCTGTTCAGCACAATTGACCGGTGAATTGTCTGCGATGCGGCTGTTTCTACCGCATCGCGCGCTGCGTTCTGAGGAATAAACCCGGCAGATGATGCGCGTCGCGGTCTGTTCGCTGCGGTTCGGGGTCGTGCGCGTCACTCGCTACTTCGTTGCTACTTCGAAACCGCTTCCGTTCGTTCGCTCTGTCGAGCCGACGCAGGAGCATCGTCGCGCGGCAGGATCAGATGGTCGGGCGCCCGCGACACCGAGCGACGTGCGATGAAGAAGTACAGCAGCGCCGGCACCACGAGTCCGACGATCCACGAAATATCCGTCCCGCCGAGCCGGTCGACGAACGGCCCCGTATAGAACCCGCTCGAGATGAACGGCAGTTGCACCAGCACGCCGATCACATAGATCGTGATGCCGGTCGCGTTCCAGCGTCCATAGCGGCCGTTCGGGTCGTACAGCGCGGGCACGTCGTAGCGGTCGCGCGTGATGAAGTAGTAGTCGACCAGATTGATCGCGCTCCACGGCGTGAAGAACGCGAGCAGGAACAGGATGAACGATGAGAACTCCTTCAGGAACGCGTGACGCCCTGCAAGCGCGAGCCACATCGCCGCGCCGATCATCACGATCACGTAGACGAGCCGGCCGCGCTGCGAGAAACGGTTGTCGCCGCGAAAGCCGCTGACGATCGTCGCAATCGACATCACGCTGCCGTACGCGTTGAGCGTGGTGATCGTGATCTTGCCGAACGCGATCGCGAAGTACAGCAGCGCCGCGATCGCACCGCTCGCACCGAGTCCGACGACGAACGACACTTCGTGTCCCGAGAAACGCGCGCCGGCGAGCGCGGCCGCGAACACGCCGAACGTCATCGACGTCTGCGCGCCGAGCACCGAGCCTGCGCCGATCAGCCAGAAGGTCTTGCGTGCGGACGTGCTGCGCGGCAGATAGCGCGAATAGTCCGCGACGTACGGGCCGAACGCGATCTGCCACGATGCCGACAGCGAGATCGCGAGCAGAAAACTGCTGACCGTGAAATGGCGATTCGCGAGCAACGCGCCGACGTCGTTGCCGGTGAGCAACTGCGCGAACAGATACACGAACGCCACCACGCCGACGACACTCGCGATACGTCCCACGCGATGAATCAGCCGGTAGCCGAACACGGTGAACGCGACGATGACGGCGGTGAACAGCACGATGCCGGCTTCGTCGCCGACGTGCAGCAACTGCGCGACGGCCTGGCCCGCGAGCACCGTGCCGCTCGCCGAGAACCCGACGTACATCAGGCACACCAGCACGATCGGAATCACCGCGCCGTACACGCCGAACTGCACGCGACTCGAGATCATCTGCGGCAGGCCGAGTTGCGGTCCCTGCGCGCCGTGCAACGCCATCACCGCGCCGCCGAGCACCTGTCCGATCAAGAGGCCGATCAACGACCAGAACACGTCGCGGCCCAGCACGACCGCGAGTGCGCCGGTGACGATCGCGGTGATCTGCAGGTTCGCGGCGAGCCACAGCGTGAACTGGCTCAGCGGATTGCCGTGGCGTTCGGCATCGGGAATGTAGTCGATCGTCCGACGTTCAACGGCGCTACGCGTCGGCGCGCCTGGGTTGGGAGCAGCCATTCTTGTTGAGTCCTTGGTTTCGTCAGGGTCGTCGATTTCGTCGATTTCGAGATGACTGTATTCGGTCAAATTTGACTAGACAAGTTTGATGAGGGTCGGGATTTACCCTGGCGCAATCACACCTTGGGCGTGTTTTTTCCAGCCTTCGCGCCACGAAAAATGCGCTCGTCGTCTAGTCAAGATTCGATCGAATTGCACTCCAACGCTGCCTGTATGACACGCGATAGGCAGTTTTCAAAACTTCAGATTTGCCTGATCGCGGCTGCATAGAATCGGCTATTCGTCCGCACCGAAGTCTGCAACGGAACGGACGAACCGCTCCTCTGGTCGTTGGCCAGCCGGCGAAATCATCGCCTGCACGAAGCGCGATCGTGTGTCGCGTGCCGCCATGTCGCGAGGAGTCGGTGCCGCGCTGTCCCGTCAATGCTTTCGACCCGTCAAGCCGGTGCGCGTCCGCATCGCTCGCCGGCGAGTCCACAGGAACTCTGCTTCATGGCCCGCTCCGCCCCGACGCTCTCATCCCTGCCTCGCACCACTCGCGGCGATACGCCCGCAGCCTCGATCGGCATCATCGAGTCCGACACATCGTCGTCCTGCACCAGGCCTGCGCCGAAACGCCCGCGCCGCGATCCGAACGCGCTGGCCCGTCTCAAAGCGGCCGCCGAAGCACGCGGCGGCGAATGCCTCGACGACTTCTGCGCGAAGCTGCAGGCGAAGTACCGTTTCCGCTGCGCACATGGACACGAATGGCTCGGCTGGGGTCATCTGATTCTCGTCGGAAAGTGGTGCCGCGTGTGCGCGAACCTGCGCATGCGCCGCACCATCGACGATATGCAGGCAGCCGCCGCCCAACGTGGCGGACGCTGTCTCAGCACCGCCTATAGCGGCTGCGAATCGAAGCTCGCGTGGCAATGCGCGGCCGGTCACGTGTGGGAGGCGGCGCCGCGCAACGTCCATAGTCGCGGCACGTGGTGTCCGTATTGCGCGCGGATCAACCGGCGCAAGCAACCGGTCGAGCTGCCGCAGTCGCTTGAACCCATGCTTGAATCAGGATTGGAAACCGCGCTTGAGTTTGCACTTGAATCGGTGTTCGGCGTCGCGTCCGAATCTTCTTCGACGTAACCGGCAACCGCTGGAATCCGTCGCGTGCGGACCCGTGATCCCGCACGCGACGCTGCTCCCCTCACATGCATCGACACGCGTCGACAGCATGGCCGTCCGTCGATGCGTCGGGAATGATCCTTGCGCGTGCGGCGCGCGTCGGCTATAACTCCCTGGGATTCCGGGAGTCGCACCCAATCCTCCTTATCCGCGGCAGAGATCCTCCTGCCGTCGCGACACAGTTGTTCGCCGTATCGGAAGAAAGCGCAACGCAACGCAGTCAAACGCAACCGACTCTAGCGAGGACAACGTGGATCTCGAAACCGTACGCACATTCCTGATGACCCGAGGCATCGACTTCGGGACCAAAGTGGTCGCGGCGATCGCGCTGTGGATCATCGGCCGCTGGGTGATCAATCTCGTGATCGGTCTGCTGCGCAAGATGCTCGCGCGCAACGGACGTGTCGATCCGACGCTCGCGCACTACCTCGGCTCGATTCTCGCGACGGTGCTGAACCTGCTGCTGGTCCTTGCGATTCTGCAGGTGTTCGGCGTGCAGACCACGTCATTTGCCGCGTTGCTCGCCGGCCTCGGCCTCGCGATCGGCACTGCGTGGGGCGGGCTGCTCGCGCACTTCGCGGCGGGCATCTTCATGCAGGTGCTGCGGCCGTTCAAGGTCGGCGACTTCGTCACGGCCGGCGGCGTAACGGGCACCGTGCACGAACTCGGTCTGTTCGGCACGACGATCATCACACCGGACAACGTGACGACAATCGTCGGCAACAACAAGATCTTCTCCGACACGATCTCGAACTACAGCGTGCTGCCGGTGCGGCGCGTCGAGCTGACCGCGAAGATCGCGAACGGCGTCGATCCGCTCGATGCAGCGACGCGGCTGCGTGCGGCGATCGCGAAGATTCCGAACGTGGTCGAAAGCCCGGCGCCCGATGTCGAGGTACTGTCGTTCACGCCCGAAGGTCCACTGCTGTGCGTGCGTCCCTACACGCACACGGATAACTACTGGCAGGTCTATTTCGACACGAACCGCGCGATCGTCGAGACGTTCCGCGAAGCCGGCTATCCGACGCCGGAAACGCCGCTCGTGCGACGGAACGCGAGCTGAACGTAGTCACGCGTTTCTGCAAAAACAAAACGGCGTCGCGAGAGTTCGCGACGCCGTTTTGTTTTGTGGGTAAGGCTGATTGCGTGTGAGCACGCTTTGCCGGGACAGTCGCGTCTGAGCGACCGCGTCTCGCCAACCGCGCCTGACTCACCGGGTCTGGCCGAAAGCCTCCAGCCAACCGCTATCGCGGCCCACCCCGTGCCACCACACCGTCACTTCCGAAACATCTTCCACAACGCGCCGAGCACGACCGGCACCACAGCCGCCCCAATCCCCACCAGCACGATCACATTCAGATACTGACGAATAAACGGAATGTTGCCGAAGAAGTAGCCGAGCAGCACGAGCAGCAGCACCCAGAACAGCGCGCCCGCGATGTTGAACAGCTGGAAGCGGCGCACCGTCATCTGCGACGCGCCCGCGACGAACGGCGCGAACGTCCGCACGACCGGAATGAAGCGCGCGAGCACGATGGTCTTGCCGCCGTGCTTCTCGTAGAAGTTGTGCGTCTTCTGCAACGCGGTGCGGTCGAGGAAACGTTCCAGCACCGGGATGTGCGAGTCGAACACCTTCGAGCCGATCGACCGGCCGATCAGGTAGTTGACGGTATTGCCGGTGACGGCGGCCACGACGAGCAGCACGATCAGCAGACCGAGGCTCATCTCGCCGGTCGCGCAGAACGCGCCGCCGATGAACAGCAGCGAATCGCCCGGCAGAAACGGCAGCACGACGAGGCCGGTCTCGCAGAACACGATCAGGAACAGCACTGCATACACCCATGCGCCGTACTGTTGAATGAAGATTCCGAGAAACTTGTCGATGTGCAGGACAAGGTTCGCAAACTGTAGCAGCGTATCCAAGAAGCAACCTTTACGAATGGAGGAGATGACCGGCCCGTCGCTCAACATGCAGGACTGGCGGGCGGAGTGTGCTCGCGCGAAAGCACGAGCCGGAAAATCGACCGCGCCATGATACCGAAAGTGCCCGGGCGCGATAAAAAAAAGCCGGCGGGTCGGCGCATGCGTTGTCTGCAACGGGCGTTTTGCATGGTTTCGCGCGCCCACGGACGAATGGCACGAATCGCTATAATCCGTCCATGTCCGAAATTTCTGAAACCGCTGAAGGGTCCGCGAGCGCCAACGTGGCGACCGCAGTCCAGCCCCAGCCGCGCCGCGCACCGCACGCCGCGCGCGCGATCCAGCCGCTGCCCGATCAACTGATCAGCCAGATCGCCGCGGGCGAAGTCGTCGAGCGGCCGGCATCGGTCGTCAAGGAACTGCTCGAGAACGCACTCGACGCCGGCGCAACCACGCTGCGCATCCTGCTCGACGAAGGCGGCGTCAAACGCATCTCGATCACCGACGACGGCCACGGCATCCCCGAAGGCGAGCTGCCGCTCGCGCTGATGCGCCACGCGACCAGCAAGATCCGCTCGCTCGCCGAACTCGAATCGGTCGCGACGCTCGGGTTTCGCGGCGAAGCGCTTGCGTCGATTGCGTCGGTCGCGGAGATGGCGATCACGAGTCGCACCGGCGACGCGCCGCACGCGGTGCGCATCGACGCGCACACCGGCGTGCTCGCACCGGCGGCCGGCACGCAGGGCACGACGATCGAAGTCCGCGAGTTGTACTTCAATACGCCTGCGCGCCGCAAATTCCTGAAAAGCGAACAGACCGAACTCGGCCACTGCCTCGAGATGATCCGTCGTGCGGCGCTCGCGCGGCCCGACGTCGCGATCTCGGTGCTGCATAACGGCCGCGCAGTCGAACACTGGAACGCAACCGATCCCGCGACACGCGTCGCGAAGATTCTCGGCGACACGTTCGCGACCGCGCATCTGCCGCTTGATGAATCGGCTGGTCCGCTTGCCGTCTATGGCTGCGCGGGACTGCCGACCGCGAGTCGGGGACGCGCGGACCAGCAGTACTTTTTTGTGAACGGCCGTTTCGTGCGCGACAAGCTGCTCACGCACGCGGTGCGCGCCGCGTACGAAGACGTGCTGCACGGCGATCGCTATCCGTCGTATGTGCTGTTCCTCGATCTGCCGCCCGAAGCGGTCGACGTCAACGTGCATCCGTCGAAGATCGAAGTCCGTTTTCGCGATTCGCGGTCGATTCACCAGTTCGTGTTCCACGCGGTGCAGCGCTCGCTTGCGCGGCATGCGGGTGCGTCGCCGGAAACGACCGCGGGCGGTCATGCCGCGCATCTTGCCCCGGTCGCGGCGGATGGAGCGCTTGCGCCGGGAGGCGATGTTTTTTCGCGTGGGGGCCTCGGTGGCCTCAGTGGTTTTGGCTCAAGCGGTTCGCAGGCCCAACCCGGCAACACCTGGCTACGGCAAGCACGCATGACGCAGGGCACGCTGCCCGTCGCACAACCGCTCGCGCTCTACGACGCACTGTTCGGCCGTCGCGATACCAACGCCGGCACATCGCAAGGCACGACCACGTTCGACGCACGCGACAACGCGTCAGCACCTTTCGGATCGCCGGCCCAGGCATTCTCCGACGACGAACAGCCGCTCGGTTTCGCGCTCGGCCAGATTCACGGCATCTACGTGCTCGCACAGAATGCTCGCGGACTCGTGATCGTCGACATGCATGCCGCGCACGAACGCATCCTCTACGAGCAGTTCAAGAACGCGCTCGCGGATCGCACGATCGCCGTGCAGCCGCTGCTGATTCCGCTGTCGATGCCCGCCGACGCAATCGAGATCGGCGTCGTCGAAGAAGAACGCGACACGCTCGATGCGCTCGGCTTCGATCTCGCGGTGCTGTCGCCGACCACGCTCGCGATCCGCGCGGTGCCCGCGCTGCTGAAGGACGCCGATCTGCAGGCGCTCGCACGCGCAGTGCTCGCCGATCTGCATTCATACGGCGGCTCGCGCGTGCTCACCGAACGGCAGCACGAACTGCTCGGCACGCTCGCATGCCATCACGCGGTGCGCGCGAACCGTCGTCTGACGCTCGACGAAATGAACGCGCTGCTGCGCCAGATGGAAGCGACCGAACGCGCGGATCAATGCAATCACGGCCGGCCGACGTGGTACCAGCTGACGCTGACCGATCTAGACCGCCTGTTCATGCGCGGGCAATGAGGTCGCGGCGGTATCCGGCGAAACGCTCATGACGAACTCAACCGACGCCCGCACGCCGGTCGCCTGTCTGCTCGGACCGACCGCGTCCGGCAAGACGGCCGCCGCGCTCGCGTTCGCCGCACAACGTCCGGTCGAAATCATTAGCGTGGATTCGGCGCTCGTCTATCGCGGGATGGATATCGGCACTGCGAAGCCGGACGCCGACGAACGCGCGCGCGTGCCGCATCATCTGATCGATATCGTCGATCCTGTCGACGCTTACTCCGCCGCCGATTTCCGCGCCGACACGCTGCGTCTCGTCGACGAGATCGCGGCGCGCGGTCGCGTGCCGTTGCTGGTCGGCGGCACGATGCTGTACTACCGCGCGCTCACGCAAGGATTGAACGATCTGCCAGCGGCCGCACCCGAGATCCGCGCCGCGCTCGATGCCGACGCCGCACGCGACGGCTGGCCCGCGCTGCACGCGCGACTCGCGGACGTCGATCCCGTCACGGCTGCGCGCCTCGCGCCGAACGATTCGCAGCGCATCCAGCGCGCGCTCGAAGTCTTCATGCTGACCGGCCAGCCGATGTCGGCACTGCTCGCGACGCCGTCGCGCGACGACGAAGCGATCCGCTGGCGCTTCGTGCCGGTCGCGCTGGAACCGTCGGATCGCAGCGTGCTGCACGCACGCATCGAGCGACGCTTCGACGCGATGCTCGCGAACGGTTTTATCGATGAAGTGAAACGGCTACGCGCACGCGGCGATCTGCATCCGGGGTTGCCGTCGATGCGCTGTGTCGGGTATCGGCAGGCGTGGGAGTATCTGGACGGCGCAATCGATTACGACACGATGCGCGACAAGGGTGTGTTCGCGACGCGCCAGCTTTGCAAGCGTCAACTGACGTGGTTGAGATCGATGCCGGAGCGGATCGTCGTGGATTGCTGTGCGGGGGATGCTACTGAGCGCGCGCTTGCGGCGCTCGATGCGGTACTACAAGTGCGCATGTAACCGCTAGAGGGGTGCGGCGACGCCTGAATCAGCGTTCGCCGTAACAGCAAGATGAAACGGGCCGACACAGAAACAACGCAGCGGCCCGCCTCATTCAGAACAACCTCAAACCACCACAGTCTGCGCTTCGCCTTCGCCGCTCTCCCGCACGGTGCCGATCTTCCACACCTGTTCGCCGGCTGCGGACAACAGGCCGAGCGCCTGATCCGCCTCCGCTGCGGACACGATGACCGCCATCCCGATCCCGCAGTTGAACACGCGATGCATCTCCGCATCCGCGACGCCGCCGTGCTTCTGCAGCCACGAGAACAGCGGCGGCAGCGGCCAGCCGCGATGATCGAGTTCGGCGGTGAGGCCCTGGCGCAGCACGCGCGGAATGTTTTCGACGAGCCCGCCGCCGGTGATGTGCGCCATCCCCTTCACGGCGATCTGTTCCATCAGCGCGAGCAGCGGCTTCACGTAGATCCGCGTCGGCGCCATCAGCGCGTCGGCGAGCGAGCGGCCATCGAAGTCCGCGTTCAGATCCGGCTGTGCGCGATCGATGATCTTGCGCACCAGCGAGAAACCGTTCGAATGGATGCCGCTCGACGCAAGCCCAAGCACCACGTCGCCGGGGACGATCGTGCTGCCGTCGATGATCTTGCTCTTTTCGACCGCGCCGACTGCGAAGCCTGCCAAGTCGTACTCGCCGTCGGGGTACATGCCGGGCATTTCAGCGGTTTCGCCGCCGATCAGCGCGCAGCCCGCGTATTCGCACCCTTGCGCGATGCCCTTCACGACCGTCGCCGCCGTGCCGACTTCGAGCTTGCCGCACGCGAAGTAGTCAAGGAAGAACAGCGGCTCGGCGCCTTGCACGAGGATGTCGTTGACGCTCATCGCGACCAGATCCTGGCCGACCGTGTCGTGCCGGTTCAGCTGGAATGCGAGTTTCAGCTTGGTGCCGACGCCGTCGGTGCCCGACACGAGGACCGGCTCGCGGTACTTCTTCGGCACCTCGAACAGCGCTCCGAAACCACCGATGCCGCCCAGCACGCCATCGCGCATCGTCTTTTTGGCAAAGGGCTTGATCGCATCGACGAGGGCGTCGCCTGCATCGATGTCCACGCCGGCGTCGCGATACGACAAACCTTGGGCGTCAGGGGCGGTTTTTGGTTGATTCATGGGGAAGCGCGAGAAGGTCGGTAAAATGCGATTTTACCCGATGCAGGCAGGCAAGCTGGAATTTGCCGACGCGGCGCTCATCTGCCCGTGAATCGCCCATGAACCGCCCGTCACCCGGGCCTTAGCCGCCGTCACGCCGATCCACCGATCCGCTCACCAGGAAATCCGTCTTGCAGCAGAACGCTCCGATTCTTACCCCGTATCAGCGCCGCGCCTTCATCTGGCTTGCGATTGCGCTCGGCACCGGCATCCTGCTGTGGCTGTTGAGCCCCGTGCTGACGCCGTTCCTGCTCGGCGCGATTCTCGCGTACATCCTGCAGCCGGGCGTCGCGTGGCTGGTGCGGCGGCGGGTACCGCGCGGCCTCGCCGCGCTGCTGATGATGCTGCTGTTCGCGATCCTCGTCTCGCTGCTCGTGCTGCTGGTGCTCGCGGTGATCCAGAAGGAAGGACCGCAGTTGCGCCAGCAGGTGCCCGGCTTCTTCGCGCACGCGCACGACTGGGCGCAGCCGAAGCTCGCGATGCTCGGCATCGACGATTCGCTGCTCGATTT
The DNA here is from genome assembly GCF_004359985.1 of Paraburkholderia flava. Classification (NCBI taxonomy): domain Bacteria; kingdom Pseudomonadati; phylum Pseudomonadota; class Betaproteobacteria; order Burkholderiales; family Burkholderiaceae; genus Paraburkholderia; species Paraburkholderia flava. The sequence goes on along the minus strand of NZ_SMRO01000003.1, from coordinate 894,718 downwards.
TGCGAGCCTGCGCGACATGGTGATGGGTCAGCTGGAAGGCAGCGCGAAAACCGTCGCGTCCTACGCGTGGACGTCGATCCGCACCAGCGGCAACGTGATGATCACGCTGATCGGCAACATCGTGATGGTGCCGCTCGTGCTGTTCTACCTGCTGTACGACTGGAACGCGATGCTCGCGCGCGTGCAGGGCTTCATTCCGCGCCGCTTGCTCGACAAGACGATGCAGATGGCACGCGACATGGACCGCATGCTCTCGCAGTATCTGCGCGGCCAGCTGCTCGTGATGGCCGTGCTCGCCGTGTTCTACGCAGTCGCGCTGTGGATCGCCGGCTTCGAGATCGCGCTGCCGGTCGGCATCTTCACCGGGCTCGCGGTGTTCATCCCGTACATCGGCTACGCGACCGGCCTCGTGCTTGCGCTGCTCGCCGCGCTGCTGCAGTTCGGCAACTGGTACGGCTTCGGCGCGGTCGCGGTGATCTACGGCGTCGGTCAGGTGCTCGAAGGCTTCTTCCTGACGCCGCGCCTCGTCGGCGAGCGCATCGGGCTGCATCCGCTCGCGGTGATCTTCGCGCTGCTCGCGTTCGGCCAGTTGTTCGGCTTCTTCGGCGTGCTGCTCGCGCTGCCGGTCAGCGCGATGCTCACGGTGGCGCTGCGCGAACTGCGGCAGAGCTATCTCGCGAGCACGCTGTACAAGAACTAATTGATTCCAGCCTTTATTTACGCATCGCCCCCATCGTGCTCCGACAGCTGACGCTCGATCTCGGCACCCCGCCGCCATCGACATTCGATAACTTCTTCGCCGGTGCGAACGCCGAACTCGTGACGCGTCTGCGCGAGCTCGACGGCGCGCTCGCGGCCGGTCCAGTCGCCGATCGCACGTTCTACGTGTGGGGCGAAACGGGCAGCGGCCGCACGCATCTGCTGCAGGCGCTCACTCACGAAGCAGCGCCGGGACACGCGCGCTTCGCGGGGCCGCAAAGCAGCCTCGACGCGTTCGCGTTCGATCCGCAGACCGCGCTGTATGCCGTCGACGATTGCGACGGCCTGTCGGCCGCGCAGCAGATCGCGCTGTTCAACCTGTTCAACGAAGTGCGCGCGCATCCGACCAGCGCGCTCGTCGCGGCCGGCAACGCGGCGCCGATCGGTCTCGCGGTGCGCGAGGATCTGCGCACGCGGCTCGGCTGGGGGCTCGTGTTTCATCTCGTCCCATTGCCCGACGACGCGAAGGTCGCCGCGCTGAAACACGCGGCGCGCGAACGCGGCCTGGTACTCGCCGACGACGTACCCGCGTACCTGCTCACGCATTTCCGTCGCGATATGCCGAGCCTGATGACGTTGCTGGACGCGCTCGACCGCTTCTCGCTCGAACAGAAGCGCGCGGTCACGCTGCCGCTGCTGCGCGCGATGCTGGCCGCGCCCGGCGGCATCGAAGATCCGCGTACGGGTCCATTGCCGGCTACCGGCACCCGCTTCAAGTAAAATGTGCCCCCATGGCTAATCTTGCTCTGTTCGACCTCGACCACACGCTCATCCCCACCGACAGCGACCACGAATGGGGCCGCTTCATGGTGAAGCTCGGAATCGTCGACGCGGAAAACTTCGCGCGCGAAAACGACCGCTTCTACGCCGACTACAAGGCCGGCAAGCTCGACATCCACGCGTACCTGCTCGCGATGCTGACGCCGCTCGCCCGCTATTCGCGCGCGCAGTTGAAGGAATGGCACGACCAGTACATGCATGAAGTGATCCGGCCGGCCATCGTACCGGCCGCGCTCGATCTCGTCGGCCGGCATCGCGATGCGGGCGACCTGTGCTGCATCATCACCGCGACGAACGAATTCATCACCGGCCCGATCGCGGAAGTGTTCGGCGTCGACAAACTGATCGCCTGCGAGGCCGAGACCGTCGACGGCCATCCGCAGTCGGCCTACACCGGTCGCCCCACGGGCACGCCGAGCTACAAGGAAGGCAAGATCGTACGCACGGAAGCCTGGCTCGCGTCGCTCGGCAAGACGTGGTCCGATTTCGAACGCAGCTACTTCTACAGCGATTCGCATAACGACATCCCGCTGCTCGAACGGGTCACCGACCCCATCGCGACCAACCCCGACGACACGCTGCGCGCCCATGCGCAGACACGCGGCTGGCGCATCCTCGAACTCTTCCAACCCACGTGATCAAGAAACTCATCCGCAAGCTGTTCGGCCAGGATACGGCAGCCGCTGACGACTCACCGGCGGACTCCGCCCAGACGACAGCAGCAGACCCCTCCCAGGCCTCCGCCGCGACGAAAACGCGCCGCAAGCCGGCGACGAAATCCGCGAAAAACGCGAAGCCCGATCCCGACGTCCCCGTCATCATCCCGTCCGACATCCACGGCATCGATCCGTCGCTGATCTCGCGCAACGCGATCCGCGTCACCGAGGGGTTGCAGCAGGCGGGCTTCCGGGCGTTCATCGTCGGCGGCGCGGTACGCGACCTGCTGCTCGGCGTCGCGCCTAAGGACTTCGACGTCGCCACCGATGCAACGCCCGAACAGGTGCAGAAGCTGTTCCGCCGCGCGCGCATCATCGGGCGGCGTTTCCAGATCGTGCACGTGCAGTTCGGCCAGGAAATCATCGAGACGTCGACGTTCCGCGCGCTGGTCGATCCGCCGGCTGCGCCGAAGGAAGACAGCACTGAAGACGCGCCGCCGCCGAGGCGCCTGCGCCGCGACGAACTCGATCGCCGCACGCATGCCGTCGACGCGAGCGGCCGCGTGCTGCGCGACAACGTGTGGGGCGAACAGCACGAAGACGCGACGCGGCGCGACTTCACGATCAACGCGATGTACTACGATCCCGCGACGCAGACGGTGCTCGACTATCACAACGGGATGGCCGATATCCGCGCGCGTCTGCTGCGGATGATCGGCGACCCGGCGACGCGTTATCGCGAAGATCCGGTGCGGATGCTACGGGTCGTGCGCTTTGCCGCGAAGCTCGACTTCGAGATCGAGGAAGCGACACGCGCACCGATCATCTCGCTCGCCGACCTGATCAACAACGTGCCGGCCGCGCGGCTCTTCGACGAGATGCTGAAGCTGCTGCTGTCGGGTCACGCGCTCGCGTGCCTGCAGCGGCTGCGCAAGGAAGGGCTGCATCACGGGCTGCTGCCGCTGCTCGATGTCGTGCTCGAACAGCCGCACGGCGAAAAATTCATCACGCTCGCGCTGACCAACACCGATGCGCGCGTGCGCGCCGGCAAGCCGGTGTCGCCGGGTTTCCTGTTCGCGACACTGATGTGGCACGACGTGCAGCAGCGCTCGCAACAGAACGCAGCACGCGGCGAATATCCGGTGCCCGCGTTGCACCAGGCGATGGACGACGTGCTCGACATGCAGACCGAGAAGCTCGCGATCCACAAGCGCTTCTCGTCCGACATGCGAGAAATCTGGGGCCTGCAACTGCGTCTCGAAAAACGCGGCCGTGGGGCGCTGAAGCTGCTGGAACACCAAAGATTTAGAGCGGGGTATGATTTCCTCCTGTTGCGCTGCGAATCCGGCGAACTCGACGAGTCGGTGGGAACGTGGTGGACGGAGTTCATCGAAGGAGACATCGCTGCGCGCGAGACATTGCTCGTGCAAGGCGGGAAGGACCGGGCACCCAGAAAACGACGGCGGCGCGGTGGCGCCAGAAACCGCGCACAGGGTGACGGAATGGAGGGCGGTACGACAGCAGACAGCCGCGCAGCAAACGACGTGAGCCCCGGCGGTAGTCACGACGATTGATGCGGCGCCTGCGTTCGACGTCGAACGACAGTTGCAGGAAGTGATGCCATGACGGTTGCCTATCTCGGCCTCGGCGCAAATCTCGGGGACGCGCGCCAGACCCTGAAAGACTCGGTGGTGTGTCTTGCGCAGCAGCACACCATCTCGGTGCTCGCGAAATCGAGCCTCTATCGCACCGCCCCGGTCGACGCGGGCGGCGACGATTACTTCAATTGCGTCGTGAAACTCGATACGACGCTGCCGGTGCGACATCTGCTCGCGCTGTGCCACAAGATCGAACACCACTTCGGTCGAGAGCGTCCGTTTCGCAACGCGCCGCGCACACTCGATCTCGACATCCTGCTGTACGGCGAGCAATCCATCGAAGAAGCCGATCTGATCGTGCCGCATCCGCGGCTCGTCGAACGTGCGTTCGTGCTGGTGCCGCTCGTCGAGATCGAACCCAATCTGATCATTCCGCAGCGCGGCCGCGCCGATGCGTTTCTCGGCGACGTCGCGGGACAACGCATCGAGAAGGTCAAATCGCCGTGCCAGTGCCCGATGCTCAGCGCGCTCGCGGCCAACGGCGATGCCGCCAAAGGCTCCTGCTCATGAGTACGCCGCCGCTTACCGTCACCGCGCCGGCACTGCGTCCGCCGTTTCGTTATCTGGCGATCGAAGGGCCGATCGGCGTCGGCAAGACGTCGCTCGCGAAACGGCTCGCCGGACGCTGGTCAATGAACACGCTGTTCGAGCGGCCGCAGGACAATCCGTTTCTCGAGCGCTTCTATCGCGACACGAGCCGCTACGCGCTCGCCACACAGCTGCACTTCGCGATGCAGCGCGCGCAGCAGGCGCAGGAAGTTGGTGCCGCGTATGCGACCGGTACGCCGCTCGTCGCCGATTTCATGACGCAGAAGAACGAGATCTTCGCGCGCCTCACGCTGCCCGACGACGAGTGGCAGCTGTATCGCTCGCTTGCCGCGCGCATCGACGCGCCGGCATCCGAAGGCAGTCCGCGTGGCGCGCCTTCGCCGGACCTCGTCGTGTATCTGCAGGCCAGCCCCGAGGTGCTGTTCTCGCGTATCCAGAAGCGCGCGATCCCGATGGAGCTGCAGATCCCCGACGCGTACCTGCGCGCACTGTGCGACGCGTACAACGACTTCTTCTACCATTACGACCGCACGCCCGTGCTGACGGTCAACGCCGAACATCTGAACCCGCTCGATTCCGACGCGGATCTCGCGCTACTGATCGAACGCATCGAGACGATGCGCGGGCGCAAGGAATTCTTCGTCAAGGGCACGTCGCTTTAATCGACGGCGCGCTGCACGACACCTCCAACGTATTTTCAACGGATTTCCTCATGACCTATCTGCAGGAAGCGAGCCGGCACGCGATCACCGTCCCGAAGCTTCAGGCGATGCGCGACGCCGGCGAAAAGATCGCCATGCTCACCTGTTACGACGCGAGCTTTTCCGCGCTGCTGGATCGCGCGGGTGTCGACGTGTTGCTGATCGGCGATTCGCTCGGCAACGTGCTGCAAGGCCACACCACCACCTTGCCGGTTTCGCTCGACGATATCGCGTATCACACGGCCTGTGTCGCCCGCGCGCAGCCGTCGGCGCTGATCGTGTCGGACCTGCCGTTCGGCACTTACGCGACGCCCGCCGATGCATTCGCGAGCGCAACCCAGGTGATGCGCGCCGGCGCGCAGATGGTGAAGCTCGAAGGCGGCGAATGGCTCGTCGATACGGTGCGCTTTCTGGTCGAGCGCGCGGTGCCGGTCTGCGCGCACGTCGGACTCACGCCGCAATCGGTGCATGCGTTCGGCGGCTTCAAGGTGCAAGGCAAGACCGAGGCCGGAGCGAGCCAGCTGCTGCGCGATTCGCGCGCGCTACAGGACGCGGGCGCGCAGTTGATCGTGATGGAGGCAATCCCGACGCAGCTCGCCGCCGACGTCACGAAGCAGTTGCGCATTCCGACGATCGGTATCGGCGCGGGTGTGGACTGTTCGGGTCAGGTGCTGGTGCTGCACGACATGCTGGGTATTTTCCCAGGCAAGCGGCCGCGCTTCGTGAAGGATTTCATGCAGGGACAGCCGAGTATTTTCGATGCGGTATCGGCGTATGTGCGTGAGGTGAAGGATGGAGCGTTTCCTGGGGCGGAGCATACGTTTTGATTTGGGGTGAGGCTGCGGCGAACGGTTCGCGCCGGGGCGTGGCGACATGCGCAGGTCGCGCAGCATCGCTGCGCTCTTTCTGATTCCCGGGTAAGGCCGCCGCGCTGACGCATGGCAACGCGCGCAGTTGCGACGCAGCGTACGGTTCGCCACTTTCTGAACGAGCCCGCGTAATAGCGGTAGCGACCAAATGGCTGCAGCGCGACGCGCGCTGTGCCTCTAGGTTGTAACGATGCGCGCAGCCAACGCGCCGCGTAGCGCGTTGCAGATCACCAGCGCATCGGCGCGCAGCAGATCGGCACGCGTCAGCACACGTTCTTCTGCCTGCCATGCCGGATCGTCGAGCAGCACTGAGCGCATCACGCCGGGCAACACACCTGCCGCGAGCGGCGGCGTCCACCAGCGACCGTCGAGCTTGACGAACACATTCGAACGCCCTCCCTCGGTCAGTTCGTCGCGCTCGTTGAAGAACAGCGTGTCGAAGGCGCCGTGCGTTTCCGCTTCGCGCCAGGCGCGATCGTAGTCGGCGCGGCGCGTCGACTTGTGGAGGAGCAGCAGATCGTCGGCCCGCGTCGCGGCGAACCCGTGATCCGGCCCGAGCAGCACACCCACCGTCTCGCTCTGCAACGGTGCAAGCGGTGCGGCGACGATCTGCGCGATACCCGCTTTACCCAGCGCAAGCCGCACACGATGTGCAACGCCTGGCGGCAACGCCGCACACTGCTCGTCGAGTCGTGTGCGCACCGCTTCTTCATCGAACGCGAAGCCGAAGCAGCGCGCGCTTGAAGACAATCGCTTGAGATGCCGGTCGAGATGACGGACGTGCTGCTCGCGCGTCGCGTACATCGTTTCGAAGAGTTCGAAGCCCGGATCGGCGTCGGTCAGGAAGCGGGCTTTCAGCCGGCACTCGGCGTATTCGTCGGCGGCAATGCTGTCGAGCACGATTCCCGCGCCGACGCCCAGCGTGCCGCGCCGCTCGCTACCGTCCGCGTGTGTCGCGTGAAGCGGCACATCGAGCGTCAACGTGCGGATCGCCACCGACAGACAGAAGTCACCGCACGCGTCCTCTTCCGCCGGCGTATCAAGCCAGCCGATCATGCCCGTATAGAGTCCGCGCGGCGTCGTTTCGAGCGTGTCGATCAGCTGCATCGTGCGATGCTTCGGCGCGCCGGTGATCGAGCCGCACGGAAACAGCGCGCGCAGCACGTCGCCGAACGACGCCTGCGGAAGCAGCTTCGCGGTCACCGTCGACGTCATCTGCCACACCGATGCATAGGGTTCGACCGAGAACAGCGCCGGCACACTCACCGAGCCGATCTGCGCGACCCGCGACAGGTCGTTGCGCAGCAGGTCGACGATCATCACGTTTTCGGCGCGGTTCTTCGGATCGTTCGCGAGGAAGTCGGCGGCACGGCGATTCGCATCGGGATCGGTGGAAGTCGGCGCGGTGCCCTTCATCGGCCGCGCGAGCAGCGTGCCGCGTTCGTTGCGCACGAACAGCTCCGGCGAACACGACAGCACCCAGCGATCGTCCGGCAGCGCGGCGAGTACGCCGTACGGCACCGGCTGACGCGCACGCAGCCGTCGATAGAACGCGAGCGGCATGCCGAACGCGTCGAACGTCATCCGGTACGTGTAGTTGACCTGATACGAGTCGCCGTCGCGCAGCGCTTCGTGAATGCGGTCGATCGCGTCGGTGAATTGCGTCTGGTCGACGCTTTCGCGCAGGTTCGCCGCACCGGCCACCGACGGCTGCTCCGCGCCGCCGTCGCGTTGCGCGAGCCATGCATCGACCGCGTCGCGCGACAGATGCTCGCAGCGCGAGAACAATAAAAAACGCAGCGAGGCGTCGCCCGGCTGCGTTTGTATTTTCGGTGATGCGTGTGAATCGCGATCGCGGCTGCTGGACAGGTCGAGATCGCGACCGAACTCATAGTCCCCCAGCACGACCGCGTGCAAACCTTCGCGCTGACCCGCCGTGACTGCGACGCCAACCGCGTCGAGCGCGGCGCCGTTCGCTTCCGCGCACACATGCTCGCGCACGAAGCCTGTGTACAGGCGGCTCGTCGGATGCTGCGCGGTCGACGCGCTGTCGTCCAGCAGCACGAACATGGCATCGCGTTCGTGCTGCTCGTTAGCTGTCGTCGGGACTCCCGGCATGACCATGTTCACCCCGCGTGACCGCTGACGCTCAATCGAAGAAGCTCTTCACCCGATCGAACCAGCTCTTGCTCTGCGGGCTATGTCGCGCCCCGCCTTCCACCAGCGACTTCTCGAACTGCTGCAGCAGTTCGCGCTGCTGCTCGGTGAGCTTGACCGGCGTTTCGACCTGAACGTGCACGTACAGATCGCCCGCGATGCTCGAGCGCAGACCCTTGATGCCCTTGCCGCGCAGACGGAACGTCTTGCCCGACTGCGTGCCTTCCGACACCGGGAAGCTCGCACGACCGGCAAGCGTCGGCACTTCGATCTCGCCGCCGAGCGCTGCGGTGGTAAACGGAATCGGCATCTGGCAATGCAGGTCGTCGCCGTCACGTTCGAACACCGTGTGCGACTTGATGTGGATTTCCACGTACAGATCGCCCGACGGACCGCCGTTGATCCCCGGCTCGCCGTTGCCGGCCGAGCGGATCCGCATGCCGTCGTCGATGCCGGCCGGGATCTTCACTTCGAGGGTCTTGGTTTCCTTGGTCTTACCCGCGCCGTGGCAGTGCGTGCAAGGCTCGGGAATATACGTGCCGGTGCCGTGGCACTTCGGGCAGGTTTGCTGGATGCTGAAGAAACCCTGCGACATCCGGACCGCGCCGGAGCCGTTACAGGTCGGGCAGGTTTCCGGCTTCGTGCCGGGCTTCGCGCCGGAACCGTGGCACACCTCGCACGATACCCAGCTGGGTACGCGGATCTGCGTGTCGTAGCCGTGCGCGGCCTGTTCGAGCGTGATCTCCATGCTGTAGCGCAGATCGGCACCGCGATACACCTGCGGACCGCCGCCGCGTCCACCGCGCGCAGCACCGCCGGCCGCCTGGCCGAAGATGTCGCCGAAGATATCGCCGAACGCATCGGCGAATCCGCCGAAGCCCTGCGCACCAGCGCCGCCCATATTCGGATCGACGCCCGCGTGGCCGTACTGATCGTAGGCGCCACGCTTCTGCGAGTCCGAGAGCATTTCATAGGCCTCCTTCACCTCCTTGAAACGCTCTTCCGAATCCTTGTTGTCCGGATTGCGGTCGGGGTGATGCTTCATCGCGAGCTTGCGATAAGCCTTCTTGATCTCGTCGTCGCTCGCGTTCTTCGCGACGCCCAGAACCTCGTAGTAATCCCGTTTCGCCATATCGGTTCAGCGCCAGCCGCGCGGTACAGCGCGGCGGCTCCTGTTGAATGCTGGAGTCTCGCGACTCGTCCGGACACCGCGCGCACTGCCGTTTGCACGACGCACGCAGCGACCTCCACAAAACAAACGTGCCCGGGGAGCCGGAAGGCTCGCCGAGCGTGGTAACCGGTCATGCGCCCGATCAGCGCAGACCTTCTTGCAGCCGGCCATGCGCAGCGGTGCTGCGCATGGTGTCGTCGTTGTTAAACGCAACGCAACCGGCCTTAGTCTTTCTTCACTTCCTTGAACTCGGCGTCGACGACATCGTCTTCCGGCTGGCCGGCACTCGCACCTGCCGAAGCACCGCCCGCCGCACCGGCAGCACCCGCCGCCGCGCCTGCTGCACCTTGCGCTGCCTGCATGTCGGCGTACATCTTTTCGCCGAGCTTCTGCGACGACGTCGCCACTGCTTCGATCTTCGCGTCGATCGCCGCCTTGTCGCTCGCGCTGCTCTTCAGCGTTTCTTCGAGATCCTTCAGCGCCGCTTCGATCTTTTCCTTCTCACCGGCTTCGAGCTTGTCGCCGTATTCGGTGAGCGCCTTCTTCGTGCTGTGGACCAGCGCGTCGCCCTGGTTGCGGGCATCGGCCAGCTCACGCAGCTTGTGATCTTCTTCGGCGTTCGCTTCCGCGTCCTTCACCATCTTCTCGATCTCGGCTTCCGACAGACCCGAGTTCGCCTTGATGACGATGCGGTTTTCCTTGCCGGTGGCCTTGTCCTTTGCGCCCACGTGCAGGATGCCGTTCGCGTCGATGTCGAAGCTCACTTCGATCTGCGGCACGCCGCGCGGCGACGGCGGAATGCCTTCGAGGTTGAACTCGCCGAGCAGCTTGTTGCCGGCTGCCATTTCGCGTTCGCCCTGGAACACCTTGATCGTCACGGCGCCCTGGTTGTCATCCGCAGTGGAGTACACCTGCGCGTGCTTCGTCGGGATCGTCGTGTTCTTGTTGATCATCTTCGTCATCACGCCACCGAGCGTCTCGATGCCGAGCGACAGCGGGGTCACGTCGAGCAGCAGCACGTCCTTGCGGTCGCCCGACAGCACCTGGCCCTGGATCGCCGCACCGACTGCAACGGCTTCGTCCGGGTTCACGTCGCGGCGCGGGTCCTTGCCGAAGAACTCCTTCACCTTGTCCAGCACCTTCGGCATACGCGTCTGACCGCCGACCAGGATCACGTCGTCGATATCGCTCACCTTCACGCCGGCGTCCTTGATCGCGACACGGCACGGTTCGATCGTGCGTTCGATCAGGTCTTCGACCAGCGCTTCGAGCTTCGCGCGGGTGATCTTCAGGTTCAAGTGCTTCGGACCCGACGCGTCGGCCGTGATGTACGGCAGGTTGATTTCGGTCTGCTGGCCCGACGACAGTTCGATCTTCGCCTTTTCAGCGGCTTCCTTCAGGCGTTGCAGCGCGAGCACGTCCTTTGCCAGGTCGACGCCCTGCTCTTTCTTGAACTCGCCGATGATGTAATCGATGATGCGCTGGTCGAAGTCTTCACCGCCGAGGAACGTATCGCCGTTCGTCGACAGCACTTCGAACTGCATTTCACCGTCAACGTCCGCGATTTCGATGATCGAGATGTCGAACGTGCCGCCGCCGAGGTCGAACACCGCGATCTTGCGGTCGCCCTCTGCGCCCTTGTCCAGACCGAACGCGAGCGCGGCTGCGGTCGGTTCGTTGATGATCCGCTTCACTTCCAGACCGGCGATGCGGCCGGCGTCCTTCGTGGCCTGACGCTGGCTGTCGTTGAAGTACGCGGGAACCGTGATCACGGCTTCGGTGACCGGCTCGCCGAGGTAGTCTTCAGCGGTCTTCTTCATCTTGCGCAGCACTTCGGCGGAGACCTGCGACGGCGCGAGCTTCTGATCGTGGGCTTCGACCCATGCGTCGCCGTTGTCGTGCTTGACGATCTTGTAGGGCATCAGGTTGATGTCCTTCTGCACTTCCTTTTCGTCGAAGCGGCGGCCGATCAGGCGCTTGACCGCGTACAGCGTGTTGCGCGGGTTGGTCACCGACTGGCGCTTCGCCGGCGCACCGACGAGCACTTCGTTGTCGTCCATGTAGGCGATGATCGACGGCGTCGTACGGGCGCCTTCCGAGTTTTCGATCACTTTGACCTGATTGCCTTCCATCAACGCCACGCACGAGTTCGTGGTGCCGAGGTCGATGCCGATGATTTTGCCCATTTTTACCAATCTCCAAAGATTCGATGTGCTGCGGAACGCCTTGCCTGCTGGTTTTCAGGCGTTTTCCGCGTTCAAATTCGTGCCTGCACTTAAGGTAAGTGCAACCGCATCGTTTTCAAGACCTTTTACCCGATGCGGTCTTTAATTTTTTTCAATCGCCGGCGACTCGTTCACCTTAGCTCGCGCCGCCGCGACCGCTGCTTCGAACTGCCCGAGTCCATGCCAGCCGGTCGCGCGACCGAGACGCTTGCCCCGATGGAAAAAGAACCACGTCGGCACGCCGTGCAGCAGAAAACGCCGCCCCAGCTCCCGATGCTCGTACACATTGCTGTGAAACCACCTCAACCCGAGCGCCCGGATCGCGTCCGGCTGCGCCAGCATCGCCTTCTTCGCGATCTCGCAGTTGAAGCAGTCGAGCCCCCAGAAGAACACGACCGTCAGCTGGTCGCCTGCCCCGGCCAGCGCCGCGTCGAACGACTCCGCGGTCACTTCCTGCATGTCGAATGCGGCGAATGCGGTCGCGTCGACGGGAATGCTCGTCATGGCCGGGTCAACTGCTGATTTGGGGAAGTGTGCGAGCCCGCCGGGGTTACTTCGGCTGCGTCACGGTCACGAGCGCCGGCCGCAGCACGCGGTCCGCGATCACGTAACCCTTTTGCAGCACGGTCACAACGGTGTTCGGTTCCTGCTCGGCCGGCACCATCGAGATTGCCTGATGGCGATGCGGGTCGAACTTCTCGCCGACCGGATCGATCGGCACGACGCGACCTTTCTCGAGCGCACCCGTGAGCTGGCGCAGCGTCAGCTCGACGCCTTCGCGAACCTTCACCAGATCGTCCGACGAATGGACGAGTGCAGCCTCGAGGCTGTCGACCACCGGCAGCAGATGCTCGGCGAAGTTTTCGATCGCGAACTTGTGGGCCTTCGTGACGTCTTCCTGCGCGCGGCGGCGCACGTTCTCGGTCTCGGCGCGCGCGCGCAGGAAGCTTTCCTGCAACTCGGCGATCTTCACCTGAGCCTCGGCGAGCGCGGCGGCGGTTTCGTTCGCCGCGTCCGCGGGTTCCTGCTGCTGGGCGGCAGCGGCCTCGGCGGCCTGGCGCTCGGCGTCGGCGGCGGGAGCAGGATTCTGCCCCGCCGGATTCTCTTGCGTGTTTTCCATGTCGCTGAAAGTCATTAGAAATATAAAAACAGAAGCAAAGACAAGGCAGCCAATGTCGTCGCTGCCCTCGCATTGCCGTGTTGTCACGGCGCGACGTCGTTGCGCTCACTGCCGGTGCAGATGGGCGCAAAAACGGCATTTTCAAGCCATCCGACGGCGCTTTTTGCACTTCAACCGTGCCGCGGAAACGGCCCGTTACAACCATTACCCAAGCTTCATCAGATTGAGATTGAGCCTGCCTCGCGACTGGCCTAAACTCCATCCAAGCGTAGGAAAAGGCACGTTTACCCTAACCTTACGCCGAGCCATCATTTTTCAATTGCCCGTTTCCATCCTGTGCATTCAGGAGGTACCAGTGAAACTGACCTTTGCAATATCCGTGGTCGCCTTGGTACTCGTCGCGGGTACCACGACCATCTGCATGTCCGGCGCCGTCACCGACAGCACGACCGAATACGGTAGCGTGCACGCGACGATGGAGCAGCTGTTCAATCCCCACCTGAAAGTTTGTCGATAGTTCGCCGGTCCCGCTTGGTCGGCCGGCCGTGAAACGCGGCGGCCGGTTCGCGATACGTCTTGCGGCGCTCCAGTTCCAGCAGCCGCTTCGCTTTTCCTTCCACTGTCTCTGTATATAGCGTCTGCGCGATGCTGGCCGGACCGCGCACGTCGCACAGACCCAGCACGTCCAGCTGCCAGACCGCGTGTTCGATCTCGACCTCGACCCGGTCGCCGACCCGCACTTCCTTCGCCGGCTTCACAGTCAGACCGCCGATCCGCACCCGGCCTTTCTCCACTGCGTCCGCTGCCAGCGAACGGGTCTTGAAGAGGCGCGCCGCCCATAACCATTTGTCGATGCGCAGCCGCGCGCCGGGGTCCGTCGAAATCCTGTAGTTCATCGGATGCTCCGGACGCAACCCAACGCAGATAGCATGCCTGCGCGCGATGTCATGGCGAAGGCATTCATGTCGTCGCGACGCCGTGCGGCTGCGCCGCCTGAACTGGCCAGCCCTGCAGATTGACCGCGACGATCTCACCGAGCGCCGCGATCCATGCAGGCGCGTTGTTCACGCACGGAATCCGGTGAAACTCCTTGCCGCCCGCATGCACGAACTCGTCGCGCACCTCGATACCGATTTCTTCGATCGTCTCGAGACAGTCAGCCGTGAAGCCCGGGCAGAACACGTCGGCACGCCGCACGCCCGCCGCGCCCAGTTCCTTCAGCGTCGGTGCGGTGTACGGCTGCAGCCATTCGGCCTTGCCGAAGCGCGACTGAAACGTCACGCGGCATTCGACCGGCGTCAGTTCGAGCGCATGCATCAGCAGCGAGGCGGTTTGCTGGCACTGGTCGTGATACGGATCGCCGAGATCCAGCGTACGGCGCGGCACGCCGTGGAAACTCAGCACGAGTTTGTCGCCGGCCGAGAAATCGGGACGGCCGTGTGTATGCCAGTAGTGGTGAACCTGCGCAGCGAGCGCGGCGATGTACGCGGGGTGATCCGCGTAGTGACGCACGGTGCGGATCTCGAGCTGGTTGCGCATGCGGCGCAGCGCGGCGAACGCGTCATCGAATGCGGTGGCCGTGGTCGACGACGAGTACTGTGGGTACATCGGCATCAGCAGCACGCGCTCGGCGCCCGCGAGCTTCAACTGGTTCAGCATCGCCGGAATGCCGGGCGTGCCGTAGCGCATCGCGTACTCGACGAGCGTCGTGTAGCCGTTCGCGTGCAGCAGCTGGCGCAGCGCATCGACCTGCTTTTCGGTGTGCACGCGCAGCGGCGAACCCTCGGGCATCCAGACCGCCGCGTACTTCTTCGCCGACGACCGGCCGCGAAACGGCAGGATCAGCACGCGCAGGATGATCTGCCACAGCAGCGCCGGAATTTCGACGACGCGCGGGTCGGACAGAAACTGCGCGAGATAACGGCGCACTGCACGGGGCGTCGGCGCATCCGGCGTACCGAGATTGATCAGCAGCACGCCCACGCGATGGGCAGCGGATTGCGACGGCCGCTCGAGATCGAAACGCATAGGCAACAGTCAACCGCGTACTGCGGAGTGGGGGCGAAAGGGATCATTATAGCGGCGCGCTTCGGGCCGGCCACCTGGCCGTCCGGCCGATTGGCGGCGGCCGGCGCCGCGCGCACTATCTATACGAACCGAAGAGCGCAGCGTCTATTGCTGACTAAGCGTCAACGACAGCAGCCGCGCGGTGATGTCGACGATCGGGATCACGCGGTTGTACGCCATGCGGGTCGGGCCGATCACGCCGAGCGTGCCGACGATCTTCCCGTTCACTTCATACGGCGCGGTCACCACGCTCATTTCCTCGATCGGCACGAGCGTCGACTCGCCGCCGATGAAGATCTGCACGCCCTGCGCGTGACTCGATACGTCGAGCAACTGAAGGAGGCTGGTCTTTTGGTCGAACACATCGAACAGTTTGCGCAGCCGCGCCATGTCGGACGAAAGGTCCGCCACTTCGAGCAGATTGCGCTCGCCGGAGATCAGCACCGTCTCGCCTGTGTCGGATTCTTCGGTGCTCGCGGTGACGGCCGCGTGCATCAGTGTGGTCATGTCGCTGCGCAGCGTGTCGATTTCTTCGCGCAGCCGGCGGCGCACGTCGTCGAACGACAGTCCGGCGAAATGCGCGTTGATGTAATTGGATGCCTCGATCAGTTCGGACGGCGAGAAGTCGCGCTGCGTCGCCATGATCCGGTTCTGCACGTCGCCTTCGGGCGTCACGATGATGAGCAGGATGCGCTTGTCCGACAGCCGCATGAACTCGATCTGCTTGAACACATGGCTGCGACGCGGCGTCAGCACGACACCCGCGAACTGCGACAGACTGGACAGCACGCTCGCGGCCGCCGCGACGATCTTCTGCGGCTCGCCCGCCTGCAGCGTGGTCTTGACTGCGCGCGTGACCGCTTCTTCGTCAGCGGCGGATTCGACCGTCAACATCGTATCGACGAACAGCCGGTATCCGCGCGGCGTAGGGATCCGCCCAGCCGACGTGTGCGGACTGGCCACGAGTCCCAGTTCCTCGAGATCGGACATCACGTTGCGGATCGTCGCCGGGCTCAGTTCCAGCCCGGAATAACGGGACAGCGTGCGCGAGCCGACCGGCTGACCTTCCGCGATGTAGCGTTCGATCAGGGTTTTGAGGAGCGTTTGTGCGCGAGGATCTAGCATGGAGAAAAATTTTAGCTCAATGGCGCGACGAACGATATGACGGAAAGGCCGACGTCCTCGTGGCCCGACGAACCTCGGCCCGGCGCTGCGCACCCGCACGCAGCCGCGCCGGGCGAACGGGCAACGCCCGTTGTCATCGAAGCTTCACCATTCTAACGACAATCGGTATCGCACAAGCCGGGAATAACGTGGCCCGCGCGGCAATCGGCGCGATGACCGGCACAGCCGCCGGTGCCCGTCCTGCACGTGCCGGAAGACAGGGCACCAATGGGGGCGGCAACGGTTCTTTTCGGAACCCACCTATGGTGTAATGCCGGCATGCAAGTTACCAGCCAGTTCAGGACCGTTGCGCTCATCGGGCGCAGCAACACGCCCGGCATCGGCGAGCCGCTGATGGCGCTCGCCGCGTGCATCGAGAAGCGCGGCTTCGACATCGTGTTCGAGGCGAACACCGCTGCCGAAATCGGCGCGTCCGGTTACCCCGCGCTGCGGCCCGCGGAGATCGGCGCACGCGCCGACGTCGCGGTGGTGCTGGGCGGCGACGGCACGATGCTCGGCATCGGCCGGCAACTGGCGCCGTATCGCACACCGCTGATCGGTATCAATCACGGCCGGCTCGGCTTCATCACCGACATCCCGATCTCGGACATGTACGAGGCCATCCCGCAAATGCTCGCGGGCAGCTTCGAACGCGAGGAGCGCACGCTGCTCGAAGCGCGCATCATGCGCGACGGCGATCCGATCTATCACGCGCTCGCATTCAACGACGTCGTCGTGAACCGTAGCGGCTTTTCGGGGATGGCGGAGCTGCGCGTGTCGGTGGACGGCCGCTTCATGTACAACCAGCGCTCGGACGGTCTGATCGTCGCGACGCCGACGGGGTCGACCGCGTACGCGCTGTCGTCGCAGGGGCCGATCCTGCATCCTCAACTGCAGGGACTCGTGCTCGTGCCGATCGCGCCGCACTCGCTGTCCAACCGGCCGATCGTGCTGCCGGACGACTCGAAGGTGAGCATCCAGATCGTGTCCGGCCGCGACGTCAACGTGAACTTCGACATGCAGTCGTTCACCGCGCTCGAACTCAGCGACACGATCGAGGTGCGCCGCTCGCGTCACACGGTGCCGTTCCTGCATCCGGTCGGCTACAGCTATTACGCGACGCTGCGCAGGAAGCTGCACTGGAACGAATCCCCGTCGCACGAAGACGACGCCGCCAGCTAGACGCCTCCCCAGCCAACCAGACGACTCCATGCTTCGCCACCTCTCGATACGCGACTTCGTCATCGTCGCCGCGCTCGATCTCGAATTCGACAGCGGCTTCACGGTTTTCTCGGGCGAAACAGGCGCCGGCAAGTCGATCCTGATCGACGCGCTGGCGCTCGCGCTCGGCGCCCGCGGAGATGCGAGCGTCGTGCGCACCGGCGAAACCCGCGCCGACATCACGGCCGAATTCGACACGCACGGCGACGTGGACCGCTGGCTCGACGACCAGGCGCTCGCCACCACCGACGACAGCGCACACAGCACCGTGCTGCTGCGTCGCGTGATCGATGCGAACGGTCGCTCGCGCGCGTTCGTCAACGGCACGCCGGCCACGCTCACGCAGTTGCGCGAAGTCGGCGAAATGCTGGTCGATATTCACGGACAGCACGCGCATCAACTGTTGATGCGTCCCGACGCTCAGCGTCAACTGTTCGACACGCATGCCGGTCTGCTCGATACCGCCGCGACGGTCAATCGCGCGTGGCGCGGCTGGCGCGACGCGGCGCAGGCCGTCGAACTCGCGCAGACCCGCGATCGCGAGTTGCAGCTCGAACGCGAACGTCTTGCATGGCAGCTCGCCGAACTCGACAAGCTCGCGCCGCAACCCGGCGAATGGGACGACGTGAATGCCGAGCATCGGCGGCTGTCGCACTCGGCGAATCTGATCGACGGTGTGCAGAGTGCACTCAGCGCGCTGTCCGAATCCGACGACGCGATGATCTCGCAGCTCGGCTCGATCGTGTCGAAGCTGCGCGACCTCGCCGATATCGATCCGGCGTTAAACGATGCGCTCGCCGCGCTCGAACCCGCCGAGATCCAGTTGCAGGAAGCCGCGTATTCGCTGTCGCATTACGCGCAGCGTCTCGAACTCGATCCGGACCGGCTCGCGCAGATCGAAAAGCGTCTCGAAGCGCTGCATTCGGCCGCGCGCAAATTCCGTCTGCAGCCGCAGACGCTGCCGGAAGAACACGAAGCGCGTCGCGCGCAACTCGCGGCGCTCGACGCCGCCGCCGACCTCGACAGCCTGCGCGCCGCCGAAGCGAAAGCGAAGGACGCGTATCTCGTCGACGCGAAGCAGTTGTCGAAGGCCCGCGCGAAGGCCGCGAAAGCACTCGGCGCGGCGGTGACGACGGGCATGCAGGAACTGTCGATGGCAGGCGGCAGCTTCGAGGTCGCGCTGGTCGCGTTGCCGGAAGGCGGCGCGCACGGACTCGAACAGGTCGAGTTCCGCGTCGCCGGACATGCGGGCGTGCCGCTGCGGCCGCTCGCGAAAGTTGCGTCAGGTGGCGAACTTGCGCGGATCAGTCTGGCGCTCGCGGTGATCGCGAGTGCCGCGAGCCCGACGCCCACGTTGATTTTCGACGAAGTCGATACGGGTATCGGCGGCGGGGTTGCCGAAGTGGTCGGGCGTCTGTTGCATCAGCTTGGGCGCAATCGTCAGGTGCTGTGCGTCACGCACTTGCCGCAGGTGGCGGCGCGCGGCGATCATCATTTCCAGGTCGCGAAGGCATCGAACGGCAAGAGCGGCACGATCAGCACGGTCACGCCGCTCAATCGCGCGAACCGCATCGAGGAAGTCGCGCGGATGCTCGGCGGTATCGAAATCACCGCGACCACGCGCAAGCATGCGAAGGAAATGTTGACGGCTTGAGGGGGTGCTGCAGCAGCAACAGCGCCATCGCAGAACGAGGCATTTCCGAGCCATGAAGCGGTCTCGTTCACGCGGGCCGTGTGAATTACTTCGCTCTCCAGACGTGCTGCATGGCGCGCGCTCCCGCGCGCAATCGCAGACATCGCATCCACTCGCCCCGCACGATCCTTCAGCCCAACAGCACCACATCGCCTGAAACCTGCAACGATCACCAGCCGAAAAAAACAAAGCGAAACAATCTAAACCACTCCGCATTTCCGAGCCACTAGCCTGGTTCGGTCGCTTCGCATTCTCGAACGGGATTTCGCATCGGGACATTTCAAGGGGAACGTGTCGACCATTCTCAACGTAAGCGAGGGTCGCAGGTCCGTAGCTCACATTGCGACGGTAACAACAACCCCCTTCATTCCACGAGGATGTCCCATGAACCAGACTCAACGACGGTTTCTCTCCCGGCCGCATCACTTCTGGCCATTCGCTCTATTCGCGCTTGCCTGGCTGCTCATGCTGGTCTTCACACCGGCGCACGCAGACGAAGCGCTCACCTCCACCAGTCGATTAACCACCGCAGGTTCGTTGAGCGCAGCTACACGCCCCGCGAACGTGCCGCTCGACTACGTCGTCACACCGAACGGCTACTTCTCTCCCGATTGCGTCCAGGTCGTCCACTCGAACGAGACGCTGCAGGCGGACGGCAGTATCCGGCAGAAGAACGGAGCGATTCGTGCGCGGGTGCAATGCGGTCGTGCACACTTCGATCGTCAGGGTCGCAGCATCGCACCGACGGCAGTCGGCCCGATGTTGCAAGCGCCCGGCACGCGTGCGACAGAACCGACGTACACCGGCTGGATCGAGAGCGTCAATTATCAGAACGGCAGCAACGTCGGCCGACTGCGAGCCAGCTGGCGCGTCCCGTCCGCACCAAACGACGCTGAGAATCAGACCGTGTTCTTCTTCCCCGGGCTCGAGCAGTCGCCGAACGTGCAGTCGATCCTGCAGCCGGTGCTCGGCTGGAACGGTTTCGGCGATCACGCGTGGAGTATCGCGAGCTGGAACTGCTGCACGGCCGGCACGACGACGCATACCGATCCCGCCGCCGTGTCTCCGGGTGACGAGATCGTCGGCGATACGTATTCGCTGTGTGGCGTAGGCGTCTACGACTGCGGGTCCTGGTCGATCGTCACGCAGGACACGACCAACGGTCGCAGCGTCACGCTGAATACCGCGCCGCAGGGAGAACTGCAGTGGGTGTTCGGCGGCGTGCTGGAAGTGTATGGCGTGGCGAACTGCAATCAGCTTCCGCCGCAGGCGATGACGCAGTTCTATGGCGTGACCGTCTGGGACACGAACGGCAATACGCTGTCGCCGCCGTGGCGTGGAGGTTACGCGAGCGGGTCCATCTCGCCGCAGTGCAATTACAACCTCGCCGTCGATCCGAGCGACGTGTACCTGTACTACTAAAGCACGCTCGAACGCTCGACGATGTTGCAGCAGCATCGTCGAGCCACTGTCCGAACGAAGGCAGCAACAGCGAACTCAATCCGCCGCCCGCTCCCCAAAGACCCGCGCCCACAGCGCGAGCACGATGCCGCGCTCTACGGTAACAGTCGCCGGATCGACCCGCGCCTTCTCCATCCCATCAAGCCGCAGCCGATGCTGCATCTTCCGGTACGCGCGATACGCCGCGCCGACCGTCTCCGCTTCCTCCGCACTCATCAAACCGAAGCGTGACCCTTCGCGCAGCAACGCGATGTTGCCCGTATTGCGGACCAGCTCCGGATCGCGTGCCGCATGCAGCAGCACCCAGTACTGCACGAGGAACTCGATATCCACCATCCCGCCGCGATCGTGCTTCAGATCGAACAGCTCGGAACGATTCGGATGGCCAGCCTCGACGCGCGCACGCATATCGACGATCTCGCGCGCGAGCGGTTCCGCCTCGCGCGGCATCGTCAGCACCTGCTCGCGGATCGCCTCGAACCGCGCGCCGATCTCCGCGTCGCCTGCGCAATAGCGCGCACGCGTCAGCGCCTGGTGCTCCCACACCCACGCGGTGTTGGCCGCATCGCCTTCGCGCAGTTGATAGCGGCGGAACGCATCGAGATCGGTAACAAGCAATCCCGACTCGCCGTTCGGCCGCAACCGCAGATCGACATCGAACAGCGTGCCCGCGCCGGTCGCCATCGTGAGCCACGTGATGAGCCGTCGCGTGAAGGTCGCGTAGACGTCGGCGGATGCATCGTCCGGATCGTCGTACAGGAAAATCAGATCGAGGTCCGACGCGTAGCCGAGTTCCTTGCCGCCGAGCTTGCCGTACGCGATCACCGCAAAGCGCGGCACGTCGCGATGACGTTTCGCGAGATGCGCCCACACCGCTTCGAGCGCGACGTCGAGTACGGCGTCCGCGAGTTCGGACAGCCGGTCGCTGACGTGTTCGACGCTCAGCTTGCCCGCGAGATCGATCAGCAGGATGCGGAACACCTCCGCCTGATGCGCGTGACGCAGCAGGTCCATCTGCAGTTCGACACCGTCGGCTGCCGCGAGACGCGCACGCAGTCCGCGTTTGAACTCGGGCCAGTCGAACGGGCTCGCGATCGCTTCGTCGTCGAGCAGCTCGTCGAGCAGCTGCGGATGGCGAATCAGATAACCGGCCGCCCAATGCGATGCGCCGAGTACCGACAGCACGCGATGCAACGCATTCGGATATTCGGTGAGCAGCGCGAGATAGGCGCCGCGCCGGCTCACCGCTTCCAGCAGATCGAAGAACCGCGCGACGGTGTCGCCACGCCGCTCGGGCGGTTCGAGCGTCCGGGCCGCTTCGAGCGCGCGCTGCGCGGCGATGTCGAAGCGCTGCCGGCTGCGCTCGGGCAGCCCGACGTAGCGCGACGACTGCCACATCGCGCGCAGCCGCGCGAGCAACGCCTGCGGCTCGGCGACACCCAGCTCGACGAGATGCGCTTCGAGCGCGTCACCGGCGCTGTCGTCGGCAAGCGCACTGCTCCATACCCACATGGCCGCGCTGTCTTCGCTGACGCCGCTGCCGCGATGACCTTTCACCTTGTCGGAAAAAATCTGGTCGAACTGCTGCTCGACGCGATCGCGATGCGCTTCGAGTTCGGTCATCAGCGCGGCGTAGTCGGCAAAACCCATCGCGTCGGCGAGGCATGCACGCTCCGCCGGATCGACCGGCATTGCATGGGTCTGCGCATCGTCGCGATATTGCAGCCGGTGTTCGAGTTCGCGCAGAAAGCGATACGCGTTCGATAACTCGTCGCACACCGACTGCGCGATCAGCCCGTGCGCAGCCGCATGACGCAGCACCGCGAGCGTCGGCCGCACGCGAAAGCCCGCATCCTGGCCGCCGCGAATCAACTGGAACACCTGCGCGCTGAATTCGATCTCGCGAATACCGCCGCGACCGAGCTTGATGTCGTCGGCTTTATCCGGACGCATCGACGCGCGGCGCTGCGCCTCCTGGCGAATCTGCACGTGCAGTGCGCGGATCGCGCCGATCACACCGAAATCGAGATAGCGGCGATAGATGAACGGCGTGACGATCGCCTTCAACTGCTTCGCGAGACGCTGCGCGGATTCGCTGCGCCCCTCGGACACGAGGCGTCCCTTGATCCACGCATAGCGTTCCCACTCGCGGCCCTGCACGTAGAAATACTCTTCGAGCATGCCGAGGCTGCACACGAGCGGCCCCGAATCGCCGTTCGGCCGCAGCCGCATGTCGACGCGAAACACGTAGCCGTCGGCGGTGACTTCGGCGAGCGCGCCGATCAACCGCTTGCCGACGCGCGTGAAGAACTCCTGCGTGGCGATCGATGCGCGTTCGCCGCCAGCCGTCTCGCCGTCGTCCTCGTAGACGAAGATCAGATCGATATCCGACGACACGTTCAGCTCGCGCCCGCCGAGCTTGCCCATCCCGACGACACCCAGCGCGAGCCGTTCGCCGTTCGCGCCGCGCGGTTCGCCGTACAGCGCTTCGAGATCCGCCGACACGGCGGCGAGCGCGCGCTGGATCGTCGCTTCGGCGAGGTCGGTCATCGCGCCGGTCACTTCGGCGACGTCCGCGGTGCGCGCGAGATCGCGCTCCATCACGGCGCAGAACACTTCGGTGCGCAGCTGCCGCAGCGCCCGCTTCAGTGCATCGTCGCCGGAAGCGGTGGCGGCGCTGGCTTCGTACAGTGCGTCGAGCCGCGCTTCGATGCGCTCGCGCGTGATCGGCGCCGCAGCGAGCGCCGCGACGCGCGCCGCGAGGTCGGGACGCGCGGCGATCGCGCGCGCGGCGTAATGTGAATAGCTGGAACTCAGCGGGATGGGATCAGTCATCAAAGGTCTGGCTCACTCGTTGCTTCGTGTCTTCTTGTGTCGCTGCGCAGTGTCGATCCGCTCGCGCGACGCACTGCCGCGCATCCCCGCGGACGGCCTGCAAAGCGGCCTGCACGCGGGTTTGCCGGGAGTCCGTGGGCACAGGCCCGTGTGTTACATTTCGTCGTCAGACCGCAAAACTACCATACCCGCTATCCGCCGCAGCATGTCCGAGCGAAACGACTCCGCCGACCCGCAACCAGCCGGAAATCCCCGGCCCGCAGGCGGAAGCGACCACGTGGTACTGCGTCACACGCTGCGGGTGGCGCTGTGTATCGCGCTCGTCGTTTATTTCATTGCAGCCGCGCTGTTTTTCGGGCTGCGCTACGGCGTGCTGCCGCGCGTGGACGCCTTCCGTCCGCGCATCGAAGCGCTCGTCTCCGACAAGATCCACGCCGAACTGAAGATCGGCAAGCTCGCCCCGCACTGGGTCGGCTTCCAGCCGGGCGTCGACGTTACCGATCTCACCATTCGCGACCGCGACGGCCACGTCGCGCTGAATATCCCCCATGCCACCGCGACGCTGTCGTGGCGCTCGCTCGTGCAGTTCACGCCGCTGCTGTCGAGCCTGATCGTCGACAAGCCGGACGTGCTGGTCGAGCGTGCGTCGGACGGCACGCTGTCGGTGGCCGGCGTGCAGATGCCGAGCACCCACACCGGCAACGACACGTTCAGCACGTGGCTGCTGCGCCAGCAGGCGGTCGTGCTGCGCGGCGGCACGCTGCGCTGGCGCGACGCACAGCACGACGCGCCCGAACTCGCGCTGCAGGACATCCGCCTCGCCATTCTCAACGACGGCTACGACCACCGCGTCGCGCTGCAGGCACCCGCCGAAGGCACCGTGCTGCACGGTCCGCTCGACTTCCGCGCGCAGTTCCGCCACGCGCGGATGTCGGCGATCGGCAAGCCGATCAACTGGAGCGGCACTGCGTATGTATCGACCGGTCCCGTCGATCTACCGACGCTGTCGCACTACCTCGACTTCCCGATCGAAACCTTCGCGGGCCGCGTCGACAACGCCATCTGGATCGACTTCAGCGAAGGCCGGATGAAGTCGGCGAGCGGCGAGCTGTCGGGCACCGACGTGTCGCTGCGCGTGCGGCCGACCCAGCCGAAGCTCGACATGCCGGCCGCACGCTTCTCGTGGATGTTCGAGGCGCCCGAGCGCGGCGACTACACGCTGACGCTGCGCAACCTGCACGCGGAACTCGGCCAGCCGCCGCTCGACGACGGCACGCCGCTCACCCGCACGCTCGCGTTCTCGACGCTGACCGGCCACTACCGGATGCCCACCGTGCAGCACGGGCAACTGGTCAGCGTGACCGGCGATCGCGTCGACCTGGGCATCCTTGCCGAATTCAGCCGCGCGCTGCCGCTGCCGCGCCGTCTGTTGAACGAGCTGGTGCGTTTCAATCCGCGCGGGCTCGTCGCTAATTACGAGATGGAAATCGAGCGCGCGAAGCCCGAGGGCGGCGAGGCTGCGGCCGAACGCGGCTCGACCGGCAGCGAGCCGGTCGAGCACTACCGCTTCAAGGGTGACTTGCAGGGCATCAGCGTCGCCGCGCAGGAACCGCCGCCGGGCCTCACTGCAATGAATCACCCGCGCGCGGGGATTCCCGGCGTCGAAAATCTGTGGGGCCGCGTCGACGCCGACGAAACGCACGGCTCGATCACGCTCGACACCGCGAACGCAGCGGTCACGCTGCCCGGCGTGTTCGACGATCCGCGACTGACGTTCGACCGGCTGCACGGCGCAGGCACGTGGACCGTCACGCCGGCGCCGGGCGAAAAGCACAAGGCGTTCACCGTGTCGGTATCCGAACTGACCGTACAGAACCCCGACCTGCTCGGGACGATCGTCGCGAACTATTCGAACCCGGGCCACGGCCGCGGCGCACTCGACCTGAAAGCGAACATCGACCACGCGCAGGTACCGCGACTCGTCCGCTATCTGCCGACCAGCATCAGCGAGAAACTGCGCACCTATCTCGGTCACGGTCTGCAGGCCGGCACGTCGCACGGCGCGACGATCGAAGTGCATGGCGACCTGACCAAATTCCCGTACTCGCGCGAGCCGTCGGCGGGCGTGTTCCATATCGTCGCGCCGTTCAAGGGCGGCACGTTCGACCCGTCGCCGTTCCCGCCGAAGAAGATGAAGGACGGCACGCCGAGCGTGTGGCCGCCGCTCGCCGGGATCGACGGCGTGTTCGAGCTGAAGGAGAACCTGCTGCGCTTCGACGTCGATCGCGCGCATTACCGGCGTGTCGCGCTCAACAAGGTGACCGGCAAGATCGACGATCTCGGCACCAAGGCGTCGAGCCTCGTGATCGCCGGCGACGGTCGCGGCCCGCTCGCCGATATGCTCGACTACGTGAACAGCAGCGCGCTCGGCGGCATGTCGAAGCACGTGGCCGAAAAGATTCACGCCGACGGCCCCGCGACGCTCGCGCTGAAACTCACCGTTCCCCGCACACCGAAGCCGCACGTTGCGGTCGAAGGCACGGTCGGCTTCCTGAACAACCGCCTCGCGATGGACAACGTGCCGCCGCTGTCGCAGCTCAACGGCAAGGTCCACTTCACGCAGCGCACGGCCGCGCTCGACCGGCTGTCGGGCCGCATCCTCGGCGGCGACATCCGCGCAAACGGCGGCCTGAAGGAAGACGGCAGCTATGCGCTCGACGTCGCGGGCCACATCGCCGCCGATGCTGCACGCGGTCTGAATCTGCACGGCCCGGCCGCACAGGTGCTGACACGGATGTCGGGCACGGCGCCGTACGACCTGAGCGTGCGCGGCCGCAAGGGAGAACTGCCCGACGTCACCGCGAATTCCGACCTCACCGGCCTCGCTCTGAATTTTCCGGCGCCGTTCAACAAGCCGGTCGGCACACCGATGCCACTGCACTTCGCGCTGCAAGCCGCCCCGCAGGAACCGCACGTCGGCGCCGCGAATGCCCCCGGTCTGGAGCGTGCGGATCTGACGTTCGGTCCGATCGCCGCCAGCTATCTGCTGCAGCTCGCGCCGCACGGGCAGCCGTCGGTCCTGCGCGGCGCGGTCGGCGTGAACAAGCCGGCGGACCTGCCGTCCGAAGGCGTCGTCGCTGCCGTCGATCTCGATACGTTCGACGCCGATGCGTGGCGCACGCTCGTCGCCGATCTGCGGCGTCGCGGCGGGGACGTGCCCCCGCCCGGCGTGTCGCCGGGCACGTTGACGCAATTCCTGCCGAACCGCTTCGCGGTCCACATCGGGACGCTGACACTGCTGAAACGGCACTGGGAAAGCGTGGTCGTCGGCGCGTCGCATGTCGACAATAAATGGCAGGCGAACGTCGCGTCGAACCAGGTGTCGGGCCACGTGTCCTGGCTGCCCGGCGCGACCAAAGAATCGCCGGGCACGCTGCAGGCGCGGCTCGCGCGACTCGTCGTGCCGTCGACCTCGCAGAACGATCTGCTCGGCCAGGCGATGTCGCAGCCGGCGCAGAACATGCCGTCGATCGATCTGGTCGTGAACGAGCTGATCGTGCGCGACCGTAACATCGGCCGGCTCGAAGTCGATGCGCACAACACCGACGACGACGGCGTCGCGGTCTGGCAGCTCGACAATCTCGAGATCAGCAATCCGGCCGCGAAACTTACCGCGACGGCGAACTGGCGCACGTCGCGGCGCCTCGGCGCGAATGCCGACGAGGACACCCCGCGTCGCACGGTGTTCGATTTCAAGCTCGACATCAAGGACGCGGGTGCGCTGCTCGAACGCGCGGGCCTGCCGCGTACGCTGAAGGGCGGCTCGGGTACGCTGGCCGGCAAGGTCGGCTGGCGCGGCGGCCCGACTGCGATCGACTATCCGACGCTCGGCGGCAATCTGTCCGTCGATTTGCGGCACGGGCAGATTCTCAAGGTCGATCCGGGCGTCGCGAAGCTGCTTGGCGTGCTGAGCCTGCAAAGCCTCGCGCGCTTCGCGACGCTGAACTTCCGCGACGTGATCGGCGAGGGGCTGCCGTTCGAACGCGTGACGGGTACCGGCAAGATCGAGAACGGCATCGGCCGCACCGACAACTTCGAAATGGTGACCGCACCCGCGCGCGCCGAGATGCACGGCACCGTGAATCTCGCGAAGGAAACGCAGAATCTCGACGTCCACGTCGTGCCGACCGTCAGCGCGGGCGCCGCTGTGGTCGCGGCGGCGGTCGTCAATCCGCTGCTCGGGCTCGGCGCACTGGTCGCCGACTTCGCGCTGTCGCATTCGATCAGCAAGGCCTTCGCGCTCGACTACGCGATCACCGGATCGTGGTCCAAGCCGCACATCGAGCGGGTGCATGGCGATAGAGGTAAGATGGACGCACCCGCTTCGGCCACGGTCGCCACGCCCTGAATCTGTCTGTCTTGCAGGCTGCGGCACTGGCGGCCCAATCGTCCGCGCCGTCCTGATCAGGAGTTTTGCGAAACGCCCATGAGCGACCCACACGTTCCTTCCGCAGCCGGGCTCGTCCCGTCGGCCCGCGTCGCCGCGCTGCAGATGGTCAGCACGCCGGACCGCGATCGCAATCTGGCGGAAGCGGAGCAACTGATCGCGCAGGCCGCCGCCGACGGCGCACAACTCGTGCTGCTGCCCGAATACTTCTGCTTCATGGGCTTCAAGGACACCGACAAGCTGTCGATCCGCGAGCCGTACGGCGATGGCCCGATCCAGCGGTTTCTTGCGGATGCGGCACGCCGTCACAGCGTGTGGATCATCGGCGGCACGCTGCCGCTGACTGCGCCGGAACTGTCACGGGTCCTCAACACGACGCTCGTGTTCGATCCGCAGGGCCGCGAAGCCGCGCGCTACGACAAGATCCACCTGTTCAATTTCGAGAAAGGCGCCGAATCGTTCGACGAAGCGCGCACGATCCGGCCCGGCGATGCCGTCCGGACGTTCGATGCGCCGTTCGGACGGGTCGGCCTGTCGGTCTGCTACGATCTGCGCTTTCCGGAGCTGTATCGCAAGCTGGGCGACTGTGCGCTGATCGTCGTGCCGTCGGCGTTCACGTACACCACCGGACGCGCGCACTGGGAAACGCTGCTGCGCGCCCGCGCGGTGGAAAACCAGTGCTACGTGCTCGCCGCCGCGCAGGGTGGTCAACATGAAAACGGCCGCCGCACGTGGGGACACACCATGCTGATCGACCCATGGGGCGAGATCGTCGCGGTGCGCGACGAGGGCGCCGGGGTTGTCGCGGGCACGATCGAGCGCGCGCGTATCGACGAAGTCCGCACGAGCCTGCCGGCGTGGCGCCATCGCGTGCTGGCCTGATGTCCTCGCGTCGATACTCCATCGAAACAATTAAGCTATTGAAAGTACGGCCCATCCGATCCATCTTGATGAAACAGCCCGCGCTCAACACTACGTACCGAACGGCATTTCGCGACACCTCCGAACCGACGACCCGACTCCATCGACCCACACACGCATGAATATCATCGAACCCGGCATCCGTAATCTTGCAACCGCGAAGGACGTCCTGCTGACGCCCTACGGCCTCGACGAAGCCGTGCTCACGCGCACGCTCGCGGAAATTTTCACGCATCGCATCGACTACGCGGACCTGTATTTCCAGGCGACCCGCAGCGAGGCATGGAGCCTTGAAGAAGGCATCGTCAAATCGGGCAGCTTCAGCATCGACCAGGGCGTCGGCGTGCGCGCCGTGTCCGGCGACCGCACTGCGTTCGCGTATTCGGACGACCTGTCGCCCGAGGCGATCCGCCAGGCCGCGCTCGCGACCCGCTCGATCGCAAAGGCCGGTGGCGGCCGGCAGAAGGTGAGGGTCGCATCGTCGCTGACGGGCGTGGCCGGTCGCGATCTCTATCTGCCGTCCGATCCGCTGCATTCACTCGACGCAACCGCCAAGGTGAAGCTGCTCGAACGCGTCGAGCAGATGGCACGCAGCCGCGATCCGCGCATCACGCAGGTGATGGCGGGTCTCGCCGGCGAATACGACGTCGTGCTGGTCGCGCGTAGCGACGGCGTGCTCGCAGCCGACATCCGGCCGCTGGTGCGCGTGTCGGTGACGGTGATCGCCGAGCAGAACGGTCGTCGCGAGATCGGTAGCGGCGGTGGCGGCGGACGCTTCGACTACGGCTACTTCACCGATGCCGTGTTGTCGAAATATGTCGACGACGCAGTGCATGCGGCTTTGGTGAACCTGGACGCACGCCCCGCCCCCGCCGGCGCGATGACCGTCGTGCTCGGACCGGGCTGGCCCGGCGTGCTGCTGCACGAGGCGATCGGCCACGGGCTCGAAGGCGACTTCAACCGCAAGGGTTCGTCCGCGTTCGCGGGCCGGATGGGCGAACAGGTCGCGGCGAAGGGCGTCACGGTCGTCGACGACGGCACGCTGCCGAACCGTCGCGGCTCGCTGAACATCGACGACGAAGGCAACGCCACGCAGTGCACGACGCTGATCGAGGACGGCATCCTCAAGGGCTACATCCAGGACACGCTGAACGCGCGCCTGATGAAGATGCCGGTCACCGGCAACGCGCGCCGCGAGTCGTACGCCGCGCTGCCGATGCCGCGCATGACCAACACGTACATGCTGAACGGCGACAAGGACCCGCAAGAAATCATCGAGTCCGTGAAGAACGGGCTGTACGCGGTGAACTTCGGCGGCGGTCAGGTCGACATCACGAACGGCAAGTTCGTGTTCTCGGCATCCGAGGCGTACATGATCGAGAACGGCAAGATCAGCTACCCGGTGAAGGGTGCGACGCTGATCGGTAGCGGCCCGGAATCGCTGAAGTACGTGACGATGATCGGCAACGACATGTCACTCGATACCGGCGTCGGCGTGTGCGGCAAGGAAGGCCAGAGCGTGCCGGTCGGCGTCGGTCAGCCGACGCTGCGCATCGAGAAGATGACGGTCGGCG
This sequence comes from Paraburkholderia flava, assembly GCF_004359985.1. Lineage (NCBI taxonomy): Bacteria > Pseudomonadati > Pseudomonadota > Betaproteobacteria > Burkholderiales > Burkholderiaceae > Paraburkholderia > Paraburkholderia flava. The sequence continues at coordinate 864,690 of NZ_SMRO01000003.1, read as the reverse complement.
GCACGGCTTAAATCGCAGCCAGTCGCACGTTTCTTGCGTTGCAGCAACGAAACGTGCGGATTTTCCGCATTTTTACGAGCCTTGGCTTGTCAGCCGTTCGACGCCGGGTTATAAAGCACGACACCCTTTTCCAGATCAGCGATCACTTTTAACGCCATGTCCGCCAAGTTTTATTTTTACTTCTTTTGGCATCTCAGACCGCTGGCGGATCGAGAGGGGTGACAGTGCACCCGAAATTCCCGAAAAAACCGCCAGCGAGTCTGGCGGTTTTTTTTCGCCCTCGCCGTTTCCCTTGTTTTCATCGTTTCCCTCTTTCAACCTTTTTAGCCTGACGAGTTTTCCGCCGCGGTCCGCCGCGCGAACACGCTACAAGCAAAACCCTGGAGAAAAACCATGCCCCCGCACAACACCGACGATGTCCGCATCCGGGAACTGAAGGAACTCACGCCGCCGGCTCACCTGATCCGCGAATTCCCCTGCAACGAAACGGTGTCGAGCCTGATCTACAACGCCCGCCAGTCGATGCACCGGATCCTGCATGGAATGGAAGACCGGCTGATCGTGATCGTCGGGCCGTGCTCGATTCACGATACGAAGGCCGCGCTCGAATACGCGGGACGGCTCGTCGAACAGCGCAAGCGCTTCGCGGGCGAACTCGAAATCGTGATGCGCGTGTACTTCGAAAAGCCGCGCACGACGGTGGGCTGGAAGGGTCTCATCAACGACCCGTTCATGGACAACAGCTTCAAGATCAACGACGGTCTGCGCACCGCGCGCGAACTGCTGATGCACATCAACGAACTCGGTCTGCCTGCCGGCACCGAATACCTCGACATGATCAGCCCGCAGTACATCGCGGATCTGATTTCGTGGGGGGCGATCGGCGCGCGCACGACCGAATCGCAGGTGCATCGCGAGCTCGCGTCGGGGCTGTCGTGCCCGGTCGGCTTCAAGAACGGCACCGACGGCAACGTGAAGATCGCCGTCGATGCAATCAAGGCGGCGTCGCAGCCGCACCATTTCCTGTCGGTGACGAAGGGCGGCCACTCGGCGATCGTGTCGACGGCCGGCAACGAGGATTGCCACATCATCCTGCGCGGCGGCAAGGCGCCGAACTACGATGCCGAAAGCGTCAACGCAGCGTGCGCGGACATCGGCAAGGCGGGTCTCGCGGCGCGTCTGATGATCGATGCGAGCCACGCGAACAGCTCGAAGAAGCACGAGAACCAGATCCCGGTGTGCGCGGATATCGGTCGGCAGATTGCGGGGGGCGACGAGCGGATCGTCGGCGTGATGGTCGAGTCGCATCTGGTCGCTGGGCGCCAGGATCTGCAGGAAGGCTGTGAGCTCACGTACGGTCAGAGCGTCACCGATGCGTGTATCGGTTGGGACGAGAGCATCGGCGTGCTCGAAGGGCTCGCGGAGGCGGTGAAGCAGCGGCGGGTTGCGCGCGGTAGCGGGAACTGAGCGTTGCCTCGCGTGAGGTGAGGTTGCGCGACGGCACGGCGGTGCGGTCGCGCAGAGGCATCGCGGTGCGATGTGGCGGTAAGCATCGCTTCTTCAAACCACAGCGTGCACCGCACTCGCGCACCGCACCCGGATGAAAGCCCTACCCCGCGCCGCGATCGTGACGCCACAGCACGTCGCTGCCGCCGTCCACGCGATTCAACACACGCGCGAGCACGAACAGCAGATCCGACAGACGGTTCACATAACGACGCGGCGCCGCGTTGATTGTCTCCGATTCGCCTAGCGCGACGATCGTCCGCTCGGCGCGGCGACACACGGTCCGGCACACATGCGCAAGCGAAGCCGCGCGCGATCCGGCGGGCAGGATGAACTCCTTCAACGGCGGCAACGTCGCGTTGTAGTCGGCAAGCCAGCCGTCGAGCCGCGCGAGATAGTCATCCGAAATCACCGTGTGACCCGGTATGCAAAGCTCGCCGCCAAGGTCGAACAGGTCGTGCTGGATCGCGGTCAGCGCGGCGCGCACGTCGTCGGGTAGCGGCTCGCACAGCAGCACGCCGAGATTCGAATTCAGCTCGTCGACGTCGCCCATCGCGGCGATCCGCGCATCGTCCTTGCGCACGCGCCGGCCATCGCCGAGGCCGGTGCTGCCGTCGTCGCCGGTGCGGGTAGCGATCTTGCTCAAGCGGTTGCCCATGATGAGTCCCGGTGGATTGCGTTCGGTGACCGCCCGTCGGCGTTGCGTGCCGCTGGCTGCTGGCCGCGTGCCGAGTCGGTGGATCGGTGGATCGGTGGATCGGTGGATCGGTGGATCGGTGGATCGGTGGATCGGTGGATCGCAGTCATTATAGGTGGCCGGGGTGACGGATCGGGGCGCGCACCTGGTGTCCTCCCTGCGCCCGCCCCGGACGATCGCGGCGTAAAATGCCCCGATACATCAGAATCAAAAAACATCCCGCCCGCCACCAGGAGACATGCGTGAACCATCCCGTGCCGCCGGCATCCGTGCGCCGTCCATTTCCCGACGCACTGCTCACCGCGCTGAAAGCCGCTTTCGGCGAACGCGTCTCCACTGCCGAGGCCGTGCGCACGAACCATGGCCGCGACGAATCGCCTTTCGATCCACAGTTGCCCGACGCAGTCGTCTACGCGCGAACGACCGAAGACGTGCAGACCATCGTCAAGCTGTGCGGGCAATACGACACGCCGATCATTCCATATGGCAACGGCTCGTCGCTCGAAGGGCATCTGCTGGCCGTGCAGGGCGGCGTGTCGATCGACCTCTCCGAAATGAACCGCGTGCTGTCGATCAACGCAGAAGACCTCACCGTCACCGTCGAGCCCGGCATCTCGCGCAAGCAGTTGAACGAAGCGCTGCGCGACACCGGCCTGTTCTTCCCGATCGATCCGGGCGCCGACGCGAGCATCGGTGGCATGTCGGCGACGCGCGCATCGGGGACCAACGCGGTGCGTTACGGCACGATGCGCGAGAACGTGCTGGGCTTGAGCGTCGTACTCGCGGACGGCCGCACGATCCACACCGGCACGCGCGCGCGCAAATCGTCGGCGGGGTATGACCTCACGCGTCTGTTCGTCGGCTCCGAAGGCACGCTCGGCGTCATCACCGAAATCACGCTGCGGCTTTATCCGCAACCGGAGGCGGTGTCGGCGGCAGTGTGCGCGTTTCCGTCGATGGGCGAGGCGGTGCGCGCAGTGATCGAGACGATCCAGATCGGCGTGCCGATCGCGCGCGTCGAGTTCGTCGATGCACTTGCGGTCCGTTCGATCAACCGTCATTCGCATCTGACGCTGCGCGAAGCACCTACGCTGTTTTTCGAATTTCACGGCACCGAAGCGGGCGTGAAAGAACAGGCCGAACTCGTGCAGGACATCGCCGCACAGAACGCGGGTGAAGGCTTCGAATGGGCGACGCGTCCCGAAGATCGTAGCCGGCTGTGGAACGCGCGACACAACGCGTACTTCGCGATGCTGCAGTTAAAACCCGGTTGCCGCGCGGTCACCACCGACGTCTGCGTGCCGATCTCGCGACTCGCCGAATGCGTCGTCGAAACCGAGCAGGATCTGATCGCGTCGCCGCTGCCCTGCCCGATCGTCGGCCATGTCGGCGACGGCAATTTCCACGTCGCGATTTTGATCGACCCGAACAAACCGGAAGAACTCGCCGAAGCCGAACGGCTCAACCGGCTCATCGTGCAGCGCGCGCTGCGCATGGACGGCACCTGCACCGGCGAACACGGCGTCGGGTTGCACAAGATGAACTTCCTGCTCGAAGAACACGGTGCCGTCGCGGTGGATACGATGCGTTCGATCAAGCACGCACTCGATCCGCGTAACCTGATGAACCCTGGCAAGATTTTCTCGTGGGCCGCGTGAAGCAGCGTAACCAGCGTGACAATACGGAGCGCCCGGACATGAAAGAGGTCGCAGCAACCGAAGACCTGAACACGCCCGCCGAGCTGTCGGCCGACGTGCTCGCGCAGCGTCAGCGCGAAGTCGTGCAAGCATTGATGGCCGTGCTGCCCACACACTGTCTGCTGTATCGCGAGGAAGACACGACCGCGTACGAATGCGATGGGCTCGCGGCGTATCGTCGTCTGCCGCTCGCGGTCGTGCTGCCGGAAACGGAATCGCAGGTGCAGCGCATCGTGCAGATCTGCAACCGGCTCGATGTACCGATCGTGCCGCGTGGTGCGGGCACCGGGCTGTCGGGTGGCGCGATGCCGATACGGCACGGCATCGTCGTGTCGCTGGCGCGCTTTCGCAAGATCGTCGAGGTCGACTCGTATGCGCGCACGGCCACCGTGCAGCCCGGCGTGCGCAATCTCGCGATCTCGGAAGCCGCCGCGCCTTACGGGCTGTACTACGCACCCGATCCCTCATCGCAGATCGCGTGCACGATCGGCGGCAACGTGTCGGAGAATTCGGGCGGCGTGCACTGCCTCAAGTACGGGCTGACGGTTCACAACGTGCTGCGCGTGCGCGCGGTGACGATGGACGGCGATGTCGTCGAATTCGGTTCGCTGAGCCCCGATGCACCCGGGCTCGATCTGCTCGCGGTGCTGATCGGCAGCGAAGGGATGTTCGCGATCGTGACCGAGGTCACCGTCAAGCTGATCCCGAAGCCGCAGACCGCGCAGGTCGTGATGGCGAGTTTCGACGACGTCGTGAAAGGCGGCAACGCCGTAGCCGAGATCATCGCGGCCGGCATCATTCCCGCCGGCCTCGAGATGATGGACAAGCCGGCGACGCGTGCAGTCGAAGGCTTCGTCAACGCCGGCTACGATCTCGACGCAGCCGCGATCCTGCTGTGCGAATCGGACGGCACGCCTGAAGAAGTCGCCGATGAAATCGTCCGGATGACTGCGGTGCTGCGCGAACACGGCGCGACCCGCATCCAGATCTCGCGTTCGGAAAGCGAGCGGCTACGCTTCTGGTCGGGACGCAAGAACGCATTCCCCGCAGCCGGCCGCATTTCGCCCGATTACTACTGCATGGACGGCACGGTGCCGCGCCGCAGCATCGGTCCGCTGCTTGCGCGTATCGAAGCGATGGAAGAGAAGTATCGGCTGCGCTGCATGAACGTGTTCCATGCAGGCGACGGCAACATGCATCCGCTCATCCTGTTCAACGGCAACGATCTCGACGAATGGCATCGCGCCGAAGCGTTCGGCGCCGATATTCTCGAGGCCTGCGTCGAACTCGGCGGCACGGTGACGGGCGAACACGGCGTCGGCATCGAGAAGATCAATTCGATGTGCGTGCAGTTCTCGCCGGAAGAACGCGATACGTTCCATGCGGTGAAGCGTGCATTCGATCCGGCCCGTCTGCTGAACCCCGACAAGGGCATCCCCACACGCGCTCGCTGTGCCGAGTACGGGAAGATGCATATCCGCGGCGGCCTGCTGCCGCATCCCGAGCTGCCCCGCTTCTGATGCCGTCCGCATGCCGGACATAACCAAAGAAACGCGGCCGTGCGTCACGCATGGCCGCGTTTTCTTTTGTCCTGCCCCCGTGCGTCATCTGCTGCAGGGTCGGTCCACGGCCTAGGGGCCGCTCCGGGTTGCCAGCGCGGTCCTGCCCGGTACAATCGAAGCAAAGACAATCAGGCGACAACCAGGCAAGGCACCATGGAAGAGGAAGACATCGTCGCTAGCTGGTCCGAGCGAATCCGCTCGGCTACCGCAGCGGGGCGTGCATTGCGCATTCGCGGCGGGGGCACGAAGGACTGGTACGGTCAAACGCTGGAAGGTGAAATCCTCGACACGCGCGCCCATCGCGGCATCGTTTCCTACGACCCCGCCGAACTCGTCATCACCGCGCGCGCCGGCACACCGCTCCTCGAGATCGAAGCGGCGCTCGCCGAACACGACCAGATGCTGCCGTTCGAGCCGCCTCACTTCGGCGCGCAGGCCACGTTCGGCGGTTGCATCGCGGCCGGTATCGCAGGACCGCGCCGCCCCACTGCAGGTGCGCCTCGCGACTTCGTGCTCGGCGCGGTCGTGATGAACGGCAACGGCCAGGTGCTGCACTTCGGTGGACAGGTCGTGAAGAACGTCGCGGGCTACGATGTGTCGCGGCTGCTGGCCGGCTCGCTCGGCACGCTCGCGCTGATCCTCGAACTGTCGGTGAAAGTGCTGCCGCGCGCGAAGACCGAGGCCACGCTGAAGTTCGACATGAACGGCACCGATGCCGTCCGCAAGCTCAACGAATGGGGCGGCCGACCGCTGCCGATCACCGCGAGCGCATGGCGCAACGGCACGCTCGCGCTGCGGCTCGGCGGCGCGGAAGCCGCAGTGAAAGCGGCGAAGTCATCGCTTGGCGGCGAGGTGGTCGACGCGGTCGAGGCCGAACGCTTCTGGGCCGGCCTGCGCGAACAGACCGATCCGTTCTTCTCGGCGATCGCACCGAAGGCCGCGTTGTGGCGCCTCGCGTTGCCGACCATCACCGAGCCTTTGCAGTTGCCCGGCGCGCAACTGATGGAATGGGGCGGCGCGCAGCGATGGTGGATCACCGACACCGACGCGCAAACCGTACGCATGAGCGCGAAGCAGGCCGGCGGCCACGCGACCATCTTCCGCACCGGTCACGGCTACGATCGCAGCTCCGGTGTATTCACGCCGCTGCCCGCGCCGCTGATGAAAATCCACCGCGGCCTCAAGGCCGCGTTCGACCCCGCCCGCATCTTCAATCGCGGCCGGTTGTATCCCGATTTCTAAGGGACACGATGCAGACGAACCTCGCGGACTTCATCCGCAATACACCGGAAGGCGACGAGGCCGACGCGATTCTGCGCAAATGCGTGCACTGCGGTTTCTGCACGGCGACCTGCCCGACGTATCAACTGCTCGGCGACGAACTCGACGGTCCGCGCGGCCGCATCTACCTGATCAAGCAGATGGTCGAAGGTGCGCCGGTGACGCGTAGCACGCAGACTCACCTCGACCGTTGCCTCACCTGCCGCAGTTGCGAGACGACGTGTCCGTCCGGCGTGCAGTACGGACGTCTCGTCGAGATTGGCCGCAAGCTCACCGAAGAGAAGATCCGTCGACCGGTCGGCCAGCGCTTGACGCGTCGCATGCTGGCGAGCTTCGTGCCGAACAGTGCGCTGTTCACGCCCGCGATGCTGTTCGGCCAGCACGTGCGCCGGCTGCTGCCGAAGAAGCTGCGCGACAAGGTGCCCGCGCGACAACGCCCGCTCGAATGGCCCACCGCGACCCATCCGCGCAAGATGCTGATGCTCGCCGGCTGCGTGCAGCCCTCGATGATGCCGAACGTCAACATCGCGACCGCCCGCGTGCTCGATGCGCTCGGCGTGCAGACCGTCATCGCGCCCGAAGCGGGCTGCTGCGGCGCGATCCGCCTGCATCTCGGCTATCACGACGAAGCACTCGACGACATCCGCGCGAACATCGACGCGTGGTGGCCGCACGTCGAACAGGGCGCGGAAGCGATCGTGATGAACGCGTCGGGCTGCGGCGTGACCGTGATGGAATACGCGCACCTGCTGCGCGACGATCCGGCGTACGCGGACAAGGCGCGACGCATCGTCGAGCTGACTCGCGACATCTCCGAAATCCTGCCCGAGTTCGAAGAGTCGCTGACCGGCCTCGCGCGACGCCGCGCCGTGCATACGGTCGCGTTCCATCCGCCGTGTACGCTGCAGCACGGCCAGCAGATACGCGGCAAGGTCGAGCATCTGCTGACTGCGCTCGGCATCGATGTGCGACTGCCCGTCGACAGCCATCTGTGCTGCGGCTCCGCCGGCACCTACTCGCTCACGCAGCCCACGCTGTCGTACACGCTGCGCAACCAGAAGCTCGAAAAACTGAGCGCGCTCGAACCGCAGATGATCGTCTCGGCAAACGTCGGTTGCATCTCTCATCTGCAAAGCGGGACGTCGATGCCCGTCGCGCACTGGGTCGAACTCGTCGAGCACATGTTGTCAGCGTAACGGAGCAGGTTCATCGCCGCCACCTGGCCGATCGGCCAGGTCGGCGGTGCGCACCAGCGTCCGTATAATCGGGTCATCGTCCTGCTGCAATCCGACCTCATGCCCGATCTCGTTCACAACCTCTTCGCCGTGCAACAGCGCATCGCGCTCGCCGCGCAGCTCGCCGGCCGCGACCCGGGCACGGTGATGCTGCTCGCGGTATCGAAAACTTTCCCCGCCGAAGACGTGCGCGCGGCCCACGCGGCCGGCCAGCGCGCGTTCGGCGAAAACTACGTGCAGGAAGCGCAAACCAAGCTCGAGGCGCTGGTCGATCTGCGTGCATCGATCGAATGGCATTTCATCGGTCCGCTGCAGTCGAACAAGACGCGGCCGGTCGCCGAGCAGTTCGACTGGGTGCATTCGGTCGACCGGCTGAAGATCGCGCAGCGTCTCTCCGAACAGCGTCCCGACAATCTGCCGCCGCTCAACGTGTGCCTGCAGGTGAACGTCAGCGGTGAAGCGTCGAAGAGCGGTGTCGTGCCTGTTGAAGCGTCGAGCGTCGCGCAGGCAATCGCCGCGCTGCCGCGCTTGCGATTGCGCGGGCTGATGGCCATTCCGGAGCCTGCAGGTAACGTCGACGAACAGCGTGTGCCGCATCGCGTGCTACGCGAACTATTCGACACGCTACGCACACACGGGCTGCAACTCGATACGCTATCGATGGGCATGTCGGGCGATCTCGAAGCCGCCGTGCTCGAAGGCTCGACGATGGTCCGTGTCGGCACCGCAATTTTCGGCGCCCGCGATTACTCTCACTAAACACTCACCACCATCATGAAAATTGCCTTCATCGGCGGCGGCAACATGGCCGCCGCGCTCATCGGCGGTCTCGTCAAGCGCGGCACCGCGCCGGCCGATCTGTACGCGATCGATCCCAATGAAGAGGCACGCGCGCGCCTCGCGCAGCAGTTCGGTGTTCGCACCGGCGCAGTGGCCGACGCCGACCTCGCGTCATACGATGCGATCGTGCTTGCCGTGAAACCGCAGGTCGCACGCAACGTCGCCGAAGCACTCGCGCCGTATGTCGGCGCGGCACATCTGGTGATCACGATCGTCGCGGGCATCCGTTCGGCGGACCTGTCGCGCTGGTTGAATGGTCATGTGCGCATCGTGCGCACGATGCCGAACACGCCTGCGCTGATCGGCATGGGGGTGACGGGGCTTGTCGCGACGTCGGGTGTCGATGACGCTGGTCGTGAACTCGCGTCACAGGTGCTGGGTGCGGTAGGCCAGACGGTCTGGTTCGACGACGAAGCGAAGATCGACGCGGTCACGGCGATCTCGGGGAGCGGGCCGGCGTACGTGTTTTATTTCATCGAGGCGTTGCAGGAGGCTGCTCGTCAACTGGGTATGGACGATGAACAGGGTCGCGCGCTCGCCGTGTCGACGTTCACCGGTGCGGCTCAGCTTGCCGCGCAATCGACGGAATCGCCTGCTGTGTTGCGCGAGCGTGTGACGTCGAAGGGCGGCACGACGGCAGCTGCACTTGCAGCGTTCGATGCTCAAGGCGTGAAGGATGCGATCGTGCGCGGCGCGCTGGCCGCGGATGCGCGCGCGAAGGAAATGGGCGAGGAATTCGGCAAGCAGTAAGCGGGTTACCACCGTAGGCGTACATGCGCGCATGCGCATGGACGCCTACGTGCCTCGATCACAGCGCAGCGATCATGTAGTGCGCGGCAATCCCCGCGAACAGTGCACCGCCCAGCCAGTTGTTGTGCCGGAATGCCGCGAAGCACTGCATACGATCGCGGTCGCGAATCAGCCGATAGTGATAGATCGCACACGCAACCGCTGCCGCCCAGCCGAGCCAGAACACGACACCGAAGCCGAGCATCACGGCGATCACCGCATAGATGCCGAGCGTTCCCGCATAGCACAGCATCACGGCAAGCACGTCGAAACGGCCGAATGTCAGCGCCGATGTGCGGATGCCGATCTTGATGTCGTCGTCGCGATCGACCATCGCGTATTCGGTATCGTAGGCCAGCGACCAGAATATGTTCGCGACCAGCATCGCCCACCCGAGCATCGGCACGTGATTCTGGATCGCGGCGAACGCCATCGGAATCCCGAAGCCGAACGCGATGCCGAGATACGCCTGCGGCAGCGCGAAGAATCGCTTCATGAACGGATACGAACCGGCAACGAACAACGCGACAACCGACAGTTCCTTCGTCAGCGTATTGAGCGGCAGGATCAGCAGGAACGCGAGCAGCGACAGCCCGGTGGCAAGCGCGATCGCTTCCCACGCGGCGATCTTGCCCGAGGTCAACGGACGGTCGACGGTGCGCTTCACATGGCGATCGAAATCGCGGTCCGCGTAGTCGTTGATTGCACAGCCCGCCGAGCGCATCAGCAGCGTGCCGACCACGAAGATCACGAGCAGTTGCGGCGTCGGGTGGCCACCCGACGCAATCCACAGCGCGTTGAGCGTCGGCCACAGCAGCAGCAGGCTGCCGATCGGTTTGTCCATTCGGACAAGGCGCAGGTAAAGCGGAAGTCGGGCGAACATGGCGGTACGGATCAAGACGATGCCGATATTCTAGAGCAGCGGCGCGTCGTGTCGTCCACTACGCGGCAGCGGAGCTAGGCAACACAAACAGTTCGCACAAAAAAAACAGCCCAACAGGCAAGGCCTGTCGGGCCGCATCTACACACTTCCATCGACGCGGGTCACCGCCACATGGCGCAACCCGCGAACAGCTTTACGCCAGCATCGAACGCAGCATCCACGCGGTCTTTTCGTGCGTCTGCATGCGTTGCGTCAGCAGGTCGGCGGTCGGTTCGTCGTTCGCCGCTTCGGTCGCAGGGAAAATTTCGCGCGCCGTGCGCACGACCGCTTCCTGACCTTCCACCAGTTGGCGAATCATTTCTTCAGCAGCCGGCACGCCGTCCGCTTCGGGAATCGACGACAGCTTCGCGAATTCCTTGTAGCTGCCCGGCGCGGCCACGCCCAGCGCACGGATACGTTCGGCGATCGCATCGACTGCCATCGCGAGTTCGGTGTACTGCGTCTCGAACATCAGATGCAGCGTGTTGAACATCGGACCCGTGACGTTCCAGTGAAAATTGTGCGTCTTCAGATATAGCGTGTACGTATCCGCCAGCAGACGCGACAGACCTTCCGCAATCTTCTTGCGGTCCTTGTCGCTGATGCCGATGTTGACGTGCGGTACGGAGGTTGCTTTTTTGGCCATGATGACTCCTTTGAAGAGTGATGCGAACCGGTCGGCGGCTCCGGATTGACGACAGACAACCCGGTTGCTCGAACGCCCGACAGTGTAGCGTAGAAAGCCCGTGTTCTATGCGCTGCAGCCCCGCGCCACGGCTGTCCGGCGGCGTTGCCTCATGCACCCGTCACGCGCCGGTCAGGTGCTGCAGACCGTGCGCGAAGATCACCGCGAAGCCGCTGCCGACGACCGCAAGTCCGGTCATTTTCCGCACGAATGCGGCGCCTCGCAGGCGGTACGCGTGCTGCGCGAATGCGTTTCCGCCGATGCCTGCCATCATCATCTGGATCATGATCGTTCTCCTTCGATTCGTCTTCAAAACCGGTGGAGCGTAATGCGCCCCACCGCTGTTCCCTGTTACTTCGCTGCGGTCGCTTCGTCGAGCTTCACGAGTGCTGCAACCACACCTTCCGCATACGCCGGATCGATGCGACGGAAATGCTCGACCTGCCGCGCAATGATTTCGTCCGGCACACCCTTGATCGACCGCGCGATGTTCGCGAACAGGCGCTCGCGATGCGCGGCGTCGAAGAGCTTGAACAACGCTGCCGGCTGGCTGTAGTAATCGTCGTCTTCGCGATGGTCGTAATGGTCGACTGCACCGGCCGCGAGCGGCGGTTCGATCGCATTGCGGTCTTGCGCGAAATCGCCGAAGCGGCTCGGCTCGTAATTCACCGTTCCCCCGAGGTTGCCGTCCGCTCGCATCGCGCCGTCGCGATGGAACGAATGGTGAAACGGGCAGCGCGATGCGTTCACCGGAATCTGGTGATGGTTCACGCCGAGCCGGTAGCGTTGCGTGTCGCCGTACGAGAACAAACGACCCTGCAACAGACGGTCCGGCGAGAAGCCGATGCCCGGCACCACGTTCGCCGGCGTGAACGCCGCCTGCTCGACATCGGCGAAATAATTCTGCGCGTTGCGGTTCAGCTCGATCGTGCCAACGTCGATCAGCGGATAGTCGCTATGCGGCCAGATCTTCGTGATGTCGAACGGGTTGTACGGCACCTTCGCCGCATCGGCCTCGGGCATCACCTGAATGCGGAACGCCCACTTCGGAAAACGGCCTTCATCGATACTCGTGACGAGATCGCGCTGCGCGCTTTCGCGATCGCCGGCTACGACCTGCGCCGCTTCAGCGTCGCTGTAGTTCTCGATGCCGTTCAACGACTTGAAGTGGAACTTCACCCAGAAGCGCTCGTTGTTCGCGTTGATGAACGAGAACGTGTGCGACCCGAAGCCGTGCATCTGCCGATAGTTCTTCGGAATGCCGCGATCGCTCATCACGATCGTCACCTGATGCAGCGACTCCGGATGCCGCGACCAGAAGTCCCACGCGGCGATGTTGTTGCGCAGGTTCGTGTACGGATCGCGCTTCTGCGTGTGGATGAAGTCCGGAAACTTCAGCGGATCGCGGATGAAGAACACCGGCGTGTTGTTGCCCACCACGTCCCAGTTGCCTTCTTCGGTGTAGAACTTGATCGAGAAGCCGCGCACGTCGCGCTCGGCGTCGGCCGCACCGCGCTCGCCGGCCACCGTCGAAAAGCGCATGAAGAGCGGCGTTTCCTTGCCGACCTCAGCGAAGACCATCGCCTTCGAAAAGCGCGAGATGTCGTGCGTCACCTTCAGCGTGCCGAACGCGCCGGAACCCTTCGCATGCACGCGGCGTTCGGGAATCACCTCGCGATCGAAGTGCGCGAGCTTCTCGAGCAGCCACACGTCCTGCAGCACAACCGGGCCGCGCGTGCCGGCGGTCAACGAATTCTGGTTATCGGCGACGGGCGCGCCGGCCGCCGTGGTGAGCTTGCGTTCGGACATCCTGAACTCCTGGTATGGGGGGCTTAAAAAGGAAACTGCGATTCGGGAACTGCGGGCTCAGGCCGACAACGCGCGGTCGACCAGCAACGCCAACGCCACGGTTCGCGCGCCGAGGATCGTCGCGGCAAACGCATTGGCGGGTTGTTGGGTTTTCGGGAGGTGGGGCTGCGACTGCTGGGATTGAAGCTGCGTCATGATTTCCTCCGTGTGGGGTTGGATCGGCTGATCCATGGAGGACACTATATCAATACTATTGAATTTCTATGTTTGATTAATTTTATCTATTCAATAGGCGCAGCTGCAGGTGCTTCTCGAGTCACTTCACGATACAAAAACGCGCCGCCCGAAAGCGGCGCTTCACGTCAGTTGACTGCAACCGCCGACATGTCCAGCTTGCTCATACCCGGCAGATCACAGGCGGCGATCGCATCGCTGATCGCATCGATCGCGGGCATCCGCGTGAAGCTCTTGCGCCACGCGAGCACCACGCGGCGATCCGGCACAGGCTCGTCGAACGGCACGTATGACAGCAGCCCCGCATCGATGCCGCCCGCGTGCGGTTTCACCTCATGCACCGACATCCGCGGCAGCACCGTGATGCCGACACCGCTCGCGACCATATGGCGAATCGTCTCGAGCGACGAACCCTCGAACGTCTTCTGGATGCCGTCCGCGTTCTGCGAGAAGCGCATCAGTTCCGGACACACGCCCAGCACGTGATCGCGGAAGCAGTGCCCGCTGCCAAGCAGCAGCATCGTTTCCTGCTTCAGATCGTCGGCACCGATCTTCGGACGCTTTTCCCACGCATGACCCGACGGCAGCGCGACGACGAACGGTTCGTCGTACAGCGGACGCAGCATCAAACCGGTTTCAGGAAACGGCAACGCCATGATCGCGACGTCGATTTCGCCCTGCTTCAACAGTTCGATCAGCTTCAGCGTGTAGTTTTCCTGCAGCATCAGCGGCATCTGCGGGACGCGGCGGATCATCTGCTTGACGAGCGTCGGCAGCAGGTACGGCCCGATCGTATAGATCACGCCGAGTCGCAGCGGTCCGACGAGCGGATCCTTGCCCTGCTTGGCAATTTCTTTAATCGCAAGCGTCTGTTCGAGCACGCGCTGCGCCTGCGTGACGATCTGCTCGCCGATCGGCGTCACGCTGACTTCGCTCGTACCGCGCTCGAAGATCTGCACGTTCAACTCGTCCTCGAGCTTCTTGATCGCCACGGACAGCGTCGGCTGGCTGACGAAACACGCCTCGGCCGCGCGGCCAAAGTGCCGTTCGCGGGCAACCGCGACGATGTATTTCAATTCGGTGAGCGTCATTGGGGACCAATCAGTGCGTTGGATTCGATAGGTTTCTGTTATACACCTATGGGGCCAATTCGCCAACCTTCAAGCCGGAACGCATGCCTGGCGCGGCTGCGAGCCCCTGCTTCCGGTTCCCGGATCAAGCCTTCAGATACTGTTCGCGCGCGCCCAGCCAGCGCGCGAGATGCTGGGTCACGGCGTCCGGCCAGTCTTCGAGCAGCCGCGCGGCGGCCTCGCGAGCCGGTTCGATCAACCAGCCGTCCTGTTCGAGATCGGCGAACCGCAGCATCGCCGCGCCCGACTGCCGCGCGCCCAGAAACTCCCCGGGACCGCGAATCTCGAGGTCGCGCCGCGCGATCTCGAAGCCGTCGGTGGTTTCGCGCATCGTCTGCAGACGCGCACGCGCCGTCTGCGACAGCGGAGAGCTATACATCAGCACGCACACCGACGCGGCGCTCCCACGCCCCACCCGGCCGCGCAGCTGATGCAACTGCGCGAGACCGAAACGCTCGGCGTGCTCGATCACCATCAGCGACGCGTTCGGCACGTCCACGCCGACTTCGATCACCGTCGTCGCGACCAGCAACTGCACCTCGTTACGCGTGAACGCGTCCATCACCGCGGCTTTTTCGGCCGGCGCGAGCCGTCCGTGCACGAGTCCCACGCGAAGCTCGGGCAGCGTCGCGACCAGCGTCTCCCAGGTTTCCACCGCGGTCTGCAACTGCAACGTCTCGCTTTCTTCGATCAGCGGGCAGACCCAGTACACCTGGCGCCCCGTCAGCGCCGCTTCGCGCACGCGGCCGATCACCTCTTCGCGACGCGCATCGGCGACGAGCTTCGTCAGCACCGGCGTGCGGCCGGGCGGCAGTTCGTCGATCGTCGAGACGTCGAGATCGGCGTAGTAGGTCATCGCGAGCGTGCGGGGAATCGGTGTCGCCGACATCATCAGTTGATGCGGCTGGAAATCGAGTGCACCGTCTGCGGCGTTCTGGGCTTTCGCGCGCAACGCAAGCCGCTGCTGCACACCGAAGCGATGCTGCTCGTCGACGATCACGAGACCGAGCCGCGCGAACTCGACCGCGTCCTGGATGATCGCATGCGTGCCGATCACCAGTTGCGCGGTGCCGAGCGCGGCCGCCTCGATCGCCGCGCGCTTTTCCTTCGTCTTCAGACTGCCCGCGAGCCACGCGACCTGCACGCCGAGCGGTTCGAGCCAGCCGCGCAGTTTGCGCGCGTGCTGCTCGGCGAGGATTTCGGTTGGCGCCATCAGTGCTGCCTGGTAGCCGGCGTCGATGGCCTGCGCGGCCGCGAGCGCGGCCACCACGGTCTTGCCGCTGCCGACGTCGCCCTGCAGCAGCCGCTGCATCGGATGCGGCAGCGCGAGGTCCGAGCCGATCTCCGCGACCACGCGCTGCTGCGCGCCCGTCAGTCCGAACGGTAGCGCCGCGCAGAGCCGCGCGAACAGCGTGCCCGAACCATCGGCGGCACGACGCGGCATCGCCGGCGCCGCACGCGTACGGCGCGCGTCGTGCGCGCGCTTCAACGACATCTGCTGCGCGAGCAGTTCCTCGAACTTGATGCGCACCCACGCCGGATGCGTGCCGTCGATCAACGCGGTTTCGTCCGCATCGGCGGACGGATGGTGCAGCGTGCGCACCGCCTCCATCAGCGACGGCACACCCAGCGGTTCGAGATGCGCGCGCGCGACCGGCTCCGGCAGCAGCTCGGGCAGTGAGGTACGCGACAGCGCGTTGTCGATCGCCTTGCGCAGATACGCCTGGCTGACACCGGCCGTCGTCGGATAAACCGGCGTCAGTGCCTGCGGCAACGGTGCATCTTCTTCGACCGGTCGCACCGCCGGATGCACCATCTCCATGCCGAAGAAGCCGCCGCGCACGTCGCCACGCACCCGCAGACGCTTACCGATGGCCATCTGTTGCACCTGCGAGCCGTAGAAATTCAGAAAGCGCAGCACGAGTTCGTCGCCGGCATCGTCGCGCACTTTCACGAGCAACTGACGACGCGGCCGGTAAGCGATCTCGTTGTCGAACACGATGCCTTCGGTCTGCGCGACGCCGCCGGGCAGCAGTTCGCCGATCGGCGTGAGCGTGGTTTCGTCTTCGTAGCGCATCGGTAGATGCAGCACGAGATCGATGTCGCGCGTGAGGCCAAGCTTCGCGAGACGGTCGGCGGTTTTGGTCGGTGCGGCAGCCTTTGCGGTTTTCTTCGAAGCCACGGCCGGCTCGGAGACGCTCTCTACATCCGCACCGGCAGAAGAATCGACCGGCCCGGCGGCTTTCCTGCGTCGCGTCGCGCGGCGTGGCTCGGCGGCGCTGGCTTCGTCGGGTTCGGCAGTCGGTCGGCGGTCGGACAGGGGCATGAGTCGCTTCGCAAGTACAATATCGGCTTTCAACGGATTCGCCGCGCCGGCACGAGCCAGCGCGAACGCCGCTGCGGCGGCGTCCCGCAATCATAGCCGCTCGCCGCGCAGCGACGGCTCGATCCGTTCTCCAGTCTATCGTTCCGTATCCTGCCCGTTCGCATGTTCACGCTTTCCGATTTCGATTTCGCGCTGCCGCCCGAGCTGATCGCGCAAACCGCGTTGCCCGAGCGCAGCGCGAGCCGTCTGCTCGAAGTGGACAGTTCGACGACGCCCACGCAATTCGTCGACCGCCGCTTTGCCGAGTTGCCCGGCTGCATCACGCCCGGCGATCTGCTGGTCTTCAACGATACCAAAGTGCTGAAGGCGCGCTTCCTCGGCCAGAAGGCCAGCGGCGGCCGGATCGAAGTGCTGGTCGAGCGGCTGACCGGCGAGCGCACCGCGCTCGCGCAGATCCGCGCGAGCAAGAGCCCGGCGCCGGGCACGACGCTGCGTCTCGCCGATGCATTCGACGTCACCGTCGGCGAGCGCGTCGAACCGTTCTACACGCTGCACTTTCCCGCCGACTGCCTGACGCTGATCGAGCAATACGGTCGCCTGCCGCTGCCGCCGTACATCGAGCACGACCCCGACGCGACGGATGAGACCCGCTATCAAACCGTGTTCGCGCAGAACCCGGGCGCGGTCGCGGCGCCGACTGCCGGCCTGCATTTCGACGATGCGCTGCTCGCGAAGCTCGACGCGCATGGTGTCGAGCGCGCGACGCTCACGCTGCACGTCGGCGCCGGCACGTTCCAGCCGGTGCGGGTCGAGAACATCGCCGACCATCAGATGCACAGCGAGTGGTACGCGCTACCGCAAACGCTCGTCGACCGGATCGCGGCGACGCGCGCGCGCGGCAACCGCGTGATCGCGGTCGGCACGACGTCGATGCGCGCGCTCGAAGCCGCCGCGCGCGACGCCGAGAATGCGGGCCGGCCGCTCGCGGCGACCAGCGCCGAAACCGATATCTTCATCACGCCGGGCTATCGTTTTCGCGTGGTCGACCGGCTGGTGACGAATTTCCATTTGCCGAAATCGACGCTGCTGATGCTGGTGTCCGCGTTCGCCGGTGTCGAGACGATCCGTGCCGCGTATCGTCATGCGATCGACGAGCGCTATCGTTTCTTCAGCTACGGCGACGCGATGCTGCTGACGCGGCAGGACGACGCAGGCAGTTAAGCATCACGCAGCACGCGCTGTCGCGCCCTTCGCGACAGCGTTCACACCACGCGCCGAACTGTATTTCGGTAGCCCAGGAGTTTTCGAATGACCGACGATCAGACCCACGATCGCACGCACAATACGAACGGCACGAGCAGCACGACCGAAGCCCCTGCAGACGGCCTCGCCTTCGAACTGCTCACCACCGACGGCGCCGCCCGACGCGGCCGGCTCACGCTGAATCACGGCGTCGTCGAAACGCCGATCTTCATGCCGGTCGGCACCTACGGCACGGTCAAGGCGATCCAGCCGCGCGAGCTCGACGAAATCCACGCGCAGATCATCCTCGGCAACACGTTCCATCTGTGGCTGCGACCGGGTCTCGAGACGATCGCCGCGCACGGCGGCCTGCACAACTTCATGGGCTGGAAGAAACCGATCCTCACCGACTCCGGCGGCTTCCAGGTGTTCTCGCTCGGCGAGCTGCGCAAGATCACCGAGGACGGCGTCACGTTCGCGTCGCCGATCAACGGCGACAAGCTGTTCCTGTCGCCGGAAGTGTCGATGCAGATCCAGAAGGTGCTCAACTCGGACATCGTGATGCAGTTCGACGAATGCACGCCGTACGCGACGAACGGCGTGCCGACGTCGCATCAGGATGCGGCGGACTCGATGCGCATGTCGATGCGCTGGGCGCAACGTTCGATCGACGAATTCCGCGGGCTCGGCAATCCGAACGCGCTGTTCGGCATCGTGCAGGGCGGCATGTTCGAAGACCTGCGCGACGAATCGCTCGCCGGTCTCGCGGCGATGGACTTTCATGGTCTGGCGATCGGCGGGCTGTCGGTCGGCGAGCCGAAGGAAGACATGATGCGGGTGCTGAACCACATCGGTCCGAAGCTACCCGCTGACAAGCCGCACTACCTGATGGGCGTCGGCACGCCGGAAGATCTGGTGGCCGGTGTCGCGGCCGGCGTCGACATGTTCGACTGCGTGATGCCGACGCGCAATGCGCGCAATGGCTGGCTGTTCACGCGCTTCGGCGACGTGAAGATCCGCAACGCGACGCATCGCAACTCGCTGCGTCCGCTCGACGAGCAGTGCGGCTGCTACACGTGCCGCAATTTCACGCGCGGCTATCTGCATCATCTGCATCGCGTCGGCGAGATTCTGGGTGCGCAGCTGAACACGATCCACAACCTGCACTACTACCTCGAGCTGATGAGCGACATTCGCGCGTCGATCGAAACCCATACGTTCGAAGCGTTCCGCACGACGTTCCACGAGAATCGCGCGAGGGGTATCGATTAGCCGCGCACGCTCCGACACTTTGCAGAGTTTTTCCCGTCCCTCAGCGTGACGGCACAGCCGAGCATTACAATAACCTTTCGTAACGGCGTCCGACCGCATCCACTCATCCCGCGTTCAGGCAATGCCCTGGCCCCGGAAAGCCGATTCTGTCACGCCGTCGCGTGAAATGCCGGTGGTAGAATGACCGGCTGTTTTTTTGATCGTTATAACGGAGAGACCAACGTGTCGTTCATTTCCAGTGCCTTCGGGCAAGGTGGCGCAGGTGGCGCCGAATCGAGTCTGATGAGCTTCCTGCCGCTGATTCTGATGTTCGCCGTGCTGTACTTCATCATGATCCGCCCGCAGATGAAGCGCCAGAAGGAACATCGCAACATGCTCGCCGCGATGGCGAAGGGCGATGAAGTGGTGACGAACGGCGGCATCGTCGGCAAGGTGACGAAGGTCGGCGACGCATACGTCGGCGTCGAAATCTCCGAAGGCACCGAAATCACCGTGCAAAAGGGATCGGTCACGACGATTCTCCCGAAGGGCACGCTCAAGTCGCTGTAAGGTCGGCTCTCCCCGCGTCCGGCCCGACGCGGTGCGTGAAGCACGACCGTCAACGGTGCTTCGCCGCCGCGCGCTCCGCCGGATGCCGCGCTCTCCAGCCAACCGTCCCGTTGGACTACCTCCATGAACCGTTACCCCCTCTGGAAATATGTCGTGATGTCGGTGGCACTTGTCATCGGCCTCGTGTACACATTGCCCAACTTCTTCGGCGAAGCACCCGCAGTGCAGGTGTCGAGCGGCAAGGCAACGGTCAAGCTCGATTCGGGCACGCTCGCGCAGATCGAAGCGGCGCTCGCCGCCAGCCAGATCAAGCCTGACGACATCACGTTCGACAACGCCACGATCAACGCGAACATCCGCGTGCGCGTCGGCGACACCGACACGCAGCTGCGCGTGAAAGATCTGCTGCAGAAGGCGCTGAACAGCGATCCGACCGACCCCCAATACATCGTCGCACTGAACCTGCAGAGCGCGTCGCCGCACTGGCTGACCGCATTGCACGCGCTGCCGATGTATCTCGGTCTCGATCTGCGCGGCGGCGTCCACTTCCTGCTCCAGGTGGACATGGCCGGCGCGCTGAACAAGAAGCTCGATTCCGACTCGTCCGATGCGCGCACGTTGCTGCGCGACAAGAACATCCGCGACGGCGGCGTGAACCGCGTCAACCAGTCGGTTGTCGTGAACTTCGCCGATCAGGACACCGCCGAGAACGCGCGCAAGCAGCTCACCACCGGCGTGACCGAACTGCAGTGGGCGACACAGCCTGCGCCGACTGGTGGCTTCCAGGTGGTCGGCGCCTTCTCGCCGGCCGTGCAGCGAACCGTCGAGGACGCCGCGCTCAAGCAGAACATCACGACGCTGCATAACCGCGTGAACGAACTGGGCGTCTCGGAGCCGGTGATCCAGCAGCAGGGCTCCGACCGTATCGTCGTCGAGCTACCCGGCGTGCAGGACACCGCGAAGGCGAAGGACATCATCGGCCGCACGGCGACGCTCGAAGCGCGCCTCGCCGATCCGAACGGCCTGCATCCGAATCCGTCCGATCCCGTCCCGCCCGGCGATGAACTCTTCACGCAGGGCAACCAGGCACCGGTGCTGCTGCGCAAGCAGATTATCTTCACCGGCGACCGCATCATCGACGCGTCCGCCGGCTTCGACGAACATCAGCGTCCGTCGGTCAACATCCGCCTCGATTCGCGCGGTGGCCGCGCAGTGGCCAGCGTGTCGCGCGACAACATCGGCAAGCCGATGGCGATGGTGCTGTTCGAGCGCGGCAAGGGTGAAGTGCTGACCGTCGCGACGATCCAGTCCGAACTCGGCGACCGCTTCCAGATCACCGGCCAGCCTACGCCGCAGGCCGCGACCGATCTCGCGCTGCTGCTGCGCGCCGGCTCGCTCGCCGCGCCGATGGACATCATCGAGGAACGCACGATCGGCCCGAGCCTCGGCGCCGACAACATCCGCAAGGGTTTCCATTCGGTCGTGTGGGGCTTCGCCGCGATCGCCGTCTTCATGATCGCGTACTACATGCTGTTCGGTGCGATCTCGATGATCGCGCTGTCGGTGAACCTGCTGCTGCTGGTCGCGATCCTGTCGATGCTGCAGGCCACGCTCACGTTGCCCGGTATCGCGGCTATCGCGCTTGCACTCGGTATGGCGATCGACGCGAACGTGCTGATCAACGAACGCGTGCGTGAAGAACTGCGCAACGGCGCGCCGCCGCAGTTGGCCATCCAGAACGGCTACGCGCATGCATGGGCGACGATTCTCGACTCGAACGTGACGACGCTGATCGCCGGTCTCGCGCTGCTCGCGTTCGGTTCGGGCCCGGTGCGCGGCTTCGCGGTTGTTCACTGTATCGGCATCATGACGTCGATGTTCTCCGCGGTGTTCTTCTCGCGCGGTCTCGTGAACCTCTGGTACGGCGGCAAGAAGAAGCTGAAGTCGCTGGCGGTGGGTCAGGTGTGGCGTCCGGCGGGTGCCGGTGTCGACGGTGCCGCCGCCTACCTCGAGAGCGGCGATGCAGACACCGATACCGCGAAAGCGATCAACCAGGCTGCAAACCAGGCCGCTGCCGGCGCGAAAACGCCGGCACGTCCCGGCAAGCCGGTGGTTCGCCGCCGCGATGCGGGCAGTGCGCCGCGCAAACCGGGCTCGTCGAGTTGAGCCCCCGCTGAGTCCCGGAGACGCACACCATGGAATTTTTCCGCATTCGTAAAGACATTCCGTTCATGCAGCGCGCGTTGATCTTCAACGCGATCTCGCTGCTGACGTTTATTGCCGCTGTATTTTTCCTGCTGCATCGCGGGCTGCATCTGTCGGTGGAATTCACCGGCGGTACCGTGATCGAAGTGCAGTACCCGCAGGCCGTCGCACTCGAACCGGTGCGCGCGACGCTCGACAAGCTCGGTTACGCCGACGCGCAGGTGCAGAACTTCGGCACGTCGCGCGACGTGCTGATCCGTCTGCCGATCAAGCAGGGCTTCACATCCGCGCAGCAGAGCGACCAGGTGATGGGCGCACTGAAAACCGCCGATGCGCAGGTGCAGTTGCAGCGCGTCGAGTTCGTCGGTCCGCAGGTGGGCAAGGAACTCGTCACCGACGGCCTGCTCGCGCTTGCGTGCGTGGTCGTCGGCATCGTGCTGTACCTGTCGCTCCGCTTCGAATGGAAGTACGCCGTGGCCGGCGTGATCGCCAACCTGCACGACGTCGTGATCATTCTTGGCTTCTTCGCGTTCTTCCAGTGGGAGTTCTCGTTGTCGGTGCTGGCGGCGGTGCTCGCGGTGCTCGGCTACTCGGTGAACGAATCGGTCGTTATCTTCGACCGGATTCGCGAGACCTTCCGCCGCGAACGCAAGTTGACCGTGATGGAGGTCATCAACCACGCGATCACCAGCACGATGTCGCGCACGATCATCACCCACGGCTGTACGCAGATGATGGTGCTGTCGATGTTCCTGTTCGGCGGCCCGACGCTGCATTACTTCGCGCTCGCGCTGACGGTCGGTATCCTGTTCGGGATCTACTCGTCGGTGTTCGTCGCCGCGGCGATCGCGATGTGGCTCGGCGTCAAGCGTGAAGATCTGCTGAAGGACAAGAAGGAACGTCAGGACCCGAACGATCCGAACGCGGGCGCACAGGTTTAAGCGCTACGGCGGTTCGTACGAAGTCTTGAAGTAAAGCAAAAGTAAAAGGCCGGTTCTCGCGAACCGGCCTTTTTCGTTTACGGCGGCAACCGCTTCACCGCAAACGCCACTACCTCATCGATACCCAAGCCTGAACCGCGCCCCCACCAGCGCGATCAAACTGATCAGCGCAGCGAAGATCATGTAGAAACTCGGCGCGACCTTCGTGCCCGACGCACCGATCAGCCACGCGATGATGAACGGCCCGAAGCCGCCGAAGATCGTCACCGCGATGTTATACGCGAGCGACATGCCGGTCGTGCGCGTCTGCACCGGAAAGATCTCCGACAGCAAACCGGGTAGCGCGGCGAAGTAACCGGTCACGAGAATACCGAGCACGACCTGCACGATGATCAGCGAGCCGAGCGTCGGATTCGCGACGAGATACGCGAACAGCGGATAGATCAGCACGAGCAGCAGCGTCGCCGCGACCAGCATGATCGACGTGCGCCCTATGCGGTCCGACAGATGGCCGACGAACGGCGAGAACACCAGCTGGATCACACCGGTCAGCGCGATCGCACCGAACGTCACCGACGGCGCGAGACCCAGCTGCTTCACGCCATAAGTCGGCATGAACAGCACGAGGTACGTCGACACGGTGCCGAGCACGACGATGCCGACGCCGATCGCGAGCCGCAGCTTCTGGCTCGCGAACGTGTCGCGCAGCGGCGAGTCGGTGGTTTCGGCGGCGAGAAATTCCGGCGTTTCGTCGAGCTTCGTGCGGATATACCACGCGACCGGCCCGATCAGCAGCCCGAAGAAGAACGGCACGCGCCAGCCCCACGCACCGATCTGCGCCGGCGACAGCCCGCCGGTCAGCACCGCGCCGAAACCGGCCGCGAGCAGCGTCGTAAGCCCCTGGCTCGCCACCTGCCAGCTCGCGAAGAAGCCACGTCGCGCGGGCACGTGTTCGGCGAGAAACGCGGTCGCGCTGCCGAATTCACCGCCCGCCGAGAAACCCTGCATCAACCGCGCGGCGACGAGGATCACCGGTGCCGCGACGCCGATCGTCGCGTAGGTGGGCAGGATTGCGATGATCAGCGTGCCGAGCATCATCAGCAGGATCGACAGCGTGAGTGCCGCCTTGCGGCCCGCGCGGTCCGCATACGCACCGAGCACGATCGCGCCGAGCGGCCGCATGAAGAACGACACGCCGAATGTGCCGAGCGTCAGCAGCAGCGACACGGTGTCGTTGCCGGCCGGAAAGAACAGCTTCGAGATGATGACGGCGAAGAAGCCGTACACCACGAGGTCGAACCATTCGAGCGCGTTGCCGATCGATGCCGCCACGACCGTACGCCACGCGCTCTGGCGAGGCACCGCCGCGCCCGCTGCTGCCGTTGTACTCATGCAGATCTCCGTCGCGCGCGATTGGTGTGAGCGGACAGCGACAGCTGTTCCGCAGACCGGCCAGGGTGCGCGCACAACCGGTCCGGTGTCTGCGCTCTATGTACCTCAAAAATTAAAACCGCGCGAGTGGGGCTTACCGTGCAATGCAATCCGAGGCAGGACAGGCACCATGAAAAAAACCGCTTCGCCGCCGTGAGGCGGACGAAGCGGTTCTCGTGACGCGGCACTGCGGCAAACGGCGGCCCGAAGGCCCCCGCCGCAAGCAACCGACGCTTACTGCTTGATCCCTTCAGCCTGGATGTGCAGCTTCGTTTCCATCTTGAAGCCATACGCCTTGCCCATGTCGACGCCGAATTCGTCGCGGTTGAACGAGCCTTCCGCTTCGACGCCGCACACTTCACGCTTGAGCACCGGATGCTGCATGCACTTGAACGAATCGATCTTCAGGTTGAGCGGCTTCGTGACGCCGTGCAGCGTCAGCGTGCCGATCACTTCGGCCGGCTTGTCGCCGTCGAACTTGATCTGCGTGCCCTTGTACGTTGCCGTCGGGAATTTCGCGGTGTCGAAGAACTTGGTGCCGGCCAGTTCCTCATCGAGCTTCGCGTTGCCGGTCTGGGCCGAAGCCGGATCGACGGTGACGTCGACCGTGCCGGTCTTCGCCGCGCGATCGAGCGTCACGGTGCCCGAGCTCTTCGTGAACTTGCCGCGCCACACCGACAGGCCACCGAAGTGATCGGCTTCGAAGCTCGGGTACGTATGTTGCGGATCGAGCTGATACGTATCGGCGGCGAACGCGCCGAACGACAGGGACGACGCCAGCGCGCCGACAGCGATCAAGAGGGTCTTGTTCAAATGATGCTCCTTGTTATAAAAGCGCACCGCGCAAACGCGCCGTGCATTCGGGTTCGTTGCTGCTGCTCTCGTTCGTTGCGCTTACTTGTGTGCGGCAACGATGTGGAACTTGATCACCACTTCGTCGGCGACGACGGACGTGTCCTTCCATTCGCCGGTACCGATGTCGAACTGCGAACGCTTGATCGGCACCGAGCCGTCGAAGGTCTGCGTCGCGCCCTGCTGCGCGACCGTCACCGGCACGGACACGATCTGCGACTTGCCCTTGATCGTGAGCTTGCCGGTCACCGTGAACTTGTTGCCGCCGGCAGGCGCGATCGCGCTCGACACGAACGTCGCGCTCGGGAAAGTCTTCGCGTCGAACCATTCCTTGCCGCGCGCCTGATCGTTGTACGACTCGTCGCCGAGGTCGAAGCTGCCGGTGTCGACGGTGAACTGCGCGCTGCCGGCCGCGGGCTTCGCCGGATCGAACGACACCTGTGCGGTGAACTTGCCGAACTTGCCTTCGACCGGCACGTTCATCTGCTTCGAGATCGCGGTGATCGTGCTCTTCGCGACGTCGACCTGAGCGAACGCGCTGCCGGCCGCGGTCAGCGAAGCGGCGGCGAACGCCGCGAGCATGTAGCGATAAAACGAAACCTTCATGGGTCGTCCTTATTTGAGGAAAGGGATCATCCGCGACAGCAGGCCGTCGCGGTCCAGCCATTGATGCTTGAGCGCCGCCGCGACGTGTCCCGCGACGAGTACCAGCAAACCGTAGTTCAGCGTGATGTGAATGGTCTTCAGCACGACCTTCAGCGTGGGATCGGGTGCGATCAGGCGCGGCAGCGGAATGAGCCCGAGATACACGACCGGCACGTTGGCCGCCGAGCTGTACAGATAACCCGACACCGGAATCGCGATCATCAGCGCGTAGAGCACGAAATGCGTGACGTGCGCGAGACCGCGCTGCCATGTCGGCATCTGGCGCGGCAGCACGGGTGCCGCGTGAGTGGCGCGCCACAGGATGCGCAGCACGGCGAGCGCGAACACGGTGACGCCGATCCATTTGTGCCACGAGAAATAGCGCAGCTTCGTCGGCGTGAAACCGGGGATGTCGGTCATCACCCAGCCGAGCCCGAAACCGCAAACGATCAGGAGTGCAATCAGCCAGTGCAGCGCGATCGCGGTCCGCGTGTACGACTCGCGGGAAGCGAATGTATGGGTCTGTGCCATGACGGTCGATGCATGCAAAAAGAGTTAACGAAGCAGCGGGTTCCGCTATTCCCGATGCGCTTCGCATCGGGCAGGCACGCAGCGTGCACTACGGCCGCCATGCTACCTTAAGCCGTTAAAGACGGCGTGTCGCGGCACGGCCGTCATAGCGCGGTATCCGATGCTGCGGCGCACGAGGAACATTGACTGCGCGTAACTGTCGGATATCGATCAGCAGACACAAAAACGTTCCCGCCGTCCCACCGTCATTCCCTGTAATCGGCTGAAAAGCCCCGCCCCAGGCGCGTTTGATACTATTGCGTCACTCATGCGACGGCCTCTCCGGCGCCGCCTTTTCCGTTCACGCCGTTTGCCTTTCCGCCCGCATGGAACATGACCACAATCTGATTGCGTGCCACGAATGCGACGCACTGTTTCGCAAACCGCGTCTATCCGGCAGGGCAACGGCACGCTGCCCGCGCTGCGGCGCCACGCTTTATCGCGGCGTGTCGGGCCGGCTCGACAGCATCTGCGCGCTGACGGTCGCCGCGCTGATCACGTTTCTGATCGCGCAGGGCTTCCCGATCGTCGAACTCGAAACCAACGGCATCACGTCGCAGACGAGCCTCGCCGGCGCGCTCGTCGCGCTGTGGGAAGAAGGGATGCAGGTCGTCGCGGTGATCGTGTTCTGTTCGACCACGCTGTTTCCGCTGACCGAACTCGTCGCGTTGCTGTACGTGCTCGTGCCGCTGCGCCGGGGTTACGTGCCGCCGGGCTTCAATCACGTGCTGCGCGCGATCCAGTTCGTGCGGCCGTGGGGCATGATCGAAGTGTTCATGCTCGGCGTGCTGGTCACGATCGTGAAAATGGTGAGCCTCGCACGCGTGATCCCCGAAGCCGCGCTGTTCGCTTTTGGTGCACTGACGCTGATGTTCGCGGTCGTCGTGACGTTCGATCCGCGCACGCTGTGGGACCTCGCCGATGATCTGCGCGCCCGTGCAAAAGCACCCGCGCCCCGACCCGTTGTGCCCACTCCACCTGCCGCAGCGAGCGAACGGTGAGCCATTAATGAGATACCTCACCGCATCGCGCGCCGGACTCATCGGCTGCCACGCCTGCGGGCGTGTATCGCAGCGCGTCCATTCGATCGTCCCGCAACACTGCCCCCGCTGCGGCGCGGTGCTGCACCGGCGCAATCCGGACAGCCTGATGCGCACCTGGGCGCTGCTGATCGCCGCCGCGCTGCTGTATATTCCGGCGAACCTGCTGCCGGTGATGCACACGTCGTCGCTGGTCGGCGCCGAGGACGACACGATCATGAGCGGCGTCGTCTACTTCTGGACATCGGGCGACTGGCCGCTCGCGGTCGTCGTGTTCGTCGCGAGCATTCTCGTGCCGATGCTGAAGCTGTCGGTGCTGACGCTGCTCACGGTGACAACGCAGCGCCGCTCCGCGTGGCGGCCGCACGAACGCACGACGCTGTATCGCATTGTCGAGCGCATCGGCCGCTGGTCGATGCTCGACGTGTTCGTGATCACGCTGACCGTCGCGCTGGTGCGCTTCAAGTCGCTCGCCGTGATTACCGCCGGGCCCGGCGCGCTCGCGTTCGGTTCGGTCGTGATCCTGACGATGCTCGCGTCGATGCAGTTCGATTCGCGGCTGATCTGGGACAACGTCCGCCACCCGCCGCGCAACGAGCCCGCACCGCATCCGCAGCACCCGCAAGACCAAAACGGAAACACAGTTCAGGACTCCCACCATGACTAGCCCGCAAGGCCCCACCGTTCCGCCCGACCTGCCCGAGCCCGAAATCGAGCCGCGCCGGGCGTGGCTGCCGTCGCTCGTCTGGGTCATTCCGCTGATCGCCGCGCTGATCGGCATCGCGCTCGTCGTGAAGTCCGTGCTCGATCGCGGCCCGACGATCACGATCTCGTTCGTCAGCGCCGAGGGCCTCGAACCCGGCAAGACCAAGGTCAAGTACAAGGACGTCGATATCGGTTCGGTGAAGACCATCACGCTGACGAAAGACCATTCGCACGTGCAGGTCGAAGTGCAGCTCACGAAGGAAGCCGAAGATTTCGCCGTCAAGGACACGCGCTTCTGGGTGGTACGTCCGCGGGTCGGCACGAGCGGCGTGTCGGGCTTGAACACGCTGCTGTCGGGCGCGTACATCGGCGTCGACGCTGGCCGTTCGCAGGATGCGCAGGATGCGTTCACCGGCCTCGAGACGCCGCCGCCCGTCACCGGCGATCAGCGCGGCCACCGCTTCACGCTGCGCGGCGACTCGCTCGGTTCGATCGACATCGGCTCGCCGGTCTATTACCGGCGCGTGCAGGTCGGTCAGGTGGTCGGCTTCTCGCTCGACAAGGACGGCACCGGCGTCACGATGCAGGTGTTCGTCAGCGCGCCGTACGATCAGTACGTCGGTACGAATTCGCGCTGGTGGCACGCGAGCGGCGTCGATCTGCGACTCGATTCGAGCGGCTTCACGCTGAACACCCAGTCGCTCGCGACGGTGATCACCGGCGGCCTCGCGTTCCAGTCGCCGCCGGGTCAGCCGGTTGGCGCGCAGGCACCGGACAACATGACGTTCCGCCTCGGCGCCGACGAAACCGACGCGATGCGCGAGCCCGACGGCCCGCCGATCCACGTCGTGATGAACTTCAACCAGTCGCTGCGCGGGCTGTCGGTGGGTGCGCCGGTCGACTTCCGCGGCATCGTGCTCGGTCAGGTGACGGACATCGGCGTCGAATACGATCCGAAGGCGCACAACTTCGTGATGCCGGTGACGATGAACATCTATCCGCAGCGGCTGATGCGGCATGGCCGCGGTCCGGCCGCGCCTGCGCCCGGCACGCCGGAAGGACGCGATCTGATCGAGCGTCTCGTCGCGCACGGGCTGCGCGGCCAGTTGCGCACCGGCAATCTGCTGACGAGTCAGCTGTATGTCGCGGTCGATCTGTTCCCGAAAGCGGCGCCCGCCACCGTCGATACGACCCGCGATCCGATGGTGCTGCCGACCATCCCGAACACGCTCGACGAACTGCAACTGCAGGTCGCGGACATCGCGAAGAAGCTCGACAAGGTGCCGTTCGACCAGATCGGCACGAACCTGAACAGCGCGCTGAAAAACGCGGACAACCTGTTCTCGCGACTCAACACCGAGGTCGTGCCGCAGGCGCGCGATACGTTGTCTGCCGCGAAGCAGACCTTCAATTCGGCCGAGGCGACGCTGCAGCAGGATTCGCCGCTGCAGTCCGACGTTCACCAGGCGCTGCAGGAACTGACCCGCACGCTGCAATCGTTGAATGCGCTGTCGGATTATCTGGAGCGCCATCCGGAATCGCTGCTGCGCGGCAAACCAGGAGATAAACCATGAAGCGAACCTGGCTCTTGCGCCGGCCTGTTCAACCGCTGCGACCGTTACGCCTGGTCGCGGCGCTCACCGCGTGCGCGGGATTCGTCGCGCTTGCTGCGTGTTCGTCGCCGTCGAGCCGTTTCTATACGCTCGGCTCCGATGCCACGACTGCCGCGACGCCGACCACGACCGCCGCGCGTGCGCCGCTGCTGATCGAAGTGCCGCCCGTCGACGTGCCGTCGCAAGTCGCGAAAACGTCGTTCGTCGTGCAGACCGGACCCAACCAGGTCGACGTGCTCGAACAGACGCGCTGGGCGTCGATGCCCGGCGACGAGATCCGTCGTGCGCTGTCGGTGGACCTGACGCAGCGGCTGAATACCATCGACGTCTCCGGCACACCTTATCCCGATGGCGTGCCCGTGTATCGCGTCAGCGTGAACGTGCAGCGCTTCGAGTCGTGGCCCGGTTCGCATGCGTTGATCGATGCGGTGTGGAGCGTGCGCGCGGTGCGCACGCAGGCGGTGCTGACGTGCCGCAGCGTGGTCAGCGAACCGGTGGCGAGCGGCTACGACGCGCTCGTCGACGGCCATCGTCGCGCGGTGCAGGACATCTCGGCGCAGATCGCTGCGGGCATTGGTGCGCTCGCTGCGGCACCGCAGCCGCGCGTTGCTGTGCCGGCGAAGAATGCTTCTGCTGCGGCGGCGGCTCATCCGGTGACGGTGCCTTGCCCGGTGATGACCGCAGCGGGTACGGCGGACGCGTCCACCGGCCACTGATCACCTAGCGAATGAATCACGCATCGCGCCGCGAATCATGCGGCGCGATGCGATGCGACCACGCTGCGTTACTCACCGCTTCGCAAACGCACGCACAAGCGCACACACGAGCACCAGCACGATTACGCCTCGGCTTCGATCCAAATCGAACCGCACGCCCGCTTCACCAGAATCGCACGATTCGCACGACAAGCACTAGCCCATGTTCCGATCGCTCACGACCTTCCTGAAAAAATGGCGCGCGTCGCGCAGCAGCGGGCATCAACTGGATGCGCTGCTCGCGATCGCCGATGCCGACGCGCCCTACGCGGAGCGCAGCGAATGGCTGATCGAACTCGCGCACTGGATTCATCGCGGCGGCAACGTGCAGGCCGATCCATCCGAAGCCAACGCAAATGCAGATACCGATGCGCCACGCACGATGCCCGCGCATACCCGCGTGCGCTACCTGCTGCACGTACTCGATCGCAATCCCGCATGGAAGGCGAACGTCGCGGGCATCCTGCGCGGACTGCTGCGCGACAGCGACGGCATCTCGCTGCTGTGCGACGCCGGCATGCCGGTGCATTCGGGTTTCTTCGGCGCGCTGTTCGAGCGTGCGCAGTCGTCGCTGATTCCGCCCGCGCCGAACCGGCGCGAACTGTCCGCGCTGTTCACGCTGATGTTCACGTCGCAGCACGACGCCGAATGGATCGCGTCGCTGCCTGCCGATCTGCTCGCGCGCATCCGCGATCTGTTCAGCTACGAAGCTATTGATGAGTCCACTGAACGCACGCGTCAAACAAACGGCGCGCTGTCGCTCGATCTGCTTACCGCGCTGCATAACCTGACCTGCCAGATCAGCTCGACGGGGCTGTCGCAAACCGTGCGCAGCCGGCTTGGCGATGTGGACGCGCGCATCCCGCTCGACAAGCAGCCGTTCTACCGGCTCACGCGCGCGATGCTCGCGGTCGAGGCCGCGCATCAGGCGATCGAGGAAGGCGTCAACGAGAACCGTCTGCTGCACGAGGTCAACTATCTCCGCGTGCTGCTCGACGAATGCCGGATCGCCACCGACGACGTCTTCGCCCACCTGTACCGCAACGGCGTCAGCGTCGACATCGTGTTCCAGGTCGAACGGATGCGCATGCGCATCGTGCGCGCCGAACTGCTGCTCGACGCATGGATGGCCTCCGACGACCTGCACGCACTCGCGCGCCTCGCCGCCGAACTCGTCGATGCGAATCACGCGAGCCAGAGCGTGTCGCATCTGCTGCGCAGCAACTTCTCGCTGCTCGCGCGCAAGGTCGTCGAGTACAGCGCGGACACCGGCGAGCACTACATCGCCCGCGACCGCGCCGAGTACCTGAAGATGCTGCGGATGGCCGCGGGCGGCGGACTCGTCACCGTCGCCACGGTATGCGTGAAGTTCGCGATCACCGGCGCGCATCTGCAGTCGATGCTCGAAGGGCTGCTCGCCGGCATCAACTACGCGACGAGCTTCCTGCTGATGCACTTCCTGCACTTCTCGCTTGCCACCAAACAACCCGCGATGACCGCACCGACGCTCGCACGCGAACTGGACGGCACCGGTACGCGCGATGGCGTGGACCGTTTCGTGTCGTCGGTGGTGGCGCTGATCCGCACGCAGTCGGCAGCGATCGCGGGCAACGTGATGGTCGTGTTTCCGGTGTGCCTCGCCGTGCAGTTGCTGTGGCACGGGATGTTCGGCGCGAACCTGATTTCCGCCGACAAGGCGCACGCCACGTTGCACTCGTTCTCGCTGCTCGGACCGACGCCGCTTTACGCGGCATTGACCGGCGTGCTGCTGTGGTCGTCGAGCCTGCTCGCCGGCTGGGCCGACAACTGGTTCGTGCTGCATCGGGTCGGCGACGCGCTCGCGTACAACCGCCGTCTGCGGATGACGCTCGGCAGAGCAGGAACCGAGCGGCTCGCGAATTTCTGCCGCTCGAATATCGCCGGTGTGGTCGGCAACATCACGCTCGGGTTGATGCTGGGCGTGGTGCCGTCGATCGTCAGCGCGCTCGCGTTTCACTTCGAGGTGCGTCACGTGACGTTGAGCTCGGGGTCGATCGGCGTTGCGCTCGGCGTGCTCGGCAAGGACGCGCTGCATCTGCCGGAACTGTGGTGGGCGTTCGCGGGCGTCTTCAGCATGGCGATCCTGAACGTCGCGGTGAGCTTCGCGCTCGCGTTCCTGATGGCGGTCCGCTCGCGCGATCTGCGGCGCAAGGACGTGCGCTCGTTGCGCGGCGCGTTCTGGCGTCACGTGCTGCGGCATCCGCTCGATCTGGTGTGGCCGGTGCGGCGTGCGCGGGAAGCGGGGGCGGCGCAGGACGCGGGTTAGCGGCGGCGATCCGCATCGACGGACTGGCGGGCGCTCGAATCTCACCGGATACTGTCGATTCGCTCACCCGCCCGTCCATCGGAGGTGGCCTCATGGCCGAGTTCAAACTGCATTGCTTCGCCCAATCAGGCAACGCGTACAAGGCAGCGCTGATGATGTCGTGTGCGGGCGCCGACTGGGAGCCGGTATTCGTCGACTTCTTCAGCGGCGTCACGCGTACCGACGCATGGCGCGACACAGTCAACGAGATGGGCGAAGTGCCGGTTCTCGAACATCGCGGTGCAATGCTGGCTCAGTCGGGGGTGATCCTCGATTATCTGGCGGAGCAACTGGGTGTCTATGGCGGCCGCGATGCACAGGAACGCCGCGAAATCCTGCGCTGGATTCTCTTCGACAACCATAAATTCAGCAGCTATTTCGTCACGCACCGATGGCTGCGCTCGTTTGCACAGGAGCCACCGAGTCCCGACGTCATCGCATTTTTGCGCGCACGTATCGATGCGGCGTTCCAGGTCGTCGACAGGCATCTGGCCACGCGCAGCTGGATGGTCAACGACCGCCTCAGCATCGCCGATTTTTCGTTGATCGGATATCTGTATTTCCCTGTCGACGAAACCGGCTACGACCTCGCGAACACGCATCCGCACATAGCTGCGTGGCGCGACAGGATGGCCGCCCAACCAGGCTGGAAACATCCGTACGACATGTTGCCCGGCACGATACTGAAGCCGCGCCACACTACGACAGACAGCTAGCCGACCCGTCTCGCCGCGCAACGGGCGCGCCGGGCCTCGACACCCGACCGCGTACAATGGCGCCTTATTCCACGCCTCCCGGCACGCTCCATGTCATTCGATTTCTTCCTCCCCTGCCCGCGCGGCCTCGAAGCCACACTGGCCGCCGAACTCGCCACAATCGCCACGCGTCATCTGAACGGCGCGCAGTTCGTCGCCGGTGCCCAGGTGCCGGGCGGTGTGCACTTTCGCGGTGGATGGGCAGCCGGCATGGCCGCGAACCTGCATTCGCGGATCGCGAGCCGCGTGCTGCTGAAGATCGCGCACAGCCCGTACCGCAGCGAGCAGGACATTTACGCGCTGGCGCTCGATCAGCGCTGGGAGCAGTGGTTCTCCGCAGGCGAAACGCTGCGCGTCGACGTGACGGCGATCAAGTCGCCGCTGCGCAGCCTCGAATTCGCGACGCTGCGCGTCAAGGACGCGATCTGCGATCGTCTGCGTGAAGTCAGCGGCGAACGGCCGAGCATCGACACGGCCACGCCCGACGTCCGCGTGTTCGCGTTCCTCACCGCGACTGATTGCACGCTGTATCTCGACACGTCCGGCGAGCCGTTGTTCAAGCGCGGCTGGCGGCTCGACAAGGGCGCGGCGCCGCTGCGCGAAAATCTCGCAGCCGGCATCCTCGCGCTGACCGGCTGGACGCCCGGCACGCCGCTCTACGATCCGATGTGCGGCAGCGGCACGTTTCTCGCGGAAGCCGCGCAGGTCGCGCTGAACATTGCGCCAGGCGCCGAGCGCCGTTTCGGTTTCGAAAATCTCAAGCAGTACGACACCGCCGTATGGCGCGACCTGAAGGCCGCCGCGCAGGATGCGAAGCGCGCGGCTGCGGCGTCGCGCGCCGATCTGCAGATCTACGGCAGCGACATCTCCGGCGACGTGCTCGACAAGGCGCGCGCGAATTTCCAGCGCGCCGGCCTGCCGTCGATCTCGCTGAAACAGGTCGACGCCCGCGGCATGAGCGCACCGGGTTCGACGCCGGGCATTCTCGTCGCGAACCCGCCGTACGGTGAGCGGATCGAGGTGCGTGGTCGCGGCCCGCGCGGCCAAGTGCGCGAGACCGGACGCGATCGTCGGGAGAATCGCGAAAGTCGTGAGGATCGTGAACTGGCAGCCGACGAAGGCTTCCGCCGCGTCCACACCGATACCCCCGACAGCGAGTTCTTCAAGGCCTTCGGCGACGCGCTAAAACAGCGCTTCACCGGCTGGCACGCGTTCATCCTCACGTCCGACCGCAAGCTGCCCGGCCAGATGCGCCTGCGCGAATCGACGAAGACGCCGCTCTTCAACGGCGCACTCGAATGCCGGCTGTTCCGCTTCGACCTGATCGCGGGCAGCGTCCGCCAGCGCCCCGCCGCCGACCGCCCGGACGACGCAGCCTGACGCCTCCCCCGAGGCTACTGACAGAACGCTGTCAGTAGCCCGGCAGCACACTCTCTTCCACGCCATCCGGCGTCGCCGCCGCTCCCGTTTGAGTTGCGGCTCACCGCGATCTCAGGAGAGAGTCATGTCTGACACCACTGCAACTGCCACTGCTACCGCCACGGCTGCCCGCGTCATCGCGTGGTTCGAGATTCCGTCGATCGATTTCAACCGCGCCACGAACTTCTACGAAGCCGCGCTCGACATCAAGCTGCAACGCGAAGTCATGAGCGGCGTACCGATGGCGATGTTCGCCCACGAAGACGGCGCGACCGGCGGATGCATCACCTACAACCCGCAGGAAATCAAGCCCGTACGGGACGGCGTGCTCGTCTATCTGAACGCGGAACCGTCGGTGAAGGCGACACTCGACCGCGTCGAACGCGCGGGCGGCAAGAAGGAAGGCATGGCGATCGAGCTGCCGAACAACTTCGGCTACATCGGTTTCTTCATCGATACCGAAGGCAACCGTATCGGTCTGCATTCGCCAAAGCTCGCATGATCGCTGTACGCGCGGCACGGCGCTATCATCGCGGCATCCTGTTACGAGTCGCGTTGCGACTCCCGCCACGATGACGCGCCGAGCCGACCGCCTGTTCCAGATCGCCGAACTGCTGCGCGGCCGTCGCCTGACGACCGCGCAGCAACTCGCCGAATGGCTCGGCGTTTCGCTGCGCACCGTTTATCGCGACGTGCGCGATCTGCAGTTGTCGGGCGTGCCGATCGAAGGCGAAGCGGGGATCGGCTACCGGCTGAGCCGCGCGGCGAGCCTGCCGCCGCTCACGTTCACCGTCGACGAACTCGCCGCGCTCGCCACCGGCGCGAAGATGCTCGAAACGTGGGGCGGCGCCGGCCTCGCGAGCGGCGCGCGCAGCGCGTTGGCAAAGATCGCATCGGCGATGCCCGCCGACAAGCGCGCGGCACTCGAACGCCTCGCAGTGTTCGCACCGTCGTTTCACGTCGAGCCGGAGTTTTTCGTCAAGGTGGATGCGCTGCATCGCGCAGTCGACTCGCGGCACATCACGAGCTTCTCGTACTGCGACCGGCTGGGCACGCACACGGCGCGGCGCGTATGGCCGCTCGGACTGTTTTACTGGGGCGGCCGCTGGACAATCGGCGCATGGTGCGAACTGCGCGAGAATTTCCGAACGTTCGACATCGCGAGAATGGGCAGCGTCGTGCTGCACGAAGTGTTTCCGGACGTAGCGGACAGACGGCTCGCGGACTATCTGCGACATGCAGAGGCACCGAAGCGTTGATGCTCCGCTGCTGTATCTACTCAAAGCATCTACCCAAAAACACGCAAGGCGGCCGGAGCCGCCTTGCGTGTTTTTACCTCTACTTCTGCTGGCTTACTCGACCGCCTTCACCATGTCCTCGATGACCTTCTTCGCGTCGCCGAAGACCATCATCGTCTTGTCCATGTAGAACAGGTCGTTGTCGAGGCCCGCGTAGCCGGCCGCCATCGAACGCTTGTTGACGATCACCGTGCGCGCCTTGTACGCCTCGATGATCGGCATCCCGGCGATCGGCGATTTCGGATCGTTCTTCGCGGCCGGATTCACCACGTCGTTCGCGCCGAGCACCAGCACCACGTCCACCTGACCGAACTCGCTGTTGATGTCCTCCATCTCGAACACGAGGTCGTACGGCACCTCAGCTTCGGCGAGCAGCACGTTCATGTGCCCCGGCATCCGGCCGGCCACCGGGTGGATCGCGTAACGCACGTCGATGCCCTTCGCGATCAGCTTGTCGGTGAGTTCCTTCAGCGAGTGCTGAGCGCGTGCGACGGCCAGACCGTAGCCCGGCACGATCACCACCGTTTCCGCGTTGCCGAGCATGAACGATGCGTCGTCGGCGGAACCGGACTTCACTGGCCGCTGTTCCTGCGCACCGCCTGCAGCAGCGGCGCCAGGTTCCGCACCGAAGCCGCCGAGCAGCACGTTGAAGAACGAGCGGTTCATCGCGTGGCACATGATGTACGACAGGATCGCGCCTGAAGAACCCACCAGCGAGCCCGCGATAATCAGCATCGCGTTGTTCAGCGAGAAGCCGATGCCCGCCGCCGCCCAGCCCGAGTACGAGTTCAGCATCGACACGACCACCGGCATATCCGCGCCGCCGATCGGGATGATGATCAGCACGCCGAGCGCGAACGCGATCAGCGTCATGACGATGAACGGCAGCCAGGCTTGCGTGAAGAAGAAGATCACGCCGAAACCGACCATCGCGATCGCGAGCATCAGGTTCAGCAGATGCTGCCCCGGGTACACGACGGGTGCGCCCTGGAACAGCCTGAACTTGTACTTGCCCGACAGCTTGCCGAACGCGATCACCGAACCGCTGAACGTGATCGCGCCGACGAACGTGCCGATGAACAGCTCGATCCGGTTGCCGTACGGCAGGAAGCCGACATACGGCGCATCCTGAACGCCGAGCCCGAACGCGGCCGGCTCATAGACGACCGCATACGCGATACACACGGCCGCGAGACCGATCAGCGAGTGCATCGCCGCGACGAGTTCGGGCATCTTCGTCATCTCGACGCGCGCGGCGACGAACGCACCGATCGCCCCGCCGACGACGAGCGCACCCAGCAGCAGCCCAAGCCCCAGCGTCAGGTTCGAACCGAGTTCGCCGGCCTGCTTCACGATCAACGCGATCGTCGTGAGGATCGCGATCGCCATACCGACCATGCCGAACATGTTGCCGGCGCGCGCGCTCTTCGGATTCGACAGACCCTTCAACGCCTGGATGAAACACACCGACGCGATGAGGTACAGCAGCGTAACGACGTTGATGCTCATTTACGCGCCCTCCTTCGTGTTCGCGAGCTTCTTCGGTTCTTTCTTGCGGAACATCTCGAGCATTCGCCGCGTGACGAGAAACCCGCCGAACACGTTGACCGCCGCGAGCAATACCGCGAGCGTGCCGAAGAACTTGCCCGGCCCGCCGACTGTGAGCCCGGCAGCCAGCATCGCACCGACGATCACGATCGCCGAGATCGCGTTGGTCACCGCCATCAGCGGCGTGTGCAGCGCGGGCGTGACGTTCCAGACGACGTGGTAGCCGACGTAGATCGCCAGCACGAAGATGATCAGATTGATGACGGTGTGGTTGATGATTTCCATCGCCGTTCCTTGGTTAGGTGCGCGTGACGGCGCCGTCGCGGGCCAGCAGCGTGGCCGCGACGATGTCGTCCGCGAGATCGATGTTGAGTACGCCTTCCTTCGTGACGATGAGCTTCAGGAAGTCGAGCAGATTGCGCGCGTACAGCGACGACGCATCGGCGGCGACCATCGACGCGAGGTTCGTATAGCCGACGATCTGCACGCCGTTCCGCGTCACGACCTGGTCGGCCACGGTGAGCGGACAGTTGCCGCCGCGCTGGCCTTCGTACTCGGCACCGCGTCCAGCGGCGAGATCGACGAGCACCGAGCCGGGCTTCATCGCCTGCACGGTCTCGACCGAGATCAGCGTCGGCGCGGCGCGGCCAGGAATCAGCGCGGTGGTGATCACGATGTCGGCCTGCTTCGCGCGTTCGTGGACGAGCGCTGCCTGACGCGTGAGCCAGCTCGGCGGCATCGGCCGCGCATAGCCGCCGACGCCCTGCGCTGCTTCGCGTTCCTCGTCGGTTTCAAAAGGCACGTCGAGAAACTTCCCGCCGAGCGATTCGATCTGCTCTTTCACCGCGGGACGCACGTCGGACGCTTCGATCACCGCGCCGAGACGCTTCGCGGTCGCGATCGCCTGCAGCCCCGCGACACCCGCGCCGAGGATCAGCACGCGCGCGGCTTTCACGGTGCCGGCTGCGGTCATCAGCATCGGCATGAAGCGCGGATAGAGAGCGGCGGCGACGAGCACGGCCTTATAGCCCGCGATGTTCGCCTGCGAGCTGAGCACGTCGAGGCTTTGTGCGCGTGTCGTGCGCGGCGCGGCTTCGAGCGCGAATGCGGTGACGCCGGCGGCGGCCAGTTTTGATGAGTTTTCCGTATTAAACGGTTCGAGCATCCCGACGAGTACGGCACCGCGTTTGAGGAGCGGCAGTTCGGCGTCGGTGGGTGACTGGACCTTCAGGACGAGTTCGGCGCCGAACGCGGTGGCCGCGTCGACAAGCTCGGCGCCTGCGGCGGCGAAGGCTTCGTCGGTAAAGGCGGCGCCGGTTCCGGCACCTTGCTGGACCGTGACCCGATGGCCTTGGGCGACGTACTTCTTGACCGTCTCGGGCGTCGCGGCGACGCGGGTTTCATGCGCGCGCGTCTCGGCTGGCACTCCGATGTGCATCGTTGGATCCTCCTCGACTTCGTGTTTTGCTTCGAGTTTTGCCGACGAGGCACGCCGGCCTGCTGGTGCAATGGCTAAGCTAACGCGTCACTGTAACCGATTGTCTGCCTGTGCAGGCCCCAGTAATAAGTACTGTTTTGGTGGGGACTGTTGTTGGTTTTTGTATTGATTAGAGGTGTTTTTATTATTTTTTGTTCTGGATCGGGGTTAGGGGTTTCGCTATGCGGTGGGGGGTTGCATGTCGTGGCTTGGGGTTGATGTTTGCTTTTGTTGTTGGCTTTTTCTTGCGTGTGCTTTTTGGTTTTTCCGCGCGGCGGTGCTGATTCGCGCCTCGCGGCGCAGGCGTTGCCCCTGTGCGGGGCGGCACCTACTTTTCTTTGCCGCGGCAAAGAAAAGTAGGCAAAAGAAAGCCGCTGAGACGAAGCTTCTCCTTTCCGTGCGCTACCCCAGTGGCACTCGCCTAAATGGACACCACGCTCACTCTGGCCAGTGGTCCGAGACGAGACCCGCCCTCGCGCCGCTTATCTTCGTGACAAGGCAGTCATCCGGTCCGGCGGGCTGCGCCGCCGAGGGGCATAACCCCTCGAGCTGTGCGCGCTGGCTACGGGTTCCGTGGGGGAGTGGGTGCTGCGGGCGAGCACGAAGGAATTTCCCCTAAGTGTCGTGAATGCCCAATGGTTTCCCATGCAGACCGATCCGCGCGCACGCCAGTGCGCCGCGGGATGTGCGGGCGCTTTGTCACTCCGGTTTGCGATCCGGGAGACGATCTCGTCTCGGACCACTGCCCGGGGTGAACGTGGTGTCCA
Organism: Paraburkholderia flava; assembly: GCF_004359985.1. NCBI lineage: Bacteria > Pseudomonadati > Pseudomonadota > Betaproteobacteria > Burkholderiales > Burkholderiaceae > Paraburkholderia > Paraburkholderia flava. The sequence continues at coordinate 824,549 of NZ_SMRO01000003.1, read as the reverse complement.
CTTAGGCGAGTGCCACTGGGGCTGCACACGGAAAGGAGAAGCTTCGTTTCAGCGGCTTTCTTTTGCCTACTTTTCTTTGCCGCGGCAAAGAAAAGTAGGTGCCGCCCCGCACAGGGGCAACGCTCGCGCCGCGAGGCGCCAAATCGCAGCCGCCGGCAACGCAAAACCAAGAACGAGTCCAAAGCACCCCAAATCCCGAAAACAGCATAGAAGCCTCATAACAACCGTCAAAAATCCAGTAAAAAACAACGAAAACCCAAACCAGCTAAAATCCCACCCCATGGAAACTTGGGCACCTCATGTAACAGTCGCAGCCGTCATCGAGCGCGATGGCCGCTTCCTGCTGGTCGAGGAACACACGGCCGCAGGGCTACGGCTAAATCAGCCCGCTGGGCATCTGGAAGCAGGCGAAACGCTAATCGAAGCAGCCATCCGCGAAACGCTCGAAGAAACGGCTCACCCGTTCGAGCCGAACGCGCTAGTAGGCATCTACATGACGCACTTCGAGCCATCGGCAAAAAACGAAGGTACCGGCACCACGTACCTGCGATTCACATTTTGCGGACAGGCAAACGAACAGATCGTAAATAGAGCCCTCGACCCGGACATCGTCCGCACCGTCTGGCTAACAGCAGACGAGCTCCGCGCATGCCCCGACCGACATCGCACACCACTCGTGATGCGCTGCGTCGACGACTACCTCGCGGGCCGACGGTTTCCGCTCGATCTCGTGCACACGCACGCGGTCGCACCACCCGCATCAAGCAAATCAGGCAACGAGTCAGGCAACAAGTCAGGCATCTCATGAGCAAGCAGAAAGTCGTAGTAGGTATGTCGGGCGGCGTCGATTCGTCGGTGACCGCGTGGCTGCTCAAGGAGCAGGGGCACGACGTCGTCGGTCTCTTCATGAAAAACTGGGAAGACGACGACGACAGCGAATACTGCTCGACCCGCGAAGACTGGATCGACGTCGTCTCGGTCGCCGATCTGATCGGCATCGACGTCGAAGCCGTCAACTTCGCCGCCGAATACAAGGACCGCGTGTTCGCCGAATTCCTGCGCGAATACTCGGCCGGCCGCACACCGAATCCGGACGTGCTGTGCAACGCCGAAATCAAGTTCAAGGCGTTCCTCGATCACGCAATGTCGCTCGGCGCGGAAACCATCGCCACCGGCCACTACGCGCGCGTGCGCGAACGCGACGGTCGCTTCGAACTGCTCAAGGCAACCGATCACACGAAAGATCAGTCGTACTTCCTGCATCGCCTGAATCAGTCGCAACTGTCGCGCACGATGTTCCCGCTCGGCGAAATCCCGAAGACGAAGGTGCGCGAAATCGCCGAACAGATCGGGCTGCCGAACGCGAAGAAGAAGGATTCGACGGGCATCTGCTTTATCGGCGAACGGCCGTTCCGCGACTTCCTGAACCGCTATCTGCCGACCCAGCCAGGTCCGATGAAAACACCGGACGGCGAACGCGTCGGCGAGCATATCGGCCTCGCGTTCTATACATTCGGTCAGCGCAAGGGCATCGGCCTCGGCGGCAGCAAGGAAGGCAGCGGCGAACCGTGGTTCGTCGCGGGCAAGGACATTCCGTCGAACACGCTGTACGTCGCACAGGGCCACGATCATCCGTGGCTGCTGAGCCGCACGCTCGTCGCGGGCAACCCGAGCTGGGTCGCAGGCGAGCCGCCCGCCGAAGGCCATCCGTGCGGCGCGAAAACCCGCTACCGCCAGGCCGACGCGGCATGCACGTTTAGAGAAGTAGCCTCAACCCCAGGCAACTTCGAACTCCATTTCGACGACGCCCAATGGGCTGTCACACCGGGGCAATCGGCGGTGCTCTACGATGGCGATGTCTGCCTCGGAGGCGGCATCATCGAGCATGCGGTAACCTCACAGCCTGTAGCGCGTCGACCGCAGCAGGCCGCCTTGCTCAGCGCACGCTGAAGCGTTACGCGGTCCGCTGCACGCAACGGCCAACGGTTCAACAGGGCCACGCAAGCCCGCGCGCAACACAGGCAAGCAGCACCTTTATAACAAACGCAGTTATCCGTTTCCCCCGCAGCGGATCCCTTCCGCACCCGAGCGTAACGATCCCGCCGCGGGGACTCACTGCAAGGGAGTCCCCATGTTTTATCGACGCTATCTGGCGATGTGGTGCGCGGTGCTGCTGCTCGTCGCCTGCGCGGCGCTCGCCGCTACGCATCACCTGTCGTGGTTCTGGATCGTCGTGCCGGTGCTGCTCGTCGCACTCGGCCTCTTCGATCTGACGCAGGAACGTCACGCGATCCTGCGCAATTACCCGCTGTGGGGGCACTTCCGCTTCCTGTTCGAATTCATCCGCCCGGAAATCCGTCAGTACTTCATCGAAGACGACACCGACGAAAAACCGTTCTCGCGCGCACAGCGCAGCATCGTCTACCAGCGCGCGAAAAACGACGTCGACAGCCGGCCATATGGCACGGAGTTGGACGTGAAAGCGGTCGGACACGAATGGATCAGCCATTCGCTCGCGCCGACGAAGATCGACGGCCACGACTTCCGCGTGCTCGTCGGCGGGACGCGCGAACAGCCGTACTCGATGTCGATCTTCAACGTGTCGGCGATGAGCTTCGGTTCGCTGTCGGCGAACGCGATCATGGCGCTCAACCTGGGCGCGAAGAAAGGCAACTTCGCGCACGACACCGGTGAAGGCTCGATGTCGAAGTATCACCGTCAGCATGGCGGCGACATCATCTGGGAAATCGCATCCGGTTACTTCGGATGCCGCAACGACGACGGCACCTTCAACCCCGAGAAGTTCTCGAAGCAGGCGCACGAGCCGCAGGTGAAGATGATCGAGGTGAAGCTGTCGCAAGGCGCGAAGCCGGGTCACGGCGGCGTGCTGCCGGCCGCGAAGATCACGCCCGAGATCGCCGAGACGCGCGGCGTCCCGATGGGCCGCGACTGCATCTCGCCCGCGACGCATTCGGAGTTCTCGACGCCGCGCGGTCTGCTCGAATTCGTCGAGCGTCTGCGGAACCTGTCCGGCGGCAAGCCGACCGGCTTCAAGCTGTGTATCGGCCATCCGTGGGAATTCTTCGGCATTGCCAAAGCGATGCTCGAGACGGGCATCCTGCCGGACTTCATCGTCGTCGACGGTGCGGAAGGCGGCACCGGCGCGGCGCCGCTCGAATTCACCGATCACGTCGGCGTGCCGCTGCAGGAAGGGCTGCTGCTGGTGCACAACACGCTCGTCGGCATCGGGCTGCGCGACAAGATCCGCATCGGCGCGAGCGGCAAGATGATCACCGCGTTCGACATCGCGAAGACGCTCGCGATCGGCGCGGACTGGGTCAACGCGGCGCGCGGCTTCATGTTCGCGGTGGGCTGCATCCAGGCGCAGACGTGCCACACGGGCCGCTGCCCGACCGGCGTCGCGACCCAGGACCCGGTGCGTCAACGCGCGCTCGTCGTGCCCGACAAGTCGGACCGCGTATTCAGCTTCCATCACAACACGCTGCACGCGCTGCAGGAAATCGTTCAGGCGGCCGGGCTGCACGATCCGTCGGATCTGCGCGCGCATCACATCGTCCGGCGCGTGTCGTCGCACGAGGTCCGGCTGATGTCGGATCTGCTGAAATACCTGGAACCGAACGATCTGATCAACGGGACCTACCGCTATACGCTGTACGAACGCTGGTGGCCGGTCGCGCGCAGCGATTCGTTCGCGGCCGCGACGGTGCCTGCGGCCGCATAGCGTCAAGCGTCGCTCAGGAAACGAAAACGCGCGCTCCGGCATCGGCCGGAGCGCGCGTTTTTTTATCCCGCCGCAGATTCAGTGCGCGTTACTGGTTCGACGCGAGCCGCTCTTCGATATGCTTCGCCCGATCCGGCGACGCCGGGTGCGAACTCATCATGCTGGACTTGCCGCCGTCGAGCTTCGCGAGCTTGTTGAACGCGCTGACGAGGCCCGACGGATCGAGGCCTTTCTTCTTCTGGACGTCGAACGAATAGTCGTCGGCGGCCGATTCCTGGGTTTGCGAGAACTGCGCATTGACGAACTTCTCGGAGAGATCGCCGAGCTGCGAACTCGACAGCGCCCCGGCAATCCCGCCCGCCGACGATGCCACCGAGCGCGCCGCCTCCGTCGCGTACGCGACCTGCATCGCCTTCTTCGTATGGCCGAGCGCAACGTGGCCCATCTCGTGACCGACGACGCCGCGCACTTCGTTGTCGTTCATCAGATCCATCAACCCGCTATAGACACGCACGCAGCCGTTCGCCATCGCCCACGCGTTGACGTCCTTCGTGATGTAGACCTTGTAGTTGACCGGCACGCCGTTGATGTCGCTGCCCAGTTGTGCGGCGATCTTGTTCAGGCGCTTCGTGTACTTGCTGTTCGCGGGCGCGATCTGGCTTTGCGCGTCCATCTGCGCGCACGACTTGTCGGACAGCGTGCGGACGTCGCCGTCGGACAGCGACGCGGCCTGCGTGACCTTCTGGCCGGTCTGGATCAGCGCGTTCGGATCGATGCCGCCGACCGACGAACACGCGGCGAACGTGCCGGCCAGTGCAGCGGCGGCGGGAATGAGTAGCAGGCGCAACGGGCTCAACGGGCGGGAAGTTTTCATGGGTATCGTGCTCTCGGAGGTGGTGAGTTGTTCGACTTTTGCCGGGGCATCGCGAAACGCCCGCGAGCCCGTGATTTTTACCATATCGAAAGCAAAATAACGAGAAATGTAATGTGTATCGAGGCACTCCGTTAGCAAATAAAAAAGCGCCCCGCAGGGCGCTTTTGTTTTTGCACAATCGGTGAGAAGGTGCCGCCCAGCTACACCGCCGTCGGCCGCCACTTCAACAGCCGGTTCTCGACAGCAGTCAGCAGATAGTCCGCCGCGAGCGCGACGACCGCCAGCACGATCATCGCCGCGAACACGCCGCTCGCGTTGAACGCGCCCTGCGCGGTCGAGATCAGCAGACCGATACCCTGCTTCGAGCCGAGAAATTCACCGACCACCGCGCCGACCAGCGCGAAGCCGAAGCTCACGTGCAGGCTCGCGAGAATCCAGCTGAGCGCCGACGGAATCACCACCGACGTCGTCACCTGACGACGCGACGCACCGAGAATCTGCGCGTTCGCGATCATGTAGCGGTCCGCTTCGCGCACGCCCTGGAACGCATTCGCGAACACGACGAAGAACACCATCACGACGGCGAGCGCGACCTTCGATGCCATCCCGAGCCCGAGCGCAATCACGAACACCGAGCCGAGCACGACGCGCGGAATCGAATTCGCGATCTTGATGTACAGGCTGAACACGTCGGACAGCAGCTTGTTGCGGCCGAGCACGATCCCGCAGAACACGCCGCCGATCGAACCGATGATGAAGCCGATCCCGGTTTCCTCGAGCGTCACCCACACCTGCGTGAGCAACGGTCCTTGCGACGTACCGTTCACGAACCAGTCGACGATCTGGTCGAAAATCGCGGTCGGCATCGAGAAGAAGAACGGATCGATCCACTTGAGGCGCGCGGACAGTTCCCAGCCGCCGAGCACGACGACCAGCACGACGATCCGCAGTGTGATCACGAGTGCATGGCGGCGACGGATGCGCTGCTGCGCGATGCGCTCGACCTGCGCGAGCGACGCGGCGTCGAGGCCCGAAGGCAGCGCCTGTTGATGAGTAGTAGACATATGAGGTTCCTGCGTGGCGACGGGTGGCGAGTGTGTGACTAACCGATCTGCACTTCTTCGCGCAGGTCGTGCCAGATGTCGCGCGAAATCTCGATGAAGCGCGGCTCGTAGCGAATCTCCGACGTGACGCGCGGACGCGGCAGATCGATCTCGTAAACTTTCTTCAGCGTCGCGGGCCGCGCGGTCAGCACGAACACACGATCGGCGAGCGCAATCGCTTCTTCCAGATCGTGCGTGACGAACACCACCGAGCCCGCGTTCGCCGACCATAGCTGCAACAGCTCGTCCTGCATCAGCGTGCGGGTCTGCATGTCGAGCGCGGAGAACGGCTCGTCCATCAGCAGGATTTCGGGCTTGTTGATGAACGTCTGCGCGAGCGCGACACGCTTTCTCATGCCGCCCGACAGTTGATGCGGATAGTGCTTGCCGAACTTGTCGAGACCGACGCGGCGCAGCCATTCGTTCGCTTCGTCGTGAGCCGCGGATTTCGAACGGCCGCGATACAGCGGACCGGCCGCGACGTTGTCAAGCACCGAGCGCCACGGGAACACCGCATCCGCCTGGAACACGAAGCCGATGCGCGGATCGATCCCGTCGACCGGCGCACCCATCACGCGCACTTCGCCGGTGGTCGGTTTCAGCAGACCGGTAATCAGGCTGAGCGTGGTCGACTTGCCGCAGCCGGTCGGTCCGACGACCGCGACAAACTCGCCGCGCGCGACGCTCATGCTGAAATCGCGCAGCGCGATCGTCGCCTTGCCGTCCGGCGAGATAAAGCGGCACGAGACGTTGCGCAGCTCGATCGCCGGCGTGCCCTGGGACAAAGATGAATTCATGCGTGCTGCCTCGATGGTTGCAGGGGCGCCGTGCGCGGATTGCGGCGTTGCGCGCGGCGCGTGTGCGGTGGGTTTTGCGTGACCCGTTCTGCGTTATTTCGACTGCGCGACGAAGTCGTTGGTGTACGTCTTCGACAGGTCGATGTGCTTGCCCTTCACCGACGGGTTGAACGCGGCCAGCACCTTCAGCACGGTGTCCGGACCATCGGCGGGCATCTTGCCGTCCTTCGTGAACATCGGCAGCGAGGCCTTCAATGCACCGACGTACAGGTCGCGGTTCGCGCCGTAGTAGTCCTTCGGCATCTTGTCGGCGATCTCGTCGGCGCTGTGCGTCGCGATGAAGTTCAGCGTGCGCGCGAACGCATGCGCGAGCTTGCCCGCTTCGACCTTGTGCGATTCGGCCCACGCGCGCTGCACGTAGAAGCTCGATGCCGGGTACGTGCCGCCGAGCGCGGCGCGCGTGCCGTCGAGCGTGCGCATGTCGACCAGCACCTTTGCGTCGCCGGTCTGCAGCAGCCGCGAAACGGTCGGTTCGGTCGTCATGCCGGCGTCGATGCGCGACTGCTTGATCGCCGCGATGAAGCTGTTGTCCGCGCCGACCGGCAGCAGCGTGTACTGCGTCGACGGGATGCCCGCGCGCTGCGCGAGGTATTGCGTGAGGAAGCTGGTCGACGAGCCGAGGCCGGTCACGCCGAGCGTCTTGCCCTTCACGTCGGCCATGCTCTTCAACGTCGCGGACGCTTTCGTCGACACCATCTCGACCTCGCCCGGCACCTGGCCGAACACGACGATCGCTTCGACTTCCTTGCCCTTGCTCTGCAGATCGATCGTGTGATCGTAGAAGCCGACCACGCCCTGGACCGCGCCCGCGAGCAGTTCGTTCTCCGCATCGACGCCGGCCGGCTGCGAGAGAATCTCGACGTCGAGCCCTTCGTCCTTGAAGTAGCCGAGCTGTTCGGTGAGCTTCGCCGGCAGGTAGATGATCTTGGTGGCGCCGCCGACCATGATCGAGATCTTCGAGTCGGCGAACGCCGCGCCCGATGCCGTCGCCAGTGACAACGCAACGACGGCCGACGTGGACAGGGCCACCATGTTTCGCAAGGTACGCATCCGCTAGTCTCCTGTGCTGGATTGGAGCCGCCTTGCATGCTGCCGGCGGCGTTTTATTGCTGTCGATTTTTATCGATTGCAGTCGACGCCGACTTTCCGACGTGTGACGGGCATTATAAAAATCGGAAACCTTCTGCGAGCTATCGGCGGGTTGGTGCAAACGTGGGTGTTAACCCGAAACGAACCTCGCAGCGAGTCTGGAATGGGAATCCATCCGCCGCGTGAGCCGTTGAAACGCTCCGACTGTCCGCACAAGCCCGCGTCGCGCGGGCCGTGCAACGTGTGCTATTTTCGGGGCGCCCGCCGCGGCCCGGCGGCTTTGTGTTCTCTGTCTCACCTCCTCGCTGCCCGCCATGAAGCTCCTGCTGATCGAAGACAACCCGACGCTATCGCACTGGCTCGCGAAAATGCTCAAGCAGGACGCGTTCGCACTCGATACGGTGCAGGACGGTGAAGCCGCCGACCAGTTGCTCCGCACGAATCACTACGACGTCGTGCTGCTCGATCTGAATCTGCCGAAGCTGTCCGGCAAGAACGTGCTGCGTCGCTTGCGTCAGCGCGGCGACGCGACGCCGGTGATGATTCTCACCGCAAGCGGTTCGATCGACGAGAAGGTCGAACTGCTCGGCGCGGGTGCCGACGATTATCTGGTGAAGCCGTTCGAAGTGCGCGAGCTCGTCGCGCGCATCAAGGTGCTGATCCGTCGACAGTCGCCGTCGAAGGCCAGCGACGTGACGTGCGGCGATCTCTCGTTCGATATCGATACCCGGCAGTTCACGCTGAAGGGTGCACCGCTCGCCGTCACGCCGCGCGAGCGGACCGTGCTCGAAACGCTGATTTTGCGGCTCGGCAAGACGGTATCGAAAGTCGCGCTGATGGATTCGATCTTCACGCTCTCCGACGAGCCGAGCGAAGACGCCGTCGAGATCTATATCTCGCGGCTGCGCAAAAAACTCGACGGCAGTTCGGCGGCGATCGTCACGCTGCGCGGGCTCGGTTATCTGCTGCGCAAGAAAGAAGATGACCAGTGATGACGAATAGTTTGCGCATCCGTCTGCTGTGGTGGCTGCTCGTGCCGCTCGCACTGTACGTGTTCGTCACCGGTAACGCCGAGCACGACAACGCGCGGCGCACCGCCGATCTCGTGCAGGACAACGCATTGTTGTCGTCTGCGCGGATGATCGCCGGCGAAGTGGAATGGGTGGACGGTTATCTGCGCGTCGACGTGCCCCCCGCCGCGCTCGAAATGTTCGCGTCGCCGTATCGCGATCAGGTGTTCTACAGCGTTGCAGTCGAAAATGGCCGGCTGCTCGCCGGCACGCCGGATTTTCCGCACGATACGTACGCGTCCTACGACGTGCCGCGCTATTACGATACGACCGTCAAAGGCCATCCGATCCGCGCAGTCGGCTTCGTGCGGCAAATGTACGACAACGGCGCGACACGTCGTGTGCTGGTGTCGGTCGGCAAGACGATGCGCTCGCGCGACGCGATGATGCAGCAGTTGTGGCGACCGCAGCTCGTGCGGCAGATCGAGATGATCGTGCTCGCGGTCGCGCTCGTGTGCATCGGGCTCACGTTCGAACTGCGTCCGCTGATGAAGATGAAGGACGACGTCGCCGACCGCGATCCGATGCAGCTCGCGCCGTTACGCATCGAGCGTCTGCATGCCGAACTGCGGCCGATCGTCGATGCGATCAACCAGTGCATCGCGCGGCTCGGGCTGCAGGTCGGCGCACAGCGACGCTTTATCGCCGACGCTGCGCATCAACTGCGCACGCCGCTGACGTTGCTCGATACGCAGTTGCAGTTCGCGCGCCAGCATCGCGGCCTCGAACCAGCGCTCGACGAAGCGCTCGCGGCGATGCATCGAAGCAACCGCTCGATGGTCGGGCTCACCAACAAGCTGCTGCTGCTCGCGCAGGCCGAAGCCGCCGACTACACGCAGCTGGCGAACCAGCCGGTCGATCTGGGTGCGCTCGCGAAGGACGTCGTCGAGGATCTCGCGCTGCTCGCGCAGGCGCGCACGATCGATCTCGGCGCAGAGCTGCAGAGCCCTGCGTGGGTGGTCGGTCATGCGGGATTGCTGTCGGCGCTGATCGCGAATCTCGCGGAAAACGCGATCCGCTACACGCAGCCCGGCGGTCACGTGACGGTCGCGGTACGCAGCGACGACACGACAGTCACGCTCGTCGTATCGGACAACGGACCGGGCATTCCGCCCGAAGCGCGCAGCCGGGTGTTCGAACCGTTTTATCGCGCGGCCACCGATACCGAAGGCACCGGTCTCGGCCTCGCGATCGCACGCGAGATCGTGCATGCGCATCGTGGGGAGATCGTGCTGTCGGCGGGCGATCCGGTGGCTACGGCAGTGGGTAGCTCAGGAGGGGGCCGCGGCGTGACCGCGACGGTCACGTTCGCGGCGGTGCGTTCAGTCTGAAGGAAGGGTGTCGGCGAACGACGGGCGCAGCGACAGTTTCTGGAAGTGCTTGTCGAGCGTCGGGTACGGCTCGCGCCAGTTGAGATCGGGCATCCGGAAATCGAGATAACCGAGCGCGCAACCCACCGCGATATCCGCCAGCGTGTAGTGATTGCCGGCGCACCACGGCTTGCTGCCGAGCCCCTGCGTCATCGCGATCAGACCTTCGTCGATCTTGCGACGCTGCCGGGCTAGCCAGCCTTCGTTGCGCTGCTCGGGCGGACGCTGCGTGCCTTCGCAGCGGATCAGCACCGCTGCGTCGAGCATGCCGTCGGCGAGCGCTTCCCAGCAACGCACCTCGACGCGCTCGCGTCCCGACTGCGGAATCAGCTTGCCGACCGGCGACAGCGTATCGACGTATTCGCAGATCACGCGCGAATCGAACACGGCCTCGCCGTCGTCCATCACGAGGCACGGCACCTTGCCGATCGGATTGAAGGTATGGATGGTGGTCTCGGGCACCCAGACGTTTTCGAGCACCAGCTTGTAGTCGATCTTCTTTTCGGCGAGCACGATCCGCGCCTTGCGGACATACGGGCTCCCCAGCAAACCGATGAGTTTCATCACATCTGCCTTTTCTGGAATCCGGCGAAAGTATAACGTTGGATGTCGGTCATCGAGACGACGGCCGGACTGCTTCCGGATGCGCGCCGCATCGTACGCGTGGGCAAATTGTAACGTTGCCGCGGGTTGCCAAGGCGCAACGCGTTTGTCCGGACGGTCGGCCGGTCAGCGCGCCGTACATATGGCCGTCGGTCCGCGCGAAACCGCATCCGCATTGGGCGCTACAATCGCACGATGAACCAGCCGACCGAACTCCCGGGCGAAAAGACAGCCGCCGCGCCCCCGGCCATCGACGTCCACGTCGACGTCTACCGTGGGCGCCGCGAACGCGTGCTCGCGGCGTTACGCGCGCAGGGCGGCGGCGTCGCCATCGTGCCGACCGCGCCGGAGGTGATGCGCAACCGCGACGCCGACTATCCGTATCGGCACGACAGCTACTTCTACTACCTCACCGGTTTCACCGAACCCGAGGCGACGCTCGTGCTCGACGCGAGCGCGCACTCCGGCGAACCGGCGTCGATCCTGTTCTGCCGCACGAAAAACGCCGAGCGCGAAACGTGGGAAGGCTTCCGCTTCGGTCCCGAAGGCGCACGCGATGCGTTCGGTTTCGACGCGGCCTTCGCGATCGACGATATCGACACCGAACTGCCGCGCCTGATCGCCGACCGGCCCGCGTTGCACTATGCGCTCGGTGCATCGGCGGAATTCGACACGAAGGTGCGCGGCTGGCTCGACACGGTCCGCGCGCGCAGCCGCGGCGGCATCGCGGCACCGTCGGGTGCGCACGATCTGCTGCCGCTGCTCGACGACATGCGCCTCTTCAAGGACGCACACGAACAGTCGATCATGCGCCGCGCCGCGCAGATCTCCGCGCTCGCGCATCGTCGCGCGATGGCCGTGTGCCGTCCCGGCATCCGCGAATACGAACTCGAAGCCGAACTGCTCTACACGTTCCGTCGTCATGGCGCGCAGGCGCCCGCGTACGGCTCGATCGTCGCGGCCGGCGCGAATGCGTGCGTGCTGCACTATCCGGCAGGCAACGCGATCGCGCGTGACGGCGACCTGATCCTGATCGACGCCGCGTGCGAACTCGACGGCTACGCGTCCGACATCACACGCACGTTCCCCGCGAACGGCCGCTTCTCGCCGGCACAGCGCGAGCTGTACGACATTGTGCTCGCCGCACAGCAGGCTGCCGTCGATGCGACGCGTGCAGGCGTGAGCTTCGAGGCGCCGCACGACGCAGCCGTGCGCGTGCTCGCGCAGGGGCTGCTCGATACGGGCATCGTCGACCGGCAGCGCTTCGCATCGGTCGACGACGTGATCGCCGAGCGCGCGTACACGCCGTTCTACATGCACCGCACCGGCCACTGGCTCGGGATGGACGTGCACGACTGCGGCGACTATCGCGAACGCAGTGGTCACCGCGATGCGGACGGCGTGCTGCCGTGGCGCACGCTGCAGCCGTCGATGGCGCTCACCATCGAGCCGGGCCTCTACGTGCGCGCGGCAGACAATGTGCCTGAGCGCTACTGGAACATCGGCATCCGCATCGAAGACGACGCGGTCGTCACGGCCGACGGCTGCGAACTGCTGACGCGCGACGTGCCGGTCGATGCGGACGAAATCGAAGCGCTGATGCGCGACAAGCAGCACGGCGCGTGACGTGACGCGCACACAACGAAAACCACCGACGTTATGAGTGAAGCATTGCCCACCGGTACAACCGAAGCCCCGTTCGACTACGACGTGACGATCGTCGGCGCGGGGCCGGTCGGCCTCGCGCTCGCGGGCTGGCTCGCGCGGCGCAGCGGCACACAGTCGCTGTCGATCGCGCTGATCGATGCACGCGAGCCGGGACACGCGCTCGGCGATCCACGCGCGATCGCGGTGTCGCAAGGCAGCCGGATGATTCTCGAACCGCTGCGCTGGCCCGCTGATGCAACCTCGATTCACCGGATCCACGTGTCACAGCGCGGACACTTCGGCCGCACGCTGATCGACCGCAGCGAACACGATCTGCCCGCGCTCGGCTACGTGCTGCGCTACGGCTCGATCGTCGGCGCACTCGCGGATGCGGTGCGCCCGACTGCCGTGCACTGGCTCACGTCGACGTCGGCGCTCGCGCCGGTGCAGGAAAACGATGGCGTCACGCTGCCGGTGGAAACATCGGGCGCGGTGCGCACGTTGCGCACGCGCGTGCTGGTGAATGCCGAGGGCGGCCTGTTCCAGGATCAGGTGCGTCGAAGCGATGACAACGGCAGCTCGCGCGACTACGGACAGACCGCGCTCGTCGGCACCGTCACCGTGTCGGCGCCGCAACCGCATGTGGCGTGGGAACGCTTCACGTCGCAGGGGCCGATTGCATTGCTGCCGGTAGGTGGCGCACGTGATGCGGATTTCGCGCTCGTCTGGTGCTGTTCGCCAGATGAAGCCGCGCGACGCACGCAACTGCCCGACGATGCGCTGCGGCAAGAACTCGGCGTTGCGTTCGGCGATCGCATGGGACGGTTCACGCGGATCGTCGGCCGCGCGTCGTTTCCGCTTGGACTCAATGCGGCGGACACGCTCGTCAACGGACGCATCGCCGCGATCGGCAATGCGGCGCAGACGCTGCATCCGGTGGCAGGCCAGGGTCTGAACCTCGGGCTGCGCGACGCGCACGCGCTCGCCGATGCGTTGTCGCAGCACGGCGCGACCCCGCTCGCGCTCGCCGGCTTCGCGCAGCGTCGCGCACTCGACCGTCGCATGACGATTCGCGCAACCGACACACTCGCCCGCCTCTTCACGGTCGACTTCCCGCCGCTCGGCGTGCTGCGCGGCCTCGCGCTGGCCGCGCTCGAATTCGCGCCGCCGGTCAAAACCGCGCTCGCCCGCCAGATGATGTTCGGGCAACGGCGCTGAACGCACACGCCGCACGGCCGCGTGCGCCTGCACGCGGCACAAGCTCTATGAGTGCAAACACTTTCATAGAAGATTTAAAGGGTTACGGCAGCCTCAAGTGATTTGCCGGGATTCCGTTAACGGTAAAATGGCGGTTTTCTCTCGCGTTTCGTGATGCGCGCCGGTGTGCGACCTGTTCGCGCGGCGTGACCACTGCGAGAGATTCCGCACTTGCCGTTTTGCGTTCTTTCCGTTTTTTTGCTCTCGACATCCGATGCTGACTCTCGGCTCCCACAATCTGCGTAACAACCTGTTCGTCGCCCCGATGGCCGGCGTGACGGACCGGCCGTTCCGTCAGCTGTGCAAGCGGCTCGGCGCGGGGTACGCGGTGTCCGAGATGGTCGCGTCGAACGCGCAGCTGTGGAAGAGCGAGAAGACGATGCGCCGCGCGAACCACGTGGGCGAGGTCGAACCGATCGCGGTGCAGATCGCCGGCGCCGATCCGGCGATGATGGCCGAGGCCGCGCGCTACAACGTCTCGAACGGCGCGCAGATCATCGACATCAACATGGGCTGCCCGGCGAAGAAGGTGTGTAACGTCGCCGCGGGCTCCGCGCTGCTGCAGAACGAACCGCTCGTGCAGCGTATCGTCGAGGCAGTGGTCGGCGCGGTGGGCGTCGGCCCCGACGCGGTGCCGGTCACGCTGAAAATCCGCACCGGCTGGGACCGCGACAACCGCAACGCACTGAAAATCGCGCGCATCGCCGAGGAAGCCGGCATCTCGATGCTCACCGTGCACGGCCGCACGCGCGCGGACCTCTATCGGGGCGAAGCCGAGTACGACACGATCGCCGCAGTCAAAGCCGCAGCGCGCATTCCGGTCGTCGCGAACGGCGACATCGCCACGCCGCAGCGGGCGCGCGAAGTACTCGCCGCGACCGGCGCCGACGCGATCATGATCGGCCGCGCCGCGCAGGGACGTCCCTGGCTGTTCCGCGAAATCGCGCATTTCCTCGACACGGGCGAGCTGATGGAAGCGCCGCGCGTCGATGAAATCCAGCGGATCATGAACGAGCATCTGGAAGATCATTACGCGTTCTACGGTGAATTTACCGGCGTGCGTACTGCGCGCAAGCACATCGGCTGGTACACTCGCGGCCTTTCCGGCGCCGGCGTGTTCCGCCACCGCATGAATACGCTGGACACGACGCGCGAACAACTGCTCGCCGTCAACGAGTTCTTCGATGCACAAAAGGCGCTGTCAGACCGCCTCGTGTACGTGGAAGACGAAACCAGCGAAGCCGCCGGCGATCTCGCCACGAGCGAAACCTGCACGAACGGCGAGCCGGACCATACCGACCGACTAGCAGCATGAGCAAGCACAACATCGAACAATGTGTCCGCGACAGCCTGGATATGTACTTCCAGGATCTCGACGGCTCCAACCCGCACGACGTATACGACATGGTGATCGCGTGCGTCGAAAAACCGATGCTCGAGGTGGTGCTCCAGCAGGCAGGCGGCAATCAGTCGCTCGCAGCCGAATATCTCGGCATCAACCGCAATACGCTGCGCAAGAAGCTGCAACAGCACGGTCTGCTGTAGCGCCTCGCGCCCCGCCTCGTCCCCTTTCGGCTTCCCGTTCCCATCATGATCAAGCAAGCCCTCATCTCCGTTTCCGATAAATCCGGCATCGTCGATTTCGCGAAGGCGCTGTCCGGCCTCGGCGTGAAGATCCTGTCGACGGGCGGCACCGCTAAACTGCTGGCCGACGCCGGCCTCGCGGTCACGGAAGTGGCCGACTACACCGGCTTTCCCGAGATGCTCGACGGCCGCGTGAAGACGCTGCATCCGAAAGTGCACGGCGGGATTCTCGCGCGCCGCGATCTGCCGGAGCACATGGCCGCGCTCGAAAAGCACGACATCCCGACGATCGATCTGCTCGTCGTGAATCTGTATCCGTTCGTGCAGACGGTGTCGAAGGAAGAGTGCTCGCTTGAAGACGCGATCGAGAACATCGACATCGGCGGCCCGACGATGCTGCGCTCGGCCGCGAAGAATCACCGCGACGTGACCGTCGTGGTCGACCCGGCCGACTACGCGGTCGTGCTCGACGAAATGCGCGCGAACGCGAACGCGGTCGGCTACACGACCAACTTCCGTCTCGCCACCAAGGTGTTCGCGCACACCGCGCAGTACGACGGCGCGATCACGAACTATCTGACGAGCCTCACCGACGAACTGCAGCACAAGTCGCGCAACGCGTACCCGGCGACGCTGAACCTCGCGTTCTCGAAGGTGCAGGATCTGCGCTACGGCGAGAACCCGCATCAGGGCGCGGCGTTCTATCGCGATCTCGCGGCCCCGGCCGGCGCGCTCGCGGACTACCGTCAGTTGCAGGGCAAGGAACTGTCGTACAACAACATCGCCGATTCCGACGCAGCGTGGGAATGCGTGAAGACGTTCGACGTGCCCGCGTGCGTGATCGTCAAGCATGCGAACCCGTGCGGCGTCGCGGTCGGCAACGATGCACACGACGCGTATTCGAAGGCGTTCCAGACCGATCCGACCTCGGCGTTCGGCGGCATCATCGCGTTCAATCGCGAAGTCGACGAAACGGCGGCGCAAGCGGTCGCGAAGCAGTTCGTCGAAGTGCTGATCGCACCGTCGTTCAGCGAAGCGGCGCGGCAAGTGTTCGCCGCGAAGCAGAACGTGCGTCTGCTTGAAATCGCACTGGGCGAAGGCCATAACGCATTCGACCTGAAGCGCGTGGGCGGCGGCCTGCTCGTGCAGTCGCTCGATTCGCGCAACGTGCAGCCGCACGAACTGCGTGTCGCGACGAAGCGTCATCCCACGCCGAAGGAAATGGACGATCTGCTGTTTGCGTGGCGCGTCGCGAAGTACGTGAAGTCGAATGCGATCGTGTTCTGCGGCAACGGCATGACGCTCGGCGTCGGTGCGGGCCAGATGAGCCGTGTGGACTCCGCGCGGATCGCAAGCATCAAGGCGCAGAACGCGGGCTTGTCGCTGAACGGTTCGGCGGTAGCGTCGGATGCGTTCTTCCCGTTCCGCGACGGTCTCGACGTCGTTGTTGCTGCGGGCGCGACGTGCGTGATCCAGCCGGGCGGCTCGATGCGCGACGACGAAGTGATCGCTGCCGCCGACGAGCACAATATCGCGATGGTGGTCACCGGCGTGCGTCACTTCCGCCACTGAACGCTCTTTCAGGCGGCGTAGCGTAGATACCGGCAACGGCCGGCGGGGCTCCAGGCCTCGCCGGCCGTTTTTCATTCGATTCGTTGTAGTATCGAAGGCAGTCCTTTCCCAGCGTATTTCATGAGAATTCTCGGCATCGACCCAGGCTTGCGCGTGACCGGCTTCGGCGTGATCGACCAGTCCGGTCATCAGCTCACATACGTAGCGAGCGGCGTGATCAAGACTGCGGATGCCGACCTGCCGTCGCGGCTCGGCACGATCTTCGAAGGGATCTCCACGCTGATCCGTCAGCACGCGCCCGATCAGTCCGCGATCGAAAAAGTGTTCGTGAACGTCAATCCGCAGTCGACGCTGCTGCTCGGTCAGGCGCGTGGTGCAGCGATCTGCGGGCTGGTGGCGGGCGGCGTGCCGGTGGCCGAATACACCGCGCTGCAACTCAAGCAAGCGGTTGTCGGCTACGGCCGCGCGACGAAGGAACAGATGCAGCACATGGTCGTGCGTCTGCTTAACCTGTCGGGTCTGCCGGGCACCGATGCCGCCGACGCGCTCGGCATGGCGATCTGTCATGCGCACGGCGGCGGCACGCTCAGCACGCTCGGCGGCATTGCGCCATCGCTTGCCCGCAAGGGCTTGCGCGTGCGACGCGGACGCCTGATCGGCTGATGCGCGCGCTGCGCTACACTCGTCGCTTCCCACTCCTCTCATTCGATTGAATCCGCCATGATCGGTCGCATTGCCGGCGTCCTGCTGGAAAAAAATCCGCCGCACCTGCTGGTCGACTGCAACGGCGTCGGCTACGAAATCGACGTGCCGATGAGCACGTTCTACAACCTGCCCTCCACCGGCGAACGCGTCGTGCTGCTCACGCAGTTGATTGTGCGCGAGGACGCGCATCTGCTGTACGGGTTCGGCACCGCGCAGGAACGGATGACGTTCCGCGAGCTGCTGAAGATCAGCGGCATCGGTGCGCGGATGGCGCTGGCGGTGCTGTCGGGAATGAGCGTGCACGAGCTGTCGCAAACCGTCACGCTGCAGGACGCGGCGCGCCTGACGCGCGTGCCGGGCATCGGCAAGAAAACCGCCGAGCGTCTGCTGCTGGAACTGAAGGGCAAGCTCGGTGCGGATCTCGGCGCGATGGCGAGCGCAGCGTCCGCCTCCGATCACGCGAGCGATATCCTGAACGCACTGCTGGCATTGGGTTACTCCGAAAAAGAAGCGCTGGCCGCGATCAAGAACGTGCCGGCCGGCACGGGGGTGTCCGAAGGGATCAAGCTCGCGCTGAAGGCTTTGTCGAAAGCCTGACGCGGGCTTTGGACGACACGCGCGGCGCGGCGTGGATAAAGCTTCCCACGCCCGCGTACGCGGCGCACCCTGGCCGATCGGCCGGCTTGGCGATCGGGCTGTGCGCGGTACAATGCCCGAATGATTGAAACCGACAAACTCGCCGCTGAACGCGTCATCGCCGCCACGCCTGTGTCGCCGAATGAAGAGGCGTTCGAGCGCGCGTTGCGCCCGAAGCAGCTCGACGAGTACGTCGGGCAGGAGAAGATTCGCGGCCAGCTCGAAATCTTTATCGAAGCGGCACGCCGCCGCTCCGAATCGCTCGACCACGTGCTGCTGTTCGGCCCCCCTGGGCTCGGTAAAACCACACTCGCGCACATCATCGCGCGCGAAATGGGCGTGAACCTGCGGCAGACGTCGGGGCCCGTGCTCGAACGCGCTGGCGACCTTGCCGCGCTGCTGACCAATCTCGAAGCGAACGACGTGCTGTTCATCGACGAAATCCACCGGCTCTCGCCGGTCGTCGAGGAAATCCTGTACCCCGCGCTCGAGGACTACCAGATCGACATCATGATCGGCGAGGGTCCGGCTGCGCGCAGCGTGAAGCTGGACTTGCAGCCATTCACGCTGGTCGGCGCGACCACGCGCGCCGGCATGCTGACCAATCCGCTGCGTGACCGCTTCGGTATCGTCGCGCGGCTGGAGTTCTACAACGCCGAGGAACTCTCGCGCATCGTCAGCCGCTCTGCGTCGCTGCTCAATGCGCAGATTCATCCGGACGGTGCGTTCGAAATCGCGAAGCGCGCTCGCGGTACGCCGCGTATCGCGAACCGTCTGCTGCGTCGCGTGCGCGATTACGCCGAGGTGAAAGCCGACGGCAACATCACCGCGAAGGTTGCCGACGCGGCGCTCGCGATGCTCGACGTCGATCCGGTCGGCTTCGACCTGATGGACCGCAAGCTGCTCGAAGCGATCCTGCACAAGTTCGACGGCGGCCCGGTCGGCGTCGACAATCTGGCTGCGGCGATCGGTGAAGAACGCGACACGATCGAAGACGTGCTCGAACCGTATCTGATCCAGCAGGGCTATTTGCAACGCACACCGCGTGGCCGCGTCGCCACGCTGCTGACGTACCGGCACTTCGGCCTTGCCGCGCCGGATGCGTCGACGCCGTTGCCCGGCATCTGGGAATCCGGCGAATCCTGAGCCGGCCACGGACCTCGAAGAGCGCACAGCGATGTCCGGTCATGACCAACGCATTCGTTTAGGCGCGCTGTTCGCGCAGCGCGTGCGCACATCGATCGTCGACGGCATCACGCATCTCACTGTCGGTAGCGGTCCGGTCCTCGATCTTTCGTCGCCGCCCGGCGATCCCGGCCTGTTTGGGCCCGACGCGATCTGCTGGCAGGTGCACGGCGATTTCACATCGATGATGGTGGGCGGCATCGGCGCGTTGCTGCTGCAGGCGCTGCATCCGCTTGCGCTTGCCGGCGTCTGGGATCACTCGACGTTTCGCACCGACATCCTCGGTCGCCTGCGTCGCACCGCGACGTTCATCACCGGCACGACGTACGGCAATCGCCGCGACGCGCTTGCGCTGATCGAACGGGTCAAGAAGATTCACCTCGGCGTGACAGGCACCGCGCCCGACGGCCGCGCGTATCGTGCGAGCGATCCGGCGTTGCTCACGTGGGTGCATGTCGCGGAGGTGTCGAGTTTTCTGGCCGCGCATCTGCGCTACGTGAACCCGTCGCTGTCAGTGCAGGCTCAGGACCGTTATTTCGCGGAAACCGCTCACATCGCCGAACTGCTCGGTGCAACCGACGTGCCGCACTCGGGCGCTGAGATCGAAGCGTATCTGCTGAAGATGCAGCCGGAACTCGAAGTCGGGCCGCGTACCCATGAAGTCGTGCGGATTCTGATGAACGCGCGCGCACCGAGCCCCGCGATGCGGCCGGCCGGTACGCTGATGTTGAATGCGGGTGTCGATCTGTTGCCCGACTGGGCGCAAAGGATGTTCGGTTTCGACCGGCTCGCTGCTGTGAGGCGCACGTTCGCGCGGCCTGGCGTGAAGCTCGTTGCGCCGGTGATGCGCTGGGCGCTCGTCAACAGTGCGGCGAAGCGGGCGCGTCGACGTGCCGCCGATTCAACGACCGGTTAGCGTCCCGGTTCCGGAATACGCGACGGGGTCTTGTGTAGGTTGTCGTCATCGCTGGCGCCGTCCAGATGCGCGACGTCTCCCCACGACAGCACCGTCGCGCGACCGTCTTTCATCTCGACGATATTGACGCTCGTGTTCAGCAACGGGTAATTACGCGGCGCATCGAGCGGCCGATCGTGCGCGAACCGGTACACACAATCCAGCACGCCGCCGTGCGCGACACACGCGATTCGTCCGTTCGGATGCGCGGCGACGATCGGTTCCAGCGCATGCAGCACGCGATGATAGAACCCGCGCTGCGATTCGCCTTCGGGCGGCGCAAAGCCCGGATCGCGCGTTTGCCACTGCGCGTATTCGTCCGGAAAGCGGACGGCAATCTCGTCGCTGTCGTGGCCCTGGAACGCGCCATACGAGCGTTCGCGAAGCCCTTCGCTCAACTGCAACGAAAGCCTAAGCGCGGTCGCAATCGGCTGTGCGGTTTGCTGCGCGCGCTGCAGATCGCTCGAATAGATCGCGTCGAGCCGCGCACCTTCACGCACCTCGCGCGCGAGCCGTTGCGCGAGACGCTGCGCCTGCTCGACGCCGCTCGCAGCGAGCGGAATGTCGATGTGCCCCTGGATGCGCTTGATGCGATTCCATTCGGTTTCGCCGTGCCGGATGAAGAGAATCTGCGTGGACATGAGCGGCGCCTCGGGCAACGGAAGAGAAAGAGAGATGTCGCAACGCGGCGACGCTGCGTCAGGCGTGCGTCTGCAGCCAGAACGTGACCGGACCGTCGTTGACGAGCGACACCTGCATGTCCGCGCCGAACTCGCCGGTCTCGACGATCGGATGCTTCGTTCGCGCAGCCGAGACGAAGTAGTCGAACAATCGACGCCCTTCGTCGGGTGCGGCTGCCGGCGTGAAGCTCGGGCGCAGGCCGCTGTTCGTGTCCGCGGCCAGCGTGAACTGCGACACCAGCAGCAGGCCGCCTGCGGTCCCCGCGCCATCGATGTTCTGCACCGGCAGGTTCATCTTGCCGGCGGCATCGCTGAACACGCGGTAGCCGAGCAGTTTGGCGAGCAGCCGGTCGGCGGCCGCGTCGGTATCGCCGCGCTCCGCGCAGATCAGCGCGAGCAGACCGGCACCGATTGCCCCCGTCACACGCTCGCCGACGCGCACGTCCGCGCGCGCGACCCGCTGGATCAACGCGATCATACGGTCGGTGTCATGCGCTCAGTGTGACGCGTGCGAAGCGGCGCTTGCCGACCTGCACGACGTACTCGCCGGCTTCGACCTTCAGCGCCTTGTCGGACACCGTCGTACCGTCGATCTTCACGCCGCCCTGCTCGATGTTGCGCAACGCTTCGCTCGTCGACGGCACGAGGTTGGCCTGCTTCAGCAATTGACCGATCGCGAGCGGCGCGCCGGCCAACGTCACCGACGGAATGTCGTCGGGCACACCACCCTTCGCGCGATGATTGAAGTCTTCGAGCGCGCGCTCAGCATCGGGCTGCGAATGGAAGCGCGTGACGATTTCCTGCGCGAGCAGCACCTTGAAATCGCGCGGATTGCGGCCGGCTTCGATTTCCTTTTTGAAGCCGCCGATCTCGTCCATCGGACGGAACGACAGCAGCTCGAAGTAACGCCACATCAACACGTCGGAGATGCTCATCAGCTTGCCGAACATGTCGTTCGGCTTTTCGCTGATACCGATGTAGTTGTGCTTCGACTTCGACATCTTCTCGACGCCGTCGAGCCCTTCGAGCAGCGGCATCGTCAGGATGCACTGCTGCTCCTGGCCGTACTGCTTCTGCAGTTCACGGCCCACCAGCAGATTGAATTTCTGGTCCGTGCCGCCGAGTTCGAGATCGGCGTTCAGCGCGACCGAGTCGTAGCCCTGCATCAGCGGATAGAGCAGCTCGTGGATCGAGATCGGCACGCCGCCCTGAAAACGCTTCGTGAAATCTTCGCGCTCGAGAATTCGCGCGACCGTGTAACGCGACGCGAGCTTGATCATGCCGTCAGCGCCGAGTGGCATCGACCATTCGCTGTTGTAGCGGATCTCAGTCTTCTCGCGATCGAGCACGAGCGCGGCCTGATCGAAATAGGTCTTCGCGTTCGATTCGATCTGCTCGCGCGTGAGCGGTGGACGCGTCGCGTTACGGCCCGACGGATCGCCGATCAGCGACGTGAAATCGCCGATCAGGAAAATCACCGTGTGACCGAGATCCTGCAGCTGACGCATCTTGTTCAGCACGACCGTGTGGCCGATGTGGATGTCGGGCGCGGTCGGATCGAGGCCGAGCTTGATACGCAGCGGCTTGCCCGTCGCCGCGCTCCTCGCGAGCTTCTGCGCGAATTCGTCTTCGATCAGCAGTTCGTCGACGCCGCGCTTCGTCACGGCGAGCGCGTGACGGACTTCGTCGGTGATCGGGAACGCGGGAGTGGGCGTGGGCGTGGAATTGGACTCGGTGCTCATGCTGGAAACGGTAGGTCGCAAAGGATGAGATTGTCCCATAGATGCAGACCGCGCGGCCCGAAGCGGCGGAACGCGAACCGTGCCCTCGTTTGCGCGGATAATCTGCTACAACTACAACGGTTGAACGACCACTGACAGGAGCGAAAACGTGGCGCAAGACACGGCGGACGGCGTGTATTTCGGGCTGATGTCGGGCACGAGCATGGACGGTGTGGACGGCATCGCCGTCGAATTCGCGAAGGGCAAGCCGCCGGTCGTCAAGTCCGAGGCGTTCGTGAGCTTTTCGGCGGGCCTGCGCGATGCGCTGTTCGAACTGCAACAACCCGGCGACAACGAGATCGAACGCGAAGCGCTTGCCGCGAATGCGCTCGCGGCGCGCTATACCGTCTGCTGTCACGAGCTGCTGCGCGGCGGCAGCCTGTCGGCCACCGATATACGCGCGATCGGTGTGCATGGGCAAACGGTGCGGCATCGTCCGGAAAAAGGCTTCACGCGGCAGATCAACAATCCCGCGCTGCTCGCCGAAATGATGCACATCGACGTGATCGCCGACTTCCGCAGCCGCGACGTCGCGGCCGGCGGTCAGGGCGCACCGCTCGTCCCCGCCTTTCACGCGACGATCTTCGGCTCGCCCGGCGAAACGCGAGTGGTCTGCAATCTCGGCGGTATCAGCAACATCACGGTGCTCGGCGCATCGGGCAACGTGCGCGGCTTCGACTGCGGCCCCGCGAATGCATTGCTCGACGAATGGGCGCAGCGCCATCTGGGCAAGCCGTTCGACGAGAACGGACAGTTTGCGGCGAGCGGTCAGGTACATCGGCCGCTGCTGCATGCGTTGCTCGATGAGCCGTTCTTCTCCGAGAAGCCGCCGAAGAGCACGGGCCGCGATCTCTTCAATCCCGTGTGGCTCGATGCGAAGCTGCAGCCGTTCGCGACGCTCGCACCCGCCGACGTGCAAGCGACGCTCGCGGCGCTCACTGCTGTGACCGTGGCGCGCGAGATCGAGCGTCATGCATCCGATAGCCGGGCTGTGTATGTATGTGGGGGAGGCGCGCGCAATCCGGAACTGTTGAGGGCATTGCAGGAAGCGCTGGAGGCGAGCGGTGTCAGCGGCGTGCCGGTGCTGACCACTGAGGCACTGGGCGTGCCGCCGCATCAGGTCGAGCCGCTGGCCTTCGCGTGGCTCGCGATGCGCTGCGTCGCGCGTGAGCCGGGTAATCTGCCGGCTGTGACAGGCGCTGCGGGTGAGCGCGTGCTTGGGGCGATTTATCCGCGGTGATTTCTTCTGCGGCAACTGGCGCTGATCAAAGCGGCAGCAGGCAATAAAAAACGGAGCCTAAGCTCCGTTTTTTATTGCCTGCTGATACCTGAGTGATACCTGAGCCAAGCCGCTCGATCAAACCGAGAACGACGAGCCGCAACCGCAAGTGGTCGTGGCGTTCGGGTTCTTGATCACGAACTGCGCGCCGTTGATGTCGTCCTTGTAGTCGATCTCGGCGCCGACCAGGTACTGGTAGCTCATCGAGTCGATCAGCAACTGGACGCCGCTCTTGTCCATCACGGTATCGTCTTCGTTGACCGTTTCGTCGAAGGTGAAGCCGTACTGGAAGCCCGAGCAGCCGCCGCCCTGCACGAAGACGCGCAGCTTCAGCTCCGGATTGCCTTCCTCGTCGATCAGTTGCTTGACCTTGTCAGCCGCGGCTTCGGTGAAAACGAAGGGGCCCGGCATTTCTGCCACGGCGGTGTCGGTGACTGCGTTCATTCGAACTCTCCAAAAAAGCTTCTAACCGCTATTGTAGGGCTGATCCGGATATCGTGCCGATGCCCATGAAATCAACAGGTTCTTCACGAAAAAGACGTCCTTGCGGAACCCTTTCGCGAAAGTAAAAAAGCCGTCCGCGCGAACGCAGACGGCTTTTTGCAGCAGCCCCGCCCGGAAGCGGAACCGGCAGCCCGAAGCGATTAACGCTTCGAGAACTGCTTCCTGCGGCGTGCCTTGTGGAAGCCGACCTTCTTACGTTCGACTTCACGTGCATCGCGCGTCACGAAGCCAGCCTTCGACAGTTCCGGCTTCAGCGTCGCGTCGTAGTCCATCAGCGCGCGCGTGATGCCGTGGCGAACTGCACCAGCCTGACCCGTTTCGCCGCCACCGTTGACGTTCACCTTGATGTCGAACGTGCTGGTGTGGTTCGTGAGTTCCAGCGGCTGACGCACGATCATCAGCGACGTTTCGCGCGAGAAGTAGTCGGCGATGGGCTTGCCGTTCACAACGATTTCGCCCTTGCCAGCCTTGATAAACACACGAGCAACAGCGCTCTTGCGGCGGCCCGTACCGTAATTCCAGTTACCGATCATCTGGGCTCCCCTTAGATCTCGAGCGCTTTCGGCTGTTGCGCCGAATGCGGGTGCGTTGCTTCGGCGTAGACCTTCAGCTTCTTGATCATCGCGTAGCCGAGCGGGCCCTTCGGCAGCATGCCCTTGACCGCTTTCTCGAGCGCGCGGCCCGGGAAGCGTTCCTGCATCTTGCCGAACGTCGTTTCATAGATACCGCCCGGGTAGCCCGAGTGGCGATAGTACTTCTTGTCCGTGGTCTTGTTACCCGTGACCTTCAGCTTGCCGGCGTTGATGATGATGATGAAATCACCTGTGTCGACGTGCGGGGTGAACTCGGGCTTGTGCTTGCCGCGCAGACGGCGTGCCACTTCGCTGGCGACACGTCCGAGAACCTTATCCGTCGCGTCAATCACGTACCATTCACGCGTCACCTCATGGGCTTTGGCGGAAAACGTCTTCATGATCGATCCAAAAAAATTGCTGTGCCCTGTGTTTTTTCCTGCTTGTATGTCGCGCTTCGAGG
Organism: Paraburkholderia flava; assembly: GCF_004359985.1. Taxonomy (NCBI): domain Bacteria; kingdom Pseudomonadati; phylum Pseudomonadota; class Betaproteobacteria; order Burkholderiales; family Burkholderiaceae; genus Paraburkholderia; species Paraburkholderia flava. The sequence continues at coordinate 799,021 of NZ_SMRO01000003.1, read as the reverse complement.
CGCTGTTGCAGGCTCTCCCTGTTCTTCTCCCGCGGGCATATGCGGAAAAGCCCTGAATTATAAAGGAAATCTTGCGGTCGAGTCAAAACCTGGAAGCAGGCGGGCACGCGGACGAAAAAAAACCCGAACTAGCGGTTCGGGTTTAATCCACCTATGGAGGAGGGTGGAGGAGACATGCGGAGGTTGCCGAACTGCGACAACCAATGGAGTGCATTATATGAGTCGACCTTGTGCGACGCAAGAACAACTACATTACGAAACGTGATTTCATAATTTGGGAAATGCGTGATTCTGGTTCTGCACTCCAAGCCCCTTTAAAAACAAGCTTCCCCATCGATCCGGCGCTTTTTAAATAGTCTCCCCATAGAGGAAATACCCTAAAGCCCCTACGGACAATCCCGAAGCGCCTAGCCATGCGGCAGCGCAACAAGTAAGGCGCTGTCTAGCGAATATGCAGGCCGGGTAGCCTTCGGGCAGACCCGTAAGCGACGGGCTACAATGCCATCTCGAATTTAAGCGCACGCTGGACTGGAGCACAGGCATGGAATGCAAAGTAAGCTGGATGGGACCGGACGGCATGGCGTTCGCCGCGGAAACGGGCAGCGGCCACATCGTGACCATGGACGGTGCGCCTGAAGGCGGCGGCCGCAACCTCGCGCCGCGCCCGATGGAAATGGTCCTGCTCGGCACCGGCGGCTGCACCGCCTACGACGTCGTGATGATCCTGAAGAAGAGCCGCGCGGAAATCGCCGGCTGCTCGGTGACGCTGAAAGCCGAACGCGCCAGCGAAGACCCCAAGGTGTTCACCAAGGTCCACTTCCACTTCACGGTGACGGGCAAGAACCTGAATCCGGCGACCGTCGAGCGCGCGATCAACCTGTCGCACGACAAGTACTGCTCCGCGTCGATCATGATCGCGAAGACCGCCGAACTCACTCACTCGTTCGAGATCGTCGCGGGTTGAGCGCAGCGCGGTAGCAAGCACCGAACCGCGCCAAAGAAAAATGCCGACGTCCGTAAAGGACGCCGGCATTTTTTGTTTAGAGGCAAAGCGGGCCGATAAGCCGGATTCTGTGCACGCCCGGCCCGAAGGCGCGAACGCGTGGCAGTCATTCCTCTAGGCGCGCCATTGCTGACGCGCTCGAGCTTCCTACCCGCAGACGAGACGGGGGCACCGTCCTGCATCTCGAAGATGCGCGCCTGCCTACTTGGAATTGCTCCGGGTGGAGGTTACCGTGCCGGACTACGTCGCCGCAGCCGCGGTGCGCTCTTACCGCACCGTTTCACCCTTACCTGATCCCGGCTTGCGCCGGGCCATCGGCGGTTTGCTTTCTGTTGCCCTGTTCCGCGTGTCACCACGGATGGCCGTTAGCCATCACCCTGCCCGTTGGAGTCCGGACTTTCCTCGCCCTTCCCGGCCGAAGCCGGTAAGGCCGCGACTGCCTGGCCCACTTTGCTGGTCGCGATTCTAGCATCGCGGGATCGCTCCCGCCGGCCGCGGCGAAATACCGAGACGTCGTCGTAGAACGAGGGATCGCGATTGGCGGGCCACCAACCCGGGATGCCGAGCACCGGCAACGGCGCGAACGCGCGACTGCCTGACAGTGCGCCGGCCGACAACGCTTCGCTGACCGTACGGTCCAGCCACGTATCACGCACGTCGTCGGGCCACGCAAAATAATCAGCCGGCACATCGACGATCCACGCGTGCGCGGTACACGCATTGAACGGCGTCATCAGCTTTTCGAGCAGCGCGTGGCCGAAGCAGCGCACCTCGCACCGTGCAGTCCATGCGTCGCGCGATGTCACGAAGAGCGTGCGCCAATCGAAGCCGCGTAACGCCGCGCTCAGCGCCGGGTCGGCGCTCGCGAACAGCACGGCGTTTTCGTCGAAGTGCGTCAGCGCGTCACCCACGCCGCCGCGCATCGACGCGCTCCCGCTGTCACGCGAATCGATCGCCGCAAAGCCCAGCGCATTCAGCGCCAACTTGATCTGCGGAAACTGGAACCACGACAGCCCGTTGAGGAAATCGTGCAGGTTGTAGCGCGTCGGCACGCAGCCGGTCCGCGCGATGTGCCGGCCATACGAACTGTCGATGGGAAGCGCGCTCTGCGGAACGAACGAGAGCCGGGAGCCGCCTGTCGTGATGAGCCGTGCGTCGTCGGCATCGGCGTTCATCGTGTCGAGCAACTCGGCCTCGCCGGCGAGCGCGGCCTGCTGCCAGCGTATTCCGCGTGCGGCCCATGGCGCGAGCCACGGCTCCGTCCAGTCGATCGCGGCAAAGTCCGGCTTGCCCGAACCCGGCCGCACCGCCGCGTCCATCCGCGTCAGACCAGACGCCAGGCGATCGGCTCGCCGCCGCGCAACGGCACGACCGGCGTTTCGCCGACCGTGATTTCGTCCGGCAGCGTCCACTCTTCACGCTTCAGCGTGACCTGTTCGGCGCTACGCGGCAGACCGTAGAAGTCCGCGCCGAAGAAGCTCGCGAAACCTTCGAGACGATCGAGCGCACCGACGTTGTCGAACGCTTCCGCGTACAGCTCGAGCGCGTGCAGCGCGGTGTAGCAACCGGCGCAGCCGCACGCATGCTCCTTCAAGCCCTTCGCATGCGGCGCGCTGTCGGTGCCGAGGAAGAAGCGCGGATTGCCCGACGTCGCCGCCTGCACCAGCGCCACGCGATGCGTCTCGCGCTTGAGCACCGGCAGACAGTAGTAATGCGGACGGATGCCGCCGAGGAAGATCGCGTTGCGGTTGTACAGCAGGTGGTGCGCGGTAATCGTCGCACCGAGCAGTCCGGGCGCCGCGTTCTCGCCGATGATGTAGTCGACCGAATCCTTCGTCGTGATGTGTTCGAACACGACCTTGAGCGCCGGAAAATCGCGACGCAGCGGCATCATCACACGGTCGATGAACACCTTCTCGCGATCGAACAGATCGATCGATGCATCCGTCACCTCGCCGTGCACGAGCAGCGGCATGCCGGCTTCCTGCATCGCCTCGAGCGTCTTCGCGCACTTCGCGATGCTCGTCACGCCCGCATCCGAATTGGTCGTCGCGCCCGCCGGATACAGCTTCACGCCGTGCACGAAACCACTGTCGCGCGCGCGACGGATTTCGTCGGCGGGCGTGTTGTCGGTCAGATAGAGCGTCATCAGCGGCTCGAACTTCACGCCGTCCGGGATCGCGGCGACGATCCGCTCGCGATACGCGAGCGCCTGCGCCGTGGTGGTCACGGGCGGCTTCAGGTTCGGCATGATGATCGCGCGGCCGAACTGGCGCGCGGTGTGCGGCAGAACCGCCTTGAGCATGGCGCCGTCCCGCACGTGCAGGTGCCAGTCGTCGGGACGGGCGAGCGTCAGGGAATCGATGGAAGAAGCGATGGAAGCGGTGGATGCGTTCATAGCGAGCGGAAAAGTAACGTTCACCTGACGGCCTTGCGACGTGGACAAAGCGCAACATGGCGATACGGATCCCCGCCGATTTTGCTGTTTGCCGCGCCTGGCTCGGTGATATGCTTGGAAAATCATCATTGTAACGGGTCACCCCGTTCAAAAGCCCCGCTTCAGCACCATGTGCCAACTCCTCGGAATGAACTGCGCCGCGCCGACGGACGTCACGTTCTCCTTCACCGGCTTTGCGGCGCGCGGCGGCGTCACCGATCACCACGCCGACGGGTGGGGTATCGCGTTCTTCGAGGACAAGGCCTGCCGGCTGTTCATCGATCATCAGGCGTCGGCCACGTCGCCGCTCGCCGAGATGGTCAAACGCTACCCGATCAAATCCCGCAACACGATCGCGCACATCCGCAAGGCCACGCAGGGGCACATCCTGCTTGAGAACTGCCATCCGTTCATGCGCGAACTGTGGGGACGTCACTGGATCTTCGCGCACAACGGCGATCTGCAGAACTACAGTCCGTTTCTCACCGGCGTCTATCAGCCGGTCGGCACGACCGATAGCGAACTCGCGTTCTGTGCGCTGCTGCAAGGTCTGCGCAAACAGTTTCCCGGCACCCAGCCGCCGCTCGACGAACTCTTCGCGACGCTCGAAGCGCTGACCCGCGAGATCACGAATTTCGGTGTATTCAACTTCCTGATGTCGAACGGTCAGGCGCTGTTCGCGCACTGCTCGACGCACCTGCACTACCTCGTGCGCCGCTGGCCGTTTTCAACCGCGCACCTCGTCGATGCAGACGTGTCGATCGATTTCGCGAAGTACACCACGCCGGAAGACCGCGTCGCGGTCATCGCCACGCAGCCGCTCACCGACGACGAAGTGTGGACCGCGTTCCAGCCCGGCGATCTGCTGATGTTCCAGCACGGCGAAGTGATCGGCCGCGCCAATGTGCCGGTGCCGCCGGCGGTGCTGGAAAAAGCGCGCAATCCGGCGTGCGACCTGTCCGCGTCCGCGACAATGGTCCGCGAACCGGCCACGCTCGATCTCGAAGCCGACGACGCGGCCGCATTCGAATCCTGATCGGCAACGCACCCACGGTCACGCAAAAAACAAAAGCCGCTCTCAGTGAATGAGAGCGGCTTTTTTCTGGCCAGCTAATCAGACGCATCTGCCGCACGTCGAAGCACGCGACCGCAGCAGCTATGGCGCCAAAATCAATGCAGGATCTTCGCGAGAAAATCCTTCGCACGATCCGACTTCGGATTCGCGAAGAATGCTTCCTTGCGGTCGTCCTCGACGATCAAGCCCTGGTCCATGAAGATCACGCGATGCGCGACCTTACGGGCAAAGCCCATTTCGTGCGTCACGCACATCATCGTCATGCCTTCCTGCGCGAGTTCGACCATCACGTCGAGCACTTCGTTGATCATTTCGGGATCGAGCGCGGACGTGGGTTCGTCGAACAGCATCGCGATCGGATCCATCGACAGCGCGCGCGCAATCGCCACGCGCTGCTGCTGACCGCCCGACAACTGCCCCGGGTACTTGTCCGCATGCGCGCGCAAACCCACGCGATCGAGCAGCTTCAGCCCCTTCGTCGCCGCTTCGTCCTTCGAGCGGCCGAGCACCTTGATCTGCGCAAGCGTCAGGTTCTCGGTGATCGACAGGTGCGGAAACAGCTCGAAGTGCTGGAACACCATGCCGACCTTCGCGCGCAGCTTCGACAGATTCGTCTTCTTGTCGCCGAGCGATTGACCGTCGATCGTGATGTCACCCTGCTGAAACGGCTCGAGTCCGTTCACGGTCTTGATCAGCGTCGACTTGCCCGAACCCGACGGCCCGCACACGACCACGACCTCACCCTTTTTGACTTCCGTCGTGCAGTCGGTCAGCACCTGGAACTGACCGTACCACTTCGAAACGTTCTTGATAGAAATCATCTTGCGACCTTTTTCTGAAGACCTTTGACAAGGCTCGACGCGATCACGCAAACCACGAAATAACACGCGCCCGCGAACAGTATCATCTCGACATTCGTACCGTCACGATCGCCAATATTCGTGGCCGTGCGGAAGAAATCGGCGAGACCGATCACGTAGACGAGCGACGTATCCTGGAAGAGCACGATGGCCTGCGTGAGCAGCAGCGGCACCATCGCGCGGAACGCCTGCGGCAGCACGACGAGGCGCATCGCCTGCGCGTAGCTCATGCCGAGCGCGAACGACGCGTTGATCTGCCCGCGCGGCACCGCCTGGATACCGGCGCGGATGATCTCCGAGTAGTACGCCGCTTCGAACAGCGAGAACGCGACCATCGCCGACGCGAGCCGGATGTCGATGTCCGGCGACAGGCCCAGCACGTTCTGCAGCACCTGCGGCACGATCAGGAAGAACCACAGCAGAACCATCACGAGGGGAATCGAGCGGAACACCGTGACGTAGCCCTTCGCGAACCACACGAACGGCTTGAACGACGACAGCCGCATGATCGCGAGGAAGGTGCCCCAAACGATACCGATCACGATCGCGAGCGTCGTGATTTCGGCGGTGATGATCGCTCCGGTCCACAGCGTAGGCAGTGCGCCCGGAATACCGCTCCAGTCGAAATGATGCATCACTTACCTCCGATATAGCCGGGCAGGCGGCTCTTGCGTTCGATCCAGCGCATCAACTGCATCACGACGAGATTGATGATCACGTACGCGAGCGTCACCGAAATAAACGACTCGTAGGTTTGCGCCGTGTAGTCGACCAGTTGCCGCGCCTGTGCCGACAGATCGAGCAGACCGATCGTCGAGGCCACCGCCGAGTTCTTGAAGATGTTCAGAAACTCCGACGTGATCGGCGGCACAATGATCCGGTACGCGACCGGCAGCAGCACGTAGCGGTACGTCTGCCACTGCGTGAAGCCCATCGCGAGACCGGCCGCACGCTGACCGCGCGGCAGCGCGTTGATGCCCGAGCGCACCTGTTCGCACACGCGCGCAGCAGTGAAAAGGCCGAGACAGATGATCGACGACGAGAAGAACTGCGCGCTTGGCGGCAACTGTTTGAACCACGTGCCGATCGAAACGGGCAGCAACTCCGGTATCACCAGATACCAGACGAAGAACTGCACGATCAGCGGAATATTGCGGAAAACCGCGACGTAGACGGTGCCGATACCCGCGAGCCACTTGTTCGGCATCGTGCGCAGCACGCCGAACAACGACCCGACGATCAGCGCGATCACCCAGGCCGACAGCGACACCGTGATCGTCACCCAGAAGCCCGACATCAGCCAGCCGAGGTACGTCGTCGGCTCGCCGGTCGAAACGGGACTCAGCAGAATGCCCCAGTTCCAGTGATATGACATGACAAGACTCCAGCAAAAAGAAACGGAAGAAGCGCGTAGCCTCTTCCGTTTCGTTCAGCGTGTTGAACAGACCGCTAACGGTTAATCGATTGCCTTGTCGTTCGGGCTCTTGAACAGAGCCTTGATATCATCGCTTTCCGGGAAGTTCAGGTTGAGACCCTTCGGCGGAATCGGCGATTCGAACCACTTCTTGTAGATCTGATCGCCTTCGCCCGACGTTTCGACCTTCGCGATCGCGTCGTCGACGACCTTCTTGAACTCGGGATCATTCTTGCGCATCATGCAGCCGTACGCTTCACGCGATTGCGGCGCACCGACGATCACGAAATCGTTCGGCGTCTTCGACTTCGCGCGTTCGCCCGCGAGCAGCGCGTCGTCCATCATGAACGCCACGGCACGACCGGTTTCCAGCGTCTGGAACGACTCGCCGTGATCCTTCGCGCTAATGATGTTCATCCCCATGCTCTTGTCCTGGTTCATCTTGCGCAGCAGACGCTCGGACGTGGTACCCGCCGTCGTCACGACGGTCTTGCCCTTCAGGTCCGGGAAATCCTTGATGCCCGAATCCTTGCGCGTCATCAGGCGCGTGCCGATCACGAAAATCGTGTTCGAGAACGCAGCCTGCTGCTGACGCTCGGCGTTGTTCGTCGTCGAGCCGCACTCGATGTCGACCGTGCCGTTCTGCACCAGCGGAATCCGGTTTTGCGAAGTGACCGGCGTGAACTTGACCTTCAGGTTCGGCATGTTCAGCTTCTGCTTCACTGCCTCGACGACCTTCGCCTGGAACTCGTACGAGTAGCCGATGACGTTCTGCTTGTCGTCGTAGTACGAGAACGGAATCGACGATTCGCGGTGACCCAGAGAAATGACCCCCGTATCCTTGATTTTCTTGAGCGTTCCAGCGTCCTGCGCGTGCGCGCCTACCGTGAACAGCCCCAGGGTTGCGAGCAACAACGCAGCTTTTTTAACCTTCATGTGTGATCTCCTTGGCAAGAACGGCGCCAGTTTAGCAAAGTAATTATTCTGAAAGTAATGCTTGTAAACCATGCGACGAGGCCCGCCGGCTGGCCCGCTGCGAGAAGCGGCCAAAGTTGCGCGGCGAACGTGCGCAAAAAGGCGGCCGATCTCTCGGGGAGATCGACCGCCGGTACTGCACGCGCTCTTGTGGAGCGAGTCGGGTTGTCGGAGGATCGGCCGGGGGGTGGGGGCCGATCCTTCGAAAAAATGCCTGCTGCTTCAGCGAATCAGGGGTACAGACCGCGCATTTCGCGCGCCTGGAGGATGCGTTTACACGCGACGATGAACGCCGCCGTCCGCACCGACACCTTCTGCTCGCTCGACACCTGCCACACGGCCGCGAATGCTTCGCGCATCACGCGTTCGAGTCGCTGGTTGATCTCGTCCTCGGTCCAGAAGAAGCTTGAGAAATCCTGTACCCACTCGAAGTACGACACCGTCACGCCACCCGCATTCGCGACGACGTCGGGGATCACGAGGGTGCCCTTGTCGTGCAGGATGTCGTCGGCTGCGGTCGTGGTCGGACCGTTTGCGCCTTCAACGACGATCCGCGTGCGGATCTTGTGCGCGTTCTTTTCGGTGATCTGGTTTTCGAGCGCGGCCGGGATCAGGATGTCCGATTCCACGGTCCAGAACTCGTCGGCGGCGATCACGTCGGCACCGGCAAAACCGCCCACACCACCCGTCTTCGCAACGTGCTCGAGCAGCGCGACGGCGTCGATACCCGACGCCTTGTACAGCGAGCCCGTGTGATCCTGCACCGCGACGATCTTCGAGCCGGCTTCCTGGAATAGCCGCGCGGCGATACCGCCGACGTTACCGAAGCCCTGCACCGCGATACGCGCGCCTTCGATGTCGAAGCCGATGCGTCGCGCCGCTTCGCAGCCGACAACGAACACGCCGCGGCCCGTCGCTTCGCGGCGGCCGAGCGAACCGCCGAGCGTGATCGGCTTGCCGGTCACGACGCCCGTGGCCGTCTGGCCCTGGTTCATCGAGTACGTGTCCATCATCCACGCCATGATCTGCTCGTTCGTGTTCACGTCCGGCGCAGGGATGTCGGTATTCGGTCCGATGATGATGCCGATTTCGCTGGTGTAGCGGCGCGTCATGCGCTCGAGTTCGCCACGCGACAGCTTGCGCGGATCGACGCGGATACCGCCCTTCGCGCCGCCGTATGGCACGTTCACCGCCGCGTTCTTCACCGACATCCATGCCGACAGTGCCATCACTTCCGACAGCGTCACGTCCTGGTGATAACGCACGCCGCCCTTGCCCGGACCACGCGACACGTTGTGCTGCACGCGATAGCCTTCGAAGTGCGCGACGGTGCCGTTATCGAGTTCGATAGGCACATCGACGATCAGGATCCGCTTCGGGCGCTTGAGGGTTTCGAGCCAGCGCGACAGGGGGCCGAGGTACGGCGCCACACGGTCGACCTGACGCAGATAGTTACCCCAGGGGCCAAGGTCGTCGCTGTTCAGATAGGACGGGATGGACTGCAACGATGATGCGGACTGCGGTTGTGATGACATGAACACTCCGGCTGTCGAACGAATGCGGCCATTGTCGAAAAACGCCGGAGTGAAATCCAATGCCGTTTGTTCATCCCGTTATGCTTTTCGTGCATAACGTCTAAAAGACGCAAAAATCGGTCGCGAATCGCGCAATAACCGGTCGCCGGATCGGACCTCACGGTCGTGTCATTTCTCGCGCGACCTGAGTTCGTCGCTCACCGTCTCCCACAACTGACGCACCAGCAGATGACGCGGATCGTCACCCTGCACGGCCAGCTTGTCGCAGTACAGGCGGATTTCCATCGCCAACGTGAACTGCCCTTCGGCGACGCCGCGGGTCGCGCGATCGAGGCGGATCAGCCGGCCGTCGGCGACGGCGTCCTCCACTGCACTGTGCGGCAGGAACGCGATGCCGTGACCCGCCAGCGTCATCGCCTTCAGGCCTTCGGCCATGTCGGTTTCGTACACGCGATCGAGGTAGAGACGCGCCGGCGCATTCGCGACGATCACCTCGGTCATCCGCCCGAGGTACGCGTTCGGCGTGTACGACAGATAAGGCGCGGGAGACTCCGGCGTGCCCGGCAGCGTGAAACGCGCGCGGCCCGCACGCGTCGCGGCCGAGAACGGGCTGATCAATTCGATGCCGAGCGTCAGCATGTCGTAGCGGGCGGGATCGAGCGCGACCGGATGGCTCGGATGGTGATAGCCCATCACGAGATCGCAGCCGCCTTCGACGAGCGACAGCACCGCATCGTGCACGTTCAGTGCACGCAGCCGCGTGTGCACCGGCCCGAGCCGCGCCTCGATGCGTTGCAGCCAACTCGGAAAATACGTCAGCGATAACGTGTGCGGCACCGCGAACTCGATCGTCGCGGCCGGCGTCGCGGTATGTCCGCGCAGCAGCGTGCGCGCTTCGTGGAACTGCGACAGCATCGCGAGCGCCTGTTCGTAGAACACCCGCCCGGCGGAAGTCAGCCGCGTCGGATACACCGAACGATCGATCAGCTCGGTGCCGAGCCAGGCCTCGAGCGCCTGGATGCGTCGCGAGAACGCGGGCTGCGTCACGTGACGCAGTTCCGCCGAGCGGCTGAAACTGTGGGTCTCCGCGAGCGAAACGAAGTCTTCAAGCCATTTGAGTTCCATGGGACCTTGGGCAACGCGAAATAAGCGCGGCGACGGGCGATAAGCAGGCAGGCACCGCCGGTCTGTCGCAGCCAGCATTCTAGCGGCGCGCCGCCGTTCGCGATGGGCCGCCGGCCAGACACACGCGGGACAGGCCGGTCGCCGCACGGTGGTAAAATTCGCGGTTCTCCCGATCTTCACCCTCCGGCCCGTCCCATCATGTCCGACACCCGTCCCGATACCCTCTTCGCGCTGACCGCGCTTTCCCCGCTCGACGGCCGCTATGCGTCGAAAACCGAAGCCCTGCGCGACTGGCTGTCGGAGGCCGCGTTCATGCGCCATCGCGTGACGGTCGAAATTCACTGGTTAATCGCGCTGTCGCGGGCCGGTTTCGCCGAGGTACCGCGCTTCTCAGACGCGTCCGAACAATTCCTGCTGCAGCTCGCCGAGCGCTTCACCGCGCACGACGCCGCGCGCATCAAGGACATCGAGCGCGTGACGAACCATGACGTCAAGGCCGTCGAATACTGGTTGAAGGAGTCGGTGAAGGGTCAGCCGGAACTGGAGCGCGCGAGCGAGTTCATCCACTTCGCGTGCACGTCCGAGGACATCAACAACACGTCGCACGGCCTGATGCTCGCCGGCGCGCGCGAACACGTGATCCTGCCGGCGCTGCACTCGGTGTACGACCGCCTCGTCAAGCTCGCGCACACGCACGCCGAGCAACCGATGCTGTCGCGCACGCACGGCCAGCCGGCCAGCCCGACCACGCTCGGCAAGGAAATCGCGAACGTCGCCGCGCGGCTCGCTCGCGCAATCGAGCGTATCCGCAACGTCGAACTGCTCGGCAAGATGAACGGCGCGGTCGGCAACTTCAACGCGCATCTGTCCGCGTACCCGGAATTCGACTGGGAAGGGTTTTCGCGCGAGGTCGTCGAAGACCGGCTGAAGCTGAAGTTCAATCCGTACACGATCCAGATCGAACCGCACGACTACATGGCCGAACTGTTCGACGCCGTCGCGCGCGCGAACACGATCCTGCTCGATCTCGACCGCGACGTGTGGGGCTACATCTCGGTCGGCTACTTCAAGCAGAAGACGAAGGCCGGCGAAATCGGCTCGTCGACGATGCCGCACAAGGTCAATCCGATCGACTTCGAGAACTCGGAAGGCAACCTCGGTCTCGCGAACGCAACGCTGCGCCATCTCGCCGACAAGCTGCCGGTATCGCGCTGGCAGCGCGACCTGACCGACTCGACGGTGCTGCGTAACATCGGCGTCGCGTTCGGCTATTCGCTGCTCGCGTACGACTCGCTGATCCGCGGCCTCGACAAGCTTGAAGTGAATCCGCAGCGTCTGAACGACGATCTCGACAATTGCTGGGAAGTACTCGCGGAGCCGGTGCAGACCGTCATGCGTCGCTACGGCATCGAGAATCCGTACGAGCAGTTGAAGGAGCTGACGCGCGGCAAGGGCATCACGCGCGAAGGGCTGCAAACGTTCATCAACGGCCTGCAGATTCCGGCCGACGCGAAAGAACGTCTGCTCGCGATGACGCCGGGGTCGTATGTCGGCAAGGCGGTGGAGCTGGCGAAGCGGATCGCGTAAGTTATCCGTTCTTATCCGCTGTAAAAAAAGGCGCTCAACTCGAGCGCCTTTTTCATTCGGCTCGCCGCACGAAGCGGCACACCTTTAAGCGCCGTTGCGGCGCTTCAACTGATCGAGCACGTCGTCGACGATCTGCTCGGGCGTGAGGTCGATGCTGACCGTGATCGCTTCGTCGGCGCCCGGCTCTTCGAGCGTATCGAGCTGGCTTTGCAGCAGCGACGGATCGAAGAAGTGGCCGGTACGCGTCGTCAAGCGTTCGCGCAGGGTTTCGACCGTGCCGTGCAGATACACGAACACGACGTCGCTGTCGCCGTTGCGCAGGATGTCGCGATACGAGCGCTTCAACGACGAGCACGTGAACACCGCCGTTTCGCCGGCGCGCTGCTTCTCCTCGATCGCCTCGCGGATCGTGCGCAGCCACGGCCAGCGGTCGTCGTCGGTCAGCGGAATGCCGTGATGCATCTTCTCCTTGTTGGCCGCACTGTGAAACGCGTCGCCGTCGGTGAAGTCGCACTGCAGGCGCTCCGCCAGCATTTCGCCGATGCGCGTCTTGCCCGCGCCCGACACACCCATCGCTATCAAGATCATTACTGCTCCTTGCTTATACGACCGTCGCGAGTGCGAACGTCAAACCCAAACCGAGCAACGAAATGATGGTTTCGCACAGCGACCATGTCTTGAAGGTCTGCCCCACCGTCATCCCGAAGTATTCCTTGACCAGCCAGAAGCCGCCGTCGTTCACGTGCGAGAAGATCAGCGAACCGCAGCCGGTCGCGAGCACCAGCAGTTCGGCGCTGACGTGCACGCCGCCCGCCGTGGCGATCGGCGCGACGATCCCGCAGGCGGTCGTCATCGCGACCGTCGCGGAGCCCGTCGCGAGCCGGATCAACGCGGCAACGAACCAGCCGAACAGCAACGGCGACAGATGCGCGTTTGTCGCGACTTCGACGATCTCTTTCGAGATGCCGCTATCCATCAGCACACGACCGAAGCCGCCGCCCGCGCCGACGATCAACGTGATGCCCGCGATCGGCGCCAGACAGTCGCCGCAGAACTTCTGGATCTGCTCGCGGTTGAAGCCGCGCTTTGCGCCGAACGTCCAGAAGCTCACGAGCACGGCGATCAGCAGCGCGACGTCGGAGTTGCCGACGAATTTCAGCAGATCGTTGGGCAGCGTCTTCGGCGTGGACACGAGGTCGGCCCAGCTGCCGATCAGCATCAGGATCACCGGCAGCAGGATCGTGAACAGCGTGGTGCCGAAGCTGGGCAGTTCGCGCTTGACGGGCGCGGTCTTGTCCTTCGCTGCGCCGTCCTTGCCAGGCATCGCGGCGGCGCCGCCCGACGAATCCGCACCGACGAACTGTGCGGCGAGCGCATTGTTTTCCGGCAGCTTGATGTAGCGATGAACCAGCAGCGCGAACAGCGGACCGGCGACGATCGCCGTCGGCACACCGACGATGAGACCGTACGCAATCGTCCGGCCGATATCGGCGTGATACGCCTGCACGGCGAGCATCGCGGCCGGGTGCGGCGGAATCAGTCCATGCACGACCGACAGCCCCGCGACCATCGGGAGACCAATCAGCAGCAGCGATTTGCCCGTGCGCTTCGCGACGTTGAACGCGATCGGAATCAGCAGCACGAAGCCCACTTCGAAGAACACCGGCAACCCGACGATGATCGCCACGAACATCATCGCCCAGTGGATGTTCTTCTCGCCGAACCAGTCGATCAGCGTGGTCGCGATGCGCTCGGCGCCGCCCGACTCCGCCATCATCTTGCCGAGCATCGTGCCGAGGCCGACGACGATCGCGATGTGTCCCAGCGTGTTGCCGTTACCGGTTTCGAACGACTTCACAATCTGGCTCATCGGCATGCCGACCGCGAGCCCGAGCAGCAGCGAGACGATGATCAGAACGAGGAACGGATACACCTTGAAGCGCGTGATCATCAGGATCAGCACCGCGATGGCGATCAGTGCGTAAACCAGCAGCATGCTGCCGTGGACTGCTTCCATGAATTTGTCTCCTCTGTAGAGAGAGCGGCTGGTCGCTTTAGCGCTTACCCATGCGCGATGCGTCCACGTCCTATGGCAACCTTGAACGACGCCAGCATGGCCGTCGCACAGTCGCTGAATTTTACTGTCTGTTTAGCGCCCCGGCGTGTGAATGTGCAATGCTCATTCACCTCGCCTTGCACCGTACAACGAGAAGCCTCGCGCAACAACCATGAAGGTTGCTACGCGAGGCTCCAAGTGGCAAGTTCCATTCCCTGTGCGCTTCGCATCCTGCGCAGCTGGCGTCGATCGAAAAACCGTAAAGGATCAGTGCGCGGGCGGCGCGAGTTCGCTCGCGGCGCGTGCAAGCCGCGTAACCTCGGCCCAGTTCTGCGCGGCCACCGCGGCCTTCGGCGTCAACCACGATCCGCCGACGCACACGACATTCGGCAGCGCGAGGAAATGCGGCGCGGTCTCAGCGCTGATGCCGCCCGTCGGGCAGAACTTCAGCGTCGGGAACGGACCGTGAAATGCCTGCAGCATCGGCACGCCGCCGGCCGGCTGCGCGGGGAAGAACTTGACGATCTCGTAGCCGAGTTCGAGTGCCGCGATGATGTCGGTCGGCGTCATCACGCCGGGCAGTAGCGGCAAGCCGGCATCCTGCGCGGCCTGATGCATTTCCTTCGTGAGGCCCGGCGATACGCCGAACTGCGCGCCGGCCTTCTTCGCTAGCGCGCATTGCTCAGGGCGCGTGATCGTGCCGACACCGACGACGATGTCGTCGGCAAGACCGCTCGCCCGCTCGATCGCTTTCAGGCCGGCTTCGGTGCGCAGCGTGATTTCGAGTACCTTCACGCCGCCCGCGTGCAGCGCGCGCGATACGTTTTCGCCCTGCTCGGCCGATTCGAATGCGAGGACCGGAATGACCGGGCCGAGGCGCACGATGTCGCCTACTGTTGTCGTCGTCATGTTTTACGCTCCTTGTTTCTGCAATTCGTGGCCGGCATTGACGGCATGCGCCGCCGACTCGCCGACCAGCGGTCCGAATACCGATGCGCCCAGTTCCGCCGGCGCTGCTGCCGCGCGGAATACGCCGAACAGTTCGCGGCCGAAACCAACTTCGTTCGATGCCTGATGCACGGGCTCGGCGAGCGGACGTGCCGCCCATTCGGCCGCGTCGATGTCGATGTCCAGCACGCCCGCTTCCGCGTCGATCACGATCGTGTCGCCGCTGCGCACCTTGCCGAGCGGTCCTTGCAGCAACGCTTCCGGCGACAGATGAATCACCGCAGGCACCTTGCCCGACGCACCGGACATGCGGCCGTCGGTGACGAGCGCGACGTGGAAGCCCTGATCCTGCAACACGCCGAGCAGCGGCGTCAAACGATGCAGCTCCGGCATGCCGTTCGCGCGCGCGCCCTGGAAGCGCACGATCGCGACGAAGTCGCGCTTCAGTTCGCCGTTGTCGAACGCAGCCTGCACCGCTTCCTGCGAATCGAACACGATCGCGGGCGCGGTCACCTTGCGATGCTGCGCCGCGACCGCCGAAATCTTGATCACACCGCGACCGAGCTTGCCCTGCATCAGACGCAGACCGCCGTCCGCCTGGAACGGCTCGGCGATGCTGCGCAGCACGCTCGTGTCCTGGCTTTCGGGCACACCGTCGACCCACGTCAGCGTA
Organism: Paraburkholderia flava; assembly: GCF_004359985.1. Classification (NCBI taxonomy): domain Bacteria; kingdom Pseudomonadati; phylum Pseudomonadota; class Betaproteobacteria; order Burkholderiales; family Burkholderiaceae; genus Paraburkholderia; species Paraburkholderia flava. The sequence goes on along the minus strand of NZ_SMRO01000003.1, from coordinate 783,333 downwards.
CCGTCCAGCAACTTCGGTTCCTGCGTGTAGTGCGACAGGCCGGGACCCGCCACCGTCTTCACGTCTTCATGCAGCAGACCGCCTTCGAGCAGGTTGCGCACGAGGAACGCGACGCCACCTGCGGCGTGGAAATGGTTCACGTCGGCCTTGCCGTTCGGATAGACCTTTGCGAGCAGCGGCACGGCCTGCGACAGTTCGTCGAAATCGTCCCAGTCGATCAGGATGCCGGCTGCGCGCGCAATCGCGACGAGGTGCATCGTGTGATTGGTCGAGCCGCCGGTCGCGAGCAGCGCGACGATGCCGTTGATAACGGCCTTCTCGTCGACGACGTGACCGATCGGTGTGTAGTGACCGCGATCGACGGTGATATCCAGCACACGGTGCGCGGCAGCGGCCGTCAGCGCTTCGCGCAGCGGCGTGTACGGATGCACGAACGCGGAGCCCGGCAGATGCAGACCCATCACCTCCATCAGCATCTGGTTGCTGTTCGCGGTGCCGTAGAACGTGCAGGTGCCATGACCGTGATACGCGGCCGCTTCCGCTTCGAGCAATGCGTCGCGGCCGACCTTGCCGGTCGCGAACTGCTGGCGGATCTTCGCCTTGTCGTCGTTGGAAAGGCCGCTTGCCATCGGGCCGGCGGGCACGAAGATGGTCGGCAGATGGCCGAACTGCAGCGCGCCGATTAACAGGCCCGGCACGATCTTGTCGCAGATGCCGAGACACAGCGCAGCGTCGAACATGTTGTGGGTCAGCGCGACCGCCGTGCTCATCGCGATCACTTCGCGCGAGAACAGCGACAGTTCCATCCCCGCGTTGCCCTGCGTGACGCCGTCGCACATCGCGGGCACGCCGCCGGCGAATTGCGCGACGCCGCCGTTTTCACGCGCGGCGCGCTTGATGACGTCCGGGTAGTCCTTGTACGGCGCGTGCGCCGACAGCATTTCGTTGTACGAGGAGACGATGCCGATGTTCGGCGCCTTGATCGCCTTGATCGTGAGTTTGTCGTTGCCTTCGAGGCCCGCGAACCCGTGAGCCAGGTTCGCGCACGACAGCGCGCCGCGGGCGGGGAACTTGCCCTGTGCTGCATCGATGCGGGCCAGGTAGGCCTCGCGGGTAGCCTTGCTGCGCTCGATCACGCGTCGCGTGACCTTCATCAAATGCGAGTGCGGGGAAACCATCGAATCTCCTTCGTCTTCTGGCGGGGACGTGTTGCACGGTGTGGCGCGGCCGGGTGGTCCCGGCATCTCTGATTCGGCATCTTAGTAGAAAAACTACAAGCAAGCAATGCGAATGGCCACGCTTGCGCGATATTCAATTTACCCGCCAAACCCTTAATTCACAGCGTCTTCGCCGATTGCGATCAGAACCTAGGGAATACACCTACCGCCGATATGTAGTTTTTGTACATTTCCGTGAATCCGCTATAGTCCACCCATCTCTTTTCAGCATAGAGCGAGTTTCCTGATGATGCTGTCCCAGGTGAGAGCGATGCGCGATCAGTTGCGGCCGTCCGAGCGCAAGCTGGCCGACTACGTCATCGAGGCGCCGCGCGAAGTGCTCGATCTGTCGATGACCGAAGTCGCGCGTCGTGCTGGCGTGAGCCAGCCGACCATCGCGCGTTTTTGCCGCGCGCTCGGCTTCTCCGGTTTCCGCGAATTCAAGATCCGGCTCGCGCAAGGCGTCGCCGCCGACGTGCCCGCCGTCTATCGCGACGTGCGACCCGATGAGCCGGTGCCTGGCGTCGCGGCGAAGGTGCTCGACCGGACCATCGGCGCGCTGATCCAGGTGCGCAACAATCTGTCGTCGGATGCGGTCGCCGCCGCGATTACGCTGCTCACCGCCGCGCGGCGCATCGAGTTCTACGGCGCGGGCGGTTCGGGCATTGCCGCACAGGACATGCAGCACAAGTTCTTCCGGCTCGGCATGCCGAGCGTCGCGTACTCGGACCCGCACACGTTTCTGATGTCGGCGGCGCTGCTCGGCGCGGGCGACGTCGTCGTCGCGATCTCGAACACGGGGCGCACGCGCGATATCGTCGATGCCGCGAAGGCGGCACTCGACAACGGTGCAAAGGTGATTGCGGTCACGCACGGCAATTCGCCGCTCGCGCGGGTCGCGACGATCGGCCTGCACGCGAACGTCGATGAAGACACCGACGTGTTCTCACCGATGACATCGCGCACATCGCATCTCGCGATCGGCGACATCCTCGCGGTCGGCGTTGCGCTGCAGCGTGGGCCGGAGTTGACGGAGAAACTGGCGGGAGCGAAGGACCTGATCACGCGTCGGCGGATCGGCCCCCAGGGATAGGGGAGAGACTGCGCGGCACACGCCGCGCGGGAAAGACCGGGAAGAGTCTTAGAACGGTTTGATCACCACCAGCGCAACCGCGGCCAGCAGCCCGAGCACGGGCAGTTCGTTGTACATCCGATACCATTTGTGCGAGCGGCGATTCTCGCCGCGCTCGAAGGTCGCGAGCAATCTGCCGCAGTACGCGTGATAGATCACGAGCAGCACGACCACGCCGACCTTCGCGTGAATCCAGCCTTGCCCGCGTCCGATGCCGATCACGAGCCACATCCACAGTCCGCACAGCAGCGCGGGCACCGCGATGAACGTCATGAAGCGGAACAGCTTGCGCGCCATGATGAGCAGCCGGTTGATCGCGGCAGGCTCCGTCTCCATCGCGAGATTTACGAAAATACGCGGCAGGTAGAAGAGGCCAGCAAACCACGCAGCCACCAGGACGATGTGAAACGTTTTGATCCAGAGCATCGGCGATCCTCGGAAGATGTGATGGCCCGGCGACGAAGCGTCCGTCGTCCGCGGCGATCAATGACGGATGATCAGCGGGACCGGGCAACCGTTGCGAGTTGCCCGGCGTAGGTTACGTCGGTTACTGCCGGCCTTCGCCGTGCCCCAGCACGATGTACTTCAACGACGTGAGCCCGTCGAGTCCGACCGGCCCGCGCGCGTGCAGCTTGTCGTTCGAAATGCCGATCTCCGCGCCGAGACCGAACTCGAAGCCGTCGGCGAAACGCGTCGATGCGTTCACCATCACGCTCGCCGAATCGACTTCGCGCAGGAAACGCATCGCGCGGTCGTGGTCTTCGGTGACGATCGCGTCGGTGTGCGCGGAGCTATACGTGTTGATGTGATCGATCGCCGCATCGAGGCCGTCGACGATCTTGATCGCGAGCACCGGCGCGAGGTATTCAGTGCGCCAGTCTTCGTCGGTCGCATCGACGAGCGGACCGACCTTCGCCGCTTCGAGCACCGCGCGCGCTGCCGGATCGACGCGCAGTTCGACGTCCTTGTCGCGATACAGCTTGCCGAGCGGCGGCAGGACTTCGTTCGCGATGCCGCGCGCGACCAGCAATGTTTCCATCGTGTTGCACGTGCCGTAGCGATGCGTCTTCGCGTTGTCGCAGACGGTCAGCGCCTTCGTGAGATCCGCGCGATCGTCGACGTACACATGGCAGATGCCGTCGAGATGCTTGATCATCGGTACGCGCGCTTCTTCCATCAGCCGCGCGATCAGGCTCTTGCCGCCGCGCGGCACGATCACGTCGACGTATTCGGTCATCGTGATCAGCACACCAACCGCCGCGCGATCCGACGTCGCGACGACCTGCACCGCATCCTGCGGCAGCCCGGCCGTCTCGAGGCCTTCGCCGATCAGCTTCGCGAGCGCCGTATTGCATTCGAGCGCTTCGGAACCGCCGCGCAGGATCGTCGCGTTGCCGGATTTCAGACACAGCGCGGCTGCGTCGATCGTCACGTTCGGCCGCGATTCGTAGATGATGCCGATCACGCCGAGCGGCACACGCATCTGGCCGACCTGGATGCCGCTCGGCCGGTACTTGAGATTGCTGATTTCGCCGATCGGATCGGGCAGCGCAGCAACCTGCCGCAAGCCTTCGACCATCGTCTTCACTGCCTTGTCGGACAGCGTGAGCCGGTCGATGAACGCCGCGTCGAGTCCGCGTTCGCGCGCCTTCGCGACGTCGCGCGCATTCGCTGCCTTCAACTGCGCCGCGTCACGTTCGATCGCGCGCGCGACCGCTTCGAGCGCGGCGTTCTTCGCCGCCGTCGACGCACGCGCCATCGCACGCGATGCGTGACGGGCGCGGCGACCGAGGTCGGTCATGTACTGGTCGATATCCATCGTTGTGATTCTCGGATGTCCGCGCGGACCGACAACGGTTCAGGCGCGGTGTGCTGCAGGGTTAAGCAGGAGATGTGTCGATTGTAAGTCGGGCGACGCGGGTTTGCTCACCCGTCGTTGCGTAGCCGGTGACGGCGTGGCGCGCGGCAGGCGCAGTGAGATCAGCGTGCGCGGCGCACTGGTGCCGCTGCCGAACCTGGACGTGGCGCCGCGACCATCATCGCGAGTTCGAACAGGCCATCCCACGGGTCCGGCGGCGGATTGTCGCGGGGCCGGCCCGGCACGTTGCCCGACAGTCCCTTCACCTGACGATCCAGCCGTGCGGCGAGGCCCAAGCCTTTTTCAAGCGCAGCCTCGGTGACGCGCGACAGCGCCGGTCCGACGAGCCGCTCGCGCGGTCCCCATACGCGGTTCTCGCGCAGCAGCATCGCGAGCGGCTTGCCCGCTTCGACGCCGCGCTTGATACGCAGCAGCGTGCGCACTTCCTCGACGACCGCCCACAGCACGAGCACCGCGGCTTCGCCTTCGCCGCGCAGCCCGTCAAGCATCCGCGACAGACGGCCGACGTCGCCCGCCAGCATCGCTTCGTTCAGCTTGAACACGTCGTAGCGTGCGACATTGAGGACGGCGTCGTGCACCTGCTCGAACGTCAGCACGCCGGCCGGATAGAGCAGCCCGAGCTTCTGGATTTCCTGATGCGCGGCGAGCAGATTGCCCTCGACGCGCTCGGCGATGAACTGCAACGCGCGCCGTCCGTCTTCGCCTGGCGCGGTCCTCTGATTCTGCAACGCGAGCCGCTGACCGATCCAGTTCGGCAGTTGCGCGCGTTCGATCGAATCGACTTTCAACGCGACGCCCGCATCCGCGAGCGCTGTGAACCACGCCGACTTCTGCGTCGCGGCGTCAAGGCGCGGCAGCGTGACGAGTGTGAGGACGTCCTGGTTGACCGTCGCGGCCAGCGACTTCAGCGCATCCGCGCCTTCCTTGCCGGGCTTGCCCGACGGAATGCGCAACTCGACCAGTTGCCGGTCGCCGAACAGCGACATCGACTGGCTCGCACCGAGCAGCGAACTCCAGTCGAACCCGCGTTCCACCGTGAACACCGAGCGGTCCGTGAAACCGGCCGCGCGCGCCGACGCGCGAATGCGGTCGCACGCCTCTTGCGCGAGCAGATGCTCGTCGCCGTACACGACGTACAGTCCCGCGAGTCCTTTCGCGAGATGCGGTTCGAGCGCGTCGAGTCTTAGCTGCATGACGACGAAGGCGTGCCGTTGAACACGATGCGACCGGTCACAGCGGCGGCGGCGGCAACGGTGCACGCGGCGAAACGGCCGGCACGCCCTGGCCCGGTGCCGGATGCAACGACCGCACGGCGGACAGCCGGCGCGTGAGCTGATCGACTGCGTCGCTGCGCATGTCGGCGATCAGCAGATCCATTTCCGACGACTTCGCCTGCGAGTACTGGTCGCTATAGGTCATCGCGCGATTCAGCGCGATCGAGCTCGGCGGAATCAGCAGCGTGCCGTCCGAGCCGACGAGCGAATAGTTCAGCGTGTAGTTGATCTGATATTCCTCGACAACGCCGAGCGAATTCAGCGTCAGCGTGCTCGTGCCCGTCGATTCGGACATGCGCAGCGTCGCGTCGGCGTTCACCGCCGAATTCACCACGACAGTATCGCTGCCGCCTTCGACCATCCGCGTGAGACGCGCGGCCGCAGCCGGATTCGCGCCCGTGAGGGCGAGGCGCTTGAACGCGTAGTCCTGCTGGCCGCGCAGCTGGAAGCCGCACGCCGACAGCATCAATACGCTGCATACCAGCGTCACAAACGATCTGCGAGTCACATTGGCTCCTGGTTCGCAGTCAAACCGCGGCGGCTGAACGGCGCTTCCTCACGGGCGCACCGTCTGCCGCCGCCTCGACATCAAACGACGATATTCACCAGCCGTCCCGGCACCACGACGATCTTCTTCGCGGGCTTGCCTTCGCTGAACTTCGCGAACATTTCGTGCGCGAGCGCAACGGCTTCGATCGCTTCGCGCGATGCGTCCTTCGCGACCGTCACCGCGCCGCGTACCTTGCCGTTCACCTGCAGCACGAGTTCGATCTCGGCCTGTTCGAGCGCCTGTTCGTCGACCTTCGGCCATGCCGCATCGAGCAGCGAACCGGATTCGTCCGCGTAACCGAGTTCACGCCACAACTGGAACGTCACGTGCGGCACCACCGGGTACAGCACGCGCAGCAGCACGCTATACGTTTCGCGGAGCACAGCGGGCTGCGCGCCCTTCGCACCTTCGAGTGCGTTCAGCATCTTCATCGCCGCCGACACGACCGTGTTGTACTGCAACCGCTGATAGTCGAAATCGGCCTGCTTCAGCACGCTGTAAATCTCGCGGCGCACCGTGCGATCGACATCGTTCAACGCGGCCGCCTTCCCGGACACAGCCTGCTTCAACAGCGCCTCGTTTGCGTGGCCAAAACTCCACACGCGACGCAGGAAGCGGCTTGCACCCTCGACGCCCGCACCCGACCACTCGAGCTGTTGCTCGGGCGGCGCGGCAAACATCGTGAACAGACGCGCGGTATCCGCGCCGTGCAGATCGATCAGCAGTTGCGGATCGACGCCGTTGTTCTTCGACTTCGACATCTTCTCGACGCCGCCGAGCACGACCGCTTGACCGTCCGAGTTCAACGTCGCGCCGACCGGACGACCCTTGTCGTCGTGCGTGACGGTGACATCGGCCGGGTTGTACCAGGTCTTCTTGCCCGAGTCGCTTTCGCGGTAATAGGTTTCGTTGAGCACCATGCCCTGCGTGAGCAGGTTCTTCGCGGGCTCGCCGAAATTGACGAGGCCGAGATCGCGGCTCACCTTCGCCCAGAAGCGCGAATACAGCAGGTGAAGAATCGCGTGTTCGATGCCGCCGATGTATTGATCCATCGGCATCCAGTAGTCGGTGCGCGCGTCGACCATCGTCGTCGCGTGCGGCGACGCGTAGCGGTAGAAGTACCACGCGGAATCGACGAACGTGTCCATCGTGTCGGTCTCGCGCTTCGCCGGTGCGCCGCAGGTCGGGCACGTGCAGTTCACGAACGCTTCCGACTTCGCGAGCGGATTGCCCGTGCCGTCCGGCACGAGATCTTCGGGCAACACGACCGGCAGATCTTGCTCGGGCACCGGCACGTCGCCGCAGGTGTCGCAGTGGATGATCGGGATCGGCGTACCCCAGTAGCGCTGACGCGAAATACCCCAGTCGCGCAGACGCCACGTGACCTGTTTGTCGCCGAGGCCGAGCGCCTTCAGATCGCCGGCGATCGCATCGACCGCTGTCGCGTACGTCATGCCGTCGTACTTGCCGCTGTTCACGAGCACGCCGTGTTCCTTGTCGGCGTACCACTCCTGCCAGGCATCGGTGGAGAACGACTGGCCTTCGACCGAAACCACCTGCGTGATCGGAATGCCGTACTTCTTCACGAACGCGAAGTCGCGTTCGTCGTGCGCGGGCACGCCCATCACCGCGCCTTCGCCGTAGCTCATCAGCACGTAGTTGCCGATCCACACCGGCACGCTTTCCTGCGTCAGCGGATGCGTGACGGAGAAGCCCGTTGCCATGCCCTTCTTTTCCATCGTCGCCATGTCGGCTTCGGCGACACCGCCCTGCTTGCATTCCTCGATGAACGCCTGCAGATCGGGGCGATCCTGCGCGAGACGCGTGGCGAGCGGATGCTCGGCGGCCACCGCGCAGAACGTCACGCCCATGATCGTATCGGCGCGCGTCGTGAACACGCGCAGCAGCTTCTGCTCGCCGTCGAGTTCGTACGGGAAACCGAAGTTCACGCCGTAGCTCTTGCCGATCCAGTTCTGCTGCATGATCTTCACGCGCTCGGGCCAGCCGAGGCCTTCGAGATCGCTCAGCAGTTCATCCGCGTACTGCGTGATGCGCATGTAGTACATCGGGATTTCGCGCTTTTCCACCAGCGCGCCCGAACGCCAGCCGCGCCCGTCGATCACCTGCTCGTTCGCGAGCACGGTCTGGTCGACCGGGTCCCAGTTCACGGTACCGGTCTTCTTGTACGCGATACCCTTCTCGAGCATCTTCAGGAACAGCCACTGGTTCCACCGGTAGTAGTCGGGGCTGCAGGTCGCGACTTCGCGCGACCAGTCGATCGCGAGGCCCATCGACTGCATCTGGCCTTTCATGTACGCGATGTTGTCGTAGGTCCAGCGCGCCGGCGGCACGCCGTTCGCCATCGCCGCGTTTTCGGCGGGCATGCCGAACGCGTCCCAGCCCATCGGCATCAGCACGTTGTAGCCGTTCATCCGCAGATAGCGGTACATCACGTCGTTGATCGTGTAGTTGCGCACGTGCCCCATGTGCAGCTTGCCCGACGGGTACGGCAGCATCGATACGCAATAGAACTTCGGCTTGTCGGTGGTTTCCGTCGTCTTGTACGCGTCGCTCGCGCGCCATTCGGCTTGAGCGGCGGATTCGACGTCGGAGGAAACGTATTTTTCGTGCATGGTGTGATGGATCGCTGGGTTCGGTGCTTTCGCACCGGGCGTGGTGCTCTGCGTAACGATCGCCGGCTAGTTCGACGATCGGGCGCCCTTCGGCGAAGGGAAAGCGCTGATTATACCGTCCGGCGGTCGGTGCGCCGTGGGTTGCGAACGGGGTTCGCGGTGCTTGCGGTGTGGGGTGGATGGGCTGGGCTCAGCGCTCGTCGATGATTGGCCGGCTTACGTAGCAATCCATGCGCATCAGTGCACAGGGGCCGACGCGGGCGGCGGCGGATCCGTGACGAAACCCAGACGCTCCAGCCCCGCCTGCTGCGCCGCGCCCATCACCTGCGCGACGATCTCATAGCGCGTATCGCGCGCGGCGCGCAAATGGATTTCGGGCTGTTCCTTGCCTCGCCCCGCGTCGGTCAGGCGGGCGCGCAACTGGTCAAGCGTCAACGGATTACCGTCCCAGTAGATCTTGCCGGCGGCATCGATCGACAGCGTGATGGTCTGCGGTGTCTGCCGCGCCGACTCGGACGCGACGCGCGGCAGATCGAGCCGGATCGCGTGCGTGAAAAGCGGCGCGGTGATGATGAAGATGACGAGCAGCACGAGCATCACGTCGATCAGCGGCGTCATGTTGATGTCCGCCATCGGCGCGGCCTGCTGCTTCTTTTCGAGTCCGCCGAATGCCATGTCGTTTCTCCGCCCGAACACGGGTGCAGGTGACGGCGCGAATCAGGCCGAGGCCGGCGCGCACACGTACGCGTGCAGATCGTGCGCAAAGCCGTCGAGTTCTTCCGACAATTGCCGCACCATCCGTCCGAGCACGTTGTACGCGAGGACCGCCGGAATCGCGACGACGAGACCGAACGCGGTCATGATGAGCGCTTCGCCGACCGGGCCCGCGACGTTCTCGATCATCGCCTGGCCGCTCGACGCGATGCTGCCGAGCGCGTGATAAATCCCCCACACGGTGCCGAGCAGCCCGACGAACGGCGCAGTACTGCCCACCGACGCCAGCAGCACCTGTCCGAATTCGAGCCGACGCTGCGACGCGTTGAGCGCCTGCCGCAACGCACGCAGCACACGCTCGCTGCGTTCGACGCGCGCGAGCAGCGCACCTGGGATATCGGCTTCGGCGGCGTGCAATGCGGCTTCGGCGAGCGGCGCGAACACGCGTTCACGGTCAAGACGGCGCAGCACATTGACGCCATCGGACAGCGTCGGCGCCTGCCAGAACTGCGCAATGGCGCGCGGCCCCTGACGCTTCGCGCGGCTGAGCATCCACGCCTTGACGATCAGAAAGCACCAGCTCGCAACCGACATGGCCAGCAGCACGTAGGCGACCGCATGGGTGATCGCGTCGCTCGTTTGCAGGTAATGGATGATGCCGGTGCTTGCCATCGGACCTCGCCGTCTGATTGAAGCTGACTGAAGCTGAAGCGCGGCGGCGCGTTGCCGCCGGCTGCCGGTGAAAGCGCTCAGCGCAGGCCGAGCACGTCCTGCATGTCGTAGAGGCCGGCTGGCCGGCCTTCGAGAAAGCGCACCGCGCGCAGCGCGCCCTGTGCATACGACAAACGGCTCGCGGATTTGTGCGTGATCTCGATGCGCTCGCCGATGCCCGCGAACAGCACCGTGTGATCGCCAACGATATCGCCGCCGCGAATCGCGGAGAAACCAATAGTGGACGGATCACGTTCGCCGGTCACGCCTTCGCGGCCATACACCGCGCAGCTGTCGAGGTCGCGGCCGAGTGCGCCGGCGATCGTTTCGCCCATCATCAGCGCGGTGCCGGACGGCGCGTCGACCTTGTGACGATGATGCGCCTCGATGATTTCGATGTCGTAGCCGGTCGCGAAATGACGTGCCGCGAACTCGAGCAGTTTCAGCGTGACGTTCACGCCGACGCTCATGTTCGCCGCGAACACGATGCCGATACGCTCCGACGCCGCGCGCAGTTGCGTTTTCTGGTCGTTGTCGAAACCGGTCGTGCCGATCACGAGCTTCACGTCGTGGCGCAGCGCGGCCTCGATGTGCGCGATCGTGCCCTCGGGACGCGTGAAGTCGATCAGGTAATCGGATTCGGCGAATACACGGTCGAGATCGTCGGTCAGTACGACGCCGGTCTGTTTGCCGAGGAACGCACCGGCATCCTGACCGAGCTGCGGCGAACCCTCGCGGTCGAGCGCGCCGGACAGCGTCGCGGCGGGATCGGCGAGAACCGTTTCGATGAGCATCCGGCCCATACGGCCCGATGCACCGGCAATGGCAATCTTCATGGACAACTCGTGGGCTGGCAGTAGTAACGAGACGACGACGCAACGGCACGCGGACGGTTCAGCGTCAAACCCACCGCGCGAAACCGGCAACCGGTGGCAGCGCACGCATCACGCGCGCTGCCAGGCGGATAGACAGTGCGATTACTCGCCCGTTCCCGTACTGGGTGGTGCAGCGGACGGCGGCGCCGTAAGCGGTGCGTTGTACGTCGGGCCGCTGCTTTGGGAGCCGCCGGTCGGACCGACCGGATTGTCCTGCGGGCCCTGGACCTGCGGCGGCGCCGGACGATGGAACTGGAACTGCGGCTGACCCGGCTGCGTGGCAGCCTGCGGCACGCCACCGTTCGACGACGGCACAGCCGAGCGCACCTGCGGCGCGCCGCCAGACTGCAGCGCCGCGTTCGTCGCACGATTTGCGGCCTGTGCGGCTTGCTCGTTGGCGTCGGTACCCGCGGAAGACTGATCCGGCGCGCTGGACGCGTCCGCTGCAGGCGCAGCAGATGCACTGCTCGCCGCCGCCGCAACCGAAGCCCCGCTGGCCGCAGCCGGCACTTTCACTTTCTTGCCGGTCCGGTCGCCGTCGATTTCCGCGAGCAGCTCAAGATTGGACGGCAGATCTTCACCACCCGACCAGCTCGCGACGCGGTCACCCGCGAAGTTCACGACGAAATCGCGCTGCTGGACGATCGACGTCGAGCCGCGCTTGAAATAGAACACGTAGTCCCAGCGGTCCGCGTGGAACATGTCGGTCAGCAGCGGCGTGCCGAGAATCTGCTTGACCTGCGCGCGCGACATGCCGACCTGCATCTGCGCCGCGGCTTCCTTCGAAACGAAGTTGCCTTGCACGACGGTAATACGATACGGCGTGATGGTTTGCGCGATGCGCTGCGTCAGGCTGTCGTAAGTAGAACATCCGCCGAGAACGGTAATCACCGCAACCGCCGCAACCGTGCTCAACAAGGTACCCCGCATGCGGCTCCCCCGGTAGATCGATAAAGATTTAGAAATCATTTCCACTCACCGTGCGGGCTCGGTGACAAGCCGCGCGAGTTTCATTCCGTCGAAGATGGCCTTGAACAGCAAAAACACATTACTATTAGAGCCGTGCATTGTACTCTAGGGTTCCCTTGTCATGACCAATCCAACCGATCTCAAGAACATCGGGCTCAAGGCGACCCTACCGCGCCTCAAAATCCTCGAGATTTTCCAGCATAGCCCGGTCCGCCATCTGACTGCGGAAGACGTCTACCGCAACCTCCTGCATGAAGAGCTCGATATCGGGCTCGCGACGGTTTATCGCGTGCTCACGCAGTTCGAACAGGCAGGCCTGCTGTCGCGCAGCAACTTCGAATCGGGCAAAGCGGTCTTCGAGTTGAACGAAGGTTCGCATCATGACCATCTTGTGTGTCTCGACTGCGGTCTCGTCGAAGAATTTTTCGACTCCGAAATCGAAAACCGCCAACAGTCGATCGCGAAGGAACGCGGCTTCAAGCTGCAGGAACACGCGCTCGCGTTGTACGGTGCGTGTACGAAGGAAAACTGCCCGCACCGGAAGCATTGACGCGTATTGCGCCTGATAGTTTCAACGCTTCACAGCAAAAAGGCCGACAGTGATGTCGGCCTTTTTTCGTCTGGATGCGGCAACGCAAATACGCGAACACTCAGCCGCAATCTCAATGTGACGCATTCATCTCCGCTTCGGACTCCATCACGAGTTGCAGCGTCGCCGGCAGCGTAATTTCATCGCAGTTCGGTTGCGTGCCGCCACGATCCACGACGACGAAATCGCTGACGCGCTCGAGTGCAAGCAGCGGGTGATGCCACACGCCGCGCGCATAGTTCACGCCCTGCCAACCATCGCTGACGAACGCACGCATCCGCGCGAGATCAAGTTCGCCGGCAGGCGCGACGACGACGAGATAGCGAACGTCCGCGAGCGGAACGAATGCCTGGCTGCCGTGCGGATGCCGCTCCATCATGTCGATCTCGACGGGTAGCGTCCGCGGCTGCGCGCGAAACAGGTTGATCAGCGGACGTCCACCGTCCGCGCAGACATCGACGCTCGCCAGATCGTGATAACGCTCGGTCGTGCCGCCGTTGATCGGAAAATGCCGCGCGCCCACCAGTTCGATCACGTCGCCGAACGGTGCGAACGCTGCGCGCGTCAGACGCTCCACTCGCAGGGTCTTCATCGATCGCTCCCGTTACGCGAGTTCGCCCCACAGACGCAACCGCGATACGCCGCCATCCGGGTAGATGTTGAAGCGCACGTGCGTCACCGGTCCGAGCGACGCGAGTTCCGCCGCGAACGTATGCACGTGATCCATCTGCAGCTTCTGTTCGTCGAGCAGCACCGGCCAGAACATCGCCTGCGTGACCAGCGAGTCATCAGTGCCGCCCGTGACCGACGCCGCCTGCAGCGAGCAGCGATCCGGGAAATTGCCCTTGAAATGCGCGGTGTCGACTTCGATCCGGCGAATCGTGCCCGGCCGTGCAAGCGCGACGATCGCCCAGTCGTTGCCCGGCTCACGACGGCGCCGCGTTTCCCAGCCGTCGCCCATGTTCACGCCGCGTCCGGGCATCAGGATCTGCGATGCGGGTCCGAAATGCTGGTTGTTCGCAGCCACGAGATACGCGCCGTTTTCGATCGCCGCGAGATCGACGAGACTGCCGCGCTCGACGCTCTCCCATTCGCGCTTCGGCTGTCCATAGACGCGCAGACGCGCGAGGCCGCCGTCCGGATACAGATTCACGCGCAGGTGCGTGAACCCGCGCGCGTCGTTCACTTCGATGTAGTGATGCTGGTTGCCCTGCAGCGTCGTCGCAGGGACTAGGACTTGCCACTGCGCGTCAGCGGGCGGTATGTCGTCAGTGCTGTGGCACGCGTCGATCGATGCGGCCGGCGGGAAGTTACCGGTGAAGTGGCTCGTATCGAGGTCGACGCCATGCACGATCCCGGGACGCGCGAGCCGCACCACGCAGTGATCGTGTCCCGTCGTGCGCTTGCGGCGCGTCTCCCAGCCGTCCATCCATTTGCCGTGCTCGTCGTACTTGCCGGGGATGAACACCGCGGGTTGCGGATCAAGCATCCGTTCTTTCGGCGCGAAGAATTCGTCGCTGGCGAACAGCGCTTTTGCGCCGAGCCGCGGATCGGCGAGATTCATGTAGCGGCGCGTGAAGGCCGGGGCATTCGGATCGAGAGTGGGAGTCGCCATGATGTTTTTTTCTCGTGAGTGAAAGAGGCAGACCTTGGGTCTGCCGAAACCTGTGCGAAGTTGGCGACAGTGCGCGTTACAGCACCGGAGCAGCGTGCTGGCCTGCGAGACGTTCTTCGCCCGACTGGTCGCCAGCGGGGACGTAACGCAGTTCCGGGTCCTGGTTCAGCACGCGCGTTGCACGCGCCCTGTCGATATCGTTTTCCCACACGGCGACGACGACGGTCGCGACGCAGTTGCCGATCAGGTTCGTGAGCGCACGCGCGATGCCGACGAACCAGTCGACCGGCAGGATCAGCACCAGACCGAGCACGGGGATCGCCGGAATCGCGGAGAGCGTCGCGGCGAGAATCACGATCGCCGAGCCGGGGATGCCGTGCGCGCCCTTCGACGTCACCAGCGACACCAGCACGACCACGATCAGATCGTGAATGGAGAGCGGCGTGTTGGTGGCCTGCGCGATGAAGATCACTGCGAGCGTCAGATAGATCGAGAAGCCGTCAAGATTGAACGAGTAGCCAGTAGGAATCACAAGACCGACCGTCGAGTCTTTCACGCCCATCCATTCGAGTTTGCGCATGACCTGCGGCAGCACCGCATCGGACGACGCCGTGCCGAGCACGATCGACAGTTCTTCGCGTAGATAGCGGATCAGCTTGAACACGCTGAACCCCGACAGACGCATCACGACACCAAGCACTACGGCAACGAACACGATGCAGCTCGCGTAGAACACGATGACCAGCAGGCCGAGCTGTTTCAGCGACGCGACGCCATACGTGCCGGTCGTGAACGCGATCGCACCGAGCACGCCGAGCGGCGCGAGCTTGATGATGAAACCCATCACGCGGAAGAACACCTGCGCCAGTTCATCGATCAGGTTATTGACGCGCTGCGCCTTCGGACCGAGCAGCGACAGCGCCGAACCGAACAGCACGGAGAACACGAGAATCTGCAGGATGTCGCCCTTCGCGAACGCGTCGGTGGCCGTGTCGGGGATGATCTTCAGCAGGAAGGCCGCGGTGTCCTTCAGGCTCTTCGCGTGCTCGGTGTAGGTCGCGAGCGATGCCGCATCGAGCGAGTGGAGATCGATGTTCATGCCCACACCCGGCCGCGTCGCATACGCGAGCACGGCGCCGATCAGCAGCGCGATCGTCGTCATCACCTCGAAGTACACGACCGCCTTCAGGCCGACCCGCCCCACTTTCTTCAGATCGCCGGCGTGCGCCATTCCGCTCACCACTACGCAGAACACGATCGGCCCGATCACCATCTTGATGAGCTTCAGGAAGCCGTCGCCAAGCGGCCGCAACGATTGCGCGAAGTGAGGAAACAGCGCGCCGATCACGATGCCCGCAACGAGCGCGATCACGACCCGGCCAAACAGCGAATTGAAAAACTTCGACACGGCCTTCTCCCGGTTTCGGATTCATCTGTTCATACTGGTCTGACCAGACCTGTTATGGTGGATAGTAGGAAGCCGATATAGTCGCGTCAAGGCTGAAAGTAGCCGTGTTTACCCGAGTGATCTTGGGATTGTCCGGGACCTTTTGCAGCGCTTCCATGTAGCTCGCGCGAATGCGCACTACAATGCAGGTCAGACCAGCAAAATCTGTCGAGATGATGAAGAACGTCCCGCATACCGTGACCGATGCCGCTGTCGAGAAGATCCGGCAACGAATCGAGGCCGGCGTGTATCCGGTCGACAGTCTGTTGCCTGCGCAGCGTCAGCTGTCCGAGGAACTGGAGATCAGCCGCGCATCATTGCGCGAGGCGCTGACGACGCTCGAAGCGCTAGGCCTGCTGATGATCCGTCCGGGCAAAGGCGTGTATGTGCAGAGCGCGCAGGTGTCGCATGCACACGCGTGGCGTTTCGCAGAGCAGTCGCCGCCGCCGGATACGTATCAGATGCGCTTTGCGCTTGAGGGCTTCGTCGCGCGGATGGCAGCGCTCGCGATCAGCGACGCCGACATCGAATGGCTCGAGGAGAATCTCGCCGCGCTGCAGGGCGCGCTGTCCGACAACGAACTCGATGAAGCCGCGCAGCTCGATTTCGACTTTCACATGCGCATCGTCGCGATTGCCGGCAACGCATCGATCGAGTCGATCCTGCGCAGCAGCGCGGACATCATGAAGGAAAGTCAGCGGATGCCGTTCTATCGGCGCGAACTCGTGCTGTCGACGTTCCACGAACACCGCGCGATTCTCGACGCGTTGAAGGCGCGTGACAGCGTCGCTGCGGGCCACGCGATCGAAACGCACATCAAGAATGCAGCGCAGCGGGCGGGGGTTTATTTTCCGACGCCGTAGCGACGCAACGTAGCGTCGCAAAATAACCAGCCCATAAAAAAACCGCTCCGAAGAGCGGTTTTTTTCAACCTGCAGCAACCGATACTTACTTCGCGTTCGCGAATGCAACAGCCGTATCGAGCATCCGGTTCGAGAAGCCCCATTCGTTGTCGTACCAGCTCGACACCTTCACCAGACGACCCGACACCTTCGTCAGCGTTGCATCGAACGTCGACGATGCCGGGTTGTGGTTGAAGTCGATCGACACCAGCGGCGCCGTGTTGTAGCCGAGGATGCCCTTCAACGAACCTTCCGACGCTTCCTTCATGATCGCGTTCACTTCTTCGACCGTCGTGTCGCGCTTCGCGATGAACGACAGATCGACGATCGACACGTTGATCGTCGGGACGCGGATCGCGTAGCCGTCGAGCTTGCCGTTCAGTTCCGGCAGCACGAGGCCAACCGCCGATGCCGCACCCGTCTTCGTCGGGATCTGGCTGTGCGTCGCCGAGCGCGCGCGGCGCAGATCTTCGTGATAGACGTCGGTCAGCACCTGGTCGTTGGTGTACGCGTGGATCGTCGTCATCAGGCCGTTTTCGAGGCCGATCTGATCGTTCAGCGGCTTGACGAGCGGCGCGAGGCAGTTCGTCGTGCACGATGCGTTCGAGATCACCGTGTGCTCGGCTTTCAGCGTGTGATGGTTCACGCCGTAGACGATCGTCGCGTCGACATCCTTGCCGCCCGGCGCCGAGATGATTACCTTCTTCGCGCCGCCCTTGATGTGCGCGCTCGCCTTTTCCTTCGTCGTGAAAAAGCCCGTGCATTCCAGCACGACGTCGACGCCCAGTTCGCCCCACGGCAATTCGGCCGGGTTGCGGTTCGCGAGCACGCGGATCTTGTCGCCGTTGACGATGAGGTTCTCGCCGTCCACCGTGACTTCGCCCGGGAACTTGCCGTGCGCGGTGTCGTATTGCGTCAGGTGAGCATTGGTCTTCGCATCACCGAGGTCGTTGATCGCCACGATCTGGATGTCGTGCTTCTTGCCGTTTTCATAGAAGGCGCGCAGTGTGTTGCGGCCGATCCGGCCGTAGCCGTTGATTGCGACGCGAATCGTCATGGTCTATCTCCTGATGGCAAAAAAATAAATCGATCCGTCCGGCGGACGGCAGGCTTCGACGTGCGCGCACGCCGCATGCCCACCGTCAACCAGTTAACCCAGTGCGGCCTTCGCCGTTTCCACCACATGCTCGACGGTAAAGCCGAAATGCTTGAACAGCACGCCAGCCGGAGCCGATTCGCCGAACGTGTCGATCCCGACCACGCCGCCTTCCAGACCCACGTACTTGCGCCAGAAATCCGTCACGCCTGCTTCGATCGCGACGCGGCGCACGCCTTGCGGCAACACGCGCTCGCGATACTCGGCATCCTGCCGGTCGAACACGGTCGTTGCCGGCATCGACACGACACGCGCCCCGATCCCTTCGCGTGCGAGTAGTTCGACGGCCTTCAACGCGAGTTCGACTTCCGAACCGGTCGCCATCAGGATCACCTTGCGCGCGGGGATATCGTCGTTCCAGTCGCGCAGCACGTAGCCGCCCTTCGCGACGTTCGCGATCTGAGCATCGGTACGCGTCGAGAACGCGAGGTTCTGCCGGCTGAGGATAAGGCACGACGGGCCATGATGCGCGATCGACTGCGTCCATGCGACCGCTGTTTCGACCGTATCGGCCGGGCGCCACACGTCCAGATGCGGAATCAGCCGCAGGCTCGACACGTGTTCGATCGACTGGTGCGTCGGACCGTCTTCGCCCAGACCGATCGAATCGTGCGTGAACACGAAGATCGACGGCGCTTTCATCAGCGCGGCGACGCGCAGCGCGTTGCGGCTGTAGTCGGAGAACGTCAGGAACGTGCCGCCGAACGGCTTGTAGCCGCCGTGCAGCGTGATGCCGTTGAGCGCCGCGCTCATGCCAAATTCGCGCACGCCGTAGTTCACGTAATTACCCCACTGGACGCCGGTCTCACCGTCGCGCGTCGCGCGCACCGGCTTCGCTGCCTTCCAGTTCGTGAGGTTCGAACCGGTCAGATCGGCGGAACCGCCGAGCAGTTCCGGCAGTGCCGCGGCCAGGCCTTCGATGGTTTGCTGCGATGCCTTGCGCGTCGCGACGGTTTCCGCGCGTTCGTTCGCGCCGGCGATGATTGCCTGCGCCTTCTCGGCCCAGTCGGCCGGCAGACGCTTCGAGCTACGACGCTCGAACTCGGCGGCTTCCTGCGGGTACTTCGCCTTGTACTGCGCGAACGCGTCGTTCCACGTCGCTTCGGCACGCTTGCCGGATTCCTTCGCATCCCACGCCGCGTAGACCTCTTGCGGGATCACGAACGGCTCCCACTTCCAGCCGATCGCCGCACGCGTCTTCGCGATTTCTTCGGCGCCGAGCGGCGCACCGTGCGCGTCGTGGCTGCCGGCCTTCGTCGGTGCACCTTCACCGATCACGGTCTTGCAGCAGATCAGCGTCGGCTTGTCCGACTTCTTCGCTGCGACGATCGCGGCGTCGACCGCATCGACGTCATGGCCGTTCACGTGCGGGACCACGTTCCAGCCGTACGCTTCGAAGCGCTTCGGCGTGTCGTCGTGGAACCAGTTCACCACTTCGCCGTCGATCGAAATGCCGTTGTCGTCGTAGAACGCGATCAGCTTGTTCAGCTTCAACGTGCCCGCGAGCGAGCAGGCTTCGTGCGAAATGCCTTCCATCAGGCAGCCGTCACCGACGAACACGTACGTGTGGTGATCGACGATTTTCGCATCAGGCTTGTTGAATTCGCCGGCGAGCAGCGCTTCGGCGAGCGCCATGCCGACCGCGTTCGCGAGACCCTGGCCGAGCGGACCCGTGGTCGTTTCGACGCCCGGCGTGATGCCGTATTCGGGATGGCCCGGCGTCTTCGAATGCATCTGGCGGAAATTCTTCAGCTCGCTGATCGGAAGATCGTATCCGGTGAGGTGCAGCAGCGAGTACAGCAGCATCGAGCCATGACCGTTCGACAGCACGAAGCGATCGCGATCGGCCCATTGCGGATTGGTCGGGTTGTGGCGCAGATGGCGCGACCACAGCGCCACGCCGATTTCGGCCATGCCCATCGGCATGCCGGGGTGGCCGGAATTCGCCTGTTGAACGGCGTCCATCGCCAGCGCGCGGATCGCGTTGGCCATCAGGGAGGTGGGAGCGGGAGACGAAGTCGTCATGTCGAGTCCGGAGATCGGGTCCAAAAAGCGGGGCGCGGGCGGAGGTCCGGAAGCTCGACGGCCGGTCCGCCGACGCGCACGATGCGGCGCCTGAAGACGCGAGACGGGCAGAGCAAACGGACGAGGCTGCAAAGCGGGTCATTCTAACAGATCGTCGGCTGCGAGCCGCGCGCGGTGGCGTTTGGGACGTGATTCACGACGTGATTTGCGACGCGGTTCGCGAAGTGTTCGCGGGGCCCTTCGCGTGGACTCGCGGACGCAGGGCGGCCACGGCGGTGGCCACTATAATCCGGCCATCGACACCCCACGCACCGTGCACTCGCCGCCGTGACTCCTCCGCTGCTTTTCCGGCCCGCGCCGGACTTCGTCTACGGTTTTCCGGACGCGACGCGCATCGCAAGCGTCGACTCGCGCTATCAGCACATCGAGGTGTGGGAGACGTCGCAGCTGGGTCGCCTGTTCACGCTCGACGGCCGCCCGATGACTTCAGCCGGCGACGAGTTCATCTATCACGAGTGCATGGTTCATCCGGCCGCGCTCACGCATCCGGCGCCGCGCGCGGCGCTCGTGCTGGGTGGCGGAGACGGCGGCGCGGCTAAGCAGTTGCTGAAGCATCCGGGCATCGCGCGGATCGTCGTCGCGGAACTCGATGCCGATGTGGTTCGCCTCACGCGCGAGTATCTGCCGGAGGTGCACGACGGTGCGTGGGACGATCTGCGTGTCGAGCTGATCATCGGCGATGCGGCGCAGTTCGTCGCGCAAACGCGCGAGCAGTTCGATCTCGTCGTGTTCGATCTGACGCCACCCGATTCGCCGGCGGCCGGGCTCTACACACCGCACTTCTACGCGGCACTGAAGCGCGTGATGACACCGGGCGCAGCGCTGTCGATGCATCTAGGCGCGCCGCAATTTCATGCGCCCCGAATCGACGCACTGCTCGCCGATCTGCGCGCTTCGTACGCGGTGGTCCGTACGATGGCCGCGTTCATCCCGCTATATGGCTCGCGATGGACGATGGCAACCGCAAGCGACACGCTCGACCCCGCCGCGCTCACCGAGACGCAAGCGGAACAGCGCCGGCGCGAGCGTCGCATCGACGGCCTGCGCTGGTACGACGCGACACTTCATCCCGGATTATTTGCTGAACCTTACGCAGCCCGCGATAAACTAACCGGAGTCTTACCGCCCTTGCGGTGACGTCGGCGCATGCCGCCGTTCGACCGGTCGCACCGATCGTCGAACGTGAGGCACGCAGCCTGCGAACCGCTTCGACGCCCCTGGTTCCGGAGAAATTGATGACTGCCTCTCGCCCAACCGGTGTGCCCTGGTTGACCCCGTACATGACCGTGCGCGACGCTCGCTCGGCGACTGCGTTCTTCGAAGCGGCGTTCGGTTTCGCCGTGCGCGACAGCGTGCAGGACGACGGCGCAGTGATGCACGTCGAGATGACGTATCAGGATCAGCTGATCGTGATGTTCGCGCCCGAGGGCGCGTTCGGCTCGACCGCGAAGACACCGAAGAGCGCCGAGACCGTTGCGCCACAATCGTTCTATCTGTACGTCGACGACGTCGATGCGGTCTATACACGTGCACTGGCTGCGGGCGCGAAGTCGTTGAGCGAACCGCAGGACCAGTTCTGGGGCGACCGCTTCGCGCAGATCGAGGATCTCGACGGCTATCGCTGGGCGCTCGCGCGCCGGATCTCCTGAGCACCCTCTGTGATTTTGTGATTTCGTAACTGCATGAGCGCCGCTTCGATGCCCCGTTTTTTTGTCGATCAATCTCTCCGCTCAGGCGACGTGACTCCACTTCCCGACGACGTGATGCGTCACGTGCAGGTACTGCGACTGCAGACGGGCGACGCGCTGGTGCTGTTCAACGGCGAAGGCGGCGAGTACCGCGCGGAGCTGGTGGAAGTCGAACGCCGGTCGGCCTCGGTGAGGATCGGCGAATTCAGCGCGTCGGAGGCGGAGCCGCCTTACCGGTTGACGCTCGCGCAAGGCGTGGCCGGCGGCGACAAGATGGACTGGCTGATCGAAAAGGCCGTCGAACTCGGCGCATCGAGCTTCGTTCCGCTGATGACGGCGCGCAGCGTGGTGCGTCTCGCCGGCGAACGCGCCCAGCGCAGACAGGCGCATTGGCAAGGCATTGTGCGCGCCTCATGCGAGCAGTGCGGACGCAATCGCGTGCCCGACGTCGCAGCGGTCCGCGACTTCACGACATGGCTCGACGCACTGCCGCCCGTTCCCGCCACCAACGAACTACGCCTGCTGCTTTCGCCACGTGCCGCACTCGACTTCGCCGCACTGCCAGCCGAGCCGCCGAGCGACGGCATCACACTGCTGATCGGCCCGGAAGGCGGCCTTTCCCCCGACGAAGAAGCCGCGGCAATCGCGCAGGGATTCACAGCCGTCGCGCTCGGACCTCGCGTACTGCGCACCGAGACTGCCGGCATCGCCGTGCTGGCGGCGCTTGCTGCACGTTGGGGCGGATGGTAAGACTCACGTAGATCCGAACAAAGAAATCCGCACGTAGAAAACAGCAAGGCCCGCTATAAAAGCGGGCCTTGCTGTTTTACTGCGGAGAAGATTCGCAGACGCTCAGGCAAACGAATAAAACACGCGGAATGCCACCTTGCGTTCGGCCCAGAACTCAGCCGCTTCGCGGAACACGTCGAGCAGCGTTTCGCGCCCATCCTTGTCGAATTTCTGCGCAACCGGCAATGCCTCGAGCACGATCACGAAACCTGGCTGCGCGCCGGCCTTCTGAACCAGGTCGGTCAGACAGTCAAACAGCGCATCGTAGTTCTTGCCGAAGTGCTTCGGAAACAAAAACGATGTCGCAATCGTTTCGAGCACTTCCTGTTTCGATTGCGCACACGCGCATTGCGCATACAGAAAATGCTGACCGAGCTGCTGCGCTTCGTCGGCCAGATCCTGCACGCGAAACGCGCGAATCGACTGTACGATATTCGGTCGTACGGTCTTGAAAAGAGTCATGGCTCCCTCATTCGATGAAAGCACCGTGCTGGCTTCGCTCTGGTTGTCCCGGTCGTGACCGGGGGCGCGCATCTGCATGACGCGCTGAAACAGGTTGCCGTCGCCGGCCGCGAAAAGATCCGTCGCGACTCCGGTGTCGTGCGCGTAGACGTTGTCGCTCATGCCTTTCATCCCAATATCATTCAACAATACGTTTAAAGCTGGTGTAGTGGTCGTCGGAGTAAAAACAGTTGTCGGTTCGTCCCAGCGGTCCGCCGCAGACGATACGCCGCGCGCCGCGGTTACGCGCACGAGGCGTGGGAACGGTGTATTCGTGATAAAAGCCGCGCCGATGCGGCGGTAGCAACCGCTCGCGATTGCCGAATACGATGCCGTCCTTCTCATACGGGTAAGGCCCGCCTGCTGCAATCAAGTTCAATGTATTGACTGCTTCGCGCGGCAATTGTGCCGCCGCGACGGTGCCCTGCGCCTGAACATTTGCTGCGGCTGCATAGTCTCGCGCAAAAGCGTTCGGGACCAGCCCTCCGCAGAGACTGCCAGCCGTCAGTGCGGCGGCGAGCACGCCATTGCGGAGCCACTTGCGTGCCATGAATCAGGATTCCCGTTGTTGGATCACGAGTTTGACGACCATGAAAGCCGTAAGGGTATCGCTAATGGCCTTTGGAATCAATGTTCGTGCGCCGCCGGAAAGGTCCGGAAAGGGGCGAAAACCGCCCTCATACGGTAATTTTGACAAGTCTTTACAGATTTTTATCTCTGCGAGGATAAAATTATCTCGTCGCCGTGCGGAAATGCTGTTTGGGTGTCTGCCGTGCTGGATGCGAATTTGATCGCTCGAATCGCGTCCGGCATATTTTGGACGACATTCCCCTGTTCGTCCGAGGCGTGCCCGTCGCAGGCACGCCTTCTTTTTATTCCCGACCGGCCGCGCTCGTGGCCATCCGTCCCGTCACGAGCGCGAGCCTCACGCCTAGCGCGCCGCGCTCACGTCGGCGACGAGCAGCGCCGTCATGTTGACGATCCGGCGCACCGTCGCGGACGCCGTCAGCACGTGCACCGGCTTCGCGGCGCCGAGCAGCATCGGGCCGATCGCGATGTTGTTGCCGGCCGCAGTCTTCAGCAGGTTGTACGAGATGTTTGCAGCGTCGATGTTCGGCAGCACCAGCAGATTCGCGTCGCCTTCCAGCGTCGATTCCGGCAGCACTTCGCGACGCAGGTTCGCGTCGAGCGCGACGTCGCCGTGCATTTCGCCGTCCACCTGCAGGTCAGGCGCGCGTTCGCGCAGCAGCTCGAGCACGTCGCGCATCTTTTGCGCGGACGGTGCGTGGCTCGTGCCGAAGTTCGAGTGCGACACCAGCGCGATCTTCGGCTCGATGCCGAAGCGGCGCACTTCTTCCGCAGCCATGATGGTGATTTCGGCGAGCTGCTCGGGCGTCGGATCGACGTTCACGTGCGTATCGACGAGGAAGATCTGCCGGCCCGGCAGCACCAGTGCGTTCATCGCGGCGTACACGCTGCAGCCTTCGCGCTTGCCGATCACCTGATCGACGAAGTGCAGGTGACGATGCGTCGTGCTGATCGTGCCGCAGATCATCCCGTCGGCTTCGCCCTTCTTCACCATCATCGAGCCGATCAGCGTCGTACGGCGACGCATTTCGAGCTTCGCCATCTGCTCGCTGATGCCCTTGCGCGCCATCATCTTGTGATACGTCTGCCAGAAATCGCGATAACGCTCGTCGTGATCGGTGTTGACGACCGTGTAGTCCTGGCCCGCCGTAAGCCGCAGACCGTAGCGCGCGATACGCTGTTCGATCACCGCCGGACGGCCGATCAGGATCGGCTTCGCAAGCTTTTCATCGACGACGATCTGCAAGGCACGCAGCACGCGCTCTTCTTCGCCTTCCGCGAACACGATGCGCTTCTTCTCCGGCTCGACGCTACGCGCCAGCTGGAAGATCGGCTTCATCGTCGTGCCGCTGTGATAGACGAACTGCTGCAGATGCTGTTCGTACGCGTCCATGTCTTCGATCGGCCGCGTCGCGACGCCGGAATCCATGGCCGCCTTCGCCACCGCCGGCGCGACCTTGACGATCAGACGCGGATCGAACGGCTTCGGAATCAGATATTCCGGCCCGAACGACAGATCCTGAATGCCGTACGCGGTCGCGACGATGTCGCTCTGTTCCTGACGCGCCAGTTCGGCAATCGCGTTGACCGCGGCGATTTCCATTTCCCGCGTCACCGTCGTCGCGCCTGCATCGAGCGCGCCGCGGAACAGGAACGGGAACACCAGCACGTTGTTCACCTGGTTCGGGTAGTCCGTGCGGCCCGTGCACAGCACAGCATCCGGCCGCACTTCGAGCGCGACTTCCGGCAGGATTTCCGGCGTCGGATTCGCGAGCGCGAGGATCAGCGGCTTGTCCGCCATGCCCTTGACCATTTCCGGCTTGAGCACGCCACCGGCCGACAGACCAAGGAAAACGTCCGCGCCGCCGATCGCCTCAGCGAGCGTGCGAGCATCGGTTTCGCGCGCGAAGCGCTCCTTGTCCGGGTCCATCAGTTCGACGCGGCCCTTGTAGACCACGCCGGCCAGGTCGGTGACGGTAATGTTTTCGAGCGGCAGACCGATATCGACCAGCAGATCCAGACAGGCCAGCGCCGCTGCGCCCGCGCCGGACGACACCAGTTTCACCGTCTTGATGTCCTTGCCGACCACCTTCAGACCGTTGGTGATCGCGGCGGCGACGACGATCGCGGTACCGTGCTGGTCGTCGTGGAAGACCGGAATCTTCATCCGCTTGCGGCATTCGCGCTCGACGATGAAACAGTCCGGCGCCTTGATGTCTTCGAGGTTGATCCCGCCGAAGGTCGGCTCCAGCGCGGCGATCACGTCGACGAGCTTGTGCGGGTCCGACTCGTTCAGCTCGATATCGAACACGTCGATACCGGCGAACTTCTTGAACAGCACCGCCTTGCCTTCCATCACCGGCTTCGACGCGAGCGGCCCGATGTTGCCGAGGCCGAGCACCGCGGTGCCGTTCGTCACGACGCCGACGAGGTTGCTGCGCGCGGTGAAGCGCGCGGCATTCAGCGGATTCTCGACGATCGCCTCGCACGCGAACGCAACGCCGGGCGAGTAGGCCAGCGCGAGGTCGCGCTGGTTGATCATCTGTTTGGTCGGCGCGATCGCGATTTTCCCAGGCGTGGGGAACTCGTGATAATCGAGTGCGGCTTCGCGAAGTTTGCTCTGAGCGGGATTCGACATAAGGCGGGCTTAAGGGTGCGGATTAGAATAGAAGTTCGACGCATTGTAGCGCCAATCCCAGGCCCGATCCCTTCAGAAAGGGTACAACTGCCGCACCCGAAACAGCGCAGGCGAGCCTGGCGAAAAGACGGTACAAAACGTTGTCTGCCTCATCGTTGAAATCACGATGCCCACTTTTAGCTGCATTTTCCGATCGCTTTCAGGCCACCGCTCACCGTCATGCTGTCCGAGTTCTCGTTGATCGACCGCTTCTTTGCCCGCCGAGCGGCGGCGGCTCCCGCTCGGCCGGAGGTACCGCTCGGCATCGGCGACGACTGCGCGCTGATCGCGCCGCCGGCTGGCGAGATGCTCGCCATTTCGACGGACATGCTGGTCGAAGGCCGCCATTTCCTTGCGGATGTCGATCCGCATGCGCTCGGTCACAAGGCGCTGGCCGTCAATCTGTCCGACCTCGCCGCGATGGGCGCACGACCGCTCGCGTTCACGCTCGCGTTCTCGTTGCCGCGTGCGGACGCCGCGTGGCTCGAAGCATTCAGCAACGGCCTGTTCGAACTTGCGGAGCGCTTCGCTTGCCCGCTCGTCGGCGGCGATACGACAGCGGGACCGTTGAACCTGTGTCTGACGGTGTTCGGTGCCGTGCCGCCGCAGCAGGCACTAAGACGCGACGCCGCGCAGCCCGGCGACGACGTGTGGATCTCCGGCACGCTCGGCGATGCGCGCGCGGGACTCGGCGTGTTGCGCGACGAATGGCAATCGAACGCAGCCGATGCGGCCATGTTCCGCCGCGCGCTGGAACGTCCGGAGCCGCGCATCGAACTGGGCCTCGCGTTGCGCGGCATCGCGCACGCGGCGCTCGATCTGTCCGATGGACTCGCGGGCGACCTGCTGCACATCCTCGAACGCTCGAAGGTTAGCGCGACGATCGATGCGGACGCGGTGCCGCGTTCGGATGCACTACGACGCCTGCCGCTCGACGTGCAACGACGCTGCACGCTCGCCGGCGGCGACGACTACGAGCTGTGCTTCACTGCATCGACCACCGCGCGCTCAGCGATCGAACAAGCAGCGCGCGCGGCGCGCCTGCCGGTCACGCGCATCGGTACAATAAACGCTCTTCAAACGGCGGCCTCTCCGGCGATCGCGTGGCGCGACGCGGACGGCGCGCCGCTCACCCTGACGTTGCAAGGCTTCGACCACTTTCATGCAGACTGACCCCTCGCTCGGCACCGCCGACGATCTGACTGGCCGTCCCGCTCCGACAGACCCAAGCCCTGGCGATCGTCCGCCGCCGCGTCGCGCGACCTCGCGCTTCATGCTGTCGCATCCGCTGCACATCCTGTCGCTCGGATTCGGCAGTGGCCTGTCGCCGATCGCGCCCGGCACCATCGGCACGCTGTTCGCGTGGGCATCGTTCGCGGCATTCAGCCACTATCTGACGGTGATCGAATGGGGCGTGCTGATCGTCGTCGGTTTTTTTGCCGGCATCGGCATCACCAGTTTCACCGCGAAGCGGCTCGGCACCGACGATCCGTCGCCGGTCGTGTGGGATGAAATCGTTGCGTTCTGGCTCGTTCTACTGATGGTCACGCCGGTCACCGTCACCGGCCAGCTGTGGGCGTTCATCGTGTTCCGCTTCTTCGACATGGTGAAGCCGCCGCCGATCCGCTATTTCGATCGCCGGCTGAAAGGTGGCTTTGGCATCATGTTCGACGATCTTGTCGCTGCATTCTTCACGCTGCTCGTCATCGCGCTGTGGCGTATGTCGGTCTGACCGACACCCGATACCGGATTTCCGCATGTCTACCGATTCCGTCGTTCACCAGTTGGCCATCCGCGTCGGCAACCGTCTGCGCGACGAGCGATTGATGCTTGCTACTGCCGAGTCCTGCACCGGCGGGATGGTCGCCACCGCGATGACCGACATCTCCGGCAGCAGCGGCTGGTTCGAACGCGGCTTCGTCACGTATTCGAACCAGGCGAAGAGCGAGATGATCGGCGTGCCGGCCGAGATGATCGACCGGCACGGTGCAGTCAGCGAGCCGGTCGCGCGTGCGATGGTCGAAGGCGCGCTGCGCAACAGCCGCGCGCAGGTCGCGCTGTCGATCACCGGCGTCGCCGGCCCTGGCGGCGGCACCGAAACGAAGCCGGTCGGCATGGTGTCGTTCGGCTGGAGCAACCGGCTGCACACCGCCGTCGAAACCGTCGTGTTCAAGGGCGATCGAAAACAGATTCGCGCACAGGCCGCCGCGCATGCGCTGCGCGGCGTACTCGCGCTGCTCGACGAGCAGGAGCGCTGATTCACGTCGCTGTTCCGTCCACGGCGCCTCGCGCGCCGCGCCATCGCAGACCACCATCGAGCACTCACCGATGCAAAACGCTGCCCTCGACCAAGCGACGCTGATCCAGCGTTTCGATCTGCAGCCGCATCCGGAAGGCGGCTTCTTCCGAGAGACTTATCGCGCTGCGGCGACGGTTCATCGCGACGGCACCGCTGAACCGCGCTCAGCATCGACGGCGATCTACTACCTGCTGTGCGACGGCGCGCATTCGTCGTGGCATCGGATCCGCTCGGACGAGGTCTGGCATTTCTACGCGGGCTCGCCGCTCGACGTGCACGTACTCGACGACGCAGGCCGTCTCGTCACGCATCGTCTCGGCGATGCGCTCGCGCATCCGGGTACGGTGTTCCAGGCAGTGGTGCCCGCAGGCTTGTGGTTCGCTGCGGAATGCGAGGATCCGGCGAGCTTTGCGCTCGTTGGTTGCACGGTCGCGCCGGGTTTCGAATTCAGCGAGTTCGAACTCGCCGATGCGCGTGCGTTGCAGGATCAGTGGCCCGAGCATCGCGAGTTGATCGCGCGGCTAGGGCCCGCAGCACCGCGCGCTTGAGACACTCAAGACGCGCGATGTGCCAGCCGATCAACGCGACGCGTTAATCGTATCGCGCGTCTGCTTCGCCGCAGCCGCAGCAACCTGCGCGAAGTCGTCGCCCTTGCCCGCGTAGATGATCGCGCGCGACGAGTTGATCAACATCCCGGTGCCGTTGGCCGTGCGACCAGCCCGCACCGTCGCTTCGACGTCGCCGCCCTGCGCACCGATGCCGGGAATCAGCAGCGGCATATCGCCGACGATCCCGCGCACCACCTCGATCTCTTTCGGAAACGTCGCACCGACGACCAGCGCCAGCTCACCGCTCGCATTCCACTTCTGCGCGGCAAGCTGCGCGACCACCTGATACAGCGGACGTCCGGCCGTATCGAGAAACTGCAGATCCGAGCCGCCCGCGTTCGACGTGCGGCACAACACGATCACGCCCTTGCCCTTGTGCTCGAGATACGGCTCGATCGAATCGAAGCCCATGTACGGATTCACGGTCACCGCGTCGGCACGATAGCGCTCGAACGCTTCGATCGCGTACTGCTCGGCGGTGCTGCCGATGTCGCCGCGCTTCGCATCGAGAATCACCGGTAGACCCGGATGCGCGACGTGGATGTGGGCGATCAACTGTTCGAGCTGGTCCTCCGCGCGATGTGCGGCGAAGTACGCGATCTGCGGCTTGAACGACGACGCGTACGGTGCGGTCGCATCGACGATCGCGCGGCAGAAATCGAAAATCGCGTCGGGCCGGTTGGCCAATGCGCCGGGGAATTTTGCAGGGTCGGGATCGAGGCCGACGCACAGCAGCGAATTCGTGCGCTGCCACGCGTCGTTGAGCGTCTGGTTGAAAGAGGACATGAGCAAGCTCGCGACGAGCCGATAACGGAAGAGGGCTCTATTTTACCCGGCCGCGTGCCGGTGTCCGTGGAGCCCGTCAGTCCCGCTCAGTCTCCAGCGAACGCGCGACGTTTCGGTCGGGCGCCGGCCATCTCGCGCAAGCCGGTGCGCTCAACCGTAAAGCGGAATTCGCGTGCAAGCCGTGCGCCGCGCGCGAGCATCGTCATCCCGTGCTCGGCTGCGCCGCCGGGCAGATTCGCCGCGTTGATCGGATGATCGACCGGCTCGAAGCAGAAGAACGGTTCGCCGGGCGGCGCGTACAGCACGTAGTAATCGGTGTTCGCCGCGACCGTCAGCGACAGGCGGCGTTTCGGCCATGCGACCGTCGCCTGGCCGCTCCAGCCGGTGAACGCATGATTGACGATCGCGCCGGGCAGCGGATACGCGACGCCGAACTGCCACGCGGGCGGCGCCGGCACGTGTCGAACCGGCAGCCAGTCGTCGCCGGAGAGCCATAGTCCTGCGGCGGATGCAGCCAGCACTGTGTCGTCGTCGCGGACCAGAAACGGATGCACGCCGAGTCCGAACGGCAGCGTGTCGCGACCGACGTTCTCGATCTCCAGCGCAATGGTCAGCGTCGAGCCTTCGAGCGTGCAGGTTTGCTGCGCGCGATACGCGTACGGTTTGCCAGCACTGCGATCGAGCGTGAGCCGCACACGTTCGGCGCTCGCCTCGGCGACATCCCATTTCGCGAGCCAGCCGTCGCCATGAATCGGCAACGGTTCGGCGGCGCGATTGCGCGGCACGTCGATCGTCCGTCCGCCGACGCTGAAGCTTCCGCCGCCGATGCGGTTAGAAAACGGCAGCAGCGGGTAGCACGCGAGTTCGTTCGGATCGGTATCGGCGGCGACGTGACGGCAGGGCCGGAAGATCGGCACGTGCTGTCCGTCGCTGCGCCAGTCGAAGCGCGTAATGCCGCCGCCGAGCATCGGCGCGACGTCCAGACGCAGATGCGCGTTGGCCAGCGTGACGCATGCGACGTCGCCGGTCACGCCGGCACCGATCGCGACCGCCGACGTGCTCGGCCCAGGCAACACCGGTTGCGATGCCGCAGCGGCAAGCCGCGCGCGACGCAGCCGGTTCGATGCGGACGTAGCAGATGAAGAAGCAGAATTCGCGACAGTCATGTCAGGCTCCATCGAGAGGCGTGGACACCGCAGCCATCGGTGACGGCTGCTGAGGGCGGCTCGCACACGGCGCCGCCTCTTCAGGTCTGTAGTGCATGCTGCGAACTGCGTCGTGCAGATTCAAAAACTCGGCGATTCAGCGACTCAAACACTCAGCGACGTGGGCGCCCGAGAAAAACCGGTTCCGGCAAGCCACGCCGTGCAGGCGTCGCGATGAACACACCGCCCGCGAACGGATCGTCGGCGAGCGCCGCCGCGTCGAGACCGACACGCGCACTCGTCGTGTACAGCGTGCCGAGTTGCGCGCCGCCGAACGCGACGCAGCTCGGTTGTGTCGTCGGCACGATCACGCGTTCGGTTTCGTTACCTGCTGCGTCGTAGCGAACGACGCGCGCGCCGCCCCATTGCGCGTTCCACAAGCCGCCGTCGCGATCGATCGTCGAACCGTCGGGCTCGCCGGTCGCATCGGTCAGACGCGTGAACACGCGATCGTTCGACACGCGGCCATCCGCGCTGTAATCGCACGTGCGGATCTCGCGGGTCGGCGAATCGCAGTAGTACATCGTCGCGCCGTCGGGGCTGAACGCGATACTGTTCGAAATAGCAGGCGCCGGCAGCGGCAGCCGTTCGAGAGACAGGTCGTGACCGAGCCGGTAGAAGCCACCGATCGCCTGCACCGGCGACGCTTCGTCCTTCGTGCCGAACACGAAGCGACCCTGACGATCACAGCGACCGTCATTCACACGCGTGTTCAGACCTGGCTCGACGTCGACGATAGATTGCAGCACTTCACCCGTGTTCAGATCGAAGAACGCGAGCCGCGATGCGAGACCGAGCAGCAGCCGATGCTCGTCGCCGCACAGCGCAAACGTCGCGAGCCGTTCGGGCATCGCCCAGCTGGTGCTGCGGCCGTCGCGCGGATCGTAGCGCCACAGCCGCGCGCCTTCGATGTCGGTCCAGTAGAAGCGGCCGCTGCGCGCGCACCACGTCGCGCCTTCGCCGAGCGCGCACTTCGCGTCGACGGCAAGCGATGCACGCAACGTGCGCGACGTGCCCGGTGCAGCACTCACGCCCAGCCTCCATCGACGATCACGTCCTGCGCGGTGATCATCCGGCTATCGTCGGAAGCGAGGAACAGCGCCATCCGCGCGAGATCGGCGGGCAGCAGTTCTTCGTCGATGCACTGGCCTTCCTTGATCTGGCGACGTCCCGCGTCGTCAAGCCACAGACGCTTCTGCTTCTCCGTCATCACCCAGCCCGGCACCAGCGTATTCACGCGAATACCGAACGGTCCGAGGTCGCGCGCGAGTCCGCGCGTGAGCCCCTGCACCGCTGACTTCGACATCACGTACACCGGATAGCCACCGTTCTTCAGCATCCAGCTGATCGAACCGAGGTTGACGATCGAGCCGCTGCGCGCAGCCTTCATGTCTTCCATCACCGCCTGCGCCGCGAAGAACTGGTGACGCACGTTCACCGCGATGCCCGCGTCGAACGATTCGGGCGTTACTTCGGCGATCGTGTGACGGCGATCGTTGGCCGCGTTGTTGACGAGCGCCTGGATCGGGCCGTGCGCCGCCTTCACGTTGGCGATCGCTTTACGCAGCGCGTCGATGTCGGTCAGATCGCAACGCAGGAACAGCGGCTTGTGACGCGAATCGCCGAGCTTGTCGGCGAGCGCTTCACCCGCGCTCGCATCGATATCGAAGAACGCGACGCGTGCGCCCTGCGCCGCGAAATGCTCGACGAACGACTCGCCGATGCCGGTCGCACCACCGGTGATCAGCACCGAGCGGTCGACGAGACTTGGGTAACGTGCGTACGGGTTGTCCGCCTGATGGACGGTGGCGTTGGCCGGTGAGGACATCGTTCGTTCCTTGGTAGCGTGTAGGATCGGTTGCGCTCAGTCGCGCGCGCCGCGGTTCTTCAACTGGTCGAGCAGCACGGCGGCAAGCAGGATCGCGCCGCGCACGAGGTACTGATAGAACGCGTCGATGTTCATCAGGTTCATCACGTTCTCGACGGTGCCCATGATCAGCACGCCGATCACGACGCCCGAGATCGTCGCGCGACCGCCGAGCAGCGACACGCCGCCCAGCACGCACGCGGAAATCACGTTCAGTTCAAAGCCTTCTGCCGCGTTCGGCTGACCCGACGTGATGCGCGACGCGAGAATCACACCGGCAAGCGCGGTCACCGCGCCCTGAACCAGGAAGATCCACACACGCGTGCGTTCGACGTTGATCCCCGCGAGCCGCGAAGCTTCCGGATTGCCGCCGATCGCCAGCGTATTACGGCCGTACACGGTCTGGTTCAGCATCACACCGAACACGATGAAGCACAGCAGCGTGACCCAGATCGGCAGCGACACGCCGAACATCGACAGACCGCCGAGCGCGATGAACGTGTCCGACGACACACCGACCGCCTGACCGTGCGACACGATGAAACCGAGGCCACGAACGATTTCCATCGTGGCGAGCGTCGTGATCAGCGCGTTGATGCGCAGGTACGCGATCACCGCGCCGTTGACGAAGCCGATCGCCGAGCCGGCCGCAACCGCCGCCACGATCGCGATAAACGTATTGCCGGTCGCGTTCAACACCATCGCACACAGCACGCCGGCGAACGCGACGATCGAGCCCACCGACAGATCGAAGTCTCGCGACGCGAGACAGAACATCATCGTGCACGACACCATGCCGATCTGCGAGATCGACAGCGCGAGGCCAAGCATGTTCTCGATCGAGAAGAAATGATCGACGGTCAGCGACATCGTCGCGAACATCACGATGAAGATCACGATCAGGCTGTACTCGGTGACGTGCTGCCACCATTTCTGCTTGTCGTTGCTCTGCGGAATCAGCGCGTCGGCTGCGCTCTTGGCGGCCTGTTGCGCGAGGTTTTCTCTGGCTTGCATGTCTTTACTCCTCCCGTTCCCGACGGGTAACTATCGTATTCAGGCCGCCCGGGCGGTTTCTGGTGCGGTCGAGCTTTCCGGCAGTGCCAGGCTCAACACGGTCTGTTCGGTCGCGGCGCCGCGCGCAAGCTCGCCGGAAATACGACCCTGCCGCATCACGACGATGCGGTCCGACACGCCCAGCACTTCCGGCAGTTCCGACGAGATCATCACGATCGCGCAGCCGCGCTCCGCGAGCTGATAGATCACGTTATAGATCTCGTGCTTCGCGCCGACATCGATGCCGCGCGTCGGTTCGTCGAGAATCACCACTTTCAGGTTCGGCTCGGCGAGCCAGCGCGACAGGATCGCCTTCTGCTGGTTGCCGCCCGAGAGAAAGCGGATTTTCTGGCGACGGCCCGGCGTCTTGATCTTCAACAGCTTGATGAAGCGGTCCGCGGTCTCGGCTTCCTTCTTGCGATCGAGGAACATGCCCGCGCGCAGATAGTGCCGGCGGCAGCTGATGTTGATGTTCTCCGACACGCTCGCCATCGCGACGATGCCTTCTTCCTTGCGGTCTTCCGGGCACAGTACGATGCCGTGACGGATCGCCTCGCCGGCGCTGCGCACCCGGATCGGTTTGCCGTCGAGCGTAATTTCGCCGCCCTTCTTGTGATCGGCGCCGTACACGAGGTGCATCAGTTCGCTGCGCCCCGCGCCGACCAGACCGAAGAACCCGACGATCTCACCTTTGCGCACTTCGAAGCTTGCCGGCTCCGCGAGCGAGTGACCTTCGATCGCCTTCGCCGCGAAACGCACTTCACCGAGCGCGCGCGGCGTGTAGTTATAGATATCCGAAATCTCGCGACCAACCATCTCGCTGACGATCGTGTCGCGCTTCACGCCTTCGAGGCTCGGATGCGACGCGACCTTGCGGCCGTCGCGGAAAATCGTGCAGGCGTCGCACAGTTGATAGATCTCGTCCATCCGGTGCGAGATGTAGATCAGCGCGCGATTGTCCGCGCGCAGGTCGCGCACGAGCTTGAACAGCACTTCGGTTTCGCTGTGCGACAGCGAGCTGGTCGGCTCGTCGAGCGCGATCACGCGCGCGTTGCGCAGCAGCGCCTTGCAGATCTCGACCATCTGCCGCTGTGCAATCGACAGCTTGCGCAGCTTCGCATCCGGATCGAGCGCGACGCCCATCGCCGCGAGACGTTCGCGCACGAAGCGTTTCGCTTCGCGCTTGTTGACCCAGCCGAGCGAATTCGGCAACTGGCCGAGCAGCAGATTTTCGGCAACAGTCAGGTCCGGCACGTACTGCAGTTCCTGGTGAATCACCGCGATGCCGGCGCCGATCGAAGCCGCTGCGCTCGAAAAGCGCACCTCGTTGCCGTCGATCAATACGCGGCCCGAATCCGGCTGATATTCGCCGCCGAGAATCTTCAACAGCGTCGACTTGCCGGCGCCGTTTTCTCCCATCAAACCGTGCACCTGTCCTTCGTGCACGTCGAACGACACACCGTCCAGCGCACGCACGCCTGGAAACACCTTGCCGATATCGTCAAAACGTAGCGTCGCAGACACTTCCGCCTCCATTGCTTCCAATTGCAGCCCTACATGCAGCCACTCATACCGTCACATGTGCAGCCGGCAGCGCCGCGCGAACTCACGCGACACGGCCGGCGGCCTGCTTCATTGCGCATCTGTCGACCGGAACAGGCGCGCTAACGCGCCGGCTCCGGCCACACACTTGCATCGGCCCGCTTACTTCGACGCGAGGCCCATCTTCTGACGCACTTCGCCAACGTTGTCACGCGTCGCGAGCATGCCGGTCGTCAGCGTCAGCAGCGGCGGTTCCTTGCCTTGCGTGATCCAGTCGTACATCAGCGTCGACGTTTCTTCGCCGTGACGCTTCGGGCTGATGATCACGGTGCCGTAGAAGCCCGTCGGGTTCGGCTTCTTGAACTCGTTCAGCGCGGAGTCCGAACCGCCGATACCGATACCGATCATGTTGTCGGCCTTGAAGCCGCGACCTTCCGCTGCGCGCACGGCGCCAAGCACGCCTTCGTCGTTCAGCGCATAAGCGACCCAGTGCTTGAACTGCGGATTCTTCGTCAGCGCGATGTTAGCTGCGTTGAACGCGTTTTCCGTGTCCGTCTTCGCCTGCGGTGCTGCGATCACGTTTGCCTTCGGGAAGCCGGCGGCGACCAGTGCATCGGTCGCGCCGCTCGTGCGATCGTGCGCGGTCGGCAGCTGTTCGTAGGTCACGTCGATGGCGCCGACGTCCTTCATGTCCCAGCCGCGCTTCTTGATTTCCGCAGCCAGACCGTCGCCGACCTGCTTGCCGATGTTGTACGCCGAAATGCCCATATGCGGCACCGATTCGATCGGCTTGCCCGCGCCGTCGACGAGACGGTCGTCGACCGTCATCATCTTCAGGCCGTCGGCCTTCGCCTTCGCGACGATGCCCGGTCCGAGCTTGACGTCGGGCGTGCAGATCACGAAGCCCTGGGCCTTTTGCGCGGCGAGGTTGTCGATCGCGCTCATCACCTTTTCACCCGACGGCGCGCCGATCTTCACGAGCGTGAAGCCCTTCTCCTTCGCGGCCATCTCGGCGAACTTCCACTCGTCCTGGAACCACGGCTCTTCGGGCTGCTTCACGAGGAAGCCGATCTTGACCTGGTCGGCTGCCTGCACGACCGGTGCGTTGAAGAGCACCCCCGTTGCCGCTGCTGCCAGCGTGAGGAAAATTCTACGTTTCATGATGCGTGTCTCCTGACTAATTGATAACGGGAAGGTATCGGCCGCGTCTTCTTTTTACCGGTTCAGCACACGCGGCCCGTGCGCCTGCCGGTTCACACTTTTCCTGCTTCCTGCTGCTGCGCGTCGGCTCCAGGCCGCCGCGTCAGTCGTGGTACAGCGCCGAGCGCCCACCGTCGACGGTGATGCAGCTCGCGTTGATGAACGGCGCCTCGTCGGAGGCGAGAAACACGGCGGTCATCGCCACTTCGTCCGGCCGGCCGATGCGCTTCATCGGCTGCAGATCGAGCGTCGCTTGCCGCGCAGCGGCCGGGTCGTCCTGCGCGCCCCACCAGTCGTGCGTCAACTGCGTTTCGACATAGCCCGGCGCGATCGCGTTGACGCGCACGTTGCGCGGCGCGTACTCGATGCCGAGCGCGCGCGTGAGGCCGAGCACGCCGTGCTTCGCGACCGGATACGGAAAGCATCCGGGAATGATCTTGAACGCGTGCGTCGACGCGATATTCACGATGCTGCCGGCACCGCGCTCGACCATGCCGGGCAACACCGCGCGGCAACCATTCCATACGCCGTCGAGATCGACCGCGAAGCAGCGGCGCCAGTCGTCGTCGGTCATCGTCAGCGGATCGCAGAACACGTTGATGCCCGCGTTATTGACGAGTACGTCGAGCGGGCCAAACGCGCGTTCG
Organism: Paraburkholderia flava; assembly: GCF_004359985.1. Taxonomy (NCBI): domain Bacteria; kingdom Pseudomonadati; phylum Pseudomonadota; class Betaproteobacteria; order Burkholderiales; family Burkholderiaceae; genus Paraburkholderia; species Paraburkholderia flava. The sequence continues at coordinate 746,135 of NZ_SMRO01000003.1, read as the reverse complement.
GCTTCGCTGACGGCATGCTGTACCGACGCCGACTTCGTCACGTCGGTCTGCACGGCGAGCGCACGTGCGCCCGGTTGTGCAACGATGGCCTGCGCGGTCGTCTGCGCGGTGTCGAGATCGAGTTCAGCCAGCACGACCGCCGCACCTTCGCGTGCGAACGCGTGCGCGATCGCCGCGCCGATGCCGCGTCCTGCACCGGTGATCAACGCGACCTTGCCGGCCAGCCGATTCATTGCTTCGCTCCCGCGCGAGCGGACTGCGCGACGCGCAATCCGTCGATGAATGCTTTCGCGTGCGCTTCGGTGGTCGCTGCGCTCTGACCCGGCTTGAACAGTGCCGAGCCCAGCCCGAAACCATTCGCTCCTGCCGACAGGAACGGCCCCATGTTGTCCGGCGCGATTCCGCCGACCGGCACGAGCGGCACCTGCGCGGCGATCACCGCGCGCCACGCCTTCACGACATGCGCGCCGAGCTGCTCGGCGGGAAACATCTTCAGCACGTCGGCGCCGGCCTTCAGCGCGAGAAACGCTTCGTTCGGCGTCGCGACGCCGGGCGCGCACGCCATCGCCTGCGATTTCGCGGCAGCGATCACGTCGGCATCGCTGTGCGGCATCACGATCAGTTCGCCGCCTGCTGCCTTCACGTCGTGCACGAAGCCCGGATGCAGCACGGTGCCCGCACCGACGATCGCATCGGCCGGCAGTGCGCGACGGATCGCAGCGATGCTGTCGAACGGCTGCGGCGAATTCAGCGGCACTTCGACGATCCGGAAACCTGCTTCGTACAGCGCACGTCCGTGATCGGCTGCGTCGGCGGGCGTCACGCCGCGCAGGATGGCGATCAGCGGACACGCTTTGAATGCGGCCATCAGACCCGCGTGCGGCTCGTACGGTCCTGGCAGATTGATATGAGGTTGCATGTCGGTTCCTTGTATGTCGTCGTCGCGCGGGTGCCGTCAGCGTGCACGCGCGGCGTGTGCCGCACCGCCGGCCGCCTTGACCAGGCCCGCTTCGCTCGCCATGCGCCACAGTCCGCGTTCGGTCGCGTGCTTCACGAGCGTCGCGTCGTCGCAGCCGAACTGCGCGAGTGCGATGCGGTAGCGCTCGCACAACGCTTCATTGCCGATCAGACGCAGCGACAGACCGGCCAGCGACGTCTGCTGCTGCGCGAGCACCGCTTCGAGGCCCGCGATTTCATGGCCGATCAACAGGCCGGACAGATAGTCCGGTTGCTGGTCGCCAGCGAGTTGCCCCGTGAGACCGAGCGTGCGCGTGCTGAACACCGTTGCCAGCAGACCGCCCGCACCGCGTTGCCGCACGACGTTCACGCCGCGCAGGAACGCTTCGGCATCCGGACGATCGGGCGTCGTCATCGTGCGGCCGAGAATCGTATGTTCGGACAGCGCCGCGAACACTTCGCCGGTCATGAACGTATGAAACCGCTCGATCCGGCCGTGCTGCACGACGACCCACTTCGCGTGCGTACCGGGCAGACCGATCAGCGCCACGTCCGACATCGCATCGCCGGTCAGTGCACCGAAAATCTGTGTCTCTTCGCCGCGCATCACGTTCGGCAGATCGCCGCGCTCCAGCACGCCGGGCACGATGTGCAGCACCGTGCCGCGCGCCGCCTCGACGCGGACGATGCCTGCGACCAGCGCATCGGCATCGGCGGGCGCATCGACGTACGGCGCCTCTACCCAGCCCTGCGCGCTGCCGACCATGCCGGCCGCGATCACCGGCACGTCCGGCGTCTGGTCGAGCCATGCGCCGCACACTGCGTCGAACGCGGCATCGAAACCGCCTTCATGCGCGGGGCGCGGCAGATTCATGATGCCCGCGCTCGATGCGCGCGTCGCCAGCACATTGCCGTGCGCGTCGAACAGATATGCGCGCAGCGACGTCGTGCCCCAGTCGAGCGCGATCAGCGCTGCATCCGCGCTCCCCTGTGCCGCTACCTCTTGTACGGGAGCGGTCGAAACCGGTACGGTCATCGTTTGATCCTGCGCGTAACAGGCTGCGGTGCACGCCAGCCCAGTTCTTCCGAAATCGCGCGCGCTTCGCGCTGTACGACCTGAATCAGTTCATCCATGCGTTCGTGCGGCATGTACGGAATCGTGCTCGCCACCGACACCGCCGCGACGATCAAGCCCGACGCGTCGCGCACCGGCGCCGCGACGCAGCGGATCGACGCTTCGTTTTCCTCGAGATCGAACGTGTAGCCGCCGGCCGAGTAGTTCGTCATGCGTTGCATGAACGTCGGCGCATCGGGGCGGTTGTCGGGTTTGAAGCTCACGCCCGCGAGCGCGCGGCGCGATGCATCGAAGAGGGCCTGCCAGGTGTCGGGCGTGAGGTCGAGCATCATCGCCTTGCCGATACCCGTCGACGCGAGCGGCATCCGGTGACCGACCCGCGAGCGCATTTCCAGTCCGCGTGTGCCGGGGATCTTGTCGATGTACAGCACGTCGTCGCCGTCGCGCACGCCGAGGTGGATCGTGTCGAGCGTCTGTTCCGCAAGCGATTCGAGATGCGGACGCGCGACTGCGGTCAGCGGCATCTGTTCGAGCGCGATCGTGCCGAGTTCGATCAGCTTCGGGCCGAGCAGATAACCGCCCTGCACCTGACGCAGATAGCGCGCCTGGACGAGGCTGCTGACGAGTCGATGCGTGGTGCTGCGCGTCGTGCCGAGCGCGGCGCCGAACGTGCGCAGATCGCGCACACCCGCTGCGGCGGCTTCGAGAATCGCGAGGCCGCGCAACAGCGTCTGCGTGCCGGCCTGTTGAGGCGTGACGTCGAGCAGCGTGCTCGGCAGACCGATCGAATCGGCTGAGTGGTCGGCGACGGCTTTCGGTGCGGGCGCGGAATTCACGGCGCGCGAAGGCTCGCCGGGCTGGACGCGCGCTTCCTGTCTCGAGATGAACGGCATGGCCGGGTGTCTCCTGTGTCGACTGCGGTTGGCACTTAAGTGCCTGTCGCGGTCCCATCCAAGATGGTTTGCTATTTGGCCTCTGCCGCGGCCGGTCGGTCGCGGTGGGCTCGTTGGTCCGGATTGTAGGGTGCTTTTTTCGGAATCTCCAATATGTGAGTGGTCGACTCATATATTGGGAATTTATACGCCAGACAAAGAAAAAGGGCCGCGTCAGCGGCCCTTTCTTTCATGGCGGTGGCCGGTCAGTCCCGGCCCGGCTCGATCAGACGCATCACGCGCCGGCCGGCTCCTTGTACGCCACGCAATCCACCTCGACCTTGCAGTCGATCACCATGCTCGACACCACGCACGCGCGCGCCGGCGGGTTCTCGCCGAAGTATTCGCGGAACACCTTGTTGAACGACGCGAAGTCGCGCGGATCGTCGAGCCATACGCCGCAGCGCACGACGTGCTCCGCGCCGTAGCCCGCTTCCTTCAGGATCGCGAACACGTTCTGGATTGCCTTGTGCGACTGCTCGACGATGCCGCCGTTGATCACCTCGCCGTTTTCCATCGGCGTCTGTCCCGACACGTACAGCCAGCCGTTCGCTTCAACCGCGCGCGCAAACGGCATGTGTTGTCCGCCCGTTCCCTTGCCGCCTTCTACGCCATATCGCTTCATCGTTTTGCTCCTTGTGTTCATACGTTCATGATGCCGCGCACGGGACGGTCCCGGTGCGCGGCTTCGGTTGCTGTGATCTTTATCGTGTTCAGAATGCGCCGTGTTCGTCGCCCTTCGAAGGCGCCCCGCGCGCGACGAAATGTCCGGCACGTTCGCCGGTCGGCTGGCCGTCGCGATACGACAGCACGCCGTTTACCCACACTGCGTCGATGCCGTCGGCGGGCTGCTGCGGCTTGTCGAACGTCGCTGCATCGCGCACGCGCGCCGGATCGAACAGCACGAGATCCGCGTGATAGCCGATATGCACTTCGCCGCGTTGCGCGAGCCCGAAGCGTCGCGCGGACAGCCCCGTCATCTTGCGCACCGCTTCCTCGAGTGGAATCAGCGCGGCGTCGCGTGCGTAATGGCCGAGTACGCGCGGAAACGCGCCCCACAACCGCGGATGCGGCATCGGATCGTTCGGCAGGCCATCGGAGCCGATCATCGTCGCGGGATGCGACAGGATGCGCCGCACGTCGTCCTCCGACATGTTGTGATAGATCGCGCCGGCCGGCTGCAGACGCTTCGCCGCTTCCTGCTGTGTGATGCCCCATTGCGCGGCGATGTCCTTCACGAGCTTGCCCGCCACCTCGGGATGCGGCTCCGACCACGTAATCGTGATGTCGATATCGCCGGTCACCTGCTTGAGATCGAGCGTCGACGAACCGCGTGCATACGGATAGCAGTCGCAGCCGACCGGTTGCAGCTTGCGCGCACGCTCAAGCGATTCGAGCACTTCGACGCTGCGTCCCCAGTTCGACGGCCCCGCGCATTTCAGATGCGAGATCACGACCGGCACGCGTGCATGACGACCGATGCGATATGCCTCGTCCATCGCATCGAGAATCGCTTCGAACTCGGTGCGCATGTGCGTCGTGTACAACGCGCCTGCAGCGGCGAGCGGTTCCGCGAGCGCCATCACTTCTTCGGTCGGCGCGGCAAACGCGGAGCCATACGCGAGTCCTGAACTCATGCCCAGCGCGCCGTGCGCGAGTGCTTCTTCGAGTTGCGCGCGCATCCCTTCGATCTCATGCGGCGTCGCCGCGCGATCGAGGCTGTCCATCTGATTGTTGCGCAGCGCAGTGTGGCCGATCAACGCACCGACGTTCACCGCAGGACGCGCCGTATTCACCGCTTCGACATACGCGGCGAAAGTCGGATAAGCAAACGCGCTGCGATCGCCGAGCAGGTTCATCGGATCGGGCGGATCGCCTTTCAGCGACACCGGCGACGCGCTGATCCCGCAGTTGCCGACGATCACCGTCGTCACGCCCTGCGAGATTTTCGGCAGCATCTGCGGTGCGCGGATCACGTGCGTGTCGTCGTGCGTGTGCACGTCGATGAAGCCCGGCGCGAGCGCGCGGCCGTTCGCCTCGATCACTTCTTCGGCGAGCCAGTTCGACAGATTGCCGATCGCGGCGATGCGGCCGTCGCGCAGCGCAATGTCGCGCTCGACCGGCGGTGCGCCCGTGCCGTCGTACAGCTGGGCGCCGACGATCAGCGTATCGGCGGCTTCGGGATGCGAATGCATGGATCAGTCTCCTATCGGTTGTCGATCGCCGCCGCCGCGATGCGTGTCGAGCGCATGCTTCATCCGGCGCAGCAGTTCGCGGCTCTCGTCGCCGAGACTGACGGCGAGTTCGGTGACGAGCACGTCGAGCGCCATCATCATCGCGTAGCGCGACGATGACGGTTTGTAGATGAAATCGGTTTCGTACGCGACGATCGGAATCAGCCAGTCGGCGAGTTTCGCGAGCGGCGATGCAGGTGCGGTCAGTGCGATCAGCGTCGCGCCGTAGCTGCGCGCGATGCGGCAGCTTTCGAGAATCTCCGGCACATGTCCGCTCGCCGACAGCGCGATCACCACGCAGTCTTGCGACACGGTGCTCGCGACCATCCGCTGCAGCAGACCGTCCTGATACGTCGCGACGGGACGACCGAGACGCACGAGCCGGAAGCGCATTTCGTCGGCGAGCGCGGTCGACCCGCCGCCCATCCCGAACACGTAGATCATCCGCGCGTCGCGCAGCGCCGCAGCGGCGTTCGCGAGCGGCGCGTGACAGAGCACTTCGTAATTCCGTGCGAGCGCGGTCTGCACTTCGTCGAAGACACGCGTGACGAGCGGTTCCGGCGCATCCGCTGCGGCGCCGGTTTTCAGAAAACGCTGACCGACCGCAGCCGCCTGTGCGAGACGCAGTTTCAGTTCGCGCACGTCGCGGCATCCGACCGCCTTCGCGAACCGCGTGACCGTCGCCACGCTGACGTCGGCCTGCTGCGCGAGCGCGCCGATACTCGCGCGCGATGCGGCCGTCAGGTCGTCGAGAATCAGCGCCGCCACCTTGCGTTCCGCCGAGCGCAACTCGGGCGCGCGGGCGGCAATCCGCGCGACGATGTCGAAAGCTAGCGGCTCGGTGGTGGAATTCATCTTGCGGGGATAGAGTGGACCGGCTGCGGGTCAGGTCTTCCTGGCTCGTCCTGTTCGACGGCCGTGGTACTAAATAACATTTCGCAGGCCATCGTACTTTCTGTACCATATTAAAGTCAACTTCGATTCGATTTAACTGGATGATGGAGCGGCATTACATGAAAGTTACAAACTATCAGGGCGCGACGATCGACGCCTACAGCAAGGGTCTCGGCAACGTTCCGGGCACCAGCATCCAGTTGACCGACGCCGCGCGCCTCGAATGGAATCTGCTCGACGAAGACGTGAGCCTGCCGGCCGCCGTGCTGTACGCCGATCGCGTCGAACACAACCTGAAATGGATGCAGGCGTTCGTCGCGGAATACGGTGTGAAGCTCGCACCGCACGGCAAGACGACGATGGCGCCGCAACTGTTCCGCCGCCAGATCGAAACCGGCGCGTGGGGCATCACGCTCGCAACCGCGCATCAGGTGCGCGCCGCGTATCACGGCGGCATTTCGCGCGTGCTGATGGCGAATCAACTGGTCGGCCGCCGCAACATGATGATGATCGCGGAGCTGCTGAGCGATCCCGATTTCGAGTTCTTCTGTCTGGTGGATTCGGTCGACGGTGTCGAGCAGTTGGGTCGTTTCTTCGACTCGGTCGGCAAGCAGTTGCAGGTGCTGCTCGAACTCGGCGTGTCCGGCGGACGCACCGGGGTACGCGATGACGCGCAGCGCGATGCGGTGCTCGACGCGATCGCGCGTTACCCCGATGCACTGAAGCTCGCGGGCGTCGAACTGTATGAAGGTGTGCTCAAGGAAGAAGACGAAGTGCGCGCGTTTCTGCGCGGCGCCGTGCAGACCACGCTCGCGCTCGCCGATGCGGGTCGTTTCGCGCGTACGCCGGCGATTTTGTCGGGCGCCGGGTCAGCGTGGTACGACGTGGTCGCGGAAGAGTTCTCGAAAGCCACCGAAGCAAGCCGCGTCGAGATCGTGCTGCGGCCGGGCTGCTATCTGACGCATGACGTCGGCGTCTATCGCAAAGCGCAGACCGACATCTTCGCGCGCAATCCGGTCGCGAAAAAAATGGGCGAAGGGTTGCTGCCCGCGCTGCAGCTATGGGCGTACGTGCAGTCGATTCCCGAGCCGGATCGCGCGATCATCGGCCTCGGCAAACGCGACTCGGCGTTCGATGCCGGGTTGCCCGAGCCGGCGCGTCACTATCGTCCGGGTACCGGGTCTGGCAATAACACGCCGCGCGATATCTCGAAGGACGAAGGCTGGGAAATATTCGGGCTGATGGATCAGCACGCGTATCTGCGGATTCCGGTAGGCGCGGATCTGAAAGTCGGCGACATGATCGCGTTCGACATCTCGCATCCGTGCCTGACGTTCGACAAGTGGCGTCAGCTGCTGGTCGTCGATTCGAAGTATCGCGTGACGGAAGTGATCGAAACGTTCTTCTGATTCAACGTATCGCTTAACTCGCGTCGGCGGGCTGCGGTGCGGTTGCAGCCACCTCGCCGATGCGTGCTTCGAGCAGGCCGAGCGCGCCCGACAGCGCGGCAAGCGCATCGTCGGGCAGCGCGGCCATCGTGTCGTGCAGGAATGCATTGCGGCGCGGCAGGCTCGCTTCGGTCAGCGAGCGACCCACCTCGGTCAGCTTCACGTTGGTGATCCGGTTGTCGCGCGTATCCATGCTGCGCGCGATCCAGCCCATCTGTTCGAGCGCCTTCAATTGACGCGTAAGCGCGCCCGGATCGATCCGCAGCCGCTCGACGAGCCGCTTCTGCGACGACTCGCCCTGCTGCTCGTGCAACGCGAGCAGAATCCGCCAGCGCGGCATCGGATGGCCGACATGCAGTTCGAACGCCGACATGAACGCACGATACGTGCGACCGAACTGCTGCACGACGGCGACGCGGTCCTGTTCTTCCATCTGTATCAGTCCACGTGAACCGTCGGTTCGATCTGACGGTGAAGTTTGATCGGCGGCACGCGCCGGCTTTGCCAGACCGATACGACCGCGACCAGCGCGGCAAGCGCCAGCCCCAGATGAATCGCGCCGACCAGCGCCTCGCGCGCCGCTTCGAGTAGCATCGCGCCGTTGTGGCCGGCGTGTGCGAGCTGGCCGAGCAGCGTCTGCTGCGCTTCATGATTGATCAGGATCTGCGGATCGCCGAGATCGTTCGACCACTGTGTTGCGTGATCGCGTTCGAGCGCATCGCGCACGCCGCTCGCGTACATGTGCGTGATGAGCGTGCCGGTCAACGCGGTGCCGATCATCCCGCCGATCATCCGCAGCGACTGCAGCAGCGCCGTCGCGATGCCGAGGTGTTCGCGGCCCGCGGTCTGCTGCGCGAAGATGGTCAGATTCGGCATCACGAAGCCGAGCCCGAGGCCGGCCATGATCATGAACGACATCAGCATCCACTGCGGCATCGAACGGCTCGTGACGACGGTGCCGAAGCACGCGAGCGCGACGAGCACGAAGCCGATGTACAGCATCAGATTCGGATTGCGCACACGCGACACGATCCGGCCGTTCGCGATGCTGCCGATCGTGATGAACACGACGAGCGGCGTGATGACGATGCCCGCGTCCTTCGGCGACATCCCGAAGCCGCCCTGAAACAGCAGTGGTGCGTAGAACAGCAGCGAGAACATCGTGAAGCCGCCGAGCACCGCGAGCGTGAAGAGCGCGGACAGACTGCGGTTGCGGAACATGTCGACGGGCAGGATCGCTTGCGGAAACTGCTTTTCCCAACGCCACAAGCCATACGCGGACGCGACGCTCACCGCGAGCAGCGCGACCGCGCCGAACGTGACGCCGTGTTTCGGCAGCATTTCGACGAACAGTTGCAGACAGCCGAGCGCAATCGCGATCAACAACGCGCCGGGCCAGTCGAGCCGCATCTTGCCTTCATGCGCGACGTGCCGAAGATGCGGCAGATAGCGCCACACGAAAAACAGCGACAGCAGACCGACCGGCAGATTCACGTAGAACACCGATCGCCAGCCGTAGTACTGCGTCAGAAAACCGCCGAGCGACGGTCCTACCGCGTTCGCGATACCGAACGCCGAACTCATCAGCACCTGCCAGCGCAGACGCACGACCGAATCGGGAAACAGATCGGGAATGCACGCGAACGCGGTGCCGACCAGCATGCCGCCGCCGATCCCCTGAAGGCCGCGCGCGAGCACGAGGAACAGCATGTTGTTGGCGGCGCCGCACAGCACCGACGCACCGGTGAACACAACGATCGACGCGATCACGAACGGCTTGCGTCCGTAATAGTCGCCGAGGCGACCGAAGATCGGCACGGTGATGACCGAGGTCAGCAGATAGGAGGTTGCGACCCACGCGTACAGCTCGAAACCCTTGAGCTCGGAGACGATGGTCGGCAGCGCGGTGCCGACGACGGTCTGATCGAGCGCGACGAGCATCGTGACGAAGGAGACGCCGAGCATCGCGAGCAGCGATTCCCGGAACGGCAGGACTTGCCCACTCGAATGGTGGGCGGCGGTATGGACGGGCATTTTTGATCGTGCAACAGTTGACGCGTCAAACGATTGGGAATCATACCACGTCGTTGCGTTCTAAACTGGCTCAGTCGGCGGCTCGTGCACCGGGCCGCGTCGCGTAAAACAATGACCGGGAGGTCCATGGAGTCGAATCCGCTTGTATCGTCGGTGCTGTCGCCGGACGATCTGAAGGCGCTGCGTCGCGCGAAATACGAACTCGAAAGCCCCGCGCTGACGATGAAACTCGCGGGGATCGTCGGCGCGCCGATCGAGAAGCTGATCACCAAAATGCCGGCCTTCGCGCACGACAAGGTCAGCGACGCAACGCAGCTTGCGCTGCGCAAATGTCTGCAGCTCGCGCTGCGCACGCTCGGGCGATCGAATCCGGCCGATGTGCCCGCCGCCCCCGACAAGCCGAGCAACCTGCTGCACAAGTTCGCCGTCGCGACAACCGGCGCAGCCGGCGGCGCATTCGGGCTGTTTGCGCTGCCGGTCGAACTGCCGGTCACGACGACGCTGATGTTCCGCTCGATCTGCGATATCGCGCGCAGCGAGGGCGAGGATCTGTCTTCAGTGGAAACGCAGCTGCAGTGTCTGACGGTGCTCGGCATGGGCACCGCGTCGAAGGCCGACGACGATGCCGAACTCGGCTACTTCATCACGCGCGGCGCGCTGGCACAGGCGGTGTCGAAGGCATCGTCGGAGATTGCGAGCAAGGGTTTCGCGACGCACGGCTCGGCCGCGTTGCTGCGGCTCGTCAATACGATCGCCGCGCGCTTCTCGGTGCAGGTCAGCGAACAGGTCGCGGCGAAATCGATTCCCGCGATCGGCGCCGTGCTCGGCGCAATGGTCAACACGGTTTTCATCGACCACTTCCAGCAGGTCGCGCACGGCCACTTCACCGTGCGCAAGCTGGAGCGTCAGTACGGCACCGAGTCCGTCCAGGCCGCGTATCAGACGATCGACATCGCGCTCGACGGCTGATCGTCACGCACCCGCGTGACCTGCCGCACGAAATCCGCCGCGCGATCGAGCGCACGGCCGGCCTCGGGAATGAACGGCCCCCAGATCTGCCACACGTGCGGCATCTTCGGCCAGATCTCAAATTCGACGGGCACGTTCGCCGCACGCGCACGCTCGGCGACGCGTCGCGAATCGTCGAGCAGCACTTCGGTACTACCCGCCTGCATGAAGAGCGGCGGCAGATCGCTCAGATCGGCGTAGAGCGGCGACGCATACGGATTCGTCGACGGTGTATCGCCGAGATACAGCTTCGCCGCCCGACCGATTGCGGGACCGGAGAACATCGGATCGGCACCGTCGTTGGTGCGGATCGTCGCGCCGGTCGCGGCCAGATCGGTCCATGGAGAGAAGAGGATTGCGCCCGCCGGCAGCGTGTCGCCGGCATCGCGCAACGCGACGAGCGTCGCGAGTGCGAGACCGCCGCCCGCCGAATCGCCTGCAATCACGATCGATTCCGCCGGCGTCCCCGCCGCGAGCAACCGACGGTACGCGGCGAGCGCATCGTCGAGTGCGGCCGGAAAACGATGTTCGGGCGCGAGCCGGTAATCGAGCGAGAAAACGCGCGCGTCGGTGCGCGTTCCAAGGCCGAAAACGATCGTCCGATGCGTGCGCGGCGAGCAGAAGTAATAGCCGCCGCCGTGCAGATAGAGAATCACCGGTGCGGGCGCGAGCGCGGCGGGACCGTCGCGCTCGAACCACTCGCCGAGCATCGGCGCGTCATCGGGTGCGTACTGTTCGCGGAGTGTCCAGCCGGCCGGCACACGCGGCGTCCAGGCGCGCTTCGCGGTCAGCGCGCGGGCATGCTCCGCGTTGATCGTCGGCCGCAACGTCTGCGGTCGAAATTTCCTGCGCATGAACCAGCAGGCGACGGTGCTTTGCCAACTCATCGGAACGGACTCCCTGAACGGCGAATCCGTCATGGTACGTGCGTTCCGTCGGGCACCGGTCGACGCCGCGCTCTAAACGCGGTGCCCTCGCGGTCCACGCTAACGTGCCGAATTAATTAGCCGGCAACACCTGTCCGCGAATTTCGCCCGACGGATTTTGCGCAGTATGGACGTTGAAGTACCACTGGCCGGCCATCAGATCCGTCACCTGCTGTTCGGTCAGCGTCGCCGAGCCTTTGATCGGACTGGGCAGCGCGCTCTTCTCGATCGGCACCTGCACCTTCGCGTTCTGACCGACCGGTGCCGGTCCGTGGAAATGCGCCATCGTCGCGGGGCCGGACAGCCCTTCGTACGTGACGTTCCATTGCAGCGTTTTCGTCGACGTATCGAACGATGCGTTGAGCATCCCGTGCCCGTGACTCACGCGCGGCGGCACTTCGCTCGACGGTTCGAGGTCGGCTTTCAACGCGACAGTATCGGCGAAGGCCGCACCTGCCGCGAGCGCCCACACGAGGACAGCCAGATTAAGCTTGCGAATCGCATTCATCTTTTTTCTCCAGACGGTACCGACCATCTCGCGCCGCGAAGGTCACTGCCCGCACGGTGTGAACACATACTAGGGCAAATCGATGACAGTCGCGTACATTGAAATGCTACGAACACTTTGGCGCGATCGGACGATCTCTGCCGATTTGCAAATAATCAATTGCAGGATTCGGATGCAATGGATTGCGTGTGCCCTGCTACCCTTCAGGTCGCGAGAAGTGACTCCTTCATCGAAGGATGTCTCCAAGCTTGAACGCGGCTTCGGCCGCGTTTTTTTTCGTGCTTTTTTTCCCGCATTTTCTGCGCGTTGTTGCTGCTTCTTTTCCAGGCCGCCTTGCGCCTACTTCTTAAGCTGAGCGATTTGCCTTTCGATGCTGTCGAGCATCGCGTCGCATTGTGCGGCCAGCGCGATACCGTCGGCACGCAGCTGGTTTGATGACTTCGTTTCGATGCTGCTGCGATAGATGTCGAGTGCCGCGAGCAGCGGCGCGTGTTGCAGTACGCTCGCCGCACCCGCGATCCGGTGATGCCATGCAAGCAGACGCTGCACGTCGGGGCGATCGAGCAGTGGCTGCAATGCGCGGATATCGTCGCGTACTGCCGCAACGAAGGTCTCTAATAACGTTTTCACGATCGATGGACTGCCCCATGATTGGGTCAGTCGCGTCAGGTCGAGTGTGTCCTGCATCTCGATATTGTCGACGCTCACATCGAACCAGCGGCTCAACGACGCACGCAGCTGTTCGACATCGACCGGCTTCACGATGCAGTCATCCATGCCTGCCGTGTGACACGCGGCCAGTTCGTCTTGATCGATGCTCGCTGTGATGCCGAGGATCGGCATCCTCTTTGTTTCTCCCGCGTCGGAACATTCGTGTTCGCGTTCGCGGATACGCTTTGCGAGTTCGTAGCCCGACAGGCGAGGCATCATGCAATCTGAAATCACGCATCCATAACGCGTGCGATCGAGCGCGGCGAGCGCCTCGATACCGTCGCTCACGACGTCGCACGCAAAACCGAGCGACGCAAGCCGATGACGCAGCAGCATACGATTGACCGCATGATCGTCGACGACCAGCACGAGCGAACCGCCAGCGAGTGCGCGATCGCGGCGCGGTAACGCGGGCGATTGCTGCTTCTTGACGTGCAGGCCACGGGGCAACGTGCACACCGCCATCGTCGCGCGGAGCGTCACGCAGGTTCCGACGCCCGGTTCGCTGCGCAGATCGAGCGTCGCACCGATCCGTTGCGCGAGTTCGCGGCAGATCGCAAGCCCGAGACCGGTGCCTCCGTGGCGCCGCGTCGTCGACGAATCCGCCTGCACGAATGGTCGAAAAACATCGGACTGTCGATGTGGCGCAATGCCGATCCCTGTATCGTTGACCGTAATCGCGAGCGTCTGCCGCACCGCATCGCCGCTTTCGACCGACACGCGCACGTCGATCGAACCGGCCTCGGTAAACCTGCTCGCGTTGCCGATCAGATTGAAAAACAGTTGACGCAAGCTCGCACCGTCGCCAATCAATCGCCCGGCAACGTCCGGCTCGACATCGACGCTCACACGCAGCCCTTTCCGATGCGCGAGACCGCTCACCACGCCGAGCACACTGTCGATCAGTTCGCGCGGATCGAACGGCGCATCCAACGGCAGCGCCGAGACAACCGAAGCCGCAGCATCGCGCTTCGCACGATCGAGCGTCGTGTCGATCACGCGAAGCAATGCCTCTGCCGTTTCGCTCATCGTGCGAACCATCGCGCGCTGTTCGCTGTCGAGCGACGTTCGCGACAGCACATCGAGCAGACCGGATACGCCACTCATCGGCGTACGCAATTCGTGCGCGGCCACGGCGAGTGGATCGAGCGCAACGTGCGGCGGGCTGAGCGTAGGCGACGCATAGCGCGGTCGCGACGCTTGCCACATAAGCGAATCACCCGGCCCGGCAGAAGCCCGCCACCCCACCTCTTCGATCCCCCACTGGTCACGCCGCGTCACCTTCCAACCTCCGCTAGCCCACCGCACGCGGACCAACCCGCGCGCCCCGTCTACAAGAAGTAATCGGAAGCCCACGCGATAGCAATTCACGCGTCGTATCCGCGACGCTCCCAACTGCGTTGACGCGTTACACGAGACCAATCTGCCGCGCGTAATCGATCAGATCGGCATCGGTCACGAGGCCCAGCTTGCGCAGCACGCTGCGCTTCTGCGCACCGATCGTCTTCGTGCTGCGGCCGAGGCGGTCGGCAATCTGCGCAACCGTGAAGCCGCGCGCGCAATAACCGAACACGTCCCACTCGCGGACACTGAGCGGACCGGCATGCGACGATGCGGCCGACCCGCGCGTACGCAGTTCGACATGCTGCGACAGATAGCGCCTGCGCCGCGCAGCAGCCTCGATTGCGTGAATGAGCGCGTTGACGGTATCGCGCTTGTCGACGATCGCCGTCGCACCGAGCGCCAGCATCGCGTTCAGTATCGGCGGGTGGCGCAGCATCGTGAGAATCACGACCGGCGGGCAATCGGGATGCCGCATCAACCGGCCGAGCATCGTCACGGCGTTGTTCTCGCCATCGAAGCCCGGCATGCCGAGATCGGCGACGATCACGTCGCACGGACGCGCTTCGAACAGCGTCGCAAGCGAAGGCGCGTCGGCGGCCGTGCCGACCAGCGACATATGCGGTTGCGCGGCGAGCAGATGGGCGACGCACACACGGATCACGCTGTGATCGTCGGCGACGATGACGCGGATATTCTGTTTCATGTTGTAGATCTGCCGATGACGCCCTGCACGACGTGCTCCCCAGGGCGTGAATCACTCGCGGGACGCACCACCGGCGCGTCCCGCCGACGACCGGAACGCAGGCAACGGCCCCGCGATCCCGCCGGCTCGTCCGATCCATGACGGACGAGTCCGGTCGCGAGCATGACTCAGCGATCGTCCAAGCGACATCAGATAGTTCTTAAAACAGCGCCCCGGACGCCCGCAGTAAAGCGTATCTACAGCAAGCCATTCGCTCGCACGTAGATGAAGAGCCCCGCATCGTTGTTGACGCCGAGCTTCACCATCGCGTCGCGCTTCTGCCGGCTCACGGTGCGAACGTCGCGCTCGAGCGTGCGCGCGATCCCCGAGATCGACTGGCCCGCCGTGAACAGGCGGACCACTTCCGCCTCGCGCGGCGACAGCCGACGCTGCTGCACGCTGGCCGGCGCGTCGCCGCCCGTCACCGCGATCGCGTCGAGGATCGATTTGCCGAGATACGCGCGTCCGCATGCCGCGCGGCGGATCGCAACAGCGAGTTCGTCCATCGGCTCGATCTTGTTGAGAATGCCGGTGACGCCCTCGGCGAGAATCGAACGCAGGACTGCGGCGTTCGTCAGGCCGGTCAGCACGACGATGCGCATCGACGGCCAGCTACGGCGCACGCGGTTCAACAGGCACAGGCCGTCGGCGGTGCTGCCATCCGCTTCGGGCATGGTGAGGTCGGTGACCAGCACGTCGCACGGCGTAGCGCGCAGTAGATCGAGCAGCGCCGTCGGGCCACCCGCTTCGCCGACGACAGCAATGTCGGCGTGTGTCGCGAGCGAAACGCGGGCGCCAAGCAGAACGAACGGATGGTCGTCCGCCAGGACGACGCGAAGTGTCACGAGAAGATCCCCTGATATGGCTTTATCTGCGATCACATCATGCGTCGCATCGAATGCCCATCAGAGAATTCCGAATCGCGTGGGGGTGTGATGGCACTGCATTGTGAGCGGCTGCGTTGCGGGCATCTGCAACGCAGCCATTGCGGACAACTTAGCGGACGTCCTGCGCAACGCGGCGTGACCGCGTCGTGCTCACCCCAGCGCCCGTACGTACTGCCGTCACTGCGCGCGGGAACACCGGCAGCGCAATCAACGCGAACACACTCGCCACCGCCCAGACCGCGGGCCACGCCCCGATCGACAGCAACAGAGGAATCGCGAGCGGCGTGACGAACAGCGTCAGGAACGCGCCGGTGTTGCCCATCGCGAGCGCGGTGCCTGCACGGCTCGTACCGGCGAGCGTCGCGAGTTCCGTGAACGCGACACCGTGCCACGCCGATGCGGACACGCCACCCGCGACGATCATGCCGGCGAACACCAGGGTCATCGCACCGTGCGGCATCCCAAAACCGGCGACCACCAGCGCGAGCGAAGCAAACAGTACGGCGGTGATCACGCTGCATGCCCGCATGTAAGCGCGACGGTTACCGTGCCGATCGGTCCAACGGCCGCTCCATACCCGAGCGATGGCAGCACCCGTCTGCACAGCTGCCATCGTCGCGCTGATCGTCACGACGCCCGCGTGGCCGAAGTCGTGCAGGAACACCGTACCGAACGTGACGACCGCGAGTTGCGGCACGCAGAGCGCGCCGATGCCGAGCGCGACCCGCCACACCGCGACATCGCGCAACGGAGAACGCGGTACGGACACGGCATCGCCGTTGCGGGTCGTCGTGCCGTCGGCCGATACGCTCGCCGCAGCCGGCGGCTCATGCAGCCAGCGATACGCGAATACCGCCGTCACCGCGCACAGGACCGCCAGCACGCTGTACACCGCGACGAAACCGCCATGCGCGGCAAGCGCCGGCAGCGCGAGTGCGCCGAGACCGCCGCCGGCGGGAACCGCCGTCTGCCGGATGCTCATCGCGAGGCCGCGTTCGCCTTCGCGGAACCACGCCATCACCGCGCGTCCGCTCGACCCGTTGACGCTGCCGCCCAGTATCCCCACCAGCAGCAGCCAGGACGCGAGCGCCGCGACACCCGGCACCGCGTCCGGGCGCGGCGCGGCGACCAGCGCCATCGCGGCCAGTGCCGCAGCCGTCAAGCCGAGTCCGAGCAGCAGCACGCGACGATCGCCCCAGCGATCGGTGAGCATGCCCCACGGCAGTTCGCTAACCGCGATGCCGAGTCCCAGCATGCCGAGCACCAGCCCCAGCGCGCTGTTGTCGATGTGATAACCCGAGCGGAGAAACACGGCGGTCGTCGGGATGCCGGAGAACGCGGCGGAGAAACTGGCGTTCGCCGCAAAGCCGACGCCGAGCACCTTCCACCGATGATTACGCGCCGCAGCGCGGGACAGGTTCGATTCCATGATGACAGCCTCCATGAGGATTTAGCGTCATCGTAGGGGTGGACCTTCCATCGGAAAAGCGGGAAAATAAGATGACTTCCATCGGAATATCCGAATCATGAACCAGCGTGCTTTCGATCTGAACCAGTTGCGTACCTTCGTCATGGTCGCCGAGGCCGGCAGTGTGTCGGCGGGTGCGGAGCGGGTGTTTCTGTCGCAGTCGTCGGTCAGCGAGCAGTTGCGCAAGCTCGAGGAGCGTGCGGGCCAGCCGCTGTTCCTGCGCAGCAAGCAGGGCGTCACCGCGACGCCCGCCGGCGCGAAGCTGCTCGATCACGCGCGGCGCATTCTCGCGATGAGCGAAGCCGCGCTCGAAGACCTGCAGGGCCGCTCGCTCGACGGCGAGCTGCGCATCGCGATCACCGACTACTACCGGCCGCACGACATCGCGCGCGTGCTGAAGACGTTCTCGGAGCAGCATCCCCGGCTGCGTCTGCACGTGACCGTGATGCCGAGCGCGGTGATCGACAGTCATGCCGACGGCGACGCGTCGTTCGATATCGGGTTATCGCTGCGCCTCGTCACGCCGGGCAATCGTCGCGTGACGGTCGGTGCCCGGTCGACCGGCAAGGTGGTCCGGCGCGAGCGCCTGCTGTGGGTCAGCGCCGTTGACGCCGAGCCACACGTGACGGCGCCGTATCCACTCGTGCTGTTGCCGTCGACGTGTCAGCTGCAGCGCTTCGTCGTGAAGCTGCTCGACGAACGCAAGGTGCCCTATCTGATCTCGCACTCGGCGTCGGGTGTCGCGGGTTTGCAGCTTGCGTTGAAGGCGGGGCTCGGCATCTCGTGTCTGAACGAGTCGTCGATCGGGCCGGGGGTGGTTGCGTGTCCGCCGGGGAGCGGATTGCCGGCGTTGCCCGCGGTCGAATTCCATCTGCTGCCGGGGCGGCCCGGCGAAAGTCAGCTGGTGGCCAACGCGCGCGAGGCGCTGACTCGCCTCTTCAGTTGAACGGATTTTTCTGCGGACGAGCGGTCGCTGCATCCGCCGCTGTCATCGTTTTAACAAGCGCCTTCTGCACACTGCGTCAAATCGACCACGCAGAGGTAATGGATGAAAGTCAGCGTCCGAAGCTACGTATCCCCGACACTTGTCCTGCTCGCGTTCGACTGGCCCGAAGGCCACGCACGCGACGACTTTCTCGGATTCGCGATCCGGCGCACGCCTGGCTTTTTGCACGCGGACGGCCGTACACGCGAAGCGAGCAGCTGGCTGCCGAACCGCGTGACGTTCGCCGGCCCCGCCGCCGACATCCAGCGCGATGCACCGACCAGCGAAGCGCCGATCCAGAAGTTCATGTGGTGGGATGCGCGCATCGATCCGCCGGATCGTCAGAAGACGTTCACCTACGAAGTGTGGCCGGTGGTCGGTACGCCGACGCAGCTGCAGCGTCTGGGCAGCGACGTCGGGAATGTTTCAGTGACGCTGCCGGCACACGTCGAAGACGGCATCGGCACGTGGTTCAACCGTGCGGTGGTCAGCTCGCAGGCGTTCTCGCGGATGGTGAGCACAATGAAGCTCGGCCATAACGAAGCGCCTTCGCCCGAGCAGGCGCTGAAGCTGCGTACGTGGCTCGCGAACGATCTGGAACAGACCTTCGAGACGGTTTTCGACGGCGCGGCGCGCGCCGTGTCGGCGGTGTATCACCTGACCGATTCGCTGTGGGCGATCCCCGCGTTCGAGACGTTCGGCCGCGCGCACGGCAAGGACGCGCTCGCCGTCGTGTACGACGCGCACACGGTGCCGGTGAAGGGCAAGCCGGCGCAGCCGTCGCCGAACCAGCCGGCCGTCGATGCGTTGATCGATCTCGCGCGCTGCCTGCCGCGCGACAAGACGCACATCATGCACGACAAGTTCATCGTCGCCGGCGACGCGCAAGCGAACACGCCGCCCGACCGCGTGCTGACCGGCTCCGCGAACTTCACGACTGAGGGCATCACCGAGCAGGCCAACGTGCTGCATCTGTTCGAATCCGCCGAGCTCGCGCAGCACTACAGCGATCGCGCAGCGGCGCTCTCCAGCAATCCAACGATCGCGGCGACTGCCGCGCTCACGCCGGGCTGGTCGGACAGCATGCAGGTCGGCAGTGCACAGGTGCGCGTGTGCTTCTCGCCGGAGCCGAAGAACCAGCGCACGCAGATCGATACGATCGTCGACGCAATCGGACGCGCAAAGCATTCGGTTATGTTCTGCCTGTTTATGCCGACCGACGCGCCGTTGCGCGATGCGTGCTTCGCCGCTGGCGATCGCGGGCTGATGATGTTCGGGCTCGTCAATCACATCAGCGCGAAGTCAGCGACCGATGCCGAGGCCGCGCAACACGACGGCAAGGTCGTCAACACGACGCAGCTCGCGAATCTCGAGCTGTATCACCGCAGCCGCGATCAGCGCGACGTGATCGATGCGAACTACTTTTCGCCGGCCACCGTGCCGGACGGTTTCATGCCGGAAATGCAGGTGTTTCCCGGCGAAAAGGCGCCGCCGTACGCGCCCGTCATCGTGCATCACAAGTTTCTCGTGATCGACGCGGAAGGCTCCGACCCGATCGTCTATTCGGGCTCGGCGAACATGAGCCAGAACTCCGAGCACTACAATGACGAGAATCTGCTCGAAATCCGCGACAAGCGGATCGCGGCGATCTATCTCGCGGAGTTCCTGCGTCTGTACGAGCATTACCGCGCACGCGCCATCGCGATCGAGGAACAGCGTAGCGGCACGACGCACGAACGGTTGATCCTGCAGCCCGACAGTAGCTGGTCGGCGAAGTATTTCGTCGACGGTAGCGCTGAGGCGAAGGCTCGCGTGGCGCTGGCTAACGACGTGCAGTAGGCGATTCTCGCGGCATACGGGTTCATTTCGACGCCCGTTTGCCGCATTCGAAAAGTAGTTGCAATGCTAACTACACTGCACTAAGCTTCGTCCATGTTCGACGAATGCCTTTACTTCAACACGACCGCACTCGCTCGCCGCCTCGAGCGCGAGTGGACCGATGCGTTCGCGCCGTTCGAGCTGACGCCGCCGCAAGGCTTCATGCTGCGGGCGATCATCAATCGCCCCGGCATGCTGGCGCGGGAGTTGTCGGATCAACTGGTGATCGCGCGGCCTACCGCTACGCGTGCGCTGGATGGGCTGGAAGCGCGCGGTTATATCGAGCGCCGCAGGACGAATGGCGACGGTCGAGAGGTGGCGATTTTCCCGACATCGAAAGCGGTCGACATCAAGGTCGCATTGAACGGCGCAAGCGCCGCGGTAACAGCGCGGCTCAAGCGGGTACTGGGCAGCACGGAGTTCGGCGAGACCGTTGCGAAGCTTCGCGACGCTCGTTCGGCACTTCCCTGAATTTTTTTACCTAGATAGTTGCAACGCTAACTAAATGGAGCTCGTAAAATGCCGATTCTCAACGTGAAGGTCAGCGCGAAAAAGTCGCGCGAAACGACAGAGCGCATCGCTACGCTGCTGCTCGATCTGACTACCCGCATCCTCGGTAAAGATCCGAAGGTGACGGCGATCGCGATCGAATACGTCGATCCGGACGACTGGATCGTCGGCGGACAATCGCTGAGCGCGCAGGGCAAGAGCAGCGTCTACTTCGACATCAAGATCACCGACGAGACCAACACGAAAGCCGAGAAAGCACGCTATATCGAGGCCGCGTTCGCAGGCTTTTCAGAACTGCTCGGGAATCTGCACGAGGAAAGCTATATCTACGTGCAGGACGTGCGGGCAGCGTCGTACGGTTACGGCGGCAGGACGCAGGAATATCGGTATCAGCACGCGTGATTTTCATCGCCCGCATGGCGGGCGCTGTGAGCGCGCAACGGAGCACATCATGAAACGACTGGGCGCATTTTTCATCGCGAGCTGGCTGGCCGCCGCGATTCTCTACTTCGGCCAGCATTCGGTTGCGATGATCGCGTTGAGCGGCGCGGTGATGCTGGGCGGCTACGATCTGCTTCGTCCGTAACGTTCACGTCGTGCGTCGATGCGCTAAGCTCTCATCGGGCGCCGGGTCGAATCATCCGATGAAATCCGGTTCGCCGTACGGTTCGGTGAAGTAAGACCCGACGAGGAGGCGCGACGATGAAACCAGTTCACGCAGCACTCACCGCAATCATGTTTGCCTCGACGACGTATGCGATGTTTGCATCGTCGATGGCTCATGCGGACGATTCGCCCGGACCGTGCCCTGCGCTCAAGCGCATCGTCGCCGCAGCACCCGGCGGCTTCGGCGGATTGCAGACCAGCGACGTGCAAGGTATCGCGCAGCCCGCAGGCGACAACGTGCAATGCGGTGCGATGTCTGGCGGTTATCAATGCGAGTGGACGCCGCACGGCGAAGGCGGCGAACATGCGGGCGCACTCGAGAGCGTCGCGGCAGACGTCGCGTCGTGTCTTCCCGATGCGACGCACGATGAGAATTCGCCGGCACGTCAGCACTTTTATCTGGGTCCACGCGATCAGCGTACGGAAATCGCGATCACGATGGCGGACGCGAACCGCATCAGACTCACCATTTCACGCCGATAGCATCGCCATACACCGGAAACAAAAAACCCCGCACGTGCGGGGTTTTTCGACTGTGGCTGCTCACAGGTTCACGTGAGCCGCAGCCCGAATGTCGGCAGGATTTGTTGAATGACCACGAAGAGATGTTCCTTCGTCGCGTCGTGGAATTTCCGGTAATCCGAATCTTCGAAGTGCTGCGACCAGTTCGGCGCGTCCCCCCGGTCGTCTTTCGCCGTGAGGCCGGTGGCGAGATGCTTCCACGAGTGCGGCCCCTTCGGGATATAGGGCGGCAGTTCTTCCTTCAGACCAGGAATCTCGCCGGCGGCGATCGCGTCGCCGATGCGCGTGAGGCGCGCGTTGGAATCATGGCTGCGGCTGTCGCCAAGCAATGCGCCGATCGCCGTCTTCGCTTCCGCCGACAAACCGGGTTGCGTCTCGAACGCCTGCGTCCCCGCCTTGAATGCCTGCACGACCCGGCAGGTCATGTCCGCAGCTTCGATGTACGCAGGCAGATTGTCGCGCTCGACGAATTCATGCGAGCCCTTGCAGCGATACCGCCATCTCACCCACGGCATGTCGGGGAAATGCAGCGCGGCGCCATGCCCCAGACCCGAGACCATATCGATACTGACGGTGGCCACATCCAGACCGACCTTGACCAGCATGTGGCTTAATCTGCCGCGCCAGGTGTCGTGATCGTAGTCGTCGCCTTCGAGGTGCGTAATCCGGTTGTAGTCGCTCTCGATACCGGCGAAGCCCTGGTGGGCCCACGTATCCACATAGACGTGGAGCGTCACGCCGAGCCGGTGCAGCGCGTTGTACGCATCGTGGGCGGCGAGCGAGCGCCGGACCATCATCTTCGCGACGTCGCTATTCGGACGGCACACCGCGCGCTGGTCGAGCGTGTCGCCCTGTGCGCCGGGCAGGAAGTGAAACGGCACCCAGATGCGGCGATTCTGGTTATCGTCGGCGTTCTTGTAGTCGATCAGATCGTGCGCGCTGGCAATGCGCTCGAAGGTCTCGCCGCCGGCAAACTTCAGCAGCCCTTCCGTCGTTGCATCGTCGACGTACTGACACGAATGCGCGACGGTCCGCGCCTCGTCCACGCTCATGCCGCCCAGACGGGCGACCGCATAGACGACCCCATAGTGAAAATCGATATTCATTGCGAACCCACGCTTTTTGGTCGTTATCCTGTCTGCATGATGCATCGCGCCCGCAGCGATCGCCACGCCGCCGCACGATGCATTGGAAATGCAGACTATTTTCTATGAAAACGAATGCGCGCGGATGACAGGGAATGCATCAGTACGCTTCGCTTTTCGAAACTGCTACACGAGCGTTAATGAAGACGAACGGCGTCCGGTCAATGTTCAATGCGCGCGGCGCGTGGCGGAACGCCGATTTCACCGCGGCACACGACATTCAGTGCGCCTGACCGCCAGACAGATGCGCACTGAGGAACGGCACATAACCGTTCAAGCCCTTGAGGATTTTCCCCACGCACTTGTCATAGTCCGAGCCTTTAGCGTCGTTGGATCCGTACATCCCCGGACATTGCGCGAACAGCGCGAGCGTCGCGCCGGCCCCCTTCGCGACCCGAGTCGCCGAGAACGAGACCTTGCCCGAACTGAACGGCACGTCGGTGTCGATCGCGACTGCGTCCGCACGAATCACCGACGTGTCGGAATGCTGCTGCACGTACTGCTTCGTGAGCGCCCACGCCGCGTCGCAGTTTTCCGGCTTGCAATCGACCGCCGCATTGTGTTGCGCGGTAGTCAGACTGCCCTCGTTGCGTTCGTATCTCTGCGCCTGCTGCTGTTCTTTTTCGGCAGACGAGCAACCCGCGAGCGCAAGCGCGACGAGTGCAAAAGCGGCGATCTTTCTCACAGCGAAATCTCCATGGATACGGTCGAGCGCAATTATAGCGGCGCGTGCGGGACGTCTACAGCAACGGCGGTTCGCGCGGGCGTCCAGTGAAATATCCGCCGTGATCGCAGGCAGCGGGATATTGCCAGGCACGGGTTTAAACAGCGACGCCTGAGATTGCAAAGCGCGTCGATCGCCGGGTCGTATTCACGGTTCGGGCATTTTGAGGTGGATTATCGTCTCGCGAATAACGTCGCTCCAACAGGGGATGAGACGATTATCCACTTTATATTTCCGCGACCGGACACCTCAAAAATCGAGACAGCAATTTATTTTAAAAATAGTACCCACAAAATCGTTATCATCCACGACGGTATCAAAGTAGATAGAGCTATCTACTTTGATACCGTCGAAGCTTCCCAGTATCCAGGTTCATTAAATCTTCACGAGCAGCATGCCCGTCAGCACATTTATACCGGAGCTTCGATTCATCGCCGGTAAAAGCGTCCGACAAACCAGGCCAAATACAAATACAGGTGAAAAATGACCTCCAAGTTCTTCGTGATTGCAGCATCCGCGTGTCTGTTGCTGTCCGCCTGCGGTGGTGATGACGTCAAAAATGGCGGTAGTTCCGGCGGCGGTACCGCCAACGGCGGCACGACCGGCACCGGTCCTACAACAGGCACGGGCTCCGGCTCCGTGCGGACGATGGTGTATGAAGCACTGGCAGCGCCCACCGACGCAACCTCGTTCCTCGCCCAGTTGAATACGGAAGGCGCGAAGGGCTACCGCTATATCGCCGAAGTATCCTTTTCGGGCGACGGCGGCAGTATCAAGAATGTCTTCATCAACGACGGCTCCAACACGTACAGCTACGAATTCCAGGCTGCGGACGCCACGCAGGCCGGCTTTATCGCGCAGGCGAACCAGGAGGGCACGAAGGGCTTCCGCTACGACGGCCCGCTGACGTTCGGCAATCTGTATCGTCATCAGGGCAATGCGTCATCGACGTATACGTACGCCGCGGTCGCCGCACCGACCGGTTCGGCCGCGTTCCTGACGCAGGCCAACGGGCAAGGCCAGAACGGATACTGGTACTACGGGCCGGTCCAGCTGGATGCGGCGAGCACGTCGCTGTACATGAAGGACAACTCGTCGTCGTCGACCTATACGTACGATGCCGTGACGCCGGCGCAAAGTGCCGGCGACCTGGTGACGCAGGCGAACAACGAAGGCGCGAAGGGCTACCGCTTCAAAGGCGGCATGGGATTCGGCACCGACAGCGCTGCGGTCTATGTGAAGGATCAGTCGCAATCTGCGACCTTCACGTATCAATCGCAGACGCCACAGTCGACGAGCGCCGCGTTCATCCAGCAGGCGAATGCACAAGGCGCGGAAAGCCAGGCGTACCTCGGCGATCTCGGCTTCGGTGCGCCACCCGTACCCGTGTCGCTATACTTCCTCGCGAACGGATGCACGGGTTTCCTGTGCTCCTCGCTCAATACGTTCACGCAGAACTGAACGACCGAGGACAGCCGTCGTGCGAATCAAACAGGGAGAAGCGATCGTGCAGCAGATCCGGATGTTAAAACGGCGACGGCTGATCGCCGGGCTCGTGGCGGTGGCGTCGATGACGCAGCTTCGTTTCGTCGCTGCGCAGACGGCTCCATCAGCGGCATTTCGTTTCAACGGGGCCGACTATCTTTTCCGCTGGACCAACGACAAGCTGTTCGAATTCACGCCACCGGGGCAGACGGATCTCGATCACTGGACCGAGATGGTATCGGTCGTCGCGTACCGCGACATCAAGACCGCGGACGATCTCGCCGCCCAGGCCAACGGGGTACTCGAAGGCAACAAATCGAGAGGCAGCGTGGTGCTGAAGACGAACTCCGTGCCGATGACGTCCGATCGTCCGGCCGAACATTTTCTCGCGTCGATGATGGCGGGACCGGGTGTGGTCGAAGGCGTGTTCACGCGCTTCGTGCTGGTGGGCGGGATGGGTTATGCGCTGATCTTCTCGCATCGGGTCTACGGAGCGGATCTGCATGACACCGCGCAGTTGCTGGGTGCGTGGGAAAACGCGCATGGTCCCGATACGGAGAGAGCGCTGATGAACTTTGCGCCGGTTCCGACTTTGAGCATGCTGGAGAAGTGGAAGAGTGCGGGGCCGTCGAAGGTGTAGAGGCACGTCGACTCAGAGCAAGCTGGAAAAAAAAGGCCCCGGGATATCCACCCAGACGGTTGGTCTGGATGAAAAGCCTGGGGCCTTTTGTACTGCTGCGATTCGTGTTCGGTTAGAACGGAATATCGTCATCCATCTCATCAAACCCGCCGCCTGCCGGCGCGCTCGGACGGCTCGAACCACCACCGCCACCGCCGCTACGTGCACCACCGCCACCACCACCGGACACAGCGCGACCACCACCACCGCCACTACGCTCCGACGGCTCACCACGGCTATACCCACCGTCATCGCCACCACCGCCGCCACCCGCACCGCCACGGCCACCCAGCATCTGCATCTGATCGGCGACGATTTCAGTCGAATAACGGTCGGTGCCGTCCTGCGCCTGCCACTTGCGCGTGCGAATACGGCCTTCGATGTAAACCGACGAGCCCTTCTTCAGATATTCCGACACGATTTCCGCGAGCCGGCCGAAGAACGACACGCGATGCCATTCGGTCACTTCCTTGAATTCGCCGGACGCCTTGTCCTTATAACGATCGGTCGTGGCAAGGCGAATGTTCGCCACTGCGTCGCCGCTCGGAAGATAACGAACTTCCGGATCGGCGCCGAGATTGCCGACGAGAATGACCTTGTTCACGGATGCCATGAGTTTCTCCTGTTGATTCCGTTGCAGGCGGCTCGACCGATAGATCGCAGCCTGCCGCCGATGAGTCTTATGAGCCCTGTCAGGCCTTGCGCGGCGGCTGCTTCATGTTTGCGGCGATTATAAGCCAGCAAAACACGAGCGCAGAACACGCGTAGAAAACCGTACTCGCACCGTCCGCCTTCAGCAGCCAGCCGCCCATCACGCCGCCGAGCGCGAGGCCGATCGACTGGGTCGTGTTGTACACGCCGACCGCCGCGCCCTTGCGGGTGCCCGGCGCCAGTTTCGACACGAGCGATGGTTGCGACGCCTCGAGAATGTTGAAGCCGAGGAAGTACACAAAGAGGATCGCAGCCACACTGAGGATGGTATGCGGGGCCGCGCCGAGCAGCAATTGGCCGATCAGGATAAGACCGATGGCCGAGACCAGTACGACTTTCATCTTGCCGCGTTTCTCGGCGGCGATGATCGCGGGAACCATCATCACGAACGACAGGCCCATCACCGGCAGGTAGATCTTCCAGTGTGAAGCGACCGGCAAACCGCCCGCCTCGAGAATGCGCGGCACGACGAGAAAGAGCGCGGTCTGCGTTGCATGCAGCACCAGCACGCCGAAATTCAGACGCAGCAGTTCGACGTTGTGCAGCACCTCGGCGAACGGCGCCCGCACGTGCACCGGCTTCGGCGCGTCGGGCACGACCCACAGCACGACGCCGATCGCGAGAATCGAGAACACGCCAACGAGTGCGAACAGCCCGCTCATGCCGACCCAATGGAACACGATCGGCGCGCCGACGATCGCCACCGCGAACGACATGCCGATACTTCCGCCGACCATCGCCATTGCCTTGGTGCGATGCTCCTCGGCGGTCAGGTCGGCGATAAACGCGAGCACCGCCGACGACACCGCGCCCATCCCCTGAATCACCCGCCCCACGATGATCCAGGTCATGTCGTGCGCGCCGGCCGCGACGAAGCTGCCGATCGCGAAGATCAGCAGGCCGGTGGCAATCACTGGCTTGCGGCCGATCTTGTCGGAAATCCAGCCGTAGAAGATGTAGAGCATCGACTGCGTGACGCCGTACGCACCGAGTGCGATGCCGACCAGCAGTACGTTGTCGCCGCCGGGAATCGTCTTCGCGTAGATCGAGAAGACCGGCATGATCATGAAGAGGCCGAGCATGCGCAGCGCGAAGATGGCGGCCAGCGACGCGGTCGCGCGCAACTCGGGCGCGCTCATGCGTGAGGAGAGTGCGGACGGATTGGACATCGAGGACGATTTTTGGATGATCGGGCAGCGCGCAGGCGACGCCCCAGTGGCAGATTCGTCGCCGCCTTGCAGTCGCGCGAAATGACCGCAAATACCAGCAGAACGCTCCGCCCGCGACGGTTGCGCGCGACGCTGGACCGTTGCCTCGCCGCCCGCGCCGCGCCTGTTGCGCGCCGTCAGGACGCCGTAACGGCGGTCTGGAAAAGTCGTTATAGTAGCAGGTTTGGTTTGCCTCTCTTTCCACCATCTCATGGAATAAATGCGTGGAACAAATCCGTATCCGTGGGGCCCGCACCCACAACCTGAAGAACGTCAATCTTGACCTGCCGCGTCACAAGCTGATCGTGATTACCGGCCTGTCCGGCTCGGGAAAATCGTCGCTCGCCTTCGATACGCTGTACGCGGAAGGCCAGCGCCGCTACGTCGAGAGTCTGTCGGCGTACGCGCGGCAGTTTCTGCAGCTGATGGAAAAGCCGGACGTCGACCTGATCGAAGGGCTGTCGCCGGCTATTTCAATCGAGCAGAAGGCGACGTCGCACAATCCGCGCTCCACGGTCGGCACGGTCACGGAAATCCACGACTACCTGCGGCTGCTGTACGCGCGGGTCGGTACGCCTTACTGCCCGGATCACAACATCCCGCTCGAAGCGCAAAGCGTGTCGCAGATGGTCGACGCGGCGCTCGCGCTGCCGGAAGACACCAAGCTGATGATCCTCGCGCCGGTGGTGGCGAACCGCAAGGGTGAGCACGTCGAGCTGTTCGAGGAAATGCAGGCGCAGGGCTTCGTGCGGTTTCGCGTGCGCTCGGGCGGCGGCACGGCGAACGAAGGCGTCGCGAAGATCTACGACGTCGAGACGCTGCCGAAGCTGAAGAAGAATGACAAGCATACGATCGACGTCGTGATCGACCGCCTGAAAGTGCGCGCCGACATGAAGCAGCGCCTCGCGGAGTCGTTCGAAACCGCGCTGCGCCTCGCCGACGGCCGCGCGATCGCGCTCGAAATGGATACCGACGCCGAGCATCTGTTCAGCTCGAAGTTCGCGTGCCCGATCTGCTCGTACTCGCTGCAGGAACTCGAGCCGCGGCTCTTCTCGTTCAACAACCCGATGGGCGCGTGCCCGGAATGCGACGGCCTCGGGCAGATCACGTTCTTCGATCCGAAGCGGGTGGTCGCGCATCCGTCGCTATCGCTCGCAGCCGGCGCCGTGAAGGGTTGGGACCGGCGCAACCAGTTCTATTTTCAGATGCTGCAGAGTCTCGCGGCATTCTACGAATTCGACATCGATACCGCGTTCGAAGACCTGCCGGAAAAAGTCCGCAAGATCCTGCTGTACGGCTCGGGCAAGCAGACCATCCCGTTCTCGTACATCAACGAGCGCGGCCGCACGTCGGTACGCGAGCATGTGTTCGAAGGGATCATCCCGAATCTCGAACGACGCTACCGCGAAACCGATTCGGTCGCGGTGCGCGAAGAACTCGCGAAGTATCAGAACAATCAGGCGTGCCCTGCGTGCGAAGGCACGCGGCTGCGCCGCGAAGCGCGCTTCGTGCGGATCGGCTCGGACAGCGACGCACGCGGCATCTTCGAAGTGAGTGGCTGGCCGTTGCGCGACACGCTCGGTTATTTCCAGACGCTGCGGCTCGAAGGTTCGAAGCGCGAAATCGCCGACAAGGTC
Organism: Paraburkholderia flava; assembly: GCF_004359985.1. Taxonomy (NCBI): domain Bacteria; kingdom Pseudomonadati; phylum Pseudomonadota; class Betaproteobacteria; order Burkholderiales; family Burkholderiaceae; genus Paraburkholderia; species Paraburkholderia flava. The sequence goes on along the minus strand of NZ_SMRO01000003.1, from coordinate 716,817 downwards.
ATCAAGGAAATCGTCGCGCGGCTCACGTTCCTGAATAACGTCGGGCTCGACTATCTGTCGCTCGAACGCAGCGCGGAAACGCTGTCGGGCGGCGAGGCGCAGCGCATCCGGCTCGCGTCGCAGATCGGCTCGGGCCTGACCGGCGTGATGTACGTGCTCGATGAACCGTCGATCGGCCTGCATCAGCGCGACAACGATCGATTGATCTCGACGCTCAAGCATCTGCGCGATCTCGGCAACTCGGTGATCGTCGTCGAGCATGACGAGGACATGATCCGGATGGCGGACTACGTCGTCGACATGGGGCCCGGCGCCGGCGAACACGGCGGCATGATCATCGCCGAAGGCACGCCGGACGAAGTGCAGGCGGACCACGCATCGATGACCGGCCAGTACCTGTCGGGCGCACGCACGATCGAGTACCCGGACGAGCGCAAATCGCCCGACGAACGGCATCTGCGCATCGTCGAGGCGTACGGCAACAACCTGCAGCACGTCACGCTCGATCTGCCGGTGGGGCTGCTCACCTGTGTGACCGGCGTGTCGGGTTCGGGCAAATCGACGCTGATCAACGACACGCTGTATCACGCGGTCGCGCATCACCTGTACGGTTCGTCGGCGGAGCCTGCGCCGTACGAGGCGATCGAAGGACTCGAGCATTTCGACAAGGTGATCAACGTCGACCAGTCACCGATCGGCCGCACGCCGCGCTCGAACCCGGCCACCTACACCGGCCTGTTCACACCGATCCGCGAACTGTTCGCCGGCGTCCCCGCCGCGAAGGAACGCGGCTACGATCCGGGCCGCTTCTCGTTCAACGTGAAGGGTGGCCGCTGCGAATCGTGCCAGGGCGACGGCGTGCTGAAGGTCGAGATGCACTTTTTGCCGGACGTCTACGTGCCGTGCGACGTCTGCCACGGCAAGCGCTACAACCGCGAAACGCTCGATGTTCAGTACAAAGGCAAGAACATCAGCGAAGTGCTCGACATGACCGTCGAACATGCACACGAGTTCTTCCGGGCGGTGCCGGTCATCGCGCGCAAGCTGAAAACGCTGCTCGACGTCGGGCTCGGCTACATCCGTCTCGGCCAGTCGGCGACGACGCTGTCGGGCGGCGAAGCGCAACGCGTGAAGCTTTCTCTGGAACTGAGCAAGCGCGACACGGGTCGCACGCTATATATACTCGACGAACCGACTACCGGCCTGCACTTCCACGACATTGCGCTGCTGCTGGGGGTGATTCACCGGTTACGCGATCAGGGCAATACCGTCGTGATCATCGAGCATAATCTCGATGTAATCAAAACCGCCGACTGGGTCATCGACCTCGGTCCGGAAGGCGGTGCGGGGGGCGGCCAGATCATCGCGCAGGGGACGCCGGAGCAGGTGGCGAAGTCGAAGGCAAGTTTTACCGGTCGGTATCTTGCGCCGTTGCTTAAGCGGGCGGCATTGGCGGCGGTGAAGTGAAGGTGGGGTGCGGGGTGAAGTGACGTATGGGTCGACGCCAGAATAAGCGCTAAAGCACTGATGGAGATCGACGCCGGAGTAAGCGCTAAAGCACTGATGGGGATCGACGCCGGAGTAAGGCGCTAAAGCGCCAACTCCAGCATGGGATCAGAGTAAGCGCTAAAGCGCTAACTCTGATCGACACAGGAGACAGGGAAGGAGCGATGACCAAGCGTAACGAGGCGCCCGACGACGGGCAGGTGCAGGACCTCAGACCACGCCCGGTCAGGCTGACGAGCGACATGAGCCTGCCGAAGTTGTCGGCCGTCGAGATCGGCAGTTATATCGTCGCGCTGTTCGCGATGTGGGCGGTGCTGCATCTGAAGCTGCTCGGCGCATTGCTCGCGGGCATGCTGGTCTATCAGCTCGTGCACACGATGTCCCCGCGGATCGAACGACACATGTCGAGCAAGCGGGCGCGCTGGCTGTCCGTCGTGCTGCTGTCGATCGTGATCGTCGGTGTGTTGGCAGGCTTTGTGATCGGCGTCACCGAACATTTCGAGAAAGACGTCCCGAGCGTGCAGAAGCTACTCGACCAGGCGATGCAGCTAATCGACCAGGCACGCGGCCGGCTGCCGGAATTCATCGCGACTTACCTGCCGGTCGATACCGACCAGATGAAGCAGAAAGCGACGATGCTGATGCACGCGCATGCGAGCCAGTTGCAGCAGGGCGGCAAGAACGCGGCGCGGGTGTTCACGCACGTGCTGCTTGGAATGATCATCGGCGCGATCATCGCGATCGGCGCGCAGAGGCAATCGCAGCGGCTACCGCTGTCCACAGCGTTCGTCACGCGGGTGAGCCGGTTCGCTGACGCGTTTCGCCGGATCGTCTTTGCGCAGATCAAGATATCGGCGTTGAACTCGACGTTCACGGGTCTGTTCCTGCTGGTGCTGTTGCCGCTCATGCATGCGCCGCTGCCGCTATCGAAGACGCTGGTGCTGGTGACGTTCATCGTCGGTTTGCTGCCGGTGATCGGCAATCTGATCTCGAATACGTTGATTGTCGCGGTGGCGTTGTCGGTGAGTTTTCCGGCTGCGGTTACGGCGCTTGTGTTTCTGATCGTGATTCACAAGCTCGAATATTTTTTGAATGCGCGTATTGTTGGTGGACAGATCGAAGCGCGTGCGTGGGAGTTGCTGGTCGCAATGCTGGTGATGGAGGCTGCGTTTGGGATTCCTGGCGTAATCGCCGCGCCGATTTTTTACGCGTATATCAAACGTGAGTTGATTTATTTGAGGATGGTATAGGGCTCGTTTCTGTTCTTTGTCATTCTTTCGCTTTTGCTTTTTGCTTTTTGCTTTTTGCCTTTGCAGGCGAGAGCTTGTTTGATCTTCGCGGCGCGGCGCTCTCTTCTTTTGGTGCGCTCCTCTTCTTTTCTTCCGCACGGCGGTGCTTACTCGCGCCTCGCGGCGCAGGCGTTGCCCCTGTGCGGGGCGGCACCTACTTTTCTTTGCCGCGGCAAAGAAAAGTAGGCAAAAGAAAGCCGCCGAGACGAAGCTTCTCCTTTCCGTGTGTGACCCCAGTGGCCCTCGCCTAAATGGGCGCCACGTTCACCCTGCCTGATGGTCCGAGACGAGATCGTCTCCCTTGCCGCAAACCGAAGTGACAAGGCACCCGCACATCCCGCGGCGCACTTGTGTGCGCGCGGACCGGTCTGCTTGGGAAACCATCTGGAAGATTGGGGCGCAGGCAAAACGCGATCGCGTTGAGCGCGGTGAGTGGCCGCCACAAACATATGGCCGCATGTGCAATGGCCACCCCGCCAGGCGATCACATTGAAAGAAGGGTGTTATGCCTCACGGCGGCGAAGCGCGCCGGAACGGATGACTGCCTTGCCACGATGGCAAACAATGCGAGGGCAAGTCTCGTCTCGGACCACTACGCAGTGGTGAACGTGGTGTCCACTTAGGCGAGTGCCACTGTGGTCACACACGGAAAGGAGAAGCTTCGTCTCAGCGGCTTTCTTTTGCCTACTTTTCTTTGCCGCGGCAAAGAAAAGTAGGTGCCGCCCCGCACAGGGGCAACGCCTGCGCCGCGAGGCGCAAATAAGCACCGCGCGGAAAGCAAAGAAACCAGGCGAAAAAAACCAAAAACCAAATTCCTATTTAAATACGACCGTCTTACTCCCATTCAAAACAATCCGATGCTCGACGTGCCACCTCACAGCACGCGCCAGCGTCACACACTCCACATCACGCCCGATCGCCGTCAACTGCTCCGGCGTCATGCTGTGATCGACACGCTCCACTTCCTGCTCGACGATCGGCCCTTCATCGAGATCCGTCGTCACGTAATGCGCCGTCGCTCCGATCAACTTCACACCGCGATCGAACGCCTGGTAATACGGCTTCGCCCCCTTGAAGCTAGGCAGAAAAGAATGATGAATATTGATCGCGCGACCAGTAAGTCGCTCACACAACTGCGGCGACAAAATCTGCATGTAACGCGCAAGCACCACGAGATCCGCACGATGCTCGTCGATCACTTCAAGCACGCGCGCTTCCTGCGCAGCCTTCGCATCAGGCGTTCCGCTCAAGAGCGGAAAATGATGAAACGGAATGTCGTAGCTCGCGGCGAGCTGGTAAAACTCTTTGTGATTCGAAATGATCGCGGGAATCTCGATCGCCAGTTGCCCCGTGCGATAGCGGAACAACAAGTCGTTCAAGCAATGCCCGATCTTCGACACCATGATCACCACTCGCGGCTTCACCGTCGCGTCGTGCAATTCCCAGCGCATCTCGAACTGCTGCGCGAGCGTGTCGAACGACGCACGCAACGCGTCGAGACCCGGGTCGCCGCCCACCTGCTGAAAATGCACGCGCATGAAGAACTCGCCGGTGCGGCTGTCGCCGAACTGCGCCGAGTCGAGAATGTTGCTGCCTCGCTCGAACAGAAAGCCCGATACCGCATGGACGATGCCGGGCCGGTCGGCGCACGACAGTTTCAGAATAAAGCTGTGATCGGTCGACATGACCCGGTAACTCCCTTCCAGTCGCTGATTCGTTTCAATGTGCGGTCGTGCGGTGTGACGCGCGCTACCGCGTTAACCGTGCGGCAAAGGCGGCGGCGCGAACAGCGCGTCGATACCCACGCACGCGTCTTCGTCGATCCATCGGCGGCGCAGCAGGCAATCGAGCGTCGCGAGACTCGCATCCACCGTCATCGCGCCGTCTTCGATCCAGCGCGCGACTTCGTCGATGCGCGCAAGCCGGTGCTCGCCCACTTCGCCATCCTGATTGTGCGGCGTGAAATCGGGCGGCAGCGCGAGGTCGTAGATGAAAATCTGCTCGGCCTGCGTGCCTTCGGGTAACGACTGCAGCACGTGCGCGGTGCGGCCCGGTGTGGCCCGCGAAGCGATGTCGCTTTCGATACCCGCCTCTTCCCAGCATTCCTTGACGATCGTCTCGTCGATCCCGAAGCCCCAGCCGATCCCGCCCGCGACGACGTTGTCGAGCATGCCCGGATCGGTGGCCTTCGTATCGCTGCGTCGCGCGATCCACAACTGCGGTACGCCGTTTGCGTATTCTACGACGCCGTTCAGATGCACCGCGTACGTCATCGTGCCGAAGAAGCGCGACGACGCGCGTTCGATGTACGCGAGCGGCGGCGCCTCGAACGCATTGCGGATCGCGTAGGTTTCGTCGCGCCAGCCGGGAATCCGGCCGTCCGCCGCGAGTGCGCCGATCACGGCGCCTAGCGCTGCACTTCGCGCATCGACGGTCGCGAACTGCGATGCCAGCACGACGCACTTCGAGTCGATGGTGAACACGTCGGGCCAGCGAGCGAGCAACGCGACGTCGGTTGCGCGAATCCAGCCGACCTGTTGTCCATCGATCACGAACGGCCGGTGTGCCGCCGGATCGAAACGGCGCGCGGCGACGATGCAGGGCAAGCTCATGCGAAATGTCCTCGTGCGTGCATCAAGCGTGCATCAATCACGCAACGCGACGCGAATGCCGATCGCGATGAACGTCGCACCGGCCAGTCGATCAAGCCACACGCCGACGCTCGGACGCCGCTTCAACCAGCCGCCGATCATTCCCGCGCACACGCCGAACACCGAGAACACGGCGACGGTCTGCAGCATGAACAGCCCGCCCAGTTCGAGCATCTGCAGCGTAACGCTCTGCACGCCATGCGGATCGACGAATTGCGGCAGGAACACGATGAAGAACAGCGTGACTTTCGGATTCAGCATGTTGCCGAACACGCTCTGGCGAAACACGGTCCACAGGGGTTGCGGCGCGCGCTCGTGCGCGGTCGCGAGGCCGCGGCTGCGCAGTGCCTTGATGCCGATCCAGACCAGGTACGCGGCACCGGCGAGCTTGATCGCCTGGAACGCGACCGGCGACGAGCGCAGCACTGCTGCCACGCCGAGCGCCGCGAGCGTCGTATGGAACGTGATGCCGGCCGCGAAACCGAGCGCCGCGACGAAGCCCGCCGCGCGTCCCTGCGAAATGCCGCGCGCGAGCACCTGCAGATTGTCAGGGCCGGGCGCGAACGTGATCGCAATCGACGTCGCGAGAAACAGCATGAAATTAGGCATGGGCGTGTCCCTCGTTGGATAAACGTTGGCGGCTCAGTGGCCGCCGAATTCAGTGACGGTGTATAGCTGCAGGCCCGCGTCGCGGAGCAGTTTCGATCCGCCGAGGTCGGGCAGATCGATGATCGCAGCGCCTTCGACCACAACGGCGCCCAACCGCTCGAGCAGTTTCTTGCCGGCCATCATCGTGCCGCCGGTCGCGATCAGGTCGTCGACGATCACGACGCGATCGCCGCGACTGCACGCGTCCTCGTGAATCTCGACGGTCGCGGAGCCATATTCCAGCGCATACGATTCGGACACCGTGTGAAACGGCAGCTTGCCGACCTTGCGGATCGGAATGAAGCCGAGATTCAGTTCGTACGCGAGAATCGGCCCGATGATGAAACCGCGCGCATCGAGACCCGCGATGTAATCGAGCTTCGCATCGATATAGCGCTGCACGAACAGATCGACCAGCACGCGCAGCGCCTTCGCGTGCTGCAGCAGCGGCGTGATGTCGCGAAACTGTACGCCGGGCTGCGGCCAGTCCGGCACCGTGCGAATCTGGCTGTTGACGAACGCAGCTGCATCGAACGGCGCGTTCGCTGGCACGTTGGACATGATCTCTCCCTGACTGATGCGGATGATGTGCGCCCGGCGGGTCGCAGCGATGCTTCGATTGTGCTGGGTCTACGCCGTGGCGCTGGCCCGGCGACGTTTTGACAGAAGTTCCTCGGCCTGCGCGAGCGCTTCCGGCAAACCGCGCAGCACGACGATGTCGCTTGCGCACAGCTTCGTCGACGGATCAGGCGCGACGCCGCGAATGCCGTGGCGGCGAATCGCCGTCACTTCGACGCCGACATCCGACAGACCCAGCTCGGCGAGCGTGCGACCGACCGCATCCGCCTTTTCGTCGACCGGCACCGATTGTAGCCGCACCTGTTCGTGGCCGTCGTCATCGTCGATGTCGTCGGCGCCGCGGAAATAGCCGCGCAACAGGCTGTAACGCTCGTCGCGCATTTCCTCGACACGCCGAACGACGCGCCGCATCGGCACACCCATCACGACGAGCGTATGCGACGCGAGCATCAGGCTGCCTTCGACGATTTCCGGAATCACTTCGGTCGCGCCGGCCGCGAGCAGCTTCTCGAGATCGGCATCGTCGACGGTACGCACGATCACCGGCAACGTCGGTTCGAGTTCGTGAATGTTGTGCAGCACGCGCAGTGCCGACGGCGTGTTCGCGTAGGTGATCGCGATCGCCGCCGCTCGGTGGATACCGGCCGCGAGCAGCGATTCGCGCCGTCCGGCATCGCCGAACACGACTGATTCGCCCGCGGCCGCCGCAGCCGACACGCGATCGGGGTCGAGATCGAGCGCGACGTACGACAGCCCTTCATGTTCGAGCATGCGCGCGAGGTTCTGCCCGGAACGGCCATAGCCGCAGATGATCACGTGACCGCTCTGCTTGAGGCTCTGCGTCGCGATGCGTGTCATCTGCAGAGACTGCTGCATCCATTCCGTCGACGACAGCCGCAGCACGATGCGGTCCGCGTTCTGGATCAGGAACGGCGCGGCGAGCATCGACAGCAGCATCGCGGCGAGAATCGCCTGCAGCAGCGTCGCGTCGACGAGGTGTTTATCGAGAATCAGGTTCAGCAGCACGAAACCGAATTCGCCGGCCTGCGCGAGGCCGATGCCAGTGCGCATCGACACGCCCGGCGTCGCGCCGAACAAGCGCGCGAGCGCGGTAATCATCACGGTCTTCAGCAGCAGCGGCCCGACGAGAAAACCGAGCACGATGAACGGATGCTCCCACACGACGCGCGGATTGAGCAGCATCCCGGTCGTCACGAAGAACAGGCCGAGCAGTACGTCGCGGAACGGCTTTATGTCCTCTTCCACCTGATGCCGGTACGGCGTCTCCGCGATCAGCATGCCGGCGATGAACGCGCCGAGTGCGAGCGACAGCCCGAACTTGTCGGTGATGAACGCGGCACCGAGCGTGACGAGCAGCAGGTTCAGGATGAACAGTTCCTGCGAGCGGCGCCGCGCGACGACGTTGAACCAGCGCGTCATGAACTTCTGTCCGACGATCAGCAGCAGCGCCAACGCGACGACGATCTTCACCGACGCTAGCCCGAGCACCGCGACGAGATCCTTCGAATCGCCGCCGAGCGCGGCGATGACGATCAGCAGCGGCACCACGGCGAGATCCTGGAACAGCAGCACGCCGAAGATGTTGCGGCCGTGCTCGGTCTCGATCTCCATCCGTTCCGCGAGCATCTTGCTGACGATCGCCGTCGACGACATCGCGAGCGCGCCGCCCAGCGCGACGCTCGCCTGCCACGTGATGTGCACCCAGCGCTCGAGCACGAAGCCGAGCGCGACCGCCACCACGATCGTGCCGAGTACCTGCATCAGCCCCATCCCGAAGACGAGCCGGCGCATCGAGCGCAGCTTCGCGAGCGAAAACTCCAGCCCGATCGAGAACATCAGGAACACGACGCCGAATTCCGCGAGATTCTGTGCGCCCGTCGAATCCGGCACGATGCCGGCCGCGTGCGGACCGACGACGATCCCGACGCTCAGATAGCCAAGCATCGGCGGCAGGTTCAGATAGCGGAACACGACGACGCCCACCACTGAAGCCAGCAGCAGGAACAGCGTCATTTCGAGCGGGGAGATCATCGGAAAAAACGCATCGGAAAAGCGTCCTCGTTCGTCAGCGGAACCGCCGCGCGGCACCCGGCTTTCTGGGTGCGCACAGCAGGATCGAGAGGCCCGTACGGGCGGCCGCCGGGCTGGTCTCGCCCGGCGCGGCGAACAAACGCCTTTGCTATACTTCGCGAATGATAGCGAAAATCAATGGCGACCGGGCACTTGCGCTCGCTCGCGAGGTGCTCGACACCGAAGCAGACGCGGTACGCGGGCTTCGAGATCAGCTCGACGGCGGCTTTGTCGAAGCGATCGATTTCATCCTCGGCTGCCGCGGACGCGTGGTCGTCTCCGGCATCGGAAAATCAGGTCACATCGCCCGCAAGCTGGCGGCCACGTTCGCCAGCACCGGCACGCCCGCGTTCTTCGTGCATCCGGCGGAAGCCAGCCACGGCGACCTCGGCATGGTCACCGCCGACGACGTGTTCGTCGCGATGTCGAACTCCGGCGAATCGGAAGAACTGGTCGCAATCCTGCCGCTGATCAAGCGGCTCGGCGCGAAGCTGATCAGTATCACCGGCCGGCCGCAGTCGAGCCTCGCGAAACTGGCCGACGTGCATCTGAACGCCGGTGTCTCCAAAGAAGCCTGCCCGATGAATCTCGCGCCCACCGCCAGCACCACCGCCGCGCTCGCGCTCGGCGATGCGCTCGCGGTTGCCGTGCTCGACGCGCGCGGTTTCGGCGCGGACGACTTCGCGCGCTCGCATCCGGGCGGCGCGCTCGGCCGGCGCCTGCTGACCTACGTGCGCGACGTAATGCGCACCGACGACCAGGTGCCGAAGGTCACCGGCAGCGCGACCGTGCGCGACGCGCTGTTCCAGCTGACCGCGAAACGGATGGGCATGACCGCGATCGTCGACGAACAGAACCGTGTCGAAGGCATTTTCACCGACGGCGACCTGCGTCGCGTGCTGGAAAAAGCCGGCGATTTCCGCGACCTGCCGATCGCTTCGGTGATGACACGCGGACCGCGTACCATCGGTCCGGACCACCTCGCCGTCGAGGCGGTGGAACTGATGGAGCGGCACCGGATCAATCAGATGCTCGTCGTCGACGATGCCGGCACGCTGATCGGTGCGCTCAACATGCATGACCTGTTTTCGAAGAAGGTGATCTGATGACTTCCCCCCTGACCGCGACCGAACGCGCGAGCCGCGTGAAGCTGATGATCTTCGACGTCGACGGCGTGCTGACCGACGGCGGCCTGCTGTTCACCGCCGAAGGCGACACGATGAAGGCGTTCAATTCGATGGACGGCCACGGCGCGAAGCTGCTGCGCGAAGGCGGCATCGACACCGCGATCATCACTGGCCGCAAGTCGGGCATCGTTGCCGTGCGTGCGCAGGAACTGCGTATCAAGCATCTGTATCAGGGCATCGAGCACAAGATGATCGCGTTTCAGCAACTGCTGGACGAGACCGGCATCGCGCCGGAAGAATGCGGCTACATGGGCGACGACTGGCCCGATCTCGCGGTGATGCTGCGGGTCGGCTTCGCGGCCGCGCCAGCCAATTCGCATCCGGAAGTGCTCGCGCGCGCCCACTGGGTCAGCCAGGCGCGCGGCGGTCACGGCGCAGTGCGCGAACTGTGCGACACGCTGCTGCGCGCGCAGCAGCGCTACGACGCACTGCTGCAGGCCGCGTGCGAAGGGTGAACGGATGAACCAGTTTCGTCTGACCTCGCTGCTGCCGCTCGTCGCGATGGCTGCGCTCGCCGGCATCACGTGGTGGCTGCTGCAGGCCACGCTGCCGCCGCCCAACGAGGGCGAAATCAAGCCGAAAACCCATACGCCGGATTATTTCGCCGACAATTTTTCGGTATCCGAACTCGACCAGTCGGGCGCGACGCAATACCGTCTGACGGCGACGCACCTGATTCACTACGAAGACGACGAGAACAGCGATCTCACGCTGCCCGCGCTCCGCGCATTCCAGCCGGGCAAGCCGATCGTCACCGCGACGGGCGATACCGGCAAGGTGAACGGCGACGTATCGATCGTCGATCTGTACGGCAACGCACAGATCCTGCGTGCACCGGGCGCCGGCGACCCGCAGATGCAGGCGAACTCCGAACATTTCCGCGTGCTCGTGAACGACGATGTGATCGAGACCGAAAAGCCGGTTAAACTTCAGCGCGGCCTGTCCGTCATGACGGCCAGCGGCATGAACTACAACAACGTCACCCGGGTCATACAGCTCTTCGGCAACGTCCGCGGCGCGATCGCCCCGTCAGATTCGTCCGGCGGCTCCCTGAAGCAACCCGGGTAATCCATTCCAGGCGTGACTGCATGAACGAATCGCTCCTCCGCTTTGATACCGGCTATCCGCGCGCGCTCGCAGCGTGCCGTGCCGCATTCGCCGCGCTGCTCGTCGCGTTGCCGCTCGCCGGCTTCGCGCCGCTCGCGCACGCCGACCGCGCCGACCGCGACAAGCCGATGAACATCGAAGCGGACAACATGACTTACGACGACCTGAAACAGGTCAACGTCTTCACCGGCCACGTTGTGGCGACCAAAGGCACGATCGTGATCAAGGCCGACCGCGTCGAGGTGCATCAGGATCCGCAGGGCTACCAGTACGCGACCGGCACGTCCACCGGCAAGGACCTCGCCTATTTCCGCCAGAAGCGCGAAGGGCTCGACGAATACATCGACGGCACCGCCGAACGGATCGACTACGACGGCAAGCAGGACCTGACCACGCTGACGACCAACGCGACGGTCCGCCGGCTGCAAGGCCTGTCGACGGTCATGGATCAGGTGCACGGCAGCGTGATCACGTACGACGGCCAGAACGACTTCTATACGGCGAAGGCCGGCAAGGACGTCGCCGGTCCGGGCAATCCGAACGGCCGCGTCCGCGCGATGCTGGCGCCGCGTAACGGCGGCCCCGCGCCGCTGAACGGCGCGTCCGCCACGCTGACGCCGGCGACGCAGTTCCCGGCGCCTGGACCTGGATCGAGCGCACCATGAGTACACCCGCCCTTCCCCATCGCAAGCCGGCGGGCACCAGCAGCTCGCTGGTCGTGCGCAGCCTGAAGAAGCGTTACGGTTCGCGGACGGTCGTCAAGGACGTATCGCTCGACGTGAAAAGCGGCGAGGTGGTCGGTCTGCTCGGCCCGAACGGTGCCGGCAAGACCACGTCGTTCTACATGATCGTCGGCCTCGTGCCGCTCGACGCCGGTGAAATTCATCTCGACGGCAAGTCGATCAGCCTGCTGCCGATCCACAAGCGCGCGTCGCTCGGCCTCTCGTATCTGCCGCAGGAAGCTTCGGTATTCCGCAAGCTGAGCGTCGAGGAAAATATTCGCGCGGTGCTCGAGCTGCAGTTGGACGAACAGGGCAAGCGCCTCACCAAGGACGCGATCGCGCAGCGCACCGAAGCACTGCTCGACGAACTGCAGATCGCGCATCTGCGCGGCAACCCGGCGCTGTCGCTGTCGGGCGGCGAACGCCGGCGCGTCGAAATCGCGCGCGCACTCGCGACGAACCCGAGCTTCATCCTGCTCGACGAGCCGTTCGCGGGCGTGGACCCGATCGCGGTGCTGGAAATCCAGAAGATCGTGAAGTTCCTGAAGCAACGCAATATCGGCGTGCTCATCACCGATCACAACGTGCGCGAGACGCTCGGCATCTGCGATCACGCGTACATCATCAGCGACGGCAGCGTGCTCGCGGCCGGCGCCCCCAGCGACATCATTGAAAACGAGAACGTGCGGCGCGTCTATCTAGGCGAGCATTTCCGCATGTAACCTCCGCATGTAACCGCTTCGCCCCACCTTCCGTCCGCGGCCGTGCGTCACACTGCCGCGGCGGCCTCCTCGCGCCTGCCGGCATTTTTGACGGATCGTACTCGGGACCGGTCGCACCGGAACCGGGCACGCGCGTTTCCGTGAATGGCTCCGGTATCGCGGTCGTGGCAAACTCTCTACAATGAATCTCACATTGCCATGAAAGCCAGCCTCCAACTTCGCCTGTCGCAGCATCTTGCGCTGACACCCCAACTGCAGCAGTCGATCCGGCTGCTGCAGCTGTCGACGCTCGAACTGCAGCAGGAAGTGGCGACGGCCATCTCGCAGAATCCGCTGCTCGAAAACGAGGACGACTGGATCGCGAGCCCGCTACGCGTCGCGTCCGACGGTTCGGTCATTGCGCAGACGCCCGGTTCGCAGCCCGTCGAATCGATGAGCAGCAATGTGTCGTCGTCGACCTCGTCGAGCGAGCGCCGCGAAGAGAGCGAGCCCCAAGGTGTCGACGAATATAACGGCCTCGGCAGCGACAGCAATTCGGATGCGAGCCAGTGGAATCTCGACGACTATGGTCGCTCGGGCAACGCATCGGACGACGACGATCTGCCGCCGCTGCAGATCCACGAATCGAGCACGTCGCTGCGCGATCACCTGATGGCGCAGTTGCGCGTGACGCAGGCCGGTCCGCGCGATCGCGCACTCGTCACGTTCCTGATCGAATCGCTCGACGACGATGGTTATCTCACCGCGACCTTCGACGAAATTCTTGCCGATCTGCCCGAAGAACTCGAAGTCGATGTCGACGAACTGAACGCAACGCTCGCGCTGCTTCACAGCTTCGATCCCGCAGGCGTCGGTGCACGCTCCGCGTCCGAGTGTTTGAGGCTGCAACTGCTGCGGCTACCTGTCACGCCCACTCGCACGCTTGCGCTCGATATCGTCGCGCATCATCTGGAACTGCTCGCCGCACGCGACTTCACGCGTCTGCGCAAACAGCTGAAGGCCAGCGACGACGAACTGCGCGATTCACACGCGTTGATCCGTTCGCTCGAACCGTTTCCGGGCGCAGCGTACGGCAAGGCCGAAGCAGACTACGTAGTGCCCGATATCATGGTGCGCAGGACAACACATGGATGGCAGGCCGAACTGAATCCGGAAGTGGTTCCGAAGCTGCGTATCAATCATCTGTATGCGAATATTCTTCGCAATAACCGTGGCGATCCGGGCAGTGGTTCGCTGCGTCAGCAACTTCAGGAAGCACGCTGGCTGATCAAGAATATCCAGCAGCGCTTCGAGACAATTCTGCGTGTTGCGCAGGCCATCGTCGAACGTCAGAAGAATTTTTTTGTGCACGGCGAAATTGCCATGCGCCCCTTGGTTTTGCGAGAAATTGCTGATACGCTGGGCCTACACGAGTCGACTGTCTCGCGTGTGACAACCGGCAAGTACATGCTGACCCCGTTTGGGACGCTTGAATTTAAGTACTTCTTTGGATCGCACGTTTCGACCGACACTGGGGGCGCGGCCTCTTCAACGGCCATTCGCGCACTCATCAAGCAACTGATAGGAGCGGAAAACCCGAAATCTCCTCTTTCAGACAGCCGCATAGCCGAACTGCTGGCAGAACAGGGTTTCGTGGTCGCACGGCGTACCGTCGCGAAATACCGCGAAGCCCTTCGAATCCCAGCAGTGAATCTGCGCAAGTCTCTGTAGCCTGCTGCGTGTTGCGGCGGGCATTTTCCGGCCGCACCGTGGTGAGCGGAGCAGGTCGGCCGATACAGCCCGCCAGCAGTCAGTCGCCGGGGACGACGCGGACGGGCCAGCAGATCGACCGGTGCTGCCTCATACGGATACGCGGCCACTCGCTTGGAGGCACTATGAATCTGAAGATCAGTGGACACCATCTCGAAGTAACACCTGCGTTGCGCGAATACGTGATCACCAAACTGGACAGGGTGCTAAGACATTTCGATCAGGTTATCGACGGCAGTGTGGTCCTCTCGGTCGACAATCATAAGGAAAAGGACAAGAGACAGAAGGTTGAAATCAACCTTCATCTGAAGGGCAAGGATATTTTTGTCGAGAGCGCGAATGGCGACCTGTACGCCGCGATCGACCTGATGATCGACAAGCTCGACCGGCAAGTGGTGCGTCACAAGGATCGCCTGCAAGGCCATCAACACGACGCGATCAAGTACCAACCGCTCGCGCCGCAGGCGGAAGTGCCGCCGCAATAGCGGTTATTAGAGGGATTCCCTCACCCGGAAAAGCCGCCCGCAAGGGCGGTTTTTTATCGTGAAGGGCGCAGCCCGGCGCGGTCACCGCAACGTCCGCACAGGCTGCACATGACGCGCCGGGAGCGATGGCGCGCCGCACCATCCGTTGCTGCGCTGTTCTATAATGGTCCGGTCACTTTCCGGTCGTATATCGGGGTCGTTCAGCCAGCGCCCAGCGCTAGACAGGCTTAACCGTACACCGCTGCGAGGCCCGATTGGCGCGATACGCGCCGCTCGAACGCCACAGCGAGGAGAATCCAGGCCACGTTTTCGCCTGCCAACATGAATCGTTTAGCCAAATTTCTTCCCCTCGAGAACGTCGTCCTCGGCCTAACCGTCACCAGCAAGAAACGCGTCTTCGAGCAAGCGGGCCTGATTTTCGAAAACCAGAACGGCATCGCCCGCAGTACGGTCACCGACAATCTGTTCGCGCGTGAACGCCTCGGGTCGACGGGGCTCGGCGAAGGTGTGGCGATTCCACACGGCCGGATCAAGGGTCTGAAGCAGCCGCTCGCCGCATTCGTGCGCCTCGCCGAACCAATCCCCTTCGAATCCCCCGACGGCCAGCCGGTCTCCCTGCTGATCTTTCTGCTGGTGCCGGAACAGGCCACCCAGCAGCACCTCGAAATCCTGTCGGAAATCGCCCAGCTGCTGTCCGATCGCGACGCCCGCGAACGCCTGCATACCGAAGAAAACCGCGAGGCATTGCACCAGTTGCTGACTCAGTGGCAACCTTGATGCATGATTGGCAGCCCGCGATCACGCGGGCCTCGCTTCCGCTGCCGCACTAGCACGCACGACAGGCACCGGGAGCAGGCAGCCCCCACTGGAGTCATGGACTCATGGACACGTCCAGCATCAACGCCCAAAGCATCTTCGACGACAACGCCGCCACGCTGAAACTCAGCTGGCTGACGGGGCATGAAGGCTGGGAACGCGGCTTCTCGACCGAAACCGTCACGACCGCGACATCGAGCGCCGACCTCGTCGGCCACTTGAACCTGATCCACCCGAACCGGATCCAGGTGCTCGGCGATGCCGAAACCAACTACTACCAGCGGCAGAGCGAAGAAGACCGTTCGCGTCACATGGCCGAACTGATCGCGCTGGAGCCGCCGTTTCTCGTCGTCGCCGGCGGTGTCGCCGCGCCGCCCGAACTGGTCCTGCGCTGTACCCGCTCGTCCACGCCGCTGTTCACCACGCCGATGTCGCCGGCGGCGGTCATCGACAGCCTGCGTCTCTATATGTCGCGCATCCTCGCGCCGCGCGCGACGCTGCACGGCGTGTTTCTCGACATCCTCGGCATGGGCGTGCTGCTCACCGGCGATTCCGGCCTCGGCAAGAGCGAACTCGGTCTCGAACTGATCAGCCGAGGCCACGGCCTCGTCGCCGACGATGCCGTCGACTTCGTGCGCCTCGGTCCGGATTTCGTCGAAGGCCGCTGCCCCCCGCTGCTGCAGAATCTGCTCGAAGTGCGCGGCCTCGGTCTGCTCGACATCAAGACGATCTTCGGTGAAACCGCCGTGCGCCGCAAAATGAAACTGAAGCTGATCGTGCAACTCGTGCGCCGTCCGGACGGCGAATTCCAGCGCCTGCCGCTCGAAAGCCAGACCGTCGACGTGCTCGGTCTGCCGATCAGCAAAGTCACGATCCAGGTGGCGGCCGGCCGCAACCTCGCGGTGCTGGTCGAGGCCGCCGTGCGCAACACGATCCTGCAACTGCGCGGCATCGATACGCTGCGCGATTTCATGGATCGGCAACGCCTCGCGATGCAGGATCCGGACAGCCAGTTTCCCGGCAAGCTGATCTGACGGGCACGCATCCACCGCTGGAAAAGCCTGGTGCTATGATGAACCGAACGGATTTCGAGGCTCCATGCGCATCATCCTGATCACCGGCATTTCCGGCTCCGGCAAATCGGTCGCGTTGAACGCGCTCGAAGACGCGGGCTACTACTGCGTCGACAATCTGCCGCCGAGATTTCTGCCGGAACTTGCCACCTATCTCGTCAGCGACGGACAGGACAAGCTTGCCGTCGCGATCGACGCGCGCTCGAGCGCCTCGCTCGACGAGATGCCCGCGATGATCCGCGACCTCGCGCGCGAACACGACGTCCGCGTGCTGTTCCTCAACGCGAGCACGCAGTCGCTGATTCAACGCTTTTCCGAAACGCGCCGCCGGCATCCACTATCCGGTTCGACCGCGCACGATGCGGACGTCGGCCTGCTGACGTCACTCGAAGAAGCGATCGATCGCGAGCGCGAACTCGTCGCGGGCCTCGCGGAGTTCGGTCATCAGATCGACACCAGCAATCTGCGCGCGAACGCATTGCGCGCGTGGGTCAAGCGCTTCGTCGAACAGGAACGCACCGGGCTCGCGCTGACGTTCGAGTCGTTCGGCTTCAAACGAGGTGTGCCGCTCGACGCGGATTTCGTATTCGACGTTCGCACACTGCCGAATCCGTACTACGACAGCCAGTTGCGTCCGCTCACCGGGCTCGACAAACCGGTGATCGATTTTCTCGATGCGCTGCCAGTCGTCCATCAGATGATTGGCGACATCGAAGCATTTCTCGTGAAGTGGTTGCCGCACTTCCGCGACGACAATCGTAGCTATCTCACGGTCGCCATCGGCTGCACCGGTGGACAGCATCGTTCGGTATTCATCGCGCAGACGCTCGCCGCGCGTCTCGCGAGCGCGGCAAACGTGATCGTGCGGCACCGGGACGCGCCGATCGACGTCGGCGAATCGTCGAAGCTGGTCGCCTAGCCGGCCGCGCCTGATCTGATCAGCCGTGCCTGATGGGCCGTGCCTCGCGCGGCCCTTAACCGAGCGTTGCGTCATGCCTACTTCTGCCGTACTCGCCGATCTGCCGCTGTTCCCGCTGCATACGGTGCTATTCCCCGACGGGCTGCTGCCCCTCAAGATCTTCGAAGCGCGTTATCTGGACATGGTGCGCGACTGTCTGCGCGCGAAGACGCCATTCGGCGTGTGTCTGCTGAAAAGCGGCGGCGAAGTGGCGAAGCCCGATGAACCGGCTGTGCCCGAAACGATCGGCTGTCTTGCGGAAATTTCCGACTGCGACGTCGAGACGTTCGGCATGCTGTTGATCCGTGCGCGCGGTACGCGGCGCTTTCGTCTGCTGTCGCATCGCGTCGCGGCCGCGGGTCTGCTCGTCGGGATGGCGGAGCCGATCGGCGACGATCAACCGCTCGAAAGCAATGAGCATCTTGCGAAGTTCGGCGCGTGCGCGGAAGTGCTCGAGCGGATCATCGAAGCGATCCGCGAGAAAGATCCGAGCAATCTGCCGTTCGTGGAGCCGTTCAGGTTCGACGATCCATCGTGGGTGTCGAACCGGCTCGCCGAAATTTTGCCGATCGCGTTACGCGCACGACAGAAGCTGATGGAACTGGAAGATGCCGGCGCGCGCATCGACGTCGTTCATCACTACATGCAGCAGCATCAACTGCTCTAGACACCGCCGTTAGAGCAACGATCCCTGCAGTCCATCCAGAAGCTTGCGCACCGGCGCGGGAACGCCGTACGCGTCGATATCGCGCATCGCGACCCATGCGGTCTCCGCGTCGCCAAGCGCACCGATGCTCACGCCACGCGACAGTTCGGCGATGCGCGGTTCGATATCGAGCTTGAAGTGCGTGAACGTGTGCGTCATCGGCGCAAGCGGCGACACCACACCGTCCGCGCCGAATGCATGCGCGCGTTCGGCAAGCGCATCTTCGTCGGCGGCTTCCGGCAGACTCCACAGACCACCCCAGATACCCGACGGCGGCCGCTTCTCGAGCATCACCGCATCGCCGTCGCGCAGCACGAGCATCCACGTGCGACGCGTCGGCACGGCTTTCTTCGGACGCGCAGCCGGCAGTTCGCGCTGACGCCCGGTCGCGTTCGCGACGCAATCGTCGGCGAACGGACAGCGCGCGCAATCGGGCTTGCCGCGCACGCAGAGCGTCGCGCCGAGATCCATCAATCCCTGCGTGTACGCGCTCACGTCTTCGGCATTCGCGGCAGGCGGCAGCAGCGATTCGGCCAGCACCCACATCGCGTTTTCGACCCGCTTCTCGCCGGGAAAACCTTCGACGCCGAACACGCGCGCGAGCACGCGCTTCACGTTGCCGTCGAGGATCGTCGCGCGTGCGCCGAACGCAAACGACGCAATCGCCGCCGCCGTCGAGCGGCCGATACCCGGCAGATCGGCGAGTGCATCGACCGATGCGGGGAACGCGCCATCGTGCCGCTCGACCACCGCCTGCGCGCAGCGATGCAGGTTGCGCGCGCGCGAGTAGTAGCCGAGGCCGGCCCATAGCGCCATCACATCGTCGAGCGGTGCAGCGGCCAGCGCCGCGACATCGGGACAGCGCGCGAGAAACCGCGCGTAATACGGAATCACCGTCGACACTTGCGTCTGCTGCAGCATGATCTCCGACAGCCAGATGCGGTACGCGTCACGCGTGTTTTGCCACGGCAGGTCGTGACGACCGTGCTGCCGCTGCCACGCGACGAGGCGCGCGGCGAAATCCGGACAGCTGTCGGAGTTCACCGACATAGCGGCGGCGGAAGACGAACGCAAGGAAGAAGCCGAAACGTACATGGAGACTCGATTAGCGCTGGCAGGTCGGGCAGTAGTAAGTGGAACGCTGCCCCTGAACGATCTGTCGGATCGGCGTGCCGCACACGCGGCATGGCTGGCCCGCGCGATCATAGACGAAATAGTCGAGCTGGAAATAGCCGCTCTCGCCGTCGCTGCCGACGAAATCGCGCAGCGTGCTGCCGCCCTTCTCGATTGCAGCGGCGAGCGTCACCCGGACCGCATCCGCCAGCAAACCGTAACGGACCAACGAGATTCTGCCCGCCGGGGTTGTCGGCCGGATGCCCGCGCGAAACAGGCTTTCGGAAGCGTAAATGTTGCCCACCCCGACCACGACCTCGCCCGCCAGCAGCACCTGCTTGACGGATACCTTGCGACCGCGCGTCAGTCGATGCATCAGCGCGCCGCTGAATGCAGGCGCGAACGGTTCGATGCCGAGCCCCGCGAGCAGCGGATGTTCGAGCACATCGCCGTCGGCGCGCGCATGCCACAGTACGGCTCCGAAGCGCCGCGGATCGCGATAGCGCAGAATGAACTCGTCGAAGATCCAGTCGACGTGGTCGTGTTTCGCCGCCGCAGGCGGATGCGGCATGTTGCGCAGGACGCGCAGCGTGCCGGTCATCCCCAGATGCACGATGAACCAGCCCTCGTCGACTTCGAACAGCAGGTACTTGCCGCGTCGCTCGACCTTATGGACCAACCGGCCGCGCAGCATCGCGGCGAGACCGTCCGGAATCGGCCAGCGCAGTGCGGGCGTGCGTACGTCGACGCGCTCCACGCGGCGCCCGGCAACGTAAGGTTCGATTCCTCGACGGGTAACCTCAACTTCTGGCAACTCTGGCATGTCTAACTGGTCTGCAACTTGCGTGAGTGGTTGTGCGCGTATTGTAGCGAGCGCGTTACAATCGTCCGAAACATTGAACGGATTTCCATGAACCTGTCCTTCGTGAAGCAGCTTTTGATGAAGCGCCCCGCTCGCGCGTCGCGCGTACCGACAGCCGTATCCCCGCGCCGGCTTCTCGGCGTCGCCGTGCTCGCCGCGTGGACGTTCGTCGCGATGCCCGCGCATGCCCAGGACCCGTCGTCCGATTCGGATGACACCTCGGTGACATTGCCGGACGCACTCGGCCCGCAAAGCGCCGACGAAGCGAAGGATCTGCCGGACGTTCAGCTCTCCAGCCAGATCGTGTTCCAGGTACTCGCAGCCGAAGTCGCGCTGCAAAGAGGCCAGGCGGCACCCGCTTACCAGACCTATCTCGCACTCGCGCGCGACACGCACGATCCGCGGATGGCGCAGCGCGCGACCGAAATCGCGCTGGCCGCGCAAAGTCCGTCGGATGCGCTCGCCGCCGTGCAACTGTGGCAGCAGTATGCGCCCAGCTCGGAACGTGCTGCGCAGCTCGACGCGTCGCTGCTCGTGTTGTCCGGCAAACCGGATGACGCGTCGCCGCTGCTCGCGCGCGAACTCGCGCGAATCCCGGCGGACAATCGCGGCAACGGCATCCTCGCGCTGCAGTTGCTGCTGTCGCGCGGACCGAATCGTGTCGGCGGCCTGCATGTGCTGCAGGATCTGTTGAAGAACGACATGAACCGGCCCGAGGCGCAAATGGCGCTCGCCCGTCAGCAGATTCTCGCCGACGATGCGCCGGGCGCGCGCAAGTCGCTCGAACAGGCGCTCACGCTGAAGCCCGACTATCTGCCCGCCGCGCTGGCGCTCACGCAGATGGGTCCGGACGAGCGCAAGGAAGGCACCGCCGCGATCGAGAAGTACGTTCAGCAGAATCCGAAGTCGCACGACGCGCGGCTCGCGCTCGCACAGGTCTACCTGGCCAGCGACCGTCTCGACGATGCGCAGAAGCAGTTCGAGGTGATGCACAAGGACAACCCGAACGACCTCACGCCGTTGATGGCGCTCGGGCTGATCAAGATCCAGCAGAAAAAGCCGGCCGAAGCGCAGACGTGGCTCACGCAATACGCGCAGAAAGCAGAGGCAACGCCGGGCGCCGATGCGGGTCAGGCGTACATCTATCTCGCGCAATTGTCGCTCGAGCAAAAGGACGAAGCAGGCGCCGCCAACTGGCTCGACAAGATCACGCCCGCGAGCCAGCAGTACGTCCCGGCGCAGATCACGCGTGCGCAGTTGCTCGAAAAGCAGGGCAAGCCCGATGACGCGCGCAAACTGCTCGCGAACATCAAGGCCCCGGATCCGCGCGACCAGGCGCTGATCGCGCGCACGGATGCAGCGGTGCTGTTCGACACGAAGCACTATCCGGAAGCGGAGGCACGGCTCGCGCAGGCCACCGCCGATTACCCAGACGACCCCGATCTGACCTACGACTACGCGATGGCCGCCGAAAAGAACGGCCATTACGAAATCATGGAAGGCCAGTTGCGCAAGCTGATCCGCTCGCAGCCGGACAATCCGCAGGCGTACAACGCACTCGGCTATTCGCTCGCTGATCGCAACCAGCGTCTGCAGGAAGCGGACAGACTGGTCGAGAAAGCATCGGCGCTCGCACCGAACGACGCGTTCATCATGGACAGCGTCGGCTGGGTGAAGTACCGGCTCGGCAATACGGCGGATGCGGTCAAACTGCTGCGCAAAGCCTACGAGCTTCAACCGAACGCCGAAATCGGCGCGCACCTCGGCGAGGTGCTGTGGAAGAGCGGTGACCAGGATCAGGCGCGCGCCGCGTGGCGCGAAGCGCGCAAGCTGGAGCCGGATAACGACACGCTCGTCAATACGCTCAAACGCTTTCAGGTGAACGATCTCTGATGCTGGTTTCCCGTCTCGTCCGTTTCGTTCCCTCTGCTGCGCCGCGCATATCCCGACGCGCGTCGTTCGGTGTCGCGCTGTGCGCGGCGGCGCTCGTCGCGCTGTCGGGTTGCGCGTCGGTGAAGCCGCAGGGGCCATCTACGTCGAATGCCGCGACGTCTCTGTCGACACAGACCAGCCGCGCGTACCACGGCCGCTTCGCGGTTCAGTACAACGACCAGAACGGCCAGCAGCGCAACGCGTACGGCAACTTCGACTGGCAGGAAACCGGCGACACGGTCACCGTGCAGTTGCGTAATCCGTTCGGGCAGACGCTCGCGATCATCACATCGTCGCCGGCTTCGGCGTCGCTCGAATTGCCGAACCGCCAGCCGCTCACCGCCGACAACGTGTCGACGCTGATGCAGAATGCGATCGGCTTCGCGCTGCCCGTCGAAGGCTTGAGGTACTGGCTGCAACCGTCGGCCGCGCCGACCTCGCATGCGAAGACTATCGAAGATCCGCAGCAGCCGGGCCGTCTGAAGGAAATCGAACAGGACGGCTGGACCATCGACTACCTGGCCTACGCCGACGCTCCCGCCACCGGCGTCAAGCGCGTCGACCTGAACCGCCAGCAACCACCGCTCGACATCAAGCTCGTGCTGGATCAATAACGGCACGCGTCGTTTTCCGCTCATGATCGAAACAACCGATTCGCTGCGCGACTGTCTCGCACCGGCGAAACTGAACCTCTTCCTGCATATCACCGGACGTCGCCCGGACGGCTATCACGCGTTGCAGACCGCGTTCCAGTTGCTCGACTGGGGCGACACGCTGCATTTCACGCGCCGCACCGACGGTCAGGTGATCCGCCGCACCGAAGTCGCCGGTGTCCCGCCCGAACACGACCTGACGGTGCGCGCAGCGATGCTGCTGAAGACCCACACCGGTACGGCCGAAGGGGTCGACATCGAGATCGACAAGCGCCTGCCGATGGGTGCCGGGCTCGGCGGCGGCAGCTCCGACGCCGCGACGACGCTGCTTGCGCTGAATCGTCTGTGGAAGCTGAATCTGCCGCGCGCCGAATTGCAGACGCTGGCGCTCAAGCTCGGCGCGGATGTGCCGTTCTTCGTCTTCGGCAAGAACGCGTTCGCGGAGGGTGTCGGCGAGGCACTGCAGGCGGTGCCGTTACCGGCGCGCCACTTCCTCGTCGTCACCCCGAAAGTACACGTCCCGACTGCGGTGATTTTCTCCGAGAAAGCGTTGACAAGGGACTCAAAGCCCCTCACAATCACGGTCTTTCTTGCACAACAAAGCTGCAATACGGGCTGGCCAGACAGTTTCGGCCGAAATGACATGCAGCCGGTTGTCGTGGGAAAATACGCGGAAGTCGCGCAGGTGCTCGAGTGGTTTGATAACATCGCACCCGCGCGGATGACCGGATCGGGCGCCAGTGTTTTTGCAGCGTTCCAGAGTCTCGGCGAAGCGCAGATGGCACAAGCCAGACTGCCAGTCGGCTGGAACAGCGCAGTCACCTCAAGCCTGGATTCGCATCCACTCTACGGCTTCGCGTCATAAGTTTTGCATCGTCGGATGGTCTGCATCCGGCGAAGCTCAAAGTTAGTGTAGGGGAGTCGCCAAGTTGGTTAAGGCACCGGATTTTGATTCCGGCATTCGAAGGTTCGACTCCTTCCTCCCCTGCCAAAAATTCTCGCATTTCCCTCGCCCCCAGCCTGAAGCAGGTGCACGATGAGCAGCCATGACGGCCTGATGGTTTTTACTGGCAACGCAAATCCCGCGCTTGCACAGGAAGTCGTCAACATCCTCGGTATTCCACTCGGCAAGGCGATGGTCAGCCGGTTCTCGGATGGCGAGATCCAGGTCGAGATCCAGGAAAACGTCCGCGGCAAAGATGTCTTCGTTCTGCAGTCCACCTGCGCACCGGCGAACGACAACCTGATGGAATTGATGATCATGGTCGATGCGCTGAAGCGCGCATCCGCAGGCCGGATCACCGCCGCCATCCCCTACTTCGGCTATGCCCGCCAGGACCGCCGGCCGCGTTCGGCCCGTGTGGCGATCTCGGCGAAAGTCGTCGCGAACATGCTGGAAATCGCGGGCGTCGAGCGGATCATCACGATGGATCTGCACGCTGACCAGATTCAGGGTTTCTTCGACATCCCGGTCGACAACATCTACGCGACGCCCGTGCTGCTCGGCGATCTGCGCAAGCAGAACTACGAAGATCTGCTGGTCGTATCGCCGGACGTCGGCGGCGTGGTGCGTGCCCGGGCACTGGCGAAGCAGTTGAACTGCGATCTCGCGATCATCGACAAGCGTCGTCCGAAAGCGAACATCGCCGAAGTGATGAACATCATCGGTGAAGTGGAAGGCCGGACCTGCGTGATCATGGACGACATGGTCGACACCGCCGGCACGCTGTGCAAAGCAGCCCAGGTACTGAAGGAACGCGGCGCGAAGCAGGTATTTGCCTACGCGACGCACCCGGTACTGTCGGGCGGCGCGGGCGAGCGCATTGCGGCATCGGCGCTCGACGAACTGGTCATCATGGATACGATCCCGCTCGGCGAAGAAGCGCGTTCGTGCGCGAAGATCCGCTCGCTGACGAGTGCCGGTCTGCTGGCCGAAACGTTCTCACGTATCCGTCGCGGCGATTCAGTGATGTCGCTGTTCGCAGAGAGTTAAAGCATTTGCGGGTGTGCAGCAGGTTTTTGCTGCATGTCTGCACAATCGGTACGGACAGACGAAAGTTCGTACCGCTGAGTCTGGGGCCTCCAGCCGCAAGGCGAGCGGCCCCGTTTTACTGCCTGGTCGCGGGCAGCTAATGGAGAATCAAGATGAAAGTAGTCGCTTTCGAGCGCAATCTGCAAGGTACGGGTGCGAGCCGCCGCCTGCGTATCACGGGCAAGACCCCGGGTATCGTTTATGGCGCTGGTGCTGAACCGCAACTGATCGAGATCGATCACAACGCGTTGTGGCACGCCCTGAAGAAGGAAGTTTTCCACTCGTCGATCCTCGACCTGGAAGTCGCCGGCAAGGCACAACAGGTTCTGCTGCGCGACGTGCAATACCATCCGTTCCGCCAGCTCGTGCTGCACGTTGACTTCCAGCGCGTCGACGCGAAGAAGAAGCTGCACACGCGCGTTCCGCTGCACTTCATGAACCAGGAAAGCAACCCGGCCGTGAAGCAGTCGAGCGCAGTTATCTCGCACGTGCTGAACGAAATCGAAGTCGAGTGCCTGCCGGCCGATCTGCCGGAATTCCTCGAAGTCGATCTCGCGAAGATCGAAGCCGGTCAAACGATGCACGCGAAGGACATCACGCTGCCGAAGGGTGTCGCGCTGGTCGCGCACGTCGACGCAGAAAACCCGGTCATCGCTTCGGCGACGATTCCGGCTGGTGCCGTCGCGGATGATGCTGCTGCCGAAGGCGAAGGTAAGGGCGAAACGCCCGCCGCCTGATCGTTCAAGCGACGCTATCCTCTCGATCCGTTTCAATGAAACGGTCGACGTGACCCGCCGAGGTTCGCCCCGGCGGGTTTTTTTTCGACTTTTTTCCGGCGTTGCGGCTTCTTGCCGTGCACCGTTCTCCATCATGATCAAGCTGATCGTCGGGCTCGGCAATCCGGGCGCCGAATACACCGCGACGCGCCACAACGCCGGCTTCTGGCTGGTCGATCAACTCGCGCGCGAGGCCGGTACCACGCTGCGCGACGAACGACGCTTCCACGGCTTTTACGCGAAGGCGCGGCTGCATGGCGAGGAAGTGCATCTGCTCGAGCCGCAGACCTATATGAACCGCTCGGGGCAATCGGTCGTCGCCGTCGCGCATTTCTTCAAGGTCTTGCCCGACCAGATTCTCGTTGCGCACGACGAACTCGATCTGCCGCCCGGCACCGTGAAGCTGAAACTCGGTGGCGGCAGCGGCGGCCACAACGGCCTGAAAGACATCTCCGCGCATCTGTCGACGCAGCAGTACTGGCGTCTGCGGATCGGTATCGGCCATCCGCGTGACCTGATCCCCGAAAACGCGCGCGCCGGCGCGAAACCGGACGTCGCGAACTTCGTGCTGAAACCGCCGCGCCGGGAAGAACAGGATGTCATCGATGCGTCGATCGAGCGCTCGCTCGCGGTGATGCCGCAGATCGTGAAGGGCGAACTCGAACGCGCGATGATGCAGTTGCATCGCGCGTCGTAATACGCGCCCTCTTCGTCTTCGTATCGCGTAGTCAGCCATTCGCAGGAGGCACGCTTGAGCCGTTACTGGAGTGACATCGTCGGCCGTCTCACGCCGTATACGCCGGGCGAGCAACCTGCGCTCTCGCATCCGGTCAAGCTGAACACCAACGAGAACCCGTACCCGCCGTCGCCGCGCGTCGTCGACGCGATCCGCGACGAACTCGGCGCGACCGGCGATACGCTGCGGCGCTATCCCGACCCGACCGCCCGCGCGTTGCGCGAGACGGTTGCCGCGCATCACGGCATCCTGGCCGAACAGGTATTCGCCGGCAACGGCTCCGACGAAGTGCTCGCGGTCGTCTTCCAGGCGCTGCTGAAGCACGACCATCCGATCCTGTTTCCCGACATCACGTACAGCTTCTATCCGGCCTACGCGCGTCTCTACGACGTCGCATACCGGACCGTCGCGCTCGACGACACTTTCGCTCTGCATCTCGACGACTACGCGTCGCCGAACGGCGGCGTGCTGTTCCCGAATCCGAATGCGCCCACCGGCCAGCCGCTGCCGCTCGCGACAATCGAACGTTTCGTCGCGGCGAATACCGGATCTGTCGTCGTGATCGACGAGGCGTATGTCGATTTCGGCGCGGAGTCTGCGATCAAACTGATCGACCGCTATCCGCATCTGCTCGTCGTGCAGACCGCATCGAAGGCGCGTTCACTCGCGGGCATGCGTATCGGCTTCGCGTTCGGCGATCCGACCTTGATCGACGCGCTGAACCGCGTGAAGGACAGCTTCAACTCCTATCCGCTCGATCGTCTCGCGCAAGTCGCCGCGCGCGCCGCCTACGAAGATGACGCGTGGTTCCGCGACAGCTGCGCAAAAGTAATCGCCGCGCGCACGCGGCTCACCGCGGAACTGACCGCGCTCGGCTTCGACGTCGTGCCGTCGGCGGCGAACTTCGTGTTCGCGCGGCATCGAACGCACGACGCCGCAACGCTCATGACGAAGCTCAAGGAACGGGAGATTTTCGTGCGGCACTTCAACGCGCCGCGTATCGACCAGCATCTGCGCATTTCGATCGGCACCGATGCCGAATGCGATGCGCTGCTCGGCGCGTTGCGCGGGATGATCGACGGAAAGTGAGGAACACGCGCCCGCGCAAGATGCGGGCGCTACTGGCTCTTCGCAGCCTGCAGCGCGTGATACTTCGCCATCAGGCCGTCAGGCGTTTCGACGTGCTGCGGATCGCGCGGAATACATTCGACCGGGCACACCTGCTGACATTGCGGCTCATCGAAATGGCCGACGCATTCGGTGCACTTGCCCGGGTCGATCACATAGATTTCCGCGCCCATCGAAATTGCGTCGTTCGGGCACTCGGGCTCGCACACGTCGCAGTTGATGCACTCGTCGGTAATCATCAGGGCCATGCTGCTTCCAGGACATCGAGAAAAATGGGACGGCTCGTCCGGTTCATTCGCGGGACCATACATGCAGGCCCCGTGAAGTCGCGACCCGATGCGCGCCAAAGCGCTATTTTACGCCTCGCGCACAATCGGCGCGTCCGCTGAAACCACCGCGCCACGAGAACCCGCTCAGGTAGACTCGGAAACCGCCACCAAACCGAATCAAACGGAAACCACAGTCGTGAACGTACCGGACTCACCGCATATGGACGAAGGCGGCCTCGCCGCCTTCACTGAACACATCGCAGGCATCGACACGTATCTCGAATACGGATGCGGCGGCAGCACCGTATTCGCGGCGAGATCGGGTGTAAAGAATCTGATTGCGGTCGATACATCGAGCGTGTGGATCGATGCCGTCCGCGAAGGAACGAAGCAGTACGGCACGCAGGTCCATCTCGTTCACTGCGATCTCGGCGAAGTGGGCGCATGGGGACGCCCGGTCGACGATGCACGCATCGCCGACTATCACCGATACGCTGCAATGCCGTGGGAAGCTGCAAACGCAGCGGGCCTGGTTCCGCAGCTCGTGCTCGTCGACGGACGGTTTCGTGTCGCGTCGTTTCTATACACGCTGATCTGCGCGCGCGAGGGGACGACGATCCTGTTCGACGATTATCTCGATCGACCGGAGTATCACGTCGTCGAGCGTTTCTGCGGCTTGAAGGAAGCGCGCGGGCGCATGGGTGTGTTTATCGCGAACCGGCAGTTCGCGTTCGCCGATCTGGCGCAGACGTTCGCGAGGTATTCGATCGTCGTCGATTGATTCGACCGATCGCAGCAGTGCATGCGAGGGGCGGAGATCCGAGCCCCCGCCGCATTCGCTCAGCCGTTATCCTGCCCCAGCGCGGCCACTTTCTCGTGCAGCCATTTTTCGACGGACGGGAACACGAACTTGCTGACGTCGCCGCCCAGCTGGGCGATTTCGCGCACGATGGTTCCAGAGATGAACTGGTACTGATCGGACGGCGTCATGAACATCGTCTCGACGTCCGGCAGCAGATAGCGATTCATCCCCGCCATCTGAAACTCGTATTCGAAGTCGGACACGGCTC
Source organism: Paraburkholderia flava (assembly GCF_004359985.1). NCBI lineage: Bacteria > Pseudomonadati > Pseudomonadota > Betaproteobacteria > Burkholderiales > Burkholderiaceae > Paraburkholderia > Paraburkholderia flava. The sequence goes on along the minus strand of NZ_SMRO01000003.1, from coordinate 687,957 downwards.
GCAGGCCACGCACGATCACACGCGCGTTGTTGCTGCGGACGAAGTCTTTTAGCAGCCCCTTGAAGCTCATCACCTGCACGTTCGGATAATGGCCGAGCACTTCGTGTGCGATGTCGAGACGTTCGTCGAGCGTGAAGAAAGGCTTCTTGTTGCGGCTGTCCGCGACGCCCACTACCAGCGTGTCGAAAATGCTCGATGCACGCCGAACGAGGTCTTCGTGACCGCGCGTCAGCGGGTCGAAGGTACCTGGGTACACGGCGACTACCATGCGACTTCTCCTCTCTTCAGACAAATGGGCATATCAATGCGCATCGTCGGGACACACTTGCCGCCTGTGACCGCTCGCCATAGGGGCTAGCCGTCACGGCGCCTGTTTTCGAACGCGCATTATTCCTCATTTTCACGCGAGTGGAAAAACTATCGGGCAATCCCTGACCCGACAGCCGCATCCCCGTGCACGGCACCCAGCCGACCCCGATCGACAGATCATACGTGAACGCCCCGCCGCAATCAGCGACGCGGGATTCCGGCTTTACTCCTGCCGCCACGCCCCCAGCCGAAGAGCGAGAACTTCGCCGCGATGCTCGCCAGCACGCCCAGTGCGCCGATCGTTTCAAGAAGGGCCGTCATCATGTCCGCCTCCCGTTGTTGCATCGGTTCAACCGCTCCGAAGCCAGGCACCGTCATCCCGCCAGCTTCGGGAAATACGCCCGCACGAAGAACGCCACGGTGATGCACGCCGTGACCACTAAAGTCCCCACACGAATCAGTTTCGCGGGCGTCCGTCGGCCGATCTGCGCGCCGCCATACCCGCCGACGATCGCCGCGACCAGCATCACCGCCGTCTCGCGCCAGTGCACGACGCGGGCCGCGATGAACGTAAGCACCGCCATCGTGTTCGCCGCGCTGACCAGCAGCGTCCGCGGCGCGCTCAGGCGCTTCACGTCGCTACTGTCGAGCAAACCCCACACGGCGATCATCATGATGCCGACCGCGCCGCCGAAGTAGCCGCCGTAGATCCCTAACGCGAACTGGACGATCAGCACGGCCCACGGCCGGATGCGCCAGCGTTGCCGCAACCGCTCGCCGAGCGCGCGTCCGAACGCGAGCGCGAGGCTCGCAAGCAGCAGCAGCCACGGCAGCACGAAATTGAATGCCGCCGACGACGTCACGAGCAGCAACACAGCGCCAAGCATCCCGCCAACGAGCGTCGACAGCAGCAGCGGGCGCAACCCGACGGCGCCGACCGGACCGAGCCCGTCGCGATACGCCCACGCGCTCGCGAGGCCGCCCGGATACAGCGCCACCGTGCTCGATGCATTCGCCTGAACCGATGGCACACCGGCGAGGATCAGCGCCGGCAGGCTGACGAACGAGCCGCCGCCCGCCAGCGCATTCATTGCACCGGCGACGAGACCCGCAGCAGAGAGGAATAGAAGGTGGTTCATGGACGCATCGTAAGAACAAAATCCGTGTTCCACAATCTGCCATTTCCAATGCTAGACTTCGCCAAAACCGAAGGGACGACAATGCGGTTCGACCTGACCGACATGCGGTTATTCCTGACCGTCGTGGAGCATGGCAGCCTCACGAAGGGCGCACAGATGACCAATCTCGCGCTCGCATCGGTGAGCGCGCGCATCTCGGGGATGGAGGCCGCGCTCGGTACGCCATTGCTCGACCGCACTCGTCGCGGCGTCACACCGACCGCAGCGGGCAAGGCATTGATGCGCCACGCACGGCAGATTCTCGGTCAGGTGGAACAGATGCGCGGCGAACTGCGCGCGTATGGAACGGGGCTCAAGGGGCGCATTGCGCTGCTGTCGAATACCGCCGCGCTCGCCGTGTTCGTCCCGCAGAAACTCTGCCGGTTTCTCGCCGCGTATCCGGATCTATCGGTCGATATCGATGAGCGTCCGAGCCGCGAGATCGTCCTCGCAGTCGCCGAGGGGCGCGCGGAAGTCGGCCTCGTCGCGGACATCACCGATATCGGCACACTGCAAACCCGCTGCGTCGCCGACGATCAGCTCGTCGTCGTCGCGAGCCGCACGCATCGCATCGCGGACAGGCAGCACGTGCTGTTCGCCGATATCGTCGACGATGCGTTCGTCGGCCACAAGGATGCCGCGCTGGAGATTCATCTCGGCGATCGCGCCGCCCGTCTCGGACACAAGATCAACTATCGCGTGCAGCTGAAAAGCGTCGAGGACGTCGGCATGCTGGTCGAAGCCGGCGTCGGCATCGCGGTGTTGTCACGCGCATCGGTGACGAGCCTGTATCGTCCAGGCCTCGTGGTTCTGCCGATCGTCGACACGTGGGCGTCGCGGCGTCTTCATCTGTGCGTTCGCGATTTCAACGCGCTCACGCCGCTCGGGGATCTGCTCGTTCGATATCTGATCGACACCGACGCATCGTCGGACTAGACGAGACGAGACAGCTGCCCGGAACGTCAGCCGTCCCGCTGCAGCAGATGATAGTGAACCGCCCCCGCCTTGCCCTGCCGCACGACGCTCCAACCCGCGAGCGCTTCGATCTGCGCGACGTCGAGCGCCTCGCCCGATTCGACATAAAGCATGCCGTCGGCACTCAGCAGGGGCACCACGAGTTCGAGCGCGCGGCCGAGCAGATCCCCGTCGAACGGCGGATCGAGGAACACAACATCGAACGAACCGGGCGCGAGACTCGCGGCCAGACGCAGCGCATCGGCTTCGGCGATTTCGATCGTCTTGGCCGACAGATGCGCCTGATTCGCACGCAGTTGCGCGGCGGCGCGCGCGTTGCGCTCGACCATCAGCACGCGCGCCGCGCCGCGCGACGCCGCTTCGAAACCGAGCGCGCCGCTACCCGCGAACAGATCGAGGCAGCGCTGCCCTTCGAGCCGCTGACCGAGCCAGTTGAACAGCGTCTCGCGGACGCGATCGGGCGTCGGCCGCAAGCCGTCGAGATCGAGTACCGGCAGCGGCGTGCGCTTCCAGTCGCCGCCGATGATACGGATCGCGTGCGGTTTGCCGCGACCGGTCGATGCGCCATGTGCGCGGGAAGGAGAAGAACGGGGCATGTGAATCGGGTTGAATGGACAAAGCGTGAACAGAACGCGGTGCCGCGCAGGCGGACCGGAGCGCCAACGTTACCACACGGGCCCGGCGGCTCCGGGCGTGCGGCTGCCACGACGCGGTAGGGCCGGCCTGATAAAATGACGGGTTTTCAGCGCGTTGCATCCCGCACCGTCGCTCCGCACTCCGCCGTCGAGCCACGCCAGAACATGTTCAGCTTTTTCAAACGATTCAAGGGCTCGAAAGGGTCCGACGCCGCCGCAGAAGAAGCCGCCGTCGCGGATTCGTCTGTGGTCGAGGCGGACGTCGAGCCGTCGCCTGCAACGCCTGCACCGGCTCCGGCTCCGCACGTCGACGCTGCTCCGACTGCCGAAGTCGCCAAAGCCAACGAGCCTGAACCCGAACCCGAACCGGAAGACACCCCGTTCGAAGACACCACGACAGTCGCCGAATCCGTCGAAATCGTCCCGCCGCCTCCGCCCGAGCCCGCCGCGAAAAAATCCTGGCTCACGCGGCTCAAAACGGGTCTGTCGAAAACAAGCTCGAACCTCACCAGCATTTTCGTCGGCGCGCGCATCGATGAAGACCTGTACGAAGAACTCGAAACAGCGCTGCTGATGTCCGACGCAGGCGTCGAAGCCACCGAGTTCCTGCTCGAAGCGCTGCGCGAGAAAGTGCGCAGCGATCGGCTCATCGATCCGCAGCAAGTGAAGGGCGCGCTGCGCACGCTGTTGATCGATCTGCTGCAGCCGCTCGAAAAATCGCTGATGCTCGGCCGCGCGCAACCGCTCGTGATGATGATCGCGGGCGTCAACGGTGCGGGCAAAACGACCAGCATCGGCAAGCTCGCGAAGCATCTGCAGCACTTCAATCAATCGGTGCTACTCGCTGCCGGCGATACGTTCCGCGCAGCTGCGCGCGAACAGCTCGCGATCTGGGGCGAACGCAATAACGTGACAGTCGTGTCGCAGGAAAGCGGCGATCCGGCCGCGGTGATCTTCGACGCGGTCGGCGCCGCGCGCGCACGCAAGATCGACGTGCTGATGGCCGACACCGCCGGCCGTCTGCCGACTCAGCTTCATCTGATGGAAGAACTGCGCAAGGTGAAGCGCGTGATCGGCAAGGCGCTCGACGGCGCACCGCACGAAGTGCTGCTGGTGATCGACGCGAACACCGGTCAGAACGCGCTGTCGCAGGTGAAAGCGTTCGACGATGCGCTCGGCCTCACGGGCCTGATCGTGACGAAGCTCGATGGCACTGCGAAGGGTGGCATTCTCGCGGCGATCGCACGGCAGCGTCCGGTGCCGGTGTACTTCATCGGCGTCGGCGAGAAGGTCGAGGATCTGCAGCCGTTCAGCGCGGAAGAGTTCGCGGACGCGTTGCTCGGTAGCTAGCCGACGGTCCGCATCGCGCGTAGTCGCGACTGCACAAGAAGGGCGCCGGGTCATGAACTGACCCAGGCGCCCTTTTTTATCGCGACGAAAATCCGCGCAACGTCACGCTCATTCCGCGTCGGGCTGCACCCCGGGCGCAGCGCGCGCAAACGCGTCGAGCTGTTCCGCGTAGTCGAAGATGCGCTGGATGGTCGGATACGCGGTCATGTCGATCTTGAAGCGCTGCGCGTTGAACACCTGCGGGATCAGGCACGTATCGGCCATCGTCGGCGTATCGCCGAAACACAGCTTGCCGGTGCGCGGATCGCTCGACAGATGCTCTTCGAGCGCGGCAAAACCGGACTCGATCCAGTGCCGGTACCACGCATCTTTCGCCGCATCGTCGACACCCAACGTGTGCTTCAGATACTTCAGCACACGCAGGTTGTCGACTGGATGAATATCGCACGCGATCTGCAGCGCGACCGATCGCACATACGCGCGATCGCGTGGCACCGCCGGCAGCAGCGGCGGCTGCGGATGCGTCTCGTCGAGATACTCGATGATCGCGAGCGACTGCGTCAGCACATCGTCACCGTCGACCAGCGTCGGCACCACCGCGCCGTGATTCAGCTGGCGATACTCGGGCTTGAACTGCTCGCCGCCATCGCGCAGCACGTGGATCGGCACGTAGTCGTACGGCAACCCCTTCAGGTTCAACGCAATCCGCACGCGATACGACGCGGAGCTGCGGAAATAGCTGTATAGCTTCATCTGATGTCTCCTCCTCGCGCGCTCACGCGACGCGCACGCTGAATTCGCCGAGCCCTTCCACGCCGCCCGTCATCGTGTCGCCCTTCGTCACCGAGCCGACGCCTTCGGGCGTGCCGGTGAAGATCAGGTCACCGGGCTGCAGCTCGAACAGCGTCGACAGATACGCGACCGTTTCCGCAACCGACCAGATCAGCTGCGACACATCGGAACGCTGCTTCTCGTCGCCGTTGACCGACAGCCAGATCGCGCCGTCGCCGATATGCCCGACTGCGGACACCGGATGAATCGGTCCGAGCGGCGCCGCATGATCGAAGCCCTTCGCGGTATCCCACGGACGACCGAGCTTCTTCGCTTCGGCCTGCAGATCGCGACGCGTCATGTCGAGACCGAGCGCGTAACCGTACACGTGATCGAGCGCGCGCTCGACCGGAATGTCCTTGCCCGCCTGGCCGATCGCGGCGACGAGTTCCATCTCGAAGTGCACGTTCTTCGATTGCGACGGATACGGGAACACGCCGATCTCGCCGGGCGCGACGTAGACCACTGCGTCGGCTGGCTTGCCGAAGAAAAACGGCGGTTCGCGATCGGGATCGTGTCCCATCTCGCGCGCATGCGCTTCGTAGTTGCGGCCGACGCAGTAGATGCGGCGCACCGCGAAGCGATCGTTCGATCCGGCGACCGGCACCGCGACAACCGGCGGCGGGGCAAACACGTAAGTCATCCGATTCTCCGTCGTGAGCGTGATTTGAGGCGCGTCGCAGTGGGCGACGCCGGAGGCAACGAGTGTAACGCCTGGATTGGACGATGCACGCTTTGCCCGGCACGTCGGAGCACCGACGTAGCGGCGTATCGACGCACAGGCCTGTCGGGAACGCAGTTCGCGATGGTCCTACAATACAGATTCGGCGACCCTCCGCGAGCCCACGTGCCACTCGTCACGCAATCCGGGCGAGTTAAAATAACGCAAATACCCAGACGCAACATTAACGGTTCCAGGATGACTCACTCATTCGCATCATTGCTGATTATTGGCGGCATCGCGCTGCTGGCGCTTTCGCAGATCTTTATTGGACTGCATGCATTTTCCGGCAATCCATTTAAAGGGATTTTGTGTTTTGTCGTGCCGCTGTACGTTTGGGCGTACGCTAGGCGACATCCCGTGGGACGTGCGCTGATGAGTGCCTGGTATGCAGGAATCGTCGCACTGATCTCGGGAGTCGTTCTGAGTTCATAGTTAAACAAGACCGGGCGATATAGAGACCGCTTCTAAAGCGCCCCTCCTGACGTCCCTCTTGCCACATCCGTTCGCCTCACCGCCCATGACCGACTCCGTCACCTCGTCCGCTTTTCCGTGCGCCCGCTTCATCAAGGAGATCGGTCGCGGACCGAACGGCGCTCGCGCGCTGACGCCCGAAGACACGCACGCGCTGTACAGCGCGATGCTCGACGGACGCGTGTCCGATCTGGAGCTAGGCGCGGTGCTGCTCGCGTATCGCGTGAAAGGCGAAAGCGCCGACGAACTCGCCGCGATGCTGGCCGCCGCGCACGCATCGTTCGAACCGGTGCGGCTCGCAGAGGGCGCGTCGCAAAGCGCGTATCAGGCTGTCTCGATTCCGAGCTACAACGGCGCGCGCAAACAGCCGAATCTCGTGCCGCTACTCGCGTTGCTGCTCGCACGCGAAGGGATACCGGTGCTCGTGCATGGCGTCGTCGTCGATCCGGGCCGCGTCACCAGCGCGGAAATTTTCGCGCAGCTCGGCATCGCGTCCGCGCAAACACGCGACGATATCGAGCAAGGTCTCGCGTCACGACGCGTCGCGTTCGCGCCGATCGCGACGCTCGCGCCGAAACTCGCGCGGCTGCTCGCGCTGCGCGCACGCATGGGCGTGCGCAATTCGACGCACACGCTCGTGAAGATTCTGCAGCCGTTCGCGCCGCCCGCTTTGCGTCTGGTGAACTACACGCATCCGCCGTATCGGGACAGCCTCACGCAGTTGTTCAACGCGCATCCCGAGGCTGCGGCCGGCGGTGCGCTGCTCGCGCGCGGCACCGAGGGCGAAGCAGTCGCCGATACGCGTCGTCAGGTGCAGGTCGACTGGCTGCACGACGGCCTCTGCGAAACTCGGCTCGAGGCGGTGCGCTCGTCGCCGGATGCGCCGCCCGTCGATCTGCCCGATGCACTCGACGCGCAGACCACCGCCGCATGGATCGACGCCGTTCTGCGCGGCGATGCGCCGGTGCCCGATGCGATCGCGCGGCAGGTGGCGGTCATCGCGGATATCGCGAAACCTGGCCGGCCAGGTTGACAGCGCGCGCCGCGCTGACATACATTCGATCCATGCGTTCCATCCCGAACACCTTCCGAATTACCTCCGGCCGCCTCGCGCGGCCCCTATCGCTACGTCTAGCGTAAGTCGCTGACGTAGCGCCGCGCATCCAGCTGTCCGCGCGGTCCTCCCGAGTTTCTGCAGCACCGCTGTTACCCGTTTCACCCCAACCGCAGTTCCTTTTTAAACCTGTAAGTCGTTACCTTTCGTCTGCTTATCCGGCGGACAAAGTGCGAAGGCGGGTGCGTGTCGCTCCATCGGCTCAGGCCACGGCAGCGCGCACCGACAGCATCGAGCCAGCCGCCCGATGCCGTACCCCTCGCAGGCGACGAGACGAACGAGGCTCGCCATGTTGCGCAATCCCGCAGAGAAATACCGCCCCTTCCCCGCTGTCCGTCTGAACGGCCGAAAATGGCCCGGTCGCACGATCGACCGGGCACCGATCTGGATGAGCACCGATCTGCGCGACGGCAACCAGTCGCTGATCGAACCGATGACCATCGCACAGAAGCTCGAGTTCTTCGAGATGCTGGTCGCGATCGGCTTCAAGGAAATCGAAGTCGGATTTCCGTCCGCGTCGCAGACCGACTTCGATTTCGTCCGCAAGCTGATCGTCGAACGCCGCATTCCCGACGACGTGACGATCGAAGTGCTCGTGCAGTCACGCGAAGACCTGATCGCACGCACGTTCGATGCGCTCGAAGGCGCGCCACGCGCGATCGTCCATCTGTACAACGCGATCTGCCCGTCGTTCCGGCGCATCGTTTTCAACCAGTCGCAGTCCGAGGTGAAGGCACTGGCTGTCGAGGGTACGCGGTTGATCCGGCAGTACGCCGATGCCCGTCCGTATACACACTGGACCTACCAGTACTCCCCCGAAACCTTCAGCATGACCGAGCTGTCGTTCGCGCGCGAAGTGTGCGACGCGGTCGCGCAGACGTGGCGCCCGACGCGCGATCACAAGATGATCGTCAACCTGCCGGCCACCGTCGAAGCCGCGACGCCGAACGTCTACGCGGACCAGATCGAATGGATGGATCGCAATATCGGTTATCGCGACAGCATCGTGCTGTCGGTGCATCCGCATAACGATCGCGGCACGGCGGTCGCCGCTGCCGAACTCGCGCTGCTCGCGGGCGCGGATCGCATCGAAGGCTGCCTGTTCGGCAACGGCGAGCGCACCGGCAACGTCGATCTCGTCACGCTCGCGATGAACCTCTACACGCAGGGCATCGACCCCGGTCTCGATTTTTCCGACATCGATGCGGTACGCGGTGTCGTCGAGCGTTGCAACCGGCTGCCCGTGCATCCGCGTCATCCGTATGCGGGCGACCTCGTGTACACGGCGTTTTCGGGATCGCATCAGGATGCGATCCGCAAGGGCCTCGCGCAGCAGGCGCCCGACGCGATCTGGGAAGTGCCCTACCTGCCCGTCGATCCCGCCGACGTCGGTCGCAGCTACGACGCGGTGATCCGCGTGAACAGCCAGTCGGGTAAGGGTGGTACGACCTTCCTGCTCGAGCGCGGGATGGGCTTCGCGCCGCCGCGTCGCGTGCAGATCGAATTCAGCCAGGCCGTGCAGGCCGCTGCGGACAGGTCAGGCGCCGAGATGACCGGCGACGCGATCTGCGCGCTGTTCGCAGGCGAATATCTCAAGACCGTCGGACCGGCGGGCCGTGGCGCGGAAGGTGCGATGCGCTGGGAAGGCCGTGACGTCGACGTATCGTCTGTACAAAGTGGTGCCGAGGAAACGGTCGGCCAGCGCGCCGACGATACACACGCACGACGGGTCGCGCGGGCTATCGCGGCGGCATCGGGCGAGAGCGTCGACGTGACGTCGTGCGAAAGCGTGCAGACGGCCGACGGGCGCACAGCCGTATTCGTCGGTTGCCGGGTCGGTGGACAGGCGGTGAGATATGGCGTCGGGATCGGCGATGCGCCGGAAGCGGCTGCCCTGGATGCAGTGGTCAGCGCGGTCAATCGCGCGGCGTGGCCGGCGGTCGATCAACGGGCAGCCGCGTAAAGCGATGCCTCACTCCGAGCCACCGCTGAAGTAAAGAGAAGCAGCAAGAAAGCACACCCAAGGGACAACGCCGGCCGCACAACAGGCAGCCGACACAGGCAATCCGCCCACAAGGCGGACCGGGTCAAAAAGCCGACACGCTTCAGCCGCCGTCCCGCCCCTTCAACACACAGTCACGCGATCATTCGATCGCGCAGCGAGTCGCCTGCCACGCCACGAGCCGCCACTGGCCACCCTCCTGCGCCTGGATGGCCGTGTACGCGATAGGAAACAGCAGCGCGCCGTTATTCGCTTCCATCTCGATCAGCGCGCGGCCGGTCACGACGCAGGTCTCGCGTCCGACCGGCATCACCTCCTGCGACTGGATCTCGATCTGCCGGTAGCGACGGCGGCCCGCGGTGATCGCGTCGATGAACTGCCGCTTGGTCTCGCGCTTGCCGTTCGTGTGCACGTAGCTCACGGTGTCGGAAAGCAGCGAATCCAGCAACGGCCCATCGCCGTCGACCATCGCCCGAAAGCGGTCGCGCTCAAGTTCGCGGATCGCGTCGATCACCTTTGCCGCCATTGCTCGACCCCTTTGCACCGACAAGGGCCGTCATCCGGCCGCGGTCGTCAGAAGTTATATTGCAAATATAGCTGGCTGAAATTTATACCAGGATTCGGCTCTTTGATACTGGCGTTGGAAACGTGCTGGAAGCGATAGCCGACCTGATACTGCTGACGATTGCCGAACTGCGCGCCCACACCGACCATGTCGGCGAACTGGAACGCCGAGCTGAGCGTGTAGCGACTGGAGATCGTCGGGCTCGTGAGTAACCGCACGCCGACGCCCGCTTCGAAATACGGACGGATCGCGCCCGACCCCTTGATGAAACGCACCACCGGCGTCACGCCGAATTCGCCGACGTTCTCGTGGACGTTGCCTTCGTCGGTATGCCACCACGCGGCGTGCGCTTCGCCGATCAGACTGAAATGCCAGTCGCCGATGTACCACCAGTTCAAACCCGGATCCCACACGACGCCGAGGTCGAGCTTGCGCACGTGGTGATCCGCGACGCCTCCTGCGATCTGCACGCCAAACTGGTCGGCGCTGGCCAAACCAGACGCCGCCAGCAGGCCCGCAAACAGTGAAATTTTCAGTGTCAGACCACGTGCGGCGCAGTTCTTTTTCTTCATGAACACCTCTTGTTACCCGGTGGACCGATAAGCCGCCGAGGGGAAGGAAGCCGTTATTCTGGAGCATCGAGCAAGGAACGAGCCGCCCGGCAACCGGCCGAATCCGGCAAATAGCTCCTTCAAATTCCGAAAAAATCGCAGGTTATTGAAAGGTGGGATGCCCTTCGCGGGTAAATGCTACGCCCAACGCGGGAAAACTGCAGAAGGGGTACAATGCTATTGATCTTCAAATTTCAATAGGTAGAGGGGAACCTCGATGACCCCACGGACTCTAAGTGTTAGCACTCGGATATTGAGAGTGCTAACATCCACCGTGAAGTCGTTTTCCGACTGAGCTTTTTTGCTGCTTTTTGCTGATTCCGAAGGAGTTTTTCACGTGAGCAACGCAATGACCCTCCCGAGTACTCTGAGCCCGTCGTCGGCTAAGGCCGCTCCGGCAGGTGCACTGGCGCTCGCGCAATTTTCGATGTTGCCCGGCCAGCTGGGCAACATCGACGCCTACATCCAGGCCGTCAACCGGATCCCGATGCTGACGCCGGCGGAAGAACGCCAGTTCGCCACCGAATTTCGCGAGCAGAACAATCTCGACTCGGCCCGCAAGATGGTGCTGTCGCACCTGCGGCTTGTCGTGTCGATCGCACGTAACTACCTCGGCTACGGGCTGCCGCATGCCGACCTGATCCAGGAAGGCAACATCGGCCTGATGAAGGCCGTGAAGCGCTTCGATCCGACGCAGAACGTGCGTCTCGTGTCGTACGCGATGCACTGGATCAAGGCCGAGATCCACGAATACATCCTGCGCAACTGGCGCACGGTGAAGGTCGCGACCACGAAGGCGCAACGCAAGCTGTTCTTCAACCTGCGTAGTCACAAGCAAGGGTTGCAGGCGTTCACGCCCGAAGAGATCGAAGGCCTCGCCAAAGAGCTGAACGTGAAGCGCGAGGAAGTCGCGGAGATGGAAACGCGGCTGTCCGGCGGCGACGTCGCGCTCGAAGGCCAGGTCGAGGACGGCGAAGAGTCGTACGCGCCGATCGCCTATCTGGCCGACTCGCACAACGAGCCGACCGCCGTGCTCGCATCGCGCCAGCGCGACAAGCTGCAAAGCGAAGGGATCGCCACCGCGCTCGAATCGCTCGACGCACGTAGCCGTCGCATCATCGAGGCACGCTGGCTGCATGTCGACGACGACGGTTCGGGTGGCTCGACGCTGCACGAACTCGCCGACGAATTCGGTGTGTCGGCGGAACGTATCCGCCAGATCGAAGCCAGCGCAATGAAGAAGATGCGCAGCGCGTTGAACGAATACGCATAACGCATCGCGCGCTAATTGCGCATTAGCTGCAACACAAGCAAGCCCCGCCCTCGCAAGACGGCGGGGCTTTTTTCTGCACGCCGTAATGCGATCCGCTGCGCGATTGACTTGGCTCGACAATACTTGTATTAGTTTCATCGCAGACGTCCGCTCGCGACCCTTTGCCGCACTGCGCGATGCGCGCACCCCGCGACGCTGCTTCTAGAATCAGTCATGCATGCCGCGCCGGACAACGATCGTCCGGCTTCGCAGATGTACCCGTCAGGTAGTCGCACCACCGACCATGACCCTTTCGCTCGATCGCCGTCCCCCATCCCGCCTCGCACTGCGCAGCCGGTTTGCCGCATGGGCGCGCGGTCCGACCTTCGCACGCGACATCGTCATCGTGCTCGTCATCAAGTTCATCTTGCTGATGATTCTCAAGTACGCGTTCTTCAATCATCCGCAGGCGGACAACATGTCGTTGCCGCCCGCGCAGGTCGCACAGGCGCTGCTGTCCGTGCCCGCCCCCACTCCGCCCCAGGGAGACCAGCATGCCCACTAGCGAAGTCGTCGATCTTTCGCGCCTCCAGTTCGGCGTCACGGCGCTCTACCACTTCCTGTTCGTTCCGCTGACGCTCGGTCTCTCCTGGCTGCTCGTCATCATGGAGTCGGTCTACGTGATGACCGGCAAGCAGATCTACAAGGACATGACGCAGTTCTGGGGCAAGCTCTTCGGGATTAACTTCGCGATGGGCGTGACCACCGGCCTCACGCTCGAATTCCAGTTCGGCACGAACTGGTCGTATTACTCGCATTACGTCGGCGATATCTTCGGCGTGCCGTTGGCCGTCGAGGGGCTGATGGCGTTCTTCCTCGAATCGACGTTCGTCGGGCTGTTTTTCTTCGGCTGGAAGCGGCTGTCGAGCGTCAAGCATCTGATGGTCACGTTCCTCGTCGCGCTCGGCTCGAATCTGTCCGCGCTGTGGATTCTCATCGCGAACGGCTGGATGAACAATCCGGTCGGCGCTGAGTTCAACTACGAGACGATGCGCATGGAGCTGTCGAGTCTCTACGCGGTGATCTTCAATCCGGTCGCGCAGGTGAAGTTCGTGCACACGGTGTCGGCGGGTTATGTGACGGCGTCGATCTTCGTGCTCGGCGTGTCGTCATGGTATTTGCTGAAGCGCCGCGATACCGAGTTCGCGTTGCGCTCGTTCGCGATCGCCGCAGGCTTCGGTCTTGCGTCGACGATCTGCGTGATCGTGCTCGGCGACGAATCCGGCTACCGCACCGGCGAAGTGCAGCGGGTGAAGCTCGCCGCGATCGAATCCGAATGGGAAACTGCACCCGCACCCGCGCCGTTCACGATCATCGGGATCCCGAACCAGCAGGAACAGCGCACCGACTACGCGATCCGCGTACCGTACGCGCTCGGCATCATCGCGACGCGCTCGCTCGACGAGCCGGTTGCAGGATTGAAGGAGCTGATCGCGCACGCCGAAACGCGGATCAAGAGCGGGATCATCGCGTACGGCGCGCTGCAGAAACTGAAACAGGGCGACACGTCCGACGACACCCGCGCACTGTTCGACGCGCACAAGAAAGACCTCGGCTACGGGCTGATGCTCAAGCAGTTCACCGCGACCGTCACCGACGCGACCCCCGACCAGATCCAGCAGGCCGCGAAGAAAACGATTCCGCCGGTCGCTCCGGTGTTCTTCTCGTTCCGTCTGATGGTCGGACTCGGCCTGCTGTTTCTTGCGACGTTCGTGCTCGCGTTCTGGTTCTGCGCGCAGCGTTCACTGCTGCTCGACAACCGACGATGGTTCCTGCGCTGGGCCGTATGGGCGATTCCATTGCCATGGCTCGCGGCGGAATTCGGCTGGATCGTCGCCGAGGTCGGTCGACAGCCGTGGACCATCGCTGAAATCCTGCCGACTGCGCTATCCGCGTCGAGTCTCCAGCCGCACGATCTGTATCTGAGCCTCGCGGGATTCATCGTGTTCTACACGGCGCTCTTCATCATCGAGATCACGTTGATGTTCAAGTACGCGCGCCTCGGACCGTCGTCGCTGCACACGGGACGCTATCACCACGAACGGGTCGCCGCCACGCAACTGGCTCGCGACAGCTCGGCGGTCTGATCCAACGCGGCACGTCACTCGGAAATCGGGAAGATCATCATGGACTACGGAACGCTCAAACTGATCTGGTGGGTGTTGATCGGCGTGCTGCTGATCGGCTTCGCAGTCACCGACGGCTTCGACATGGGGGCCACGTTCCTGCTGCCGTTCATCGGCAGGACGGATGCGGAGCGGCGCATCATCGTGAACACGGTGGGCGCGACGTGGGAAGGCAACCAGGTGTGGTTCGTCACGGCGGGCGGTGCGATGTTCGCCGCGTGGCCGCTCGTCTACGCCGCGTCGTTCTCGGGCTTCTACTTCGCGATGCTGCTCGTGCTGTTCGCGCTGTTCTTTCGACCGGTCGGGTTCGACTATCGCGGCAAGCGCGACGATCCGCGCTGGCGACATGCATGGGACTGGGGACTCTTCATCGGCGGCTTCGTGCCGGCGCTGGTGTTCGGCATCGCGTTCGGCAACCTGCTGCAGGGCGTGCCGTTCGCATTCGATCGCGATCTGCGCGTCACGTATCACGGCAGCTTCTTCGGGCTGCTGAATCCTTTCTCGCTGCTCTGCGGCGTCGTGAGTCTGTCGATGCTCGCCGCGCACGGTGCTGCGTTCGTGAAGATGAAGAGCGACGGCATCGTCGCGCGGCGTGCGTCGGTTGCGCTGCGCATCGCGGCGCTCGTGAACATCGTGTGCTTCCTGATTGCCGGTGCACTGATCGCGACGATGATCGGCGGTTATCAGATCATCGATGGTGCGCCCACCGATGCCGTTGCGAATCCGCTGCTGAAGAACGTCACCGGCGCGCCCGGTCTGTGGCTGTCGAACTATTCGACCTACCCGTGGATGATCGCCGCGCCCGTCGCGGGCCTCGCGGGCGGTGTGCTCGCGCTGCTGCTCGGTGGTTCACGCTTCGAGAAGAGTACGTTCCTGTCGACTGGGCTGATGATCGTCGGTGTGATCCTCACAGCGGGATTTTCGATGTTCCCGTTCATCATGCCGTCGTCGCTCGATGGGCGTAGCAGCCTCACCGTGTGGGACTCGACATCGAGCCGGATGACGCTGCAGATCATGCTGATCGCGGTCGCAATTTTCTTGCCGTTGATCCTGCTGTACACGAGCTGGGTGTATCGCGTGATGCGCGGCAAGGTCACGGCGGATTCGGTCGAGCAGAATACGCATTCGATGTACTGACGACACGCGTGCGACGCGGCAGCGTAGCGCTCGGCACCGCAAGATCACACGACGCACGAAACTCACAGGCATGAAAAAAAGCGGCACCGAACAAACGGTGCCGCTTTTTCACTTAACGCTACGCTACGAAGCGAAGTACACGCGCTACAGCCACAGCAGGAGTGCCCCTCGCTTCAATCCGATCACGCCGGCAACGGTGCCGCGCCCGCACCACCACCCACCGCAGGCAAACGCGTCGACAACTGCTGTGCATATCGTCGAGCCGCATCGCCGACAACGATGTGGAACGTATCCGCCGACACCCACGCGACATCAAGCGCCGCAAGCCGTTGACGATCGACGGAGGAAGGATCGCGCACGACGATCCGCAGACGCGTCGACGCCACCGCATCGAGCGACACGATGTTGGTCGCGCCGCCGAACACCGCGAGCCAGCGCAGCGGATCTGGATCGAGCGGACCGCTACCCTCTACAGGCGCTACCTTCGCAGCCGAAGAAGCAACAGGCGCAGCAGATGCAGCAGGCGAAGAAGCACGAGCAGCAACCGCACTTTCAACTCCAACACCCTGCTCGATCGCCGTACGAATCTCATCGGCAATCATGTCCGCTTCCGGCCCGATGATCACCTGCACGCTGTTGCCGCCGCGCTTCAGCACCCCACGCGCACCGATCGTCTTCAGATCGGCTTCCGACACCTGCGCCGGGTCCACAACAGAAAGCCGCAGCCGCGTCGTGCACGCATCGACGAGCGTCAGGTTCGACGCGCCGCCCAGCGCCGCGATGTACTGCACCGCGCGCGGCACGCTCGCGCCGGCCGTCGGTGCAACGTAACCGCCGGTCGCGAACGAATCGGCCTGCGCTTCGGCAGCGGCCGGTTCGCGGCCCGGCGTCGCCATGTTGAAGCGGCGGATAAAGAAGCGGAACAGACCGTAGTACGCGACGCCGTACACGAGGCCGATTGGAATCGCTTCCCAGCCCTTCGTCGACAGGCCGTAGTTCAGCACGTAGTCGATCGCGCCCGCCGAGAACGTGAAGCCGAGCTTGATGCCGAGCGCCGAGCAGATCGCGAGCGAGAGCCCCGTCAACACCGCGTGGATCAGGTACAGCACCGGCGCGAGGAACATGAAGGTGAACTCGATCGGCTCGGTCACGCCAGTCAGGAACGACGTCAATGCCATCGAGAACAGCAGACCACCGACCAGTGCGCGGCGCTCCTTCGGCGCTTCGTGGAACATCGCGAGACACGCGGCCGGCAGGCCGAACATCATCACCGGGAAGAAGCCCGTCATGAACGCTCCGGCCGTCGGATCGCCGGCGAAGAAGCGGTGCAGGTCGCCGGTCACGGCAGCGCCGCCCGCCGGCGTAAACGTGCCGAACACGAACCACGCGAGCGAGTTCAGGATGTGGTGCAACCCGGTCACGAGCAGCAGACGGTTCAGCAGCCCGTACACGAATGCGCCAAGCGCGCCGGCCGTCGTGAGCCAGTGGCCGGCGAGATCGATCGCGCCCTGCACCGGCTGCCACACGTAGCCGAATACGATGCCGAGCACGAGACACGCCACCCCCGTGACAATCGGCACGAAGCGTTTCCCTCCAAAGAACGCGAGGTAGTCCGGCAGCTTGATGTCCTTGTAGCGGTTGTACAGCATCCCCGCGACGATCCCGGCGACGATCCCCGACAGCACACCCATGTTGAGCTTGTCGTTGATGTCCTTCATCACCGCGATTTCGACCAGATAGCCGATCGCGCCGGCGAGTGCCGCGACGCCGTTATTGTCCTTCGCGAACCCGACCGCGACGCCAATGGCGAACAGCAGCGGCAGGTTGTCGAAAATCGCGCCGCCCGCGTCGGCGATCATCTTGATGTTGAACACATCGGGCTGGCCTAAGCGCAGCAGCAGGCCGGCTACCGGCAGCACTGCGATCGGCAGCATCAGTGCGCGGCCAAGCCGCTGCACTTTCAGAAACGGGTTTCCATCCATCGATACCTCCACTCCTTTGTCTCTTGGTCGAGTCGTTGTCTTGCGTTAAATGTTGCTGCTTTTATCGTTGCTCTTAGTCCACCGGCCAGATTTCACGGCTGGCCGCCCGCACCGCCTGCGCCGAATCGAGCGCGAGCACGTCCTGTGCGCGTTGCCGGCACAGCGCGTAGTCGAGGTTGCGCACGCGCGCCTTGATGCCCGGCACCGACACCGGATCCACCGACAGCTCCGTCACGCCGAGTCCGACGAGCAGCGGCACCGCGAGCGGATCGCCCGCGAGCGCGCCGCACACGCCGACCCACTTGCCGTGCTTCTGCGCGCCGCGCACCGTCGTATCGACGAGCCGCAGCACAGCAGGATGCAGCCCATCCGCCTGCGCGGCGAGATCGGCCTGGCAGCGGTCCATCGCGAGCGTGTACTGCGTGAGATCGTTGGTGCCGATCGACAGAAAATCCGCGTGCTGCGCGAGCTGATCAGCGAGCAGCGCGGCCGACGGCACCTCGACCATCACACCGACTTCGATCGATTCAGTACGGCCCGCCGCACGTGCGAATTCGTCGATGCGCTTGCGCAGTCGCACGAGTTCGCCTGCGTCGGTGACCATCGGCAGCAGGATGCGCACGGCACCCATCGGCTGCACGGCGAGCAGGCCGCGCAGTTGATCGTCGAGCAGATCGGGGCGCACCTGCGCGAGCCGGATGCCGCGCAAGCCGAGCGCGGGGTTCGGCTCGGGCGGCAGCGTCAGGTAATCGACTTCCTTGTCCGCGCCGACGTCGAGCGTGCGGATGATTGCCGTGCGTCCCTGCAGCGCATCGACGATCGCCTGATAGCTCGCGCGATGTTCGTCGACGGTCGGAGCCGCCTGGCGATGGATGAACAGCAGTTCGGTACGCAGCAGGCCGACCGCATCGGCGCCGTTGTCGACGGCGACTTTCGCGTCGTCGAGCGTCGCGATGTTCGCGGCGACTTCGATCGCGCGGCCGTCGCGGGTCGCAGCGGCAACCTGCGACGTGCGGCGATCCGCTTCGCGCACGCCGGCCAGACGCGAGCGCTCTGTACGCGCACGTTCGACATCGAGTGCGGTCGGCGCATGTTCGAGCCGCCCTGCCGATGCATCGACGACGACCTCGGTGCCTTCCGGAATCGCATGCAGCGCATCGCCGACCGCGACGAGCGCGGGAATGCCGATCTGCCGCGCGATGATCGCCGCGTGCGACGTCGCACCGCCACGCGCCATCACGAGCGCGGTGACGCGTGTGCGATCGAGCGACGACAGATCCGACGGCGTGAATTCGTCGGCGGCGAGCACGGCTTCGTAGGGCAGTGCGCGCGTCGTCGCGTTTGCGTAACCGAGCGCGCGCAGCACGCGCTTTTCGATGTCCCGCAGATCGGCAGCACGTTCGGCGAGCAATGCATCGTCGAGCTTCGCGAGTACCGCGATCTGCGCGCGGATCGCTTCGCGCCACGCGAAGCCCGCGCTCTTGTTGAGGCTGATCAGATCGCGTGCGGCGTCGATCAGCGTCGGGTCTTCGAGCAGCACGCGATGCACGGCGAAGATGCCCGCCTCACCCACCGCACCGCGTTGCGATGCATCGCGGACCGTCGTGTTCAGTTCCGCGTCGACGGCGGCGAGCGCCTTGTCGAGCAACCGGCTTTCGGCAGCGGACGTGCCGCTCGCCAGCTCGGGCGGATCGATGTCCGCGTCGTCCCAGCGCACCAGCTTGCCGACCGCAACGCCTGGCGCCGCGCACACGCCTGCGAGCGTGTTCGGCGCGAGCGCGGTGCCGCTTGCCGCCGCCTGCGCAGATGCAAGCGCCGGCGAACGCAGCCGTGCCGGTTTTTCTTCGACCTCGCCATGCGCGTCGCGCAGCAGTTCCGCCGCGACCGCATCGACTGCGGCCTGCGCCTGCGCGCCGACACCAAGAAGCTCGACGGTCGCGCCTTCGCCCGCACCGAGACCGAGCAAACCGACGACGCTTTCGAGCGGCGCCTTGCGACCGTCGTAACGCACTTCAACCTTCGCATCGAAACCGCGCGCCGCTTCACGCGCACGCGCAGCAGGCCGCGCATGCAGACCGCCCGCATGCGCGAGCGTCACCTGACGACGCGCTTCATCGACCACCACGCTCGCTTCACGCGATGCCTGCGCAGCCGCGCCGTCGCGTGCACGCAGCACGAGCAGCGGCGTTTCACCCGCGACGACCATGCCGCCCTGCACACGCTCGACGATCTCGAACGCATCCGAATTCGCAATCGCGATCACCGACACGAGACTCGGCGCCGCACACGCAATCTGATCCTGATCGAACTCGATCAGCACGTCGCCGGCACGCACCGGCACACCCTGTTCGACCATCGGCGCAAAGCCCTTGCCGTTCAGCTCGACCGTATCGATACCGATGTGCAGCAGGATCTCGGCGCCCTCTTCGGTACGCAGCGTCACCGCGTGACCCGTGCGCGCGAGATGCATCACGACGGCGTCGCACGGTGCAACCAGCTTTCCAGCGAGCGGATCGATGCCGATGCCGTCGCCGAACATACCGCCGGAAAACACAGGATCGGGGACTTTCTCGAGCGGCACGACCGGACCGGTCAGCGGCGCGAGCAGAACAAAATGGCCTTCAGCAGGGCTCATCAAACGGGACTCCTCGACACGTCGCATCCGCTATCTCGATCAGTGAGTTTCAGTGACTTTGTTCAGATGGCGCGGCGCATCGGGATTGCGTCCGCGAGCGGCGGCGAGCGCCGCGGCCATCACGTAGAAGGACAGGATCGCGGCGATCGGATCGAGCGCCGCGTGCGCGGTCTGCACGACCGGCAGCACGATGTCGGCAACACCGTCGGCGACGTCGTCGGGCGCGGCGAGCAGCACATGTGCGCCGCGCGCTTTCATGTCCTGTGCGAGTTGCACGAGGCCCTGCTGTTCGGGACCGCGCGGGGCAAACACGAGCAACGGGTAGTCTCGATCGATCAGTTCCATCGGACCGTGCCGCACTTCCGCGCTCGAAAACGCTTCGGCCTGGATGCCCGAGGTTTCCTTTAGCTTGAGCGCGGCTTCCTGCGCGATCGCGAGGCCGAGACCGCGGCCGATCACGATCATCCGCTCGACGCCGCGCAGCGCGTCGACTGCAGCAGACCAGTCGAGCGTGCCCGCACGACGCAGCGCATCGGGCAGCGTGTCGAGCGCGCCGAGCAATGCGTCGTCGCGTTGCCAGTGCGCGACCAGCTGCGCGGACATTGACAGCATCGCGATGTAGCTCTTCGTCGCCGCGACGCTCAGTTCGGGACCGGCCGCGAGCGGCAGATGCCACTCGCACGCATCCGCGAGCGGCGAGTCCGGCGCGTTCACCGCAGCGACGGTCAACGCACCCGCATCGCGCAGCGCGATCATCGTGCCGATCAGGTCGGGGCTCTTGCCGGACTGCGAGAACGCCAGCGCGAGCTGGCCGCGCACTTTCAGCGGCGCCTGTTGAAGCGTCGCGACCGACATCGGCAGCGACGCGACCGGCACGCCGAGACGACTCATCGTCAGGCTCGCGAAGTAACTCGCCGCGTGATCGGAGCTGCCGCGCGCGACGGTCAGCGCGACATCGCGCGGCGCTTCGGCGAGACGGGTCGCGAGCGCCTGCACGCGCGACGGATCGGCAAGCTGCGCGGCGACCGTATCGGCGGACGCCAGCGCCTCTTTAAGCATATTCGACAATCGATTCTCCTTCGACGTAAGTCGCGGTCAGTGCCAGTTCGCGATCGAACACGACGACGTCGGCCCACGCGCCGCGCGTGAGACGGCCGCGGTCTTCGAGACCGAGGTAGTCGGCGGCATAGCGCGACAGGCGGTTGGACACGTCGGCCATCGGCAGGCCGAGCGAGACGAGGTTGCGCAGCGCCTGATCCATCGTCAGCGTGCTGCCTGCGAGCGTGCCGTCGGCGAGACGCACGCCGCCGAGGCACTTGGTGACATGCTGGCTGCCGAGCCGGTATTCGCCGTCCGGCATGCCGGTTGCCGACGTGCTGTCGGTGACCACGTAGAGACGCGGAATCGCGCGCATCGCCGCACGGATCGCGCCCGGGTGGACATGCAGCAGATCGGGAATGATTTCCGCGTATTCGGCGTGCGCGAGCGCCGCGCCGACGAGCCCCGGATTGCGGTGATGCAGCGGGGACATCGCGTTGAACAGATGCGTGAAGCCACACGCGCCGTGCTTCAGCGCGGCGACCGCGTCGTCGTAGGTCGCGAGCGAATGGCCGAGCTGCACGCGTACGCCGCGCGCCGCCATCTCCGAGATGATCTCGATGTGGCCGGCGATTTCCGGTGCGAGCGTGACGACGCGGATCGGCGCGATCGACAGATACTTCAACACTTCGTCGAGTACCGCCGATACCGCCGCGTCCGGCTGCGCGCCGAGCTTGCCGGGATTGATATACGGCCCTTCGAGATGCACGCCGAGCACGCGCGCGCCGTTCGTCGTCCGGTTGCGCGTCACGCTGGCGAGACCGGCGACGACGTTCATCAACTCTTCGCGCGGCGCGGTCATCGTCGTCGCGAGCAGGCTCGTCGTGCCGTGGCGTGCGTGCGTGCGCGTGATCGTGTCGATCGCGTCGCCCGCTTCCATCACGTCCGAGCCGCCGCCGCCGTGCACGTGCAGATCGATGAAGCCAGGGAGGATGTACGGCGCGTCGTTGTTCGCGGGGTCCGCCGCGTTGCCCGTGAGCGACGTGATGCGGCCGTTCTCGAATTCGAGCGTGCCGTGGATCCAGCCTTCGGGCGTCAGTATGTTTCCGGTCAGCATGAGTCTCTCTGATGATGCGTGATGCAATGCATGACTGTTCGTATGGCGCGCTGTTCCGTGCCGCACGAAAATTTCCGCGTCGCTAGCTCGCTACTCGCTAGCTACGCAGTTCGGCGACGAAGTCGTAGTAGTCGTCGCGGCAGTAGGTGTCCGTCAGTTCGATCGCGCGTTGATCGGCGCTGAAGCCGATGCGCGTGATCACCAGCAGCGCGGTGCGCGGCTCCATGTCCATCAGCGACGCGATCTCGCTCGTCGCGTTGACTGCACGGAAGTGCTGCAATGCGCGTACCACCGCGTGGCCCCGCTGCTCCAGAAAACCGTACAGCGATGTGCCGACCGCCTGCGGGTCCGGCACGATCGAGATGGGCAGCGTCGAATGCTCGACCGCCATCACGATCCCATCCGCACGACGCAACCGACGCAGACTCGCAACCGCCGCACCCGGCGACAACCCGAGATGCACGACCTCGTCACGATTCGCCGGGCGAATGTCGCGCTCGAGCCAGATCGAATCGGGACGGAAGCCGCGCTGTTCCATCTTTTTCGTGAAGCCCGTGAGGCGTGACAGCGGGTCCTCGACGCGCGGCGTGATGAAGCTGCCCGCGCCGCGTGCACGCCGGATCAAGCCCTGCTCGACGAGCAGCTCGATCGCCTTGCGCGCGGTGATCCGCGACACGCCGATCGCATCGGACAGCGTGCGCTCCGACGGCAACGCCTCACCCGCCGACCAGACGCCGCAATGGATCGCGGTCGCCAGATTGCGAGCGAGCTGCAGGTAGAGCGGAGTGATGTTGCGCGCGTCGGGCGTCAGCGCGGACCAGCGTGTTTCCATGGGGCTCCGGCGAATCCGTTCAGAAGACCTGGCCGAGAAAAAGCGATGGTGTGGGGCCATCGAAAGCGAGCCCATTATATAACCAACTTAGTACCAGTCAATAAACTGGTATCTATCGATGAAAATCGCCTGAAATCCTTACTGGTAAAGGCTTACAAAGAGTTTATCGCGATATGGAGTGGGCTCGAACTTGCCCAGGATTTACCCGTATTCGGGCCACACGATAAGACCACCTCGATAGACTGGTCCGTACCGGCGAGCCGCCTTGCGCACCACTCACGAGACCTCTCTAATACCAGCGCTTGCCCGGCGCGGCCGTCTGGCCCGTTTCAACTATCCGATGCAATGCCATATAGTGCTGCCTTGATCCGCAAGATTTCCGGGGGCACGCGTTTTGAACGATTCCGAAGCGCAGCGGCGCGCCGAGGCCGTCCGCCACTTCAACCGTTTCTATACCCAGCACATCGGCGCGCTGCATGAGTACCTGCAAAAGAGCGCTTTCTCGTTGACCGAGGTGCGCGTGCTGCACGAACTCGCGCGTGGACACGCGCAGACCGCTGCGGCGCTCACGCGCAATCTCGGGCTCGACAGCGGCTATCTGAGCCGCCTGCTCACCAGTTTCGAACGTCGCAATCTGCTGACGCGCCGCCCGTCGGAAAGCGATGCGCGACAGTCGCTGCTGTCGCTGACCGACGCCGGCATGACGATCTGGCAGCCGCTCGACGAAGCCGCGCGCGCGGAAGTCGCGGCCGTGCTCGCGCAGATTCCGCCCGAGTCGCAGGAATGGTTGATCGATGCGATGCAACGCATCGAATGGCTGCTCGATCCGGAGTTGCGCCGCAGCCCCGTGACGCTGCGCGCGGTGGGCCCCGGCGAATATGGCTGGCTCGTGCATCGTCAGGCGCAGTGGTTCGCCGCCGAGTACGACTGGGATCCGACGTTCGAAGGCATGCTGTCGCGCGTCGTCGCCGATTTCCTGCGACACCGCGACCCGCTGCGCGAAACCGGCTGGGTCGCCGAGCAGGCTGGAGCGATCGTCGGGTCGGCGATGGTGGTGTGCGTGTCGACGACCGTCGCGCGCGTGCGGCTGCTGTACGTCGAACCGGAAGCGCGGCACCTCGGCATCGGTACGCAACTGCTCGACGAATGCGTGCAGTTCGCGACACGCGCCGGGTACACGAAGCTCACGCTGTGGACCACGCCGTTTCTGCACGACGCGCGGCGACTTTGCGAGCGCAGGGGCTTCGTGTGCGCAGCGAATACTTCCGAGTGGCGCTTTGGTCGGGATCTGCCGATCGAGCATTGGGAGCGGGATTTGTAGCGGGCGGAGCGGACGCTGCGTGCGATCCGTACCAGGCAATCCCTGTCGCGCAAAAAGAAAAAGCGCCGTGGCATCCCACGGCGCTTTTTCGTATCGCATCCGGTGCGGCTTAAGTACCGCTCACCCGATCGACATCGATCAGCCCATCATCAGAACGAAGGCACAACCGAGCCCTTGAACTGCGTCTTGATGAACGCACGCACGTCTTCCGACTGATACGCCGCCACCAGCTTCTTCACCCACGGCTTGTCCTTGTCCTGCGCGCGCACGGCGATCAGGTTCGCGTACGGGCTGTGCACGTCTTCGAGCGCGATCGCATCCTTAGTGGGCTGCAGACCGGCAGCCAGCGCGTAGTTCGTGTTGATCGCCGCAGCGTCGACGTCCGACAGCGAGCGCGGCAGTTGCGCCGCGTCGAGTTCGACGAGCTTCACTTTCTTCGGATTCTCCGCGACGTCGAGCGGCGTCGCACTGCCGCCGTTCGTGCCCGCGCCGGCCTTCAGCTTGATGACGCCCTGCGCCTGCAGCAACAGCAGCGCGCGATTTTCATTCGACGGATCGTTCGGCACCGCGACCTTCGCGCCCTGCGGCAAATCCTTCAGCGACTTCAGCTTCTTCGAGTAGATGCCGAGTGGCGAGATGTACGTGAGCCCCGCGTTGACGATCTTGTAGCCGCGCTGCTTCACCTGGCTGTCGAGGTACGGCTGATGCTGGAAGCTGTTCGCATCGAGGTCGCCTGCGTCGAGCGCGGCGTTCGGCTGCACGTAGTCGTTGAACTCGATGACCTTCACGTCGAGCCCTTCGCGCTTCGCGACCTTCTGCACGACGGCCCAGATCTGCGCGTCGGGACCGCTGATGGTGCCGACCTTGATCGGCTTGTCTTCGGCATGCACGCCGATGCTGGTGACGAATGCGGCCGTAACCGCGACTGCCGAGAGGGCTTTGAGGATATGTCTGCGCTGCATTTCTTTCTCGCTTGTCCGATCGATGTCGGATTCGGGTAACTCGGGTAACACGCCGGCGACGGGTTTGCGATGCGTTGTGCGGTGTCGCCAGCTCGGCCGCAGATGGTCGCATACGCGCGGCGGGAAGTGAAATATCGCGATCTCATATCGGTATGCAGCCCGCCGAGCGGCGCAAGAGGCCGGCGCCACAGCACCACGAAGCCCACTGACAGATAATGGCGAATCGCGGGCGCGCGCCCGTCTCCTTCATCGCGAGGTCCCATCATGTACGTCATTTCGATCACCTACACAGCGCCGCTCGAGCGCGTCGACGACGAACTCGAAGCACACCGCGCGTTTCTCGCGCAGCAATTCGAAGCAGGCGTATTCGTGATGGCGGGACCGAAGGTGCCGCGCGACGGCGGCGTCATCGTCGCGGTGGGAATCGAGCGCGACAGGCTCGACGCGATTCTCGCCGCCGATCCGTTTGCTCAACGGCAGCTCGCGCGTTACGACATCACGGAATTCAAGGCGACGCGGCTCGCTGCAGGCGTGACGCTGCCCGAGCCGGTATAAAGATCATCAAGGAAGAAGCGCACGGACCGAACGCCGTGCGCGAAGAAACACACGCTCAGTCGAGCAGCAGTTTCAGATCGTGCACCCACGGGCCGGCGCCCTGGCCGTCGCGTGCAAACAGCCGCAGCTTGCCGGACGGATCGAACACATAGCTCGCGGCCGTGTGATCCATCGTGTAGCTGTCGGGCGTCTTGCCCGGCACCTTCGCGTAGTACACGCGGAAGTCCTTCGTGATCTTGACGAGTTGCGCATCGTCGGCGGGATGCAGTCCGACGAACGACGGATTGAACGCTGCCACGTATTGCGCGAGCAAAGCAGGCGTGTCGCGCTGCGGATCGACCGTGACGAACAGCACCTGCACGCGCTTCGCCGCATCCGGACCGAGTTGCTGCAACGCCTGCGACAGTTCGGCCATCGTCGTCGGGCACACGTCCGGACAATGCGTATAGCCGAAGAACAGCACGACGGCCTTGCCCTTGTAGTCGGCGAGCGTGCGGACCTTGCCGTCGGTGTCGGGCAACGAAAAGTCGCTGCCGAACTGCGTGTTGCCGGTGAGGTCGAGATTCTCGAACGACGGTGGCTGCTTGCCGCAGCCGGACACGAGCGCCACGCCGCCGAGCGCGCACGCGACGAGAGCGACGCGCGAGGCCCGCGCAAACCAGGATGTGAGCATGGTGTTACGCGCCGATCACGACGCGCGCATAGTGGTCGATCAGCAGCGCCATGAACAGCAGCGACAGATAGACGATCGAATAGCGGAAAGTGCTGCGCGCGAGCGCGTCCGAATACTCGCGGTAGATCTTCCACGCATACGCGAGGAACACCGCGCCGAGCAGCACTGCCGAGATCAGATAGAACAGCCCGCTCATCCCGGAGATGAATGGCATCAGCGTCACGGCGAACAGAATCACCGTGTACAGGAAGATGTGCAGCCGCGTGTACTTCTCGCCATGCGTGTTCGGCAGCATCGGCAGGCCGGCGTTTTCGTAGTCTTTGCGGCGATAGAGTGCGAGCGCCCAGAAATGCGGCGGCGTCCACACGAAGATGATCAGCACGAGAATCCACGCATCGCCCGGCACGTGGCCGGTCACGGCAGCCCAGCCGAGCGCCGGCGGCATCGCGCCCGACGCACCGCCGATCACGATGTTCTGCGGCGTGGCCGGTTTGAGCAGCAGCGTGTAGATGACCGCGTAGCCGACGAAGGTCGCGATGGTGAGCCACATCGTCAGCGGATTGGCGAACGTGTAGAGCGTCCACATGCCGAGACCGCCGAGCACGGCGGAAAACAGCAGGATCTGGGTGGTGGTGATTTCGCCGCGTGCTGAAGGACGCCATGCGGTGCGACGCATCTTCGCGTCGATCTTCTGTTCGACGAGGCAATTGATCGCGAACGCGGCGCCGGCCAGCAGCCAGATGCCCACGGTGCCGCCGATCAGAACCGTCCACGGCACCATGCCCGGCGTCGACAGGAACATACCGATCACCGCGCAGAACACCGCAAGCTGCGTCACACGCGGCTTGGTCAGCGCGAGATACTGGGAGATCCGGCTACCGGGCGATTGGGAGAGTGTTGTGCTGTCCATGTGGGTCACGCTGGCGCGGCATCGCGCGCAGGCAACACGGCGCGGCCGGGACGGCTAAAAGCGATTCGAAAGTTTAGCATAACGAGCAGCAGCAACAGGATCGCAGCGCCGCCGTTGTGCGCGACGGCGACCGGCAACGGCCATTGAAGCACGATATTCGACAGACCGGTAGCGAACTGTATCGCGACCACCAGCAGCACGCCGTTCGCGGGCCGCCGCAGCGACTCGAACCGGCGCATCTTCGCGGCGAACCACACGAGGTACGCGATCACGACGAACGCGAACGTGCGGTGCGTCCAGTGGATCGCGACGAGTGCGTCCTGCGTGATCACCTCGCCGTCGCCGGTCATGCCGAGCGCGCGCCACAGATGGAAGCCGTGCGCGAAGTCCATCGGCGGGATCCATTGGCCGTTGCAGGTCGGGAAGTCGGTACACGCGAGCACTGCGTAGTTCGTACTGACCCAGCCGCCGAACGCGATCTGCACGATCAGCAGCGCGAGGCCCGCGAGCGCGGCCGTGCGCCAGCGCGCAGCGCCGGGATCGTAAGCGGGCAACGGCGTCATCCGCGCGGCCAGCCAGCCCAGGCCGCCAAGCAACGCGAGCCCGAGCAGCAGATGCGTCGTGACGATCACCGGCTGCAGCTTCATCGTCACGGTCCACGCGCCGAACGCGCCTTGCACGAGGATCAGCAGCAGCAGCGACGTCGGCCACCACGGCGACACGTGAAGCGGCTTGCGCCGCAACCGCGCACTCCATGCGATCAACGTCTGCGCGACGATCAGCACGCCGATCGCCATCGCGAAGTAACGGTGGATCATCTCGATCCACGCCTTCGTCATGCTGACCGGACCGCTCGGCAATGCCGCATGCGCGGCGCTGATCGCCGCGTGCGCGATGAACGGCGACGACGTGCCATAGCAACCGGGCCAGTCCGGACAGCCGAGCCCCGAATCGGTCAGCCGCGTGAAGCCGCCGAACATCACGAGGTCGAGCGTGAGGAACGTCGTGACCCACACGAGCTTGCGAAACTTGTTGTCGTCGGCCTTGACCCACACGTAGGACAGCGGCAGCAGCGCGATGCACACGCCGATCAGGCCCAGTTGCAGTACGAACATCTCTTTACCCTTGTCGCGATGCGAGCCGTCGCATCAACCGATGCTCGACCACTTCAGCAGCTTCGTCACGTCGCCCTTGATCTTGCCCGGATTGGGATCCTTCGGGAAACGCATCATCAGGTTGCCGTTCGGATCGACCATGTAGATGTGATCGGTGAGCTGCGTGCCCGCATCGACGGGCAACCATGCGGCCAGCGCAGCCGGATCCGCGATGAGTTTGCCGGTGTCGGGGTACGCGGTGCGGATCACGTCCGGCACCGGGTTCGCATCGGTGCGCAGCCACACGGTGACCAGGCGCTCGCGTTCGCCCCCTTGCGCCACGCGAATCTGGCGCATGAAATAGAGCTTCGTCGCGCAGGCTTTGTCGCATGCGCTGCTGTCGATCGAGATCATCACCCAGCGACCGTGCAGCGACGCGAGCTTGATCGGCTTGCCGTCCTCGCCGGTGACGACGAGCGACTCGGGAATCGGACGCTGCGGCTCGATTAGCGTGCCGTAGCTCGTCGTGCCGCCGGTCGGCTTGATGATGTAGTAGGTCACGTACGAGCCGATCACGGGCGCCGCGCAGATGATCGCGAGCAGCAGCAGCATCCAGCGGCCACGCTTCCACGAGCCCTTGTTGCCCTTGCCACCGTTACTGCCTTTGTTGCCCGGTTGACGGGCGCCGCTGCCGGCTGCTTCGCCGGAAGGCGACGTACGGGAAGTTCGTATCGACACTGCTGACCTCTTTCAAAAGAAAACGATGCATGCGGTAAAGCGTCAACGCATCGCGCTCTACAAACTGGATACCTGCTGCTCTTTCTTCGCCGCGCGCCGCGCCGCATACAGCCCGAACGCGATCGCGGCAATCGCCATGCCCCACCACTGCAGCATGTAGCCGTAATTGCGCTCGACGCCGGTGGTCGGCGCCGGCCAGTCGCGCACCAGCCGATCGCCATCGTCGCTGACCTGCTGGATCACGAACGGCTGCAGCGGCAGACCGGTTTCCGTCGCATACGCGGCGACGTCGAGATTCTGGCGGATCTTCTGATGCGCAGCCGAGCCGCCCTGCCCGAGTTCGAATGCCTTGCTCGCATCGGCGCGCGCGATGCCTTCGATCTCGATGTCGCCCTTCGGGGTATCGAACGGCTCGATCGCCGTGCGGTCGCTCGAATTGCGCGGCAACCAGCCGCGATTGACGAGCACGTAGCCGCCGTCCGCGAGTTTAAAGGGCATCACGACATAGAAGCCCGCCTGATCGTTATACGGGCGATTGTCGAGATAGACGACGAGGTCCGGCATGAACTGCCCGCGTGCGCGCACGCGGTGGAATTCGATGTCCTTCAGGTCGATGCGCTGCGACCCTACCGCGACCGGCGCCGCGTGCTCGAATTGCACGATGTGCGTCTGCAGCGCTTCCTTCTGATGCGCGCGATCGCGCTGCCAGAAGCCGAGCCGCACCGTCAACGCGACCACGACGAGAATCAGCAGCGCGGGAATCCAGCGGATCTTCATCGTGCGCGGTACGGAATGTGCGGTGCGATAATGGTCACACCGTTTCCGCGATTCCGATTCAAAGTGGGTTTCATGCACATACTCGTTCCCATCGCCTTCGTCCTGATCATTGCCAGCATGGTCTCGGCGCTCTACTTCATGATGCACGACCGCGGCCGCACGAAGCGGATGGTCTGGTCGCTTGCCATGCGCGTAGGGCTGTCGATCTCGCTGTTCCTGTTCATCCTGTTCGCACACTGGATGGGCTGGATTCAGTCCACCGGCATTCCGTACGGACGCTAGGCCGTCGCGCTACGCGACTCTACGCCGCATCGCGGGCGTGCTGCTGCGACAGCATGTCGCGCCTCTTCGTGCGTGTCGTGAGCACGCATCGGTGAACACACACCGCGCCGCAAAACAAAACGCCGCCCGGACACGGTCGAGGGCGGCGCAGTCACTCTGCATCTTGCACCGCACGCCGCAGTTCGACTCGCGGCGGCGGATGTCGTGCGCAGCGCCTCGCCGCGCACGGGTCAACCGTTCTTACAGCCAGTAGACGACGACGTACAGCCCGAGCCACACGACGTCGACAAAGTGCCAGTACCAGGCGGCGCCTTCGAACGCGAAGTGATGCTCTGCGGTGAAGTGTCCGCGGATCATCCGCACCAGCACCACCGTGAGCATCGTTCCGCCGAGGAACACGTGGAAACCGTGGAAGCCGGTCAGCAGGAAGAACGTCGAGCCGTACACGCCCGACGCGAGCGTCAGGTTGAGTTCGTTGTACGCGTGGAAGTATTCGAAGCCCTGCAGGAAAAGGAACGTCACGCCCAGCACGATCGTCGCCGCGAGCCACGCGATTGCCTTCTTGCGATGATCTTCACGCAGCGCATGGTGCGACACCGTCAGCGTAGCGCCCGACGACAGCAGCAGCGCCGTGTTGATCGTCGGCACCGGCCACGGCGTCATCGACTTGAAGGTCGATATGAGCGCCGCCGGCCCGTTGTTCGGCCACACCGCCGAGAAGTCCGGCCAGATCAGCTTGTAGTCGAGGCTGCCGAGTTGATGCAGCGCGATCTGACGTGCGTAGAACAGCGCACCGAAGAACGCACCGAAGAACATCACTTCGGAGAAGATGAACCAGCTCATGCTCCAGCGGTACGACTTGTCGACGTTTTTGCCGTACATCCCGCCTTCGGATTCGGAGATCGCATCGCCGAACCAGTGATACAGCACGAACAACAGCCACAGCAGGCCGACGAGCGCGGTAATCGGCGCCCACGTCTCACCGTTCACCCAGGCCGCCAGCGAACCGAGAATGACCAGCAGCCCAAGGGCTGCGGTGATCGGATGCCGCGACGGGTGCGGTACGAAATAGTACGGGCTCTCGTTTTGACCGCTCATGCTTGATTCTCCACTTCAGTCCAGTTGTTCCGGAAGCTCCGGCTGTATCTTCTTCGGCGCGTCGGTAGCGCGCCGTTCACTCTCTGCTTCTTCATGCGTCGCCGCGCGTCATCCGTGCATCAGCCGACTACCAGCCGCACGACCACGATCAGTATCGCGATGAAAATCGCCGCGCCGATCAGCGCTGCGATCACCACATGCAGCGGATTCAGCTGCGTGGCATCCGCTTCGAGGTCGCGGCGCTTGCGCACGCCGAAAAACGACCACATCACGGCTTTCATCGAGCGGCCGAAGCTGCTTGCGCTACTGCCCTTGCTGTTGTCGTCGCCCATCTTCGTTGCCTCGTTTCAGCCTTGCTTCACACCATCGCTTACGACGGACTCTCGCCCGTGGTATCGCGCACGGCCGGCGCCGGCGTATTCAGTTCGAAGAACGTGTACGACAGCGTGATCGTCTTCACGTCCTTCGGCAACTTCGGATCGACGACGAACACCACCGGCATCCGCTTCGTCTCGTTCGCAGCGAGCGTCTGCTGCGTAAAGCAAAAACATTCGATCTTCTTGAAGTACTCGGTCGCCTGCTGCGGCGCGTAGCTCGGAATTGCCTGCGCCTGGATCGCGCGCGCCTGCTGGTTCGAGACCTCGTACATCACTGTCGTCACCGCGCCGGGATGCACGTCGAGACTGTGCTGCTCCGGCTTGAAACCGAGCGGGCCGCGCGCGTTCGCATCGAATTCGATCGAGATCGTGCGGCTCGTGTCGACCTGCGTGTTCTTCGCCTCGCGCGCGGTTGCATCGCGCTGCACGAGGTTGTTGATGCCGGTGACCCGGCAGATCGCGCGATACATCGGCACCAGCGCGAACCCAAAGCCGAACATCAGCACCACGACGACGACGAGCTTCACCCGCATCGTGCGATTAAAAGAGCGATCGGCCTCGGCCGGCGGCTTCGACATCGACTACCTCACTACCTCAGCAGAACATCTGGCAGACGTCGCGCACACACGTCACGCGAAAAAGCACTGCTTGATGAAGATACCCACAAAGAAAACGGCGGCGATAGCAAAGAGGATCAAACCAAGCCGCTTGTTGCCCGCGCGGATCTGCTCGGGGGTACGTCTTTTTTGTGGATTCCCGGTCATGCTGGACTATCTGGCTGCTTCATTCATGAACCGCGGTTCGTGGCTTATCTGCCGTGCGGCGTTCCGGGCCGACTGATGCCGAACCGGAACGCACTGCGCGCAAAGCTTATTCGACCGTCGGCGGATTTTCGAACGTATGGAACGGAGCCGGGCTCGGCACGGTCCATTCGAGGCCCGTCGCGCCGTCCCACGGCTTGTCCGATGCCTTCTCGAGTTCGCCGCCGCCGCGATACGCCGGCAGCGCGACTGCGAACAGGAAGTAGACCTGGGCGAGACCGAAGCCGAACGCGCCGATCGTGATCACCTGGTTCCAGTCGGTGAACTGCGCCGGGTAATCCGCATAACGACGCGGCATGCCGGCGAGCCCGACGAAGTGCATCGGCAGGAACGCGAGGTTGAAGAAGATCATCGACGCCCAGAAGTGGATCTTGCCGCGCGTCTCGTTGTACATCCAGCCGGTCCACTTCGGTGCCCAGTAGTACCACCCGGAGAACAACCCGAACAGCGACCCCGCCACCAGCACGTAGTGGAAGTGCGCGACCACGAAGTAGGTGCCGTGATACTGGATGTCGAGCGGTGCCATCGCGAGCATCAGGCCCGACAGACCGCCGAACGTGAACACCAGCAGGAAGCCGACCGCGAACAGCATCGGCGTCTCGAACGTGAGCTCGCCGCGCCACATCGTCGCGACCCAGTTGAACACCTTCACGCCCGTCGGCACGGCGATCAGCATCGTCGCGTACATGAAGAACAGCTGGCCCGTGACCGGCATGCCCGTCGCGAACATGTGGTGCGCCCAGACCATGAACGACAGGATCGCGATCGACGCCGTCGCGTACACCATCGAGCTATAGCCGAACAGCGGCTTGCGCGCGAACGCCGGGATCACCTGCGACACGATCCCGAACGCCGGCAAGATCATGATGTACACCTCGGGGTGCCCGAAGAACCAGAAGATATGCTGGTACATCACCGGGTCGCCGCCGCCGGCCGCGTTGAAGAACGACGTGCCGAAGTGACGATCGAACAGCACCATCGTGATCGCGCCCGCCAGAACCGGCATCACGGCGATCAGCAGGTACGCGGTGATCAGCCACGTCCACACGAACATCGGCATCTTCATCAGCGTGAGGCCGGGTGCGCGCATGTTCAGGATCGTCACGACGATGTTGATCCCGCCCATGATCGACGACGCGCCCATGATGTGGATCGCGAAGATCGCGAAGTCCATGCCCGGGCCCATCTGCGTCGACAGCGGCGCGTACAGCGTCCAGCCCGCGGCAGTCGCGCCGCCCGGTGCGAAGAACGAACCGATCAGCAGCACGGCGGCAACCGGCAGCAGCCAGAAGCTGAAGTTGTTCATCCGCGCGAAGGCCATGTCCGACGCGCCGATCTGCAGCGGAATCATCCAGTTCGCGAAGCCGACGAACGCCGGCATGATCGCGCCGAACACCATGATCAGCCCGTGCATCGTGGTGAGCTGATTGAAGAACTCCGGACGCATGATCTGCAGGCCGGGCTCGAACAGCTCGGAGCGGATCAACAGCGCCATCACGCCCCCGGACAGGAACATGATGAACGAGAACAACAGGTACAGCGTCCCGATGTCCTTGTGGTTGGTCGCGAACAACCAGCGGCGCCAACCGTGCGGCAACTCGTGCGCATGGTCGCCGTGCACGTGTTCGTGGCCCGCGGCTACATCGTGTCCGATGCTAGACATGACAATCTCCTAAAACGAATACTGCTGCGGCTGTCTGCAAACGCATCATGCAGCCGGACTGATCTCGACACGCCGGGCTTCTTTCGCATCGCTGCCGCCCGTGACGGTTTCCGGCTTCTTCAAGACGATGTGGTCTTCGGCGATGCCCGCGCCCTTGAGCGCATCGCGCACGGCCTGTGCACGGCGCTTCGCGAGGTCGGCGTTGGTGCTCGCCGAACCGGTCGCGTCGGTGAAGCCCGACAGCGTGAACTTCGCATCCGGATGTGCTTTCGCGTAAGCCGACGCTGCGTCGATCGCCGCTTTCGCGTCGGCGGGCAGCGTGCTCTTGCCGGTTTCGAAATAGACCGTCGCGGGCAATGCAGCCTGCGGAGCCGATGCGCTGTCCGATGCAGCCGCACCGCTCGATGCCGCGGCGCCCGAAGCCGATGCGCTATCAGACGCAGCCGCGCCACTCGCGGCCGTTGCATCGCTTGCCGCTGCCGAGCTGCTCGCGAGATGGTCGCCACCTTCCGGCATCTTGCCGTTGCGGGCATCGGCCACCTGTTTCGGCTGCAGTACGTCGCCGGTATGGTTGCCCCAGGAGTTACGTTCGAACGTGATCACCGAAGCGATCTCGACGTCGTTGAGCGTGTTGCCCCACACCGGCATCGCGCCCTTGCCGTGCAGCACGATGCTCACGTGCTGAGCGATCGGACCGTTGGCGATCTTGCTGCCGTCGAGTGCCGGGAATGCGCCTGCGCCCTTGCCGTTCGGCTGGTGGCACACCGCGCAGTTCGCCGCGTAGACCTTCGCGCCGCGCTCGGTCAGTTCCGCGAGCGTGTAGGTCTTGTTCGGATCGTCAGCCGCGGACGCCATCTTCTTTTTCTCGTCGTCGACCCACTTCGTGTAGTCCGCATCGGACAGCACTTCGACGACCACCGGCATGAACGCGTGTTCCTTGCCGCACAGTTCGGTACAGAAGCCGCGGAACGTGCCGGTCTTGTCGGCCTTGAACCACGTGTCGCGCACGAAGCCCGGAATCGCATCCTGCTTCACGCCGAATGCCGGGACATACCACGAGTGAACGACGTCGTTCGCGGTAGTGATGATGCGGATCTTCTTGTTGACCGGCACGACGAGCGGGTGATCGACTTCCTGCAGGTAAGTGTCGGTGATCGGCGCGGTGCCGTTCGTTTCGCTACGCGGCGTGGACAGCGTGGACAGGAAGTTGATGCCCTCGCCCGGACCCTTCACGTAGTCGTAGCCCCACTTCCACTGGTAGCCGGTGACCTTGATGGTGAGGTCGGCGTTCGTCGTGTCCTTCATCGCGACGACGGTCTTGGTGGCGGGCAGCGCCATCAACACGACGATGATGAACGGGACGATGGTCCAGATGATTTCGACAGTGGTGCTTTCGTGGAAATTGGCCGCCTTGTGGCCTTTCGACCGGCGATGCGCAAAGACCGAATAGAACATCACGCCGAACACGCCGATGAAGATCACCGTGCAGAGGATCAGCATGAATGTATGGAGGCCGTAGAGCTCCTCGGCGATCCTGGATGCGGGCGGCTGGAGATTAATCTCGTTGACGCGGGGACCGCCAGGACTGTCGCCGACTGCCAAGGCCGCACCGGCGAAGAGCAATCCGCTGAACGCCAGCACGCCCGACAGGGCTCGCTTGATTGTTTTCATAGCTTCCTTACCCAAATTTTGCATTCAAACCCTCGACCCCGCAGGAAGGTTGTGTCGTGCCTCCTCGCTACGACACACGGTCAGCCGCTACAGCTGACCGTTACGGCGAAACCGTTTCAGCACCGCCCGAGCCACATGCGCAATTCGGCGGCGAACTGCGCGCGCCGGTACTGCGCAAGATGCTGCCCGATCGTGATCGTTTCTCCACGCGACACCAGCCTGATCCGGTCACGCGGTGTCTTGCCCGGTTCGATCCGCACCCAGCGCGGATTGAATTCGAACTGCGTCACGCGTTCGGCACTGACCTGTTCGATGACGAGCCGGTTGGGAAACAGCCGGATGCGTTCGTAATCGACAGCATGGCGCGCATATATGGCAAACGCCGCACCGACCACCAGCAAATCGATACCGGTAAATGGCAGCACCAGCCAGGCGCCACGTAAAACCAGCAGCAGTGCAATCAACAACGAGAACGCAGCAAGCGACACATAGAAATACACGAACTGCCGCGGCGACACCGAACAGTTGCGCTTCATGACCCAGTCTCGCAAGACCGGCTCAGACTCCGTCAGCAGATCAGTTGCTTCCATCGCTGCCTCCCGCGAACCGGCGCCGATGATAGCGATGAATTGCCCTCCGGCGCTTCGGGCCTGCCGCTGCGGATGTGGGACCCCGAGCGACAAACTGACGCATTATAGGCGGGTTCAATGGCATCCACAAGCAAGCGTCTATCGGCCCGCAAGCCAGGCGCGACAAGCCTCTGCGCCGTTTTGACGCACCTTCGTCAACGCTTCTTCGCCGCGAATTCCAGACATAACGGATGCCCTCTTTACCGCTTCAACGATTCTTTGTCGGACCGCGTCCGATGTCCTCGAGTCGCACGATGCCGTGTCCTTCGGCGGTCGTGCGCGGCACGGCTTTCCATGCATGGCCGTAGATCACCTCGAAGGTCAGCGCGATCGTGCCGTCGGCCTGCCGGCGTGCGTCGAGCGCGGCGAGCAGCGCGCGATGCAGGCGGCGTGCGGCGTGCGGGCTGTCTGCCTGGTCGCGCTCGAATGGGTATGCCCCCCAGCGGCGCACATCCGCGAGCAGCGACTCGGGCGAGCGGTACGTGATGGTCAGCGTCTCCTGGTCCATCACCGGAATCTCGAAGCCGCTTTCGACGAGCATGTCGCCAAGGTCATGCATATCGACGAAATCGATCACGTGCGCACGCGAGCCGATGCCGTGCGCCGCATCGACCTGCGCGTACGCGCCGCGCAATTCCTTGAGCGTGTCGGGCCCGAGCGTGCTGAACATCAGCAGACCGTTCACCTTGAGCACGCGTTGCCACTCGGGGAACACGAGGTCGGGACGGGAATGCCAGTGCAGCGCGAGGTTGGACCAGACGAATTCGAATGCGCCGGCAGCGAACGGCAGCGCGGAGAAATCGGCCTGCGCAAAACGCGGACCGCGTGTGCCGAGCGCCCTGCCGATCGATGCCGGCAGGAAGCGGCGCCAGCTCGTGTCGCCTGCATCGTGATGCAGCGCGCGGGTCAGCATCGCGTGCGACAGGTCCGTGCCGAATACCGGTGCCTCGGGAAAACGCTCGCGCAGCGCTGGCAGATCGTCGCCCGCGCCGCAGCCTGCGTCGAGCACGCTGGACGGGTTTACCTTGATGTAGTCGAGACGCTCGCGCATGCGCTGCGCGATTTCGCGTGGAAGAAACGCCACGTCGTCGAAGGTGGCGGCACGGCGGTCGAAAATCCGCCGCAGGCGCCGGGAATCGTAGGCCGGACGGCTAGATTTTGCAGGAGCTGAGGACATGGGAGTCGTACGGGCGAAGTGTGCGAAGTATACTCGTTCGCTCCTGTCCGTTCAGCGTGGGAGGCCTTCGCGGGCGGTCCAGTCATGTCATTGCCGGCTCTGTCGTCATTCCGTTCGTCGTTGACGATCCGTCTCGCGGATGCGAAACGTCGCGTCGACGCAGCACTGCCGGTCGTCATGCATGCGTTGCTGCCGCAGATGTGCGCACTGTGCGGCAATTTGTCGCAGCGTACGCTGTGTGCCGGTTGCGATGCCGCGTACTGGAACGAGCCGCGGTTGCGGTGCCGGGTCTGCGCGATACCGCTCGGTGGTTTCCGGCGTGCGGCCGCGAGCGGTTATCGCTGTGCCGAGTGCATCGCGCAGCCGCCGCCGTTCGATGCGACCTTCGCGCTCGCCGATTACCGTCCGCCGCTCGATGCGCTCGCGCTAGGGCTGAAATTCCGCGCGAGGCTGATGCTCGCGAAAGAGTTTGCGCGGCGTCTCGCTCGGACTGCCGACGACGCGCTCGATACATCGCACAGGCTCGACGTCATCGCGCCCGTGCCGCTCGCGCGACGACGGCTCGTCGAGCGCGGCTACAACCAGGCGTGGGAAATCGCGCGGCCGTTCGCCCGTGCGCTCGCGGTGCCCGCCGACGCGACGCTGCTCGTGCGCACGCTCGACACCGCGCCGCAATCGCAGCTGGATCGCATCGCGCGAAGTCACAACGTCGGTGCGGCGTTCGTGGTGGCGAAGCCAGTGCGTGGTCTGCACGTCGGCATCGTCGACGACGTGATGACGAGCGGCGCGACGCTCGACGCGCTCGCGCGCATGCTGAAGGCGGCAGGCGCACGGCGCGTGACCGGCTTCGTCGCACTACGCACGCCGAAAGACTAGCTCAACCCGGATCAACGTTTTCTACCCGACTCCATCATGTTCAACGTCGTTCTCGTCGAACCCGAAATTCCGCCCAACACGGGCAACGTGATCCGCCTGTGCGCCAACACCGGCGCGCGGCTGCATCTGATCGAACCGCTCGGCTTTCCGCTCGACGACGCGAAGATGCGTCGCGCCGGTCTCGACTATCACGAGTACGCGCAGATGCACGTGCATGCGGACTGGTCCGCGTTCGTCGCTGCCGAAGCGCCGGACCCGGCGCGCATGTTCGCGTTCACGACGCGCGGTTCGGGGCGCTTTCACGCGCACACCTTCCTGCCGGGCGACTGGTTCGTGTTCGGCGCGGAAACGCGTGGACTGCCCGACACGGTGCTCGACCGCTTCGCGCCCGATCAGCGCGTGCGACTCCCGATGCGGCCGGACAACCGCAGCCTGAACCTGTCGAATACGGTGGCGATCGTGGTGTTCGAAGCGTGGCGTCAGGCCGGCTTCGAGGGCGGCGAATAACGGCGCGCGAGTTCCGCTTCGTAGCGGGCGAACATCGCGTCGTCGAAGCACGCGAAGATCACGCGACGAATATTTGACGTGCGGGGCAGCACGTCGATCGTTGTCGTTACCGCGATGCGCACCGCTTCGTCGGCGGGAAAACGATAGACGCCGCAGCTGATCGCGGGAAACGCGATGCTCGTGCAGTGCGCGTCGTGTGCGAGTTCGAGCGAGCGTCGGTAGCACGACGCGAGCAGTGTCGCTTCGTCGCGTGCGCCGCCGTGCCATACCGGACCGACCGTATGGATCACGTGCTTCGCGGGCAACCGGTAGCCGGCGGTGAGCTTTGCATCGCCGGTCGCACAACCGCCGAGCGCTTCGCATTCGCGTAGCAGGTCAGGGCCTGCCGCACGATGGATCGCACCATCCACGCCTCCGCCACCGAGCAGCGATGTGTTCGCCGCGTTGACGATCGCATCGACGGAGAGCGTCGTGATGTCGACGACGCTCGCTTCGAGCGTGCAATGGCCTGTGGTGAACATGAGGACCTCCGTGTGCGCGGCGTCGATTGAGACGTGGACAGCGAGGTGGGGGTGAACGTGCCGATGGGGCGGGGCGCTCTGCGAGGATCAGAGCAAGCACTACAGCGCCAACTCTGACCCGCAGCTAAAGCGCGAACGCCAACATCGCATCGCGATGACGAAGCCGCGTTCAGGGCAAAGAAGAACAACGACGCTACGACGTCAGCCCCGCTATTCCGCCTTGGAGTCCCTTCGCAGCAACGCACTCACCGCATCGCGCGGCGCAACCCCTTCGAACAGCACCGCGCAGACCGCCTGCGTGATCGGCATATCGATGCCGTGCGCGCGTGCAATCGCAAGAACCGCCTGTGCACAGCGCACGCCTTCGGCGACGTGGCCGAGTGCGCCGAGGATGTCGTCGAGCGTACGACCCGAGGCAAGCTGCACACCGACCGTACGGTTACGCGACAGATCACCTGTAGCCGTGAGGATCAGATCGCCGAGCCCCGTGAGACCGGTGAAGGTTTCCGTTCGACCGCCGAGCGTCGCACCGAGGCGCGACATCTCAGCGAGGCCGCGCGTAATCAACGCCGCGCGCGCGTTCAGCCCAAGGCCGAGACCATCGGCGATACCCGTGGCAATCGCCAGCACGTTCTTGACCGCACCGCCCACTTCGACGCCGACGACATCGTCGCCGGTATAGATACGCATCGCGCCGTGATGGAACGCGGCGACCGTGCGCTCGCGGCACGCCGCCGACGTACTCGCGACAGTCAGCGCAACCGGCAAGCCCTGCGCGACTTCACGCGCAAAGCTCGGGCCGGACAGCACGCCATTGCTGCGATGTCCGCCGAGTTCTTCCGCGACGACCTGATGCGGCATACGCTGCGTGTCCGCATCGAAGCCCTTGCACAACCAGACGATATGCGCGGGCACCGACGCCGCATCGCGCATCGCGTGCAGCATGCCGCGCAACCCGGCGACCGGGGTCGCGACGACGCACAGCGCGTCGTCCGCGGCACCGTGCGCGAGCGCGGCGGCGAGATCGGTTTCGTAGCGTAATGCGGGCGGCAGCCCGACGCCCGGCAGATAGCGGGCATTTTGATGTGACGCGGAGAGTTCGGCAGCGAGCGCGCTGTCGCGCGCCCACAGCACCGCATCGTGACGCGCGGCCAGATGGCCGGCGAGAGCGGTGCCCCACGCACCGGCGCCGAGAACGGCAACCTTCATACCCGGCACCGTGCGTTCACGTCAGTGCGTTGCGGTGCTTTGCGCGCCGTCTTGCGACAGTTGCGCGAGACGCTGCTCGTAGAGCGCCTGGAAGTTGATTTCCGCGAGATGGATCGGCGGGAAGCCGGCACGCGTGATCGCGTCGGCGATGTTCGAGCGCAGGTACGGGAACAGAATGGTCGGGCAGGCGATGCCGACGAGCGGATCGATCTGTTCCGCCGGGATGTTGCGGATGTCGAAAATACCGGCCTGCTTCGCTTCGATCAGGAACGCGACCTTGTCCGACACCTTCGCCGTGACCGTGCCCGTGACGATGATCTCGAACACGCTGTCCGCGAGGCGCTCGGCCTTCACGTCGACTTCGACTTCGACCGACGGCATTTCCTGCTCGAGGAAGATGCCCGGCGAGTTCGGCTGCTCGAGCGACATGTCCTTCAGATAGACGCGCTGGATATTGAAGAACGGCTGATTATTCTCGTCAGACATGATGGAGTGGTTCCGTGGATGGAGTTACGGCGGGCCATGTCGCCATGGTCCGCCAGTTCGGGTGCTACGCGCCGCCGCGCATGACAGCATGCCGCCGCAAACCCGGCCCGCGTCGCGGCCAGACATGCGTGCTGCGACAAGCGCTTACGCGGCTTCTGCTTCGAGCAGCGGCATCAGACCGCCCTTGCGGTCGAGTGCCGAGAGATCGTCGTAGCCGCCGACGTGCGTGTCGCCGATGTACACCTGCGGCACGGTACGGCGGCCGGTACGTGTCATCATTTCTTCACGCCGGGCCGGGTCTTTGTCGATGAGCACCTTTTCGACATGCTCGACGCCGCGCGACTTTAAAAGACGTTCGGCCATCTGGCAATACGGGCACACCTGCGTGCTGTACATGACTACCTTGTTCATCTCGCTGCTCCTTGCTTCACGACCGGCATGCCGGCCTGCTGCCACGCGTTGACACCGCCTTGCAGCACATAAACTTCGGCGTAACCCGCATCCTGTACGACGCGGACCGCCTTGTTCGACTGCTGGCCAGTCTGGCACACCAGCAGGACCGGATTGCTCTTGTTCTTCACGAGCTGGCCGACTTTGGCCTGCAGTTCGGCAAACTCGAGATGCCGCGCCGACGGCAGATGACCCTTCGCGAAATCTTCCGCGGAACGCAGGTCGACCACCACGGCGTTGCGCCGGTTGATCAGCTGCGTGGCTTCGGCGGACGACAGCCCGCCGCGGCCGCGGCGGCTGATCGCCGGCCACAGGAGCAATGCTCCAGAGATGAGGGCGACAGCGATGAGTACAAGGTTTGTGTAATCGGTGAAGAACTTCACGAAAAACCGCCGGAAAAGAGAGAAATCGGAAATGGCAATCCGCGCATTATAAAATAACCCACTGCAGCGATGCTGCCGCTTCGTTTCGCCCCCCAGCGACGCGACGCTTTACCGCTTCCTTACTACCGACCGGCACCATGTACAAACTCGTTCTCATCCGCCACGGCGAATCTACGTGGAACAAGGAAAACCGCTTCACAGGCTGGGTCGATGTCGACCTGACCGAACAGGGTAACCGCGAGGCGCAGCAGGCGGGCGTCCTGCTGAAGGAATCGGGCTACACGTTCGACATCGCGTACACGTCGGTGCTCAAGCGCGCGGTCCGCACGCTGTGGCACGTGCAGGACCAGATGGACCTGATGTACATCCCGGTCGTGCATGCGTGGCGTCTGAACGAGCGCAGCTACGGCGCGCTGGCAGGGCTCAACAAGGCCGAGACCGCGAAGAAGTACGGCGACGAGCAAGTGCTGGTCTGGCGCCGCAGCTACGACACGCCGCCGCCCGCACTCGATGCGTCCGACGAGCGCGCCCCGTACAACGACCCGCGCTACGCGAAAGTCCCGCGCGCGGATCTGCCGCTCACCGAGTGCCTGAAAGACACCGTCGCGCGCGTGCTGCCGGTCTGGAACGAATCGATTGCGCCGGCGATCAAGTCGGGCCGCAAGGTGCTGATCGCCGCGCACGGCAATTCGATGCGCGCGCTGGTCAAGTATCTCGATAACGTGTCGGACAGCGACATCGTCGGGCTGAACATCCCGAACGGTATCCCGCTCGTCTATGAACTCGACGAGAACCTGAAGCCGGTCAAGCACTACTATCTCGGCGACCAGGAAGCGATCGCGCGAGCCCAGGCGGCCGTCGCGAAGCAGGGCAAGGCCGGCTGATCGCAGCAGCGGCGCACGCAGGTAACGCGTGCGCCGTGTCGTATTGCCGGCGTGCCCGACTTCCCGAATAAGCCAGTCCGGCGCTTCATTACCGCACATTTCTTTGCTGCCCCAGGCGCAAAAACCCGAACCCACCCCGACGAGCGCTGTCGAAACGCGATTGCGCCCTCGCCCACAGCCGGGCAGGTGTGCAGTTATACTTGTCCGTCGCTTTTCTACCTGACGCTGCCACGCGCTTCCGACCGCCCCACTCTATGCGAAAGAATCTGAAAAACATCGGCCTGATCGCCGCGGGCCTTGCCACCGGCGTATTTGCAACCTTGCAGTTATCCGCGTCGGCCCAGCAAGCCGCTTCCGCTCCGTTGCCGCTCGACCAGCTGCGTCTCTTCGCCGAAGTGTTCGGGCAGATCAAGCATGAGTACGTCGAGCCGGTAGACGACAAGAAGCTTCTCACCGCCGCGATCAAGGGCATGGTCTCGAGCCTCGACCCGCACTCCTCGTATCTCGACAAGACCGATTACCAGGAACTGCAGGAACAGACCAAGGGCCGCTTCGCCGGTCTCGGTATCGAGATCTCGGCGGAAGACGGGCTCATCAAGGTGATCTCGCCGATCGAAGACACGCCCGCGTTCCGCGCCGGCATCCGTCCGGGCGACCTGATCACGCGCATCAACGACAAGCCGGTACGCGGCATGACGCTCGACCAGGCGGTCAAGCAGATGCGCGGTGACCCGGGCACGAAGGTCACGCTGACCATTTTCCGCAAGACCGACGACCGCACGTTCCCGCTGACGGTGACGCGCGCGATCATCAAGGTCCAGAGCGTGAAGATGAAGATCCTCGCGCCGGGCTACGGCTATATCCGTATCACGAGCTTCCAGGAACGCACCACACCTGATCTCGCCGCGCGTCTGCAGGACATCGCGCGCCAGCAGCCGAACCTGAAAGGCCTGATCCTCGATCTGCGCAACAACGGCGGCGGTCTGCTGCAAAGCGCGGTCGGCGTCGCCGGCGCGTTCCTGCCGCCGGATTCGGTAGTCGTGTCGACCAACGGCCAGATTCCGGATTCGAAGCAGGTGTACCGCGACAACTACGACAACTATCGTCTGCCGTCTTTCGACAGCGATCCGTTGAAGGGTCTGCCGGCGGTCTTCAAGACCGTGCCGATGATCGTGCTGACCAACGCGTACTCCGCGTCGGCGTCGGAAATCGTCGCGGGTGCGCTGCAGGATCAGCATCGTGCGCTGATCGTCGGCAAGACGACGTTCGGCAAGGGCTCGGTGCAGACCGTGCGTCCGATGACGGCCGACACCGCGCTGCGTCTGACCACCGCGTACTACTACACGCCGAGCGGCCGTTCGATCCAGAACAAGGGCATCCGTCCTGACATTCCGGTCGATCAGTACGCCGAAGGCGATCCGGACGATGCACTCGTCACGCGCGAAGTCGACTACTCGAACCACCTTGCGAACACGCAGGATCCGAACGAGAAGAAGGAGCAGGAACAGCGCGAGCAGGAGCGCATGGACCAGCTGCGCGCACTCGAAGAGCAGAACGACAAGAAGACGCCGGAACAGCGTCAGAAGGAACGCGATCGCAAGCCGATCGAGTTCGGTTCCACCGACGACTTCATGCTGCAACAGGCGCTGAACAAGCTGGAAGGCAAGCCGGTGCAGGAATCGAAGTCGGCGATGGAACGCCGGCTCGCGCAGAACAAGCCGGCCCAGTCGGCTTCCGCGCCGGTCGCGGTGAAACCGGCGCTGCCGGTCACGCCGGGTGCTTCCGGTTCGGCGCCTGCGTCGGCACCGGTGCCGGCGTCGCAGAGCAAGTAACCCTCCGCA
Source organism: Paraburkholderia flava (assembly GCF_004359985.1). Lineage (NCBI taxonomy): Bacteria > Pseudomonadati > Pseudomonadota > Betaproteobacteria > Burkholderiales > Burkholderiaceae > Paraburkholderia > Paraburkholderia flava. The sequence continues at coordinate 643,108 of NZ_SMRO01000003.1, read as the reverse complement.
TGACGTGTCTTCGCAGCCCTGCTGCGAAGACACGCTCCCCCGCGCGACTAGAATAACGATAAAGACAACGCGCCCCGCCATGAACGACGATCAACTTCTCCGCTATTCCCGCCACATCCTCGTCGACGAACTCGGCATCGAGGCGCAGCAGCGTTTTCTCGACGCGCATGCGATCGTCGTCGGTGCGGGTGGGCTGGGGTCGCCGGCCGCGATGTATCTCGCGGCTGCCGGTGTCGGACGGATCACGCTGGTCGATGCCGATACCGTCGATCTGACGAACCTGCAGCGGCAGATCCTGCACGTGACGGCGTCGGTCGGACGGAAGAAGGTCGAGTCGGGACGCGATGCGATCGCGCAGCTGAATCCCGAAGTTATCGTGAACGCGGTGGCCGAACGCGTCGACGATGCGTGGCTCGATGCGGCGGTGCCTCACGCAACCGTCGTGCTCGACTGCACCGACAACTTCGCGACGCGCCACGCGATCAATCGCGCGTGCGTCGCGCATCGGGTGCCGCTGGTGTCAGGTGCCGCGCTGCGTTTCGACGGCCAGATCAGCACGTTCGATTTCCGCGACGATGCATCGCCATGCTACGCGTGCATCTTTCCGGAAGACCAGCCGTTCGAGGAAGTCGCGTGCTCGACGATGGGCGTGTTCGCGCCGACCGTCGGCATCATCGGCGCGATGCAGGCTGCGGAGGCGCTGCGTGTGATCGCCGGTATCGGCACGCCGCTCGTCGGCCGGTTGATGATGCTCGACTCGCTGCGGATGGAATGGAACACGATGCGCGTCGCGCGGCAGCCGGATTGCCCGGTCTGCGGCAAGCGACACGCGGCCGCCTAGCGCGCTTCTCTACACCGCGTCACGCTCAGGCCGCCGCGACCCGCTTCAACGCCGCCTGCACCTCTTCCGGTTCGAACGATGCGAGCACGTCGGCGACCGGTTTCTCCAGCGTCTTCAGATGCGAGCGCAGGATCTCCTGCTTCACGACCAGCAACTGACTCGGATGCATCGAGAACTCGGTGAGCCCCATGCCGAGCAGCAGACGCGTCAACGCCGGATCGCCGGCCATCTCTCCGCACACCGACACCGGCACGCCCGCACGCTTCGCCTCGCGCAGCGTGAACGCGATCAGATGCAGCACCGCCGGATGCAGCGGATCGTACAGATGCGCGACCGCGTTGTCCGCGCGATCGATCGCGAGCGTGTACTGGATCAGATCGTTGGTGCCGATCGACAGGAAATCGAGCCGCTTTAAGAACAGCGGCAACGCGATCGCCGCAGCGGGAATTTCGATCATCGCGCCGACGCGCACGTTCGGGTCGTACGCAAGGCCCGCGTCGTCTAGCTGACGTTTTGCCTCGCGGATCAGATCGAGCGTCTGGTCGATTTCCTGCGCATGCGCGAGCATCGGGATCAGGATCTTCACCGAACCGAACGCCGACGCGCGCAGGATCGCGCGCAACTGCGTGAGGAACATCTGCGGTTCGGACAGGCTCCAGCGGATCGCGCGCAGACCCAGCGCCGGGTTTGCAGCTGTCTCGTAGCCGTCGCCGCCGCCGATCGAATCGAGTGGCTTGTCGGCGCCGACGTCGATCGTGCGGATCGTCACCGGCAGACCATTCATCAACTCGACCGCGCGACGATACGCGGCGAACTGCTCTTCCTCTTCCGGCAGATGATCCTTCGTGTTCATGAAGAGGAATTCCGTGCGGAACAGGCCGACGCCCATCGCGCCCGCATCGACGGCCGCGCGTGCGTCTTCCGGCAGCTCGATGTTCGCGCAGAGTTCGATACGCGTGCCGCACAGCGTTTGCGTCGGCGAGAACTTCAGGCGCTGCAGCTTGCGCTGTTCGAGCGCCTTTTCGCTCTGACGGTACGAATATTCTTCGAGCACGATCGGCGCCGGATCGACGATCACGATGCCGTGGTCGCCATCGACGATGATCAGATCGTCCTGGCGAATCAGCGCGCTCGCCTGCTGCACGCCGACTGCGGCCGGAATGCCGAGACTGCGCGCGACGATCGCGGTATGCGACGTACGGCCGCCGAGATCCGTGACGAAGCCCTGGAAGGTCTGCGTCTTGAACTGCATCATGTCGGCGGGCGCGATGTCGTGCGCGACGACGATCATCTCTTCGCAACTGCCGTGTACGCCGTCGAGCACCGACGCACCCGCGAGCGCCTTCAACACACGCTCGACCACCTGCTGGATGTCGGCTTTGCGCTCGCGCAGGTATTCGTCTTCGATGTCGTCGAAATGGCGCGACAGCCGTTCGAGCTGTTCGGTCAGCGCCCACTCGACGTTGTAGCGGCGCGTGCGCACGAGATCGATCGTTTCCTGCACGAGCATCGCGTCGTTCAGGATCATCGAATGGACATTGATGAACGCGCCCATTTCGCTGGGCGCGTCGGCGGCCAGATCCGCACGCAGCGCGTCGAGTTCGAGATGCACGCGCTGCTGCGCGGAGCGGAAACGCTCAATCTCGCCCTCGATCTGGGCGTGTTCGATCAGATAGTGGTCAACGTCGAGTGCAGCCGGGGCGATCAGATAGGCCCGCCCGATGGCGATACCGCGTGACACGGGAATTCCATGCAGCGTGAACGACACGCGCACCTCCTCTAGTTGTGTGATGCCGCGGCAAACCGCTGCAATGCTCTCAGACCCCGACGGCCATTATAAATTCCGCAGCACGCTCACGCGTAAGAGGACTATGTGCGACGCAACATCGCAGGGTTCGCGAAATAGCGTAGCGCGACAATAAAAAACGCCGCGGCGAAGCGCGGCGTTTCATGCATCGACTGCGCGTAAGGATCGCTTACTGACCTTCGCCGAACTTGTCGGCGATCAGTTTGAGCAACGCATCCATCGCGTCTTTCTCGTCCGTGCCTTCGGTCTCGATCAGCACCGTGCTGCCGATGCCCGCCGCCAGCATCATCACGCCCATGATGCTCTTCGCGTTGATGCGCCGACCGTTGCGGCTCATCCAGATTTCCGCCTGATAGTTGCCGGCGAGTTGCGTCAGCTTGGCCGAGGCACGCGCGTGCAACCCCAGCTTGTTCACGATGGTCGTTTCCTGTTGCAGCATGTATTGGGTCCGAGGCGCGGTGTGTGTTGTTCGAGAATGAAACGGTAACGGTCTTACGAATGGAATTTCTGCGCGATCGCGGCTTCGGGCTGCGCGGCCGCGAGGCAATCGTTCGCACAGGCGACTGTCGTCGGAGCCGGGGTGTTCGCGTTGATCGAATGCACGCCTTTGGTCGCACCGGCGAGCGCCTTGTCGACGAGCGTGTCGAGCGGCGTCGCGCGATAGCAGACCGCGCGCACCAGCATCGGCAGATTCACGCCAGCGAGCACGCGCACGTCCGGCAAGGTCGCGAGCCGGCCTGCGATATTCGACGGCGTTGCGCCGAATATGTCGGTCAGCACGAGCGCGCCGTTCTCTTCCTTCAGACGGTCGATCTCGCTATGCGCGAGCGCGACGATCTGCGCGGGATCGCAATCGGGCGTGACGTCGATCGCGCCGATGCGGGCCGGAAGCCCGCCGTAAATGTGAGCAATACACTCGCGAAGCGCGGTAGCGAACGGAGCGTGCGCAATAATCAGAATGCCTGCCATGTCAGTCTTGCAGCTAAACGGCCTGATTCGCGGTCTGGCGCGGCGCGCGACCGCGCGCCAGTTCGCCTGTGACAACCCTTTCGATCGGCCGATGGTCGAAAGAGCCGGAATGCGTCGGTCCACGAACGACTCATGGATCGCGATGCAGTGACCGTGCCCGGCATCCGGTGCCGGAAGCCTCGTCAGGTTTTAGTCAGACGCGACGGGCATCCGGGGGCAAGCCTCGGGAGCCGGCATTGTACCAGCCCATTTTCGCGCTTCCGGCGGGTTCGTGCCCGCCGGTGTTGCGGTTTGTTGCAATGCCCGGCGATCGCCGTTGCTGCGCTTCTACTTCAGCCTGCCGCGCGCTCCAGCGCGTCGATGAACATCGCGGCGACGTCGAAGCCCGTCTGATCCATGATTTCGCGGAAGCATGTCGGGCTGGTGACGTTCACTTCGGTCAGCCAGTCGCCGATCGCGTCGAGCCCGACCAGCAACAAGCCGCGAGCGGCGAGCACAGGGCCGAGCGTCGCGGCGATCTCGCGATCGTGTGGCGTCAGCGGCTGCGCGACACCGAGGCCGCCTGCGGCCAGGTTGCCGCGCACTTCGTTGCCCTGCGGAATCCGCGCAAGCGAATACGGCACCGGCTCGCCGCCGATCAGCAGGATGCGCTTGTCGCCCGCCTTGATCTCGGGGATGAACTTCTGCGCCATCACCGACCGCGCGCCATCGTGACTCAGCATCTCGACGATCGAGCCGAGGTTCATCCCGTCGGCCTTCACGCGAAACACGCCCATGCCGCCCATCCCGTCGAGCGGTTTCAGGATCACGTCGCCGTGCTCCGCGTGGAACGCACGCAGACGCGCGGCGTCGCGCGTGACCAGCGTCGGTGCCACGAATTGCGGAAACTCGCCGATCGCGAGCTTCTCCGAGTGATCGCGGATCGCCTGCGGCTTGTTGAAGATGCGCGCGCCGCCGCGTTCGGCCAGTTCGAGCAGCCACGTCGACGTGACGTACTCCATGTCGAACGGCGGGTCCTTGCGCATCAACACCGCGCCGAAGCTTTTCAGCGACCGCACCGCTGCCGACTGCGCTTCGTACCACGGCGAACGGTGGCCATCGGCCTCGTCGCCGACGATCGCAAAACGTCGTGCGTTCGCCTCGACATCCGAGCCGGTCCACGCGAGATCTTCCGGCTCGCACGCATACAGCGTGTGACCACGCCGCGCCGCCTCCGCCATCATCGCGTAGGTGGAGTCCTTGTAGATCTTGAAGCGGTCCAACGGGTCCGCGATAAAGAGAATGTCCATGAAGTCCCTGATGCGCCCTCGCGGGCTTCGCTTGTGATGGTCGATCGACATGCGGGCAGCTTGACGCCGCCGCGCACGTCAGACCTGAATGGCTTCCGGGTCCGTTCTTTCCAGTTCCACCGATGCTGCCAGCAATCCAAGCCGCGCGACGACACCGTACATATAGAAGCGATTAGGCGGCGCAGCGCCGGGTTTCGCATGCGCATCCGGCAGCGCCGTGTGTTCGAAACCTAGCGGTACGAAATGCATGCCGGGCGCGTTCAGATTCTGATCGCGTTCGCGGCTACCGTGCACGCGATAGAAACCGCCGACTACGTACCGGTCGATCATGTACACGACCGGTTCGGCAACCTCTTCGCCGATCCGTTCGAACGTGTACACGCCTTCCTGCACGATCACGTCGCGAACGTTAAGGCCTTCTTTCGTCGCCGACATCTTCGTGCGCTCGCGCGCGGTCAGCGACGCGACTTCCGATGCATCGTGCACCGTCGTCACACCCATTCCGTACGTGCCCGCATCGGACTTGATGACGACGTACGGCTTCTCGGAGATGCCGTACTCGCGATACTTCTTCGCGATCTTCTTCAGCACGCCGTCGATCGCATCGGCCAGCGGTTGCTCGCCGGTGCGCGCCTGGAAGTCGACATCTTCGACGTGCGCGAAATACGGGTTGATCATCCACGGATCGATGTCGACCATCTTCGAAAACTTCTTCGCGACTTCGTCGTAGCACGAGAAGTGCGTCGACTTGCGGCGCACTGCCCACGCCGCATGCAGCGGTGGCAGCAGATACTGCTCGTGCAGATTTTCGAGCACGGGCGGGATACCGCCCGACAGATCGTTATTCAGCAGGATCGAGCACGGATCGAAATTCTTCAGGCCGAGCCGGCGCGTCGAACGTTCGAGCGGTTCGAGCACGAGCTTCTGGCCGTCGGACAACGCGATCGTCACCGGGCCGGAGATGCTTTCGTCGAGCGTGCCGAAGCGGACGTTCAGGCCGGCCTGGCGCATGATCATCGCGAGCCGGGCGACATTCTCCAGATAAAACGCGTTGCGTGTGTGACGCTCCGGAATCACCAGCAGATTTTTTGCGTCCGGGCAGATTTTTTCGATCGAGGCCATCGCCGCCTGGACGGCGAGCGGCAGCACTTCCTGCGGCAGATTGTTGAATGCGCCGGGAAACAGGTTCGTGTCGACGGGCGCCAGCTTGAAGCCGGCGTTGCGCAGATCCACCGAACAGTAGAACGGCGGCGTATGTTCCTGCCATTCGAGCCGGAACCAGCGTTCGATGGCAGGCGTGGCGTCGAGAATCCGTCGCTCGAGTTCGAGCAGCGGACCATTCAACGCGGTGACAAGGTGCGGAACCATTGAGCACTCACGGGCTTAAAGCAACGATTGTAAGAGGGTAGCGGGGTATTTGCCCCCTGCATGTTGGGATGATCTCGCAAGTCGCAAGCCCGCATCCACCCTGCTGTCAGCAAGGTTTTATATCGCTGCGATAGCGCGTGATTATCGGGGGCGGCCGGCTGGCGGCTTGGGACGGGGCTGTCGCCCCTTTAAAGGGAGAACGGCGGCACCTGGGAGATGCCTGCAACGCCTGTTCAACGGACGAAAAAAAGCCCGCCGAGGGGCGGGCCAGTTCGCTGCGCCTGATTCGTCCGGCAGGGTCTCGCATGCCGGACGAATCTGCTGCTCTTACCTGTTACCGTTAAATCCGCTTATTCGACGTGCTCGCCATGCAGCACCACGTCGAGACCTTCGCGTTCCTCTTCTTCCGTCACGCGCAGGCCCATCACCCTGTCGATCACCTTCAGCAGGATGTAGCTCACCACGCCGCTGTAGATCAGCGTCGTCAGCACGCCCTTGGCCTGCAGGATCACGCTGCCGTCCGCGCCGCCGATGTCCTTGACCGCGAAAATACCGGTCAGCAGCGCACCGATGATCCCGCCGACGCCATGCACGCCGAACGCGTCGAGCGAATCGTCGTACTTGAACTTGTGCTTGAGCCACGTCGCCGACCAGAAGCAGACCACGCCTGCCACAAGGCCGATCGCCAGCGCACCGATCACGCCGACGAAACCCGAAGCCGGCGTAATCGCCACCAGACCCGCCACCGCACCCGACACGATGCCGAGCACCGACGGCTTACCCTTCGCGATCCATTCGGCGAACATCCAGCCGAGTGCTGCCATCGCGGTTGCGATCTGCGTCGTCAGCATCGCGAAGCCGGCACGGCCGTCAGCCGCAACTGCCGAGCCCGCGTTGAAGCCGAACCAGCCCACCCACAGCATCGATGCACCGATCAGCGTCAGCACGAGGTTGTGCGGCGCCATCACGTCCTTGCCGTAGCCGACACGCTTGCCGAGCACCAGACAGCACACGAGGCCCGTGATACCCGCGTTGATGTGCACGACCGTGCCGCCCGCGAAGTCCAGGATGCCCGCGCTGGCCAGCCAGCCGGTCGGTTCCCACACCATGTGCGCGATCGGCGAGTAGACGATGATCGACCACAGCGACATGAACACGAGCATCGACGAGAACTTCATCCGGTCGGCGAACGCACCGGTGATCAGCGCCGGCGTGATGATCGCGAACGTCATCTGGTAGACGAAGTAGACCGATTCCGGAATCGACGTGGCCAGATGGCTGACGGTCAGCGTCGTGGCCTTGTCGCCCTTGATGTAGTTCATGCCCGACAGGAAGACCCGCGAGAAGCCGCCGATGAACGAGCCGCCCGGCGTGAACGCAAGGCTGTAGCCGATGACGGTCCAGATGATCGTCACGACGCAGGTGATCGCGAAGCTTTGCATCAGCGTCGCCAGCACGTTCTTCTTGCGGACCATGCCCGCATAGAACAGCGCGAGGCCCGGAATCGTCATGAACAGCACGAGCGCGGTGGAGGTCAGCATCCACGCGGTGTCGCCCGAGTTGATCTTCGACGAATCGACCGAGAACGGTGCGGTCGGCGCAGCGGGAGCGGCGGCTGCGGCAGCGGCCGAAGCAGCCGATGCGTCAGGTGCTGCGGCGGCGCTCGCCGCGGGGGCGGCGGAAGCGTCGGCGGCAGGTGCCGAAGCGGGCGCTGCAGCCGATGCGTCCGGCGCGCTTGCCGTCGCGGAAGCGGCAGCCGATGCGGCAACGGGCGCCGAAGCGTCATCCGCCAGCGCGGCGCCGATACCGCCCGCGACCAGCGAACCTGCCATCAGCAGGGACATCAATAATTTGCGCATCTCTGTTTCCTCTTGTCGCTGTTTTTTTACAGGGCGTCCGCGCCGGTCTCGCCGGTACGAATCCGAATCACTTGTTCGATCGGCGTGACGAAGATCTTGCCGTCGCCGATTTTTCCGGTGCGCGCTGCACGCTCGAGCGCTTCGATGGCCTGATCGACGATGTCGTCCGAGACCGCGGCCTCGATCTTCACCTTCGGCAGGAAATCGACGACGTACTCGGCGCCCCGATACAGTTCCGTGTGCCCTTTCTGACGTCCGAAGCCTTTGACTTCGGTAACCGTGATCCCCGAGACGCCGATGGCCGACAAGGCTTCGCGCGCCTCATCGAGCTTGAACGGCTTGATGATTGCGGTGATGAGTTTCATGACTGCCTCGCTTTTAGTTGCGTAACCTTGCTAACCCGTAATTGCTGCGTAACTTTCTGGTAACCCGTTTGCGTGGTACGTCGACAGGGCAACCCGTTTGCCGGATCGCTTTTTCTGCGCCGTCCGGTCGCCCGGGATGCGCGCGGGGCAGTAACAGCAACTCGCATGCCATGTGTGTGGCAGACTGTCGCCCGCGGTGCTGCGGAGGGTTGTCGGCGGGACTGGCCGAACGGCCAACGTACGCGGTGGGCGGTGGCATGCCGCGTGGATCGTTGCTAGAGTGAACGCAAGGGTCGGGCATCGGGGTGCGCACCAAACGCGTTCATCCGTCAGCCGGCGCCCATCATCGATGCACCAGCATCGGTCACGCGCCGATGCGGGGCACAGCGGTAATGAAACACGCACGGTTTTTGTGCAATCAAGGGGATTTACGATGAAACAACCGAACGACGTCTTCAACGACTTTCAGGCGCGTATCAGCGATCTGCTCAAGAACTCGCCGGCGAAAGACGTGGAGCGCAACGTCAAGGCGATGCTGTCGCAAGGCTTTTCGAAACTCGACCTCGTAACGCGCGAGGAATTCGACACGCAAACCCAGGTGCTGGTGCGCACGCGCTCCCGGCTCGAGGAACTCGAACGGCGGGTCGCGGAACTCGAACAGAAGCTGCCCGTTACGCAGTCGTCCTGATCTCCCGCTGATCTACGCCTCATCGGCAAGCGAGCCATGACGTCGTCAGTGTTCTAGAGAAAGGTGCGCCGCAGGGCGCACGGTCCGACGGAGAAAACATGTCGCTTGCCGTGGTGCGCAGTCGCGCGCCGGCCTCTGGCCGCGCGCCAGAAGTAACCGTCGAGGTTCATCTCGCGAACGGGCTGCCGTCGTTTTCGATCGTCGGCCTACCGGATCTCGAAGTTCGCGAAAGCCGCGAACGCGTGCGGGCGGCGCTGCAGAACTGCGGCCTCGATTTCCCCGTTCGCCGCATCACGGTCAATCTCGCGCCCGCCGACCTCCCGAAGGAATCGGGCCGCTTCGATTTACCGATCGCGCTCGGCATCCTCGCCGCAAGCGGCCAGTTACCCGCTGAGTCGCTGCTGCATCGCGAGTTCGCGGGTGAGCTGTCGCTGACGGGTGCGCTGCGTCCGATGCGTGGCGCCTTCGCGATGGCGTGCGGTGTCGCGCGCAGCATCGCGCATGAACATGAAACGCCGCCGGACCACACTGCCGAACTGTATCTGCCTGCCGCGAGCGCGCAGGAAGCTGCGCTTGTGCCCGGTGTCGTCGTCTACGGTGCGCCGGATCTGTTGTCGCTCTGCGCACATCTCGCGGGTTCGGAAGACGGGCGTCTTTCGCCTGCGCAGCCTCCCGTCAGCGTTGAAAACACGCCCTCCGCACCGCTGCCCGACATGCTCGACGTGATCGGCCAGCGCGCAGCGCGGCGAGCGCTGGAAGTTGCCGCCGCTGGCGGTCACCACGTGTTGATGGTCGGGCCGCCTGGCGCGGGCAAATCGATGCTCGCGGCGCGCTTGCCCGGCCTGTTGCCGCCAATGAGCGACGACGAGGCATTGACCTCTGCCGCGTTGCTGTCCGCGAGCGCGGCCGGCTTCTCGCCGGCACACTGGCGGCGCAGGCCGTTCCGCGCGCCGCATCATTCGTCGAGCGCCGGCGCGCTGGTCGGCGGACGCAATCCGCCGCAGCCCGGCGAAATCACCCTCGCACATTTAGGCGTGCTCTTCCTCGACGAACTGCCCGAGTTCGATCGTCATGTCCTCGAGACGCTAAGAGAACCGCTCGAAGCCGGCCGCATCACGATCTCGCGCGCGGCGTGGCAAACCGACTTCCCCGCCGCGTGCCAGCTCGTCGCAGCGATGAACCCCTGCCCGTGCGGCTGGCGCGGTGACCCGAACGGCCGCTGCCGCTGCACGCCCGATAACGCAGCGCGCTATCTGCGCAAGCTGTCGGGACCGCTGCTCGATCGTATCGATATCCAGCTCGAGATTCCTGCGCTGTCGCCCGCCGAGCTATCGGCTCGCTCGTCGATGGTAGGCGAGTCGAGCGCATCGATCGCGCAACGGGTGCGCGTCGCGCGCGACCGGCAACTCGCACGACAAGGCAAAACCAATCGCGAACTGAGCGGCCGTGAAGTCGATGAGGTCTGTCGGCCGAACGCCGACGGCGAAGCGCTGCTGCGCGACGCAGGCGAACGTTTCGGCTGGTCAGCGCGCGCTTACTACCGGGTGCTCAAAGTCGCCCGGACGATCGCCGATCTCGCCGGCGACGACATACCAAACGGGGGCCAGGTTGCCGAAGCGGTGCAGTATCGAAGGGCAATGGCCGGGCGATGAATGGTCAAGAAAGGGCAAAAAACGGCTGTCAAGACTTGACTTATGCACACAGACACGCATCGATCAGATTTCGATACAACTGAAAGGTCCACGTTAACCCGATCTTCAAGATCATTGATTTTATTGTCTTTTTTTCGATGCCGAGATCTCAGGCAAACCGTCTCGATGCCCACCGGACGGGCCTCAGGACGACACCGCGAGGAGTTTTCAACAAAGTTATCCACAAGCCCTGTGGGTAACAAAAAAATCCCCATTAAATCCGCCTATTAGCGCAATAAGCTACGGCGGAACTTTCAGTGCGAATCCGGAGCCAACCTTTGCAACCGGCCGATTTCGAGCCGGCGTCGCCCCATCAAAAAAGTTTGAACGACGAAAAAAACTGGTCGACCTGCTCCTGCGGCGGCTCCGCGCTCCCGATGATCGCCGCCTGATACACGTGACGCCCGCGCGCGACGAGCCGTACATGGATGATCCGCTGCTCCTGCTTCGCGCCGGCCTTGCCGCTGTACGTCATCTCGATACCGGGAACCTGGCCGCCCACTGCCAGCGGAATCTGCGCGGCGTGCGCGTCGGGCGCCGCGCCGACGTTGCGCGCGAGCCCCGAGCGCAGGAAGTCGAGCGCTGCGCGCTGCATCTGCGGATCGTCGGACGGCAGCATCACGGTACCGACAGCGAACACCGTATGGTCGGCTTCGGCGACCTGCATCCGCATCGTCATCGACGTGCCGCCGATGACGATCTGCCGCTCGTCGTCACTCGGCTTGGCCGGCAGATCGACGGTGTAGCCGTTATCGTCGTTCATGACCGTGCGCCAGTCGTAGGTCGGCGAGCAGGCAGCCAGCGCGACGCCGGCAGCGGCCGCATAAAGCGCGGCACGAACGGCCGATCGACGACGAAACAAGGATTGCGCGACACCAGAGGAAAGGAAACGAAAAACAGACTGGAACATGAGACCTGAAAGCCAAAGGACAGAAACGAAAAACACATTATCCGCCGATGCCCGCCGCGATGCCGCGTTCCGGGATTGACGCTACAATACGGACGCTATCTGAATGCCCCATGCCGTTTCAGCGCCCCGCGCTATCCGAGGTCTGCTCATGAGCCCTACTCCTGTTACCCGACGTGCCGGCCCGTTCCGCTATATCGCGGCCGCCGTGGTCGCCGTCGCAATCGCGACTGCCGGCTATTTCGCGTTCGGCAGCCAGCAGCACGTCCCCGATGCGACGTTCACGCTGCTGTCCGGCCAGAAAGTGTCGACCAGCGACCTGAAGGGTAAGGTCTATCTGATCAACTTCTGGGCGACGAACTGCGACACCTGCATGAAGGAAATGCCGCAGATGGTCAACACGTACAACCGCTTCAAGGGCCAAGGGCTCGAGTTCGTCGCGGTCGCGATGAACTACGACGCGCCGATGTACGTGACGAACTACACGCAGACGCGCCAGCTTCCGTTCAAGGTCGCAATGGACGACGGCTCCGCCGCGAAGCAGTTCGGCAATGTTCAACTGACGCCGACCACTTTTGTCGTCGACAAGAACGGCAAGATCCTGAAGCGCTATGTCGGCGAGCCGCAGTTCGCCGAGCTCGACCAGTTGCTCCAGAAGGCGCTCAGCGCAGCCTGATTCTGATTCCGCCGCATACGGTATCGGCGCCACGCGTCGATACCGCGTCACACCAGCACCTCATCGCTCCCCATCCCCACGCGCCGCCAGGCCGTATCGCTTGATCTTCTCGTAGAGCGTCGCCTTGCCGAGCTGTAGCCGGTCGGCTGCCACTGCGACCGCACCGCCCGCCTGATCCAGCGCCTCCGCGATCATCGCCCGTTCGAACTGCTCGACCCGCTCTTTCAGCGGCTGCGGTGCGTCGTGTTCGGGCATCGCGGTCGCCTGTTCGTCGGGCACGCCGAGCACCAGACGATCCGCCGCATTGCGCAGCTCGCGCACGTTGCCCGGCCAGTCGCGCTGCATCAGCGCAGTCCGTTGCCGGTCGGTGAGCAGCGGTGCGGGCCGGTCGTAGCGAACGGCTGCATCGAGCAGGAAATGTTCGAACAGCGGCACAATGTCCTCGCGACGCTCGGCCAGCGGTGGCAGCGCGATCGTCACGACGTTCAGCCGGTACAACAGGTCGCGCCGGAACGTGCCGGCCGCGACGTGATCCGTCATGTCGCCCTTCGCGGCGGCCACGATCCGGCAGTTCACGCGGATCGGCTGATTCGAACCGAGCCGCTCCAGCACGCCATCCTGCAGCACGCGCAGCAACTTCACCTGCAGCGCGAGCGGCATGCTCTCGATCTCGTCGAGAAACAGCGTGCCGCCGGACGCATGCTCGAGCCTGCCGATGCGGCGTTTCGCCGCACCGGTGAAAGCACCAGGCTCGTAGCCGAACATCTCCGACTCGAACATCGTCTCCGGCATCGCGCCGCAATTGACCGCGATAAACGGTTTATCGCGACGCGGCGACAGTTCGTGCAGACTGCGCGCGATCAGTTCCTTGCCCGCGCCCGTATCGCCGTTGATCAGCACCGACGCATCGGTCGGCGCGACGTTCGCGATCAGCCGCCGCACCTGTTCGATCGCCGGACTGCGACCAATGATGCGTGGCGCCACCGAACTCTGTCCGGCGAGTTCGCGGCGCAGCGCGAGGTTTTCCAGCACGAGCTTGCGGCGTTCGAGCGCGCGTCGCACCGTTTCGATCAGCCGCTCGGACGCGAACGGCTTTTCGATGAAGTCGTACGCGCCGTCGCGCATCGCCTGCACGGCCATCGAGATATCGCCGTGGCCGGTGACGAGAATCACCGGCACGTCGGGCGCACGTTCACGGCACTGCGCGAGCAGATCGAGCCCGCTCGCGCCCGGCAGGCGGATATCGCTGACGACCACGCCCGCGAAGTCCGGCCCGATCGTGCGCGCCGCGCTTTCCGCGGACGCATGCCCGACGACATCGAAGCCAGCCAGCTGCAAACTCTGCACACTGGCGCGCCGCACGAGTTCGTCGTCTTCGACGTACAGCACCTGCAGACCGTTGTTGACCATGATCGTTGTCACCCGAAATCAGGAGCCCGCGACAAGCGGGTCGGTGGCTGTCGCCCGCGCGCGGCGCAGCGTCAGCACGAAAACAGCACCGCCGCTGTCCGACGCATTGCGCGCGGTCAGCGAACCGCCGCAGTCGCGCGCGATCGACGACGAAATCGCGAGCCCGAGGCCCAGCCCCTGCCCCATCTCCTTCGTCGTGAAGAAAGGTTCGAACAGACGCGGCAGTACGTCGTCGGGAATGCCCGGTCCGTTGTCGCGCACTGCAATCGACAGCGTGCTGTCCGACGCATCGATCTCGATCGAGATACGCGGCGACGGTATGCCGGCCGTTGCATCGAGCGCGTTGCCGAGCAGATTGATCAGCACCTGTTCGAGCCGCAGATCGTCGCAATGCGCGACCAGTTGTGCGCTGTCGTCGTGGATGTCGAACGGTGTGCGAGTTCGCGTCTGTGCATCGACGGCAACGATCTGAATCGCGACGCCCTGCAGGCGCTTCTGCAGCAGCGCCAGAACGTTACGCAACGCACGCGTCACCGGTGCACGCGCACTGCGCGGCCGCGCACGTCCGACGAACAGCTTCAACTGGTTCGTGATCTTGCCCATCCGCTCGGTGAGCGCGGCGATCGCTTCGAGGTTCTCGCGCGCCGACGCATGATCGCCGCGTTCGAGCAGCACGCGCGTGTTGTCGGAGAAGCCGCGCAGCGCCGCGAGCGGCTGATTCAATTCGTGCGTGATACCCGCCGCCATCTGACCGAGCGCGGCGAGCTTGCTCGCCTGCACGAGTTCGTCGTGCGCGGCGCGCAGTTCCTGCTCTGCGCGCGTGCGCTCGCCGACCTCTTTCGTCAGTTGCTCGTTGGCCTGAGACAGATCCGCAGTGCGCTCGGCGACACGCTGATTCAGTTCCGCGTACGCCTTCTGCAGCAGCGCGCGACTGCGGATCATCTCGCGCACGCGCGCCCGGCGCATCCGCCAGTAGAACGCGAACAGGCACAGCGACACATAGCCAAAAGCAGTCACGATAGTCGCGTTGCGCGCATCGCGGTCGACCTGATCGACGGATGCCATCGTGATCAGATGCCAGTCGGGTCCACCGAGCGCACGACGCGACGCAAGATAGCGCGGCGCATAACGGCCGCCGCCGACGCGCACGATCTGCGCGTTGCCTTCGAGCGTGCGCTCGATCGTCACCGGCAGCGGCGCGATCTGCTGCTGTGCGTACTGCCGCGTCTGGTAAATCGACTCGGCGACCGGCCCCGACAGCGGCCGCACCGTGTGATATTTCCATGCAGACACCGACGACAAAAACACGACGCCGTGATCGTCGGTGACGATCAGCGGCTCGGCCGCATCGGCGCCCTGAAACCATTCGAGATTCAGCTTCACGACCGCGACGCCGACGATCTTGCCGTCGCGATAGACCGGTTGCGAGATGTAGTAGCCGGGATCGTGCGAGATCGTGCCGATGCCGAAAAAGCGTCCGACACCGCCCTTCACCGCATCGACGAAATATGGACGGAAGCGATACTCGACGCCGACGAAGCTTTCCGCGTCGTCCCAGTTGCTCGCCGCGACGCAGATACCGTCCGCCTTGATGATGTAGGCCACCGTCGCACGCGCGTGGCGATTCAGGTCTTCGAGATAGCGGTTCGCGCGATCGACGCGCTGCGGGTTCGGCTCGGCGAGCACGTCCTGCACGAACGGATGTTCGGCGAGCAGGTAGGGCAGCGATTCGTAGCGCTCCAGTGTGTTCTTGAGCGCGTTGGTGGTGCGGTCGGCGCGCACGGCGGCGTTGCGCCGCAGACTGTCGATACCGCGCTGCCACGTGATATTCCACGTGAGCGCACTCGCCGCCACGAGCCCGGCGACGAGCACGAAGAAAATCAGCAGGCGGCGCGTCACGGTGGCGGTGTCCGGTCGATGGAAGTCAACCATTGTGGCATAGCCCGACACCGCACCTGCGCCGTCCGTGTCGCCCGCGCCGCCCGTACGGGCAGGTGGGCGGGACGGCCCGGGCGCCGTGGGCCCGTGCCGTCCCATGGTACTCATCGCGTCAGGCGCCGGCCGTTTCGTTGACCTGCACGTCGCCGCGCAGCACCGAACGCAACCGCGCATGGTCGAGTTCCTTCTCCCATGCGGACACGACGACCGTCGCGACACCGTTGCCGACGATGTTCGTCAGCGCGCGGCATTCGCTCATGAAGCGGTCGATGCCGAGAATCAGCACCATGCCCGACAACGGAATCGTCGGCACCACGGCGAGCGTTGCCGCCAGCGTGATGAAGCCAGCACCGGTCACGCCGCTCGCGCCCTTCGACGTCAGCATCGTCACCGCGAGCAATGTGAGCTGCTGCGTCAGCGTGAGATCGGTGTTGGTCGCCTGCGCGATGAACAGCACCGCCATCGTCATGTAGATGTTCGTGCCGTCGAGGTTGAACGAGTAGCCGGTCGGCACCACGAGGCCCACCACCGAACGCGAGCAGCCGAGCTTCTCGAGCTTCAGCATCAGTTGCGGGAGTGCCGCTTCCGACGAACTCGTGCCGAGCACGATCAGCATTTCTTCCTTGATGTACGCGACGAAACGCAGGATGTTGAAGCCGACCACGCGCGCGATGATGCCGAGCACGACGACCACGAACACGACCGACGTCAGATAGAACGTGCCGATCAGTTTCAGCATCGGCACCAGCGAGCCGATGCCGTACTTGCCGATCGTGAACGCCATCGCGCCGAACGCGCCGATCGGTGCGAGCTTCGTGATGATGCGCACGACGCCGAACAGCACGTGCGAGATCCCTTCGATGAAGTCCGTCACCACCTTGCCGCGATCGCCGAGCGTTGCGAGCACGCTGCCGAACAGCATCGCGACCAGCAGGATCTGCAGGATTTCGCCCTGCGCGAATGCCGACGAGATCGTGTCCGGAATGATGTGCATCAGGAACTCGACCGTGCTCTGGCCGTGCGCCTTCGCGGCGAACGATGCGACCGCCTTGGCGTCGAGCGTTGCCGGATCGACGTTGAAGCCGACACCCGGTTTCAGCACGTGCGTCGCGATCAGGCCGAGCACCAGCGCGAACGTCGACACGATTTCGAAGTAGAGCAGCGCCTTGCCGCCCACCCGGCCCACCTTCTTCATGTCCTGCATCCCGGCGATGCCGGTCACGACCGTACAGAAGATGATCGGTCCGATGACCATCTTGATCAGCTTGATGAACGCGTCGCCGAACGGCTTCATGTCGACGGCGAACGCGGGCGAGTAATGCCCGAGCACGATGCCGACGATGATCGCGGCGATCACCTGGACGTAGAGGATTTTATAAAAAGGTTTTTTCACGATAATTCCTGCGATGTGGATGAGCCGGAGCAGATGGCCTGCCACGCTGCGCATCACGCGAACGAACGAGCGTCACGCCTGTGCACGGGAGTCGGGCCGCGACAAAGACGATGCGTTCAGGAATATCGGGTGGGAAATTCGGACATCGATTGTCTCCTTGCTGTTGTTGTCGGCCTTCGCGGCCGCAATGCATTTTGCAAGGGTGATGCCAGCTCGCAGGCTCGCTTTGACCTTTGATTTTTATGAGATTTTTCTGAGTCATGCTGCGACGCCGTCCGGGATTCCGGAAATCCGGACGACTCGCGTCGCGGAATCCGGACACAGGCGCGCCGGATAAAAAAATGCCTTTCTCGCGGGAGAAAGGCATTCAGCGGATGTCGGAGACTTTTCTTGTTGTGTGGATCCCGGAGGTCGGTCCTGACGAAACCCACGCAGTCATCGTAGACGGCGAGCGGCGATGCGTCCTTTAACGATGGTTAAACGGAACACTCATGCGCCTTCTTCCAGCACCAGCAGGTTGTCGTGCGAAAAACCCAGCGCAACCGGCTGACCACGTTCCGGCAACCGGCGGTTCGGATCGTTGAACACATCGAGCGAAATCACCGCATCCTTCACGCGCGTCCGGATCCGCACCACCGCGCCGAGAAAATTCACTTCCTCGACGGTGGCCGTCAGCGAGTTGCGACCCGGTGCCGGCGACTCGAGCACGATCGCTTCGGGCCGCAGTGCAAGCAAACGCTTCTTGCCGGCATCGTCGGCGGGCAGTTCGCGCGACGTGACCAGTTCCTGTCCGTCGACGGCCATCTTGCCGCTCGCCGGATCGACCACGTGACCCGACAGGATGTTCAACGTGCCGACGAACGACGCGACGAAACGCGTGCGCGGATAGTTGTAGATCTCCAACGGATTGCCGACCTGCTCGACGCGCCCTTCGTTCATCACGACGATGCGGTCGGAAATCGACAGCGCTTCTTCCTGATCGTGCGTGACGAAGATCGACGTGATGCCGAGTTCGCGCTGCAGCGCGCGAATGTCCTGCCGCAGCGAGATGCGGATCTTCGCATCGAGCGCCGACAGCGGCTCGTCGAGCAGCAGCACCTGCGGCTTGCTCGCGAGCGCGCGTGCCAGCGCGACGCGCTGCTGCTGACCGCCGGACAGTTGCCACGGATAACGCTCGCCGAGCGACGGCAGCTTGATCAACTGCAGCATCTCGTCGACGCGCGCACGAATCTCTTCCTGCGGACGCCGCGCAACACGCAGCCCGAAGCCGATGTTGTCGGCGACCGTCATGTTCGGAAACAGCGCATACGACTGAAACACCATCCCGACGTTGCGCTGTCGCGTGCGCAGATGCGTGACGTCGCGACCGTCGAGACGGATCGTGCCGCGCGTCGGACTTTCGAAGCCCGCGATCATCCGCAGCACGGTCGTCTTGCCGCAGCCCGACGGTCCGAGAAACGTGACGAATTCGCCGCGCTCGATCTGCATGTCGAAGTGATGCAGCGCGGTGTTCGCGCCGAACGCCTTGTGCAGATTTTCGATTTCGAGAAATGCCATGGCTCGCCGCCCCAGTTCCAGTTCGTCAGGTTTTCTGTCCGGACAGCGCGCGCGCCGAACCGAACACCTGGATCAGCCCCATCGAGGCCCACGTGACGACGAACGCAATGATCGCGAGCGCCGACGGTTCATATGCGCGATTCGCGCCGATCAGTTGCAGGTACGGTCCGAACGCGGGCCGGTCGAGCAGGCTCGCCAGCGTGAATTCGCCGATCACCACCGCGAACGTCAGGAACGCGCCGGACAGGATGCCCGAGCGGATGTTCGGGAAGATCACCTTGAAGAGGATCGTGGTCCAGTGCGCGCCGAGGCATTCGGCGGCCTCGGTCAGCGAGCGGATGTCGACCGCGCGCAGCCCCGCATCGACCGCGCGGTACATGTACGGCAGCGACAGCGTCACGTAGCCGAGCACGAGCAGCAGATCGGTCGCGCGCTCGTTGCCGGTGAGCGGCAGGATCGAACTGCTGTTGTAGATGCGCAGATAGCCGAACACGATCACGATCGCCGGAATCACCAGCGGCAGCAGCGTGATGAACTCGACCAGCGGACGCAGCTTCGGCAAGCGCAGCTGCACCCAGTACGCGGTCGGCACGACGAGCAGAATGCCGATCACGATGGTCAGCACCGCCATCAGCATCGAGTAGCCGAACGACGCCTGAAAACGCGGATCGGCCAGCACGACCTTGTACGCGTCGAAGCTGTATGTGCCGCGCCGCATCCGCAGACTGAATTCGAGGGTCGCGATCAACGGAATCAGAAAATACAGCGACCCGACGATCATCGCGATCCATGCGCCCAAGCGCGATTGGCCTTTCATCGACGCCCCCTTTCCGCACGTGCGCGCAGCCAGATATAGCCGCCATTCGACAGACCGGTGACGAGGATCATCCCAAGCGCGAGCGCGTAGCCGAGGTTCGGGTTGTGCAGCACGTCGCCGCGAATCTGCGCGTACAGCAGGATCGTCACGATGTTCAGCGAGCTGCCGGTCAGCGCATACGCAGTCGCCACTGCGCCGAACGAATTCGCGAACAGCAGCAGCGTCGCGCCGAGCACGCTCGGCCACAGCACCGGCAACGCGACGTAGCACCAGTACTGCGACGCGGTGCCGCCCAGGCAGTCGGATGCTTCGCGCCATTCGCGCTTGAGACCGTCGAGTGCCGGCGTGACGATCAGCACCATCAACGGAATCTGGAAATACAGGTAAGTGAGCGTGAGGCCCCAGAAGCTGAGGACGCTGAAGCCGGTCGAATACAGGTTGAAGTCGAAGAACTTCTTCAGCAGCATCGTGACGAGACCGACGCGGCCTAGCGTGCACAGAAACGCGAACGCGAGCGGCACGCCCGCGAAATTCGACGCGACGCCGGAAAACGTCATCAGCGTCGGACGGATCCAGCCGGGCAGTTTGCCCTGCACGGCGGCCCACGCGAGCAGCGAACCGATCACCGCGCCGCCGAACGCCGATGCGGCGCTCACCTTCATGCTGATCCAGTACGCGTCGAGCACGTCTTCCTGGAACAGCTGTCGCAGATTGTCGAGCGTGAAGTGACCCTGCGGATCCTGGAACGCGCCGACGATCAGGAAGCCGGTCGGCAGAATCAGGAACAGTATCGCGAACACGAAGAACGGCAGCACGCCGACCCACGTCCACAGCGACGCTCCGCGCGCCGCGCCGTTCGCCTGCGGCGTCGGTGTGAGTACCGGCGGGACCAGCAGGTCGGCCTGCTCCACGCGAGCCTGCGATGAAGCGCTCATCAGTCACCTCAAAAGCGCGGCGGACTGCAACGGCAGCCCGCTTTCGCACGACAGACCGATGCATCGACGCATCGGTGGAAAAGGTGTGCGCGGCGCCAGGCGAACACCACCTGCACCGCGCGTGGCTTACGCGTTGACGCTTACTTCACGTTCGCGCCGACGGTTGCATCCCATTGCTTCGTAATAACGTCCTTGTACGCGTCCTGCTGCGACAGCGTCGGGAACACGGCGGTCTTGTACGCGGCGGCCGGCGGCAGCTTGTCGAGCAGCGCCTGCGGCACCTTCTTGCTGGCGACCAGTTCGTTGTAGCGGATCGGATGGCAGTAGCCCGCGAGCCAGCCGAGCTGGCCTTCGTCCGAGTACAGGTATTCCATCCACAGCTTCGCGGCGTTCGGATGCGGCGCATACGCGCTGATCGCCTGCGCGTACACGCCCGCGACGACGCCCGTCTTCGGCACGACGACCTGCACCTTCGGATTGCCCTTCAACGTATCGCGATCGGCCAGCGCGTTGTAGTCCCAACGCACGACGATCGGCGTCGTCCCTTGCGCGAGCGATGCAGCCTTGCCGATCACCGGCACGAAGTTGCCGCGCTTGTTCAGGTCGGCGAAGAACTTGAGGCCCGCTTCAGCCGACTTCGACGCATCGTTCTTCGTCTGCGACAGACCGGCTGCGTAAATGCTCTGGATTGCCTGGTTTGCGGCACGCGGATCGCCCGCGAGCGCGACGGCATTCTTGTATTCGGGTTTCAGCAGATCGGACCAGTCGGCCGGCACCTTGTCGATCATGTCGGCGTTCACTTCGAACGACAGTACGCCGTAATAATCGCCGTACCAGTAACCTTCGGCATCCTTCGATTCGGCGGGAATCGAATTCCACGTCGCCACCTTATACGGCTGCAGCAGATTCTGCGCCTTCGCGGTCGGACCGAACGACAGACCGACGTCGATCACGTCCGGTGCCTGCGGGCCCTTGTTGCCCTTGTTCGCCTTGATTGCTTCGACTTCGTCGCCCGAGCCTGCATCCGGATTCAGCTCGTTGATCTTGATGCCGTACTTCTTCTGGAATCCTGCGATCACCGCACCGTAGCCGCACCAGTCGTGCGGCAGCGCGATCACGGTCAGTTGACCTTCCTGCTTCGCCGCTGCGACCAGCGCATCGGGCGGCGCTGCGAGCGCCGCGCTCATGCTCCCGGCCGCGACACCGGCGACGGCCGACATCGAAAGTAAACGGCTTAACGTCGTGCGGTTCATGGTGTTCCCATCCTCTGCCGAAAATTGCTACGTTGATGAATGATCGGGCGTGGCCCTGCTTCGAGACGAACGTTTTACGGCGCGGCGCGCGCGCCGCCGGCGATGATATCGATGCGGTCGGTACAAATCATGTCAACGCCCCAGCGTGCGAGTTCTTCCGCTCGCGCGGGATCGTTCACGGTATAGGTCAGCACGCGCAGGCCGGCTGCATGGATGTCGGCGACGCGTTGCGCGGTCATGTGTTTATGGTCCGCGTGCACCGACACGCAGCGCAGTTCGCGCGCGATCGCGAGCCAGTCGTCGGGCAGCGCTTCGAACAGCATGCCGCGCGGCAGTTCCGGCGCGGCATCGCGTGCAGCGGCGAGCGCTTCGGCGGAAAACGACGACAACAGCGGTTGGGTTTGTCCGTGCCACAGCGTGCGTGCAGCTTCTGCGACGAGCGTGCCCGTCAGCGCATCGCGACCGGGACACGGCTTGATTTCGATGTTCGCGGCGATGCCCTCGCGCGCGCAGCGTGCCGCGACGTCGGCGAGGGTCGGCAGACGTGTGCCGGCAAAAGCGGCGCCGTACCACGCGCCTGCATCGAGGCCGGCGAGTTGCGCCCACGTGTACTGTGCGGCCGCGCCGCGACCGTTGGTCGTGCGGTCGAGCAGATCGTCGTGCAGCAGGTAGACCTCGTTGTCGGCGGAGAGCTTCGCGTCGAATTCGATCATCCGGTAGCCGTAGCGGATGCACGCGTCGAAACCCGCGAGCGTGTTCTCCGGCGCCAGCGATCCGCCGATCCGATGCGCGACGTGCGCCGGGTAGCGCCATGCGCCCTCCGTCGCCCCTGCTCCACCGATCCCCGTCCCCTCTTCCACGTTCAGCCTTCCTTTTCAAATAACCGACAGGCCGGCGCACCCTCCGACGCTGCGTTCCTTCGAACAGCCGCGGATCGCCACACCCGTATCATTACCATCCGAAACGACGCCGAGTTTATCGAAAGCGACATCGACCGTTCGAAAGCGGACATTTTGATTCTTTTTCGAACATCCGCTTTTCGAAATACGTGCCGTCGATTGATGTGCGAAGGCTAAGGTCAAATACACAACTATGCAAGCTGCCAAAAAAATACAACAACGCGCAGGATAAAATAGTACGCTCGACATGTGTCTGACATACCCGCATGGCAGTGATGCTCATGTGGCATTCGTGCGGCACTCACCCCTTTCAATACTTTGCGCCGGGACTCATTGGCAATGTGGCAGAAAGACCGTCATCAACGTATCCGTGCGCTGCTATCCACACTGCAGCGCGTCTCCACCGAACGCATCATGACCGACCTCGACGTGTCGCGGGAAACCGTGCGGCGCGACCTGCTCGATCTCGAAGCGCTCGGCGAACTGCGGCGCGTGCACGGTGGCGCAGTACGGCCCGGCGATGAAGCGCCGATCGCCGAGCGCGCGCATACGCACGTGAAATCGAAGACCGCGATCGTGAAGGCGGCGACCGGTCTGATCGCGAGCGGCCAGACGCTGTTCATCGATGCGGGTACGACCACCGCGCTCCTCGCCGAGGAACTGGCGAAGCTCGCGAACCTGACCATCGTCACCAATTCGATCGATGTCGCGTTGAAGTTGCGCGGCTCTTCGGAGCCGAACGAAGTGATCCTGCTGGGCGGCTCGATCAGCGATCGCTCGTTCGCGACCACGGGTGCGACGACGATCCTCGACATCCGCCGCTATCGCGCGGACGTCGCGCTGCTGTCGCCGGTCGGCATCGATCTGCGCAGCGGCGCGACCAATTTCGATCACGAGGAAACCGAGGTCGCGCGCGCGATGGTGGATAGCGCCGAAAAAGTCGTGATCCTCGCCGACCACAGCAAGATCGGTCAGCGCAGCCGCATTTCGTATTGCCCGATCGAACGCATCGACGTCCTCATCACCAACAGCAAGGCAGTCGACGTCGCGGATTTCCCGCCGCTCAAACGCAAGTTGCGTAAGGTCGTGCTCGCGTAGGTCGTG
This sequence comes from Paraburkholderia flava, assembly GCF_004359985.1. Taxonomy (NCBI): domain Bacteria; kingdom Pseudomonadati; phylum Pseudomonadota; class Betaproteobacteria; order Burkholderiales; family Burkholderiaceae; genus Paraburkholderia; species Paraburkholderia flava. The sequence continues at coordinate 619,342 of NZ_SMRO01000003.1, read as the reverse complement.
TGAGCGGCAAGCGTCACTCCTTCACATGCATTTGGTCGAGCGCGCGCTTGCGCAGCCGCGTCTGACGCAACGCACCCGCCGCATCGAGCACCGGATAAGCCGTCGAGCAGAACAGCGAATTGAGCCGCTTCATGTCGCTGATCAGATCGAGATGCAGCGCACTGGTTTCGATGCTGCGCAGCGTCTGTCCAGTGAGGCGATCGACGTGCGCATACGAATACGCACGCTCCAGATCGCGGAAACGTTCCTTCTCGGCGAGCAGTTGTTCCGCACAGCGCAGATCGTTGTTCAGGAACACCGACAGTCCCATCTGCAGGTTGCCGATCAACCGCGTATGCAGATCTTCGAGTTCGCCGAGCCCTTCGTCGGAAAACGCGAGACGGTGCGAAATCTTCTTCTCTTCGATATCGCTGACGATCCGCTCGATGATGTCGCCCGCGTGTTCGAGGTTGATCGTCAGCGCGATGATGTCGGTCCAGCGGCGGCTGTCGGTATCGTCGAGCTGTTCGCGCGAAATCTGCGCGAGATAGGTCTTCACGGCCGCATACAGATGATCGACGTCGTCGTCCATGCGGACCGTGTCGCGCGCCTTCTGCAGATCGTTATGACGCAGCAGATCGGCGACATTGCCGAGCATCGTGCCGATGATGTCGCCGATGCGCAGCACCTCGCGCGCGGCGTTCGCAAGCGCAAGCGACGGTGTGGGGAGCGCGGCGGCGTCGAGATGCAATGGCCGGACCTCGCCGTTCGGCATCGGACGATCCGGCACCAGGCGTTCGCACACGCGGGCGACCGGATCGATCAACAGCAGGCACGCACAGCAGCGCAGCGTGTTGTAGATCACGTGAAAGGCGACCGTCGCCTCGCGCGGATTCGCGATCAGCACCGGCAGGCCGCGCGCGAGCAGCGGTGCGAACGGCAGGATCAGCAGCGCGCCGGCGAACTTGAACGCGAGGCTGCCGATTGCGAGCCGCCGCGCCGCCGAATTCTGCGCGAGCGTACCGATCAGCGCGAGCATCCCGCTGCCGAGGTTCGCGCCGATCACGAGACACAACGCCACCTTCAGCGAGATCACGCCCGACGATGCCAGTGTCGCCGTGAGCAGCACCGCTGCGAGGCTCGAATACGAGATCATCGCGAACGCCGCGCCGACCAGCGCGTCGAGCATCGTGTCGCCGGTCAGCGCACCGAACATCACGCGCACGCCGGCGCCGTGCATCATCGGCTGCACCGCTTCGACGATCAGATGCAGCGCGAGCAGGATCAGCCCGAGGCCGATCGTGACGCGCCCCACCTGGCCCAGTCGCGTCTGCTTGCGCGACAGGAACACCGGCACGCCGAACAGCACGAGCAGCGGCGACAGCCACGACAGATCCAGCGTCAGCACCCGCGCCATCAGCGCTGTACCGACGTCCGCGCCGAGCATGATCGCGAGGCCGGCGGCGAGCGGCAACAGCCCTTGCGCCGCGAACGACGTGACGATCACCGCCGTCGCATTGCTGCTCTGAACCAGACTCGTCACGCCGATGCCGGAGACGAACGCCTTGAGACGGCCATTGGTACTCCGTCCCAACACGCGACGCAGGTCCGCACCGAGCACCCGCAGGATGCCCGTGCGCACGATGTGCGAACCCCACACGAGCAACGCGACCCCGGACAACAGATTAAGAAGAATCAACATGGCGCACTACTTTCGATGCCTGCGACCACGACGATCGCAGGATGCCGGCCCATCCCGTTCCGGCGTTTATGACAGTAGTGTTGCACATTTCTGCCTTATTGTAATTTTGTGCATTTAAATATAGGATCGCCCGGCGTGCAACCACGCACGCGGGCACGGCGTGATGCCGTGTCGACGAACCACCGCGAGGAAAAACCGATGGGCCGCAATCTGGCGCTGTTCGATCTGGATCACACGCTGCTGCCGCTCGACAGCGATCAGGCGTGGGCGCACTTCCTGGCCGGCCTGGGGATCGAAGGCGCGCAGCAGCACGCCGAGGAGATCGACGGGTACTACCGGCAATATTCGGCCGGTACGCTCGATATGAACGACTACCTGCGCTACACGCTGGCACCGCTCGCGCGCTATTCGCGCGAACAGCTCGATGCATGGCACACGCAGTTCATGGAGCAGGTGATTGTCCCGGCGATCCGGCCCAGCGCGCTCGCGCTGCTGCGCCGGCATCGGGATGCGGACGACCTGTGCTGCATCGTCACCGCGACAAACGTCTTCGTCACCGAGCCGATCGCGAAGGCGCTCGGCGTCGAGCATCTGCTCGGCATCGAACTCGGCACCGAGGGCGACGATCCGGCCGCGCGCTATACCGGTTGCGCGACGGGCGTGCCGAGTTTTCGCGAAGGCAAGATCGTGCGCACCGACGCGTGGCTCGCATCGCTCGGCACGACGCTCGCCGATTTTCCGAAGAGCTATTTCTACAGCGATTCGATCAACGACGTGCCGCTGCTCGAACGCGTCACCGATCCGGTCGCGACCAATCCCGACGACCGGCTACGCGCAGTCGCGATGCAACGCGGCTGGCCGGTGCTCGATCTGTTCGACGCGGCTTGAACGAATCGCTCAGCTACGTCCCTTCCACGGTACGAGCCGGCGTTCGAGCGCACGCATCGCGAGGTCGAAGATCCACGCGATCAGACCGATCAGCACGATGCCCATCACGACGACGTCGGTGCGCAGAAAACTCGACGCGTTGAGCACCATCTGACCGAGCCCCGCCGTTGCCGCGACCATCTCGGCGGCGACGAGCGTCGTCCAGCCGAAGCCGATCGCGATGCGTAGACCCGTCAGGATCTCGGGCAACGCGGCCGGCAGCACGACGTGCCGGACGATCTGCGAAAAGCGGCCGCCAAGCGAATACGCCGCGTGAATCTGCTCGACCGTCGCGCTGCGCGCACCGGCTCGCGCAGCCATCGCGATCGGCGCGAAGCACGCGAGGTAGATCACGACGATCTTCGCGGTTTCGTCGATACCAAACCAGATCACGACGAGCGGCAGATACGCAAGCGGCGGCAGCGGACGATAGAACTCCAGCGGCGGATCGAGCAGGCCGCGCGCGACACGGCTGACGCCCATCAGGATGCCGACGGGCACCGCAGTTATCGTGGCGAGCGCGAACGCGCCGAACACGCGCAACGCGCTCCACGCGAAATGTTCGGACAGCGGCAGGCCACCCTGGATGCGGCCATGGCACGCGTCGATAAAAGCGACCCATACGGCTTCCGGTGTCGGCAGGAAGAGCGGCGGTAACCAGTGCAGATGCGTCGCGAGCCACCACAGTGCGGACAGTACCGCGACCGATACCGCGCTCAACGCTGCAGTCGATCCCTCGCCCGGTACGCGCCATGTGCGCACGACGCGTCGCGACGTACGCACGCGCGGAGCCGCAACGGTGCGGCGGCGGGACGGTGACGGCTCGAGCCCAGCAGAACGTTCAAGCGATTCTCGCGAAACACTCATGCCGCACGCTCCTGCAACGCGTGCCCATGCAGATGCTGCACAAGCCGCTCACGCCATTCGATAAACTCAGCCGACGACTTCACCGCACGCGCATCGCGCGTCTCGATGAAGCGTCGCGCGAACGGCAGCTCCCAGGTCTGCGCGATACGTCCAGGACCAGGCGTCATCAGCACGAGCCGCGTCGCGAGAAACAAAGCTTCCTCGACACCGTGCGTAATGAAGAACACCGTCTTGCCGGTCCGATGCCACACGTCGAGCACCAGTTCCTGCATCGACTCGCGCGTCATCGCATCGAGTGCGCCCATCGGCTCGTCCATCAGCAACACCTGCGGATCGCTCGCAAGCGCACGTGCAATGCCGACGCGCTGCTGCATCTCGCCGGACAGCTCGTACACGCGCGCATGTGCATGCCGCTCGAGTCCGACCAGCGCAAGCATCTGCCGCGCGATGCGCTCGCGCTCCGCTTTCGCCACACGCTGGAAGCGCAGTCCGAGCGCGACGTTGTCGAGCACGTCGAGCCACGGCATCAGCGCGTACCTCTGGAACACGACGCCGCGATCCGCGCCGGGTCCGTCGACGGATGCGCCGTTCAGACACACGTCGCCTTCGTCCGGCGCAATGAAGCCTGCGATGCAGTTGAGCAGCGTCGTCTTGCCGCAACCCGACGCGCCGAGCGCGACGACGAATTCGCCTGCACCGATGCGCAGGTCGACGTTCTGCAACGCGAGTGTCGGCGCCGCGCCGCGCGTGCCTTTGTACGCAACCGACAGACGCCGGATCTCGAGACCGTTCGTGGAATCGCTCATAGGTGAGCCGCGGCTTAACGCACAACCCGCTGCACGAACTGCGGATCGACGCCCGCCGAATAATCCGGCAGTACGTTCTGGATCGTGCCTTGTGTCTTCAGGAACGCGGCAGTCGCGGCGAGCGATTTCGCCGCACCCGATTGCGCGCCGCCACCAAGCCATGCATTCGATACCTGTTCGGCCGGCGTCGGAAACGCGTACAACGCGAGACTGGCGGGCACGTCCTGCGGATTCGCACCGGACTCCTTCGCGACTGCTACGACCTGTGGCGACGCTGCGTTCCACGTCGCAGCATGTGCACGGTAATCGGCATCGGTCGATGCGAGCACCTTCACGAAGCGCGTGACGAAGTCCGCGTTGTCGCGCGCGAACCGGCGATCGACGACGAAGCCGTCGAAGGTCGCCTTGCCGGTCTGCCGCGCAACTTCGCCGGACGTAATCAGCACCTTGCCGCTCTGCTTCACCTTCGCGAGCACCGGATCCCAGATGTAGGTCGCATCGATGTCTCCGCGCGCCCAGGCCGCAGCCACTTCGGGCGGACGCAGGTTGACGATCTTCACGTCGGCGGGATTGACGCCTGCGTTCTGCAGCGCGACAAGCGTATGGAAATGCGACGTCGATACGAACGGCACGCCGATCTTTTTGCCCTTCAGCGCGGCGAGATTCGTCACGCCCGAACCGTCACGCGCGACGAGCGCTTCGGCATCGTTGATGTTGTCGAGAATCCAGAACAATGAAATATCGACGCCCTGCGAAAGCCCCGCCGCGATCGGACTGGAGCCCGCTTCGCCGAGCTGCACCGAACCCGATGCGAGCGCGCGGATCACATCCGCGCCGCTGCCGAGCTTGCGATACGTGACCTTGTAGCCGGTCGCTTTCTCGACTTCGCCGGTTGCCTGCGCAAAGCGCCACGGCACGACCATGTCCTGATACGCGATCACGACTTCATGCGTGTCGGCATGTGCGATGGATATGGACAGTGTGGCGTATGTCAAAGCGGCCGCGAGCGGTCTGAGGAATCGGTTCATCTGGAAGCCCTGTACGAGTCTGATGTCGAGAAGGCTTCCGACTATAGGGAGTTTGACGTTATGCGGTTCTAATTAATCCGCGTTTGCTAATGACGGCGTTCGAGCATTGCTTTTCATGCTGCATCGGATTGACGCGATTGCATCGGTGTCCGAACGATGCATTCTGCGTTGGCCTCGTTACTGCGTCGCAACATCGATATCGATGCGGTAACAGCAATCGCGCTCCCGTTCGCACGACAGATTCGCATCCCAATCGATCGCTTCGCGTCTGCATAACGCCCCGTTTTCTGACTGCATAATTTAAGTATTCCTTCATATATCGTTTGCTGACGCCATGACAAAAACAGCACTTCCAACGCACAGCAGCCCGATCAATTCCAGCTCGCTTCAAGATCTTGCGTCCACTCGACAGCCAGGGGAAAGCTCCACGAGCACCAGACCCGCGCCGAACCTGCGAGCATCGATCGAAGGCGCGCCACCGCCGATGCGAAACCGCGCTCCGTCGATTGCCTCGAATGCGCCAGCTACCCGACGCCGCGTATCGCTGCAGGAAACTACCGCGCCCGCGCCGACGCCCGCCGTCGAAACCGGCGAGCAGCGCGCGGCCCGCGAAACCGGTGTCCGCGAGGCGGTCACCGGTTACTTCGCACCACACATCAAGACCGAGGGCGACGAGTCGAACCACGCCGAGTTCCACGCGATGATCGACAATCGCGTAGCGGGATTGATGGACATGGGCGAATCGGCGACATCGATCAAGGAGACGTTCTCGAAGGGGAACAAGATGGACTACGCGGCCGAAGGCGGGCGTGGCTTCGTCGGCTCGATTCCGTTCGGCGTGATGTCACGTGTGCTGGATACGAAGCCTGCGCTGGGCGATACGCTCGTGGCCGGCATGAACCATCTGCCGGGCCTCAAGAACGCACCGGATTCCTTCAAGGGCGGCGCCGCCGGGGGGCTCGCGTCGGGCATCGCTGACCACATTGGCTCGCAGGCGCTGGGACCGACAATGCAGAACAACCAGTGGCTCGCTTCTTCGGCCGAAGACCTCGAAGGACCGATGGTCGGCGCAAAGGCAGCGGCGGAGCAGAGCCAAGGCAAGGCGATCTGGCAGAACGGGGTGTCCATCCAGACGTTCACGGCGCGTAACGTGGTGCGCGGCATCGTGGGGCCAGCGCTCACCGCTGCGGGTCACGTCGCAGGCGCAGTGCAGACCGACTCGTGGCTCGCCGCGCTCGGCTCGCCTGCTGCAGGCGCAGGTTTCAACATGGCGAACCGCTACTTCGCGGCGCAGGATCACCGCGTCGGCCCGGAATATCTGCTGGGACGTAACGACTGGAGGGAACAATACACGGCGCTTAAGGAAGCAACGTGGAAAGGCGCGGCAGCCAACGGCGCGGGGCGCCTCGCGAAAGCCACCGTCAATCTCGTCGACGCGACGCTCAGCGCGCCGCACACGATCACGTCGGCGCCGGGCGTCGCGACGAACATCGGCGCGCTCACCCTGGGGCTTGGCGCCGCCAGCCTGGCCACTGCCAGTGCAGGGGCGCTAGCGAAATCGCATGGTGCAAGCCCAGCGGGGGTCGTGGCCGCCGAGCACGCGGGACGTACGGCGTCATCGGCCGTGGTATTCCCGGCGTGGACCACGGCGGCCATCATCACCGATCCGGCCGTGGGCGCCGCGCGCAAGGTATCGGGTGCGGTTGGCGATCTCGCGCAGAAGGGTGTGTCGACAGTGACGCACACGGCCCTCGAAAAAACCGGAGACGCCGCGCTGGCAGGCGCCAATTACACCGCGCCGAAACTGAGGGCCGCGCGCGATACGCTCGTCGATGCGGGTAACGCGACGGTCGAAGGCGTGAACAGCTTCAGTTCCGCAGTCAGTGAGCGGGCAGGTAATCTGCGCACGGCGGCGGGCGAGCAGGCGACCAGCCTGCGTACCTCAGCGGGCGAAATGCTGGACAACGCGACAAACACGCTGGGCAACGCAGTCACCAACCTGCGCAGACGAACCCGCAATGAAGGCACGCAAGCGCAGGAGCAACCCATTCCGCTCGGCGATCTCAACGTGTAGAACACCGGCAGCGGATGAGGAATCCGCTGCCGTCAGGCTTGCTTACTTCGTTTAGACCACGCCGGCCCCATGCGCCTGCAGATCGGCGTGATAGCTCGAACGCACCATCGCGCCGACGGCCGCGTGCGTGAAGCCCATCTTGTACGCTTCTTCCTCGTACATCTTGAAGGTGTCCGGGTGCACGTAGGCACGCACCGGCAGATGGTGTTCCGACGGCTGCAGGTACTGGCCGATCGTCAGCATGTCGACGTCGTGCGCGCGCAGGTCGCGCATCACCTGAAGAATTTCCTCTTCGGTTTCACCGAGGCCGACCATCAAGCCGGATTTCGTCGCGACATCCGGATGCAGCGCCTTGAAGTCCTTCAACAGCTTCAGCGAATGCGCGTAGTCCGAACCCGGACGCGCTTCCTTGTAGAGGCGCGGCACCGTTTCGAGGTTGTGGTTCATCACGTCGGGCGGTGCGGCGTTGAGAATCCCCAGCGCACGATCCAGACGACCACGGAAGTCCGGCGTGAGAATCTCGATGCGGGTCTCGGGCGACTGCTCGCGCACCTGGCGAATGCATTCGACGAAGTGACCCGCTCCACCATCGCGCAGATCGTCGCGATCGACGCTCGTGATCACCACGTACTTCAGTTTCAGCGCCGCGATCGTGCGGGCGAGATTGGCCGGTTCGTCGGTATCGAGCGGATCGGGGCGGCCGTGGCCGACGTCGCAGAACGGGCAGCGGCGCGTGCACTTGTCGCCCATGATCATGAACGTCGCGGTGCCCTTGCCGAAGCATTCGCCGATGTTCGGGCAGCTCGCTTCCTCGCACACCGTGTGCAGGTTGTGCTCGCGCAGGATCTGCTTGATCTCCGAGAAACGCGAACTGCCGGTCGCCGCTTTCACGCGGATCCACTCGGGCTTCTTCAGTTTCTCGATCGGGATGATCTTGATCGGAATGCGCGCGGTCTTGGCCTGCGCCTTCTGTTTCGCGGTGGCGTCGTACGCGGCGGGTGCCGGTGCGATGTCGGTAGCGGGGGTGGCGGGGTTCGCGGTAACGTCAGTCATTCGTTCGATCCAGTCAGGCGGCAACGACGCCGGCCTGCGGTTGGGTAACGGCTGCGGAGGCCGCGGATTTGCCGTCGATGTTTGCGGTGAGTTGGGCAGCCAGCGTACCGGCTACGTCGTTCCAGCCGGCGGCGACGCCGAGCGTCGCCATATCGATTGTTTCGAGTCCGGCGTAACCGCACGGATTGATGGCCAGAAACGGCTGCAGGTCCATGTTCACGTTCAGGCTGACGCCGTGATAGCTGCAGCCGTTGCGGATCTTCAACCCGAGCGCCGCGATCTTCGCACCTGCGTGCGGTCCCGCTTGCGGACCTGGCGCCACGTAGATTCCGGGGGCGCCCGCCTTGCGTTCTCCGGCGAGATTATACGCCGCGAGGGTATCGATCACACCCTGTTCGATCCGCGTGACGAGTTCGCGCACCATCAACTTGCGACGTCGCAGATCGAGCAGCAGATAGGCGACAACCTGCCCCGGCCCGTGATACGTGATCTGTCCGCCGCGGTCCACTTTCACCAGAGGAATGCCGCTGTCGGCCGCGAGCAGATGAGCAGGATCGCCGGCCTGGCCGAGCGTGAAGACGGGGGGATGTTCGACGAGCCAGATTTCGTCGGAGGTATCGGCGGTGCGGGCGTCGGTGAACGCGCGCATTGCGTCGAAGCTGGTTTCATACGACTCGACGCCGCGCCAGCGCAACTCGACGTGCGGCGGACGGGCCGCGACGGCCGTGACGGGCACGACCTCGGCGGGAATCGGAGAGGACGGCGAAGGAGAAGAAGAAACCGGCGAAGCGCACATAGTTCCGGCAGTTTACCGAAAACCGTCGCGCCTCGCCGGCCGACCGTCGCGGTGGTCGATGCGGACCACCGCGCATTTCATCGGACTCAAACCGCGCGCCAGCCGTCCTTGAAATGCAGACCGAAGCGCTCGCCCATCCGTCCGAGCCAGTTGAGAACCTTCTGATCCGCCCGTGCGGGCACCGCGAACGCGACCCGCGCCGTCGGACCGCCTTCGGCGCTCAGCCACAGCCGCTCACCGCGCCGCAGATGCAGCGTATGACCCGGTTCGAGCCAGTAGTCCCGCGTATCGTCGCTGCGCGTGACCCAGATCGGGTTGCATGTCACCGCGAGCCGCGTGCTGCGCTCGACCCTCATCGGCACCGTTTCACCCGGCCGGATTTCGAACGTGATACTAGAAGAAATTTCTCGCATGACCGCCTCCGCTAATGCTTGTTTGACGCTTACAATCGTAGGCGCATCAAGGGTTTACGCCAAACGATCAATTTTCACGTCTATGTGAGCCAAATTGCGATGGATCTGCGACAACTCCCCGCACTGAACGCGATCAAGGCGTTCGAGGCCGCCGCCCGTCACGAGAGCTTCTCGCGTGCCGCCGACGAACTTTTCGTCACCCACGGCGCGGTCAGCCATCAGATCCGCGCGCTCGAAGCCGAACTCGGCGTCGCGCTGTTCGCGCGCGACGGCAAGCGCGTGCGGCTCACCGACATCGGTCGTCGCTACGCGGGCCAGGTGCGCGCCGCGCTCGAAACGCTCGCCGAAGCCACTCAGGCCATTCGCGCCGGCGATCGCGAACGGCGGCTCGTCGTATCGATGCTGTCGTCGTTCGCCGCGCGCTGGGTGACGCCGCGCATCGGCAGCTTCATCGAGGCGAATCCGCAGTGGGATCTCGAACTGCTGTCCACCAACGCGCTCGCCGATTTCGCGCGCGACGACATCGATATCGCGATCCGCTTCGGCTATGGCAAATACCCGGGCCTGCATGCGGAGCTGCTGCTGGAGGAGATTTTCTTTCCCGCGTGCTCACCGAACTTCAACGGCGGCAAGCTGCCGAAAACGCCCGCCGATCTCGCGAACGTGCCATTGCTGCGCTCGGACGACGAGCTATGGCGTCCGTGGTTCGATGCGGCGGGATTGAACGCGTGGCCGGAGCCGAAGCGCGGCGTGCTGTATCAGGATTCGTCGAACCTGCTGCAGGCAGCGATCGACGGCCAGGGCGTCGCGCTCACGCGGCGCTCGCTCGCGATGCACGAGATCGCGGCGGGCCGGCTGGTGCGGCTGTTCGATATCGATGGGCCGAGCCCGTGGCAGTACTACTTTCTGTGTCCGCAGCAGACGTTGCACACCGAGCGGGTGCAGGCGTTTCGTCAGTGGGTATTCGACGAGGTCGGGCGGTTCCGGCTGCTGTTCGAACGGGCCTGCGCGGAAGGCCCGACGATCACCGCGACGCGCATCTCGAAAGGCGCGCTGCAGGCGGGACGCTGAGCGCGCCCCGCGAGTAGGATCGGTAACCTTCGACGTTCAGAGAACGATCTTCACCATCGGGTGCCCGGTGAGCGCGAGATAGATGCTGTCCAGATGCTCGCGGTTCAGCACGCGCACGGTCACCGTAAGGCCGGTGTAGTTGCCGCCGCTCGACGGCCGCGTTTCGATTCCGGTCGGATCGAAGTCACCGTCGAACTGACGGATCACCGTCACGATCGTGTCGGTGAAATCGGGATGCGACTTGCCCATTACCTTGATCGGAAAGTCGCACGGGTATTCGATAAGTGATTCGTTCTCGGGGGTCATCCCTCGCTCCCTGAATGCACGACGCCGCGCGTGAAACCACCACGCGCGGCGCCGGACAGCATGACTTACTTCTTCTTGTTGAACATCAGCATCAGCGAATCCCACACGCGGCCCACGACGCCCGCCTGCGGCACCGCCTGCAACGCGACGACCGGGAATTCCGCGAGCGTCTTGCCATCGGCGACGAGCTGCACGCTACCGACCGTCTGACCATCCGCGAGCGGCGCGATCAGCGGCGTGTTCAGCGTGACCTGCGGCTTCGCCTTGTCGCTCGCGCCCTTCGGCAGCGTGATGAACTGGTCGCTCTTCACGCCGACCTTCACCGTGTCTTGCGCACCCTTGTAGACGCGCGGCGTGTCGATCGTCTGACCGGCCTTGTACAGACGCACCGTGTCGTACGCGCTGTAGCCGTAGTTCAGCATCTTCAGGCTGTCCTGCACGCGGTCGTGTTCCTTCTCCTCGCCCATCATCACGGTGACGAGACGGCGCGACGCATCGGGCGTACCCGGCAGCGAACGCTTCGCGGTCGCGATCAGGCAGTAGCCGGCGGCCTGCGTGTGGCCGGTCTTCAGACCGTCGACGGTCGGATCGAGCCACAGCAGACGATTGCGGTTCGGCTGCTTGATCTTGTTATACGTGAACTCCTTCACCGAGAAGATGCTGTAGTAGTCGGGGAAGTCGCGGATCAGCCGCGTGGACAGCCGCGCGAGATCGCCGGCCGTCGTGTAGTGCTGCGGATCGGGCATGCCGTTCACGTCCGCGAAATGCGTACCCTTCATGCCGAGACGCTGCGCTTCCGTGTTCATCATCGTGACGAACTGCGATTCGCTGCCGCCAACGAGCTCCGCCAGCGCGATCGCTGCATCGTTACCCGACTGCACGATCATCCCGTACACGAGGTCGTGCACGGTCACCGGCTTGTTCGCTTCGATGAACATCCGCGACTCGTCGTTGCGTACACGGCGCACCGCGTCGCTCGGCATCACGGTCTGGTCCATCGTGATCTTTTTCGTCTGCAGTGCTTCGAACACGAGGTACGCCGTCATCAGCTTGGTCAGCGATGCGGGCTCGACGCGTTCGTCGGGATTGCCCGACGCGAGGATCTGGTTGCTGGTCGCATCGACGAGCACCCACGAACGCGCGTTCACCGCCGGCGGCGGCAACTGGCCACCTGTGGTCGTGACGGGTGCCGCAGGAACCGCAGCGACCTTGGCTTCGGCAGCTTTTGCAGCCGAGGTGGTCTTCGCCGCGAACGCCGTGCTCGTAACGAGCAGCGCCGGAACCAGCACGCCGAGCGTCACTACGCGGCTAACGGATGAGGAGGAGAGTGACGGGAAACCAGCAGTGGAAAAACGCATAGGATCGATTCGGGCAGAAAAGTGCGTCGTGCACACGGACGTACACGCGGTGCATGAATGGGAAGAGCCGGCCGGCGAGCGCCTCGCCGCGAAAATAGTACAGCGCGCGGTACAGCGCTCATTGGACTTGCGGCCACGCGATCGGTTCGCGCACGCGCCGGGTGCCCGATGTTACGCACGACGCACGATGACCTGGCGCGACGCAATCGATCGGACGGGCGGCGCTGCGCCCCAAAAAAGAGCGCTCATTATACGCGTCGCGTGCAGGCCGCTTTTCGCCGATCGCGAGAAAAGCGCGTACGTGTCGCGTAAAAGTCGCGCGACACGTCGTGCGGACAGGCAGGAATCAGCGCCAGGCGTCGACGATGATGCGCTTGAGGATGTGCAGCTTGCGATGCAGAAAGTGTTCGGCGCCGGGGATCACGATGACCGGCAGTTCCTGCGGCCGTGCCCAGTCGAACACCGATTGTACGGGCACCGTATCGTCGTTCTCGCCGTGAATCACGAGTGTGTTTTCCGGCACGGGCACGACGTCCCAACGGCTCGCCGCCGTGCCGACCATCACGATTCTTTCGATTGACTTGCCCGCGTCGAGCAACTGCTTCGCGACGTGCGACACGACGAACGTGCCGAACGAAAAGCCCGCGAGTACGAGCGGCAACTCGGCCTGGCCCGGCTGCGCGCGCATGTAGTCGAGCAGCGCGAGCAGATCGTCACGTTCGCCGTGGCCGGCGTCGTGTTCGCCCTGCGTCTCGCCGACGCCGCGAAAATTCGACCGGTACGTGACGTAGCCGAGCTGCACCAGCGTGCGTGCAAGCGTCTGCGCGACCTTGTTGTCCATCGAACCGCCGAACAGCGGATGCGGATGCGCAACGAGCGCGATGCCGCGCGGCGCGGCGGCGTTGTCGTTGTCGCGAACCGCGTCGGGCAGATCGAGTGCGACCTCGATCTTGCCGACCGGCCCGTCGATCAGGAATTTCTGCGTGTGAACGTTCATGCGGTCTCTAATAATCGGTCAGCGATCAATCAACAGCCGTTCGACGATCTTGCCGTTCGCAAGATGCGAGTCGACGATCTCGTCGATGTCGCTTTCGTCGACGTACGTGTACCACGTGCCCTCCGGATACACGACGATCGTCGGCCCTTCCTCGCAACGGTCGAGGCACCCCGACTTGTTGATGCGCACCTGGCCCAGCCCCGCGAGACCGAGTTGCTTCACGCGTTTTTTCGCGTACTCCTGCATCGCCTGCGAATTGCAGTTCGCGCAACTCGGCCGCTCGGCACCGGGATCGCGCTGGTTCAGGCAGAAGAACACGTGATACTTGAAGAACGAATCCATGATGGGCGGGCGCGAACGCCGGAGTCAGTGTGGGGGATGGCGCGGCAACGTGTCGCGGTACGGTCGTCGCTCCCGAAGCGTGCTTGCGGAAGGCTTGCGATCGTCTGCGCTCTGCGCCGTTCGATTGTCCAGTCGATTATAACGAGCGCGCCGGACAGCCGCAGCGTTGCGGCTGCATGTCCAACATGTTCAACGCGCGGCGCGCTGCCGCGTGAGCCACGCACGCTCGGCCGAGAACGCGAGCCACACCAGCATCGCATACGGCCACGTCCACGCGAGCCAGCGCGCGAGTCCGTTGAAATGCAGATAGCGACCCTGGCGCCAGTCGGCGAGCACGACGTCGAAGTACGGATTCACCGGCAGCAGATTTACGCACACCAGCGACACCGCGAGCGCAGCCGCCGCGAGCGTCGCGCGCCATGCGGCCGGCAGCACGAGCGAACACAGCCCCACGACCGTACCGATCGCGAGACCCGCGAGTGCGCCAGGCGTCGCCCAGTCGAATGCGAGACCGGATTGCGACTGCAGGAACGTCGCGCCGGCCTTCACGAACAGCGTCAGCACGACGAGCGCGAGCAGCAGCCGGATACGCGGCGCGCGCGGACGGATCGGCAGCGACGCGAGCGCGCACGCGGCGAACAGGTTCAGCGCGGTGACGATGGCTTCCCACGCGTCGTCGGGCAACGCGGCGCCGAGCGCGGCGGGCCACGACGCGACGTGCCATGTCACGGGCGCCCAGGCGAGCAGCGCGTCCTGCATCGTCGAATCGAAACGCAGCCACAGCGTGCGCGGCCAGTCGCCGAGACCGAACAGCAACGGCGCGGGAAACATCGTCGCGAACGGCCACAGCGCGGTGAGCCCGACGAGCGCCGCCGCATCGCGTTCGAGCCACAGAAAGCGCAGCCGACGCAACGCGCCGCGATCGAGCAGCGCGCCGGTCGCGGGCGACATCAGCGCGGCGCCGAGCAACGCGCCGAGCGCATTCGCGGAGAGATCGAGATTCGACGCGACACGCGTCGGCAGATAGGTCTGCACCGCCTCCATCACCGACGACAGCAACGCACCCAGCACGAACGCGATCGCAATCGCCGACGCGCCGCGTCGACGCGGATACACCGCCAGCACGCACAGCGCGCCGAACGGCATGTAGCCGAGCACGTTCGTGACGACGTCGAAGGCGGTCAGGTATTGCGGGAGCGGGTCGTTCAGGTAGTCGAACGGACCGAGGCCGAGCGAGCGCCAGCCGGAGAACGGATACCACGATCCATAGACGATCAGCGCCGCGTACAGCCACAGCGCCTGTCGAGCGAGCGCCGACGGACGGCGCTGCCAGGGCTTGTCGCTCATCGCGCGCTCTGCGGACGATACGGCACGCGCGTCATCGCCAGACGCTCACGACAACAGCGCACTCATCGCGCTGCATGTCACTGCGACGCGACCAGCGGCTGCACACCGAGCCACGCGACGACCTGTCCGATCAGATCGTTGCTCGCGGCGGCGAGCGCCGCCGCGCCGCCCGCTGCGTCCGGCGAACTCGCCGGCGCGCGCGCGACGAACGTATGCTGGCCGATCACCTTGCCGCTCTGGATCAGCGTCGCACGCGCGGTGACCGCACCGTGACTCTCCGACTGACCGTCGAACACCTGCTCGAACTCCTGGAGGTCGACCTTCAGCACCGGCGCACGTACGCCGTCCGCACCGGTGAGCACCGTACCGCGCGACGACAGCGCGCTGCGCAGGCGTTGCGTGAGCAGTTGCGCGGGTGCCATCGTCCAGTGGCTGTTCGCATACGACGCGAGCCGCTGCTTGTCCGCGTAACCGAGGCGATAGACAAGGCGGTCCGAATCGAGCGTCTCGGGTGCGCCGACGTCGAGCACCTTGACGGTCGGCAACGACGCGACCGATGCCGGCGGCAATGCCGGACCGGGGCCGAGGTCGTAGCGGAAATCGGAGATCGCGGCGGGCGTTCCGCAGCCCGTGAGCAACGCTGCGGTCAGCACGACAGCGAGAAAACCACCTGACTTGAACGAACGATAAAAGATGCGTGGCATCGCAAAGATCCTATGAAATCATTTCGTCGCGGCGCCGGGCCACGCGAACCCGGGTTCGCCGGGGCCAGGCGCCGAGCGCGGCGCGCCGAACAGCACGCTGCGCGGGTTGCTGCTGAACGAGTCGGCGGCCTTGTCTACCGAGCGCGCCGCCGACCGCACGTCCTCGGACAACGCATTGACGCGCGGCAGCGTGTCGTAGCTCACGCGCGCCGACAGCTCCTGCAGCGTCGAGTCCATCGCGCCCAGCGCGACGCCCGCCTGCTGCGCCGCCGTGCCGACCTTGTTCAGATTCATCTCGAACGGGCCATCGGGCCGGTTCAGGCTCGTGATCAACTGGTTGGTCGATGCGAGCGTGCTGTCCAGCTGGTTCAGCGTCGCGGGCAGCTTGCCGACCGTCGGGCCCATCTGCTGCGACAGCGTCGTCACGCCATCGGCTGCGTGTTGCAGGCTCGCCGCCGTCGCGAACAGTTGCTTTCTCATGTCGTCGGAGAGCAGCGCGTCGACGTCGCCGGCCACTTTCTCCAGTTGCCGCAGCAGCACGTCGCCGCGCTCCTGCAACTGATCGAGCAGACCCGGATGCATCGGCAGCTGCGCGACGCTCTTCAGCGACGAAGGCAGCGGCTCCGGATCGTGGCCCGTGTCGTCGAGCTGGATGAACGCGATCCCCGTCACGCCCTGGAAGCCGAGACTACCGAACGTCGAACGCGTGATCGGCGCGTGGGTGTCGACCATGATCCGGATCACGATCTGCCCCGGGTGCGAGCGATCGAAATGGATCGACTGCACCTTGCCGACGTCGAGCCCGCGATAACGCACGGCGGCATCGGTGTAGAGCCCCGTCACGTTGGTGCGCGCGATCAGGTCGTACGGCACGCGCACCGAACGGTCGACGTTGAACAGGAACGCCGCCAGCGCGATCGCGACCAGCAGGCCTACCGTAAAGAGACCGGCCCAGAAGGCATGCGATTTATTTTCCATGGTCAGGTTCCCTGGTTCACAGCGACAACTCCTGTTTTACAGCGGCAATTCGGATGAAGCCGGTTCGAGCGCGACGGCCGGCAACTTCGCGCGACGCTCGGGCGGCAACGCCTGCAGCGCGCGACGACCGCGCAGCCCCAGAAAATATTCGCGGATAAAAGGGTGATCGACGTTCGCCGCTTCCTCGACCGGCGCGGCGACGAGCACCTTGCGATCGGCGAGCACCGCGACGCGGGTCGACAGCGCGACCATCGTATCGAGATCGTGCGTCACCATCACCACCGTCAGACCGAGCGCGCGATGCAGCGTGCCGATCAGCTCGACGAATTCGTCCGATGCCTGCGGATCGAGCCCGGCGGTCGGTTCGTCGAGAAACAGCAGCTCGGGTTCCAGCGCAATGGCGCGCGCGATGCCGACCCGCTTGATCATCCCGCCCGACAGCGCGGCCGGCATCTTCGACGCGTTCTTGCACGGCAATCCGACCATCTCCAGCTTGAGCATCACGATGTCGCGCAGCAGGTCGTCGGGGATCTTGCCGAGCTCGCGCAACGGCTGCGCGACGTTGTCGAACACCGACAGCGACGAGAACAGCGCGCCGTGCTGGAACAGCATGCCGGAGCGGCTGCGCATCAGGTGCGCGGTGTCCTCGTCCATCGTCGACCAGTCTTCGCCGAGTACGCGGATCGTGCCCGACGACGGCCGCTCGAGCCCGAGGATCTGCCGCACCAGCGTCGTCTTGCCCGACCCCGAGCCGCCGACGATCGACACGATCTCGCCGCGCCGCACCTCGAGGTTCAGGTGCTGATGGACGATGTTGCGCCCGTAGCGCTTCGTGATGTCGTGTACCTCGATCACCGGTTCGGCGATCTCGGGCAGCGGCTGGCCGCGCACGGCGGTAGTGAGCGGCGCGATCATCCGAGCCCCACGTTCTGGAACAGGATCGCGAACACGGCGTCCGCGAGAATCACGACGGTAATCGATGTCACCACCGACGTCGTCGTGCCCTCGCCGAGGCTCTGCGAATTCGCCTTGATCCGGAAACCGAAATGGCAGCCGACGATCGCGATCAGCATGCCGAACGCGACGCCCTTGCCGAGCCCGATCCACAGATTCGCGACCGGGACCACGCCCGGCAGCGCACGCGCGAAATACGACAGGTCGATGCCGAGTACGATCTTCGCCGCGAGCGCGCCGCCCGCGAGCGCGATGATGTTGGTCCACATCACGAGCAGCGGCATCGCGACGCCGAGCGCGACGACGCGCGGCAGGATCAGCCGCAGCCCGTGCGGGATGCCCATCACGCGCATCGCGTCGAGTTCTTCGGTGACGCGCATCACGCCGATCTGCGCGGTGATCGCCGAGCCCGAACGCCCCGCGACGAGAATCGCCGACAGCACCGGCCCGAGTTCGCGGATCACCGACAGCCCGAGAATGTTCACGATGTACTGGTTCGCGCCGAACAGCCGCAACTGCTGCGCGGACAGATAGCTCAGCACGATGCCGATCAGGAACGCGACGAGCGCGGTGATCGGCAGTGCCTGGGTGCCTGCGTTGTAGACGTTCGCGGAAATCTCGGTCCACGGCGTGAGCTTTGGATTGCGCGCGATCGACAGCAGATCGAGGATCACGCGGCCGAACATCGCGATGCCGGCGTACAGGTGATCGAAGAACGCGAAGATCGACAGGCCGAGGCGCGTGAATGGATCGACGTGCGGGACGGCGTCGGCCGGCTCGCGGCCTGCGTCGAGTAGCGCGATGCGCTCGAAGATGTCGCGCTGCGTGTCGTTCAGCGCGGCGAGTTCGGCCGGCAGCTGATGGCCCCACACGCGCCACAGCGCCTGGCCGCCGACGTGATCGAGCCGCTCGACCCGCGACAGATCCCATTGCGTGACCCGCTCTTTGGCACCGACGAGCGCGCGCAGGCGCGGCATCACGCGGCCCTGCTGACGGTCGCGCGCGAGTGCGAGCGCCGTCCACTGGCCGGAGAGCCGGACGATCTTGCCCTGGTTGCCCGCGGAGATGTCGAGGCCGGGCGGAGTGTCGAAGTTCAAGGCGCGCGGAGATCGGGTTATGCGTGAGCGGCCATTGTAACGAACCATGGGTGTCGGAACCGTGCTCGTGCACCCGCATCGCCGGTCGTCGCCCCTTGCCGCTACCCCTGTCGCTACAATAGCCCCCATGAACGACCCTCGCACCTCCACCGGCGCCGCCCCCGCCGACGACTGGCGCATCGACCGGGCCCGCGCTGTCGCGCTGTTCGGCGCGCATGCGCAGGACTGGCCGATCGAAATCGTCGAAGAGACCGGCTCGACCAACGCCGACCTGATGGCCCGCGTCAAGGCGCTGCCGCGCAAGGCCGGCGCGCTCGCACGGCCGATCGTGCGCGTCGCGTACCTGCAGACCGCGGGCCGCGGACGACGCGGCCGTCCGTGGTATGCCGAGCCCGGCAATGCGCTGCTGTTTTCGGTCGCGTGCGTGCTGCCGCGACCGCTCGAAGGGCTGGCGGGCCTGAGCCTCGCGGTCGGTGTCGCGCTCGTCGACGGGCTGCGCTCGCTGCCGCTCACCGGCTCCGGGCCCGGCCAGATCGCGCTGAAGTGGCCGAACGACGTGCTGTTCGAAGGCGACAAGCTGGCCGGCATCCTGATCGAAACCGCGTGGAGTACCGCCGACGCGAGCGCCGTGGTGATCGGTATCGGCACCAACGTGAAGGGCGCCGATGCGCTCGCCGAAAAGATCGGCGCGCAGCAGGCCAACGTGCCCGCGCAGGCTCGCGGAGCAGCGCCAACGGCGTTGTCGCGCGCGCTGCCCACAGCCAATCTCACCGATACGCTCGCGGCCGAACTGAACGCGCTCGAACCCGCGCTGCAGCGTTTTGGCGCCGAAGGCTTCGCGCCGTTCCGGCAGCGCTGGAACGGCTGCCACGCGTACGCAGGGCGCGATGTGGTGCTGATCGAACAAGGGGTGGAAGTGGCGCGTGGCATCGCAGCCGGTGTCGACGAAAGCGGCCAGTTGTTGCTCGATACGGCGAGCGGTCGCGAGACGATTGCGACCGGCGATGTGTCGTTGCGGCTCGCAGGTGCTGCATGAGCGGCGCGCCGTTCCTGCTGATCGATGCGGGCAACAGTCGGGTGAAATGGGCGCTTGCGCAGGCTGATGGGACGCAGACGCATAGCGGCGCGTTTGCGCATTCTTCTGCTTCTGTCGCTTCTCCTGCCGACTGGTCGACGCTACCGACACCGATCGGCGCATGGATATCGAACGTCGCGGGCGAGACGGTCGCGCGACACATCGACGCGCTGCTCGACGCACGCTGGCCGGGCCTGCCGCGCACGACGATCCGCGCGACTGACCGCCAATGCGGCGTGACCAATTCATACACGACGCCGTCCGCGCTCGGCAGCGATCGCTGGGCCGGTCTGATCGGCGCGCATGCGGCCTTCCCCGGCGAGCCTCTGCTGATCGCGACGTTCGGCACCGCGACGACGCTCGAAGCGCTGCGCGCAGACGGCACGTTCACGGGCGGTCTGATTGCGCCGGGCTGGACGCTGATGATGCGCTCGCTCGGCGAACACACCGCGCAGTTGCCGACGCTCGATGCGCATGCGGCGCGTGGGTTGCTCGGCTCCGCTGCGACTGCTACTGCGACTGCTTTTGCGGTCGATACGCCACGTTCGCTGTCGGCGGGTTGCATGCTCGCGCAAGCTGGACTGATCGAACGAAACTGGCGCGACCTGCAGGCGGCGTGGCAGGTGCCGGTGCGGCTGGTGGTCGGTGGCGGCGCGGCCGATGAAGTCGCCCGTGCGTTGCAGGTGCCGTACACGCGACACGACACGCTCGTGCTGTCGGGACTCGCGTTGATCGCCGCCGACAGCCACGCACATTCACAATGAACGCAGCCTCATCCCCTCGACGGAGACCTCGACCATGCTGCGCTGGCTGATCGCCATTCTGTTTCTCGCCAACATGCTCGCGTTCGTCGCGATGCGCGGCGTCTTCGGACCGCTGCCGTCAGCCGGCGCACGCGAGCCGAATCATCTGAACCGGCAGATCCGTCCGGAGACGCTGCAGGTGCGTCCGCTGTCGGCGGCGGATGCCGCAGATCAGGCAGTGGTAGGTGGGCCGGCGCCCGAACCGGCGATTGCTGCGTCGGCGCTGGCGCAGTAGGACGATCGCGGCGCGTTAGTTCTGCGCCCGAACCTTCTTCAAAAGCGCAGTCGTCGAGCGATCGTGCTCGAACGGAATCGCCAGCGCGCGACCGCCCCAGCTACGCACCAGCGCCGATTCCGGCAGCGCATCCATGTCGTAGTCGCCACCTTTCACGAGCACGTCCGGACGCAGTGCTTCGATCAGTTCGACGGGAGTCTTCTCGTCGAAACGCACCACCCAGTCGACACTCTCCAGCGCCGCGAGCAGCGCCATGCGGTCGGCGTCGGTGTTGATCGGCCGGTCGTCGCCCTTGCCGAGCATCCGCACCGACGCATCGCTGTTCACGCCGACGATCAGACACGCGCCGAGCGCCTTCGCATCCGCGAGGTACGTGACGTGCCCGCGATGCAGGATGTCGAAGACGCCGTTGGTGAACACCACCGGCCCCGTCAGCGACGGACGGCGTTGCGCGAGCGCGTCGCGGGTCGTGAGCTTGCGTTCGAAATGGACGGACATGGGATCGGGCAAATCGATTGAACAGCGAAGATTATCGAGATAAAAAAACGGCCCGGCAGGTTATACGCCTGTCGGGCCGTTTTGCTTTCGGTTGCGTAGCGGGAGCGCGGCGAAGTGAGGTGGCGCTCAGGCCGGCTGCTGCGCCGTGCCCTGCTCCGCCTGCAGACGCTGCACCACTTCCTTGCGATAGCGGTTCAGTTCCTGCGCGGTGCTGAACGTGCGCTCGAACAGGATCGACAGGTTGTGCAGAATGCGCTCGATCACCTTCTTTTCCCAGCCGTCGTCGAAACGGATCTGTTCGTCGAGCCAGCGCTCGAGCCACTCGGGATCCGGCAGACGCGACTGAATCGTGTCGCGCGGGAACAGCGCCTGGTTCACGTGCAGGTTGGTCGGGTGCAGCGGCTTTTCGGTGCGGCGCGCGGATGCCATCAGCACGCCGATCTTCGCGAACGCCGCACGTGCAACGTCGCCGCAATTGACGAGCGCCTTCTTCATATAGCGCAGATACGCGCCGCCGTGACGCGCTTCGTCACGCGAGATGGTTTCGTAGATCTGTTTGATGACCGGCTCGGTGTGCCATTCTGCCGCACGGCGATACCAGTGGTTCAGGCGGATTTCACCGCAGAAGTGGAGCATCAGCGTTTCGAGCGGCGGCGCCGGATCGAATTCGAAGCGCACCGCGTGCAGCTCTTCTTCGGTCGGCACGAGTTCCGGCTTGAAGCGGCGCAGATATTCCATCAGCACCAGCGAATGCTTCTGCTCTTCGAAAAACCACACGCTCATGAACGCGGAGAAATCGCTGTCGTGATGGTTGTCGCGCAGGAACATTTCCGTCGCGGGCAGCGCGGACCACTCGGTGATCGCGTTCATCTTGATCGTCGCGGCCTGCTCGTCGGTGAGCAGCGATGCGTCGAACTTGTCCCATGGAATGTCCTTCTCCATGTCCCATCGAACGGACTCGAGCGATCTATAAAGTTCCGGATAAAGCATGGTGTTCATATTCCCACCCCTGTTCTGCGCGTTGCGACGTCTTGATGTGGCTGGCTACTGTTGCGGCTAACGAACGAAAACCGCACCTTCACGGGCTCAATGTTCAATTTTACGCGGTAATCGGGTGCCTAGATGCAGGCGTGTCGCAAAGAAGCGTCTGCATTCGATGTGCACTTGCGAAAACCGGAGTTCTTGTGCGGGGCGGCGACCGCCACGCGGTCAGCCGTGGGTGGAGGGAAGTCCCTTGCCTGGGCCGACGGAACGGGCGGTTCGTGGGTTGTTATCGTGCGCCCGACGATACTGAAAGCTCAATGCATGATAGCACGCGAACATGACGCTTTTCCCCTGCTGGAAAGGCCGTGCGTGGGGCTGTGCTTTGACCGGCCGCCGGCCTGCGAACCCAGGCGGCTAGATGCCGCGCCAATGCGGCGTGGATATCGTTCGGATACCGCGCGAATATCGCGTGGGTATCGGTGGAATGCCGACGGCGCTCTCGCTTCATCCGGCGCCGTGACCGTTGCGGCCATCGCCGCCGTGGTTGCCATGGAGGTCATTGTCTGCGCGCTCGATCCATGCGGCGAGTTCGTCGCGACGCGCCAGCGTGTCGCGTCGGCCGAGGTCGATCAGTTCACGCGTGAATTCGCCTTCGAACAATAGATAGCTCGCGAACGACGCGCCCGACGCGCGATTCCCGCCCACCGCGCCGAGCAGCCCACGCACCGTCAGCGGCAGGCGCTTCAGATGTCGCGCGGCGATCAGCTCGATGCGCTCGCTCGGCGCGATCGCGATCACGTCGACGTGGCGCCAGCCGCTTTCCGGTTCGACGACGTGCGGCAGTTGCAGCACCATCCGGTTCACATGCTCGATCCGCTCGATGTCCGCGCCGATCGAATCGAGAAACACGCTCGCCAGAACCTGCTGGCCGATCTGCGCGAGCGACGGGTAGCCGTTTTCCGGCGCGGTCGCCGGCACTTCGGGACGCACCGCCGCCGCGCCGATCACGACGATGCGATCCGCGCCGAAGTGGATCGCGGGACTGAGCGGCGCGATCTGGCGAATCGAGCCGTCGCCGAAATACTCGTGATGCCCATCGACCTCGAGCCGCACCGCCGGAAAGATAAACGGAATCGCAGACGATGCGAGCAGATGCGCGGGCGTCAGCGCGACCATCCGCGCTGTGCGCTGTGCGCGTCGCCATGCGTGAATCGGCTCGCTTGCCTGATAGAACGTCAGATGCCGCCCCGACGAATAGCTGAGCGCCGTAACCGACAGCGCGTGCAGCGCGCGCGACTCGAGCATCTGCTCGATCCGGTGGAAGCTCAGCGCGTCATGCAGCAGCCCCTCGAGCGGCGTATTGTCGAACAGCGCGCGCGGCGAGCGACGCGCCGCCCAACCGACCGTCATCGCCGCGAGCCAGCGCGCACCCGCGCCGACGACGCCCGGCCAGTCCGTGCGATACACGCGATTCGCGCGCATGCTCGACCACACATCGACGAGCCGTTCGGCCCCGTGCAGGAAATCGTCGGCGTGACTGGCGATCGACGTCGCGTTGATCGCTCCCGCCGACGTCCCGCACACCACACGAAACGGCGACGCGCGATGCGCGGGTGCGACCTCGCGCGCGATCTGCGCGAGCGCGACAAGCGAGCCGGCCTGATAAGCCGCCCGCGCGCCGCCTCCCATCAGCACGAGCGCGAGCCGCATGCGTCACGCCCCGCCGTGGCCGCGCGGTTTCACTCGGGCTGCGGCGGCGCTTTCTTTGCGCCGCGCGTCGTGCGGGGTTCACTGCTTTCCTTTGCGCCGCCCGACGGCTTGCTGCTTGCCGCACGCTTCGCTGCAGGACGTTTCGCTGCGGCAGGCTTCGCCGCGCTCGACGAAGGCGCCTCGCTCGCCGCAGCACCTTGCGCACCAGGCTGCGTCATCGCGAATTGCGCAAGCTGGTTGAACTGCGACTGCAGCAGATTCCACCAGCCCGATGTATCGAATGCCTGCCCGGACTGCGCGCCGCCTTCGGCGCCTTCGCTGCTTTCAGCGGCTTTGCTGGACGCGCTGCTTTCGCTCGAAGCGGATGCAGACGCAGAAGCACCAGCAGGCTCGGGATCCTTCTTCGCAAACGGCGACCCGCTCGCGGGCGACGACCACGGAGACGGAGAAGGCGAAGCACCCGCCCCAGCCGATGGCTGCGCGAACGACGCCCCAAACGCCCGCAACGTAGCGAGCGTCGCGCGCTGCACTTCGAGCGCCTGGATCGCCGACTGCAGCATGTTCAGATTCAGCTTCAGCCATTGCTCGACAGCGCGCATGTCGGTGATGCGCTTGTCGAGTTCCTCGACGTTCGTGAGCGGCGCCATCATGTCCGACATCATCGACAGCGACGGTCCGAGGCTTTGTGCCGCGCCGGGCTGTCCACCGGGAAACGATGTGCCGAACGGCGTGAGACGCATCATGTCCCACATCCGGTCGACCATCTCGGCGGGAGGAAACCCCGGGAAACCGGGGAAGGGCGGCGTAGCGCCGGGTCTATCGGTCATGCATTTCTCCTCGCACCGAAAACTGATCCTGATATCGACAAATCGATTCGAGCGTCGTGCCCGTTCGTACGCGCTGTTCCGCTGTTCGTGCGTTGCGTTCGATCATACCGTGTGGGTGCTGAAGCGCGGCGAGCAGAATGCGTCGCGTCGCCTATCGGGCGACGGAGGTCGCGTGGCGTTGAGACATCGCGAATCGCGTGACGTAAATCACACCGCACTAACCTCAAAACGGCTCACCTCCTGGAAAATCCGGCGCACGCCGCTCGCGCAGCGACTTCACCCCTTCGCGCACATCGGGCCCGGCGAAGCCCATGAACTCAAGCGCCAAGGATGTATCGAACGCCGGCCCCGCCGAACGCAGCCAGTTGTTCAGCGCGTACTTGGTCCAGCGGATCGCAGTCTGCGAACCGTTCGCGAGTTTCTCCGCGACCTCGAACGCTTTCGGCACGACGTCGGCATCGTCGACGGCGAGCGATACGAGGCCGATCCGCTCCGCTTCCTCGCCGCTCACCGGCTCACACAGCAGCAGGTAGTACTTGGCCTTCGCCATCCCGCACAGCAGCGGCCACACGATCGCCGCGTGATCGCCGGCCGCGACGCCAAGACGCGTATGCCCATCGATGATCCGCGCCGACTTCGCCGCAATCGAAATATCGGCGAGCAGCCCTGCAACGAGCCCCGCGCCGACCGCCGGTCCATGCATCGCCGACACGATCGGCTTGCTGCAGTTGATCACGTTGTAGACGAGATCGCGCGCCTCGCGCCACACGCGCGTGCGCACGTCGAAGTCCGTCGCCATCTCTTCGACGAGATGCAGATCGCCGCCAGCGGAAAACCCTTTGCCTTCGCCACGGATCACCGCGACACGGACTTCATCGTCGCGATCGACGTCGCGCCAGATCTCGGCCAGCTCGCGATGCGTCTGCGCATCGGCGGTGGCAAGACCGCTGCGATTCGCGCCCGCGCCGTTCATCACGATCTCGAGAATCCCGTGCGGATGACGCCGCAGTTGCAGCGACGTGTAACGCTCATACGGCGCGGGATTGCCTGCAGAGGTTGAAGGCGTGGCGGACGAAGCAGACGGTTCTTGCGGCATGGCGTTTTCCAAAAATCGATGAAACCCCGTGGACGTCAGCGCGGCTGGTAGACCCACTTCGCGTCGCGGATCTGCACCATCACGCGGGCGCGCTGGTCGAGCCCAAGATGATCGGTCGGGCTCATGTTGACGAGTCCGTTGGTATCGGCGAGGCCGTGCGTCGCTTCGAGCGCGTCGCGCAGCGCATGGCGAAACGCGGGCGTACCCGGTGCGCCGCTTTTCAACGCGACCGGTATCGCGTTCGCGAGCAGCAGGCCGGCATCCCACGTGTACGAACCGAACGCCGACACGCTGCCCGGTCCGCGCAACGCTTCGAAGCGCGCGATGTAGTCGAGCGCGAGACGCTTTGCCGGATGATCCGCCGGCAGTTGCGCGGCGACCAGTACCGGGCTCGCAGGCAGGAACGTGCCGTTGCAGTCGGTGCCGCAAACGCGCAGGAAGTCGTTATTGCCGACCCCATGGTTATGATAGATCTTGCCCTTGTAGCCGCGCGCGATCAGCGTCTTCGGCGGCAGCGCGGCCGGCGTGCCTGCCGCGCCCACCACCACCGCATCCGGATTCGCCGCGAGAATTTTCAGGATCTGGCCGGTGACGCTCGGGTCCGTGCGGTTGAAGCGTTCGTTCGCGACCATGCGGATGTGATGCAGCTCCGCGAACTTCGCGACCTCCGTATAGAACGTCTCGCCGAGCGCATCCGCCTGGCCGATGTACGCGATCGTCTTCACGCCGTGCTCGCTCGCGTGCTCGGTGATCGCGGACGCCATCATCGCGTCGGTCTGCGGGGTCTTGAACATCCAGCGGCGTTTCGCGTCGACGGGCTCGATGATCTTCGACGACGACGCCAGCGAGATCGTCGGCGTCTCGCCCTCGGCGACCACGTCGATCATCGCGAGCGAGTTCGGCGTGATCGACGAACCGATGATCGCATCGACGTGATTTTCGGAGATCAGCTTGCGCGTGTCCTGCACGGCGAGCGTCGTGTCGGACGCATCGTCGAGCACGATGTACTCGACCTTCTGGCCGGCGATCTCTTTAGGAAACAGCGTGGACGTGTCGCGTGCGGGAATGCCGAGCGACGCGGCAGGACCGGTCAGCGACAGCACCAGTCCGATCTTCACCTGCGCGAGTGCAAGTGCGGGCAGCGTGCCCAGGACCCATGCGCCGGTCCATCGCAAGGACGCGGACCAGCGCGCCGTTCCCGTCGTCCTCACCGTGCGCGATCGCAGCATGCGTGTCTCCTCAGCGTGTCCGTTATCGATGCCGGCTGTCCTCTATACGCGTACGCAGACTGTCGTACGCGTTGGGTGTCCGGCGCGCGTCCCGTGTCGCGCGTCAGCCAGTGTAGCGGGCAGGCGGCGGACCGGCATCGGGCGAAACCCTTTCGGTGAGGTGTGGCTGTGGCCGTTCGGCGTACGCTCAACCCGCCCCATCGAGCGGCGCAATCGACTGCTCGATCGCCCCGAAGATCGACTTGCCCGCCTCGTCGAACATCTCGATCTTCACGGTATCGCCGTACTTCATGAACTCGGTCTGCGGCGCGCCGTGTTCGATCGTTTCGAGGCAACGCTTCTCGGCGATGCAGCAGTAGCCGCGCTTCGCGTCCTTGTTCGACACGGTGCCCGAACCGACGATCGACCCGGCCCGCAGGCTGCGCGTCTTCGCCGCGTGCGCGATCAGCTGGCCGAAGTGAAACACCATGTCGGTGCCCGCGTCGGGCTGGCCGACTTTCTTGCCGTTCCAGTGAACGATCATCGGACGATGCACGCGACCTTCGCGCCAGTGCTCGCCGAGTTCGTCGGGCATGACGGCAACCGGTGCAAACGACGTCGCCGGCTTGCTCTGAAAAAAGCCGAAGCCCTTCGCGAGTTCGGCGGGAATCAGGTTGCGTAGCGACACGTCGTTGACGAGCGTCACGAGCCGTATGCGCCGCAATGCCTGGTCGGGCGTCGCTGTCATCGGTACGTCGCCGGTGATCACCGCGACCTCGGCCTCGAAGTCGATGCCGTATTCCTCGGATGCGCACAGGACGTCGTCGCGCGGTCCGATGAAGTCGTCGCTGCCGCCCTGGTACATCAGCGGGTCGGTCCAGAACTCGGGCGGCATGTCGGCGCCGCGCGCACGGCGCACCAGCTCGACGTGATTCACATACGACGACCCATCGGCCCACTGGAACGCGCGCGGCAGCGGCGCCATGCAGTCTTTTGCATCGAACGCGAACGTGTTGCGCGCGCGGCCCTGGTTCAGCGCATCGTACAGATCGTGCAGTTGCGGCGCGTAGAAGGTCCAGTCGTCGAGGGCGCGCTGCAGCGTCGGCACGATCGCGTCGGCGATCGCCGCGGTATGCAGGTCGCGGGACACGACGATCAGCTGACCGTCGCGCGTGCCGTCCTTCAGCGAGGCAAGTTTCATAGAGGGATGAGCAGTAAGGGTGACGGTAGAAGGAATCTATTCTACGATGGTGAATCGACGCGCCCCAAACGCGCCTTCTTTCATCGCTGTTTATCGCGTGCCTTTGTGGTGCGCGCCACGCTCCGCTCATGTCGTCATCTGCCCGCCCTCGCAGTGCCCGTCGTCCGTCTGCCGCCGCTGCGTCGGATGCATCCGCATCGTCGCCGGCTGCGCCGTCAGACACGGACGACGACGAAGCAAACGGCGCTGCCGACGGCAGCGAAGAAAAACTGCGCCTGGGCATCCAGTCGATCGAAGTCGGCTTCCGGCTGCTCGACGTACTCACGCGCGAGCCGCGCGCGATGATGCTGCGCGACCTCGCGCAGCGCGCGGGCATGAGCCCTGCGAAAGCGCATCGCTATCTGGTCAGCTTCGCGCGACTCGGCGTGGTCGCACAGGATCCACTGTCGGGACGCTACGAGCTCGGTGGGTTCGCGTTGCAACTGGGACTGGCGCGGCTCGCGCGCGTCGACGGCGTGAAGCTCGCGCGCGTGGCGCTCGCGGAACTGCATGACCGGTTCGACATGACGGTCGGCATCGCGGTGTGGGGCAACCAGGGGCCGACCGTCGTTCACTGGATGGAATCAAGCCATCCCGCGAAGGCCTCGCTGAAACTCGGCGACGTGATGCCGCTGCTTGGTTCCGCGACCGGCCTGCTGTTCGCCGCGTATCTGCCGCGCAGCAAGACCGCGGAGATCATCGAGCGCGAACTCGCGGCCTCGCATCGGTCGGCGCGCACCGACACGCCTCATACGCTCGACGACGTCGAACGCACGCTCGCGGACGTGCGCGAGCACGAAGCGGCCCGCGTCGAAGGGATGCTGCTCGCGACGATCCACGCGTTCTGCATGCCGGTCTTCGATGCAACCGGCGATCTCGCGCTCGGTCTGATCGCACTCGGTCACGAAGGAGCGTTCGATATCCGCTGGGGCGGCGAGATCGATACGGCGCTGCGCGAATGCGCGCTGAGACTGTCGTATGAACTGGGGTATAGTCCGACGCCGCGTTGAGCCGCAGCATGACTGGCGTGGTTTTCCACACCGATAGCTCACGATATCTTTCAGCAGGAACATCGGGCGCCGGCGTGCGGTCGAACCTCGCTCCATCCACTCACCGCACCGTTTCGATCCGAACCGACACTTCGCATGTCGTCATCCACGCTCTCCCGTCGCCCGACTCCGCCGCCCAACGCGAGGCGGTCGCGTGCGCGTGCGGTGCGCTGGATCGCGGTGCTCGTCGCGGTGCTGGGTCTGCACTGGATCGCCGCGCAGTGGGTCGAGCGTCATCGCGAAACGTTTGAACCGATCGAAGCCGCGCATGCGCCGGTCGAAATCGCGTTGCTGAAACCGGAGCGCATCGCACAGCAGCCTGCCGCCGAACCGCACGCCGCACCGAAACCTGCACCGACTCCCGCGCGTGCGCCCGCCCGAGCGCCGCGTGAACACGTGCTGACGGCGACGCGTTCCGAACCGGCCGCGCCTACGCCCGCTGTGCCGGAAGCGGCATCGGCTCCACAGGCAGCGTCGGCATCTGCATCGGCGGGCACGGCTGCGTCCGGCGTAGCAAACGCCGCAGCGAGTGCAACGGCAAACGCATCCGCACCAGCCGCAGCCAGCGCACCGCATGCCGCATCGGGCGTGAAATTCTCGGTGCCCCCTTCCAGCGACATGCAATACGACACGTTCTACAACGGCGTGCGCAATCAACCGGGCACGATCCACTGGACCAGCGACGGCCAGCATTACGAGATGATCGTGTCGATGCCGGTGCCGTTCGTCGGTACGTTCAGCTACTCGAGTCATGGCCGCGTCGATGCGTTCGGTCTCGCGCCGGATCAGTACATCGAGAAACGCGGCCGGCGCGCGGAAGACGTGACGATCTTCAATCGCACCGACAAGCAGATCGCGTTCACGCGCACGCCGACGACGCTCGCGCTGCCCGACGGCGCGCAGGACCGTTTCAGTATGGTGATGCAGCTCGCGAGCCTCGTGCGCGGCGATCCGGATGCGTACAAGCCGGGCGTGACCCGACAGTTCTACGTCGCCGACAACGACAGCGGCGAGATCTGGCCGATCGAGACGATCGGCGACGAGACAGTGCGCACCGCGCAAGGCTTCATCGATGCGCAGCACTTCATGCGGCTGCCGCGTCACGCAGGCGACACGCGACGCATCGACGTGTGGCTCGCGCCATCGCTCGGCTGGTTGCCGGCGCGGCTCGTGCAAACCGAACCGAACGGCACGCAGATCGAACTCCTGTGGCGCGGCAAGCTCACGGCAGCCGATGCGAACGGCGCAGCGGGCAATGCATCGTCGGCCAATGCGCAAAGCAACCCCACCGGCAACGCGGACACGCCTGCCGCACCGGCACCCACAGCCGACACCCCGCCCGAAAGCGAAAAGCCCTGATCTCGAACAGGTCTTCGGTCGATCGTTGAACTTCGCCCCGCGCGAGCGTTCGCACGACAAAGACACGCGCCAACACACCCGCCGCACGAAATGCCCAACCCGACACAGGCCCATTTCGTGCGACGGCTTCTGTTCACCGCCTCACTTTCCAGACGGAGTCCGCATGCAACTGAACCTGAACGGTATCGACACGCGTTATGTCCTCAGCAACGAAGGCGGCGGCCCCTGGCTGACGTTCGTGCATCAACTGGGCGGCGATCTTTCGATCTGGGATCAGTTCGCCGGCTATTTTCGAGATGACTACACGGTGCTGCGCTATGACGTGCGCGGTCACGGTCGCACGGCTGTCGCATCGGATGGCTTTGGTGTTGCCGATCTCGCCCGCGACCTCGGTGCGCTGCTCGATGCGCTTGGCGTAGCGCGTACGCATCTGTTAGGGATGTCGATGGGCGGCATGATCGCGCAGCAGTTCGCGCTCGACTTCCCCGACCGCGTCGACACGCTGACGCTCGCCGACACCACCGCCGGCACACCACCCGAAGGCCGTTCGACATGGGACCAACGGGCCGCGACCGTGCGCCGCGAAGGGATCGCCGCGCTCGCGCCTGCGACAATCGGTCGCTGGCTGACGCCCGATTTCTCGACCGCGCATCCCGAAGCGGTCGAACAGATTCGCGACGTGCTGCTGCATACGCCGCCCGAAGGTTATGCACGCGCCTGCGAGGCACTGCGCGACTTCGACGTGCGCGACCGTCTCGCGGAACTGCGCGTGCCGACGCTCGCTGTAGCCGGCCGTCACGATACGGGCACACCGCCGGCTGCAACTCAGGCCATCGCAAATGCAATTAAAGGCGCACAATTCGAATTACTCGATGCCGCTCATCTTGCGCCCATCGAGCAGTCTCATCGTTTTGCTGCGTTGCTTGAAACGTTTCTGGAAAGCTCGGTCTAACCTTCAGGTCCGGAAATTTTTACGAGCGTTGCTTCGGACCCACCCCTTGAATTCCACACCACACGCTCCTATGTATGGCGCAGGAAAGGCCAGGAGCCAACGGAAAGAAGGAGTGTCGCCATGCAAATGATCTACAACAGCCCTAACTACTGTGTTGTCGAGTTCCCGCCGGAAGACGGTCATCTCGCGATGAGGTCCGGTGGCTATGAGATCGTCGATAAAAACATGCAACGCGAAATCTATATCGATGGCGCAATGGCGGCGCGTTTCCGCGAGCACGTGCAGAAGCTGATCAAGGAAGAACCTTCGCTCGACGAGGTCGACGAATTCCTCGGTCAATTCGACAGTCTGATGAATCAACCTGTCGTGCTTCACTGAAGTCCTGCACTGAACGCCCGCTAAACACCCGTTCGACAACCGCTCCGGCGGCACTCCCTGAAAGCCCTGTCCGGCGTGCCGGACAGGGCTTTTTGTTGGGCCGGGCATTCAGCCCCAGGTGAAAGCGCCGCTGTCCCGCTGCGGCTACAATGCACGTTTCCAGACTGATCCGGCGCGCGAGGCTTGCCCCGCGCGTCCGCTGAGTACGTTGAGTACGCTTAACCGGTGTCCCCATTGCCATGAACCAGCCCGCTACTTCAGCTGTCTCCGCCCGTCCGGGCGCGCCCGCCACGGCCTACACGCGCGGCACGGCGCTGCCCGCGCTGCTCGCGTCGCGCATCCTGATTCTCGACGGCGCGATGGGCACGATGATCCAGCGCTACAAGCTCGACGAAGCGGCGTATCGCGGCGAGCGCTTCAAGGACTTCGGGCGCGACATCAAGGGCAACAATGAACTGTTGTCGATCACGCAACCGCAGGTGATCCGCGAGATTCACGATCAGTACCTGGCGGCCGGCGCCGACATTCTCGAAACCAACACGTTCGGCGCGACCACGGTCGCGCAGGCCGACTACGGGATGGAAAATCTCGCGGTCGAGATGAACTTCGAATCCGCGAAGCTCGCGCGCGCTGCATGCGACAAGTACTCGACGCCCGACAAGCCGCGCTTCGTCGCCGGCGCGATCGGACCGACGCCGAAGACCGCAAGCATCTCGCCGGACGTCAACGATCCCGCCGCGCGCAACGTCACGTTCGACGAACTGCGCGCGGCCTACTACGAGCAGGCGAAGGCGCTGCTCGACGGCGGTGTCGATCTGTTTCTCGTCGAAACGATCTTCGACACGCTGAACGCGAAGGCCGCGCTGTTCGCACTCGACGAACTCTTCGACGACACCGGCGAGTGTCTGCCGATCATGATCTCGGGCACCGTCACCGATGCATCGGGCCGCATCCTCTCGGGCCAGACCGTCGAAGCATTCTGGAATTCGCTGCGCCACGCGCGGCCGCTCACATTCGGTCTGAACTGTGCGCTCGGTGCAGCGTTGATGCGTCCGTACATCGCCGAGCTGTCGAAGCTGTGCGACACGTACGTGTCGTGCTATCCGAATGCGGGTCTGCCGAATCCGATGAGCGACACCGGCTTCGACGAAACGCCGGCAGATACTTCTAGCCTGCTGAAAGAGTTCGCGCAGGCCGGCCTCGTGAACATCGCGGGCGGCTGCTGCGGTACGACGCCGGAGCACATCGCCGCGATCGCGAAGGCGCTCGCCGACATCAAGCCGCGCCGCTGGCCGAACCACTACCGCGACGCCGCGTAAGCCCTGCCGTCCCCGCACCGATCATAAAAAACACGACGCCATGACCGATCACACCCTGCGCCTTTCCGGCCTCGAGCCGTTCAACGTTACGTCCGGCACGCTCTTCATCAACGTCGGCGAACGGACCAACGTCACCGGCTCGAAAGCGTTCGCACGGATGATCCTGAACAGCCAGTTCGACGAAGCGCTCGCGGTCGCGCGGCAGCAGGTCGAGAACGGCGCGCAGGTGATCGACATCAACATGGACGAGGCGATGCTCGATTCGAAGGCGGCGATGGTCCGCTTCCTGAATCTGATCGCATCGGAGCCGGACATCTCGCGGGTGCCGGTGATGATCGACTCGTCGAAGTGGGAAGTGATCGAAGCCGGTCTGAAGTGCGTGCAGGGCAAGGCGATCGTCAACTCGATCTCGCTGAAGGAAGGCGAGGACGCGTTCCGTCACCACGCGAAGCTGATTCGCCGCTATGGTGCGGCCGCCGTCGTGATGGCCTTCGACGAGAAAGGCCAGGCCGACACCTACGAGCGCAAGACACAGATCTGCAAGCGCTCGTACGACTTCCTCGTCAACGAAGTCGGCTTTCCGCCGGAAGACATCATCTTCGATCCGAACATTTTCGCGATTGCGACCGGCATCGAAGAGCACAACAACTACGCAGTCGACTTCATCAACGCGACCCGCTGGATCAAGGAAAACCTGCCGCACGCGAAGATCAGCGGCGGTGTGTCGAATGTGTCGTTCTCGTTTCGCGGCAACGATCCGGTGCGCGAGGCAATCCACACCGTGTTCCTGTACTACGCGATCCAGGCCGGCATGGACATGGGCATCGTCAACGCGGGTCAGCTGGGCGTCTACGCGGACCTGAACCCGGAACTGCGCGAGCGCGTCGAGGACGTCGTGCTGAACCGCCGCCCCGACGCAACCGACCGGCTGCTCGAAATCGCCGACCAGTTCAAGACGGGCGCCGCGAAGAAGGAAGAAAACCTCGAGTGGCGCAACCAGCCGGTCGAGAAACGCCTCGCGCATGCGCTCGTACACGGCATCACGAACTTCATCGTCGAGGATACCGAAGAAGTCCGCGCGAAAATCGACGCAGCGGGCGGCCGGCCGATCAACGTGATCGAAGGGCCGTTGATGGACGGCATGAACATCGTCGGCGACCTGTTCGGCCAGGGCAAGATGTTCCTGCCGCAGGTCGTGAAGTCCGCGCGCGTGATGAAGCAGGCGGTCGCGCATCTGATCCCATTCATCGAAGAAGAAAAGCGCCTGCTCGCCGAAGCGGGCGGCGACGTGCGCGCGAAAGGCAAGATCGTCATCGCGACCGTGAAGGGCGACGTGCACGATATCGGCAAGAACATCGTGACGGTCGTGCTCCAGTGCAATAACTTCGAAGTGGTCAACATGGGCGTGATGGTCCCGTGCAACGAGATCCTCGCGAGGGCGAAGGTCGAGGGCGCGGACATCGTCGGGCTGTCGGGGCTGATTACGCCGAGCCTTGAGGAAATGGCCTACGTCGCGTCCGAAATGCAGCGCGACGAGTACTTCCGGATCAAGAAGATTCCGCTGCTGATCGGCGGTGCGACCACGTCGCGCGTGCATACCGCCGTGAAGATCGCGCCGCATTACGAAGGGCCGGTCGTGTACGTGGCGGACGCGTCGCGTTCGGTATCGGTCGCATCGAGCCTGCTGTCCGACGAAGGCGCAGCGAAGTATCTCGACGAGCTGAAGTCCGACTACGATCGCATCCGCCACCAGCACGCGAACAAGAAAGCGCAACCGATGGTCACGCTCGCCGAAGCGCGTGCGAACCGCGCGAAGCTCGACTGGGCGAGCTATCAGCCGGTGAAGCCGAAGTTTATCGGCCGGCGTGTGTTCAAGAACTACGATCTGAACGAACTCGCGAACTACATCGACTGGGGGCCGTTCTTCCAGACATGGGATCTCGCGGGTCCGTATCCGGCGATCCTCAACGACGAGATCGTCGGCGAATCGGCGCGGCGCGTGTTCTCCGATGCGAAGTCGATGCTCGCCCGGTTGATTCAAGGCCGCTGGCTCACCGCGAACGGCGTGATCGCGCTGCTGCCCGCGAACACCGTGAACGACGACGACATCGAAATCTACACCGACGAATCGCGCACCGAAGTCGCGCTCACGTGGCGCAACCTGCGTCAGCAGAGCGTGCGTCCGGTGGTCGACGGCGTGATGCGGCCGAACCGCTCGCTGGCCGACTTTATCGCGCCGAAAGACTCGGGCGTCGCCGATTACATCGGCATGTTCGCGGTGACGGCGGGCCTCGGCGTCGACGTGAAGGAAAAGCAGTTCGAGAAGGATCACGATGACTACAGCTCGATCATGCTGAAAGCACTCGCCGACCGCTTCGCCGAAGCGTTCGCCGAAGCGATACACGCGCGCGTGCGACGCGACCTGTGGGGCTATGCGGCCGCCGAGTCGCTGTCGAACGACGACATGATCGACGAGAAATATCGCGGCATCCGTCCGGCGCCGGGCTATCCGGCGTGCCCGGACCACCTCGTGAAGCGCGACATGTTCGACGTGCTGCAGGCGGGCGAGATCGGCATGAGCGTCACCGAATCGCTCGCGATGCTGCCGGCCGCGAGCGTGTCCGGTTTCTATCTCGCGCATCCGGACAGCACGTATTTCTCGGTCGGCAAGATCGCGCAGGATCAGGTGGAAGACTTCGCACAACGGATGTCGCTGTCGAAGAAGGATGCGGAGCGTGCGCTCGCGCCGCTGCTGTAGTTCGTTGTTGCAGTCCGCGGTTGCCGTCATATCGCACGACGAAAACCGAAGATTTCACGCGTCGCGATTTTCGGTTTTGTAAACTGAAGCGGCTGTACCCGCCAGACGCGACGTGCATAAACGCGTCGGCTCAACGACTTGCAACCGATCCGGAGAAAAATCGTATGAAGAAGCTGACGCTGGTACTTACCGCGCTGTCGCTTGCGGCGGGATCGTCGCTCGCGCTTGCGCAGCCTGCCGCCCCCAACGCATCGAGCGCGGTCAGTTCGTACTCGCCGCCCACGCAGAAGCACGTGAAGAAGGCGAAGAAGAAAAAGGTGAAGAAGGGTGCATCGGCGCCTGCCGCGTCGGCGCCGGCCGCAACGCCGGAAGCTGCAAGCCAGTAACGCCGACACCACCGGCGCTCACCGCTGAAACGACGAAGCCCGCTCGATGCGGGCTTCGTTTTTTTCATGCGCGGCTTTCGTCGCTCCTGCAGCCTCGACCCCGGGCACACGAAGTGCCCGCACGCGACCGCGGAGCTTTCACTTCACGCTACAGCGATCAAACACCCCACAGCACGTCGGTGTTTTCCTTCTGCGCGAGGCGCAGCATGTCGAGGAACGGGAACGCGCGTTGCGCGAGGCCGATCGGAATCTCGTGATGCTCGTGGCCTTCTTCGCCTTCGTGGAAGTGACCGTCGTGTTCGGCGCGCTCGCGCTTGTCGGTGACGATGGCGGCCTCGAGCTTCGTGATCGCACTGTCGAGTTCGTCATGCGCGATGACGCCGCGTTCGCCGAGCGGCTTGCCGACGATCCCGACCAGATACTGCGCGAGATTCTCCAGCATCGTGACATCCGGTGCGGAGCGGCATTTGAAAGTAACCAGCATGGCAATTCCCTTTTCGTTATGTGGATTCGCGCACGAACCGCCGGTTGCGGCGACTCGCACGAGTTTCGTTGGCTTGCCGGTTCACGCCGGCCGCCACGGCCCTTTAGCCGGGCATCCTGTCTGGACACTCATTGGACATATTAGCACCTGCTAAAATCCGTCTACATCCGAAAACGCACCCTCTGGCGCTGGCCGGGCGCGGTTTGCCGGCTCCCGCATCTCCGGGTCGTCGCCACGCGGCTATGAGCCGACCTACCGCCGGCGCTTCGATCGCTTCACCGCACTGCCTCACTGGACTCGCAACAAGCATGCTGCCCGCACAAAAACAGACTCTCGAAACCCTGCTCGCCGACACCGTCAAGCAGGTCGTCCAGACTACCCAGGGCGCGGCCGAAGCCGCGTTCGTCGCGCCGTCGATCGCACTCGAACGACCGAAGGTCGCCGCACATGGCGACGTCGCCTGCAACGTCGCGATGCAGCTGGCCAAGCCGCTGCGCGCCAATCCGCGCCAGCTCGCCCAGCAGATCGTCGATGCGCTGCTCGCGCATCCGCAGGCGCAGGGTCTCGTGGACGGCGCGGAAGTCGCCGGTCCCGGCTTCATCAATCTGCGCCTCGCGGTGGCCGCGAAGCAGGCCGTGGTCGCTGCGGTGTTCGCCGAACAGGCCGCGTTCGGCCAGTCGCAACGCGACGCGGGCAAGCGCGTGCTGATCGAGTTCGTGTCGGCCAATCCGACCGGTCCGCTGCACGTCGGTCACGGCCGTCAGGCCGCGCTCGGCGATGCGCTCGCGAACGTGCTCACGTCGCAGGGCTATGCGGTGCATCGCGAGTTCTACTACAACGACGCAGGCGTGCAGATCCACACGCTCGCCATGTCGACCCAGGCGCGCGCACGCGGACTGAAGCCGGGCGACACGGGCTGGCCCGAGTCGGCGTACAACGGCGACTACATCGCCGACATCGCACGCGACTACCTGAACGGCGAGACCGTCGCGGCGAAGGACGGTGAACCAGTGAAGGGCAAGGGCGACATCGAGGACCTCGATGCGATCCGTCGCTTCGCGGTCGCGTATCTGCGCCACGAACAGGACATGGACCTGCAGGCGTTCGGCGTGATCTTCGACCAGTACTACCTGGAGTCGTCGCTGTACAAGGAAGGACGCGTCGAGAAAACCGTCGATGCGCTGATCGCCGCCGGCATGACCTACGAGCAGGAAGGCGCGCTGTGGCTGCGCACCACCGACGAAGGCGACGACAAAGACCGCGTGATGCGCAAGACCGACGGCACGTACACGTACTTCGTGCCGGACGTCGCGTATCACGTCGCGAAGTGGGACCGTGGGTTCACGAAGGTGATCAACGTGCAGGGCTCGGACCATCACGGCACGATCGCGCGCGTGCGCGCCGGCCTGCAGGGTCTCGGCATCGGCATTCCGAAGGGCTATCCCGACTACATCCTGCACAAGATGGTCACCGTGATGCGCGACGGCCAGGAAGTGAAGATCTCGAAGCGGGCCGGTAGCTACGTGACGGTGCGCGATCTGATCGAATGGTCGGGCGGCGCGACGTCGGGCTCGGAAACCTCGCCGGATCTGCTCGACGAAGCGACGATTCGTCGCGGCCGCGATGCGGTGCGCTTCTTCCTGATCTCGCGCAAGGCCGACACCGAATTCGTATTCGACATCGACCTAGCACTGAAGCAGAACGACGAAAATCCGGTGTACTACGTGCAGTACGCACACGCGCGGATCTGCTCGGTGATCGCCGAATGGAAGACGCGCTTTACCGCCGACGAGGCCGCGCTGCCGTCGTTCGACGTGACGCCGCTCACCAGCGAACGGGCGATGGCGCTGCTGCAGA
This sequence comes from Paraburkholderia flava, assembly GCF_004359985.1. Classification (NCBI taxonomy): domain Bacteria; kingdom Pseudomonadati; phylum Pseudomonadota; class Betaproteobacteria; order Burkholderiales; family Burkholderiaceae; genus Paraburkholderia; species Paraburkholderia flava. The sequence continues at coordinate 580,325 of NZ_SMRO01000003.1, read as the reverse complement.
AGCTCGCCGAATACCCGGACATCCTCGCGCACGCAGCCGACGAACTCGCGCCGCACGCGGTCGCGTTCTACCTGCGCGACCTCGCCGGTGAATTCCACTCGTTCTACAATGCCGAACGCGTGCTCGTCGACGACGAAGCACTCCGCAATGCGCGCATCGCGCTGCTGGCCGCAACCCGCCAGGTGCTGGCCAACGGCCTCGCGGCGATCGGCGTGTCGGCGCCCGCGAAGATGTAGGCTCGCACGAGCGATGCGTGCGGCCGTCGTTATAATCGACGGCCGTTCCACGATTCTTTTCGCAGGTGATTCAAACGATGGCAAAACCGCGCCGCACTTCGAAGCAGTCGAAACAAACCGGGGGCACTTTTCTCGGTATCGTGCTGGGCCTGATCGTCGGCCTGGCGATCGCGGTAGTGGTGGCGCTCTATATCACGCGCGCGCCGACGCCTTTCGTCGCGAAGGTCGCACCGCCGTCGGCTTCCGACGCCAGCGCGAGCCAGCCGCAATACGACCCGAACCGTCCGTTGCAGGGCAAGACGCCTGGCGTCGCCGTGCCGCAGGCCGCGCAGCCCTCGCCGCCGAATACCGCGCCGGGCCAGTCGACCAACCAGACGCAGTCGTCGGGCATGCTCGAAGAACCGCAGATCGTCGAAGTGCCGCCGTCGAACCAGAACGGCACCGCAGTCGGCTCGAAGCCTGCAGACAACACCACGCCGCCGAAGAAGCCGCAAGGCGCGTCCACGCCCGCTACGGGTAGCGCCACGACCAACGCGAAGCCAGGCTCGACGCCGTCGACCACGACCGCCGCGAAGCCGGGTGCATCGGCTACCCCCGGCGATGCGAACACCGGCTACTTCCTGCAGGTCGGTGCGTACAAGACGTCCGCCGATGCAGAACAGCAGCGTGCACGGCTCGCGTTCCAGGGTTTCGAGTCGAAGGTGACGCAGCGCGATGCGGGCGGTGTGACGTACTATCGCGTGCGCATCGGGCCGTTCTCGAAGTTCGAGGACATGAATTCGTCGCGTCAGCGGTTGTCGGACGCAGGCGTCGATACCGCAGTAATCCGTTTCAGTAAACAGTAAGCCGGACAACCCGCGCGGCCGCTGAACCTTCGGCGCGCCGCACGGGTCTGATCTCGGCAACGTCGCGCGTCAGCACCATGCCGGCGCGGACACAGGGGCTGTCCGTCATATCGCTTTCGTCGCAGCGGCGCATCATCTGCTGACGATGCCGCGCGCGGCTCTATGCCGCCCGGGTCGACACTGCGCGCCGCCGTTCCTTCCGTCTCACGGGTCTACATGACATGAAAAAACTGTTCAGCATTCTTTTCGTCTCTCTCGGTATCGTCGCGGGTGCCGCGCACGCTTCGCCGTCCGCGCCGGTTTCCGGCAAGGACTACACCGTGCTCGCCACGCCGCAGCCCACCGAAGTGCCGGCCGGCAAGATCGAAGTCACCGAATTCTTCTGGTACGGCTGCCCGCATTGCAACGAGTTCGACCCGTTCCTCGAAGCGTGGATCAAGAAGCAGGGTCCGGACGTCGTGTTCAAGCGCGTGCCGGTCGCGTTCCGCGACGACTTCATCCCGCATTCGAAGCTGTATCACGCAATCGACGCACTCGGTCTCGCGCAACAACTCACGCCGACGATCTTCAACGAGATCCACGTGAACAAGGACTACCTGCTGACGCCGGAAGCCCAGGCCAAATTCCTCGCCACCAAGGGCGTCGATCCGAAGAAGTTCATGGACGCGTACAACTCGTTCTCGACTCAGACGGCGCTTGCACGCGACAAGAAACTGCTCGACGACTACAAGATCGACGGCGTGCCGACGCTCGCGGTTCAGGGCAAGTATGAAACCGGCCCGGCCGCGACGAACAGCCTGCCGGGCACGCTCCAGGTGCTCGACTACCTGGTGTCGCAGGTCCGCGCGAAGAAGATGTAATTCCCCTCGGGTGCCGGAATGACTACGCCGCTGAAAGTCTTCATTACCGGCGCCTCGAGCGGTATCGGTCTAGCGCTCGCCGCCGAATATGCGCGGCGCGGCGCGATCCTCGGCCTCGTCGCCCGCCGCGCCGACGCCCTCTCCGCTTTCCAGCAAGCCCATCCCGACGCCACCGTCTCGATCTATCCCGCCGACGTGCGCGATGCCGAGACGCTCGACGATGCGGCTCAACAGTTCATCGGCCAGTACGGCTGTCCCGACATCGTGATCGCGAACGCGGGCGTGAGTCGCGGCGCGGTCACCGGCCGCGGCGACCTGCGCGCGTTCCGCGAGGTGATGGACATCAACTACTACGGGATGATCGCGACGTTCGAGCCGTTCGCCGCCGCGATGATCGCCGCGCGCACCGGCACGCTGGTCGGCGTCGCGAGCGTGGCCGGCGTGCGTGGTTTGCCTGGCTCCGGCGCGTACAGCGCGTCGAAGGCGGCGGCGCTGCGCTATCTCGAATCGCTGCGCGTCGAGATGCGCCCGCACGACGTCGCCGTCGTGACGATCGCGCCGGGTTACATCCGCACGCCGATGACCGAACACAACCCGTACCGGATGCCGTTCCTGATGGACGCCGATCGCTTCGCTTCGAAAGTGGCCGATGCAGTCGCGCGCAAGGTGTCGTTCGCGGTGTTCCCGTGGCAGATGCGGGTCGTCGCGATGCTGCTGCATGCGGCGCCGCGCTGGCTTTATGACCGGGCGTTCGAGAGGGCACCGCGCAAGCCGCGTGTTGACGACTGAGGGTTCGCTGGGGGTTTGAGGCGGGGCTTCGTCTCAGGCTCGGCGGGTTCCGCCGGTGCACGCCCCAGGATGCAAAAGCCGTCGCACGGCACCTTGGCAAGCGCGACTGGCTCCGCGATTTTGCGACTGGGCCGTCACGATGCCTCGCCCCCTAAAAAACTCTTATAAGAGGCGCATAGGCAGTTTTTTGTCGCTATGTGCTACATTTATGAGGCACAAGGAGTGACCTCATGGATTGCACCCTACAGATATTTCTGGACGCTCGCTGGGTCGACTGCGCCCAGATTGAACGCAGCGGTGGACTTTACCAGTGGAATTTCCAGGTGATGTATGCGGTCGAGCATACGGACGCCCCGCTGTCACTGGCTGAGCCGGTCGATATGGACATCCGCGCGGCGCGTACCATGCCGGCCTTTCTCTACGATCTCGTTCCGCAGGGGGCGGGTCGTCAATTCCTGCTGGGCGAATTGCAATTAGCGGACGGTCCTGACGCGGACTTCGCACTGATCCGCGCGGGCGCGTTCAATCCGATCGGCCGCATCCGGGTTGCCGAGGCGGTCGACTACTTCACCGCATACGTCGCGCAGCATCCGGATGCGCGCGGCCGACCCGGTCTGACAATCGACGACGTCATCGGGCGCAGCGCGGAATTCGCGGAACAGATGCGCTTGCATGGGATGCTAGGCACCGGCACCACGGGCGTTCAAGGTGCCGCACCGAAGTATCTGCTGACGCGAGATCATGCCGGCCTGCTGCATGGTGATGCAGCGCTGCCCGATGCCGATGCCACGCAGCACCTGATCGCGAAATTGCCGCGAGGCAAGAGCGCAGCCGACCAGAAGGTTCTGCGCAATGAAGCGGCGTATATGCGGGTAGCCGCCGCGCTCGGTATTCGCACGCATGCCGATTTACCGACTCTCCACGGAGACGTGCTGCTGATTCCGCGCTTTGACCGGATCGCGCGCGACGGGAAAGTCGTACGCCTTCATCAGGAAAGCGTGGCGTCGATTCTGCGGCTGCCCGGCTTCGATCAGCGTCCGAGCCTGTTCGAGGTGGTCGCCGGCATCCGCCATGTCGTGACCGATCCGGCAGCCGAAACGCTCGAATTCATCAAACGCGATGTGCTCAATCTCGCGATGCGCAACACGGACAATCACGCGCGCAATACGGCCGTGCAGTTAATCGACCACAAGGTCCAGCTCACGCCGCTATTCGACTTCGCGCCGATGTACCTCGACCCCGAAGGCGTGGCCCGCACGCTCAGGTGGTATCACCCCGATACCCGGATCGAGCTGACGGACTGGAGGGATGTGCTCGCAGCGCTACCTGTACCGGATAACGAGCGACGGACGCTCGCTCTCGAATTGAATCAATTTGGCACGCAGATCGAACGCCTGCCCGACATCATGAAAGAGCACGGCGTCGATCACGACATCATCGAGTTCCTGACACGGTCCATCGATGCGCAGGTCCGACAACTGCAAGCCCTTTAACCGTTAGAGGCTCATCATGCCGCGCCGGAATCCACTCACCCGCGACGAGCAGAACACGCTGCGCCGCGCATTCTATGAAAGCGTCGAACAGGGCAACATGAGCATTCCCGAAGCGATGAAAGCGATGCGCAGGATGACGGGTCTCACGCAGGATGAATTCGCCGCGCACCGGGGTGTGAGCCGCCGCGTCATCCAGGACATCGAGCGCGGAACCGGCAATCCGACTGTCGACTCGCTCAACAGCATTGCGAAGCTATTCGGTCTGCAGGTCGGCTTCGTTCCGATCAGGCGGAAAGAGGCTGCGCCAGAGACCTCGACCTGACCGCTCTGACCGGCGTCGGGCAGCGCACAGTCGCGTGTTCGGTTCGTCGCCTGCGACCGACGCACCCACACCAGCCCCGCCAGCCCCCATATCCATATGCCGTTTAAGTGGTTGTCGGCGTTCCGCCTCGCGGATAAGCTTTCCCCCACGCGGGGAGCGCCGACAGGCACGGCCACACACTGACGCAACAGAAGAGAAGCCCCGCATCCGCACCGCGCTCGATGGTTCACCCCAGCAACGCCCGGCCGCCGGAACGAAGACGAACTGCCTGACACCACGATTGTTTTGGGAGATCTTATGCGCTTCACTCTGCCCGCCGCCGTGCTGGCCACCATGCTCGCCGTCACCCCTGCGCTCGCCAACGCGAAGCCGCTGACGGTCTGCACGGAATCGAGTCCGGACGGCTTCGACGTCGTCCAGTTCAACTCGCTGGTGACGACCAACGCATCGGCCGACGTGATCTTCAACTCGCTCGTCTCGTACGACGAGGCCGCGAAGAAAGTCGTGCCCGCGCTCGCGGACAAGTGGGACGTGAGCGCCGACGGCCTCACGTACACGTTCCATCTGCGGCCCGACGTGAAGTTCCAGACCACCGACTACTTCAAGCCCACGCGCGCGCTGGACGCCGACGACGTCGTGTTCACCTTCAGCCGGATGCTCGACGACAGCAATCCCTGGCACAAGGTCGCGGGCGCGAGCGGCTTTCCGCATGCGCAGTCGATGGGTCTCGTGAAGCTGATCAAGTCGATCACGAAGGTCGACGACAACACCGTCAAGTTCGAGCTGAACGAGCCGAACGCGACCTTCGTGTCGATCCTGACGATGGGTTTCGCGTCGATCTATTCGGCCGAATACGCGGACCAGTTGCTCAAAGCCGGCAAGCAGGTCGACCTGAATTCGAAGCCGATCGGCACCGGCCCGTTCGTGCTGAAGAGCTACACGAAGGACGCGGTCATCCGTTACGACGTGAACCCGACGTACTGGGGGCCGAAGCCGAAGATCGATCGCCTGATCTACGCAATCACGCCCGATGCCACGGTGCGCGCGCAGAAGGTGAAGGCAGGCGAATGCCAGATCGCGCTGTCGCCGAAGCCGCAGGACGTCGCCGACGCGAAGAACGACAAGTCGTTGAAGATCGAACAGACGCCCGCGTTCATGACGGCGTTCGTCGCGTTGAACACGCAGAAGAAGCCGCTCGACAACCCGAAGGTCCGTGAAGCGCTGAACATGGCGTTCGATCGCACGTCGTACTTGAAGGCCGTGTTCGACAACACCGCGACGCCCGCGACCAATCCGTACCCGCCGAACACGTGGAGCTACGACAAGGCAATCCAGCCGTGGCCGTACGACCCGACGAAGGCAAAACAACTGCTCGCCGATGCCGGTCTGCCGAACGGCTTCTCGACGACGATCTGGGTGCGCCCGAACGGCAGCGTGCTGAACCCGAGTCCGAAGGCCGGCGCGGAAATGCTGCAGGCCGACTTCGCGAAGATAGGTGTGAAGGCGGAGGTGAAGGTGATCGAGTGGGGCGAGCTGATCAAGCAGGCGAAGCAGGGACAGCACGATGCGCTGTTCATGGGCTGGGCCGGCGACAACGGCGATCCGGATAACTATCTGTCGCCGCTGTTCAGCTGCAACGCGGTGAAGTCGGGTATCAACTTCGCGCGCTACTGCGACCCGCAACTCGACAAGCTGATTGCCGACGGCAAGGAGACTGCCGATCAGGCGAAGCGCACGAAGGCGTATGAGGCCGCGCAGAAGATCATCCACGATCAGGCGCTGTGGATTCCGCTCGGTTATCCGACGGCGGCGGCGATTACGCGGACGAACGTCAGCGGTTATCACGTGAGTCCGTTTGGGCGGCAGAATTTTGGGGCGGTTAGCGTGCAGTGATGCGGTAGTGCATAGCTCGCGAATGAGCGAGCAAGCGCGCATGCACGCAATGAAAAAGGGCCGGTCGCATAGCAACCGGCCCTTTGCTTTTCCCGACAAAAATCCACAGTGAACGCGATTGCGCTTGATTACACTCTGTGGCCTTGAAACTGGAAGGCCGCATCATGAGCATCGTGAATTTCCGCGTACTCGTCGCACTTGTGTTCTCTCTGATCGTGGCGACGCCTCATCTCGTCTTCGCTCGAAATCAGGAGAACGTCGCAACGCCTTCGCATGGCGACGCGGCCGGCTACCGCTTTGTCAGCCCGACGCAGAATAATATCGCTCAGCCGCCGCGCTCGTCGGGCGATCCACGCTGCAAGGAGCTGTCTGCCGCGCTCGACAGACCCACTTCGTTGGCTCCTGGAAATCCAGAGGTCGTAAAAAAATATCGTCCTGACGGCCAGCCGTACAACGCGCTGGTCGAGAAAACCGTCAATCCGCGTAACGACCTGCAGGCCGAATACCATCGGCGTGGTTGCCGATAACGATGCGTTAATCGAGGCAGACATGCGCTGCCATCACGCTACGTTACGCGGCCATTCACGCCGTAAAACGGATCACCCCATCCTCATCCTGCGTCCGCTTCAACTCCCCCGCGAGCCACAGCAAATGCAAATGCGCGAGCGCTTCGCCCATCGCGAACGTCATCTGATGGATATCGAGTTCGCGCTTGAACATCAGTGGCACGATGTCCGACGCGCTATGCGGTTTCGCGGCGCATGCTTCGCGCACTTCGGCGAGCCGCGCGTCGTGATGCGCGCGTAGCTGCGCAATGCGCGTGTGCACGCCGCGAAACGGTTTGCCGTGCGACGGCAACGCGAGCGTGTCGGCGGGCATCGCTTCATAGCGGCCCAACGACTCCAGATACAGCGCGAGCGGATTACCTTCGGGCTCGATGTCGAACACCGACACGTTGGTCGAGATACGCGGCAGCACCATGTCGCCGGAAATCAGCACGCCGGCTTCCTCGCAATGCAACGCGCAGTGTTCCGGCGAGTGACCGAAACCGGTCACGACGCGCCACGTCCGACCGCCGATCGCGAGCGCATCGCCCTCGCGCATCCGTCGATATTGCGACGGCACCGACGGCACGAGATTCGCGTAATAGCTCTTGCGGTTGCGCAGCGCGTCGAGCGACGCGGCATCGGTGAGACCATGCCGAGCGAAGTGGCGCGCGGCGCCCTCGCCGCCTGCGTTCGAGCCATCGCCTGCGGCCATCACGCGGCCGAGCATGTACTCGCCGAGCGAGATCCACAGCCGCACGTTCCAGCGTTGTTTGTCGCCGCCTTCGCATAGCCAGTGCGCGAGGCCCAGATGATCGGGATGGCAGTGCGTAACGATCACGCGCAGGATCGGCAGACCTTCCAGCTCCGTGTCGAACACCTGCTCCCAGTTCGCCTTGATCGTGTCCGACGCGATCCCGCAATCGACCGCAGTCCAGCCCGCCTGTCCGTCGATCTCGTCGCGCAGCAGCCAGAGATTGATGTGATCGAGCGCGAACGGCAGCGGCATCCGCAGCCATCGCACGCCGGGCGCGACTTCGTATGCATGGCCCGGCTCGGGCAGTGTGTCGCCGAACGGATAGTCGAGTTGGTGTTCCAGCGCGTTCATTGCGGGTGTCTTCCTGTTCGCTCTTCGGATTCTTCGGGCTCTTCAATCGGGCACAAGCGCCAGCGCGTGCCCGGTTGCATCAACTTCAAGTTGACGCTAACGTAAACGTAGATTCTATCGTCCAATCCGCATCCGTGTCCGGCAGAGAACTTTCGATGCATCAGATGAATACCCAGTACACGATCACCGAGCTCGCACGCGAATTCGACGTGACGCCGCGCGCGATCCGCTTCTACGAAGACCAGGGTTTACTCTCGCCGAGCCGCGAGGGATCGAGTGGTCTGCGCCGCGTCTATTCGGGCCGCGACCGCACGCGATTGAAGCTGACGCTGCGCGGCAAGCGGCTCGGCTTCACGCTGTCGGAAATTCGCGATCTGCTCGACCTGTACGAATCGCCGACCGACACCGTGCCGCAACTGCACGCGTTTCTCGCGACGGTCGCGCGACACCGCGAGGTGCTGGAGCGCCAGCGCGAAGACCTGAACGCGACGCTCGAAGATCTCGCGCAATACGAAGCGCAGGCGCGCGGGATGCTGGAAGGCGGTCGCAGCGGCGATGCTTCGCGGAACGCGGAGCCGGGCACGACGACCAGAACCGCACGGGAACGCGCATGACTCACGCACGCAGATACGCGATGTCGCGCGATTTTTTTGCGATGAGCGTTAAGCGCACGACACGCGACGAATACGTGCTTTACAGGAAGATGCGCGAAACCGCGTCGAACGCCGCTTAACGTAACGATGGGCAACGGCAGGCAACCACGCGAAGAACACTTCGCAACGCTAACCGGACGCTACAATCCAGAGCGGCTCCCGACAATGGATCAAACGCACGGCCATCATGAATCACTTTCCTAAACTGCTGTCGTCGCAGATCGGTTTCGACGTCGCGCAGACGATGCTCGAAGGATTCGACCGTCACTACCGGATCTTTCGCGAAGCCGCGGTCCACGCGAAGACGCTGTTCGAAGCAGCGGACTGGCACGCGCTGCAGCGGCTCGCGCGCGAACGCATCACGTCGTACGACGAGCGCGTGAAGGAATGCGTTGAACTGCTCGAAGACGAATACGACGCCGAGAACATCGACGACGAAGTCTGGCAGCAGATCAAGCTGCATTACATCGGCCTGCTGACCACGCACCGTCAACCCGAGTGCGCGGAAACGTTTTTCAATTCGGTGTGCTGCCAGATCCTGCATCGCTCGTACTTCAACAACGATTTCATCTTCGTGCGGCCGGCGATCTCGACCGACTACATCGAGAACGACGAGCCCGCCGCGAAGCCGACGTATCGCGCGTACTACCCCGGCAAGGACGGTCTCGAAGCAACGCTCGAGCGGATCGTCACGAACTTCCAGCTCGAACCGGCGTTCGAGGATCTGCCGCGCGACGTCGGCTGCGTGATGCAGTCGATCCGCGATTCGTTCGGCGAATTCGACGCAGCGGCCAACTTCCAGATTCATGTGCTGTCGTCGCTGTTCTACCGGAACAAGGCGGCGTACATCATCGGGCGGATCATCAACGGCGATGCGGTGCTGCCGTTCGCGGTGCCGATCCATCACGTGTCGCCGGGCGTGCTTACGCTCGATACCGTGCTGCTCCGTCGCGAGCAACTGCTGATCATCTTCAGCTTCTCGCATTCGTATTTTCTGGTCGACATGGAAGTGCCGTCCGCGTGCGTCGAGTTTCTCGGCTCGATCATGCCGGGCAAGCCGAAGGCGGAAATCTATACGTCGGTGGGTTTGCAGAAGCAGGGCAAGAATCTGTTTTACCGCGACCTGCTGCGTCATCTGTCGCATTCGAGCGATCAGTTCATCATCGCGCCCGGCATCAAGGGCCTCGTGATGCTGGTGTTCACGCTGCCGTCGTTTCCGTACGTGTTCAAGCTGATCAAGGACAACTTCCCGCCACCGAAAGAAACCACGCGCGAGAAGATTCAGCAGAAGTATCAACTGGTGAAGCGGCACGATCGTCTGGGACGGATGGCCGACACGCTCGAATATTCGAGCGTCGCGCTGCCACTGTCGCGGCTCGACGATGCGCTCGTGCGCGAACTGCAGAAAGAAGCGCCGTCGATGATCGAATACGAGGGCGACAACCTCGTGATCCGCCATCTGTACATCGAGCGCCGCATGGTGCCGCTCAACCTCTTCCTGCAAAACGGCAGCGATGAGGACGTCGAGCACGGCATCAAGGAATACGGCGACGCGGTGAAGGAACTGATGCAGGCGAACATCTTCCCCGGCGACATGCTGTACAAGAATTTCGGCGTCACGCGTCATGGCCGCGTGGTGTTCTACGACTACGACGAAATCGAATACCTGACCGACTGCAACGTGCGCGCGGTGCCGGCGCCGCGCAACGAGGAAGACGAGATGTCGGGCGAGCCGTGGTATTCGGTCGGCCCGCACGATATTTTTCCGGAAACCTACGACACGTTCCTGCTCGGCGATCCACGCGTGCGTCAGTATTTCCTGAAGCATCACGCGGATTTCTTCACGCCGGGACTGTGGCAACGGCACAAGGAGCATCTGATGAAAGGCGAACTGCCCGACTTCTTTCCGTACGATCGCGGCATCCGCTTCCGGGTCCGCTATCCGGAGCGTTTCGTCGCAGCGGCCGCAGCGACGACAGAAACGGCGCGCGCCGCCTGAACCTGATTCCAGGGCTGAGCCCGACACACCATTCGACCGGCGTTGCCGGTCCTTATTGAAGAAGCGTCATGAACTCAAATTCCTCCACGCCCCACCCGCTCGCGCAACTGTTCGCCAACAACGAAGCATGGGTCGAACGCAAACTCGCCGAAGATCCGTCGTTCTTCTCGCGGCTCGCCGATCAGCAGGCCCCTGAATACCTGTGGATCGGCTGCTCGGATTCGCGCGTGCCGGCGAACCAGATCATCGGCCTGCCGCCGGGCGAAGTGTTCGTGCATCGGAACATCGCGAACGTCGTCGTGCATACGGATCTGAACTGCCTGTCGGTGATCCAGTTCGCCGTCGATCTGCTGAAGGTGAAGCACGTCATCGTGGTCGGTCACTACGGCTGCTCCGGCGTCGGCGCCGCGCTGCAAGGACGACGCGTGGGTCTCGCGGACAACTGGCTGCATCACGTGCAGGACGTGCGCGCGAAACACGCGGCGCTGCTCGAGGAATGGCCGATGGGCGAAGCACGGCATCGCCGGCTCGTCGAGTTGAACACGATCGAACAGGTCGTCAACGTGTGCCGCACGACGATCGTCAACGATGCGTGGGCGCGCGGCCAGGAGCTGACTGTGCACGGCTGGGTGTACGGTGTGCACGACGGACGCGTGCGCAATCTCGGTATGACCATCGCGGGCCTCGACGATCTCGATGCCGCGTATGAACACTGCGTGGCGGCCGCAACCGCGAGCCGCGCGCATTCGGCCGACAACGACGTTGTCGCCGCCGATGCGGCAAAGCTCGGCGACGTGCCGGCTGTCGTCGCTGGTGTGATCAAGGAGCTGAAACATGAGTGAGACGAATAACGCAACGCGCGATCCGGTCGTGATCGTGTCCGTTGCCCGCACGCCGATGGGCGGTTTTCAGGGCGACTTCGCGGAGCTCACCGCGCCGCAGCTGGGCGCGGTCGCGATCGCGGCAGCACTCGAACGCTCGGGCCTGAAACCCGAGCAGATCGACGAAGCGCTGATGGGCTGCGTGCTGCCCGCCGGCCAGGGCCAGGCGCCCGCGCGTCAGGCCGCACTCGCAGCGGGGCTGCCGCTTGCCACCGGCTGCACGACGATCAACAAGATGTGCGGCTCCGGTATGCGCGCGGCGATGTTCGCGCACGACATGCTGATCGCCGGCTCGGTCGATACGATCGTCGCGGGCGGCATGGAGAGCATGACCAACGCGCCGTATCTGCTGCCCAAAGCGCGCGGCGGGATGCGCATGGGGCACGGTCAGGTGCTCGATCACATGTTCCTCGACGGCCTCGAAGACGCGTACGAAAAAGGCCGCCTGATGGGCACGTTCGCCGAGGAATGCGCGGCGTCGTTCGACTTCACGCGACAGGCGCAGGACGCGTTCGCGATCGAATCGCTGCAACGCGCGAAACGCGCGAACGAGGACGGCTCGTTCGCATGGGAAATCGCGCCGGTGAAGGTCGAGAGCCGCAAGGGCGAAGTGACGGTCGAACGCGACGAGCAGCCGTTCAAGTCGAACCTCGACAAGATCCCGACGCTCAAGCCTGCGTTCAGCAAGACCGGCACGGTGACGGCCGCGAACTCGTCGTCGATTTCCGACGGCGCCGCCGCGCTCGTGATGATGCGCGAATCGACTGCGCAGCGCCTTGGCGTGACGCCGCTCGCGCGCGTCGTCGGTCATTCGACGTTCGCGCAGGAACCCGCGAAGTTCACCACCGCACCGGTCGGTGCATTGCGCAAACTGTTCGCAAAGAACGGCTGGCGCGCGGACGACGTCGATCTGTTTGAGATCAACGAAGCATTCGCCGTCGTCGCGATGGCTGCGATGAAGGAACACGGGTTGCCGCACGACAAGGTCAACGTGAACGGCGGTGCGTGTGCGCTCGGTCATCCGATCGGCGCATCGGGCGCGCGCATTCTCGTGACGCTGATCGGCGCATTGCGTGCGCGCGGCGGCAAACGCGGCGTCGCGAGCCTGTGCATCGGCGGCGGCGAAGCGACTGCGATGGGCATCGAGCTGTTCTAGATGCTCACTCACGGCTCGATATAAACGGAACGCGAGGTGATGACATGAAGACTGCGTTGATCGTCGGTGCGTCGCGCGGCCTCGGCCGCGAATTCGCGCGACAGTACCATCGCGCCGGCTGGCGCGTGCTCGCCACCGCACGCGACGACGCCGCACTCGATTCACTCGCGGATCTCGGCGCGCAGACCTTTCCGCTCGACATCGCCGAACCCGACGAGATCGCCGCGTTCGGCGAGCGGATCGCCGGCGAAGCGCTCGACGTCGCGATCATCGTGTCCGGGGTGTACGGACCGCGCACCGAAGGCGTCGAGGCGATCAGCGCCGAGGACTTCGATCACGTGATGATCACCAACGTGCGCGGCCCGATGCAGTTGCTGCCGGTGTTGCTGCCGCTCGTCGAGGATGCGCACGGCGTGCTCGCGGTGCTGTCGAGCAAGATGGGCAGCATCGCCGAGGCGACCGGCACGACAGGCTGGCTGTATCGCGCGAGCAAGGCCGCACTCAACGACGCGCTGAAAGTCGCGTCGTTGCAGACGCGCCGTGCCGCGTGCGTCGCGTTGCATCCCGGCTGGGTGCGCACCGATATGGGCGGCTCAGAGGCCGCGATCGATCCCGAGCACAGCGTCACGGGGATGCGCAACGTGCTCGCGCAGGCTGCGGGCGCGCATGCAGCGTTCAACGGACGCTTCTATCAATACGACGGCACGCCGCTCGAATGGTGACACCACGAGCGCGGGCGCGAGTCGGGCTAAACGAACCCCATCACCGATGAACGTTTCATCCACAGCGGCCCGACCCGCCGTCTGTCCCTGCGGCGGTGCCGCGCCGGATCGACGCACCGATGCGAAAGCGCCGGCCTATCTGCAATGTTGCGGACGCTTCATCGACGGCGACGCCGCCGCGCCGACCGCGCTCGAACTGATGCGCTCGCGCTACACCGCCTACGTGCTCGGCGCGACCGCGTATCTGCGCGCGACGTGGGCGCCGCACACCTGCCCCTCCGATCTCGACGCGAACCCCGACGCCCCCGACGCACCGCGCTGGCTCGGTCTGCAGATCAAACGCTTCGCTGCACTCGACGCAACGCACGCGGAAGTCGAATTCGTCGCACGATATAAAGTCGGCGGACGCGCGCACCGGCTGCACGAGTCGAGCCGCTTCACGCGCGACGCGGACGGCTGGCGCTACGTCGACGGCGACATCCGCGAATGATTCAATAGCGCACGGCACGACGCGAAGCCGCGTCTGCCGGTGTTGGCCTCACACCACAGCGTTCCTTTCCTTCCGTTACTGTTGCACTCCCTTCATCGGCGCACGCCCCTTGCCGGGCCGTCGCACGGCCGTCCTGCGCCCTCAACGCGGCGGCAATTTTTGCGCTGCGGGGTTCCCCTCAATTGCGCAAACCGAATTTGTCGTGCCAGTATCGACACACAGGTTGTGTAGCGTCGCGTCGCGAGGTCCGGTTCACACCGGCCCGCGGAATGCCGGAGCAGTCGTCCGGTATAGCGGGGCGCTCAATACGGCGCGTGGGGTCGCGTCCGCCGGCAGTCGGTTCATGTATTGCGATCTCGAGCGGCATGCGGGTGCCACGGCCCCGCATGTGAGCGGCTTGTTGTCGCTACGCGGACGGCACGGGGCCACCCGGTCACATGACCGGAGCAGTCGTTTCAACGCTGTGCACGGAAGACGGTACAGCGCATCGGGGCAAAAGCAGGATCAGGACATCAAGGCGGGTGCAGCGGATGGCGTTCAGAAGGATCAAGGCGGGATGTGCGGCAGTGTGTGCGTGTGCGGCGTTGGCCGCGGCGTCCGCTCACGCCGATCCGCTCGTCCAGACGAACGGCCCGCTGTCGAGCGCGCACGTGCCGCGTCTCGCGCTCGAAGACGACGCGTGGCTCCCCACGGCCCGTCTGAACGAGCAGGTCATCCGCATCCCCGTCGACACCTCCGGCGACGTCACCCTCGAAACCACCATCTACAAACCCGACGGCGCGGGCCCGTTCCCGATGGTCGTGTTCAATCACGGCAAGATGCCGGGCGATCCGCGTAACCAGCCGCGCAGCGATCCGCTGCCGTTCGCGCGCGAGTTCGTGCGGCGCGGCTACGTCGTCGTCGCACCGAACCGCCGCGGCTTCGCGCAATCGGGTGGCTCGTACGAACAGGACGGCTGCGATGTCGAACGCAACGGCGTCGGCCAGGCCGCCGACGTCGCCGCGACGATCGACTACATGTCGAAGCAGCCTTACGTCGACGCGCAGCACATCGTCGTCGCCGGCACGTCGCATGGCGGCCTCGCGACGATCGCGTACGGCGCGCAGGCCGCGCCCGGCGTGCGCGCGCTGATCAACTTCTCCGGCGGGCTGCGGCAGGATGCATGCACCGACTGGCAGGGCAATCTCACGCGCGCGTTCGGCACGTATGGCGAGAAGACTCACGTACCGTCGCTGTGGCTGTACGGCGACAACGATTCGATCTGGCCGGCTCCGCTGATCGCGAAGATGTACTCGACCTACGTCAACGAGCTTGCACCCGACGTGCGCCGCAATGTCGGCGCGACGATGGTCGATTTCGGCAACTACAAGGACGACGCGCACCGGCTCGTCGGTGATCGCGACGGCGTGCGGGTCTGGTGGCCGTCGGTCGAATCGTTCCTCGCGCGGGTCGGGATGCCGACCAGCATCCAGTACCGCGTCGAAGAACCGACCGCGCCGAAGGCCACCGACTTCGCATCGCTCGATTCGATCAATGCGGTGCCGTTCGTCGACGAAGGTGGCCGCGCCGGTTATCGCAACTTCCTGCATCAGTATCCGAGCCGCGCGTTCGCGGTGTCCGATTCGGGCGCATGGTCGTGGGCCGAAGGCGGCGACAATCCGATGGCGGTCGCGGTCGCGAACTGCCAGAAGCACAGCAGCGATCCGTGCCGCCTGTACGCGGTGAACGACTCGGTGGTGTGGAAGGACACGTCGACCACTACGGCCGAGGCTACGACGCCTGCTGCTACGACCGTTCCTGTTGCGGCCGAGCCGGCAGGTAAGCCGTCGCTGGCGAGTCGGTAACGTCACCGCTTTTCTCAGTCTCCCCGTTTCCTTTCTTCATACGGTGCGCTGTGGTGTGAGCCACGGACGAACCCGCCGTATCCCGATTCCGTCGGCAGACAATCGCGCGCCGCTTTGTGTGCAATTTCGTGCGCAAGCGAGATCCACGCTAAACGTGTGATCATCCCGAATCGGCCTCGCTTCCGACATGGCAGGCGGAACCGAGGACCGGTCTCCCGGTTATGGAGACAGTGCGAACGGACCACGGCGCGTAGCATTCACGCGATCGCGCCGCATCGGAGACATGAGGATGAATGTCACCACATTGACTGCGCTCGCCGATTTCCCCCGGCTGCTCGAAGCGCATTACAACGTCATTCCCGCCGGCTTCGAGAACTGGAAACCGGCGTCGTGGGACGGTGTCCCGAGCGAGCCCTACTCGCCGATCGAGCAGATCTGTCATGTGCGAGATATCGAGATCGATGGGTATCACGTGCGGTTTGCCCGCACGCTTGCCGAGACGCGTCCGGTGCTTCCAGGGGTCGACGGCGACATGCTCGCTCGGACTCGCGAATATGACCGTGCCGATCCTGCCGACGTCTTCGCGGCATTTCGTGTCGCGCGACAGAAGACGCTAGAACTGATCGAAAAGCTCACGCCCGATCAGTTCGACCGTATCGCGGAGTTCGACGGCTATGGGCTCGTGACGCTGCGCGGTCTCGTGCACTTCCTGTGCAGCCACGATCAGCAGCATCTGGCCGGGTTGCAATGGCTGGCCGGCCAGATCGACGGGGCGAGGAGAGTCGCTTCGTAGCGGCAATCCGTTATCTGCACGCGTCGTAACGGCCGTATAAACTGGTACGGGACGAACGGTCGCCCGTCAAACGATCGAGCTCAACACCTCTGCGCATCCTCACAGGCCAAACGACGTCATCCATCATGGACCGACAGCCATCCTCCACACGCTCCGACTGGGTCAAACGTGCCGAGCCGATCGAAGGCATCGAGCGCATCGAGGCGTGGTTTCACGGCAAGGCGTATGGCATGCACCGCCACGACACCTACGCGATCGGCCGCACGCTGGCCGGGGTGCAGAGCTTCAACTACCGGCACGGCGAGCGCAACAGCCTGCCCGGCAACACGCTGGTGCTGCACCCCGACGAAGCGCACGATGGCCAGGCCGGCACCGTCGACGGGTTCCAGTACCGGATGGTCTACATCGAGCCCGCGCTCTTTCAGGACGTGCTCGGCGGCCGTGCGTTGCCGTTTATCGAAGGTGGCGTGACAACCGATCCACGTCTTGCCGCAGCGACCACGACATTGCTGCAGCACGTCGGCCATACGCTTGAACCGCTCGAACAAAGCGATGCGCTCGCCGATCTGGCACACGCGCTGGCCGCCGTCGCCGGCACGCCCGTGCGACCCGCAAAAGGCGATTTTCAGGCGGCACAGCGTGCGCGCGACTATCTGCACGCGAACAGCGCCCGCGTCGTCACGCTCGACGAACTCGAAGCGGCGACGGGCCGCGATCGCTGGAGTCTGTCGCACGATTTCCGCACGTTCTACGGCACGAGTCCGTACCGTTATCTGACGATGCGGCGCCTCGATGCGGTGCGCCGCATGCTGCTTGGCGGCACCTCGCTCGCTCACGCGGCGGCGGACGCGGGATTCGCGGATCAGAGCCACATGACCCGTCACTTCTCGAAAACATTCGGGCTGACGCCGGGGCGTTGGCTCGACATCGCGGGCAGCATCCCGGGCAACTGAAACCACCCACGATCGTTCAATACGGCCGCAAACGGCAGGCCTATCTTTGGCACATCGCCCCACTCAACGGAGAGAACGATGTCCCAATCCATGAACCCACCCGCCACGCGCGGCCAGTGTCAAACCATCGACCTGCTCGGCAAGATCGCGCAGATCGACGGTCACTGGCAACCGCGCGTCGTCGCCGAGATGAACGACTATCAGTTCAAGGTCGTGAAGGTCGAAGGCGACTTCGTGTGGCACAGCCACGCCGATACCGACGAAACGTTCATCGTGCTCGAAGGCGAGTTGCGTATCGAATTCCGCGGCCCGTCGGGTGACGGTGCGATTGTGCTGCGTCCCGGCCAGATGGCGGTCGTACCGCAGGGCACGGAGCACAGACCCTGCGCAAAGACCGAAGTGAAGCTGCTGCTGATCGAACCGCGCGGCGTGCAGAACACGGGGGACGGTGCGACCAGCGAACGTACGGTCGCGAACGATCAGTGGATTTGAAGCGGGGATTCGCCTGCCGGGGATGCGCGCATGCCCCGGCCCCCACCGCCGCCTGATTTTTTTCACTTACCCCCCAATACTTTGCCGTCGTCATCTACGCGCATTTCTTCCCTTCTGACGACATCGGTTCCAACCTGTCGAAAACCGCTTCGAACTCCGTCCGAGCCTTGCTGGGCGGGCGTTTTGTCGATAGTGCGCCGCGCGGGATAACACGCTAATCTCCGGCTGCAATGTTGGTGAACGGGCGATCAAGCAAGCGAACGAGGCGGCATATCGCACATAGCGCACATACCGCCCCGCGCCCGTTTTCAAGTTCCGGAGTACGAGTGAATCTTTCCGCATCCCCCGAAGCGGCCACGGACGACTGGGTCGCGCGCAGCCTGCGCGCCGTCTGGCATCCGTGCACGCAGATGAAACATCACGAACGCCTGCCGCTCGTGCCGGTGGCGCGCGGCTCGGGTGCGTGGCTCTACGACCGCGCCGGCCATCGCTACCTCGACGCGATCAGCTCGTGGTGGGTCAACCTGTTCGGCCACGCGAACCCGCGCATCAACGACGCGCTGAAAGCGCAGCTCGACACCCTCGAGCACGCGATGCTCGCCGGCTGCACGCACGAACCCGCTGTCGAACTCGCGGAACGGCTCGGCGCATTGACGAATCACACGCTCGGCCACGCGTTCTTCGCATCGGACGGTGCATCGGCCGTTGAAATCGCGTTGAAGATGAGCTTCCACGCGTGGCGCAATCGCGGCTTCGCGGACAAATCCGAATTCGTCTGCGTCGCGAACGGCTATCACGGCGAGACGATCGGCGCGCTCGGTGTGACCGACGTCGCGCTGTTCAAGGATGCGTACGATCCGCTGATCCGTCACGCGCACGTGGTCGCGTCGCCGGATGCGCGTAACGCACAGCCAGGCGAAACCGCAGCAGACATCGCGCGTCGTGCACTCGACAGCGTGCAGACGCTGTTCGAAGCACGCGGATCGCGGATCGCTGCGCTGATCGTCGAGCCGCTCGTGCAGTGCGCGGCCGGCATGGCGATGCACGACGCGTCGTACGTCGCTGGATTGCGCGCGCTGTGCGACCGCTACGGCGTACATCTGATCGCCGACGAAATCGCCGTCGGCTGCGGACGCACCGGCACGTTCTTCGCAAGCGAACAGGCGAACGTGTGGCCTGATTTCCTGTGTCTGTCGAAGGGCATCAGCGGCGGTTATCTGCCGCTGTCGATCGTGCTGTCGCGCGACGACATCTACGCCGCGTTCTACGACGACGACACCGCGCGCGGCTTCCTGCATTCGCATTCGTACACCGGCAATCCGCTCGCGTGCCGCGCGGCGCTCGCGACGCTCGATCTGTTTGCGAGCGACGATGTGCTCGCGTCGAACAAACGTCGCTCGTCCACGCTGCGCGCCGCGCTCGAACCGCTCGCCGCGCATCCGCAGGTGCGTCACCTGCGCCAATGCGGGACGATCTTCGCGTTCGACGCAGTCATCGACGATGCAGCCGCCGCGAAAACCTTCTCGCGACGCTTCTTCGAACACGCGTTGCAGCGCGAACTGCTGCTGCGCCCGATCGGCACGACGGTCTACCTGATGCCGCCATACATCCTCAACGACGACGAACTCGGCTTGCTCGCCGCGCGCACGCGCGAAACATTCGACGCCACTCTGACGGAGGTGCGCTGATGCATCTGCTGGACACACTCGAACAAGGCTTGCGGGATCTCGACGCGCGCGGTCTGCGCCGCCGTCGCCGCATCGCCGATACGCCGTGCGCCGCGCACATGACGGTGGACGGTCGCGAAATCGTCGGCTTCGCGAGCAACGACTATCTCGGCCTGGCCGCGCATCCGCTGCTCGTAGAGGCGATCGCCGAAGGCGCACAGCGCTACGGCGCGGGCAGCGGCGGTTCGCATCTGCTCGGCGGCCACTCGCGCGCACACGCGCAACTCGAAGACGATCTCGCGGCATTCGCCGGCGGCTTCGTCGATGCACCCCGCGCGCTGTACTTCAGCACCGGCTACATGGCGAACCTCGCGACGCTCACCGCGCTCGCGGGTCGCGGCACGACGATCTTCTCCGATGAGCTGAATCACGCATCGCTGATCGACGGCGCGCGGCTGTCGCGTGCGGACGTGCAGATCTATCCGCACGCGGACACGGACGCATTGAGCGCGATGCTCGACGCAGCCGCCGACGGCCCGAAGCTGATCGTCACCGACAGCGTGTTCAGCATGGACGGCGACGTCGCACCGCTGCCCGCGTTGCTGGCGCTCGCGGAGCGGCACGGCGCGTGGCTCATCGTCGACGATGCGCATGGCTTCGGCGTGCTGGGTCCGCAGGGACGCGGCGCGCTCGCGCAAGCCGCGCTGCGTTCGCCGCAACTCGTGTCGATCGGCACGCTCGGCAAGGCGGCCGGCGTCGCAGGTGCGTTCGTCGCTGCGCATGCGACCGTGATCGAATGGCTCGTGCAGCGCGCGCGTCCGTACATCTTCACGACTGCATCGACGCCGGCTTCCGCGTATGCGGTGTCGGCGAGCTTGCGCATCATCGAAGGTGCGGAGGGCGACGAGCGTCGTGCACATCTCGGTCAGTTGATCGAGCGCACCCGTGCGATGCTCGCGCGCACGCCGTGGCAACCGGTCGATTCGCACACCGCCGTGCAACCGCTGATCATCGGCTCGAACGAGGATGCGCTCGCAGCTGCCGCAGCGCTCGATCATGCCGGGCTGTGGGTGCCGGCGATCCGTCCGCCGACCGTGCCGGTGGGTACATCGCGGTTGCGCATTTCGCTGTCGGCTGCGCATTCGCATGAAGATCTCGATCGGCTCGATGCGGCGTTGACCTCGCTTGGTAAAAGCAACAGCGTTCACGCGGAGGCCGCATGAACGAAGCGCTGTCGCTGTTCGTCACCGGCACCGATACCGAGATCGGCAAGACGCTGATTTCGGCGGCGCTGCTGCGCGGCTTCGCGAACGCGGGTCTGCGCGCGGCGGCGATGAAGCCGATCGCGGCCGGCGCGTTCGAAGTGAACGGCGTGTGGCATAACGAAGACGCGGATCAGCTCGACGCCGCCGCGAACGTGCAGTTGCCGCCCGCCGTACGCACGCCGTTCCTGCTGAAAGAGCCTGCAGCACCGCACATCGTGGCCGCGCTCGAAGGCGTGACGCTCGACGCGACGCGCATCGTCGAATGCCATGCGCAGGCGCGACAGGTAGCGGATATCGTCGTGGTCGAAGGCGTCGGCGGTTTTTGCGTGCCGCTCGACGATGCGTACGACACCGCCGATCTCGCTCAACAGCTGGCCGCGCCGGTCGTGCTGGTGGTCGGCATGCGGCTCGGCTGTATCAGTCACGCGTTGCTTACTGCCGAAGCGATTGCCGCGCGCGGTTTGCGTCTCGTCGGCTGGGTCGCGAATCGCGTGGACCCGCAGATGCGTTTCGCCGACGAGAACATCGCGACGATCGAGCATCGGCTCGCGCGGCTGTACCGCGCGCCGCTGCTCGGCACCGTGCCTTATCTGAACCCGCCGTCGGCCGACGTCGCCGCCGCGCATCTCGATGTCGCGCAGTTGTTGCAAACGCTACGCGACGCCGTACCGAATCCGACCCGCTCCCCTTCCTTCTCATGAGGATCGACGACATGACTTCTCTTCAAGCCGGCACGAATGCCGTGGTTTCTGCTACTTCTGCAACGCATCCAGAAAACGTCCAGTCCATCGCACGTTGGCGCGTCGCCGACATCGTCGCGCTGTACGAACTGCCGATGAACGATCTGCTGTTCCGCGCGCAGCAAACGCATCGCGAGCACTTCGACGCAAACACCGTGCAACTGTCGACGCTGCTGTCGATCAAGACCGGCGGCTGCGAAGAAGACTGCGCGTACTGCCCGCAGTCGTCGCACTACGACACAGGTCTGAAGGCCGACAAGCTGATGGAAGTCGACGCCGTGCTCGCCGCCGCGAAGGTCGCGAAGGACAACGGTGCGACGCGCTTCTGCATGGGCGCCGCGTGGCGTAATCCGAAGGACCGCCATCTCGAACCGATCAAGGACATGATCCGCGGCGTGAAGGCGATGGGCCTCGAAACCTGCGTGACGCTCGGCATGCTCGAACCGCATCAGGCGCAGGGGCTGCGCGATGCCGGGCTCGACTACTACAACCACAACCTCGACACGTCGCCGGAATTCTACGGACAGATCATCTCGACGCGCACGTACCAGGACCGTCTCGACACGCTCGAACGCGTGCGTGATGCGGGCATCAACGTGTGCTGCGGCGGGATCGTTGGGCTTGGCGAATCGCGTCGCGAACGCGCGGGGCTGATCGCGCAGCTCGCGAACATGGACCCGTACCCGGATTCGGTGCCGATCAACAACCTGGTGCAGGTGGAAGGCACGCCGCTGACCGGTACCGAAGCGCTCGATCCGTTCGAATTCGTGCGCACGATCGCGATCGCGCGGATCACGATGCCGCGCGCGATGGTGCGGCTATCAGCTGGTCGTGAGCAGATGGACGAAGCGCTGCAGGCGATGTGCTTCTTCGCCGGTGCGAACTCGATTTTCTATGGCGACCAGTTGCTCACGACGGGTAATCCGCAGGCGGAAGCGGATCGGCAGTTGCTTGCGCGGCTCGGGATTCGTGCGGAGAACTCGCAGCACTCGGCGCAACATGCGCATGGTGGGCATGAGCATCACGATGCGAAGGGTTGCGGTCACGGATGCGACGGGCACGTGAACTGAACGAACCGCACCGTGATGAAAAAAGCCGCCCGTGGGCGGCTTTTTTTGTGAGCTTGCGATGCCAGCCTTCGCTACCTCACTTCCTGTCGACCACAATCTGATCGAACGTCCCGCCGTCCGAGAAGTGCGTCTGCTGCGCTTTCTGCCAGCTGCCGAACATCTGCTCGACGGTGAAGGTTTTCAGCGGCTTGAACTCGTTCGCATGCCGCGCGAGCACGCCGGCGTCGCGTGGCCGCAGATGATGTTGCGCGATGATCTCCTGCGCGGCCGGCGTGTACAGGTAGTCAAGATACGCCTGCGCGACCTTACGCGTGCCGCGCTTGTCTACGACCTTGTCGACGATCGACACCGGCGGCTCCGCAAGCAGGCTCACCGACGGATACACCGCCTCGAAGCTGCCCGCACCCACACCGCCCACGCCACCGTCGATCAACGCGACTTCGTTCTCGAACGTCACGAGCACGTCGCCGATCCCGCGCTGCGTGAACGTCGTCGTCGCGCCCCGGCCGCCGGTGTCGAGCACCGGCACGTTGCGGAAGATCGCTTTCTCGAAGTCGACGGCCTGCGCATCGGTGCCGCCGTGCTGCTTGCGATAGCCCCACGCCGCGAGATACGCGTAGCGTCCGTTGCCCGACGTCTTCGGATTCGCGATCACGACCTGCACGCCCGGCTTCGCCAGATCGTCCCAGTCCTTGATGTGCTTCGGATTGCCCTTGCGCACGAGGAACACCATCGTCGTCGTGTACGGCGCGCTGGCGTCCGGCAGACGCGTGCGCCAGTTCGCGGGCACCAGTTGACCGCGCTCGGCGAGCAGATCGATGTCGTTCGGCTGGTTCATCGTGACAACGTCGGCCTGCAGGCCCTGCAGCACCGACAGCGCCTGCGCGCTCGATGCGCCGTGCGACTGACGGATCGACACGGTCTCGCCGGTCTTCTGTTTGTAATCAGCGATGAACGCCGCGTCGATGTCCTTGTACAGCTCGCGCGTCACGTCGTACGACACGTTCAGCAGCGACGTGTCCGCGTGCGCGACGACGCTGCCGCCGAGCGTCAACGCCGATACCAGCACCTGTGCCGCGAGCCGGCGCAAAGTCCCCGAATTGCCTGTCATGCTGTCTCCACTCTTCGATGTCGATGGTCGACTGTGCCGCAGAGACGCGGCGCGAAGCCGGATTCTAGCGGATCGACCGCGCGGCGCCGAAAGGCAACGTCGCGCCTGGGGTGAACGGAGATTCAGTCAGAACAACGACACGCCGACGCGTTCAAACGAACGCGTGCGCGGGCTGCTCGATCGATTCGTCGCGAAAGCGCAGCGGTGCCGCGCAATGCACGAGCGTATCGACGAAGTACTTGGCGCGCGGCCATGGACCGTAGCCCGCCGCAGTGTTGATGTGGCCCGCATCGCCGAGATTCACGAACGCGCTGCCGAAGCGCTGCGCGAGTTCGCGTGCGCCGGCGAGCGGCATCCACGGATCGGTCTCGCTGCCGATCAGGATCGACGGCACGCCGATACGTCGCGCGTCGAATACGCCGGCAAACGCGAATTTCGCGGGACTCGCGGGCGCGACGAACAGCACGCCGGCCACGTCGGCGACATACGACGTCTGCTGCAACGCATGCGCAACCGCGAGGCAGCCGAAGCTATGCGCAACCAGCACGAACGGCCCGCGTTCGCGCGCGAGCAGATCGCGCACGGACTGCGCCCATACCGCGAGATCCGGTGCATCCCAGTCGGTCTGTTCGACGCGCAGCGAGCGCGCGAACTGCCGCTCGATCCACGTCTGCCAGTGCGCGCCCTCGCTGCCGTGCAGGCCCGGCACCGTCACGACGCGCGGCGGCCATGTCGATTTGCTGCATGAGAACATGATTCTCCTCGCTGACGGAATCCGCAGGGTCGATGAATCATTGTGGACTGCCAGGGCGCGCAGCCGAACCAATTTTTCGTGCTTTGTTTATGGCCCGGTTCGGCCTGACCGCGCGGGGCAAGCGGCAAAAAAAGTAGAATGAGGGCTGCCCGTCGAGGAGATGAGAGGAGCCCATGTCGTTCGTGTCGTCCACGTCGTCTGTACTGTTCGCACCGTTGGTCAGGTTGCGCGCGTCGCGGCCGTTCCATGCCGTGCCTGCCGCCGTAAGCCCCGGGCGCGAGATCGCAGCATGACAACGCAGCCCATGAAAATCCTCTTCTATGCGCCGCAGAACGCAGCCGTGTGGCTGCACGATCTCGCCCAGGCGTTGCCCGGCGCGGAATTGCGCGAGTGGCAACCGGGCGACGATGCCCCCGCCGATTTCGCGGTCGTCTGGCGGCCGCCGCGCGAACTGCTCGCGGCGCGTGCGGGTTTGCGCGCGGTGTTCAATCTCGGCGCAGGCGTCGATGCGATTCTCGCGCTGGAGCGCGAACAGCCCGGCACGCTGCCGCGCGATGCGCTGCTGGTGCGTCTCGAAGACTCCGGCATGTCGCAGCAGATGTCCGAGTACGCGATGCACGCCGTGCTGCGCTATCTGCGTCGTTTCGACGAATACGCGGAACTGCAACGCGAACGTCGCTGGGAACCGCTCGAACCGCATCCGCGCAGCACGTTCACCGTAGGCGTGCTTGGGCTCGGCATGCTGGGCACACAGGTCGCGCGTGCGATCGCATCGCTTGGCGTGCCGGTGCGTGGCTTTAGCCGCACGCTGAAACAGATCGAAGGCGTGAAGACTTACGCAGGCGCCGTGCAGCCAGGCGATGCGCAGTTCGACGCGTTTCTCGCCGACGCGAAAGTGCTCGTGAACCTGCTGCCGCATACGCCGGACACGCACGACGTGCTGAACGCGCGCGTGTTCGCGAAGCTCGCGCACGGCGC
The DNA here is from genome assembly GCF_004359985.1 of Paraburkholderia flava. Taxonomy (NCBI): domain Bacteria; kingdom Pseudomonadati; phylum Pseudomonadota; class Betaproteobacteria; order Burkholderiales; family Burkholderiaceae; genus Paraburkholderia; species Paraburkholderia flava. The sequence continues at coordinate 554,666 of NZ_SMRO01000003.1, read as the reverse complement.
TTATCTCGTCAACGTCGCGCGCGGCGCGCATCTCGTTGAAGCAGACTTGCTCGATGCGCTCGCGAGCGGCCAGATCGCCGCCGCGACGCTCGACGTGTTCCGCGAAGAACCGCTGCGCGACGATCATCCGTTCTGGGCGCATCCGCGCGTCGCGATCACGCCGCACACGTCGGCGCTCACGCTGCGCGAAGAAAGCGTCGCGCAGATCGCGGACAAGATCGCCGCGATGTCGCGCGGCGAATCGATCGGCGGTGTGGTCGAGGTTGCGCGCGGGTACTAAAGAAAGAATTCGTCATACCGGAGAGCCGTTAAACGCGGCGAGGAGACAACATCATGACTAACGTGACCCTACCCAGCGCAGTAAAGATCGTCGAAGTCGGACCGCGCGACGGTCTGCAGAACGAGAAGGAATTCGTGTCGACGGCGGTGAAGATCGAATTGATCGACCGGTTGTCGGCAGCGGGTTTTCGGAACGTCGAAGCCGCGTCGTTCGTGTCGCCGAAATGGGTGCCGCAGATGGCCGACGGCGCCGACGTGATGGCCGGCATCGCGCGTCGCCCCGGCACGATCTATTCGGTGCTGACGCCGAACCTGCGCGGCCTCGACGGCGCACTCGCCGCCCATGCCGACGAGATCGTGATCTTCGGCGCCGCGAGTGAGGCGTTCTCGCAGAAGAACATCAATTGCAGCATCGCGGAGAGCATCGAGCGCTTCGTGCCGGTCGCGAAAGCCGCGAAAGAGCAGGGCCTGCGCGTGCGCGGCAGCGTGTCGTGCTCGCTCGGCTGTCCGTATCAGGGCGACGTGCCGGTCGCGTCCGTCGTCGACGTCGTGCAGCGCTTCGCCGCACTCGGTTGCGACGAGATCGATATCGCCGATACGATCGGTGTCGGCACGCCGAAGCGCACACGCGAAGTCTTCGACGCGGTGACGAAGGTGTTCCCGCGCGAACGGCTGTCGGGGCATTTCCACGACACGTACGGTCAGGCACTCGCGAACATCTACGCGGCGCTGCAGGAAGGCATCGAGATTTTTCATGCGTCGGTGGCAGGGCTCGGCGGCTGTCCGTATGCGAAGGGCGCGACCGGCAACGTCGCGACCGAAGACGTGCTGTATCTGATGAACGGGCTTGGCATCGACACCGGCGTCGATCTCGCGCAGGTGGTCGCGATCGGCGATTTCATCTCGACGTCGATCGGCCGGCCGAACGTGTCGCGTGCCGGCAAGGCGCTGCTTGCGAAGGCGCGTAGCGAACAGCAGACGTGTGCTTGATCGGCGATGACGAATAACGTTTAACGAGTACTCCATGGCAGACGACACCACGCTTCCCTCTTCCGTTCCCACCGCTTTCGATGCGCTGCCCGACTCCGCACGCCGTATCGCGTCTCTGCTGCGCGAGCGCGGTCATTCCGGCGATGTCGTGATGCTCGCCGAGACCGGCAAGACGTCGGCGGAAGCCGCAGCAGGACTCGGCTGCACTGTCGCGCAGATCGCGAAGTCGATCCTGTTCCGCAGAAAGCACGACGGCGCACCGGTGCTTATCGTCGCGAGCGGTGCGAATCGCGTCGACGAACACAAGGTCGCCGCGCATGTCGGTGAAGTCGGACGCGCCGATGCGAAGTTCGTGCGCGAGATGACCGGCTATGCGATCGGCGGTGTGTGCCCGATCGGTCATGCGACGCCGCCGGTCACGCTGATCGACGCCGATCTGCTCGCGCTCGATAGTCTGTGGGCTGCGGCCGGGCATCCGCATGCGGTGTTCAACCTGTCGCCGCAGCAACTGGTCGAGCTGACCGGCGCGCCGGTCGTCGACGTCGCGTTGCGCGAAACCGCGTGACCGGTACGGCGCGTATGACCGATACACCACGTTCCGATCCGCGCGACGTCACGCCAGTGCCGTCGCCGTGCATCGACGTGTGCCGGATGAATCCGTCGACCGGCTGGTGCGACGGCTGCCTGCGCACGATCGACGAAATCGCGAACTGGTCTTCGTTCGACGACGCGCACAAACGCACCGTGTGGGACGCGATCGAACTTCGGCACGCGCAGGAAATCGCTCGACTTCGGGAGCGCACATGAACGCGCCGCCGCGTGTCGTTACGATCGGCGAGACGTTCAGTGCGACGCTTGTGCTGTCGGCGGAATCAATCAAGTCGTTCGCGACCGAGGTCAACGATCTGAATCCGCTACATCACGACGACGCGTACGCTGGGCAGAGTCGCTTCGGCGGGTTGATCGCATCGGGAACGCAGCCGACCGCGCATTTCATGGCAATGCTCGCAACACACTTCTCGCAATACGCGCAGCCGCTCGGCCTCGAATTCGACATGAAGCTGAAGAAAGCCGCACACGCGAACGACACGCTGACGATGACGTGGCGTGTCACCGATGCATGGTGGAAACCGAGCCTGAACGGCGATCTCGTGCAGCTTGGCGGAGAAGTGCGGAATCAGCGCGGCGAGCTGGCGGTTCTTGGACGGGCCACGATTCTTGTGATGCCGCGCGCGTGCACAGCGGGTGCCTCATCTGAATCTGAAACGGACACGCCATGATCGGACTACCCGCATCGATACGCGTGTTCGAGCGCGGCTGGCTGTCGTCGAACAACGTGCTGCTCATCGACGATGCGTCGACGGCACTCATCGATACCGGCTACGCGACACACGCGCCGCAGACGCTCGCACTCGTGCGCGCGGCGCTCGGCACGCGGACGCTCGACCGCATCGTCAACACGCATCTGCATTCGGATCATTGCGGCGGCAATGCGCTGCTGCAATCGGTGTGGTCGTGTGCAACCGATATCCCCGAGTCCGATGCCGACGCCGTGCGTGCGTGGGACGAGACACGTCTCACGTATCGCGCGACCGGCCAGACCTGCGAGCGCTTCGCGTTCACCGGTACGCTCGCGCCCGGCATGCGGCTCACGCTCGGCGCGCTCGACTGGTCGGTGCTCGGTGCGCCGGGTCACGATCCGCATTCGCTGATGCTCTACTGCGAAAGCGCGCGCGTGCTGATCAGCGCGGACGCGTTGTGGGAAAACGGCTTCGGCGTGATCTTTCCGGAACTCGAAGGCGAGAGCGGGTTTGCTGAACAGCAAGCCGTGCTCGAACTGATATCAACGCTCGATGTGGGCGTCGTCATACCCGGTCACGGCGCGCCGTTCAGCGACGTCGATGCGGCACTCGAGCGCGCGTTCTCGCGCATCGCATGGCTGCGTGCGGATCCGACGCGCAATGCGAAGAATGCGTTGAAGGTGTTGATCGTGTTCAAGCTGCTCGACGTTCGCGCGATGACCGTCGACGCGCTCGTCGCGCTGCTAGACGATGCGGCCGCGATGCGTGCTGCGGCGGCAATGCTCAGGCCGCGCGATGAGTGGGCTGCGTTGTTGCGTGAGCTGGTCGGAGAACTGGCGCGGGGTGACGGGCCATTGGCGGTGGAAGGTGAAGTTGTACGTGCGCGCAACGCCTAGCGTGGCGACGTCAGACCGAGCGACCGCATGAGATGGTGGGGAAAGCGCCGTTGACGGTGGAAGGTCACGTCGTGCGTGCGGTTGACGCGTAGCGTGCAACGTCAAGCGTGGCCAGGCCCGACGTAGCAATGTCCGGCACAGCGACTCAGCGTGCCGACGCCCGACACGACGACAAAGGTACGCAAAAAAAACCACACCACAAAAAAAGAAAGCCGCTCGCCAACAATGGCGAACGGCGTAATTTTTTCGACGTGATCAGCGTCGATTCGGATGATACTCGCGCGCACCTTTCGGACGCATCGGTGATTTCCCTACAGAACCTTGACGACGGGAGCGAAACACGCGTCCGCGCGTGCGTCGCGCGCCACATTCGACGCTTCCCGGTTCGGAATCCGTAACAACGTCACGACGCAAAGCGCCGCTGCGGCACGATACGCCAGCCCAGATTCACGCCCGCAGCCGCGAGCAGAATCAGCACCGCGCCGAGCAGTTGAATCCACGCGAGCTTCTGTCCGAACGCAACCCGATCGACGACGATCGCGACCACCGGATAGATGAACGACAGCGCACCGGTCATCGCGGTCGGCAGCTTCTGGATCGCGCCGTACAGCAGCACGTACATCACGCCCGTGTTGACGACGCCGAGCGTCACGAGTTCGAACCAGTGCGCGGCGGTCGTCGGCAGGTTGTCGAAGTGCACGAACGGTGCGAGCGCGAGGATGCCGAGCGACGCCTGGATCAACGCGAGCAGATGCGGCGGCGTCCCCTTCAGATGCTTCGTGATGATCGACGACACCGCGTACAGGAACGCCGCGCCGACCGCGTACGCGACGCCCTCCAGATACTGACCCGGCACCGCGAGCACCGCCGGTTCCACCTTGACGACGAACACGAGCCCAATGAACGCGACGACGAGCCACGCGATCGTCGATGCCGTCACGCGTTCGCGAAACACCACTGCGCCGAGCGCGACCAGCATGAACGGCTGCGTGTTGTAAACGGCAGTTGCCATCGAGATCGACGCGCGCGAATACGCGGCGAACAGCAGCGCCCAGTTCGCGATGATCGCCCCGCTCGCGAGCGCCGCAAGCCCGGCCATGCGCCACGAAAACAGCCTGCGCCGGAACAGCCCGAGCGCGCCGCACACGAGCGCCATCGTTGCAGCACCGAACAGGCAGCGGAAGAACACCACATTGGACACGGGCTGCTGAGACGAGACGACGAGCCAGCCGATCGTCCCCGACATCAGCATCGCGACGCTCATCTCGACGGCGCCACGGCGGATTTCACTGGTAGCCATGTTTCGATCCTTGTGCGGGTGAATTCGCAGGTGAATTCATGGAAACAGTTTACGTACTGCAACCGTCGATTGACATGGCTAAACTATGGAGCATCGACAGATTGACTTTATAAAAGAAGGCCGAAATGAACAAACGCCTTGCTTCGCGCGTCGACTCACGCAGCGCTCCGGTTAGCGCGCCACCCACCGCACTCGACCAAACCGATCGCGCGCTGCTCGCCGCGCTCGCAGAGGACGCACGTCAGCCGGTCAGCGAGCTGGCGAAACGCGTCGGCCTGTCGGCGCCGAGCACCGCCGAGCGTGTGCGCCGGCTCGACGCACAAGGCGTGATCGAACGCTTTACGGTGCAGCTCGACCCGCGCGCGCTCGGCTACACGCTGCAGGCGATCGTGCGCGTGAAGCCGCTGCCGGGCCAGTTGCATCTGGTGGAGGAGGTGTTGCGGCGCATTCCGGAATTCGTCGAATGCGACAAGGTGACGGGCGACGACTGCTTCATCTGCCGGCTGTATCTGCGCACGATCGATCAGCTCGACGAGATTCTCTCGAAGGTGACCGAGCGCGCGGAGACCAGCACGGCGATCGTCAAGTCGACGCCCGTACCGCGCCGGTTGCCGCCGCTCGGTTGAATTACTGCGGCACGGTCTCGAAGAACGCGAGCATCTCGGCGACGAGCGCGTCCGGTGCTTCTTCGGGAATGTAGTGGCCGCACGGCAGCGCGCGGCCACTCACGTCGCGTGCGACACGCCGCCATTCGTCGATCGGCACAAAGCATCGTTCGATCACACCGTGCTCGCCCCACAGCACACGCAGCGGACACGCGATCTTGTTGCCCCGCTCGAGATCGGCACGATCGTCTTCTAGATCGATCGTCGCGGACGCGCGGTAGTCCTCGCACATCGCGTGCACCGCACCCGGCGCGCGCAACGCGTCGCGATACGCGGCGAGCGCCGCCGGATCGAACGGCGCAAGCCCCGCGTGACGACTGCCCATCACGCGATCGACGTACACGTCGGTGTTCGCGCCGATCAGCACTTCGGGCAGCGGCTCGGGCTGGATCAGCAGGAACCAGTGGAAGTACAGCGTCGCGAACGTGCGGTCGGTGGCTTCGTACATCGCGAGCGTCGGCGCGATGTCGAGCAGCATCAGACGCTCGACGGCATCCGGATAATCGAGCGCCATCCGGTGCGCGACGCGCGCGCCGCGATCGTGTGCGCAGACGAGAAAACGCTCGAAGCCGAAGTGGCGCATCACCGCGACCTGATCGGCGGCCATCGCGCGCTTCGAATAGGCCGCGTGGGTCTCGTCGCTGGGCGGTTTCGACGATGCGCCGTAGCCGCGCAGATCGGTGGCGATCACCGTGAAGTGCTGTGCCAGCTGCGCCGCGCAGCGCGCCCAGATCAGATGGGTTTGCGGATGACCGTGCAGCAGCAGCAAGGGCGGCCCGTCGCCGCCTTTCACGCCGTGAATCTCGACGTCGCCCACGGCGACGCTAAAGGGCACGAAATCCTCGAAGGACATATCCGGTCTCTTGTCTGTTGTCGGTCAACGCATTGTAGGAGCGCTGCGTGACGCGGCAACGTTGTCTACCCGTCAGACCGTAGAACCTGAACACTCCCTCCAACGCAAAGTCGCACGCGCGCACCTGTAGTTCATCCATGTTCGCCTATAATCGAACGATCGTTCTTAAATAACGCTGTGGCAAAGGCACCGGCCACGCCTCCTTTGCCGCACCGCTACACTCACCTTGCGCGCCGCCGCCGATGCGGCCATGCCTTCAGGAGACTCGCGTCATGGCTCTGCCCGCCGTACTGCAAAACCTCGCGTTGCCCGTCGTCGCCTCGCCGATGTTCATCGTCAGCTACCCCGAACTCGTGCTCGCGCAGTGCAAGGCCGGCATCGTCGGTTCGTTTCCGGCGCTGAACGCGCGGCCGGCGGAACTGCTCGACGAATGGCTCACGCAGATCCAGGCATCGCTTGCTGAGCACAAGGCGGCGCATCCGGATGCGGTGATCGGGCCGATCGCAGTGAACCAGATCGTGCATCAGTCGAACGAGCGGCTCGAACACGACGTGCGCGTCTGCGTCGAGCACAAGGTGCCGATCTTCATCACGAGCCTGCGCGCGCCGGCCCGGGAAATCGTCGATGCGGTGCACAGCTACGGCGGCATCGTGCTGCACGACGTGATCAACATCCGCCACGCGCAGAAGGCGCTCGAAGCGGGCGTCGATGGGTTGATCCTTGTCGCGGCCGGCGCGGGCGGACACGCAGGGACGACGTCGCCGTTCGCGCTGGTCGGTGAAGTGCGGAGGATCTTCGACGGTCCGATCGTGCTGTCGGGTGCGATCGCGAACGGTGGCTCGATCCTCGCCGCGCAGGCGATGGGCGCCGACCTCGCGTACATGGGTACGCGTTTCATCGCGACGAAGGAAGCGCATGCGGTGGACAGCTACAAGCACGCAATCGTCGGCTCGAGTGCGTCGGACATCATCTACACGAACCTCTTCACCGGCGTGCACGGCAACTACATTCGCGAAAGCATCGTCAATGCGGGGCTCGATCCGGAAGCGCTGCCCGAGTCGGACAAGACGAAGATGAATTTCGGCAACGACAAGGCGAAGGCGTGGAAGGACATCTGGGGCGCAGGCCAGGGCGTCGGTTTGATGGATGATGTGCCGGCCGTTGCGGAGCTGGTCGCGCGGTTGAAGCAGGAATATGACGATGCGCGGACGCGGCTGGGGATTGGGCGTTGAAGTTGGGACGGGGTGTTGTTGAATCACGCATCGCCCCGCACCACGGCAATCCCTTAACGAGCCCCCATCGCACGAATTTGCTCCGCCGACGGCCACAGCGTCTCGCTACCGAACCGCTCCGCGAGAAAATCGACGAACGAGCGCACCTTCGCCGACAGATGCCGCCTGCTCGCATATACGACGTGGATCGGCAGCTCGCGAGGCGGCAGTTCGTCGACGAGCACCGGCACGAGCCGCCCCTCCGCCAGATCCTCGCCGATCACCTCGGTGCCGAGCAGCGAGATGCCCGCGCCCTGCAGCACGACAACCCGCTGCGCTTCGAGGTGATTCACGATCATGTTGCCCGACACCTTCACGCGCGCACCGTTCGCGCCGATCCAGGCAGCCAGTTCGTGCGTCGGCATCCCCGCGTATTGAACGAAGTTGTGCCGCTCGAGATCGGCGACAGTAGCCGGCGTGCCGTGCTTACGCAGATACTCCGGCGACGCGCACAGCACGATGTGCGCGGTCGCGATCTGCCGCGCGATCAATGACGACGACTTGAGCCCCGACGGCGACGCGCGAATCCCGACGTCGAAACCTTCGTCGATCAGCTCGACCACGCGATCCGACAACGTGATCTCGACGGTTACCTTCGGGTACTGCGCCGCGTAGTCGGCGACGGCACTCATCACGTGACGCAAACCGAACGCGGACAGCGACGACACGCGCAGCCGCCCCTGCGGCACGACGCTCGCGGCACCGACAATCTGCCCCGCCTCATCGAGTTCGGTGAGCGCCTGACTCAGACGCTCGTAGTATTCACGGCCGGCCTCGGTCGGCGCGACGCGTCGCGTGGTGCGATTCAGCAGCCGCGCGCCGAGCTGCTGCTCGAGATGCATCACATGCTTGCTCGCCATCGCGGCGGACATGTCCATCCGCTCGGCCGCGCCGACAAAGCTCCCCACTTCGACCACGTGGCGGAACACTTTCATGCTGACGAGGGTGTCCATCGAAATCGCTCGCGAAAAGAATCAATCGATCGGGTTTTCGCGACTTTATCAAAGAGCGATAGACAGGGTAGCGCCACCGCACGGTCACAAGCGAAAGCGCCCTGCCTTCGACTGTCGAAGGCAGGGCGCTTTTTGACTACGGTCAGGTCCGCAGCGTGGACTCAGAACTTCGCGCGAATGCCGACGCCGAACGTGTCGCCGGTCGACTGGCTGCTGATGTGGTCGTACATATACGCCGCGTAGACATCGGTGCGCTTCGACAGCGGGTAGTCGTAGCCGATCGAAGCCGTCTGGCGGGTCTGGTCGAGACCGCCGCTGTCGCGCGAGTACGCGTACGACGCCATCACCGTGCCGGTTCCGAGCGGCACGCTGACGCCGCCCTGCGCGGTGTTCACGTGCCAGCTGCTCATCTGCTGATCGTTGAACGTGTACATGTACTGGCCGTAGAACTTGACGAACTTCATGTCGTACGACGCGCCGAATTGCGCGACGCTCTGGCTCTTCAGCCCCGGCACACCCGACGTGCTGAAGCTGCCGAGGTCGAGCGGCACGTTGTTGAAGTTCACGTATTGATAGACGGCCGTCGCCGCGAACGGGCCGTGGAAGTACAGCACCTGGCCGCTCCACTTCTTCGCGCTGTTCTGGCCGGCCGTGTTGCCGAGCCCGTACATCACGCTGCCGCTCAGGCCGTTGAAGTTCGGCGACGAATACTGCACCGCGTTGTTCCAGCCGGAGTCGCCGGTCACGCCCTGATCGGTCGTGTAGGTCGGGAACGTGCCGAGCCCGAGGTACACGTGCGCGACCATCGGCGAGAACACGTACGAGTCGATGAACGGGTTGAACAGGATCGTCGATACGAACAGATGCGTCGTCAGGCGACCTGCCGTGACCGTACCGTACGGCGATTCGATCCCGACGTACGCGTTGCGCGAGAAGAACGAGTCGCCCGAGAAGCGCCCGTACTGCCCGTTCTGCGCGAGGAAGAAGTCTTCCAGCGTGAAGATCGCCTTGTAGCCGTTGCCCAGATCCTCGGTGCCCTTCAAGCCCCAGTACGACGTCGACATGCCGCCGCCGGACACCTGCGCCGATGCCTTGTTGCCCGGAAATTTCTGCGAGCCGACCCATTCGTCGACCTGGCCGTACAGCTGCACGCTCGACTGCGCGAATGCGCTCGACGCGCCCGCCAGCACACCGGCCACGACGATTGTTTTCAGGGTTGTTCTCAGCACATCGCTCACCGCTGTATTCATGGGTTGGTTCTCCTGTCTTTGTCAAAGGTAAGGCTGTGCGGCGGGCTCGCTCGAACCGTTGTTTTTGAATCCGTTCGATCGTCGAGCCGGTCAGGGGCGGCCAATTGTGTCTGTTGGGGCAACGTTGGCCAATCGGGGCAGAACCATCTTTGCGGACCATTTTTATGAACAAAAATATGTTCACTTATTGCCGGTATAGCGTTGCGATTAGTTTTGGCCGATATCGGCTTGATATTGCTGCGCTCGGGATCGGTTAAAGCACGCCGCGACGACGCGGGTCACAGGCCCGCGAGGCTTACTGCGGTTAGGGTTCGAGCAAACGACAGGGGGTCTATCGAGCTGCGGAGGACGTGCGATCGCCCTCGCGCAGACGTTCGATGACGGCCGTGTGCGAGGAGCAGTTCGATTTCAGAAAAGTGTGGCGCGCATACGTCACTTGCTGGCGACGTATAGCGGCATTGAGGTGTGCGAAAGCTAAGGAGGGGCAACGAACCGTGCCGCTCACGCGGCTACGGAGATCGGCTGCGATCAGTTGCGGTACGTCGATCCGCCGGGGCGCGGCATGTCTTCAGGCGGCCGCGGCACCGGCCGACCGAAACCGCGCTCTTCGTTGTAGCGCGCGACGTCTTCGCGGATCGAACCGGAACGGATCATCGACGGATTGGTGGGCGGACGAGGCGCCGGTCGCCCTTCGGCGCTGACCGGCGTGATGCCGCCCGCGTACTGCTGGCCGACACGCTGCATCATCCGCGGACCGCCACGGTAGCCCTGCATACCGATGGGCAATGCATTGCGGCCCGGCGCGACGTTTATCGCATTCATCGCACGATCACCGTGTGCGTGACCACCGCCGAAACCGAACCCGCGCTGATTGCCTCTCGCCCCGAAAGGGCTGCCCGCGAAGTGACCGCCACCGCCGCCATGAAAGCCGCCGTGCTGCATCTCCGGCCTTGCGTGGCTTGCCTGGACGAACGAAGCCAGCACGATGAAAATCGCGCCTGTGATCCACTGCTTCGCTTTCGACGACACTCCGTCCACGGTAGTTTGCCTGCCCGATAATCCGCCCAGGCCCATTGCCCGGGCTGCGACGAACACCTGCTTCGATTGGCGTTCACGATGTGCGATTCGCGACATCGATATAGCCCTGAGCAGTAATTTATGGGTGCCTCCAAAACGTGTCGAGCCAAAAAGTGTTATGCCCGCCGAAGGGTTGTAACACCGTGTTACTGCGCGCTTTTTGCGAATATCCAACGCGATCGGAAGTGAGAAAAAATCAGCTTTTCGATAATGTCCGATCAATAAGAAAACTTTGAAGAGAAGCGCTTCCAGTCAAAGTTACGCGACGCGTAAAGGCGTAATCGAACCTCTAGAAATGTGCAGTCGAATACCGCGCCGCGGAAGTTCATCAGATGACGCCGCAGCCGAATACGATGCTCATGCCTGCAACGCATCAATCAATGCCTCAAATGAATTTGCATTTTCAATCGCTTTGCCTGGACAATAGCTGCATCTGAGGAGCGCGCAACCCAGACGAACCGCACCGCACGCTCCCGCACCACCCGTATCGCGTTTCGAGATTCCGAAGATGGCCCGTCCCAAACTGCTACCCGACAACTTCACGCTGTCCCTGATCGGCACCGTGATCTTTGCGAGCTTCGTGCCCGTACACGGCCAGGCTGCCGTCGCATTCAACGGCGTAACGGACGTCGCAATCGGGTTGCTGTTCTTCCTGCACGGCGCGAAGCTCTCACGCGAAGCGATCGTGGCGGGCGCGACGCACTGGCGGCTGCATGTCGTCGTGCTGCTCAGCACGTTCGCGCTGTTTCCGCTGCTCGGTCTCGCGCTGAAACCGATCCTTTCGCCGCTCGTGACGCCGGCGCTCTACGCGGGGGTCCTCTTCCTCTGCACCTTGCCATCGACGGTCCAGTCGTCCATCGCGTTCACGTCGATCGCCAAGGGCAACGTGCCCGCTGCGGTGTGCAGCGCATCCGCGTCGAGCCTGCTCGGCATCTTCATCACGCCCGCGCTCGTCGGCATCGTCGTGACGAACCAGTCCGCGGGCGGCGCTTCGCCATGGCACACGGTGTGGAGCATCGTGCTGCAACTGCTGGTGCCGTTCGTCGCCGGGCAACTGCTGCGGCCGCTGATCGGCGGATGGATCGAGCGCAATCGCGGCGTGCTGAAATTCGTCGATCAGGGGTCGATCCTGCTCGTGGTCTACGCGGCGTTCAGCGAAGCCGTCAACGAAGGCCTGTGGCATCACATTCCGCTGAGCGCGCTGGCCGGACTCGTCGTGGTCAACGTCGTGCTGCTCGCGCTGGCACTCGCACTCACGATGTTCGTCGGCAAGCGGCTCGGCTTCAATCGCGCGGACCAGATCACGATCGTGTTCTGCGGCTCGAAGAAAAGTCTCGCGGCCGGCGTGCCGATGGCGAAGGTGATCTTCGCGTCGCATGCGGTGGGCGCGGTCGTGCTGCCGCTGATGCTGTTCCATCAGATCCAGTTGATGGTCTGCGCCGCGCTCGCGCAACGCTGGGGCGCACGCGACCTCAGCGGCGAAAAGCGCGCCGCCGCGCAGAAACGCGGGACGGCTGCGGTGGCCCGGCGCTGATTCCACGCCGGGAGTAAAACGGAGATTCATGTGCGCGCTCCTCGCCGTGCATGACAAAAGAAAAGCCGCCCCGTGCGGCTTTTCCTTTATCCCTGCGTCATCTGCATCACGTGCGTTATTTCGCCAGCAAAACGATGCGGCGTCGCGTCGGCCGGATGGCATAGGACGCTCCCCGTTGCACGCACCACCGCGGTGCCACGCGTCACTAAAGATTCACTTAATTCGCTGCAATCGCCGCCGATAAGCTGGACGTCACCCGCTTTTGGCTGCTTGCCATGTCTCTGCGCCTGCCGTCCCGTTCAGTCGCGTCGAATGTCGAAGACCTGATCGCCCGTCGTGCGTTGTCCGCCGTCTTCCAACCCATTGTCGATTTCAACGACGGCCGCATTCTCGGCTATGAAGGGCTGATTCGCGGACCGCTCGGCAGCGCGCTCGAAACGCCCGATGCGCTGTTCACGCAGGCGGCAGCAGAAGGCTGCTCGATCGCGCTCGAACACGCGGCCGCGCGCACCTGCGTCGAGGCGTTCGCGCGTCTCGACTGCGAAGGCAAGCTGTTCCTGAACTTCAGTGCGGGCGCGATCCGTCCGCTCGCCGATGCGCACTCGGACACGCTCGCGCTGCTGCGCGACTGCGGCGTCGATCCCGGCCGGATCGTGATCGAACTCACCGAGCAGAGCGCGCTCCCCGATCCCGGCAACTTCCTGCCGGTGATCGCGACGCTGCGCACGATCGGCGCGCAATTCGCACTCGACGACTACGGCACCGCAAATGCGAGCATGAATCTGTGGGTGCGTCTGCAGCCCGACGTCGTGAAGATCGACCGCTTCTTCATTCACGACATCGCAAGCGATCCGCTGAAGTTCGAAGCGGTCAAGGCGATGCAGCATTTCGCGAACGCGAGCGGCGCGCGGCTGGTCGCTGAAGGCATCGAGAACGAAGCGGATCTGACCGTCGTGCGCGACATGGGCATCGGCTGCGGGCAAGGCTTTTTCTTCGGCCTGCCGCATGCGCAGCCGGCGCGCTTCGTCACCGACGACGCGAAGCAGGCGATCCGCGCAGGCCACATCGCTGTGTTTCCCGGCGCGACGCGTCACTCGGGCAACTCGCCGTCGGGCGGCATGGCGTCGGAGAAGATGCTCGTGTCCGCGCCCGCGTTGCCGCGCAAGGCGACCAACAACGACGTGCTCAATCTGTTCAACCGGCTGCCCGAACTGCATGCGGTCGCGGTCGTCGAACACGAGGTGCCGGTCGCGCTGATCAACCGTCGCAGTTTCATGGACCGCTACGCGCTGCCGTATCACCGCGAGCTGTTCGGCAAGCGGCCGTGTCTGCAGTTCGCGAATGCATCGCCGGTGGTGATCGAGAAATCGATGACTGTCGAGCAGATGGCGAAGCTGCTCGCGAGCGACGATCAACGCTATCTCGCCGACGGCTTCGTGATCACCGAGCGCGGCAAGTACGCGGGCCTCGGCACCGGCGAGAGCCTCGTGCGCGCCGTCACCGAAGTGCGCATCGAAGCGGCGCGCTACGCGAACCCGTTGACGTTCCTGCCCGGCAACATTCCGATCAGCTCGCACATCGCGCGGCTGATCGGCAACGACGCGGGCTTTCACGCGTGCTACGTCGACCTGAATCACTTCAAGCCGTTCAACGACCAGTACGGCTACTGGCAGGGCGACGAAGTGCTGAAGTTCGCGGCGGTCGTGCTCGCGGACATCTGCGACCCGACGCGCGATTTTCTCGGCCACGTCGGCGGCGACGATTTCCTGATCCTGTTTCAGAGCGACGACTGGCAGCGCCGCGTGCAGCAGGCGATCCGCACGTTCAACGAAGGCGCGCAGCGTTTCTATGCGCCTGCCGATCGCGTCGCCGGCGGCATTCATGGCGAAGACCGGCGTGGCAATCCGACCTTCTTCCGTTTCGTCACGATGGCGATCGGCTGCGTGCACGTGCCGGCGAATGCCGCCGCGATGCGCTACGGCAGCGAGGAAATCGCATCGGTTGCCGCGTTTGCGAAGCGACGCGCGAAGCAGAACGAGTCCGGCTTCGAACTGATCACCGACACCGAAAGCGCGGCGCTCTTGCGCAGTCGCAACGACGTCGTGCATGCGGGCGCCGAATGATCGTCGAGTCACACGCCATGCATTCCGTCACACCTCACCCAGGCTCTCCGAGCCGCTGAACCTCACTCCGATTCGGGCGACGCGCTCTATCCCGCGTCGCCGCTCCGCGTTCCAACCCTGCGTATGAACATGAACCGTCTTACCGTCAAAAACCGGCTGCATCTGCTGATGGCCGTCGTCGTTCTCGTCCTCGTTGCGGCCGGCGGCATCGGCCTGTATGGCGTATCGCGCACCGACGGCGCGTTGCGGCAAGTCTTCGAAGGCCGCGCGAAAGCGCTGCAGCGCATCTCGTCGATCGACGATCTCGCCGCGCAGACTCACTACGCGATCAGCGACGCGGTGCTCGATCCGTCCGCGACCAAAACGACGGCGGTGATCGAGGCCGCGCAGCGCAACATCGCGAACATCGAGCAGTGGCTTGGCGATTACCGCGCGTATCCGCTCGACCCGCAGGAACGCACGCTCGCGAACCACCTCGCCGACGACTGGACGACGCTGCGCGACAAAGGCATCCGCCCGACCGTCGAGTTCCTCAAGGCGAACAATCTGTCCGAAGCGCAGTGGGTCGTGACGCAGGCGCTCGAACCGGCCGCGCAGCGCGTGAAGCACGAGACGTCGCAGCTTCGACAGTTGCAGGTCGAATCGGCGCAGCGCGAATACGATCGCGCGCAGACCGTCGCGCAGACAGTGCAGGCGCTCGTCGCCGCGTGCATCGTGCTCGGCGCGATTATCGTCGGTGTGCTGTGCTGGACGATGGCGCGCACGCTGCATCGGCAACTGGGCGGCGAGCCCGCGTACGCGGCCGCGATCGCCAACGCAATCGCGCACGGCGATCTCGCAGTCGACGTGCACGTCGAACCCGGCGCCACGCACAGCGTGCTGCACGCGATGAGCGCGATGCGCGACCGGCTCGCATCGATGATCGGCACGATCCAGCAGGCCGCGCACGCGATCTCCGATGCGACCGGCGAAATCGCGAATGGCAATCACGCACTGTCGCATCGCACCGACGAGCACGCGGCCGGCATCCAGCAGACGGCCAGCAGCATGGAACAACTCGCCGCGACCGTGCGCGCGAACGCGGGACACGCGCGCGAAGCAAACGCGCTCGCGCTGCACGCATCGGCGAAAGCGGAAGACGGCAATCACGCAGCCGTCGAAGCGATGACGCGGATGGAATCGCTCAGCGAACGCTCGCAGAAAATCCGCACGATCACGTCGGTGATCGAAGGCATCGCGTTCCAGACCAATCTGCTCGCGCTGAACGCAGCCGTCGAAGCGGCGCGCGCCGGACAGTTCGGGCGCGGCTTCGCGGTGGTCGCGCAGGAAGTGCGCGCGCTCGCGCATCGCAGCTCGCAGGCTGCGAAGGAAATCTCGTCGCTGATCGCCGACGTCACGTCCGAAGTGGAGACCGGCACCGAGACCGTGCGTCGCGCGGGCAGCACGATCGTCGACATGCTGTCGTCGGTGCAGAGCGTCGCGGTGCTGATCGACGAAATCTCGCGCGCATCGGACGAGCAGAGCACCGGCATAGAGCAGATCAACCTCGCCGTGTCGCAGATGGACCGGACGACGCAACACAACGCGGCGATGGTGCAGAAAGCGGCATCGGCGGCCGGCGCGCTCGCGGACGAAGCGTCGGCGCTGCGCGAGGCGGCGGCGATTTTTCGGGTCGACGGCACCGCCGCAGCCCCCATCGCCGCGCGAGTTTAGCGACTTTTACTAAACAATCAATAAAGCCCGTGAAGGCCTGAATACGGGTATCTACTGGGGTAGATAAGCATCATCGAGGGGTTTGCGAGATAAGTTTTACTATACAATCCACCGGACCTGAAACCTGTCCGGAGCGTTCGCGCGCCCGTCCCGACCGATGGCCACTACCATCCGCGATGTTGCCCGTGAGGCGAGCGTGTCGATCGGCACCGTCTCACGTGCATTGAAGAACCAGCCGGGTCTGTCGGATGCGACGCGTCGTCGTGTCGTCGAGACTGCGCGGCGCCTCGGCTACGATGCCGCGCAGCTGCGTCCGCGCATTCGCCGGCTCACGTTCCTGCTGCATCGTCAGCACAACAACTTCACGACCACGCCGTTTTTCTCGCACGTGCTGCACGGCGTCGAGGACGCGTGCCGCGAACGCGGGATCGTGCCGTCGCTGCTCACCGCCGGTCCGACCGAAGACGTGATCCAGCAAATGCGCGTCCACGCGCCGGATGCGATCGCGATCGCCGGGTTCGTCGAGCCGGAGACGCTCGCCACACTCGTCGCGATGCAACGGCCCATCGTGCTGATCGACCTGTGGTCGCCGGGCCTGCGCTCGGTGAATCTCGACAACGCGACCGGCGCCGCGCTCGCGATGCAGCATCTGTTTGCGCAGAAGCGCACGCGCATCGCGTTCATCGGCGGCTCGCTCGCGCACTTCAGCATCGCGGAGCGCGCGCTCGGTTATCGTCGGGCGTTCTTCGAGGCAGGGCTGCTGTTCGATCCGTCGCTCGAAGTGACGATCGACGCAGGGCTCGATCCCGACACCGGCGGTGCGCGCGCGATGCAACGCCTGCTCGACGCACCCGGCCCGAAACCCGACGCGCTCTTCGCGTACAACGATGCCGCCGCGCTCGCTGCGCTGCGTGTCTGTCTCGCGCGCGGATTGCGCGTTCCGGAAGACATCGCGATCGTCGGCTTCGACGATATTCCTGCCGCCGCGCACGCGACGCCGCCGCTGTCGACGATCGCCGTCGACAAGGAAGCGCTCGGCCGTCGCGGCGTCGAACTGCTGCTAGCGGACACGCCGACCGAACTCGAGATCCGCGTGCCCGTCCATCTGATTACCCGTGCCAGCACTTCGGTGAACAAGCCATGACGCAAACCGACACGACTCGTCCAACCTCATCCGCCGATACACCCGTCAGCGTCCCGCACGTCGCGAACTTCCGCGAGCGCGCCTTCCTGGTGTCGCACATCGAAGACACGCTGCGCTTCTACGCGCCGAACGTGCTCGATCCGAGCGGCGGCTTCTTCCATTTCTTCCGCGACGACGGTTCGATCTACGACCGCACCACGCGTCACCTCGTCAGCAGCTGCCGCTACGTGTTCAACTACGCGATGGCGTACCGTCAGTTCGGCGATCCGAAGCATCTGGAATACGCGCGCCACGGTGTGCGCTTCATGCGCGAGGTGCACTGGGATCCGCAGCACGAAGGCTACGACTGGGAACTCGAGTGGCGCGACGGCACGAAGCGTACGCTCGACGCGACGCGTCATTGCTACGGCCTCGCGTTCGTGCTGCTCGCGTACGCGCATGCGGCGATGGCCGGCATCGAAGAAGCGAAGCCGATGATCGCCGCGACCTTCGAACTGATGGAACACCGCTTCTGGGACGCCGCCGCCGGCCTCTACGCCGACGAGGCCTCCGCTGACTGGCGTGTGAGTTCGTATCGCGGCCAGAACGCGAACATGCACACCACCGAGGCGCTGCTCGCCGCGTACGAGGCGACTGGTCATCTCGTCTACCTCGACCGCGCGGAACGTGTCGCGTCGAACATCACGCTGCGCCAGGCAAAGCTGTCGCAGGGACTCGTGTGGGAACACTTTCACGCGGACTGGTCGGTCGACTGGCACTACAACGAGGAAGACAGCTCGAACATCTTCCGGCCGTGGGGTTTTCAGCCGGGTCATCAGACCGAATGGGCGAAGCTGCTGCTGATTCTCGAACGGCACCGGCCGCTGCCGTGGCTGCTGCCGCGCGCGATCGAACTCTTCGACGCCGCGATGTCGCGTGCGTGGGACAACGATCACGGCGGGCTGTACTACGGCTTCGGGCCGGACGGCACGGTCTGCGATCACGACAAGTATTTCTGGGTGCAGGCCGAAACCTTCGCGACCGCCGCGCTGCTCGGCAAACGCACCGGCAACGAACGCTTCTGGGACTGGTACGACGAACTGTGGCGCTATAGCTGGACTTATTTCGTCGATCATCAGTACGGCGCGTGGTATCGCATCCTCACGTGCGACAACCGCAAGTACAGCGACGAAAAGAGCCCGGCCGGCAAGACCGATTACCACACGATGGGCGCCTGCTACGAAGTGCTGGCGCATGCGCTCGCCGCGGACGAACCTGTCGCTGCTGCGGCTGCCCTCTCCGCTTCCGCACGATGAGCACGATGAGCACGATGACCGATTCGACTCCATTGCCGCAGTTCGTTTCCGCCGGCGACATCCTCACCGACCTCGTGCGCACCGATACGTCGCGCTGGCTGTCGGTGCCCGGCGGCGCAGGCTGGAACGTCGCGCGCGCGGTCGCGCGTCTCGGCGTGCCGACTGCCTGCGCAGGCGCAGTGGGCACTGACTATTTCTCCGACGCGATCTGGAACGCGAGCGTCGACGGCGGGCTCGACATGCGCTTCATGCAGCGCGTCGATCGCGCGCCGCTGCTCGCAGTGGTCCACGAAACGCATCCGCCCACCTATTTCTTCATGGGCGACAACAGCGCCGACCTCGCGTTCGATCCCGCGCAACTGCCGGCCGGATGGACGAAGGAAGTGAAGTGGGCGCACTTCGGCTGCATCAGTCTCGTGCGTCAGCCGCTCGGCGAAACGCTCGCGACGCTCGCCGCCGAACTGCGCGCGAACGGCGTCAAAATCAGCTTCGACCCGAACTACCGCAACCTGATGGCGCACGGCTACGAGCCGACGTTGCGCCGGATGGCTGCGCTCGCCGATCTGATCAAGGTGTCCGATGAAGATCTGCGTCTGCTGTTCAAGACCGACGACGAACCCGCCGCACTCGCGCAACTGCGCGCGCTGAATCCGGCTGCCGTCGTGCTGGTCACGCGCGGACCGGAACCGGCGACGCTGATCGACGGCGATACGATCGTCGAAGCGCAGCCGCCGCGCGTCGAAGTGGCGGACACGGTCGGTGCCGGCGATGCGTCGATCGGCGGGCTGCTGTTCAGTCTGATGACGGCGCCGCAGCGCGCGTGGGGCGAACATCTGTCGTTCGCGCTTGCGGCGGGTGCGGCTGCGTGCCGGCACGCGGGCGCGCATTCGCCGTCGCTCGACGAAGTCGTTGCGCTGCTCGGTCAGTGACTGTGTTGAAGCCACTAAATCTGCCGCAATAGCTGCACAGTACGGCGCGCGATTCCGGTCACGCGCCGTACCGCCTCCCTGATTCGCGCGACGCGAAATTCGTCTCCACATCAACGCGATCACGCACCGATTTACCCATCGGTGCACATCGAATCGCCGTGCTAGGATGGAATCTCCCCCTTGCAGGAGATGCATCATGGACGACATCACCTATACCAAAGGGATCTACACGGCCACCGCCACGGTGCGACCGGTAGACGCGGACAAGTACCAGGGCGTGGTCTCGCTCGCGCGCGACGAAGGCGACGAGCCGGAGAGCACGCTTTACGAGGTCGATGCGACGTCGTCCACGCCGGAAGAAGCCTTCGAAGAAGCGAAGGCGCTCGCGCATCGCATCCTCGGCGAACTGGAACTTTAAGCGGACAGCAGGTCCGCGCGGGTCTTTTCTCTCTCACTCCCCTGAACAGCTGGAGGTAACCATGGCTGATCAGCTCTATCTCTACGGCGTCTACGCGATCCACGTGCGCCCGCTCGAACTGCAAAGCGCGCGCTGGGACGCCGAATACGAAATCCGTCATCGCGACAAGGCCGTGCAAACGTGGATCACCGTCGGCGGCGACGCCGGCTATGCGGAACTCGAAGAAGCGATCGAAACGGCACATCGACAGGCCGTGTCCGACATCGATCACGGCGCGGGGATCCCGAAGCCGCGAGGGTTTCCTTGAAGCGGCGGGTGCTGGTTTGATAAGGCAGGACGCGTTGGTTTGGTGAAAGCGGCGCGCGCCACGCTGCGTGCTACGCTGTGCGCGTTTTCATCTCGCCAGGAACGCGATGGCCACGGATTCGCAGAACGACCCACGCAGCGCCGAAACTACCGACGAGGCGCCGTTGCGCCACCGCGGGCGCCGCCTCAATGGACTCGGCCGCGTCGTGTTCGCGCAGAACGCGCCGGTCCGCTTCTGGCAGGATCTGTATCACCGCGCGCTGCTCGTCAACTGGCCGACGTTCTTCGTTTCGCTCGCAGTGCTGTTCCTGCTGCTGAACACCGCGTTCGCGTCGCTGTATCTGCTCGGCACCGCGCCGATCGCCAACCAGTATCCGCACGGTTTCGCCGGCGCGTTCTTCTTCAGCGTCGAAACGCTGGCGACGGTCGGCTACGGCGACATGCATCCGCAGACCTACTACGCGCACCTGATCGCGACGCTCGAGATTTTCATCGGGATGTCCGGCATCGCATTGGCGACCGGGCTGATCTTCGCGCGCTTCTCGCGGCCGCGCGCGAAGATCATGTTTGCGCGCTATGCGGTCGTGCGACCGCTTGAAGGCCAAATGACGCTGATCGTGCGCGCCGCGAACGGACGGCAGAACGTGATCGCCGAAGCGCGCGCGAAGCTGCGGATGATGCGCCTCGAAACCACGTCGGAAGGCTATACGTCGCGCAAGATCCGCGACCTCGTGCTAGTGCGCGACCAGCATCCGGTGTTTCTGCTCGGCTGGAACCTGATGCACATCATCGACGAGACGAGCCCGCTATTCGGCGAAACCGCCGAAACACTCGCGGCCAGCGACGCGTCGCTGCTGATCACAATCGAAGGCTCCGACGAAACCACCGCGCAGACGATGCAGGCGCGCTACACGTGGCCATCGGCGAGCGTGCGCTGGCAGCATCGCTATGTCGATCTGATCCGCGATGAGCACGGCGTCAGTTACATCGACTACACGCATTTCGACGACGTCGTCCCGCTCGAAGCGCACGAGTTGATCGCGCCGCAACCGTAACGCACGCAGTGTACGTGACGCAACGCGTTACTTCAGCGCGTCCCGTTCGCGCTGCTCGACCGCGACGGCGCGCGTGTGTGCGTCACGCGCGAGCGCCCGGCCGACGTAATCGCCGATCTTGTCCTTCGGCTCCAGCAGTTTCGCCGCGAATGCGACCTGCAGCGTGCTGACGAGCAGCAGATCCGCCGCCGTGAAGCGCTCGCCGAGCAGCCATTCGCCTTCGTCGAGCGCACCGTCGATCGCCTGCTTCACGCGATCGAGATCGCCCCATCCGAAACTGAACGAATTGCCCGCCGAGCCGGTGATCTTCTCGGCCATCGCCGGCTCGAGACAGCCGGGCGTGAAGAACAGCCATTGCAGAAAGCGGCCACGCAATGGATCGTCGAGCGGTGCGCCGAGATTCGCGGCCGGAAAGCGATCGGCGAGATACAGCAGCACCGCGCCGGATTCCGCGACGCGCACGCCGTCGTCGTCGAGTGCCGGCAGCTTGGTCATCGGATTGACGCCGCGGTAGTCCGCCGTGCCCTGCTCGCCCGCGCGGATGTTCACACGCACGAGATCGTAATGCGCACCGATTTCTTCGAGCATCCAGAGCGCGCGGAACGCGCGGGTCTTCGGCCAGTAATAGAGTTTCATCGGTGGACTCCGCAGGCTGAGGGCGAAGTGTCAGGGTACTGCAATGGGGGGCGGGTGGATATGGGCGGTGAAACGGCGTTCGAATGCCGGCTGACAACCTCGCCTTAACCCTCACTCAAACCGTTTGCAGAGCCTCACCACGGACACCCTCACCCCCACGTCCGCTGACAAGCAGAATCCCCATCAGCAAAACAAACAGATTCCCTTCGGTGAAGTTAAGCAACAGCGAGTTGGCGAAACAGCCCAGCACGAAGGCAAGCAGATACCCATAGACGACCGCGCGCGAAAGCGCATCCAGCCTCCGCCCCTCCCGCTCGATCGCGACGAGAAACAGCACAAACAACGCCAGCCCGATCAACCCAAGCTGCACCCCCATCAACAGGTATTCGTTGTGAGGATTGCTGGCCATCGCGGCCCGGCCACCGGTGTTGTTCTTCGCGATCCGTTCGAACTCGGTTCGAACGCTGCCGATGCCGTATCCGGCCACCGGTCGATGCAGGATCAGCTCGACGCTCCGTCGATAAAATTCGAGCCGCACGCCCATCGACGTGTCCTTGTTGTACACCTCGTACTGGGTAATTTCCTGCGACGTATCGGCGAGGCGCGAATCCTTCGCCGTGAACGCGTAGCCCACCAGGCACACGCACGCCGCGACGCTGGCCACGACCGCAATCCAGCGGACCCATGCGCCGTGACGCTTGACCTTCCACAATTGCAGTCCGATATACACGGCCATATACGCAATCGCGACGACCTGTCCGGTGCGCCCCTGCAAAACGAACAGCACGTTGATGAGCGCAAGCAGCGCGACGAGCCGCAGCGTCCACTGTCCGATCCATTGACGCGAAGCCGCGGCCAGCGCCATCGACAGCCACGCGAGAAACGCCATCATCAGGCCGGCCGAGATGTGATCCTTGAAGACCCACGGCCGCGTCAGCGGGTCGTTGCCGTGCAGCGGCCCGACAGCCGTCCAGCCGAAAAAGTTCGTGTAGGTAAGCACCATCGTCAGCGTCAGCGACGCAAACAATGCCCATATCGCTGCACGCGACCACTTTGACCGGTCGCTGCCATGGAAGACCAGGAACAGCACCGGTATCAGCAGCAGCTTTCGGTACTTCAGCAGGAAGTCGAAAGCCTCGCTGCGGGGCGCGGACGTGTAGAGCATGCTTAGCGCGAGCGCAGCGAACAGGATCAGCGCGCTCACGCTGGCCGGCGACGTGCGGATCTTTCCGCAGGCTCGCCATGCTTCAGGGGACAGCAACGCGAACAGCAGCACCAGCCCGCAGCCGAGATTGACCCCGGCCGTCGAAATGGGCACTGCGCACAGCGTCGCCACCGCGAACGCTCTCGCGAGGAACAATGGGTACGACGCCGTTGCCGATCGATCGCTCTTTTGTGAAAACATCATCTGCATATTTCTTCCTTATCCCGTCGCGATCTTGAACAGCGGGAGCCGGGACTGCTCCCTGTGACTTTGCAGACCTTACGTCTACGGATTGTGCTCAGCGGGCGGGTCGTGCCTGACGAAAAAATTCGGCGCGGCTCTCCGACGCTTCTTTCGAGTACATCGACTCGACTGTCTGTCGGGCGCGCCGGCCGACTGCCGCGCGTAGCGCAGGATCGGCGATCAGGGCGGTGACGAGTTCGCGCGCCTCGTCGGCGGTATCGAAGAGAAAGCCGTTGTCGCCATGCCGGATCGAATCGACATAGCCGCCGCGCCGGTGACAGACAACCGGAACACCGCAGGCCATCGCCTCGAACACGACCCGGCCGAACGTTTCGACGTGCGTACCGGTCCGGTAGTAGAAGATGTCGAGCGAGCGCAAAAAATCCACAGCGGACGTCGAGCCTTCGGGAAGAAGGTCGATGTTCGCGTGATCGCCGAGCGCCGGGCGCAGACAGGTGGCGCCCTGCAGTTTGATATCGACGGCCTGAGCCGACCAGTCGCGATACAGCGCGAGATCGTCTTCATGATGCTTGTCCAGGATATCGCGACTCAGACGTCCCAGCACCGGCCGTTCATTCGCCGCGCGCGGCACCGGCTTGAACAGGTCGATATCGATCGGCGACGGGTGCACGACACCGTCCACCCCAAGCAGCTTTTTCTGGAACTCCGACAGCAGCACGTATTCCGTCTTCGGCCAGCGGAGCAACGGCGGATGCTTCGACGTCAGCGCGAGGATCTTCGGGTGAAACGTGTTGAACACGTAAATCAGGCGTTCCGGTGCCGGCGCAAGGTAAGGCCATACCTTGTTATGCCAGTGCGCACCGACAAAGACATAGGTGCCACCGTTCGGGCGATGTCCCGGCGCGACGCCAGGATAGGTAATACGGAGCTTCTGCGCCAGCTCGGGCGAACTGCGCGACGACGACGACCACAGACGAACCTCGCTCTTCTCGCCTAGCAGATGCGTGAGACTCAGCGTCTCCTGCTCGCTTCCTCCGTTCGGATTCTGGAATCCGTTGAATATATGAATTGTTTTTTGCATGTCTGACTTTCTTTAGCATCGCAGATGCGCTATATCGGCCTGCCGGATCGCGAGAACACGCTCGGTCGAATCCGTTGCGCCGATCAAGCCCCTCACGCCGACTGCGATGCGGGAACAGGATACCGACTGGTCATCCTCATAAAAGCGGCCATCACGCGCGAACACGTGAGCGTCTCTTTCCAGAAACGCTCTTTCAATCGCGACGTCGGAACCCACTGCCACGGAAGGATAACCTCGACTGCGCCCCACACCGGCCGCCAGCGTGCCGCAACGCCTCTGCGGCGAAACAGGCTCACTGCCGGAATGTCGAGGTTGGAGGCGAGGTGTCCAATGCCTGAATCGTTGCCGATGAAGTATCCGGACTCGTAGACCCAGGCAGCCAACGTGCCGAGATCGTCGAATACGGGAACGGGTATATCGAACATCTGTACGTCTTTCCAGCGCGCCCGCTCATGCGGCGCGATCACGAAATGCGGCTCGTAGCCTTTCTTTTGCAGCCGGCGCGCCAGCTTCACGAAGCGTTCAGCAGGCCAGCGCTTGTCGTCCGTGCTGGCCTCGGGATGAATGACGATCCGTTTGCTGTGACGTCGATGCTGCAGACCGGCCGGCGCCGCGATACCGTTGCCGAGATCGACGCCGTCCAGTGCCAGTTCGTTGCGGCAAAAGTCCGCGAAGCGTTCCGCCATGCAACCGGGATGCTCGCCGAACTCGACGTCGTGGAGCGTCCTCACACGCGGATGCGCATCCAGCAACCGGACGAGCGGCTGGTTCCACTGCATCTGCAGGACGGTGTCGTATTCGGCGAACGTACTCGCGCTGTCCTCTTCGGTCGGCAGGCGACGCACGGCGACCTCCGGGAACCAGTGTCGAAGCGCGTACGCAGGGTTACCGTAGACCGTCACGTCGATGCCGTTCTTCATCAGGTTGCGGACGATGATCATCGAGACCAGCGAATCGCCGATCGCATTCGACATCGAGAACGCGACCCGCCCGAGGCTGCCTTTATCCAGCTGCGGTTCGGTACTCGCGTGCTGTCGGGCGAGCATGCGGGCTTCGAGACGAGCGTTCATGCCGCTTCCCGTACGAATGCGGCGGCGGCAACCGCCGCGCCTTTTTGCGACGAAGCCTGACCGGCGGATCGCCGCAACTGCGCGAAAGCACGTTCGACCCGGCCGACCGTCAGCGCGTACTTCCAGAAACGCTCCTTGAACCGCGCGCCACCAGGGAGAAACGAGCTACCGATCAGCACCAACCCGCCGCCCCAACCCGGACGCCAGGTCCGCGCGATGCCGCGCCGCATGAACAGTGAAAGCGTCGGGATATCGAGATTCGACGCGAGATGGCCGATGCCGGAGTCATTACCGATGAACCAGCCGCTCTCGTAGACCCAGGCCGCGACGTCGCCGAGCGTATCGAACGCCGGCACTTGCAGTCCTTCGTCGAGAACGTCGACCCACGCGCTGCGCTCTTCCGGTGCGACCACGAAATGAGGATCGAAGCCATGCCGGCGCAGCCGCTTCGCCAGCCGGACATAGCGCGACTTGAGCCAGCATTTGTCCGCGGTGCTCGCGGTGGGATGAATGATCACGCGGTCCGTGTACTTGCGATGCTGGAGTTTCGCCGGAGCGGTAAGACCGTTTGAGTTCTCGGTGACCGGAAGATGGAGGCCGTCCCGGCAAAAATCGAACAGCCGGTGCGCCATCGGGTCCTTCGATCCGTTATTGCAAAGATGATCGAGCAGCACGACTTGCGGATGCTTACCCGTCAGATCGAGCGTGGGATGAAGCGCCAGAACCAGCGAGAAACCGGCGAGCGTGGTTTGCGCCATCGCGGCATCGAGCGGAGGCCTGACCTCGACGCCCGGAAACCACTCGCGCAACGCATGAACATGGCGGCCGAATACGGTGACCGTTGCGCCGTTCAATTGCAGATTGTGCGCGACCGTCATCAGCAGCAGCGAATCGCCGACTGCCCGTGATGAAATGACCGCCACTCGCCCCGCTGTTTCCAGACCCTGCTCCATCGTTGCCCCGTTGGTCGTGTGGTTGGGTGCCCAGTCGATATTTCCGGGCACGCGCGCTTATTTATTAGGCGAGAAGTATAAAGTGCGGCCTAGGGTTTTGTCCTATCCGCGACGCATACTGTGGGCGAAGAAGAGCGTAGTCGATACGCTTTTTCAGTCGTTCCGCTGCCGTGCGTAATTTCCAGATCGAATCTGGCGGCAGACCCTCGTCGCGGCGAAACTCACTCAAAAACTCGATGAAACGCCGGCCCCATCGCGCACTCTCCGAAATCGCGCGCGAACTTAGAAAAAATCCTCTCTGATCGGCGCGAAAAAATAGAGTCTCTTTCGCCGCTCGTGTGCTTACTTCTCCTTACCTCGCACGGGCGCGGACGCATAACAACGTTGCATGGGACCGGAGTAAGGGCTAAAGCCCTTACTCCGGTCGACATCGGAGACTTCCCCATGACCGCCCGCCTGCCGATCGACGGCACGCCTGCCCTGTCCGACTACCGCCTGTCGGACAATCTCACCGCCACCCGCGGCCGCATCTTCCTGACCGGCACTCAAGCGCTCGTGCGTCTCGCGCTGATGCAGCGCGACGCCGACCGCGCGCGTGGCCTGAACACGGCCGGCTTTATCAGCGGCTATCGCGGCTCGCCGCTCGGCATGGTCGATCAGCAGTTGTGGAAAGCGAAGAAACTGCTCGACTCGCACGACGTGCGCTTCCTCCCCGCGATCAACGAAGAGCTCGGCGGCACCGCCGTGCTCGGCACGCAGCGCGTGGAGTCGGACCCGGAGCGCACCGTCGAAGGCGTATTCGCGATGTGGTACGGCAAGGGGCCGGGTGTCGATCGCGCGGGCGATGCGCTGAAGCACGGCAACGCGTACGGCTCGTCGCCGCACGGCGGCGTGCTGGTCGTCGCGGGCGACGATCATGGCTGCGTGTCGTCGTCGATGCCGCATCAAAGCGACTTCGCGATGATCGCGTGGCACATGCCGGTCGTGAATCCGTCGAACGTGTCGGACATGCTCGAGTTCGGCCTGTACGGCTGGGCGCTGTCGCGCTACTCGGGCGCGTGGGTCGGGTTCAAGGCGATCTCCGAAACAGTCGAGTCCGGCTCGACCGTCGATCTCGACGCGCTGCGCACCGAATGGAACGCGCCCGAAGATTTCGCGCCGCCGGCCGGCGGTCTGCACAACCGCTGGCCCGATCTGCCGAGCCTGACGATCGAACAGCGTCTGCACGCGAAGCTCGACGCGGTGCGTCACTTCGCGCGCACCAACAGCATCGACCGCTGGATCGCGCCGAGCCCGCACGCGAACGTCGGCATCGTCACGTGCGGCAAGGCGCATCTGGATCTGATGGAAGCGCTGCGCCGGCTCGATCTGACCGTCGCCGATCTCGAAGCCGCCGGTGTGCGGATCTACAAGGTCGGGCTGTCGTTCCCGCTCGAAATGACGCGCATCGACGCGTTCGTCGCGGGTCTCTCCGACGTGCTGGTGATCGAGGAGAAAGGCCCGGTCATCGAGCAGCAGATCAAGGACTATCTGTACAACCGCACGACCGGCGCGCGGCCGATCGTCACCGGCAAGCACGCAGCCGACGGCACGCCGCTGCTGTCGGCGCTCGGCGAGCTGCGGCCGTCGCGCATCCTGCCGGTGTTCGCGAACTGGCTCGCGCATCACAAGCCCGCACTCGACCGGCGCGAACGCGTCGTCGATCTGGTCGCGCCGCAGATCCTGTCGAACGCCGCCGACTCGGTAAAGCGCACGCCGTACTTCTGCTCCGGCTGCCCGCACAACACGTCGACGAAAGTGCCGGAAGGCTCGATCGCGCAGGCGGGCATCGGCTGTCACTTCATGGCGTCGTGGATGGAACGCGACACGACCGGGCTGATCCAGATGGGCGGCGAAGGCGTCGACTGGGCCGCGCATTCGATGTTCACGAAAACGCGCCACGTATTCCAGAATCTCGGCGACGGCACGTACTTTCACTCGGGCATTCTCGCGATCCGCCAGGCCGTCGCCGCAAAAGCGACGATCACGTACAAGATCCTCTACAACGACGCGGTCGCGATGACAGGCGGCCAGCCGGTCGACGGCAGCATCTCGGTGCCGCAGATCGCGCGTCAGGTCGAAGCGGAGGGCGTGTCGCGCTTCGTCGTCGTCAGCGACGAGCCGGAGAAATACGACGGCCATCATGGCCTCTTTCCTCAAGGCACGACATTCCACCACCGCAGCGAACTCGATGCGGTGCAGCGTCTGCTGCGCGACATCGACGGCGTCACGGTGCTGATCTACGACCAGACCTGTGCAGCCGAAAAGCGCCGGCGCCGCAAGAAAGGCGAATTCCCCGATCCGGACAAGCGTCTCTTCATCAACGAAGCCGTGTGCGAAGGCTGCGGCGATTGCGGCGTGCAGTCGAACTGCCTGTCGGTCGAACCGGTCGAAACGCCGCTCGGCAGAAAGCGCCGCATCGATCAGTCGTCGTGCAACAAGGACTACTCGTGCGTGAACGGCTTCTGCCCGAGCTTCGTGACGATCGAAGGCGGCAAGCTGAAGAAGGCCGCGGGTGTCGCGTTCGACGTGGAAGCGCTGGCCACGCGCGTCGATGCGCTCGCGTTGCCGCAAGGTCACCTTGATGCTGCGCCGTACGACATTCTCGTCACCGGTGTCGGCGGCACGGGCGTTGTGACGGTCGGCGCGCTGATCAGCATGGCTGCGCATCTCGAAGGCAAGAGCGCGTCGGTGCTCGACTTCATGGGCTTCGCGCAGAAGGGCGGCTCGGTGCTGTCGTTCGTGCGCTTCGCCGCACGCGACGAGTGGCTGAACCAGGTGCGCATCGACACGCAGCAGGCCGACGTTCTGCTCGCGTGCGACATGGTGGTCGGCGCGAGCGCCGATGCGCTGCAGACGGTACGTCATGGCCGTACGCGCATCGTCGTCAACACGCACGCGATCCCGAACGCGTCGTTCGTGCAGAACCCCGACGCGAACCTGCATGCCGACGCGCTGTACGACAAGATGCGTCACGCGGCCGGCGACGAACGTATGTCGTCGTGCGATGCGCAGTCGCTCGCGACACGTTTTCTCGGCGACACGATCGGCGCGAACATCCTGATGCTCGGTTTCGCGTGGCAGCTTGGGCTTGTGCCGGTGTCGCTCGGCGCATTGATGCGCGCGATCGAGTTGAACAACGTCGCGGTGCCGATGAACCAGCTCGCGTTCGCGGTGGGCCGTCTCGCCGCCTCCGATCCGGCCGCGCTCGAAGCGCTGTGGGCAGCACGTCATACCGCGCAGCCGACGCTGCGCATCGATACGCTCGACGAACTGATCGCCGACCGCGAAGCGCGTCTGGTGAGGTACGGCGGCGCGGCGTATGCGAAGCGCTATCGCGCACTCGTCGATGCGGCGCGGCACGCGGAAAGCAGCGTGGGCGGCGAGCGCATCGCGCGTGCGGTTGCGACGACGTTCTATCGTCTGCTCGCGGTGAAGGACGAATACGAAGTGGCGCGCCTGCATGCCGACCCGACGTTCCGCACGGCGCTCGAAGCGCAGTTCGAAGGCGTCGCGGGCAAGGACTTCGGCGTGCGTTTCAATCTCGCGCCGCCCGGGCTGGCGCGCTCGAAGCACGGCGAAGTGCCGCGCAAGATCACGTTCGGGCAATGGATGTGGCCGGTGTTCGGCGTGCTCGCGAAATGGCGTGGGCTGCGTGGCACGATGCTCGATCCGTTCGGCAAAACGCTCGAACGCCGGATGGAACGCGCGCTCGCCGACGATTACGAGGTTACGCTGCAACGCGCGCTGTCAGCGGTGACGCCGCAGACGGTCGAAACCGTCGGCAAGCTCGCCGATCTGCATGCGCGTGTGCGTGGCTATGGTCACGTGAAGGTCGCGAACCTTGCGGGCGTGAAGCGCAGCGAACGCGATCTTGCCGCGCAGTTGAATCTTGAAGCGGCGACATCGGCAGTGGTGCAGCAGACGTTGCAGCACGCGAAGGGGGCGGGCGCGTTGCGTGGGATTCCGGTGGTGGTTGCGAAGTGACGGTTAAGGCGCGCGTCAGGTCAAACCGTCAAGCAACGCCCTGACACGCGCAACCTTCGACGGATCGACCGGCGCAAGCCCATTACCATCGATCCGCACACCAGACCCGAAGTGCACCGCGCGAACGCCGGTGTCGTACACGAAGCCCGCAACACTGTCGATCGTCAAACCAGCACCCGCCAGCACCGTGCAGCGCGAACCGGCCGCGCGTGCCACCAGCGCGCGGATCGTATCGACTGATTGCAAGACCGAAGGCTTTCCGCCCGACGTCAGCACGTTCGTCACCGCATCGAAGCCGAGCAGCACATCGAGCGCTTCGTGCAGATCGCGGGCTTCGTCGAATGCGCGGTGAAACGTCACCGCCAGATCGCCGGCTGCATCGATCAAGCGCGCGAGACCGTCGCGATCGATCTCACGCGACGGCGTCAACATCCCGATCACCACGCCATGCGCACCGACTGCGGCAATCGCGCGAACGTCGCGCGCCATCGCGGTGTAATCGTCGGCATCGAAAACAAACGACCGGCTATGCGGCCGCACGATCACATTGACCGGAATCGCAACCGCATCGACGACCGCTTCGACCATGCCGATGCTCGGCGTCAAACCGCCCTCGCCCATCGCGGTCACGAGTTCGAGCCGGTCGGCGCCGCCCTGCGCGGCAAGCCGCGCGTCCGCAATGGTGGTGGCGATGACTTCGAGCAGAACGGAAGAAGGAGACATGGTGCGGTCGTGAGGGTGGCGTCGTCGAAGACGCCATCATCTCAGAACCGCTAGCTGTCCACCCAGTCGATATCGCCGCACAGCACGCAGGTCTGCCCGCCGATCCGCGTCGCGACCGACAGCGTCACGCAAGGCATCGCCTCGTTGATCGACAGATACGGCCGCGTCACGTGCACGCGATCCGGCGTCGCGATCGCCGCACGGAAGTACGGCCGGCGCAGCCAGTTCGCGCCCTGCGCATCGGCGAGCGGCAGGAAACGCGTTTCGTGCGCCGCGCGATCCGCGCGCAGCACGACGTTGCGACCCGACTGCCGGCCGTTGCCGTCGAGCAGGAAGCAGCGCGCGGCATCGTCGAGTGCGAGGAAGTTCCAGCACACTTCGTCGAGCGGTTCACCCGCCGTCAGACGTTCGGCCGCCCGCTCGAAGGCGCGCAGATACGGCGCGAGACGGGTCGCGTCCTGACGCTCGCGGGTTTCGGTCTGCAAGCGATAGCGCTCGGTCAGCTCGCCGATGCACTGCGCTGCATGCGCGCTGTCCGCGACGCCGGGGTTCGGCCGGCCGAAGAAAAATCCCTGCACGAAATCGGCGTCGCACGCGAGCGCCATCTGCGCTTCGTGCTCGGTCTCGACGCCTTCGATCAGCACCAGCTTGCCCGCCTCGTGCAGCAGCGACACGAGACCCGGCAGGATCGCCGCCATGTCGGCACGATGCGCGGCGTGCGACAGCATCACGCGATCGAGCTTCACGATGTCGGGATTCATCTGCCAGATGCGCTCGACGTTCGAATGGCCCGCGCCGAAATCGTCGAGTGCGATCAGGAAGCCGAGATCGCGGAACCGGCGCACCGCATCGGCGAGTTGTTCAATGTCATCCGCGCGCTGTTCGAGCACTTCGAGCACGATACGGCGCGGCGAGATGTCGAGCCGCCGCAGGTTCGCGAGCAGCGCGGCCGCATGATACGGATCGGTCAGCGCGCCCGGATGCACGTTCAGGAACAGCCATTCGCGCTCCGCGCCGAGCACCTTGAAGTTTTCGAGATGCAGCGCCTGCGCGAGCCGATCGACCTGCAGCACTTCGCCGAGCCGCGACGCCTGGCCGAACACGTCGAGCGGCGACACCGGACGGTCGAGCGCATCGTGGGCGCGCAGCAGCCCTTCGTAGCCGACCGCGCGCATGTGCGACAGGCTGAAGATCGGCTGGAACGCGCTCGTCAGCGTGAGATCGTTATGCAGCACCGAATAGCGGTCGAAGCCCGAGGTCATCGACATCTCGAAACCATGCGGCGAAGCCGCGGTCCTTTCCTGTTGCGCAATCGTCATGCATTCCTCTCGAACGAGAGCGGAGCGATCGGCCGCCGGTCGGCGCGATCGCACATCCGTTCCCGAAATGTGCGTCATCGGTACTCCCTAAGCAAGCTCCATGCACACGACGCTTCGCGCTCCGATGAAATTCGCATCGATCCTTGCACCGGTCGTAAGGTTCGTGCGCCGGGTCGGGGCGTGGGATGCACCGCCGCAGTGCGTGTGCAAGATCGTGGGTTGGGTCGGAGGGGCGTCGCGTTTTGTGAAGTCTCTCGTCGTCGCAAGTCCGGTGTCTTGCGCAGGCCCGTGACGGCGTCGGCTACACTGCGGACTCTTCTGTCGTTCAACTCACGGTATATCTAGCCGTTACGACTCACCACCGTAGCCAACCGTCACACCCAGCATCACCGTTCGCCGCGTTGCACCGCGTCCCGTGCCTCGCTCCACCGTCGCCCGCTTTCGAATCCGCCGATGGAAATCGTCTTTACCGTTCTGATCCTGCTGCTCGCCGTCGCCGCATCCGGCATCGTCGTCCGTCTGCTGCCGTTCTCGCTCCCGCTGCCGCTCGTGCAGATCGCGATCGGCGCGATGCTCGCGTGGCCGAGGCTCGGCCTGCATGTGACCTTCGATCCCGAGATCTTCATGCTGCTGTTCATCCCGCCGCTGCTGTTCGCGGACGGCTGGCGGATTCCGAAGCGCGAGTTCTTCATGCAGCGCCGAGCGATCCTGATGCTCGCGCTCGGGCTCGTGTTCATGACGGTGCTTGCAGTCGGCTATTTCGTGCACGCGCTGGTGCCCACGATCTCGCTGCCGGTCGCGTTCGCACTGGCCGCCGTGCTGTCGCCGACCGACGCGGTCGCGTTGAGCGGCATCGCCGGCAAGACCCGCATTCCGGCGCAGCTGATGCACATCCTCGAAGGCGAGGCGCTGATGAACGACGCGTCGGGTCTCGTCGCGCTGAAGTTCGCGATCGCCGCCGCGCTCACCGGTGTGTTCTCGCTGCGCGACGCATCGATCAGCTTCGTCGTGATCGCGGTCGGTGGACTCGCGATCGGCGGCGCGGTCGCGTGGATTTTCAGCTTCGCGTCGGAGCGCTTCCTGCACCTCACACGCGAAGGCGACCCGGCACCCGGCGTCGTGATGACGCTGCTGATCCCGTTCGCCGCCTATCTGTTCGCGGAACACCTCGGGTGCTCGGGGATTCTCGCCGCGGTCGCGGCCGGCATGACGATGAACTACACGCGCATCGTCGTGTCGAGTCCGGTCGCGACGAGGATGCGGCTGGCCAGCACGTGGGTGATGGTCGGCTTCGTGTTCAACGGAATCGTGTTCCTTCTGCTCGGTCTGCAGTTTCCGCATGTGCTCGGCCGCGCGTTGCTCGACGCGCACCAGACGAGCAATGCACAGGTGTGGCGTCTGCTCGGCTACGTCGCGGCGGTCGCGCTCGCGCTGTACGCGATCCGTTTCGTGTGGGTGTGGCTGCTGCGCTGGTTCGCGAGCCGGGGCGCCGCGAAGCGTGGCGTCGAAAGTGCGGTGCCGGGGCTGCGCACGGTCGCCGTGACGACCGTGGCCGGCGTGCGTGGCGCGGTGACGATGGCGGGTGTGTTGTCGCTGCCCGTCATGCTCAGAGACGGCACGCTGTTGCCGGGCCGCGACGTCGCGATTTTCATCGCGTCGGGTGTGATTCTGCTGTCGCTGCTGGTCGCGGTGTTCGCTTTACCGATACTGCTGCGCGGCTGGCGTCGTGGCCGCGATCCGCATGCGGTCGAAGAACAGTTCGCGCGCGTGCATGCGGCCCAGGCCGCGATCCGCGCCGTGGACGATCTGCACGAAACCGAAACCGCCGATCTCGACGAAGCGGCCGCCGCCTACGCAACCGACGTGACCGCGCGCGTGATGGACCTGTACCGTCGACGGCTCGCCACGCTCACCAACGAGCGCGAAACCGCCGAAGAAGCGCGCGCCGCCGAGGCGCTCGAATTCCGCATGAAGCTCGCCGCGATGCGCGCCGAACGCAAGGCGCTACTCGGTCTGCGCAACACGCTGCAGATCAACGACGAAACGCTCGGCAAGCTGATGCGCGAAGTGGATCTGTCCGAGAGCGCGCTGACGAGTCGCAACCGCGCAAAGACTTAAGTTCAGACGACGGGCGCCTGCGCCGGCTTGCGGCGCAGCAACGCGTACAGCGCGATCGCGCCGAACGTTGCCGTGCCGATCCCGCCGAGCGCAAAGTCGCCGAGCTTCAGCGAGAAATCGCCGGCGCCGAGCACGAGCGTCACGGCGGCGACGATCAGGTTGCGGTTGTCCGCGAAGTCGACCTTGTTGACGACCCAGATGCGCGCGCCCGTCACCGCGATCAGACCGAACACGACGATCGACACGCCACCGAGCACGGGCCCCGGAATCGTCTGGATCACCGCGCCGAACTTCGGCGAGAAGCCGAGGATCAGCGCGATCACGGCAGCAATCACGAACACCAGTGTCGAGTAGATTTTCGTGACGGCCATCACGCCGATGTTTTCCGCGTAGGTTGTCACGCCGGTGCCGCCTGCGAAGCCGGAGACGATCGTCGCGAGGCCGTCGCCGATGAACGCGCGGCCCACGTAGCGGTCGAGATTCTGGCCGGTCATCGCGCTGACGGCCTTGATGTGGCCGAGGTTTTCCGCGACGAGAATCACGGCGACCGGCGCGAGCAGCGTCATCGCTTTCACGTCGAAGACCGGCGCGGTGAAGTGCGGCAGACCGAACCATGCGGCGTTCGCGACGATCGAGAAATCGATCGGCTTGCCGAACCCGAGGCCGTTCGCGACGATCGCGTAGAGCGCGTACGCGATCAGCAGCCCGACCAGAATCAGCAGACGCTGCACCATCCCGCGCGTGAACACCGCAACCGCGCCGACGCACAGCACGGTGACGAGCGCCATCCACGATTCGAACGCGCTGCCGCTGACGCCGTGCACCGCGATCGGCGCGAGGTTGAGCCCGATCACCGCGACGATCGCGCCAGTGACGACCGGCGGCATCAGTGTTTCGATCCACTTCGTGCCGATCGCCGACACCACTGCGCCGATGATCGCGTACACGACCCCGCACGCGATGATCCCGCCGAGCGCGAGCGGGATGTTCGCGTTCGGACCGTGGCCCGCGTAGCCGGTGATCGAGATCACGAGCCCGATGAACGCGAAGCTCGACCCGAGGTAACTCGGCACCCGGCCGCCGACGATCACGAAGAACAGCAGCGTGCCGATACCCGACATGAAGATGCAGAGATTCGGATCGAAGCCCATCAGCAGCGGCGCGAGCACCGTCGAGCCGAACATCGCGACGACGTGCTGGATACCCATCGCGATCATCTGCGGCCCGGGAAGCCGCTCGTCGGTATTGACGACGCGGCCTTCGACGCTGCCGGGTTGTGCGCGCCAGCGCGGGAAATAGGAATCGGCCATGGGGGTCTCCTCTGTTGGCGGGCTTGTTGTGCCGCTTTGGGTCAGGCGCGAGTGTACGGAGCCGCAATACCTCTGACAAGACGGAACAAACGCGGAACAGGAATGCACAACCATGCGCTGGCCCCAACACACCCCCACCGATTGGCTCTAAAAACCCGGCCGCAGGCGTCGTATGCTGTCGATACACCGCGCACGATCCTGCGCCCACACCGATAAGGAGTCCCGCTTGAGCCCGCTGCATAACGAATACGGTCTGCCGGTCGGTGCACCGCTGCCCGACTGGCGCGGCGCGAAAGCGCCCGAGGCCGTCACGCTTGCCGGCCGTTTCGTGCGGCTGGAGCCGGTCGACGTCGAGCGTCACGCGCGCGACCTGTTCGACGCCCACGCCACCGCAACCGACGGCCGCAACTTTACCTACCTCGCGGTTGGTCCGTTCGATTCGTTCGACGTGTGGAAGGCGCACTTCACGAAGATGACGATACCCACCGACCCGCGCCATTTCGCGGTGATCGATCTCGCGACCGGCAAGGCAGTCGGCACGCTCGCGATGATGCGCGTCGACGCGACGAACGGAATGATCGAAGTCGGCCACATCACGTACTCGCCGCTGCTGCAACGCAGCCGCGCATCGACCGAGGCGATGTACCTCGTGATGAAGTACGTGTTCGACACACTCGGCAACCGGCGCTTCGAATGGAAATGCGATGCGCTGAACGCGCCCTCGCGCGCCGCCGCCGAACGCTACGGCTTCACGTACGAAGGGCTGTTCCGGCAGGCGCTGGTCTATCGCGGACGCAACCGCGACACCACGTGGTTCTCGATCCTCGACAGCGAATGGCCGGCTATTCGCGTGGGCTTCGAGCAATGGCTCGACGATCGTAACTTCGACGCGGGCGGTCGCCAGATCGCGCGTCTCACCGACCTGATCGCCGTGCAGCGCGCCGCCGCTGCGAGCCGTACGGCCGGCTGACGCGCACGCGTCACCACGCGAAACACCTCCCTGCGCCGCCGCTTCGCGCGGCGGCCGTCGTGTCCTATGATGGCCGGCACGGACCGCACTGCGGTCCGTCGCTCGACAACAGTTCGACAACGAGGAGACATTCGATGGATCTGAATCTGCGCGGAAAGGTCGCGGTGCTGACGGGCGCAAGCGTCGGCATCGGGCTCGCAGTCGCGGAAAGCTTCGCGGCCGAAGGCGTGAACCTCGTGCTCGCCGCACGCACCGCCGACCGGCTCGACGCCGCAGCCGCACAGATCGCCGCGCAACACGGCGTGCGGACGGTGCCGGTCGCGTGCGACGTCGCGACCCAGGCAGGCGTCGACCGGCTGGTGCATGCGACGCTCGATGCATTCGGCGGCGCCGACATCCTGTTCAACAACGCGGGCACCGGCAGCAACGAAACGATCATGAACGCGCCCGACGACAAATGGCAGGCGTACTGGGACCTGCACGTGATGGCGGCGGTGCGACTCGCACGTGGCCTCGTGCCGTCGATGAAGCAGCGCGGCGGCGGCGCGATCCTGCACAACGCATCGATCTGCGCGGTGCAGCCGCTCGGCTACGAGCCGATCTACAACGTCACCAAGGCCGCGCTGATGATGTTCTCGAAGAATCTCGCGAACGAACTGATCGGCGACAACATCCGCGTCAATACGATCAATCCGGGTCTCGTGCTCACGCCCGACTGGGTGAAGACCGCGAAGCAGCTCACACAGGATTCGGGCGGCGACTGGGAAGGGCATCTGCAATCGGTTGCCGATCAGCACGCGCCGATCCGCCGGTTCGCGACGCCCGCCGAACTCGCCGACTTCATCGTGTTCCTGTGTTCGGAGCGCGCGAGTTACAGCGTCGGGTCGACGTATTTCGTCGACGGCGGGATGCTCAATACGGTTTGAGCGAGTCGAGCAGCGGACCTTCCATGTGGATGTCCTCGGGCTCGAGCGCGAACAGCTCGGGGTCCGGCTGCGTGCTGACCGTGAAGCCCTGCGCGAGATAGAAATCGACGGTGTGTTCCGAGCCCGTCGCGGACACGTAGAGACGTCGTGCACCGGTGCTCGCCGCATGCGCCTGCGCCGCGCGATACAACTGCATGCCGGCGCCGCGACCGCGATACGCGCAGCTCACGTGCAGGAACTTGAGTTGCAGCATGTCCGCTGCGGGACCAAGTCGGCGGCTGTCGACGATCGCCGCGCCGAACAGACGCATGTCGTGTGTGTTGTCATCGCGTGTGGCCGGGTCCGGGTCGAACAGACCTGCGCACCATCCGCCCCGGTCGTAGCAGTCGAGCAGGATCGGCGTGTAGTGCTCGGCCTCGCCTTCGGGCCAGCCGTCCATGTCGAAGAACTCGGGATAGCGTTCGAGCTGCGTCCCGTTCAGACGATACATGTGGTGAATGACTTCGCTGCGGTCGATGGTCCACACGCGTATCAGTTCATCGCGTTGCAGTTCGCGCAGCAGGAACGGGGACGGTGTCGGCGTGGCGGAAGAGCGGGTCATGAAGCGGGCGTACGAGGCGCGAGGGCAAGGCGGCTTGGGGCCGTGGGAGCGCAGGATAGCACTGCTACGCGAACGCCGGACCAATCGCCGGGTGGACCCTAAGCCTGCGACTCCACCACCCGCCCCACTGCCCGCGCGCCCCGCGCCGGCATGAAATACCAGATCGCAGTCGCGGCCTGCAGCACGATCAGCACCGCCCACACGCTGCGATGCGCGATCGCGGGGAAGTGGCCGTCGTGTGCGGGCCAATGACCGAGCGCCGCGCCGATCGCCATCTGCAGCACGAAGATCGCGAGAAAGATCACGAGCGTGAACGTCGTGTTCACGCGGCCGATCAGCCGTGGCGGGAAGTGCTGCGCGAGCACCGAATACGTGAGGATGCCGGTGCCGCCGAGCGCGCCGTACGCGGCCCACAACACGGGCTCGGGCAACGGCACGCGCGCCGCGATCATCGCCTGCACGATCACGAACGCGATCATCGTCAGACCGGACGACATCTGCACCGTCATGCCGCGCCGCTCGAGCGTGCGCGCGAGCGCACCGAAGCCGATGTTGCCGACGATGAACGCCGCCCCCAGCACTGACACCAGCGACGCCGCGCGCGCCGCATGCGCGGCCGTATCGCCGGGCGTGTCCTGCATCACGACGTCGCGCAGGAACGCGCCGACCCACAGCGACTGCATCGCGTAGAACACGCTTTGTGTAAGACCGGAGAACGTCGCGAGCTTCCAGAACGCGCGACTACTCAGGATGTGCCACGTGCCCTTGAACTGCTCGAATACGCCGGCCTGACGATGCGTGTCGCGCGCTTCGGGCGCGAACGCGAACAGGTTCGCCGCGACGAGCACCGTGAACACCGCGAGCCCGAGACAGACCGAACGCCAGCCCACCACCGACAGCAGCCACGACAACGGCGTACCGACGACCACCCCGCCCAGCCCGCCGACCGCCATCACGAGACCGTTGACGAGCGTCAGCTGCGCGGTCGGGAAATGCTGCGCGGTCGCCTTGAACGCGCCGCCGAGACACACCGATACGCCGATGCCGATCAACAGACGGCCGAGCATCATCGTCGGCAGATCGTGGCCGAGGCCGAACAGCAGGATGCCGACGGCGGCGATCAGCATCACGCACGCGGTGACGCGGCGCGCGCCGTAGTGATCGAGCAGCACGCCGGCGGGAATCTGCGCGCCGGCGAAGCCGAGAAAATAGAGGCTAGTCAGCGTGCCGAGGTCGGCGGCCGAGAAGCCGAGTTCGTGCGTCAGGTGCGGCGCGAAGCCGAGGTTCACGCCGCGATACAGGTACGACACGAAGTACCCGAGCGAGAACACGACGAATACGCGCAGTCTGGTCGAGGTCATGATGCGGACAGCCTTCTCCAGGAATCTGGGAAATATTGGACAGGCTCGATTATTCGCGAGACGGGCGTGCGGAGCCAGCGAGAGATTTCAACGTCGATTGTGAGTAGAATTTGACGTCATGGCGACCTCACTTCCTCCCTTGCAGGCCTTGCGCGCGCTTGAAGCGGCAGCGCGCCGACGTAGTTTCAGCCGCGCCGCCGAAGAACTGCATTTGACGCACAGCGCCGTCAGCCATCATCTGCGAGGGCTGGAAGAACAGCTCGGCGTCGAGCTGTTCCGCCGGGCCGGTGCGCGGATGATCCCCACGGCGGCGGGCGCGCAACTCGCGGACCGCGTGCGGCACAGCCTCGACGACCTGCGCGACGCACTCGATGCGACGCGTCGCGGCCTCGGCGGCGCGGGGGTCACGCGGCTCGAGCTAAGCGCGATGTCCGATTTTCTGTCGGTGTGGCTGATTCCACGGCTCGGCGATTTCTACGAAACGCATCCGCAGATCGATCTGTCGCTGCACATGCACGCGAGCGTCGTGCCGCCCGATCCGTATTCGGTCGACGTTGGCATCTGGCATCGGCGCGTCGACGAGCCGGGGTTCCTGAGCCGCAAGCTGCTCGACGACATGGTCGTCGCGGTCTGCAGTCCCGCACTGCTCGCGCGCTATCCGGACTTCCGCATCGAAGATCTGCCGACGATGCCGCTGCTGCATTTCTCGCGGCGCTCGTGGCGCGACTTCTTCGACGCGGCCGGTCTGTCTGCGGAAGAGCCGGACCGTGGGCCGATCTTCGACGATGCGGGTTTGTTGCTGCAGGCGACCGTCGCGGGTCAGGGTGTGGCGACCGCGCGGCTGCAGCTTGCGCGCGCGTTCATCGAACGCGGTGAGCTCGTGCAGCTGGGGCACGTGCGGATTCCCGCCTCGCTCGATTACTTCTTTACGTGGCGTGAGGGGCATCCGCGTGAGGCGACGATCCAGCTGTTTTATCGGTGGTTGAAGGGGCAGTTGGGGAGTTGAGCCGGCTTTGCGGGTCCGAAGCTGTTCACGTTCACTTTATGCAATCTCGGCGAGACACTAGTCGAACGCATCGACGAGCCGGTCGACGTTGGCATCCGACGTCTGCGGGCACACCAGCATCATGTTGTGGAACGGCGTGATCAGCACGCCGCGATTCAGCAGATAGAGATGGATGATCTGCTCGAGTTCGTCGTCGAGCTGCCGACCCGCGACCGTGCCGTTTTGCGGCGGCACCGGCGAGAACTGGAACTCGGTGCGCGCGCCGATGCGCGTCACGCACCACGGCAGGCCGTGGCGCGCGATCGTCGCTTCGAGTTTCATCTGCAGACGCTCGGCCGTGCGGAACATCGTGTCATAAGCGGCATCGGTCATCACGTCGGCGAGCGTCGCGCGAATCGCGGCGGCGGCGAGCAGATTGGCCGTCAGCGTCGTACCGATGCCCGAGTGTCCGGGCGGCGCCGCGTGCTTCGCCTGCTGCGCACGCGCGGCGAATTCGGCACTGAAGCCGTACACCGCACACGGCATCCCGCCGCCGACCGGCTTGCCGAGCACCAGCATATCCGGCTCGATGCCGTGAGCCGCGCAATAGCCGCGCAGTCCGCTGCTGATCGTGTGGGTTTCGTCCATTGCGAGCAGCGTGCCGTAGCGGCGCAGCAGCGCCTGCGCGTCGCGCCAGTAACCGTCGGCGGGCAGCACCATGCCGATGTTGGTCATCGCGGGCTCGGCGAGTACGCAAGCCACCTGCCCGTCGGCAAGCGCGCGTTCCAGCGCGGCGAGATCGTTGAATTCGACGACGCGCGTGTACTGCCGCAGATCGTGCACCTGACCGATCAGGCTGTCGCGTTGCGTCGCGCGGCCGTCTTTGAGATCGACGAACACGTCGTCCACGGTGCCGTGATAACAGCCATTGAACACGACGATCTGTTTGCGCCCCGTCGCCGCGCGCGCCCAGCGTATGGCGAAGCGGTTCGCGTCGCTCGCGGTCATCGCGAACTGCCAGTACCGCAGACCGAAGCGCCGCGCGAGTTCTTCGCCGACCCACGCGGCGTCTTCGGACGGCAGCATCGCCGTGAGCCCCTTCGCCGCCTGCGCGGCGAGCGCGCGTGCGACCGGCTCAGGCGAATGACCGAACATCGCGCCGGTATCGCCGAGACAGAAATCCGCGTACACGTGGCCGTCGACGTCGCGAAAGTGCGCACCCCGCGCGTCGCTCACGTACAGCGAGAACGGCGTGGGCCAGTCGTTCATCCAGTGCAGCGGCACGCCGAACAGTAGATGCTGCGCTGCGCGCTCCGACAGTTGCCGCGACGCTGGCATGCGCTCGACGAAACGTGCGCGTTCGCGCTCGCGGAGTTGTCGCGCGTTGTCGCGGTTGATGCCGATGGGAATGCTCATGCTGGTTGCTCCGTTGCGATGTCGAACGTTTGCAAGGGAAGCATGGCAGTGAAGAAAAGGCAACGGGCCTCGCGCATGGGGAATGCGCGAGGCCCGTTGGGGAGCGGTTCAATCAAGACACTGCACGACGCTTCTATCGATATGGTCTGGAATCGAAGCCTGTCGAATCGCGTGTACCTGGCTTATCGGGTTCCGCTCGAAGAGTCGCCACCCGCTTTCTTGTTCTTCATGTCTTCCCCCAACTCTTGCGGCAGCGTGTGCTTGTATGGCGTCGGGACATTCATGCCGAGCCGATTTGCCACTTCCGCGTGACCGGAAACGCAGTTCGTGCCGTCGCTACCACTCGTCTCGTACTTCGGGAAAATAGGCTGCTCCTGCATGTCACGCAGCGTTCTGAGTTGCTCCGGCGAAGCCTTCCCGTGATCGTACAAGCGATCAGGGTTCGGAATCACCTTGTCGGATCCTGAGGGTTTTGCTTCCCCTCTTACGCCAGTGACATTGAATGGGCTACCGTCCCGAAGCGTACTGTTAACAGGCACACTTTGCCGCCGGCCCTGGCCGAAGTTCGGGGAGTGCCCGATAGCTGGCGCCAATCCCGGCATCTCCTGCCGCTCTTCCTCCGACGTCTGGAACTGGATATGGCCGGGATCCGTTACCTTACCGTCCTTACCAAACTTCGTGTCGGTTACGGCCGTACTAATGGGGCGGCGGCCTGAAATGCCTTCGAACGAGGTCATGGCGCTCGAGCTGCCGGGCATCCCGCCTCCCGTACTCAGTTTTTTCTTGGGTGCAGCCGTCGTCGCTTGTGCAGCTGCTTTTGCGGCGTTTGCTGTGACTCGTGGAAACATGATTTCTTCCTCAGGTTGATAAGCGATAACGAAAACACGAACTGGGTCTAGTCCGTCTCTTCAGACAGAAGCAACGCAGTC
Organism: Paraburkholderia flava; assembly: GCF_004359985.1. Lineage (NCBI taxonomy): Bacteria > Pseudomonadati > Pseudomonadota > Betaproteobacteria > Burkholderiales > Burkholderiaceae > Paraburkholderia > Paraburkholderia flava. The sequence continues at coordinate 511,482 of NZ_SMRO01000003.1, read as the reverse complement.
CGAGATATCTTGTTTGAACAAGGGTGATTGCGATTTGCTTAAGTACAGAATAGAGACAAGCGGATGTCCGAAATGACAGTACAACGAAGAATGATCACAAAAGGCGAAGCAACCTGAAGTCCGTCGGAGAGAAAATAAAAAAGCTTGGTTGTCCAGAATTGATCTGCGAATACATTCCGCAGGACGACAAACGGAGTCACGTATCGCACCAAGGCCACTCAAGGCGCAGCAACATTTGCAGAACTGAATGACGACGGAATCCCGCCCGGTCAGGCAATGAATTTCGCCCGCCTTTAAAGGATCAGAAAATCAGATGTGGGAATACATCGACGACGTGTTCGCGACGCGCAGGAACACCGCAACGCACCTCGAACATCGGTGTCGAAGTGCAGCAAGCGAAGTTGCGTGCGGACAGTCAGGGAAGTAGGCCAGCCGCGAGAACACGGCGTGGCACGTGACGATCGATCGATGCACGACGGGTCGAACCCGGTCGCGCAGTGCATCGAACGTCACTCATGGAATGGAGCCGGACATTCATATCGACGGTCATCCAGCCGAGCCCGAAAGGATGCCTCGCCTCTCAGACCCAGTCAGGATGAACCATCGATACTGCCTGTCGAAACATTACGAGCGCGGGGCGCCCCCCGGCTGCTGCGGATTCCGCTGCGGGATCGTTCCAGCGATTTTACCGAGCAGCGTGAAATAGGCGATCACGACCATCGCGAATCCGGCTGCATTTATCCCACCGGTGGCGACGCTGTTGGCCAGTTCGGGAGAGACACCGTGCTCGGTGAGCGTGTGCCGGGCCGCCGGAATCGCTGCCTGCGTCAGGCCGTACGCCACGGTCGAAGCGCCGACGATCGCCGCGCGTTGCCCAACTTGCGAAACCAGATGCCTGGCCGCCTGCATACCCTGCCTACCACCGAGAAAACCTTGCGTCGCGCCGCTGACTGCGGTGCCAATGGCAACAGGAGGTTTTGACACATGCTCGAAGAGATCCTCGATCGATTCCTGATCACCCGGGCCCCGCACCTTGATCCGGCTCTTGGCCTGTAGAGTCTGCGTCACCACCGCTGTAAAACCGCCTGCCGCAGACGATGCCGCCGCAGCCGCACCATAGCCGGCAATCGGCGTCAATCCAGCGTTGGCCGTCAGCCCGCCGCGCACGCCATGGGCAGTAGAGAATGACGCGCCACCGGAAAGGATGTTGGCCAGTGAGTCGACACCGAATCGGGCTTGAGCTGTCTTGATACCCGCGATCTGTTCGGCGCGGTCCGGGGAGCCCGGCGGCACCATCTGCTCGGCCGATCGGGGTGTAAGCGCCGTGCTGGTCCCGAGCAATTTCGACATGAGTGCAACTGCGGCCGGTGTCAGGACCATCGTTGCAAGTGTATTGCCCACGCCAGCGGCAGCAGCACCGATCAAAACGGACTTCATTTGTGTAGCTACCTGCTGACCATACTCCGAACTCGTCGTGTGCTCGGCGATCGGGCCGACGCCACGGAATGCACCGAACGTAACACCGGCGGTGACCGCGCCGCCGACCGCACCTTGCAGCCGTCCGGTGATGTGCTGCCAGAGGCTTGCTGGCGAATTCACGTGCTGCGGCAATGGTTGGTTGACGATCTCATCCAGCGCCTGTTCCACGTCGTCCGTAATACGATCAACCTCGTTCGACGACGCACCCGGCGCCGACCGCCCCCCTAGCGAGGTCCGCGACCGCGTCACCGCAGCGGGCGGACGCGAAATAACGCTCATCTCCGTGCCATCCTGCGAAGCGCGCGGAGAAGGCATGTTTGCCGACGGATGCTGGCTGCGCGATGAGCTGCTACGGCGCGGCGTAGCCGGCGTGTCGACCTCGGCGTTAGAAGTCGAAAACTGCGTGTGCGAAAGGTTATTGGTCGGCGTCGAGCCGATTCCGTTGCCAGACATGGTGTATCTCCTGATATATGTCGAAGGCGATACGGATCCCCCGTGCGCCATCGAATGAATACGGACCGTCCGCGTGACGGACGCTCGCACTCCCTGCGAACGCCGCACTGTCAGCAGAACCGTGCCGTGCGTGTACTCCTCAGACCGTATTTAAGCAGTGCGTTGCACCGTCCACTTAAGGTGTGCGAAGTCACGTCGCGTCGTGCGAATACCGATGCGCTTATTCATTCAGGCTACATATAGTCAGCAGTGCCGGGTGTGTCGGCCCCATCGCCGGATCGCAGGCAGTGCCTAGCTTCTCCGCCGCGACTCCACCGCAAACTTGATCAACTCCGCCTGCCCTTCGATATCAAGCTTACGTTTCAGATTCAACCGATGCGTCTCCACCGTACGCACCGACAGCCCGTTACGTTGTGCGATCTGTTTGCTCGACAGACCATCGGCGAGCGCATCGAGAATCTCGCGCTCGCGGGGCGTCAGTCGTTCGACAGGTGTCTGCATCGCGGACGCCTGGATCATCCGCGCGCCGAGCCCTGCGCTGAAGAACAGCTCGCCGCGAAGCACCGCGTCGATTGCGAGCACGATCTCGGTGGCTGGCGAATCCTTCAGCACATAGCCGCTCGCGCCCGCGCGCACCGCCTGCGTGACGTACTCGACGTTATCGTGCATCGACAGCATCAGCACGCGGATCGCGGGAAAGCGCTCATGAAAAACCGCCGCCAGCTCGATGCCGTTCATCCCTTTCATGCCGACGTCCATCAGCACGAGATCGGGTTCGTGCAGCGCGGCAAGCGTGAGCGCTTCGTCGGCATTGCCCGCCTCGCCGACGACCGTGAAATTCGGCACCGCGTCGAGCCGCGCGCGCAGACCGTCGCGCACGAGCGGATGATCGTCGACCAGCATCAGGCGCGCTGCGGCAAGTGAAGCGTCGTTCATGTCGGGTTCCTTCAGGCCGTGAGGCGAGGTGCGCCGTTCGCAAGCGGCACGCGCGCGGTGAGAATCGTGTGGCCCGCCTGCGACATCAGCGACAGCGTGCCGGCCAGCCGCTCGAGTCGCTCGCGCATGTTGCGCAGCCCCACGCCGCCGCGCGGGCCGGCGAATGCATCGGTGACGTCGAAGCCGCGGCCGTTGTCGGCCATCGACAGCGTGACCGCATCGGCCGACACGTCGAGCGACAGCGTCGCGCGCGTCGCGAGCGAATGGCGCACGACGTTCGTCAGCGCTTCCTGCGCGATGCGGAACAGCACGATGTTGACCGCGTCCGTCATCGGCGCGGCGTTCGCGTGGCCGGTCTGCGAGAACGCGATCTCGATGCCGGCCTCGCCGCTGAGTTCGCGCGTGAGCTGTTCGAGCGCGGCGGCGAGGCCGAGGTCGTCGAGCATCGCAGGCCGCAGCGCATGCGAGATGCGGCGTACTTCGCGCAGCGTGTCGCCGAGCCGCGTAAGACTCGTCGACAGTGCGGTTTGTGCGGCCGGAATCCGCACGTCGCTGCGTTCGAGATGCGCGATCGCCGATTCGAGCAGCAGTTTCACCGACACCATCATCTGCCCGATACCGTCGTGCAGTTCGCGCGACAGCCGTGCCCGTTCGTTCTCCTGCGACTCGACGACCTGCTGCGCAAGCCGCTTCAGTTTCGCGTCGGCGCTGCGGTACTCGCTGACGTTCAGCACCAGCGCGCACACCGCGATCACGCCGAGCCCCGCGAGCGCGATCGCGCCGATCCACATCACCGTACGGTCGATATTCGCCGACGCGCGTTGATCGATCTGCGCGAGCGTCGTGTTCACATCGCCGAGATAGATGCCGGTGCCGACCATCCATCCCCAGCGATTCAGCGGCACCACGTAGCCGAGCTTCGGTTCGAGCCGTCCCGTCGACGGGCGATGCCACATGTAGCGCACGTAGCCGCCGCCGCGTGCCGCTGCGGCGGTCAGCTCCTGGATCGGCAGCGCGCCCTCGGGATCGCGCATCGCCCACAGGTCCTTGCCTTCGAGATCGGCTTCGCGCGGATGCATCAGCGAGCGGCCGTGCATGTCGTAGACGAAGAAATAGCCGTCCGGACCGAAGTCCATTTTTTTCAGCACGTCGAGCGCGCGCAGACGCAGCGTCGCATCGTCGCGTGCGTTGTCGGTCGACGCGTCGTAGAGCGGCGCGATCGCGCTGGTCGCGAGATCGACGTAATGCTTCAGTTCGAGTTCCTTGCTCGATATGTACGCGGTCTGCATCGTCGAGTGCTGCATGTCGGCCAGCACTTTGGCCTGTTCGCGCACGCCAATTTCGATGCCGACGATCGCCACCAGAAACGGGACGATCGCGAGCAGAAACATCTTCGCCTTGAGGTTCATCGTAGAAAGATCGACAGAGTGGCTACGTAGGAATACGTAGCTGGCTTACGTAATCGTGCGCTTGTCGCCGGGGCGGCGAAAGCGAATACTACGCCCCCAGGCGCGGGCGCTTCCAGCGCGGTGTGCAGTGCTGCATCCGATCCCGGAGCCGGTTCGATACTGCCCGCACACCACGGCCCGCCCGGATCGCATCGGCAGTGAATCACAGGACGCTGGAAACACGGTTCTTTCGCGGCTGCTTTTGCACCGCGCCCGTTCGTTCCGATGCGTTCCGGTGGGCTCCGCTGCATCCCGATCCGTTTTCTGTTGCAATGCACCGGCACGCCGCGTATCGCCTGTGAAAAGTACCCCGGCGAGCCGCAAAAAGCCACCGCACGACCTGAACGCACTTTCAATAAACCACATAGGAGACAACTGTGGAATCCACCGACCAGCCCGGCCGCTCCTGGCTATGGCTCATCCTGCTCATCCCGTACGTCGCGCTGCTCTGGCTGCCGTTCTACAACGACTCGCGTCCTTCGTTCGCGGGCTTTCCGTTCTTCTACTGGTATCAGTTCCTCTGGGTGCCGCTCACGTCGCTGCTGATCTACATCGTCTATCGGGGCCTTAAATGAGCGATCTGAATCCTATCGACCCGGTCGCGATGACCGTCTTCATCGTGTTCTTCGTTCTCGTCACCGTCGTCGGCTTCTTCGCGGCACGCTGGAAGCGCGGTGACCTGACCCAACTGAGCGAGTGGGGCCTCGGCGGACGCCAGTTCGGCACCGTGATTTCGTGGTTCCTCGTCGGCGGCGACTTCTATACCGCGTACACGGTGATCGCCGTGCCCGCGCTGGTGTATTCGGTCGGCGCGTACGGCTTCTTCGCGCTGCCCTACACGATCATCGTCTACCCGTTCGTGTTCGCAGTGATGCCGAAGCTGTGGAAGGTCGCGCACGCGAAAGACCACATCACCGCCGCCGACTATGTGCAGGGCGAATACGGCGGCAAGTGGTTCCCTGCAGCGGTCGCGCTGACCGGCATCATCGCGACGATGCCGTACATTGCGTTGCAGCTGGTCGGTATGCAGGTGGTGATCAAGGGGCTCGGCGTGAGCGGCGAACTGCCGCTGATCGTCGCGTTCGTGATCCTCGCGCTGTACACGTACACGAGCGGCCTGCGCGCACCGGCGATGATCGCGTTCGTGAAGGACATCATGATTTACATCGTCGTGATCGCAGCCGTGTGGCTGATTCCGGTCAAGCTCGGCGGTTACGGTCACGTGTTCGACGCAGCCGATCACTTCTTCCAGGCAAAGGGCGGCGCAACCGGCATCCTGCTGAAGCCGACGCAGTTCACCGCGTATGCATCGCTTGCACTCGGTTCTGCGCTCGCGGCGTTCATGTATCCGCACACGATGACGGCGGTGCTGTCGTCGGCGTCGGCGCAGACGGTGCGCAAGAACGCGATCTTCCTGCCTGCGTACACGCTGCTGCTCGGCCTGATCGCGCTGCTCGGCTACATGGCGATTGCTGCCGGCATCCACGTGAAGTCCGCATCGGACGTCGTGCCGGCGCTGTTCGGCACGCTGTTCCCGTCGTGGTTCGTCGGCTTCGCGGCTGCCGCGATCGCGATCAGCGCACTGGTGCCGGCGGCGATCATGTCGATCGGTGCTGCGAACCTCTTCACGCGTAACCTGTGGCGTCCGCTGGTGTCGTCGAACATGACGCCGGCTGCGGAAGCCTCGACCGCGAAGATCGTTTCGCTGGTCGTGAAGTTCGGCGCGCTGGTGTTCATCGTCGTGCTGCCGACGCAGTACGCGATCGACCTGCAACTGCTCGGCGGCGTGTGGATCCTGCAGATCTTCCCGGCAATCGTGTTCTCGCTGTACACGCGACGCCTCAACACGCCGGGGCTGTTCCTCGGCTGGCTGGTCGGCATCGTGATCGGCACGGGCCTCGCGATCGTGCAAGGGTTGAAGCCGGTGTATGCGCTGCATCTCGGCGACGCGACCTATCCGATGTATATCGGGCTGATCGCGCTCGTGGCGAATATCGTCGTGACGTTTGTCGTGTCGGCGGTGACGCCGAAACGTGCGGCGGTCGCTGCTTAACCAGTCCGTTTGCTGGTTCATGGCCGGGCAGGTTCGCGTATTGCGGGCCTGCCCGGTTTTGTTTTGTGCTGCATTGTTTTGCTGCTTCGTCGCTTCGTCGCTTCAGATGTCGGCGAGATGAAGCGCGCCGAATGTCTGACCCATCGGTCGCACGCGCATGTCGGGGTTCAGGTGTTCCCACGGCAGATCGACCGGATCGGCTGCCATCGGCCCCGGTGCCTTCGCGACGAGGATCGTTTCCGCGATCGCGTCGAAGTCCGCGCGGAAATGCACCGAACTCTTCACGACGAGAATCTTCATCCGCTCGGGCTCGATCCCCGCGACGCGGAACAGGTTGCGGTCGAACATCTGCATCTTCACCGAGCTGACCGCGATCCTGACGCCCTCGATCCGCAGACACGCGACCAGCCCCAGCCCGCCCTGCATGCCGTTGAGCATCGGACCGTCGAAGCGGAAGCGTCCGTCGGACAGATGCTCGACCTCGAACACGGCTTCGAGCGGCGCGTCGCCCTGCACGCCTGAGCGGCCGCCCAACGGCACCGAGATCAGCGCGCCGATACCTGCGCGATGCGCGGCTGTCGCCGCTGCGGCGTCCCAGATCATGCCTACCGCCGCATCGGTCGCATGCGCGCGCAGCAACGCACGCACCATCCCCATCGTATTCGAATCGCCGCCGACGCCCGGGTTGTCCTGCGTGTCCGCGACGATGACGGGTTTGCTCGCGAGACGGCTCGATTCGACTGCCTGTGTCGCAGCTTCGTCGGGTGTGAGAAACGGCACGTCCCAGTCTGCTTCGTTATCGACGATCTTCGAGAACAGCGCATCGGCCGCGTGCTCGGCATGCCTGCGATCGAACGAATACGCCCAGATCGTAGGACCGCATTCGGGGAAATCGGCGGCTGGAAAACCCGGCGCAAACGACACCGACACGTCCTGTTGCGCTTCGAGTTCGGCGAGCAACCGGTACATGCCGCGCGCCGGTTCGACGAGCGTGCACATCCCGTTCACCGGAATCAGAAACGGCACGCGACGCATCGCGCAGTGCAACGGACGCTGCTCGCGGATCAGGTCTTCGAGCAACCGTGCAGCACGCGTGCCCGTCTCGGCCATATCGACGTGCGGATACGTGCGGTACGCGACGAGCGCGCTCGCGTGCGTGAACATACGTGCGGTGACGTTCGCATGCAGATCCAGCGACACGACGACCGGCATGTCCTTGCCGACGATCCGCCGCACGCGTTCGAGCAGTTCACCTTCGCCGTCGTCGTGCTGCTCGGTGACCATCGCGCCGTGCAGGTCGAGATAGATTGCATCGAAGCCACCCGCCGCGATCGCAGCAAGAATCTCGCCGCCGATTTTTTCGAATGCATCGGTCGTCACGTGTGCCGACGCGCTCGCGCCGGCCCAGATCACCGGGATCAGTTCGTGGCCGTTCGCTTCCATCGCGTTGATGAATCCGCCGATCGGCACGTTGACGTCGCGCAGCGTCATCACGTCGGCACCGCGCACCAGCGGCGGAAAACCTTCGCCTTGAATGAAGCTCGTATAGGACGCCTTAGTCGGCGCGAACGTGTTGGTCTCATGCTGGAAACCGGCGATCAGGATTTTCAAGGGCTTCATTGCGTTCTCTTCTGCGGAAAAAATGGTTTGATGCGGTCGATGACCTTCATGCGTTCTCGAACGCCAGCTTGCTCTTCAGAATCAGCACGGCTGCAATCGCAGCGGTCAGCGCCATCACGAGCAGGCCGCCATGCGTGCTGCCTGTCCACGTCTTGATCCAGCCGACGGCGGCCGGTCCCCAGAATCCGCCGGACAGTCCCACCGTATTGATCAATGCGATGCCGCCTGCCGCAGCGGTGCCCTGCACAAGTTGCGACGGAATCGCCCAGAACACCGTGTAGGCCATCCACAGGCACGCGGTGACCAGCGTCAGCGCGACGAGTGTGAGCGTCAGGTTGCCGTCGGCGAACACGGTCGCGATCAGGAAGGCCGCCGCGGCAAGCGCGGGGATCGCGCAGTGGTAGCGTCGTTCGCCGAGCCGGTCGGATCGACGGCCCGCCAGATACATGCAGACGGCTGCCGCCACATAGGGAATCGCCGTGTACCAGCCGAGCCGGATCGTGTCGGTGACGCCTTGCTCTCTGAGCAGTGTCGGCAGCCAGAAACTGATCGCGTAGATCGGAAAGATGATGCTGAAGTAGGCGAACGCGAGCACGTAGACACGCGGACTTCTCAGCACCTCGCGAAACGAATCGGCGCGGTGCACACTCGGTGCCGCTTCGCGCGCCAGCAGCGATTTTTCGTGGTCGTTCAACCAGTGTGCGTCGGCGGGGCGATTCGACAGGATGAACGGCGTCAGCAGGCCGAGCACGATGCACGGCAACCCTTCGACGAGAAACATCCACTGCCAGCCCGCAAGACCCGCCGTGCCGGAAAGACGCGTCATCAGCCACGCCGACACAGGCCCGCCGACAATCCCGCCGAGCGGCCCCGCGACGAACACGAGCGCAATCGCACGCGCCATCCGCGCGGGTCCGTACCAGCACGACAGGTAGTAGATCATCCCAGGCGCGAAGCCGGCTTCGAAGACGCCGAGCAGGAAGCGCATCGCGTAGAAGCCCGGCACGTTACGCACGAACAGCATGCACGCCGACGTGATGCCCCACAGCACGAGGATGCGGCTGAACGTCATCCGCGCACCGACGCGCGGCAGCATCAGGTTGCTCGGCAGTTCGAACAGCACGTAGCCGATGAAGAAGATGCCCGCGCCCACGCCATACGCCGCGTCGGAAAAGCCGAGGGCGGTTTGCATCTGAAGCTTCGCGAACCCGACGTTGACGCGGTCGAGGTACGCGAACATGTAGCAGGCGACGAGAAACGGCAACAGCCGCCAGTCGAGTTTGCTGTAGAGCGCGGCGGATTCGTCGTGTGGGATTGAGGGGTGGATTGCGGACATGTTTTGTCTCCTGTCGACCAGAGTTGGCGCTTCAGCGCTTACTCTGGTCCCATGCCGGAGCAAGGTGCTTTAGCGCCTTGCTCCGGCGTTATTCATTCGCCTTTTTCCAAGGTCGAATTCATCGTCGCAGGGCAACACCGCTCTAGCAATAGCAACTAAGTTCACATATCGTTGCCTGACAGACAACATGGATTCTGGACAGGAGCAAAGGAGCGAAGCGATGCGGGAGATCAACCAACAGCGTCTGCGGTACTTTCACGAGGTGCTCGCGCACGGCACGATTCGCGGCGCGGCCGACAACATCAACACGTCCCCGTCGGTCATCACGCGGCAGATCAGGCTGCTCGAAGACGAACTCGGCACGACACTGTTCGAACGCCAGGCGCGCGGCGTGAAGCCGACCGAAGCCGCCGCGCATCTGCTCGAGTTCTGGCAGGGCTATCGATCGCAGCAGGAAAAGCTCGAAGACCAGCTACATGCGTTAAAAGGCCTGCAGAAAGGACACATCCAGCTCGCGGTCAGCGAGGGCTACGTCGATACGCTCGTCGACGACGTGCTCGCGCCGTTCTGCGCGCAGTACCCTGGGCTTGAGATCGAACTGAACACGCTGGCCGTGGACGCGATCCTCGACGACGTCGCCGAAAGCCGCGCACATATCGGGCTCGCGTATAACCCGCCGCCGCATCCGCGGATCGAGTATCGGGCGAGTTCGCGTCAACCGGTCGTGTTGCTCGCGCGGCGCGATCATCCGCTCGCACGCAAGAAAGGGCCCGCGAGCATCGACGATCTGCGTGCGTACCCGCTCGCGATCATGCCCGCGACGTTCGGCATCGGCCACGTCGTGAAGATGCTGGAGCTGGCCGAGAACGTGACGATCCGCCCCACGCTGACGACGAGTTCGCTCAGCGCGCTCAAGCGCATGGTGACGGTGGAAAACTTCATCACGTTGATCGGCGAATTCGCCGCTTATCGCGAAGTCGCAGCCGGCGAACTGACGACGATCCCGATCGCGCATCCGCTGTTCGAGAACGCGCAGGCACGCGTGCTCGTGAAGACCGGCAGACCGCTCGCGCCGGGGCCACTCGAACTGCTCCGCTGGATTCAGCGGCGCATGCCGATCTTCTCCGCGCCGCCGACACGCGAGTCACGCAAACGGAAGACGCTGCGCCGCTCGTAAAACCACGGCGTTTTGTGTCCCAATGTATCTGTCCCGCTGACAGACACATAACGTTTCACCCGCCCCGTCCGGCCGACACAAGCCAGATACCCGCGGACGTTCCAATACGGCCATACCCGCCACTGGAACGTCCGTCATGCACAACCTCGTCGAAACCCCGCTCGCGCTGCTGGCCGGCCTGCTGACCATCGCATCGCCGTGCATCCTGCCGGTGATGCCGATCCTGCTCGGCACGTCCGTCGAGCGACCTAGCCGTGCGCGGCCGCTGTACATCGTCGCCGGCTTCATCCTGACCTTCGCGTCGTTCGCGATGCTGCTCGGTGCCGTGTCGAGCACGGTCCACGTCGCGCAGCAGGCGTTGCGCAATACGGGGCTCGCGTTGCTGGCGCTGTCGGGTCTGCTGCGTCTGTGGCCGGGCTCGTACGACTGGCTCGTGTCGCGACTGCATGAGCCGCTGCTGCGCATCGGCCACGCGCTGATGCCGCGCGCAAAGAACCCGGCGAAAAGCAGTAACGAGAATTCGAGCGGCTTCGTGCTTGGCATGTCGCTGGGCGCGGTGTGGACGCCGTGCGCGGGCCCTGTGCTCGCGTCGATCCTCGTGCTCGTCGTGAAGGCGCAGGACCTCGGATGGTCGGCGCTGCTGCTCACGCTGTATGCGATCGGTGCGGCCGTGCCGATGCTCGCGATCATCTACGGCGGCCATTACGTGACGCAACGCGTGCGCGTCGTCGCGCGCTATGCGCCGCTGATGCAACGCGTGTTCGGTCTGCTCGTCGTACTCACCGCGCTCGCGATCTATCTCCAGTACGACGTACTGATCTACGCGCGAATCTCCGCTTTTCTCCCTACTTTAAAAGGACTCTGACATGTTCAATCGACTGAAAACCGTGGCCGTCGGTGCGACGCTTGCCGTGGCCGTCGCCGCCGGGTTCGCCGCGATGGCGACAACCGGTACCGCCGCGCCCGCGAGTGCGCTTCAAAGCAATCAGCTTGCGCCCGAATTCACCGGCATCAACCAGTGGCTGAATGGCGACCCGCTGACTCTGCAGAAACTGCGCGGCAAAGTCGTGCTGGTGGATTTCTGGACCTACACCTGCATCAACTGCATCAACACGCTGCCGTACGTGAAAGCGTGGAACGCGAAGTACAAGGACCAGGGGCTCACAGTGATCGGTGTGCATACGCCGGAGTATCCGTTCGAGCGCAACACCGACAACGTAAAGACGGCGATCAAGCGGTTCGGCATCACCTATCCGGTCGCGCAGGATAACGACTACGCGACGTGGAACGCGTATTCGAATCAGTACTGGCCTGCGTTTTATCTGATCGACAAGAGCGGGCACGTCGTCTATACGCATTTTGGTGAGGGCGATTACGACAAGACGGAAGCGGCGATTCGGACGTTGCTGGCGCAGAAGGGGTGAGTTGTTCGTCGTGTGGTTGTGGCGACGAGGGTGGCCCGGTTTTCGATGGCGTCGCGTGAGCGGGGGCTGTCGGAGACCGGGCTTTTTGTTTGAGGCTTGAGGTCCGCGCAAAGAATCGAGGCGCTTTCGCGCCTCGATTTTCATTGCTTCATTTCAGGTAAATTTTCATCAAGGCGCGAAACGCGTGAACACGTAATCGCGATCCTTCACGCGCGCTGCGTGACACGCGAAACACGTCTGATGCTGGGCCTCGTCGACCGGCTGTCCGTTGACGAAGCGGCCAAAACCCCAGCCGCCCGTCGACGCATAACGTCGCGAGTCCTTCACCATCACCTGCACCGTCGTCGGTTGCCCGGGCACGGTCGCCGGCTCGAAATCGGGCGACTGCTTGCGCTTGTACGCGAGCTTCACGAGGATCGTTCCGTCGGGATACGGCAGCGTCGAACTCTCGATTGCCTTGATCGCCTTCGGGTTGCCGAGTATGACGCGCAGCTCGTCGAGTGGCGCCGCTTCTATCGACGGCGCAATCATCTCCCACTTCCTGTAACCGTCGGGAATCGTGACGCCATAGATCGGCGAAGGCGCGGACTTCGGTGTCTCCGCCGACGCGTGATGCGCGACAACGGAAAGCAGAAGCGCGACGTGTGCAGCACGGATGGTTCGCATGGGTGACTCCTGTTCTCGTGTACCGGTTAAAACCGCGCGACGTCGATGACCGCATCGGCGAATGCCTTCGGTGCTTCCTGCGGCAGGTTGTGGCCGATGCCGCCGCCGATGTTCCGGTGCGCATAGCGGCCCGTGAACTTCTTCGCGTAGGCAGCGGGCTCGGGATGCGGCGCGCCGTTCGCGTCGCCTTCCATCGTGATCGTCGGAACGGAAATGGTCGGCGCCATCGCGAGACGCTTTTCGAGGTCGTCGTATTGCGGCTCGCCCTGTGCGATGCCGAGTCGCCAGCGGTAGTTGTGAATCACCACTGCGACGTGATCGGGATTGTCGAACGATGCAGCGGTGCGCGCGAACGTCGCATCGTCGAAATTCCATTTCGGCGATGCCGCATGCCAGATCAGTTTGTTGAACGCGTTGCGATTTGCTTCGTAGCCCGCCCGACCGCGCTCCGTGGCGAAGTAAAACTGATACCACCACGACAGTTCCGCTTTCGGCGGCAGCGGCGTGCGGCCCGCGTCCTGGTTGCCGATCAGATAACCGCTCACCGACACCATCGCCTTGCAGCGTTCCGGCCACAGCGCCGCGATGATGTTGACCGTGCGTGCGCCCCAGTCGAAGCCCCCGAAAATCGCCTTGTCGATTTTCAGCGCGTCCATCAGCGCGATGATGTCGACGGCGAGCACCGATTGCTGACCGTTGCGCGGCGTATCCGCCGACAGAAAGCGCGTCGTGCCAAAACCGCGCAGGTACGGCACGATCACGCGATAACCCGCCGCAGCGAGCAGCGGCGTCACTTCGACGAAGCTGTAAATGTCGTAGGGCCAGCCGTGCAGCAGGATCACGACGGGTCCATTCTGCGGACCGGCTTCCGCGTAGCCCATGCTCAGCGTGCCGATATCGACCTGCTTCAGACTGCCGAACGAAACCGCGCGCGGTGTCGAATCCTGGCCGATAGTCTGCGCATTCGCGAGTCCGCTGAGTCCCAGCTCAAGCAAGCTGAGACCAGCGACGGTCGTGCCGAGGAGGCGCCGACGTCGAGTATTGATCGGGTCATGCATGATTGACTCTCCTGATGATCGTGTGTGTTTGTTGAAAGACCCGCGCGCTTTCGAGAAAACAGAAACGCATCCGGCTTTTGTGCCGTGAGCAAACGGGTAGAGGAAACCGGCAATGCGCTGAACGTGTGCGCGTTGTGGTTGAGTCGAAACGACGCGAGGTGTGGCCGGAAGAATGAAGGCCCGCGAACCTCGCGCCTGTTGCTACTGGTACGACTACAGCTGGAAATTACGGCTTCGCGTAGATCGGACCGAGACCGATCACGTCCGACTCGGACTGCGCCTGCGACAGGTGCATCACATGCGAAGAGCCCGATGCCGACGAACCTGCCATCGACGGACCATACGACGACGCAGTCACATCGCCCTGTGCGTTCTGCGCATTCAGACGCGCTTCGGCGGCGAGGATGTTCTGCGGGTACTGCGTTTGATCGGTCGACGGGTTGTAACCGGCCTTCTGCAACGCGACGAGTTCCGCACGAACTTCTGCACGGGTAACAGGATGGCTCGACTGTGCGAACGAAAGAGCCGGGAGTGCAACGACAGCAGCAACGACGAGCGATTGAATGAGTTTCATGATGTACACCTCAAGGTAATGAATGTCTTCCTGCGCAAACGCCCGTTTGCGCTTTCGGTCAGTGAAGCCAGTTCGGCTGGCGTGGAAGCATTAGAACCAGAGGACGTATCTGGTTTATGTCGATAAAGTCCGTCGGTGCAACGTTATGTAACGCTCAACGTTGTAGATACAGTGCGATACAAAGAGGCGATAAAACGTGGCCTCTCGATGCGCTTCGGTTTGCGCTTCGCTTCGCGCTTTGCTTCGTATACGCAGCTATCTCCCGCGCTCATCCTGATCTCACCGATCGCCGCCGTGTCCGTTCATGCACGACGACTCACTCGATTTGTTTCTCAATGTGTACGCCGTTCGAACGGATACACAGCATTGCAATAAGCCGCTCTCCTGAAACAAGCCAGATACCTCCGCTCGCTTTAATGCATCAACGACGGAATCTGGCTCACGCAACAAGCCTTCAGATCTCCGGGCGGATTTTCTCTCTCTGTTAAACCGTTCAAGGAGAACGACATGAAAGTAACGATGACTGCACTGGCTCTGAGTTTTGCCGCTTTCGCCGCAACGGCCCCCGCTCATGCAGCGAACGCTGTCGATGCGAACGCCGCTCACTACACCACGCAACAGACGCAGGACTGGAGCGCGATCCAGACCGCACCGAAGACGCGTGCGCAGGTTCGCGCGGAGCTGGTGCGTGCACAGCATGACGGCGAGTTGGCTGCGGTCAAGGATCTGTATCGCGGCGGTTGAATCTGCTTCGTTCGATCGAGATAGATCGCGTTCTGCTCACTCACTACTTATAGAGGTTTCATCATGATCAAGCGTCTCTTCGTTGCCGCGCTCGTCGCTGCGAGTGCTGCTGTTGCAGCACCTGCTTTCGCAAGCGGCTATGGTCCCGCTCCGTACTACAACCCACTGGCCGGCGCGCCCGTATCGCAACGCGGCCAAAGCGTGCAGACGTTCCGCGCAGAACAGGCCGAGTTGATGGCTCGCGCGGACGTCGCGGCGCAGTCGTACGGTGGCACCCGCGATATGACGTCGGAGTCCGGCGCTCGTGTCGTGCGCGTCGTGCGCGACACCGAGCCTTCGCCCTTCGCCCATCACTAACCGATTCGATACCGACCATGAACCAGACAGACAAAGTGCTCTACACCGCCAAGACCCACACGACCGGCGGCCGCGACGGCACGTCGCGCAGTTCGGATGACCGCCTCGACGTGCAGCTGTCCGCCCCTGGCAGCTCGCTGCCCGGCACCAATCCCGAACAGTTGCTCGCCGCAGGATGGTCCGCATGCTTTATCGGTGCAATGCGTCGAGCCGCGCAGAAGATGAAGATCGAGCTGCCGCGTGACGTCTCCGTCGATGCGGAAATCGATCTCGTCACGAACGACGACGGCTTCTTTTTGCAGGCTCGACTGAACGTCAGCCTGCCGGGCATCGACACCGAAGTCGCGCAGGCCGTCGCGGATGCGGCGCATCAGATTTGTCCGTATTCGAAGGCCACGCGCGGAAATATCGACGTTGTGATCACGGCGGTTTAACGCGGCTTGATCGATGTCCGACGCCGGTTCGTTGTCGACCGGCTCCGTGAACACGCGCCCGCGCAATAAGGGTGGACATTTTGCTGCGTGCGAAGAGCCTGCGCTTTTTGCCGGCGAGGTTCGGGCAGCGCTTCGAACACTGCGGTAGGGGGATTTGAGTACGGCGGTTGTTTTCTGTGCGAGGCATCGAGGATGCGCGTCCAGTATGATCGGAGGCGCTGTTCAGTTCCCCGAATCCAGACGTTGCTCTGTCGCCCCGTTGCCCTACACAGTGAGGACCGCCCGATGAAATTCATCCCTGCTTTTCTTGCGCTGGTGCTGATGGTTTCGAATGCTCCAGCGGCCTTTGCGCACGATACCGCGAAAGAAGCCCGTAACAAGGAAGTCGTGCTGGCGTTCTACGAAAAAGGCTTGAATCAGAAAGATGCGGATGCCGCGCTGAAGTATGTCGGGCCACGGTATACGCAGCACAATCCATTGGCTGCCGATGGGCCTGAAGGCTTTCGGAAGGTCATCGAATATCTGAAGGAGAAGTACCCGAACTCGCATAGCGAGATCACCAAGGTATTCACCGATGGCGACTATGTGATCCTGCACGTGCATGCGGTGCGCGAACCGGGCGCGTCGCGTGGTCTTGCGATCGTCGATATCTTCAAGCTCGAGGACTCGAAAATCGTCGAGCATTGGGACGTGATTCAGCCGATTCCCGAGAAGTCGGCGAATGGGAATTCGATGTTTGAGGAGTGAGGCTTTTGCTGGCGTTGTCGCGTGGGCGGGTTCAGTTTCCGCCGTTCGCGGTGAGAATGCCTTCCAGCAGATTCGCCTGATCGGCCAGTGACTTCAGCAGAAAGCCGGAGCTGACGATGTAGACCACCTGGCCGTTCGAGCCGCCGTTCTCCTGCAGCAACGCGTACGTGTTGTCCCGCCATTGCACCCAGTCTTTTTGCGCCTTGTTCAGCTTGTCGATCGATGCGGGGTCGTTGGCCCACATCTTCAGGATCTTGTTGTAGGCGGTGTTGATTCGGGCTTTCTGGAATTTGACCTCGGCTTCGTCGCAGCGGGCGGTAGCGGATTGGTCGTAGAAGCCCGGGGGGCCGGCTTTTTTAACGCAGGCTGCGTAGTCTTTTGAGTAAGGGCTGTTTGCGGATGCAGGCTCGGCGCTCCATGTCTGGGTGGAGGCGACGGCGAGTAGCAGGAGGAGGGAGAGGCGCGTTTTCATCGAGCGGTTCTTTGGTCTATCGAATGCGCTGTGCGGTGCGGTGCGGTTCGGTTTCTTTCAGAGCAGCTGCCGACGATGCGCGCTCTCCCTCGTTCATTACAGCGCCTTTTGAACGGTCCGCGCCGAGTTGGAAATGTCCTGACCCGCGCCGGCTACGGTGTTGCAGCCAAGCAGGGAAACTGCGGCGCCCATCAGAAGGGCGAGTGCTACGAAGCGCTTTAACATGAATACCTCCCGGTTTGTGGTTTAGCTGGTCCAGTCCAAGGCTGGAATCGAACGTCCTGGAAATGTTGGACGTCGCTCCGGCTCGTAGGTGATGGGGATTTTACTTCTTCGCGGCACGGGAACGCTCGTTATCGCGGGCCACCCCAAGCTCGAGATCGCTACCGTCAGTCGGGGTTCGCATAGGTTCGAAGTGTCATCACCCGTTTGCGAACCATGTCGACGTTATCGGCAATGAGCGTGACGCGAGTCAGCGTGCCGTACTTCCCGTTACCGATGATGAATTCCTGACGCTGAAAGGCCGTATCGGCGTCGCGGAAAGCCACCCATTGACGCTGTGCCGCGCGAAGCCGGTCACGCGATGCCGGGTCGAGCGATCGGGACAATTGATCGTAGGTACGGTTCAGCTCTTTGTCCCAGGCTGCGTAGGCCTTGCCATAACATTCGACCATCCCTGCAGTGGTTTCATTTTCCTTTTGCGCAAGGCAGGTCTGCAGAGCGTTATCGATCGGCTCGGTTTCTGCTGCCCCGCAGGGGGAAATGGAAAGCGCGATCAGGCCGGCAACAACGATGTACTTTGCGAGCATGGCGGGAGGGCTGACTTTCAAGGTTGCAGGGAACGGCTGTTCAATTCCGGATGCTTGCTGCGGAGCATATCACCGGCTGTTGTGCTTTTTTGTCGAGGCGAATGCAGTGGGGTTGTCTCCTCGTTCGCGCTGTTGAGAGCGTGGAGATTTCGCGATCGAAGCAACGCAGAGGTTCGGACATTCCCTCGGCATGGAACCGCAAAGAAAAAACCCCGCTAGCCTGACGGCCAGCGGGGTTTTCGAATACGGCAGAACTTCTAATATTCGTTGGTGGAGCGGATGAGGATCGAACTCACGACCTTCGCATTGCGAACGCGACGCTCTCCCAGCTGAGCTACCGCCCCAACGAAGCTGCGATTCTAGCACAACGTATTTCCGTTTTGCCAAGCCCCGGGGGCCGATCACTTCGCCGGCGCGCCCGCCAATACCCAGCCGACGACAACCCGGATATCCGCCTCGCTCATCGAAGGATGGGAGGGCATCGGGATCACACCCCACACGCCCGATCCACCGTCCTTGACCTTGCGCTCGAGCTTGCCCTGAGCCTGCAGATCGCCCCGATATTTCGCGGCGATCTGCTGAAACGCAGGGCCGACGAGCTTGCGATCCACCGCATGACAACCCATGCACGCATTGCGACTCGCGACGAGTTGCCCGGCCGGTACATCGGCCGCACGAGCAACCGAAGAACCAGCCAGCAACGCGACGCTCAATACAAAAACCGCGCGCCTCAAAACCGCCACGCTCATTGCTTCGGCGCGGCCGGATTGCCAGGATGCACGGCGCCCGAACTCGTCACCGGCGCGGGGGATTGCTGATCGAGCGGACGCGCGCTCACCGTTGAATCCGGTATCGCGCTGGTCGTCGGTTCGCTCACGGCCGGTACGGATGCCGCATCCGGCGCCGAGACCGTCGATGCCGCCACCGCAGCGGCCGCCGCTTCCGGCGACTGGATGTACTGGAACACCTTCACGACCTGCACGACACCCGGCACGCGGCTCGCCGCATCGGCGCCGCGATTCCCTTCGTCGACGGTCACGAGGCCCAGCAGATAGATGATGCCGCGCTCGCACACCACCTTGAAGTTGTTCGCGGACAGATTCTTCTCGCCGATCAGCGCGGTCTTCACGCGGCCTTCGAGATACGTGTCGTTGGTCCGCGATGAGAACGAGCTGGCCGGCTGCACCGCGAGTTCGTTGGCGATCGAGTTGACGTTGTTCAGTCCGCGGATCATCGTCTCGGCTTTCTGCTTCGACGCATCGTCCGGTACTTCGCCGGTGATCAGCACGCGCCGGTTGAACACGGTGACGTTGGTGTGCGCCGCGTCGGGCAGGTTGTTGCTGAGCTGCGCCAGCGCCTTCACCTGGATCTCGCGGTCTTCGGTCTGCGCGCCGAGCGTGCGCCGGTCGGTCGCCATCAGCGCGCCGCCGCCCGCCGCGCCGGCGACAGCCAGCACACAGCCCTGTAACGTCGCGGCCAGTCCGGCCGCGAGGCTCACCACGAGCGTGGTCCGTACAAGCGTTTTTCTGACGCGGTATGCGCTCATCAACTAGCTCTCCTTCTGGGTCAATTCCGGGTCAATCTTCGCCGAGCAACATGGCATCGATGCCGTCGCACAGGCAGTGAATGGTCAGCAAATGGATTTCCTGGATGCGCGCGGCGCGTGCCGTCGGTACGCACAGGTGGACGTCGGTATCTATCAGCGCTTCGCCGATCGAACCGCCGTCGCCGGCAGTCAGCGCGACGACGGTCATCTCGCGTTCGTGCGCATCGTCGATTGCGGCGCGGACGTTTGCGGCGTCACCCGATGCGTCGATCGCGAGCAGCACGTCGCCCAGCTGACCGAGCGCGCGTACCTGTTTCGCGAAGATCTGCTCGAACGCTTCGGCGTTGGCGATCGCGGTCAGCACGATGGCATCGGCGGAGAGCGCGATGGCCGGCAACGCCGGCCGTTCGCGCTCGAATCCACCGACGAGCAGCGCGGCAAAGTACTGCGCGCCGGCAGCCGACGCGCCGTTGCCGCACGCGAGAATGCGATTGCCGTTGGCAAGCGCGGCGAACATCGTGTCGATGGCCGCGGCGATCGGCATCGACAGCGTTTCCAGGGCTTCGAGTTGCACAGCCGCGCTGTCGCGGAAGTGCTGTTGAATGCGTTCGACTGACATCGACTCTCTATCGTCTACTGCGTGAGCGGCCGCCTCGCGCGCGGCCTGTGTCTTGGGACAGGGTGCTCAGGGACGACGCTGGGTCAGCGTCGTCTTTGTACCGGCGGGCGCGATGAAACGCATCGGCCCCTGTGCGTCCGCAAGTTTAGCGTACTCGCGCGCGGTATCCGGAGCTTTAGCGGTCGTCGGCGCGAAATGCGTCGCGCAGCCAGACGAGTCGTCCGCTTTCGAACGCGACGACGTCGAACCGGCAGGCCGGCGTGGAGTCACCGCAACCCGCGATGCCGCCGGCAAGAACATGCTCGGCCGCACGCAGCAGCCGCTGTCGCTTGTGCCAGCCGACGCTCGCAGCAGCGCCGCCGTAACCGCGCCGCGTACGCGCGCGCACTTCGACGAACACGAGCGTGCCGTCGCGGTCGCGCATCACGAGGTCGATCTCGCCGCCGCGACACGTCACGTTGCGTGCCACGAAGCGTAGTCGCTGCTGCTGAAGAAACGTGAGCGCTCGTGCTTCGAATGCGGCGCCGACGGATCGTGTCGCTTGTCTGTCCGGTGACGTTGCATCGTCCGGAGCGCCTGCGCCCGCGTGGCACAATGGCGGCCTTGCTTTATCTGTCTGCGTGTTCCGTCCCATGACTCCCCTTTCCGAACTCGCACAAGGCCAGCAGTACCCCGCGTCCGCGCTCTACGTCGTCGCGACGCCGATCGGCAACGTCGCCGACATCACGTTGCGCGCGCTGCACGTGCTCGGACTCGCGGACCGCATCGCCGCAGAGGACACGCGCAACACCGGTCAACTGCTCGCGCGCTACGGCATCTCGAAGCCGCTCGTCGCCGTGCATCAGCACAACGAGCGCGCGGCCGCGCAACGCATCGTCGAGTATCTGCAGGCCGGCGAGCGCGTCGCTTATGTGTCCGACGCGGGGACGCCCGGTATTTCCGATCCCGGTGCCAAGCTCGTCGACGCTGTGCGCGAGGCCGGTTTTCCGGTCGTGCCGTTGCCAGGCGCGAGCGCGCTCGCCACCGCGCTGAGTGCAGCCGGCGACTGGGCAGAGCAATTTTCTTTTCTCGGCTTCCTGCCGCCGAAGACGAAGCAGCGCGCGACCGCCCTTCAAGCGCTCGCCACGCATCCGTATGCGATGGTGTTCTACGAAGCGCCGCATCGAATCGTCGAAACCGTCACTGCGCTCGCTGAAGCATTCGGCGGCGAACGACGTCTGTTGATCGCCCGCGAGCTGACGAAATTACATGAGACGCTGCACTGCTGCACCCTGGCCGAAGGGCCAACGTGGCTCGCAGAAGATCCGAACCGGCAGCGCGGCGAATTCGTCGTGATCGTGGAAGGGAAGGGATCGCAAGCGGCCGACGACGAACACAGTCACGACGCGCTGCTGGGTGTGCTGCTGGAGGAGTTGTCGGTGAGCAGCGCCGTGCGGGTGGCTGCATCGATCACCGGCGCGTCGCGCAACGTACTGTACGCACGCGCGCTCGCGCTCGGAAAAAACTGAAGGGCCGCAAAAGCGGCCCTTCAGAGGTATTTCAAGACACAGCGCGGGACGGAACCCGCCACCGCTTACTTCTCGGAATTCGCCGCGAGCGTCTCATTACGCGCAGCTCGCGCTTCCTGCTGACTCAATCCTTCAATCTTCACGCGCGCCGTGCCGGCATGCTGCAGATCGAGTTCGCGCGCAGCCGCCAAGGACAAATCGATTATGCGGCCGCGTGCGTACGGTCCGCGATCGTTGATCCGCACGACCACCGAGCGCGACGTCGCCGGATTGGTCACGCGCACGTACGAGCCCATCGGCAGCGTGCGGTGCGCAGCGGTCAGCGCGTGCATGTCGTAGCGCTCGCCGTTCGCGGTGCGCCGGCCATGGAAGCGGCCGCCGTACCACGACGCGCGACCGGTCTGACGGAAGTCGGCCACGTTCGGGCCATCCGTCAGCGGTTCGGCATCGGACAGCGATTTGTCGGACTTGTCGTTTGCGGAGACGTCGGGCGTCGGCACCGCGAACGCGCCGCCGTAAGCGACCGGCGCGGCCGTCGAGCGGGCGCTCTTCGTGCTGAGCGCCGGGTTGGCGGCCTGATCGGCGGGGCCTGGAGGCATCGCGCAACCGCTCAGCACAAAAAAGGCAAAAAGACTCCCGATACGTCGGGACAACCGAGTTTTCATAAGACGTGCATCACATTGTCGAGCCGCATCACGCGATAGCTGCGTGTTGCATGCGACTCCGGCGGCAAGGCGAAACCAACGGCTGTGCAAAGCGCAGCGCGTCGAAGCCCGGATGCGGCACATTCAGCCGCTACCGCACGGTTAGTTTTCACGTCTGGCGCAACCTGTCCCCGGCAGCCTGACCAGACCCCACATGCCGCCATCGAACGTGGCAAACACGTTCTTGGGCACCGAAACAACCGGTACGCAGGAACGGCGGCGTAGGCCCCATCCAGCGTCACGGCAGCGAGGCCGTAGCAGGCGCGTGGCGCCTGGCTGGACAAGACGTGTGCATCGAACGGATCGATGCTGAGTTTGCCGTCGACTAACCGACGGCACTTGCTTGACGGTGCCCGCCGCGCCCTTTCGGACCGGTGGCGATCACCTGGTTGATGGCGCGGCTTCCGCGCACAATGGTCGCCATTATACCCAAAACACATTCCCCGGCTCCCAAACGCCTGATCCGGTTGATGAATTCTTGCTATTGCTGAAGAAATGAGCATTGGCCATCGACCTTTCGGCCAACCGGCGGCCGCGCGATACGGCCGGTACAATCGCAGTTTTTGCAGCCGCGCCCGCCCCGATGAAAGTCACATTGATCCCGGTCACTCCGTTCCAGCAGAACTGCTCGTTGCTCGTTTGCGAGGCGACCGGCCGCGCAGCCGTCGTCGATCCAGGCGGCGATCTCGATCGCATCCAGAACGAGGTCGCGCGGCAATCGGTCGAAGTCGAAAAGGTGTTGCTGACGCACGGTCACATCGATCACTGCGCGGGCGCGAAAACGCTCGCCGCGCATTACGGCGTGCCGATCGAAGGCCCGCATCCGGACGAGCGCTTCTGGCTCGACCAGTTGCCGGCACAGAGCACGCGCTTCGGCTTTCCTGCTGCCGAGGCATTCGCACCGGACCGCTGGCTCGACGACGGCGACACCGCGCAGTTCGGCGACACGCTGCTCGAGGTCTATCACTGCCCCGGTCACACGCCCGGACACATCGTGTTTTTCAGTCGCGAGCATCGGCTGGCACTGGTCGGCGACGTGCTGTTCGCCGGCTCGATCGGGCGCACCGATTTTCCGCGCGGCAATCACGGCGACCTGATCCGTTCGATCCGCGAAAAACTCTGGCCGCTCGGCGACGACGTGACGTTCGTGCCCGGTCACGGCCCGACGTCGACGTTCGGTGTAGAACGCCGCAGCAACCCGTATGTCGCGGACGGAGTCAGCGCATGAGCTCGGAGATCTACGTCAGCACCGATGTCGAAGCGGATGGTCCGATCCCCGGCCCGCATTCGATGCTGAGTTTCGCGTCGGCCGCGTACACCGAGGACAAGCGCCTCGTCGCCACGTTCTCGGCGAATCTGGAGTTGCTCGAAGGCGCGGCGCCGCATCCGGTGCAGGCCGCGTGGTGGAAGACCCAGCCCGAAGCATGGGCCGCGTGCCGGCTCGACCTGCAGCAGCCCGAGGCCGCGCTGATCGCCTACGTCGACTGGGTCGAGGCGTTGCCCGGCAAGCCGGTGTTCGTCGCGATGCCGGCGGGTTTCGATTTCACGTTCATGTTCTGGTACATGATGCGTTTCGTCGGACGCTGTCCGTTCTCGTGGTCGGCGCTCGACATCAAGACGCTCGCCTTCGCGATGACCGGGCTGCCTTATCGCAAGTGCATCAAGCCGCGTCTGCCGAAGCACTGGTTCGACGATCACCCGCACACCCACGTCGCGCTCGACGACGCGATCGAGCAAGGCGCGCTCTTCTGCAACATGCTCGCCGAGCTGCGCGCGTCGCAGGCTGCGGGCACTATTGCCGCCAATGACGCAGCGCCCGATGCGACCGGAACTGATGGGGACGGCTCAGCACAAAAAGCCGCCGACAGCGGAGCAAATTAGGTAATCTCCCTCGTAAGGGACGGTATACATTGCGTTTCGTTTTTGCGGCCTCTACCATTAGGGATACGGCGACGCAACGGAGGCGCAGTTGACACTCGATACGTTCTCTCAAAAGATCCTGCGTCTTTTGCAGCTTGACGCCCGCCGTTCGGTCCAGGAAATCTCCGATCAGGTCGGGCTGTCGAGCACACCCTGCTGGCGGCGGATCAAGGACATGGAGCAGTCCGGCGTGATCCAGCGCTACACGGCGTTGCTCGATCGCGAGAAGCTCGGCCTGCACGTCTGCGCGCTCGCGCACATCCATCTCACACGGCACACCGAAGGCGGCGTCGAACAGTTCGAACGCGAAATCGCCACCTGTCCCGAAGTCACCGAGTGCTACAGCACGACCGGCGAGTCCGACTACATCCTCAAGATCGTCGCGCCGGACATCAAGGCGTACGACTCGTTCCTGCACGAACGCATCTTTAAGATTCCCGCCGTCGCGCAGGTCCGTACGAGCGTCGTGCTGCGCGAAATCAAGTTCGATACGCAGTTGCCGCTGTAACTACCTGATCAGGTGACGTTGCGCTCCACGCTCGCGGGCATCATTCGCTGCGGTACCGGGCGCAGCACGTTCAGACGACGTGCGCCGAGCCGGCGCCGTAAATCCTCGAGATCGACACGCGCAAGCCACGCTTCGTCGTGCCCGTCTTCAATCGCAGGCCGCAAAGTCAGCTCGACGTCGAGGCCGGTACTTAGATAGTGAAGATTGACGTCGTCGGCAACGATGCCACTACCGGCGAGCGCGCTGTCGACCTCGACGATCACCACGTCGCGCGACGGCAGGCCGATGGGCGGTCGCGCGAGCGCATCGTTTTCCGGGTCGACGTGGATCAGCGCGTCGAGCACGCGCGCATCGGCAAGCAGCCGCGCCCGCGCCGACTCAGCGATGTAGTGCCCCTCCGAAACCGAAATCAGCGGATCGACGAGGATGTGCGCGTCGACCAGCGCGAAATCGCCGGTCTTGCGTGTGCGTAGTTCGTGCACGCCGCGCACGCCGGGCGTCGCGACCAGCAGCGCGCGGATATCGGCGGATGCGGTTTCGTCGAGCGCGCGGTCGGACAGATCCTGCAACGCGTCCCAACCGAACACCCACCCCATCCGCGCGACCATAAACCCGACGATCGCCGCCGCGATCGGATCGAGCAGCCGCACGCCAGCCAGGCTGCCGACGATGCCAAGCGCCACGACCAGCGACGACGCCGCATCCGAACGCGCATGCCACGCGTTCGCGATCAGCATCGCGGAACGCACCCGCTGCGCCTCGCGCAGCATGTAGCGAAACAGGCTTTCCTTCGAAACCAGCACGAGCACGGCAACGGCCAGTGCGCTCAGATGAACTGCCGGAATCGAATCGAGATCGGCGAGCCGGGTGCCCGCGCGCCACAGCATCCCGACGCCGACGGCAATCAGCAGCGCGCCGAGAAACAACGACGCGACGGTCTCATACCGGCTGTGACCATAATTGTGATCGGCGTCGGGCTCGGCACCGCTATGCCGGTTGGCAAGCAGCACGACAAAATCGGATACGAGATCGGACAGCGAATGCACGCCATCCGCAATGAGCGCCTGAGAGTGGGCAAATATACCGACGACGATCTGCAACGCGCTCAACACAGCATTGAGCACGATACTGACGAAAGTGGTTTTTCGCGCAACCCGCTGTTTCTCGCCGGATTGAGCGGCTACGGTCGAGGACATATGAAGAAGGTGAAACCGGACGTTCCGATTCTACCCTTTCCCTCGTTGAAAACTCTCAATTATCGAGGAAAATTCTTTTAAATCAGCCGGTTACGGGAACGTGAAGCATTCGTATTCCGATCGGCGAATCCGGATTTTCCCGATACTCAACCATTCTCCAGTCGATAAAAAACCGCGCTCCTTGCGGATAACGCGGCTTTTATTACTATCTCCCGGCGCAAGCACCGGAAGCGTTTATTTCTGAATCAGAAATTTTTCACGGTCGAGACCGGCGATCCAGCGCGGCGGTTTGCCGCGGCCGGACCATGTGCTGCCGCTATCAGGATCGCGATATTTCGGCGCAACGCCTGCGCGCGGCCGGCCTGCCTTGGCACCCTTGCCACGGCCGCCGCCGAGTTCGGCGAGCGTAATACCGTAGTCGGACATTTTCTGCTTGATCTCGTTCAGCACTTCGGCGTATTCACGTGCCTTCGCTTCTTCGATCTGCTTTTCCAGCTTTTCTCGCTGCGCGAGAAGGTCTTTGTAGGAAGACATAGTTTCCTTTGTGGTTTGGATAAATGGCTACCAGTCTTAAGCAGGTTTGCCGTTTGAAGGATCGTGCCTCGGAATTTGAACGCGAGATTAACACAAAATCCAAAGCCGGGAAAAGATCGATAACAGAAAATAATTAACGTTTGTTTCAGACGAATAGTTCCCGCGTGTTTCGACGAGAAACTTTTCATTTCTCTCAAATTTATGTTCACCTGAAAGGGCATTGCATATTTCAGATAAATGCCGGATTAACTCTCAAATCATGAAAATAAAAAGTCCGTTTACGACCGAACTTTTCATCGCATGAGAACTTTGGAGAGCCCGCTGCAACAAAATCGGAAATTGCTTCATGTCCGACGAAATAAACAACGCGTCTTAACGGCGATCGATATCAGTCAATGTGTCGCTCGATGCAATCCTCGATCGCGGCGAGCAACGCCTGCGGATCGGTTTTCGGCGCATCGAACATGAATCGCGTGCGCGCGCCGGCGATTTTCAGGTCGGCGCCGTAGCGATCGACGCCGGCAAGTTCCAGCGTCGCCGGGCGGCGCGGATGATCGTCGAAGCGTTCGACGAGCGCGGCTTCGTCGTCGGGCGCGAGCGGTTCGAGCGGATCGAGATCGTCGGCGTCGAGCCAGCCCATCGCACCGAAACCGCCTATATAGCGCAGCCGGTCGACCTGCATCGTCCAGAACGCGAAATCGCCGAGCGCGAGATAGCGTTCGGCGTCCGGGTGGTAACGCAGATAACGCCGCACGACGGCCGGCTCCGGCTCGATCCGCTCGAACGTTCCGATCAGCGTCACGCGCGGCCCGTTGAGCACGTCGCCATCCGGTGCGTGCGCGACGAGAAAACCTGCGCGCGAATCCGCATGCAGGTTGCGCGTGTGCTCGGCGAGCCCACTGACGAGCAGCATCGGCCGGTGCCGTTCATCGGGTGCGAACGGCAGCACGGACGGGTATGGAAACCCCTGCGGATCGCGGCAGTGCGTGGCGAGCGTACCGACAGCAACCTGATGGAGCAGATGCAGCGGTGCGTGTGCGGGAATCTTCAAACGGCTTTCCTCGTTGGGGCAAACGTATCAGTGGATTATCGGTAGATATTAGTTCAGCCTGGCTCGGCATAAGACCGGTCGGCCAGATAGAATCTGACGTTTACTTTCAGCGCGCTTTCTTCGAATGGTGTTCGCGCGCCGGCCGCTTTCCTCGACGAGATCTCCGTGTCCGAGCATTCCCCCGATCTGGCGGCACTCCCCGCCGCCCACCGCAGTCTGCCCGTCGCTACCCGCAATCGCGCCCGCACCGCAACGATGGCGCTCTTCTTCATCGCCGGGATGATGTACGCGTCGTGGGGCGTTCACGTGCCGACCGTGCGCGATCGCTTCCACCTCAATGCAGCGTTACTGTCGTTCGCGCTGCTCGCGGTAGCCGTCGGATCGATTACGGCGATGGCGACGAACGGATCGTGGATCGCGCGCGTCGGCAGCCGTCGAGCGTGCCTTGCAGGCGGACTGACGATGTCCGTTTGCGGCGCGCTGATCCTGATCGTCCCGTCGTACTGGCTGCTGCTCATCGTGCTCATGATCTTCGGCGCCGGCATGGCGACGCTCGACGTCGCGATGAACGCCGAGGCCAGCGCCGTCGAGATCGCGTTGGGACGTCCGATCATGTCGTCGCTGCACGGGATGTTCAGTGTCGGCGGGATGGCGGGCGCGGCGATCGGCGGCGCGCTGCTGTCGCGTGGGATGGCGCCTGCGGTTCATCTCGCGCTGGCGTCCGCGGTCAGCGCGCTCGTGCTGTTCGCGTCGTGTCCTTCGGTGCTGCCGCACGTGCCGCACGCCGAGCATCCGGACGCGCACACGCCGCGGGCGAACCGCTGGCGCTCGCCCGCGCTGTGGGCACTCGGCATCTTCGCGTTGATCGCGCTGATCGCCGAAGGCGCCATGTACGACTGGGCGACGGTCTACATGCGCGACGTCGTCGTGGCGACGCCGGCTGTCGCGAGCGCGGCCTATGCCGCGTTCTCGGGCGGCATGGCGGCGGCGCGCTTCGGCGGCGACGCAATCCGTGCGCGCTTCGGCGCGCCGCAGCTGATCATGGCGAGCGCGTCGCTCGCGTGCGCCGGGATGATCGCCGCGCTGGTGCTGCCGAATCCCGTCGTCGCGCTCGCCGGCTTCACGATGATGGGCATCGGCCTCGCGAACATGATGCCGGTGCTGTTCGCGGCTGCCGCGCGCGTCAAAGGTATTCACGCAGCGGAGGGGCTCGCGCACGTCGCGGGACTCGCCTATTTCGGGATGCTGCTCGGGCCGGTGATCATCGGCGGCGTCGCGCAGGCGACCAATCTGACGATCGGGCTGTCGGTCGTCGCGCTGTGCGCGGCGTTGATTGCCGTGGCGGGTCCGAGGGTGCTGCGTCGCCTGAAAATCTGAGTGTGACCGGCTCGGCGATCCCGCTTTCCGATGGTCGGATCGCGGTACTTCTCGCTCGGCCCTACACCGTCGAAGTAAACGCGCTGCGTTACGTTACGCAGCTCGCGCGCGGCGAGCTGTTCCCCGACACATCGACGGCATTCGGCCCATCTCACGTTTGACACGATCCCGCTCCGCCTTGCCGGACGGGGCTTTCCGGCCGAACCAGGCGACCTGAAACGATTGGCATAAGGCTTGCAGATGATCTCCCACCAGTTTCTTACGGGGAGATTCAAAATGAAACGCCAATTTAAAATGACAGCGATCGCGATGTGCATTTCGTCACTGATCGCATTGACGGGTTGCGGATCAACGGTCAACCGGCCGTCGGGTAGCCTGGGTGGTGGTGCCGGCGCTGGGTCGGGTTCGGGCGGTGGCGGCGGTACGCCCACACCGACGCCCACACCGACGCCTACTCCGACGCCCACTCCGACGCCCACTCCGACGCCGACGCCTACTCCGACGCCTACTCCGACGCCGACGCCTACTCCGACACCGACGCCTACTCCGACGCCCACTCCGACACCGACGCCCACTCCGACGCCGACGCCCACTCCGACGCCGACGCCCACTCCGACGCCGACACCCACTCCGACGCCTACTCCGACACCGACGCCCACCAGCGCCAACCCGCTCGGCGTAGTCGTGCAAAACGGCGGCAACGTCGTGACCGCGACCGGACAGACCGTCTCGGCGATCGGCAGCCAGATCGGCACGACGCCGATCCCTGGCGCCAACCCTGCGACGACCGCTGCGCTCGGCAACACCGTGTCGAATCTCGGCAACGGCGTCACCGCGCTCGGGACGGGTCTGCAAGGCGGCCTCGGTCAGCTTGGCAACGCGAACGTGAAGGATCCGCTCGGTATCACGCTGGCCAGTTCGGGCAACCTCGTCTACGACGCGGGTCAGGCCGTCAACAATGTCGGTCAGCTCGTCACCAGTCTCGGCACTGGCCCGACCGCGCCGCTCGCCCCGTTGACCACGCCGCTCGGCGGACTGGTCTCGGGTGTGGGCAACACGGTCAGCGGTATCGGCACGCAGCTCGGCAACCAGCTCACCAACGGACCGATCCAGCAAGTCACGCAGGCGGTCAGCACGGCCATTACGCCGATCACGTCAGTCGTCTCGCAGACCACTCAGACCGTCGGCGATGCAACCGGCCTGGGCGCACCGCTCAACGGACTGCTGTCGACGATCGGACACGGACTCGACTCTGCCGGCAGCAAGATCAGCGGCGCGACCAGCAATCCGATCGGCCAGAACCTGGGCAACGTAGTGA
The DNA here is from genome assembly GCF_004359985.1 of Paraburkholderia flava. Classification (NCBI taxonomy): domain Bacteria; kingdom Pseudomonadati; phylum Pseudomonadota; class Betaproteobacteria; order Burkholderiales; family Burkholderiaceae; genus Paraburkholderia; species Paraburkholderia flava. The sequence goes on along the minus strand of NZ_SMRO01000003.1, from coordinate 481,414 downwards.
CCAAGCTCGGCGATACGGTCACGTCGGCAGGCGGTCTGCTCACCGCTGGCGGCTCGGGCAGCAGCAATCCGCTCGGCGGGATACTCGGCGGACTGACTGGTGGTCTCGGCGGTTCCGGTTCGTCGGGCAATCCGCTCGCACCGATCACCGGTCTGCTGACGTCGCTGCCCGGCACGCTCACCGGTGCGCTCGGTGGAGTAGGTGGTTCGGGCTCCGGCTCGGGTAACCCGCTCGCGCCCGTCACCGGACTCGTCACTTCACTGACGACGACGCTCACCAGCGGACTCGGCGGCACCAGCGGACCGCTCGCACCTGTCACGGGCCTGCTCGGTTCGGTGACCGGCGCGCTCGGTGGAGCAACCGGCAGTGGATCGGGTAGCAGCGGCACGGGCGGTAGCGGTGGATCGGGTGCGGCCGGCGGCCTCTCCGGTCTGCTTGCGCCGGTGACCGGGCTCGTCAACTCGCTGACCGGCGGGTTGACCGGAGCTGCGGGCTCGGGCACCGGACAATCCGGCGGTCTGCTCGGCGGCCTCGGCTCGCTCACTGGACAGAAGAAATAAACGACAGCGCAAACGCGCCAGGGGGTAGCGGCGGACCGGTTTCCGGTCCGCCGTTTTTTTATGAGCGTCGGAGGAAATGCTTCGGCGCTCACACCTGCGGCAACTCGCGAGAGCCGCACTGCGCTTCGCGCGCAACGCGTTACGTTACGCGACACGCACGCAAGGGGCCTGTTCCCCGACACATCGACGGCAACATGAACGCTCGATACAACGCGTCCGCGTCTCGCCCTTGAAACGGCGGGCTTCGCACGATTGCTTCGGCTAGCGAACGAATTGGCATAGGGCTTGCAGTTTCCTCGTCATAAGTCTTTTTCCGAGGGGAAACCAGCATGAACCACCAATTCAAAAAAACGACGATCGCGATGTGCATCTCATCGCTGATCGCACTGACGGGCTGCGGGACAACCGTTAACGGACCCAAGCCAACCCTTCCGAGCGGCAGCGGCTCCGGTGGCGGAGGCATTGGCGCAGGTGGTGGCGGTGGAACGGGCGCGGGCGGCGGCGGGACGCCGACACCGACGCCTACTCCGACGCCGACTCCGACTCCGACTCCGACTCCGACTCCGACTCCGACTCCGACTCCGACTCCGACACCGACACCGACACCGACTCCGACGCCGACGCCGACGCCTACCCCGACGCCGACGCCKACCCCGACGCCGACGCCGACACCGACGCCTACCCCGACTCCGACGCCGACACCGACGCCGACGCCGACTCCGACGCCGACGCCGACGCCTACCCCGACGCCGACACCCACCCCGACGCCGACACCCACCCCGACGCCGACGCCTACCCCGACGCCGACGCCCACCCCGACGCCGACGCCTACCCCGACGCCGACGCCCACCCCGACGCCGACGCCTACCCCGACGCCGACGCCTACCCCGACGCCGACGCCCACCCCGACGCCGACGCCCACCCCGACGCCGACGCCCACCCCGACGCCGACGCCCACCCCGACGCCGACGCCCACCCCGACGCCGACGCCCACCCCGACGCCTACCCCGACGCCGACGCCTACCCCGACGCCTACCCCGACGCCGACGCCCACCCCGACGCCGACGCCTACTCCGACGCCGACGCCGACGCCCACAAGCGCCAACCCCATCGGCGTAGTCGTCCAGAACGGCGGCAACGTAGTAACCGCCACCGGACAGACCGTCTCTGCAATCGGTGGTCAGATCGGCATGACGGCGATCCCCGGCGCGAACCCGGCGACCACTGCTGCGCTCGGCAACACCGTGTCGAATCTCGGCAACGGTGTGACGGCACTCGGGACGGGTCTGCAGAACGGTCTCGGTCAGCTCGGCAACAGCGCCGTGAAGGACCCGCTCGGCGTCACGCTGGCCAGCTCGGGCAACCTCGTCTTTGACGCAGGGCAGTCCGTCAATAATGTCGGCCAGCTCGTCAGCAGCCTGGGTACCGGGCCGCTCTCTCCGCTGAATCCGCTGACCGCGCCGCTCGGTGGTCTGGTCTCCGGTGTGGGCAATGCGGTCAGCGGCATCGGCACGCAGCTTGGCAACCAGCTCACCAACGGACCGATCCAGCAGGTCACGCAGACGGTCAGCACGGTGATCACGCCGATCACGTCGACGGTCTCGCAGACCACTCAGACGATCGGCGACGCGACGGGTCTCGGCAAGCCGCTCGACGGCCTGCTCTCGACGATCGGACACGGACTCGACGCCGCCGGCATGAAGATCAGCGGCGCCACCGACAACCCGATCGGCCAGAACCTGGGCAACGTGGTCACCAAGCTCGGCGACACCGTGACCTCGGCCGGTGGTCTGCTGACCTCGGGCGGCACCGGCTCGGGCAATCCGCTCGCGCCGATCACCGGCCTGCTCACGTCGCTGCCCGGCACGCTGACCGGCGTGCTCGGCGGACTCGGCGGCGGCCTGGGTGGTGGACTCGGCGGCGGTACAGGTTCCGGCGCTGGCGGCCCGCTCGCGCCGGTCACCGGGCTCGTCACGTCGCTGACCAGTTCGCTCACCAGCGGACTCGGCGGAACGACCGGACCGCTCGCTCCTGTCACCAGCCTGCTGACCAACGTCACCGGCACGCTGACCGGCGCGCTCAACGGTATCGGCGGCGCAGCCGGCGGAACGGGAGGCACCGGTGGAACAGGCGCGGGCAATCCGCTCGCGCCGATCACCGGCTTGCTCGGCACGGTAACCGGTGCGCTCGGTGGTGCGACGGGCGGCAGCGGAGGATCGGGTAGCGGCGGCACCGGAGGCACCGGCGGATCAGGTGCGGCCGGCGGCCTCGCCAATCTGCTGGCTCCGGTCACCGGGCTCGTCACGTCGCTGACCGGCGGATTGACCGGCGCTGCAGGCTCGGGCACCGGCCAGTCAGGCGGCCTGCTCGGCGGCCTCGGTTCGCTGACGGGACAAGCGAAGAAATAAACGACAGCGCGAAAGCGCCAGGGAGTAAAACGGCGGGCCGGAAAATTTCCGGTCCGCCGTTTTTTATCGTGCGCCGGACACGTGCGTGCCGACGCGTCGAGCGCTCAACTCACAGCTCGTGATACGTGTCGTACGTGCTGCCGAAGTCATTACGTTCGAGGAAGTTCGTGAACGTCATCGTGACGGACGCTTCGAGCCCTTCGACGTAGTGCCACCAGCCGATCGGCAGAAACAGCAGCTCGCCCGGCGCGAGCGTGCATTCGATCACCTGCGCGTTGCGCAGCGCCGGGAAGCGATCGACATCCGGCGCACTGCCGTCCACCTGCGAATAGCAATGCAGGTCGTTGTACATGTGCGTGGTGTCGTGGAGCGGCACGAGCCGGATCAGCTTGCGGCCGATCACCTGCGCCATGAAGTTGTTCGTCAGATCGTGGTGAAACGGCGTCTTCGTGCCGGCCGGTCCGAACCAGAAAAAGCCGGTGTCCGGCGACTCCGCATCGAGGTACGCGCGGATCGGCTCGACGTCGGACCATAGCGCCTTCAGCGACTCGCGGTTATGCGACGTGTTGTTCGCCGTCATGTAGAAATCGTTGGTCTTGCCGCTGCGCTCGATCAGATCGACGTAATCGCGAAAGCGCATCGTGCGCTTCAGCTTCGGCTGATTGACTTCGTAGTTCGCATCGGACTCGCGGCCGAACTGCACTTCCACTTCGCAGTCGCCGCAGCGCTCGCGAAAATAATCGAAGCTCCACTTCTGACGCGCGGGCCACGAATCGAACATGCCGGTGATGATCACGGGCCGGTTCTGGAAGTAGTACTGCTCGAAGAATTCGTCGTGCGTGAGCCGTTCGCGGCGCTCGACCGTCGCGCCGTTCGCGCGCAGCCGGTTCAGCGTGCCGTACACCGACAGCATCCACTCGCGTTTTCGCAAACGGTTGCGCAGCCGCGTGCTGCCCTGCAGATACGGACTCGCGAGTGCGGCCTGCACTTCGCGTGCTGCATCGTCGGTGTCGAAGCCGTTCGACACGAGCGCCCCCGCGAGCGCGTCGGGCGGGATCTCGAGCATCAGGTTTTCGGCAATCCAGCGACGCCACTCGTCGTCGATCGGACGTGTCATCGCAATCTCCCAGTCAGGTTGTTGTTCTGACGATAGCGTCTCACGACGACCGCTAAAAGAAAAGGCACGCGGGGTTCGGCCCGCGTGCCTTTTTCGTGTGCTGCGCTGTCGCGCGGCAGGTTCGCACCCGCCGCGGACAACCGTCGTCGATTTACATCTTCACGACGTCGAGCAGCGTCTTCTTGCCGCCCTTGTAGTTGTACAGCGAGATCACGCCGTGCTTCAGGTCGCCGTGCGAATCGAACGTCGTTTCGCCGATCACGCCCTTGTAGTCCGTCGCCGGCATCGCTGCCAGGATCTTCGCCGGATCGGTCGAGTTAGCGCGCTTCATCGCGTCGACGATGATGTACACCGCGTCATACGTGAACGGAGCGTAGATCTGGATCGGTTGACCGAAACGCTTTTCGTATTTCGCTTCGAACGCCTTGCCGCCATCCATCTTCTCGAGCGCCATACCGGCTTCCGAGCAGACGATGTTGTCGGTTGCGTCGCCGGCCAGATCGGACAGCTTGTCGGTACACACGCCGTCGCCTGCCAGCACGCGTGCGCGCAGGCCGAGCTGCTTCGCCTGCTTCGCGAACGGGCCGCCGGTGGCGTCCATGCCGCCGTACATGATCGCGTCCGGGTTTTCGCCCTTGATCTTCGTCAGAATCGCGCGGAAGTCGACAGCCTTGTCGTTCGTCGCGTCATGCGACATCACGTTCATGCCGAGCGACTTGGCGGTCTTCTCGAATTCGTTCGCGAGACCCTGGCCGTAAGCGGTCGAGTCGTCGACGATCGCGACGCTCTTCAGCTTCAAACCCTTCGACGCGTAGTTCGCGAGAGCCGGACCTTGCTGCGCATCGGTCGCGACGACGCGGTACGTCGTCTTGAAGCCCTGTTGCGTGTAAACCGGGTTCGTTGCCGACGGCGAGATCTGCACGATGCCTGCATCGCTGTAGATCTTCGAAGCGGGGATCGACGTGCCGGAGTTCAGGTGGCCGACCACGGCGACGACCTTGTCGTCGACGAGCTTCTGCGCAACCTGGGTAGCCGTACGCGGGTCAGCCGCGTCATCCTGTGCGTCGAGCTGCAGCGTGATTTTCTGTCCGCCGATCGTCAGGCCCTTCGCGTTGATTTCTTCCACCGCGAGACGCGCGCCGTTTTCGTTATCTTTACCCAGGTGGGCAATACCGCCGGTCAGCGGTGCGACGTGACCGATCTTGACGACCTGGTCCGCTGCCGCGGTCGTTGCCAACGTAGCGAACAGCATAGCCGCGGCGCTGATCGGCAACAGCTTTTGAAGCTTGGTATTCATGTAAGTCTCCAGTTTCGGTCCCAAAAACAACGTAATCGCCTGTGCCCCGCTCCACCCTGCTGCTGTCCCGTGGACGATCACGCCGGATGCATCGTTCATGCACTTGGCCAGCACGCATGCAGAGCCTGTTTTTGACAGGTACCCACCCGTGCTTGCGCGCAAGTGTAGGCGATCAAATTAAATTGTGGGATTTTTTTGGGAAACTGGTGAGACTACCAATGGTGTTTATTCGGAGAGCCCTTACCAGAGCATTTCATCGCTAGCCGGAAAGCACCTGTTCATGCGGGTTTCCGCCAGGTAAGCGGAAACCCCGGTGCATCTTTTTACGCGGGAATCTAAAGAATTAGCAGCTCAATTCCGTTAATGGTTCGAATAAGCATTGCGAGCAGAGGAACGATCGATTGCGCCGTCCGTGCGACGGCGCTCATTCGTCCATGCATTTGCTCGCTGATTCACTGAATCATTCGTCGAATGCGGCGATGCCGGCGGCTGCCGCGCGCCACTCTTCATCGAGCTGTGCGACGAGCGCGGCCGCCGTCAGTCCTTCGGGACGCGCGCGGACGAGCGGCGCGCCCTGCCCGGACCACAACGACAGATAGTCGCCATTGCCGGCGCGGCCCGCGGTCTGCCGCAACTCCTGAGTCAATGCGTTCTGCACCGGGTAGGGTGCGACGCGATCCAGCTGTTCGGTCAGCCGCTGCATGATCGGATTGCGTATGCCGCGAGCATGACGGCCGGTGATCGCACGCGTCACTTCGGTCGACGTGTCCGCGCTCGCGCGCAGGTGCGCTTTCCATGTCGGCGGAATCGCACTTTCTTCGCAGGTCAGGAACGCGGTGCCCATCTGCGCGGCCTGCGCGCCGAGCGCGAGCGCCGCGACGATGCCGCGACCGTCCATGATGCCGCCCGCCGCCAGCACCGGCAAACCGGTCGCATCGACGAGCTGCGGCACGAGCGCCATCGTTCCGACGAGCGCGTCTTCGAACGAGCCGATGAACGTGCCGCGATGCGCACCCGCTTCGGCACCCTGCGCGGCGATCGCGTCCGCGCCCGCATCGCGCCACGCGATGCCTTCGGCGACGTGCGTCGCGGTGCCAATCACATAGCAGCCCGCCGCATGCAGTCGCGCAACGTCTTCTTTCGACAGCACGTTGAACGTGAAGCTCGCGATCGGCACGCGCAGTTCGATCAGCATGTCGAGCTGCGCGCGGAAGTCCGGCGCGTAGCGTTCGAGCGGCTTGCCTGGCGGCAGACCGAGATCGGCGCGCAGCGGATCGATTGCGTCGAGCGCGCGGCGCACGGTGGCTTCGTCGGGCGACGCGGGATCGAGTACGAACAGGTTCACGCCGAACGGCCGCTGCGTCAGCGCGCGGACCGCCGCGACTTCGCTCGCGATCCGGTCGGGTGCGAACGGCGACGCGGCGAGCGTGCCGAGCGCGCCCGCATTCGACACGGCCGCGACCATCGCAGGCGTTGTCGGGCCACCGGCCATCGGCGCCTGCACGACGGGAACACGCAGATCGAACCGCTCCGCGAACGGCGACACAAAACGCTGGGCATTCATGATGGCTTCCTTGCAGTCGCGGCCGCGCATGCCGCAGCCATGCCACCGACTCTACCGGACCCGTCCCGCGCCGAAAAATGAATAATCGAGATCGTTTCAATCCGCTTACGAGAACCCGCGCGTTCGCGCTGCACGCGCATTCTTTTGATGGCACACTGACCGCCCGTTCGTGCAGCCACTGCACGCACCGCATCATCAAGATTTCGCGCGAGGAGAACGACGTGAGCACAACTTCCCGATGGATCGACATCCCGGCCGGCGACGACCGCTTCGAGGGCTACCTCGCGCTGCCGCAAAGCGGCAAGGGACCAGCGGTCATCATCATTCAGGAAATCTTCGGCGTGAACAGCCACATCCGCTCGGTCGCGGATCAATATGCAGCCGACGGTTACGTCGCGTTTGCTCCGGACATTTTCTGGCGCACGGCACCGCGCGTCGAACTGACGTATGCGGGCGCGGACCGCGACAAGGGCATCGGGCTGATGCAGAAAACCGACGTGGGTCTCGCGGTCGACGACATCGGCGCGAGCGCTGCGGCGCTGCGCAAGATGCCGGAAGTGACCGGCAAGGTCGCGGCGATCGGCTACTGCTTCGGCGGCCGGCTCGCCTACCTCGCGGCGGCGCAAGGTACGCTCGACGCAGCGGTCGCGTACTACGGCGGCGGCATCCAGAACTATCCGGACGAAGCCGCGAAGATCAAGGTGCCGATGCAGTTCCACTACGCCGAACTCGATCACGGCATTCCGCTGTCGGCGGTGGGTGAAGTGAAGGAGCGCTTCGCCGGCCGCGACGAAGCGGAGTTCCATCTGTACACGGGTGCCGAGCACGGCTTCAACTGCAGCGACCGCGCGTCGTACAACCAGCATGCGTCGGCGCTCGCGCACGGCCGCACGCTGACGTTCCTCGGCGAACGCCTGTAAGCGCGCCGTCGACGTGCAGGCCGACTACCTCGCGCACGACGCCACCGGTCTCGCCGCGCTGATCCGCCAACGCGAGGTCAGCGCGCGCGAACTGCTCGATACCGCGATCGCGCGTGCGGAAGCCGCGAATCCGGCGATCAACGCGATCGTGTTGAAGGACTACGACGCGGCACGCCGACGTGCATCGCAACACGACAGCGCCAGCAGCAACGGCACCGCGCAAGGCCCGCTCGCAGGCGTGCCGTATCTGATCAAGGATCTCGGCGCGGCGGTGGCCGGGTTGCGGATGTCGATGGGCAGTCGACACTATCGCCATTTCGTGCCGACCGAAGACGCACCGATCGTTGCGCTGACGAAAGCGGCCGGGCTCAACATCTTTGCGAAGACGAACACGCCGGAGATCGGCCAGATGCCGTACACGGAGCCCGATCTGTTCGGGCCGTGCCGCAATCCGTGGAGTCTCGATCACACGCCCGGTGGTTCAAGCGGCGGCGCGGCTGCGGCAGTTGCAGCGGGCATCGTGCCGCTCGCGCATGCCGCCGACGGCGGCGGCTCGATCCGCATCCCGGCATCATGCTGCGGGTTGTTTGGACTGAAGCCGTCGCGCAGTCGACAGCCGCCGTCGGGGCGTCCGTCGCCGGGCGAACTCGCCGTCGATCACGCGGTATCGCGCAGCGTGCGCGACAGTGCGCTGCTGCTCGATCTGACTGCGGGCAACGCACATCTGCCGACCGGTTCGGCGGGCACATTCACTGCCGCGCTCAACGCGCCGTTCAAACCTCTGCACATTGCGTACGTGACCGAATCGATGCTCGCGCCCGCGCTGTCCACCGACGTGCGTGACGCACTCGACGACGCCGCGCAACTCGCTGCATCGCTCGGACATCGCATCGAACCGGTATCGGCGGGCATCGATTTCGAAGCGGCACGCGATGCGTTCCTCACGCTGTGGTCGGTGATGGCGGAAGACCTCGTGCTGAACGCCGAACGCATATCGGGCCGCAAGCCGCAGCGTTCGGAATTCGAAATCGCGACGTGGGCGATGGCGCACATCGGCCGCAAGTTCGGCGAACGCGCATTGCCCGCCGCGCTCGACGCGCAGCGCGTGATCACCGCGAAGCTCACCGATCTGCTGAGTCGCTACGACGTGATCCTGTGTGCGACGCTCGCGAGCGCGCCGATCAAGATCGGCGAGATGCAACCGACACAGATGGAGCGCATCCAGATGCGCGCCGTCACCGCGATGCCGATCGAACCGCTGATGAAGCGTCTGCTGGCGGAGGCATCGAACAAGGCGTTCGCATGGGCGGGTTGCACGGAGCTGTTCAATCTGACCGGGCATCCGGCGATGTCGGTGCCGCTCTACTGGAATGCGCGCGGCTTGCCGGTCGGCGTGCAGTTCGCGGCACGCGACGGCGCCGAAGCGACGCTGCTGCAGCTCGCCGCGCAACTTGAGGTGGCGCGTCCGTGGTTCGATCGTCGTCCGCCGTTGATGCCGGCGCGGATGTGATGGCGTGAGGTTTTTTCAGGCGATCGCGCATATCTAGATGCGGATGCAGATGCGGATCGACGAATGCACCCGCTGCGAGATGCGGGACATGTATCGTCGATCCGGTTCGTCGCGGCACATCGACGGTTCAGACCGTGCATGCAGTTCAACGCGCTTGTTGTCGTGCATGCGAACCGTGAGGCCGCGCGAGGTTCAAGCCTTCTTGTTATACGCGCTGCACCAGCCCTTGCTCGACACCTGCTTGCCGCCGAACATCGGGCAGCCGCCAAATGCATCGCCGGCCTTGCCCTGGAAGAAGCTGCAGTTGCCGCAATCCTGACCGGCGGCGTACTTCGCGTACTTCGCCTTATCGACCTTCGTTGCGTCCTGTTTGTAGCCGAGCGCCTGGGCGGTCGGATCGGCTTCGGTGACCTTCGGTGCATCGGCGAAAGCCTGGCGGGACAGCGCGAGCGTCGAAGCAACGCCGGCAACACCAAGGCTCGTAATCAAAAACGTACGACGGGATGACTTCATGGGGACTCACTCCATTTTATGGAACTGACGCCGTTCTAGCGACGGCGGTCCCCACAGGATAGCAACGAAGTACCCGCGCGTGAGCAGTCAAATGACAGGCATAAGCAAATCGCCACTACGCACGCGATCTGCGCGAGATTCGTTATATGCGCTATGCAACGCCGGCCAGTTCGCAGACGCGCGCGGCAATCGCAAGCGACGCGGTCAGGCCCGGCGATTCGATACCGAACAGGTTCACGAGTCCGCGTACACCGTGCGCGGCGGGGCCTTGAATCACGAAGTCGGCGGCGGGTTCGCCTGGGCCCGACAGCTTCGGACGAATGCCTGCGTACGCCGGTTGCAGCGCGCCGTCGGGCAACGCCGGCCAGTACGCGCGGATCGCCGCATAGAACGAATCTGCGCGGCGCGGATCGACGTCATAGCCGATCGCATCGACCCATTCGACGTCCGGACCGAAACGCGCCTGGCCGCCGAGATCGATCGTCAGATGCACGCCGAGCCCTGCTTCGTTCGGCATCGGATAGATCAGCCGGCTGAACGGTGCGCGACCCGACACGCTGAAGTAGTTGCCGCGCGCGAGATACAACGGCGGCACGTGACGCGCATCGAGTCCGCGGATGCGACGCGCGATTGCATTCGCCTGCAGCCCCGCGCTGTTGATCACACATGCGGCGTTGAGTGTTGTCGGTGCGGCGCCGCCGACCTTCACGACAAAGCGTCCGTTGATCGCCTCGATCGCTTCGACCGGCGCATGGAACGCGCACACGGCGCCGTCGTTTTCCGCATCGCCCTGCAACGCGAGCATCAGTTGATGGCTGTCGACGATACCCGTCTGTGGCGAGAACACCGCAGCGACACATTCGAGCGCGGGTTCGAGCGCCTGCGCATCCGCGCCGCCGATCCGCACGAGATCGAGCACGCCGTTTTCGCGGCCACGCATCATGATGCTTTCGAGCTGAGGAATCTGGTTCGCCGCCGTCGCGACGAGCAGCTTGCCGCAGCGCTGATGCGGAACGCCGCGTGCCGCGCAGTATTCGTAGAGGAGTTCGCGGCCGCGCACGCACAGCGATGCCTTCAGCGAACCGCGCGGATAGTAGAGGCCCGCGTGGATCACCTCGCTGTTACGCGAACTGGTGCCGACACCGATCGCCTCGGCTGCTTCGAGCACGATCACTTCGCGTCCGCGCGCGGCGAGCGCGCGGGCCACGGCGAGGCCGACCACGCCCGCGCCGATCACTACACATTCGATCTGATCCATGTGTCTCGCGCCGGCGCACCGCGCCACGCTTCGTCTCGCTCAACTGCCCGATGGGAACGGGATGCCGCCGTGCGCCGCAACGACGCGCGGCCGTCATCCGCGATGTCTGTTCACATCGATTGTACGTCGCCGATTCAAAGCAAAGTGCCCGTAGTCGGATCGACTACGGGCACTTTCGGACACATTCATGACATCGGCGCCTGACCGTCAGGCGCGAGGTCGATCAGTCTTCGACGCTCGCGCCGTCGACCGATCCCTGGCTCAGTTGCGTGTGGATCTGCGCGCGCGGCACGGTATAGCCACCGGTCGCGAACTGTCGCGGGTACGCAGGCGCATTCGGATTCAGGCTGAGCTCGCCGTTCGCGCGGGCTTGTGCGACTTCCGCCTTCACTTCGCTGCGGGTCTTCGGCGCATTCGTCGATACCGCGGCCATCCGCACCGGCCATGCGGGTGCATTCGCATTCGCGTTCAGTTCACCGGCGGCACGTGCCTGTGCGACGTCGGCGCGTACCTCGGCACGGGTCACCGTGCTGGTCTGCGTGCTCGTCTCAACCTGCGGACGATAGAACGGCGCAGGACCGACGCCGCTCGCAAAAGCAGGCACGGCAACAACAGCGGAGATCAACAGAGCAGCAATCGAGGTCTTTTTCATGGTGGACACCTTTAGTCGTTTGATGAGTCGTTTAGCTGAATGCCGCTGGTTGTGTGCAGCGTCATTCGGTACGGCTCAGTGTATCCACCTACTATCGATTCTCCAGCCCGATTAGCTACAACTCTTAGTTGCAAAATGCGAAACAACGCGCGACCGATTCATTTCGTTTTCAGGAATCAAAACCCGATCGGCTTGCGACGTGCGCCGTAGTCGAGGCGAATGTCGTCAGGCTCCATCTCCTCGTGGTTCGCGATCCGCGCCGCGCCGAATCCGTTCAGGAGCGCGCGTCGCATTTCGCGTGGCGATGCCTGCATCAGCGCATCGAGCGTGCGATCGGCGAGCTGCGTGGGAAAACGAACGCCCCAGCTGTGCGCCGAACGGATCTCGTCGTAGATCGACTGCGCAATCCGACGCGCGCCCTCGCGATCGGGTGGCGCAATCTCGTAGACGTTCATCCGGTTCAGGATCGGCTCGGGAATCGAGCGCTCGTCGTTCGCGGTGGCGATCCAGATCACGTGGCCGGCGTTGATCGGCACTTCGGCGAACTCGTCGATGAAAGTCTGCGCGGTGTCGTGTTCGAGCAGCGCGTACAGCGCGCCGAGCGGATCGTATTGCGAATCGCCGGTGGCCTTGTCGATCTCGTCGACTGCGATGACCGGGTTCGCGTAGCTGCCGTGCACGAGCGCGTCGAACACCTTGCCGGGCTTCGCGTTCTTCCATTGCGACGACGCGCCGGACAGAATCCAGCCCGCGGTCAGCGAACTCATCGCGACGTAGTGATACGCGGTGCCGAGCAGCCTCGCGAGATGCTTCGCAAAGTGCGTCTTGCCGATGCCGGGATCGCCGAGCAGCAGGATCGGCATCAGCTCGAGACGGTCGTCGGTTTCGATGCACAGCGCGACCTGCTTGCGGACATCGTCGAGCGGCGCTTCGAAGTTCGGCAGCACGTCAATCAGATCGTCGATCGACGGCATCCGGTTCGGCTTCACGCAGAAGCGCAGATTGCCGATTTTCAGCATCTTCTCGTACGTCGTTCGCAGCGCGTCGTTCGCCCCATCGCCGAGTTCGTTCAGCGCGGACTCGACCCTGTCGAGTTCGTAGACCTTGCTGAACGACGCCACCGCGATTTCCTGCTTGACCATGGCTGTCGTCATCGCACACCCCGTCGGACTGAAACCGTCGATGCGGCGCTTCTGTGTTTTCTCGCACCGCTTCAATCCAGTGTAGCGACGCGCGAATACGACGCAAGCGAGCAGCGCGGCACGTCTGCTGCTAACACATCAATCATCTTTCGTCGGACCTGTCCGGAACGCCCCGCACAGACGCGCAAGACCTTGAATGAACCGATTGCCGTCACCAAGTGAAATGTAGTGTTGCTGAACCCGGCCGGCGATCGGGTGTCAGAAACCGTTATCGTCAGCAGGCGTAAGATGGGCGGCTGTTCCATTCCACCGCCGCACGCTGCGCCGGAGATCGTTCTCATGTGGAAAACCAGTCTCGTCGCCGTGCTGCTCGGCACCTCGCTGCTCGCGCACGCGCAGGACACGCGTTCGGTACAGCCTGTCGTGCAATGGCAGTTGCAGGTGATGCGCGATGGCCAGCAGATCGACACCTTCGACGGCACGACGACCGTCGGCCAGGCGCGCACGGACACGCATCATCACGTCGTGCAGCGCAACGTCGGCTGCAAGGATCAACCGGCGGGCAGCATCGACCTGTCGCGCACGCTGACCATTTCGCCGACGCAGGCCGACGCGAACACCGTGACGCTCGCGATCGACGCACAGGAAACACTCGAGGAAAACGACACGCCGCAAACCGCCCAGGGCTGCAAGCTGCCACCGCAACCGCGGCTTGTCAGCGCGAGTCATCCCGGGCTGCAACTGAAGCCGGGCGAATGGACCACATGGAAGATCGTCGACCAGAATCCGACGCTCGTGTACCGGGTGCGTGCGAGCCTCGCGACCAACCCATGACATCGACAAAAAATAGGGACGACGCGGCATGCGAAACCCCGAGGAACTGATTCACACCGACGTGCAGTCGAAAGACTTCATCGCGGTCAGCTGGAACCTGCACAAGGGTCGCACGCCGCTCGGCTTTCAGGCCTGGCAAGCGATGCAGCGCTGGGTGCAGTCGACGCATGCCGACGCATATTTCCTGCAGGAAGCGATGGCGCGGCGGATGCCGGCGCCGGTGTTGTCGAGCAATTTCGGCGCGCCGCTCGGCGACCCCGCCGACGACGTCTGGCATTGCCAGGCGACCGAAATCGCCCGCGCGCTCGAACTCGAAATCGCGCTCGGGCCGAATGTCTTCAAGCCTTCATGGCGGCACGGCAATGCGATCCTGTCGCCGCATCCGCTGGATCTCGGCGGACGTTGGGACATCTCCGCGCATCGCTTCGAACGGCGCGGTCTGCTGGTGGCGCGCGCGACGTTCGCGGGTCACTCGGTGACGCTGCTGTGCGCGCATCTCGCGCTCACGCGCTCGGCGCGGCTGCGGCAGATGAACTGGATCGCGCACTGGATCGCGAAAGAAGCGCCGAGCGGTCCGCTCGTGCTGGCCGGCGACTTCAACGACTGGCGTAACGATTCGGTGCCGCTCTTCGGCGAGCATGGGCTGCACGAGGTCGCGACGCTGCTCGGCGAACCGGCGCGCACGTTCCCCGCTTTTTCGCCGGCGCTCGCGCTCGACAAGATGTTCGTGCGCGACATGAAGCCGATCGAATGGATCCAGCCGACGCAGGAAACCGCGTGGCTGTCGGATCATCTTCCGTATATGGCGCGGTTGCAGGTCGGCTGAACGACGCTGCGTCTCGCCCTGCTGCGGCGTCCACGCGAGCCGCGACTACCTATGCCTCGGTTGCAGGTCGGCTGAACAAGGCTACGAGGATTTCAGAACCGCTGCGGCGTCCACACGAGTCGCGCGACCACCTCTTCATCCGGCGCCAGCACCTGCCCGCCGGTACGATCCGGCGCGATGCCGGCGTTGAAGCAGTCGGTCGTGTTGGTCACCGGCTCGACGCACAGTTGCGGATCGTTGGCCGGCGCGAACACCACCAGATGGTTAAACGGCGCTTCAGCGCGCAGCGTCACGCTGCGCCGCTCGTCGGTCCACGTCACGGTCGCCTCGCGCGACCAGCCCGCGAAGTTGTTGTCGAGCTCGAATGCATCGGCGGACATGCCGCAGCTCAATGCATCGACGGACGGATGCGCGCCGAGATGCGTCGGCAGCACGTCGCCGTCCGCGTGCCACATCGCGCGCACCTGCGCATGCACCTGCGTATGCGGCGTGCGCGGATGGTACGGGTGATGTCCCATGCCGAACGGCATCGCGCGATCCGACAGATTGCGCGCACGCATCGTCACGTGCAGCGCGTTGCCGATCAGTTCGATCCGCTGCTGCGCGACGTAGCGAAACGGCCAGTCACCGGGAAGATGCGCATCGGGCTCGTGATCGAAATGCAGTTCGACGGCATTCGCCGTGCGCTCGCCGACGCGCCATTCGCGTCGCCACGCGTGACCGTGCAGTGCGTGCGCGAAACGGTTGCCGTCGCCGGACAAATCGATCGTGTGGCCTTCGAAGACAAAGCGCGCATCGCGAATGCGGTTGCAATACGGAAACAGCGGGAAGCTGCCCATCTTCAGCGGATCGCGTTCTGCAAGCGCAGCCTGCGTCGCGGGACGGAACCAGTGCAGCGGCTCGCCGTTAGCGGAATCGGCTACGTCGCAGTACGCCGCGATCGCACCGCCGATCTGCGGCGCGACCGTCACCCTCGTGTCGCCGCTCCTCAGCTCGATCAACGTCAGACCCGCAGGCGCGGCCGGCATGGCCACGAACGGCACAGCGTCGAGGCGCTCAGAAGACAGATCGGACGGCAGTGAACTCGGGGAAAGATCGTGCATGGTCGTAGCGAACGGCAGTGAGAGAGCCAGGACGGCCCGGCGCGACCGAGAATCGCACGAGCAAGGCTTGTCGGTCAATATTATTAGTAATAAATTTATCGCGAAGCGGTGCCCGCGGATTTCGCGGAGGCCTGCCCAAACGGGTTTGCGCGCGTTGCTGCGCGGATATTATTAGTGGTACCGTCGAGACCAGCCGGAGCCCCGGCAGCCGGACCTTCCGGCGTGTTCCGTTCCTGCCGCGCGATGCGGCCTGCCCATGAAGAAATCGACGCAACGCCGCCCCACGATGACCGATATCGCCAAGCTCACCGGCGTGTCGCAATCCACCGTTTCGCTGGTGCTGAACAACGCGACGGGCGCGAAGTTTTCCGAAGCCACCCGCAACAAGGTGCTGAAGGCCGCGCACGACCTCGGCTACCGGTTGTCGGCGCGCGAAGCGGTCGCGCCGTCGAAGGACGAGCGCAACCTGATCGTCTATCTCGCCGACGAAATCTCGACCAGCCCGCATCCGGTCGTGAACGTCGACGGCGCACGCGATGCGGCCTACGCGAGCGGCAAGATGCTCGCGGTCTACTCGACGCACGGCAACGCGGACATCGAGCAGCAGGTGCTCGATGCCGCGCTGTCGAGCCCGAACGTATTCGGCGTGATCTACGCCACCGTCTACACCCGCAAGGTCACGTTGCCGGCCGCGCTGCTGCGCGTGCCGACCGTGCTGCTGAACTGCTACACGAGCGACGGCGGCCAGTCGTCGGTGGTGCCGGCCGAGGTCGCGGGCGGCCATCTGGCGACCGAGTATCTGCTGCGCTCGGGTCATCGGCGGATCGGCTACGTCAACGGCGAACCGTGGCAGGACGCCGCGAAGGATCGCCTGAAGGGCTATCGCACCGCGCTCGCCACCGCCGACCTGCCGTTCGCACAGGAACTCGTGCGCGACGGCGACTGGAGTTCGGGTGCCGGCTTCGAGCACACGCTGTCGCTGATGCGCGAGGCGAATCCGCCCACCGCGATCTTCTGCGCGAACGACCTGATGGCGCTCGGCGCGATCGAAGCGCTGAAGCAGCTCGGCCATCGCGTGCCGGAAGACGTGTCGGTGCTCGGCTACGACGACCAGGAAATCGCGCGCCACACGCACCCGCCGCTGTCGACCGTCGTGTTGCCGAACTACGAGCTGGGCCGCTGGGCCGTCGAGACGCTGCTGCAGGAAGAACACAACCGCGCGGCCGGCGCGCCGGTGCGGCACCGGATGGTGAAGCTCGACGGTCCGCTGGTCGAACGCGCGTCGGTGAGGGTAATTACCGAGGCAAAAACCACTGCAATTAATATTATTAGTGATTGACCAATAATAATTCCCGATGGAATAATCGGCACGTCCGGCGATCTTCGCGGGACGACAGGGTCACGAAAAAAGCATAAGCAATCCACCACCAGGTACTGGAGGAAGACATGGCGTCGCACAATCGGCAATCGCGCCGGCCGCGGGTTCGTCCGCTGGCCGCGTCGCTTCAGGTTCTGACATTCGCATTGACATTCGGTCTCGGCGCGGTCGCAGCACACGCCGACGACGGGCTGCCCAAGCTGCCCAACAAGACGCCGCTGAAGGTCGGCTTCGCACAGACCGAAAGCAACAACCCGTGGCGGCTCGCCGAAACGAAGAGCTTCAAGGACGTCGCCGCGAAGTGCGGCTGGCAGCTCGTGTTGACCGACGCGAACAGCTCGAACGCGAAACAGGTCTCCGACATCCAGAGCATGATCGCGCAGCACGTCGATCTGCTGGTCTTCCCGCCGCGCGAAGAAAAGCCGCTCGCACCGATCGTGCTGCAGGCGAAGAAGGCCGGCATTCCGGTGATTCTCGTCGACCGCGACGTCGATCAGTCGGTTGCGAAAGCGGGCCGCGACTACATCACGTTCATCGGTTCGGACTTCATCGATCAAGGCCACCGCGCCGCCGACTGGCTCGTCAAGGCGACGGGCGGCAAGGCGAAGATCATCGAACTCGAAGGCACGACCGGCGCCTCCGCCGCGAACGATCGCAAGAAGGGCTTCGACGAAGTGATCGCGAAGAACCCGGGCATGTCGATCATCGCGTCGCAAAGCGGCGACTTCGCACGCGACAAGGGACGTCAGGTCATGGAGACGCTGCTGCAGGCGCATCCGGACGTGACCGCCGTGTACGCGCACAACGACGAAATGGCGCTCGGCGCGATCGCCGCGATCAAGGCCGCCGGCAAGCAGCCGGGCAAGGACATCCAGATCGTGACGATCGACGGCACGAAGGGCGGCATGGATGCAATCGCGGCCGGCGAACTGGGCGCGAGCGTGCAGTCGAGTCCGTTCTTCGGCCCGCTCGCGTGTGACGTCGCGCAACGCTATGCGAAGGGCGAGAAGATTCCGACGTGGGTCAAGGTGTCGGACCGCTTCTACGACAAGAGCAACGTGCAGCAGAACATGCAGTACGGCTACTGAGCGGCCACTGAGCGTTAAAGAGTAGTGATGGCGGGCGGCGCCGGAAGACGCCGCCCGGGCAGTGCGTAAGTGGAGCCCAGGAACTCCGCTGACGGGAAGGTTCGAAGCGGCGCACCCGCGTTGCGCACGGCGTCTCGCGGGTCGCCGCTTCGCTTTGTCCGGCGTACCCGGCGTAACATCAACCAGCGGCACGGCCGCACGAATCGATTGCATCCGGAGGGCTTCGTGACGGCATCCGTCAGTCAGACGCCGCAGTCCCGAGACACGGCGCCCGCGCCGTTGCTGGACATGCAGGACATCCAGATCAGCTTCGGCGGCGTCCCCGCGCTGCACAGCGCGCAACTCAGCGTCGCCGCAGGCGAAGTGCACGCGCTGATCGGCCAGAACGGCGCCGGCAAATCCACGATGATCAAGATCCTGACGGGCGCCTACCGGCGCGCCGGCGGCAGCGTGCGTTTCGAGGGTCGCGAGATCGATTTCCGCACCCCGAAGGAAGCGCGCGAAGCCGGCATCAGCACGATCTATCAGGAGATCAATCTGGTGCCGTTCCGCTCCGTCGCGGAAAACATTTTTCTGGGCCGCGAGCCGCGCCGCTTCGGGTTGATCGACTGGCGCACGGTGCAGCAGCGCGCGGCCGCGCTGCTCGAATCATTCGGCTTGCAGATCGACGTAAAGAAACCCGCAGGCAGCTATTCGACTGCAATCCAGCAGATGGTCGCGCTCGCGCGCGCCGTGTCGGCCGACGCGAAGATGGTCATCATGGACGAGTCGACGTCATCGCTCGATGAGCGCGAAGTGGAGCTGCTGTTTTCCGTCGTGCGCAAGCTGCGCGACGACGGCCGCGCAGTGATCTTCGTATCGCACCGGCTCGACGAACTGTATGCGCTGTGCGATCGCGTCACGGTGATGCGCGACGGCCAGACCGTCGCTCAGAGCACGATGGCCGACATGGACAAGCGTCAGCTCGTCACGACGATGCTCGGCCGCACGCTCGCGGCGGTCGTCGACGACGATACCACCGCGCGCGACACGCATCTCGCGCAACGCGGCAAGCAGGCGATCGCCGTGCAGGGCATCGGTTCGCGACCGCTCGTCAACGACGTGTCGCTCGCCGTGCATCGCGGCGAAGCCGTTGGCCTCGCAGGGCTGCTCGGCTCGGGGCGCACGGAGACGATGCGTCTGATGTTCGGCGCCGATCCGCTCGAGCGCGGCAGCGTGTCGATCGACGGCAAGACGGTCGCGCTGAAATCGCCGCAGGATGCGATCGCGCGCGGCCTCGCGTACCTCACCGAAGACCGCAAGGGCGACGGCATCGTGCCCGAGCTGTCGGTGCGCGACAACCTCACGCTCGTGTGTCTGCGCACGCTCGCGCAACACGGCATCGTCGACAGAAAACAGCAGCAGGCGATCGTCGAGCGCTTCGTCGCGTCGCTCGGCATCAAACTGCGCAGCCCCGATCAACCGATCCGCGAACTCTCAGGCGGCAACCAGCAGAAGGTACTGCTCGCGCGCTGGCTCGCCGCAGAGCCGACGCTGCTGCTGCTCGACGAACCGACACGCGGCATCGACGTCGGCGCGAAAGCCGACGTCGCGAAGATCGTGCGCGAACTGCGCGACGCAGGACTCGCGGTGCTGCTATCGGCATCGGAACTCGAAGAGCTGACTGCGGTAGCCGATCGCGCGGTCGTGATCCGCGACGGCCGCACGGTCGCGCAACTCGACGGCGCGGCAATGAGCGAAACCGCGATCATGGATGCGATCGCGTGGGGCAGCGACGGCCACTCGGCGCTCGCGGAAGCAGCGGTCGCCGTCGACACGACGGCGCAGGTCGCACAGAAGGAGGGCAACCGGCATGGCTCATGATTCGTTGCGCAATGAAGCCGCGCCGTTGACCACCGCCGCGCCCGCGCCCGCGCCCGCACCGGCGACGACGGTGAAAAAGCGTCGGCGTGTCGCGATCCAGCGCGAGATCGTCGTGCTGCTCGCGATGCTCGTGTTCAATCTGCTGTTCACGCAGCACTTCTGGTCGCTGCAGACCTTCAACGTGAACCTGACGCAGGTGGTCACGATCGTGATCGTCGGCATCGGTATGACGCTGGTGGTCGCGACGGGCGGCATCGATCTGTCGGTAGGCGCATCGATGGCGATTGCCGGCGCGCTTGCGCCGATGCTCTTCATGCATGTCGACGGCGCGCTCGGCATCGCGCTCGCGTTCGTGCTGCCGGTGCTCGCCGCTGCGCTGTGCGGCGTGTTCAACGGACTGCTCGTCACGCGGCTCGCCGTGCAGCCGATCGTCGCGACGCTGGTGCTGTTCATCGCCGGACGCGGCATCGCGCAGGTCGTCACCGACGGCAGCCTGCAGGCGTTCAACAATCCCGCCTTCCAGTGGATCGCGCTCGGCAAGGTCGCCGGCATACCGTTCCAGGTGCTGCTGATGTTCGCGCTCGTCGCGCTGTTCGCGTGGATCGTGCGCAAGACGCTGTTCGGCCAGTACCTGCTCGTCACCGGCGGCAACGAGAAAGCCGCGTACCTGTGCGGCATTCCGACCGCGCGCACGAAGCTGATCGCGTACACGATCTGCGCAGCGCTGTCGGGTCTCGCGGGACTGATCTCGATCTCGGTGAATTCGTCGTCCGATGCGAACGTCGTCGGGCTCGGTATCGAACTCGACGCGATCGCTGCGGTGGCCGTCGGCGGCACAGCGCTGACGGGCGGCAAGGCGTATATCGGCGGCACGCTGATCGGCGCGCTGATCATCCAGTTGCTGCGCTACACGCTGCTCGCGCACGGCATCCCCGATGCGGCGGCGCTGGTCGTCAAGGCGGCGATCATTATCGCGGCCGTCTACGTGCAACGGCGCGCGCGCTGATGCGGCGCTCCTCGATGCTCCGGAACCTCGTCCGATGAAAAAGAACCTGCCCATCCTGATCGCGCTTGCAGCCCTCGTGCTGCTCGGCGTCGTGCGTTACGACCACTTCGCGTCGGCGTACAACATCACGTCTTTCTGGCGCTACAACTCGATGTTCGCGCTGATCTCGATCGGCATGGCGTTCGTGATCATCACCGGCGGCATCGATCTGTCGGTCGGCACGGTCGCGGCGCTGTCGAGCGTCGTCGCCGCGCTGGCGAGCCCGCTGGGCGGCTGGGTCGCGGTGCTCGCGGGCGCGGCGGCAGGCGCGGCGGTCGGCGTGCTGAACGGCGTCGTGATCACGCGACTGAAAATCCTGCCGTTCATCACGACGCTCGCGACGAGCCTCGGCGCACACGGCGTCGCGCTGCTGCTCGGCAAGAACGACGCGGTGTCGATCTCCAGCGATACGAACTTCGGCGCCTTCGGTCAGGGCGATCTGTTCGGCCTGCCGATCCCCGGACTCGTCGCGCTCGCCGCTGCCGTGCTCGGCTGGCTCGCGCTGCGCAGCACGCGCTTCGGACGGCATTCGCTCGCGATCGGCGGCAGCGAGGAAGCCGCGCGATTGATGGGCCTGAACGTGGACCGCACGCTGGTGGTTGCTTACGCGGTCAGCGGGTTGCTCGCAGGACTCGCCGGCGTGATTCTCGCCGCGCAGTTCGGCGCGGGACAGCCGAACGAAGGCGTCGGCTGGGAGCTGTTCGCGATTTCGGCGGTGGTGCTTGGCGGTACGCTGCTCACCGGCGGCGAAGGGTCCATCGCGATGACGATCGC
This sequence comes from Paraburkholderia flava, assembly GCF_004359985.1. Classification (NCBI taxonomy): domain Bacteria; kingdom Pseudomonadati; phylum Pseudomonadota; class Betaproteobacteria; order Burkholderiales; family Burkholderiaceae; genus Paraburkholderia; species Paraburkholderia flava. The sequence continues at coordinate 459,562 of NZ_SMRO01000003.1, read as the reverse complement.
GGGTGTGCTGTTGCTCGGGCTCGTGTTCAACCTGCTGAACTTCGAGAACGGGCTGGGGTTCGTGAGTCTGTCGGCGTACTGGCAGTCGGTGATACGCGGGGTTTTCCTGCTGGTCGTGATCGTGTTGCAGGCGCGGGTGTTGAAGCAACGGGGGCGCAAGACGGTGGCAGCGGGGTAGCTGGCTTCGTTGCGCAACGGCGGACGCCGAGACGTATCGCCCAGGCGCATGGCTCTTTGATTTGCCGCGTTGGGTTGAGCAGAGCACGTGTGTGCCCGGTGCCCCTGACATCACGCGATCGGCAAATGCAGCCATGCATGACGTCCACGCCACGCGCGAGTAAGATCGCGATTCCGCCGCTTACGACCCGCCGCGCTTCAACGCACCGCGAACCGCCATGCACCATCCCTATCTTCCGATCCTGCTGCAGATCGCCGTCGTCTACCTCGTCGCCGCGATCAGCCCCGGTCCCAACTTTTTCATGATCACCCAGCTGTCGCTCGCCGGACGTCGCGGCCTCGGCACCGCATCCGCGCTCGGCGTCGGCACCGCGTCGACGATCTGGGCGTCGCTTGCGATGCTCGGACTCGCTGCGGTACTGCAGAAGATCGACTGGCTGTACAACGGCATCCGCATCGCGGGCGCGCTCTATCTGATCTACTTCGGCATCAAGCTGCTGCGCGCGAGCACGCGGCGCGGCGAGGCGGTGCCGGTCGTCGACGCGCCACCGCCCGATGCAACGCCCGGCGCGTATTTCCGCGCATGGCGCTCGGGTCTGCTCACGTGCCTCACGAATCCGAAATCGTGCGCGTTCTGGACCAGCGTGTTCGCGACGATGTTCCCCACGAATCCGCCGCTGTGGTTCTACGGCGTCGTGCTGGCGATGATCGGCACGATGTCGGCGGGCTGGTACGGCGGCGTCGCGCTGATGTTCGCGACCGAGCGCACGCAGCGCGGCTATCGCCGGCTGCGTCGGCCGATCGACGGTGTCTGCGGCGCGGTGCTCGTCGGCCTGGGTGCGAAGCTCGCCGCCGAACGCTAGCCGCCGCGTCTGTTATAGCGCGCTTTTCTCCAAGCGATTCAAGCCTTTACCGCTCCGTCAGCAGGGTCAATGCTGCGTCGCACGACCGGTTTCGGTATCATCGCAGGGCTGTTTTGCCGTCCCGGCAAAGCCCGTTGATGTCCATCCGGCATCCTGCAGGCCGATTGCACGAGGCCCAGCTGGCGCGCACATCATGTGCGCAGCGCGGCGGACGGCAGCCAGACGCAGCCAGCCTGCGCCCGCACCGGAACCCACAGGCTGCTAGCAGCTGACAGGCAACGAACGTCGGGCGCGGTAGAATAGCGGATTGCGCATCGTTCCCATCGGTGTGCGCCATATCGCTGTCAGGCCGGAACCGACGGCCGCCTTCTTTTTCGCATCCATCAAGCGCCATGAGCAACCTGACTCAACAAACCGTTCTGAGCGTCCATCACTGGACGGACACGCTTTTCAGCTTCACCTGCACGCGCGATCCGAGCCTGCGCTTCGAAAACGGCCAGTTCACGATGGTCGGGCTGGAAGTGGAAGGCAAGCCGCTGATCCGCGCATACAGCATGGCCAGCGCGAACTACGAGGAACACCTCGAGTTCCTGAGCATCAAGGTGCAGGACGGCCCGCTCACGTCGCGCCTTCAGCATCTGAAGGTCGGCGACCAGGTGCTGATCGGCAAGAAGCCGGTGGGCACGCTGATGGCCGACAACCTGCTGCCCGGCAAAACGCTGTGGCTGCTGTCGACTGGCACGGGCCTCGCGCCGTTCATGTCGATCATCAAGGATCCCGAGGTGTACGACCGCTACGACAAGGTGGTGCTCACGCACACGTGCCGCTTCGTCGACGAGCTCGCGTACAAGGAATACATCACCGAAGACCTGCATAACCACGAGTACCTCGGCGAAGCGGTCCGCGAGAAGCTCGTGTATTACCCCACGGTCACGCGCGAAACCTTCCAGAATCGCGGCCGGATCACCGAGCTGATCGATACGCAAAAGCTGTTCGAAGATCTGCAGGTGCCGCCGTTCTCGATCGAGAACGATCGCGTGATGCTCTGCGGCAGCCCGCACATGCTGCGCGACACGCGCGAACTGCTCGACAGCCTCGGCTTCAAGGAAGGCAGCAACAACGAGCCGGGCCACTACGTCGTCGAGAAAGCATTCGTCGGCTGAGCGACACTCGCAGCGGCCTGCGCAGTACCCGAACCGGAGCCTCGTGCTCCGGTTTTTTATTGGCGCGTCGCCATGCCGCGAGCCGGTCCGGCCTCGCACCGTCGACGTTACAATTCGACGTCCACAATTTAACCTTTGCCGTCAGCGTTTTTCTGACGCACCGGTCTGTGACAGCCATCTGAAAGAACTTTAAAATTCCTCGCTAACCCTTGGTGTATCTACATTTTTGTTTTATTTAAGATATCATCGCGGCGCAGTGAACAGTCGCTCTAACCCTCACCAGGGTTAGATCCGATTTGTTACCGAATGTAAAATTCGTTACGCTGAAACGTAGTGATTATCCGGCGCGGCAGTGCCGCCGTGGATGCATCTGGAGGCTCGAGGTTCGCATGCGTTGTTTTGTCCTCGCGCGATCGACGCGCACGCAGTTCGTCACCCAATCCGCTTCCTGACGAGGGAGAGAGATGGACACGTCGATGGTCGTGCCGATCGCCATGGGCAACCCGATTTCTGCCGGCGATTCCGAGATCGCGAGACTGCGCGAGCGCGTCCGTGCGCTCGCCGCCGAACTCGCCGCCGCACATGAAACCGCGCGTCGCCAGCTTGCCCGCGAGCTGCACGACAGCGTCGGTGCCGAACTGACCGCCGCTCGCTTCGCGCTCGCCGGTATCGATACCTGGCTGCCCGCCGACGCTCCGCCCCAATGCAAGGCCGCACTGGCCGTCGCGAACCGTTCGCTCGACGCCGCGTGTGCAGCCGCTCGCGACGCCGTCACGGAACGGCACGCACCGTCTCTCGAAGCCGGCATCGTCGCCGCGCTCGCGCAATGGACCGACGACTTCGCCGCCCGCACCCGCCTGCGCACGAGCTTCGTCTGCGCGGCCGACGTCCGCCTCACACGTCTGTCCGCCGACGGCACGCTCGCGATCTTCCGCGTCGCGCAGGAAGCGCTAACCAACACTGCCCGTCACGCGCGCGCATCGTGCGCAGACGTACGCATCGCGACGAGCCGTCGCCACCTGACGCTCACCATCGCCGACGACGGCATCGGTATCGCGCGCGGCTCGCGCCGTCGCCGCAGCGAAGCGCAGGGTCACTATGGCGTGGCCGGCATGCGCTCGCGCTGCGAAGCATTCGACGGCACGCTGCGGGTCACGAATCTCGCGACCGCACACGAAGACGACGTCAAGACGTCAGGCACCACGGTCCGCGCACGCTTCGCATGGGACCAACTGCTCGCCGATGCACCGCAGCCCGTCACCTACCGCACCGGCACCGGTGTGAACGCACGAACAGGCGGCCGCTCATGAGCCTGCGTATCCTGCTCATCGACGATCACGCGGTCGTCCGCCAGGGCGTCAGCCATCTGCTGATCGATCGCGGTGTCGCATGCGAGGTCGTCGAGGCGCAGACCGGCGCCGAAGCGCTCGCGCTTGCCGCGAAGCAGGTCTACGACGTGATCCTGCTCGACATCTCGCTGCCGGACATGAACGGCGTCGAAGTGCTCAAGCGCGTGAAGCGCAAGGCGCCCCGCGTGCCTGTGCTGATGTTCTCGATGTATCGCGAGGATCAGTACGCGGTCCGCGCGCTGAAGGCCGGCGCGGCCGGCTATCTGTCGAAGACGATCGACGCCGCGCAGCTGATCGGCGCAATCCAGCAGGTCGCCGCGGGCCGCAAGTACGTGAGCCCGGAGATGGCCGAAGCGCTCGCCGACTACGTGTCGTTCGACGGCGAACAGCTGCCGCACGAAAAACTCTCCGACCGCGAATATCAAACGCTGTGCATGCTTGCATCCGGTCAACGTCTGACGGACATCGCGAACGCGTTGTCGCTGTCGGTGAAGACGGTCAGCGTGTACCGCACGCGGCTGCTCGAAAAGATGCGGCTCAACAACAACGCGGAACTGACGTTCTACGTGATGAGCAACCGGCTCGTCGATCTGAATCCGGTGATGGCGGCCTGATACGCCGCCCCGCACCGCTCACCCACGCCGCATACCCTGTGCGCTCCGCTCGGAGCCCTACCCCACATCCGCTAGAATCGAGGGTTTTCCGCCATACGGCCCGCCCATGCGCGTGCTTTCAGGAGACCCCTCCATGTCCCTCTTCCGCAAGAAGAACGTCGAGCAGATGCTCGCCGGCGCCCAGAGCGCCGGGCTCAAGAAAGCGCTCGGCGCACTCGATCTGACTTTCCTCGGCGTCGGCGCGATCATCGGCACCGGCATCTTCGTGCTGACCGGCACGGGCGCCGTGCAGGCCGGGCCGGCGCTGATGCTGTCGTTCCTGATTGCGGCTGTCGCATGCGGCTTCGCGGCGCTCGCGTACGCGGAATTCGCTTCGACGATTCCCGTCGCCGGCTCGATCTACACGTATTCGTATGCGACGCTCGGTGAGCTGGCCGCGTGGATCATCGGCTGGGATCTGATGCTTGAGTACGGGCTCGCAACCTCAGCGGTGTCGGTCGGCTGGTCGGGTTATCTGCAGTCGCTGCTGCATGGCTTCGGCGTCTCGCTGCCGGACGCGCTGACGGCCGCGCCCGGCGCGGTGCCCGGCATCCATACGCTGTTCAACCTGCCCGCCTTCCTCGTGATGATGGCGATCACCGCGCTGCTGTCGGTCGGCGTGCGCGAATCGACCCGCGTGAACAACCTGATGGTCGCGATCAAGGTCGTGGTCGTGCTGCTCGTGATCGCGGTCGGCGTGTTCCACGTCGCGCCGGCGAACTGGCATCCGTTCATGCCGAACGGCTGGAACGGCGTGTTCGGCGCGGCGGCGGTGATGTTCTTCGCGTTCATCGGTTTCGATGCGGTGTCGTCCGCCGCCGAGGAAGTGAAGAACCCGAAACGCGATCTGCCGGTCGGCATCATCGCTTCGCTCGGCGTGTGCGCGGTGCTGTACGTCGCGGTCGCGGCAGTCGTCACCGGCATCGTCCCGTATGCGCAGTTCGCGAACATCTCGCACCCGGTGTCTTACGCGTTGCAAGTGGCGGGGCAACCGTGGGTCGCTGGCTTCATCGATCTCGGCGCCGTGCTCGGCATGCTCACCGTGATTCTCGTGATGGCGTACGGCCAGACGCGCGTGATCTTCGCGATGTCGCGTGACGGGCTGCTGCCCGCCGCGCTGTCGCGCGTGCATCCGCGTTTCGCGACGCCGTTCTTCACGACGTGGCTCGTCGGGATTTTCTTTGGCCTGATCGGTGCGCTGGTGCCGCTCAACGTGCTCGCCGAGCTGATCAACATCGGCACGCTCGCCGCGTTTTCGATGGTGTCGATCGCGGTACTGATCCTGCGCAAGACGCATCCGGATCTGCCGCGTGCGTTCCGCTGCCCGGGCGTGCCGGTCGTGCCGGTGCTCGCGGTCGCATCGTGCCTGTTCCTGATGATCAACCTGCAACGGGTCACGTGGATCGCTTTCGTCGTATGGCTCGTGATCGGCATGGTGATTTATTTCGGCTACTCGCGACGTCATTCGAAGCTCGCGCACGTACAGCACTGACGCGCTGATTCGACTTCGCGCACTGCAGCATCGCAACCGCAGACCTTCTGGCCTGCGGTTTTTTTTCGGCTGTTCTCCGCAGCGCATTGGCGGGCGGCTTACGCCCCGCCCCAATGGCAGCACTACGGGATTTGTGCTTTACTTTCTTACACCATAACAAAGCACCAACCGAACCGGACCCTTCAGCAGTCAGGCGGCAGGTAGTCAGTAATGGGCCCGAGCCGGTCTCTCATCCCCCAACCCCGGAGTAAGGCGCTAAAGCGCTAACTCCGACATGGGACCCGAGTAAGCGCTAAAGCGCTAACTCGGGTCGACAGGAGACACCCCATGGCGATCAGCATCAGTCTGACGGTAAACGGCACGCCCGTGACCGCCCAGATCGAACCTCACACCCTGCTTGTCCAGTTCCTGCGTGAACAGTTGCGGTTGACCGGCACGCACATCGGCTGCGACACCGCGCAGTGCGGCGCGTGTACCGTGCATCTGGAAGGCCGTGCGATCAAGTCGTGCAACATCCTCGCCGTGCAGGCCGAAGGCGCGTCGATCACGACGATCGAAGGGTTGTCGAAAGACGGCGAACTGCATCCGATGCAGGCCGCGTTCCGCGCGTGCCACGGGTTGCAGTGCGGCTTCTGTACGCCAGGCATGGTGATGAGCGCGACTGCGCTCGTCGCGTCTCAACCCGGACTCACCGAGGCGGATGTGCGCGCGCAGCTCGACGGCAATCTGTGTCGCTGTACGGGGTATCACAACATCGTGAAGGCCGTGCTCGAAGGTGCTGCGGGCATGCAGGCGGACACACCGGCAGCGGGCCAGACAGCCCGCGCCGCAGCGTGAGGAGCCTGCCATGAACGCACCCGACTCCACCCGCGTCATCGGCGCTTCCGTCAAGCGCAAGGAAGACTACCGCTTCCTCACCGGCAACGGTCAGTACACCGACGACATCGTCCTGCCGCAACAGACCTACGCGATCTTCGTCAGATCGCCGCATGCGCACGCGCGCATCCGCCATGTCGACACTACCGCCGCGAAGCAATCGCCGGGCGTCGTCGCGATCTTCACCGGCGCCGATCTCGCGGCCGACAACGTCGGCGGCCTGCCGTGCGGCTGGCTGATCCACAGCATCGACGGCAAGCCAATGAACGAGCCGCCGCATCCGGTGATCGCACATACGAAGGCGCGCCACGTCGGCGACCAGGTCGCGCTCGTGATCGCCGATTCGGTGAAGGCCGCGAAGGATGCCGCCGAGCTGATCGATGTCGACTACGACGTGCTGCCCGCGTCCGTCGACACCGCGCACGCAGCCGACGCGGGCCAGCCCGCGGTCCACGACGAAGTCCCCGACAACACCTGCTACACGTGGGGCCACGGCGACAAGGCCGCGACCGATGCCGCGTTCGCGAAAGCCGCGCACGTCACGACGCTCGACATCGTGAACAACCGCCTCGTGCCGAACGCCATCGAACCGCGCGCGGTGAACGCGAGCTATTCGGCGCACGACGACAGCTACACGGTCTACGTCGCGAACCAGAATCCGCACGTCGAGCGGCTGTTGATGGCGGCGTTCGTGCTCGCGCTGCCGGAATCGAAAGTGCGGATCATCGCGCCGGATGTCGGCGGCGGTTTCGGTTCGAAGATTTTCCTGTACGCGGAAGACGTCGCGTTGACGTGGGCGTCGAAGAAAATCCGTCGTCCGGTGAAGTGGACTGCCGAGCGTTCGGAAGCGTTCATCTCGGACGCACACGGCCGCGATCACGTGACGAAAGCCGAACTCGCGATCGACGCGAACGGCAAATTCCTCGCGATGCGCGTGCATACGATCGCGAACATGGGCGCGTACCTGTCGACGTTCGCGTCGAGCGTGCCGACCATCCTGTACGCGACGTTGCTCGCCGGTCAGTACGCGACGCCCGCGATCTACGCCGAAGTGAAGGCGGTCTTCACGAACACGGTACCCGTCGATGCGTATCGCGGCGCGGGCCGGCCCGAAGCGACGTACGTGGTCGAACGGCTCGTCGAAACCGCCGCGCGCGAACTGCAGCTCGACCCGTCCGATCTGCGCCGCCGCAATTTCATCCGCTCGTTTCCGTACGCGACGCCCGTGGGTCTCACCTACGACACCGGCGACTACGAAGCGTGCCTGTCGCGCGCGCTCGAACTCGCGGACGTGAAAGGCTTCGCCGCACGACGCGCCGCGTCGGAACGCGAAGGCAAACGTCGCGGCCTCGGCTACTCGTGCTACATCGAAGCGTGCGGACTCGCGCCGTCGAACATCGCGGGCGCGCTCGGCGCGCGTGCGGGGTTGTTCGAAGTCGGCGAAATCCGCGTGCATCCGACCGGCTCGGTCACCGTGTTCACCGGTTCGCACAGTCACGGCCAGGGGCACGAAACGACCTTCGCGCAGGTGGTCGCGGACCGGCTCGGCATGTCGATCGATAACGTCGAAGTCGTGCACGGCGACACCGGCCGCATTCCGTTCGGCATGGGAACGTATGGGTCGCGTTCGATCGCGGTAGGCGGCTCGGCGATCATGAAGGCGCTCGACAAGATCGAATCGAAAGCGAAGAAGATCGCCGCGCATCTGCTCGAAGCGTCCGCCGACGACATCGAGTTCAAGGACGGCACGTTCCGCGTCGCGGGCACGGACCGCACGAAGACCTTCGCCGACGTGTCGCTTGCCGCGTACGTGCCGCACAACTATCCGCTCGACAAGCTCGAACCCGGACTCGACGAAAGCGCGTTCTACGATCCGACGAATTTCACGTACCCGTCGGGCGCGTACATCTGCGAGGTCGAGGTCGACGTCGATACCGGCGAAACGCGCATCGAGCGCTTCACCGCCGTCGACGATTTCGGCAACGTGATCAACCCGATGATCGTCGAAGGTCAGGTGCATGGAGGCATCGGCCAGGGCGTCGGTCAGGCGATGCTGGAGCGCTGCGTGTACGACAACGAGAGCGGCCAGTTGCTGTCCGGTTCGTACATGGACTACGCGATGCCGCGTGCGTCGGATCTGCCCAACTTCACGGTGGAAACCGCGAAGGGCACACCGTGCACGCACAATCCGCTGGGCGTGAAGGGCTGCGGCGAGGCAGGCGCGATCGGTTCGCCGCCCGCCGTCATCAACGCGATTGTCGACGCGCTCGCGCCGCTCGGCGTGAAGGACCTGCAGATGCCGGCGACACCGCATCGCGTATGGTCCGCGATCCAAGCCGCGCAGCACGCGTAAGCCCACCGTCCAGCGAAGGGAACCGACATGTACTCATTCGACTATCAACGCGCGGCCGATGCGAAGGCCGCAGTCGCCGCCGTCGCAGCGGACAGCGACGCGAAATTTCTGGCCGGCGGACAAAGCCTGCTGCCGACAATGCGGCTGCGTCTCGCGCAGCCGTCGAAGCTGATCGACGTCACACGTATCGCCGCGCTGAAGGAGATTCGCGTCGACGCGAAGAGCGTGACGATCGGCGCGGCCGTCTGTCATGCGGACGTCGCGGATCACGCGGATGTGCGTCGCGTGCTGCCGGGACTTGCTGCGCTCGCCGCACACATTGGCGATCGCCAGGTGCGCGCGCTCGGCACGATCGGCGGTTCGCTTGCGAACAACGATCCGGCCGCGTGCTATCCGTCGGCCGTGCTCGCGCTCGGCGCAACGGTCGTCACCGATCGACGGCGCATTACCGCTGACGACTTTTTCGTCGGCATGTACGAGACCGCGCTGCAACCCGACGAGCTACTCACCGCCGTCGAATTTCCCGTACCCGAGCGTGCCGCGTACGAGAAATTCAACAACCCGGCTTCACACTTCGCGCTCGTCGGTGTGTTCGTCGCGAAGTTTGCGAACGGCGTGCGTGTTGCGGTGACGGGCGCGGCATCGTCGGTGTTTCGCGCGCAGGCCCTCGAAGCGGCGCTTACCGCGAACTTCACGCCGCAGGCAGCGCGCGGCGTGACGATCGCCGCGACCGACCTGAACACCGATATGCACGCGGACGCCGCTTATCGCGCGCATCTGATCCCAGTGCTAGCCGCGCGTGCGGTCACACGGGCGAACGGTTAGCAACGTCGCACGACGACGCAGCCTGCGCGACAGGCTGCGTCCATCCGCATCAGGAGAATCATGCAGCCCGCTTCAATCGACGACACCGCCGCGCAACTCGCTGCGCAAGGCTACTTTGCGAGCCGCGAACTCGCGACCGGCCTGTTCCTCGCGCTGCGCATGGAGCGGCCGCTGTTCGTCGAAGGCGAGCCCGGCGTCGGCAAGACCGAACTCGCGAAGGCGACCGCGGGCATGCTCGGCACGTCGATGCTGCGGCTGCAATGCTACGAAGGTCTCGACACCGCGAGCGCGCTGTACGAGTGGGACTACCCGCGACAGATCATGGCGCTGCGGCTCGCCGAAGCATCGGGCGAACGTCCCGCGAACGACACGCTGTATCGCAGCGAATTCCTGCTGAAGCGTCCGCTGCTGCAGGCGTTGATGCCGGACGAACAGCATCCGGGCGCACGCCGCGTGCTGCTGATCGACGAGATCGATCGCGCGGACGAACCGTTCGAAGCGTTCCTGCTCGAACTGCTGTCGGATTTCCAGGTGTCGATTCCCGAGTACGGCACCGTGCGTGCGGTGCAACCGCCCGTCGTCGTGATGACGTCGAATCGCACGCGTGAGGTTCACGACGCGTTGAAACGGCGCTGTCTGTATCAATGGATCGGTTATCCGGAACGCGATCGCGAGCTGGCGATCGTCGCCGCGCGCGCGCCGCAGACGTCGGCGGAACTGCAGCGTCGCGCGGTCGATTTCGTGCATCGGCTGCGCGGGATGGATCTGTTCAAGGCACCGGGTATCGCTGAGACGATCGACTGGTGTCGCGCGCTCGAAGCGCTGTCGGTGACGGAACTCGATCCGCAGTCGGTGCAGGACACGCTCGGCGTGCTGCTCAAGTATCAGGACGACCTCGCGCGCGTCGACGCGCAGCAGATCGCGCAGTGTCTCGCGGCTGCGGGGTGAATGCGATGACGCGAGTGCCCTCGTCTTCCGTCAGCGCATCGCAGCCCGACACGCTCGCGCGCAACGTCGTGCACTTCGTGCGCGTGCTGCGCGGCGCGGGGTTACCGATGTCGCCCGCGCAATCCGTCGACGCACTCGCCGCACTGCAATGGGTCGATCTCGCGCGACGCGACGACGTGCGTGCAGCACTCGCAGCAACGCTCGTATCAGCCCCCGATGAACGCGATCTGTTCGACACGGCCTTCACGCTGTTCTGGCGCGACCCCGACTGGGAAGGCAAGCTGCGCGCGTTGCTGCTGCCGAAGGTTCGCAACGGCCTGCCGCCGCCGAAGCGCAACAACCGTCTCGCCGACGCGCTCGCCGTGCGTCCGCCCGCATCGCGCGATGCACGACCGCCGGTCGAGACCGCGCAGCACGAACTGCACGCGCACGTGACGTTCAGCGCGGAAGAGCGTCTGCGGCATCGCGACTTCGACACGCTCACCGCCGACGAATGGCGCACGCTGCGTCACATGATTCGTGGGCAACGCGTGCCGCTCGCGACCGAACCGACAAGACGTCTGAAGGCCGCGTCGCGCGGCACGCATGCGGACCTGCGCGCGAGCGCACGTCACGCGGTGCGCGCGGGCGGCGACTGGACGGTGTGGAAGTATCGCGCGGTTGTCGAGCGCAAACCGCCGCTCGTGCTGCTGCTCGACATCTCCGGCTCGATGAGCAGCTATTCGCGCGCGGTGCTGTACTTCTGCCATGCACTGCTGCAATCGCGCGAACGTCTGCAGGTGTTTCTGTTCGGCACGCGCTTGACGAACGCGACGCGCGCGCTGCGCGAACGCGATCCTGACGTCGCACTCGCGGCGCTCGCGGATCAGGTGCCGGACTGGTCGGGTGGCACGCGGATCGGCGCCGCGCTCGCCGAATTCAACCGACGCTGGGCACGTCGCGTGCTGACCGGACGCGCAACCGTGCTGCTCGTCACCGACGGCCTCGATCACGAAGCGACCGATGTGCTCGACGCCGAAATGGCCCGTCTGCGACGCTTCGCGCATCGCATCGTGTGGCTCAATCCGCTGCTGCGCTATAGCGGCTTCGCACCGAAAGCGCGCGGCGTTCAGGCGATGCTGCCGCACGTCGACGTGCACTGGCCGGTCCATAATCTGGAGAGCCTCGCCGCATTCGGCCGCGACCTCGCGCCGCTCGCGCGTGCGCCTCGCACGACTCGCACGGTCGCAAGAACACCGTCTTCCGAAGGAGCAACATCATGGAACTGACCGAAAGCTACACGCTGCCGATCTCGCAGCAGCGTGCATGGGAAGCGCTGAACGACACCGCGATCCTGCGCGCGTCGATCCCCGGCTGCGACAGCATCGAAGCGGACGGCGAGAACGTGTTCGCGCTGTCGATGAGTGCGTCGGTCGGGCCGGTGAAGGCACGCTTCAAAGGCCGCATGCGGCTCACCGACATCGACGCGCCGCGCACCTACACGATCGTCTTCGAAGGGCAGGGCGGCACGGCGGGCTTCGGCACCGGCAACGCACACGTGACGCTCGAACCCGAAGGCGATGAAGTGACGAAGCTGTCGTACACGGCGAGCGCACAGGTCGGCGGCAAGCTCGCGCAGATCGGCTCGCGGCTCGTCGACGGTGCCGCGCGCAAGATCGCGGGCGAGTTCTTCAAGCGGTTCGGCGAACAGGTGAGTGGCGCTTCAGCTGAACCCGTCGACGACGCGAACGCGCAGGCTGCGGCACAATCGCAGGAACCCGCCGATCCATCTTCTGCCGATGGACAGCCGGAAGCCGCTCAACCGGAAAGGAAGAAATCATGGACAGCGTGGATCTCGAAGTCCTGAAATCCAGTGCACGCTGGATCGACGAAGGACACCGCGCGCTACTCGTAACCGTGGTCAAGACGTGGGGCTCGTCGCCGCGCCCCGAAGGCGCGATGCTCGCGGTGCGCGACGATGGCCTTGTGGTGGGCTCGGTCTCGGGCGGCTGCATCGAAGACGATCTGATCGACCGTGTGCGCCGTCTCGGCATTCAGCAGAGCGTGCCCGAAGCGGTGAAGTACGGCATCACCGCCGAAGAAGCGCATCGTTTCGGACTGCCGTGCGGCGGCACGATCCAGCTCGTGCTCGAACCGCTAACGCACGCGAGCGGCATCGGCGAACTGTGCAGCGCGGTGGAAGAAGGTCAACTCGTCGCGCGCACGGTCGACATGGCGACCGGCACGGCACGCCTCGAAGCAGCCTGTGCAACCGACGGCGTCGACTTCGACGGCGAACGTCTGCTGACCATTCACGGTCCGCGCTACCGGATGCTCGTAATCGGCGCCGGTCAGCTGTCGCGCTACCTGTGCCATATCGCGGTGGGACTCGACTATCACGTGACCGTCTGCGATCCGCGCGAGGAATACACCGACGAGTGGGACGTGCCCGGCACGAAGATCGTCCGCACGATGCCCGACGATACAGTCCTCGACATGAAGCTCGACGAACGTTGCGCGGTCATCGCGCTGACGCACGATCCGAAGCTCGACGATCTTGCACTGATGGAAGCGTTGAAGACACCCGCGTTCTACGTCGGCGCGCTCGGTTCCCGGCGCAATAACGCGGCACGGCGTGAACGTCTGAAGGAATTCGATCTGAACGATGCCGAACTCGCGCGGCTGCATGGGCCGGTCGGCATTTACATCGGCAGCCGCACGCCGCCGGAAATCGCAGTGTCGATTCTCGCGGAAGTGACGGCCGCGAAGAACGGCGTGTCGCTGCCGACGCTGCTGCAAGTGGAAGGCGCGAAAGCAGCCCGCGAAATTGCCGCGAGCGGCGGCGCGACCTGCAGCGTGTAGCGTTTTTTCTTTAGTCGACTATACCGGCCACAGCGGACCTTCCTGCATCGCACCGATCTGCTCGCGCAATTCAAGAATGCGGTCTTCCCAGTAACGCTGCGTGTTGAACCACGGAAACGCAGCGGGAAACGCCGGGTCGTTCCAGCGACGCGCGAGCCACGCCGAATAGTGAATCAGCCGCAGCGTGCGCAACGCTTCAACCAGATGCAGCTCACGCGGCTCGAATTCGCAGAAGTCCTCATAGCCCGCGAGCAGATCGGCAAGCGCACGCGACGCGTCGTGTCGATCGCCCGGCAGCAGCAGCCAGAGATCCTGCACCGCAGGCCCCATGCGGCTGTCGTCGAAATCGACGAAGTGCGGACCGGCATCGGTCCACAGCACGTTGCTCGGATGGCAGTCGCCGTGCATCCGCAGCGCCTGTATGTCGCCCGCGCGCTCGAATGCATGCTCGACGCCTTCCAGCGCGAGATCGACGACGGTCGTCCACGCAGTGCGCGCGTTATCCGGCACGAAGTCGTGCGAGAGCAGATATTCGCGCGGCTCGCGGCCGAACGTATCGATGTCGAGTGTGGGACGCGCGGTATAGCGCTGCGTACGGCCCACCGCATGAATCCGTCCGATAAAACGCCCGAGCCATTCGAGCGTATCGCTGCGGTCGAGATCGGGCGCACGTCCGCCACGTCGCTCGAAAATCGAAAAGCGGAAGCCCTCGAATTCGTGTAGCGTGCGGCCGTCGAATGAACGGGCCGGCACAGCGGGAATTTCGCGCTCGACGAGATCGGCGACGAACGCGTGCTCTTCGAGAATCGCTTCGTCGGTCCAGCGCTCCGGACGATAAAACTTCGCGACTACCGGCGGGCCGTCTTCGACACCGATCTGGTACACGCGGTTTTCGTAGCTGTTGAGCGGCAGCATGCGGCCGTCCGTGCGCACGCCGACCGTGTCGAGCACGCCGTCGAGCGCATCGAGCACGCGTTCCGGCGTGAGCCGGGCAAAGGGCACCGCGCCGTCGGCGCCGCCCTGCGAAATGGGGAGATCGTCGTTCATGCCCGCATTGTGCCCCGCGCCGCCACGGATGACGAGCGCGTCACGGACGTGCGCATTCTGCTGCACACGACCTGCGCGTCATGCAGACCAGCGCACGCTCAATGCATCTGCGCGCCGGCGGGACGAACGATGTCGCCTGTATCGATCAGATCTTCGAGGAAAAAGGGTTCCGTATTCAGGTGCAGCGATGTGCCGGGTTCGGCGGCGTACCACGCCACCATCGCCATGTCGCCGAGAATGCGCATGACAATTCCGCGCGCGCCCGCAGGCACGGCGATATGCACGGATCGGACGATAGAACCGACTTGCATGATGTTTCCCCGTTCTCCCAAGCCGGCTGTGTCGACTTCCATGCCGGTCAATGAATGACAAAAAGCGCCGCGACGTCCTGACGTTGCAAGCACACCAGATCCGCTACGCGCTCAGCGCGTGTCCCGTGCGGTTAAACCATTGTTGCCGTTTTGGCGGCGCGGGGAAAGTGGAAAGTAAAGGGACATGTCCTGTCTTTCCGCCGCCTTGTGCTTACAGAATACTAACTGTAACGCATAGTAATGAACCGATCATAACTGCGGATGAACCATCCGCTTAATTTCACGGATGTGGCTTACGATAGAGGGTATATTCCGGTCGCATAGGCGCTCCGCCGCCTATATGATCTTCGCCGCCTGCACAGTTTTTCAGGTTCTGCCCTCACCCCGACCGCACCGCTCATGTGGATCGTTCGCCTGGCGCTGCGGCGCCCGTACACATTCATCGTTCTCGCGTTGCTGCTGATGATCGTCGGTCCGCTGACGATCATGCGTACGCCGACCGACATCTTTCCGAACATCGACATCCCCGTGCTGTCGGTGATCTGGACGTACAACGGTCTGCCCGCCGACGAGATGGAAAAGCGCATCGTGCTCAACTACGAGCGCGGTCTGTCGGTTGCGGTCAACGATATCGAGCACACCGAATCGACGTCGCTGAACGGCATCGCGGTCGTGAAGATCTTCTTCCAGCCGCACGCGAACATCGACGAGGCGCTTGCTCAGGTCACCGCACTGTCGCAGGCGCAGGTGCGCTCGCTGCCGCCGGGCATCACGCCGCCGTTCATCCTGCGTTATAACGCGTCCACCGTTCCGATCCTGCGACTGTCGCTGTCTTCGTTGAAGCTCACCGAGCAGGAGCTGTTCGACTTCGGCAACAACTTCCTGAAGACGCAGCTCGCCACCGTGCCCGGCGCATCGGCGCCGTTGCCGTACGGCGGCAAGCAGCGGCAGATCATGGTCGACATCGACTCGCGCAAGCTGCAGCAGCGCAACCTGTCGCCGATGGATGTCGTTAACGCGATCAGCACGCAAAATCTGATCCTGCCTTCGGGCACCGCGAAAATCGGCTCCACCGAATACTCGATCGAAATGAACGCGAGCCCCGAGACGCTCGAGGGCCTCAACGACATTCCGATCAAGACCACCGACGCCGGCACCGTCTATATCCGCGACGTCGCGCATGTACGCGACGGTTTCCAGCCGCAGACCAACATCGTGCGCGTGAACGGCCAGCGTGCCTCGCTGCTGACGATCAACAAGAGCGGCAACACGTCGACGCTCGAAATCGTCGACCGCATCAAGAACATGATGCCGGTGCTGCACAATCTCGTGCCCGCGTCGCTGAACATCGATCCCGTCGCGGACCAGTCGCTGTTCGTACGCGCCTCGGTGCAGGGCGTGCTGCGCGAAGCGCTGATCGCCGCGTGCCTGACCGGCCTGATGATCCTGCTGTTTCTCGGCAACTGGCGCGCGACGCTGATCATCGCGGTGTCGATTCCGCTATCGATGATCACGTCGATCATCGCGCTGTCCGCGCTCGGCGAGACGATCAACATCATGACGCTGGGCGGACTCGCGCTCGCGGTCGGGATTCTCGTCGACGATGCGACCGTCGCGATCGAGAACGTCAGTCATCAGCTCGAACAGGGCAAGAATCTCGAGCAGGCGATTCTCGACGGCGCGCATCAGATCGCGATTCCGACACTCGTCTCCACATTGTCGATCTGCATCGTGTTCGTGCCGATGTTCCTGCTGTCCGGCGTCGCGCACTATCTGTTCATCCCGCTCGCCGAAGCGGTCGTGTTCGCGATGCTCGCGTCGTACTTCTTCTCGCGAACACTGGTGCCGACGCTCGCGAAATATCTGCTGCGCAATCACCACCGTCCCGCCGATCTGCATCACACCGGCGGTACGAGCCGCAACCCGTTCATGCGCGTGCATCTCGCGTTCGAACGCGGTTTCGAGAGCCTGCGCGAGCGCTATCGTGTGTTTCTCGTCAAGCGCGTCGAGCGACCCGGCATGTTCGTCACGGTCTTTCTGGCGTGCTGTGGGCTATCGCTGCTGCTGATTCCGTTTCTCGGCCGCGACTTCTTCCCGGCAGTCGATGCAGGCACGATCGCGCTGCATCTGCGCGCGAAGACCGGCATGCGCGTCGAGGAAACGGCGGTCGTCACCGATCGCGTCGATGCGCGCATCCGTCAGCTGATTCCGCCGAAAGAACTGCATTCGCTGATCGACAACATCGGGCTGCCGGTGTCGGGGATCAACCTGTCGTACAGCAACACCGGCACGATCGGCTCGTCGGATGCGGACGTGCTGATCACGCTGAATCCCGATCATCATCCGACCGCCGACTACGTGCGCACGTTGCGGCGCACGCTCACCGACGAATTCCCCGGCGTGCAGTTCGCGTTCCTGCCGGCCGACATCGTCAGCCAGACGCTGAACTTCGGGATGCCGTCGCCGATCGACGTGCAGATCGTCGGGCGCGACGTGGACGGCAACCGCGCGTTCGCCGCGACGCTGCTGAACCGGCTGCGCGGCGTGCCGGGGCTCGCCGATGCGCGCATCCAGCAGCCGGCGGACCTGCCGCGTATCTTCATCGACGTCGATCGCACACGTGCGCAGCAGGCCGGCTTCACGCAGAAAGACATCGCGAGCGATCTGCTGATCACGCTGTCCGGCAGCCAGCAGACCACGCCGACGTTCTGGCTGAATCCGCGCAACGGCGTCAGCTATAACGTGATCACCGAAGCGCCGCAGTACACGATCGATTCGCTGCAGGCCCTCGCGAATATTCCGCTGAACGTGAACGGCCACAGCAACATCCTCGGCGCGCTGTCCACGATGCGGCGCGAAGCGGGCCATGCGGTGCTCACGCACTATAACGCGCAATCCACGATCGACATCTACGGCACCGCCGACGGCCGCGACCTGGGCGCGGTGTCCGACGATATCGAAAAGGTCATCGCGAGTTCGAAGGCGGATCTGCCGAAAAGCTCGACGATCTCGGTGCGCGGCCAGGTGCAGACGATGAACGATTCGTTCTCCGGCCTGTTCGCCGGGCTGCTGTTCGCGATCGTGTTGGTGTATCTGCTGATTGTGGTCAATTTCCAGTCGTGGCTCGATCCGTTCATCATCATCACCGCATTGCCGGGCGCGCTCGCGGGCATCATCTGGATGCTGTTTCTCACACACACCACGCTGTCCATTCCCGCGTTGACCGGCGCGATCATGTGTATCGGTATCGCGACCGCGAACTCGATTCTGGTGATCAGCTTCGCGCGCGAACAATTGCTGGAACACGGCGACGCCACGCGCGCCGCGCTCGAAGCGGGCTTCACGCGCTTCCGCCCGGTGCTGATGACCGCGCTCGCGATGGTGATCGGCATGGTGCCGATGGCGATCGGCCTCGGCGAAGGCGGCGAGCAGAATGCGCCGCTCGGCCGCGCGGTGATCGGCGGGCTCACGATCGGCACGCTCGCCACACTCGTGTTCGTGCCGGTCGTGTTCTCGATGATCTATCGCCGGCTCGCCGACCGGCGGCGGCACGCGGCGGAACACGTGGTTCACAAGTCATCCTGAGGCAGAGCATCGATGGAAGGTCAACATCCTGACGACAACACCCCGCCGGGCAGCAAGCTGGTGACGACCGCCGCGGCGGCGTCCCACCGCGGTCGCTGGCTCGCGATCGCGGCGATCGTCGTCGTCCTCGCGCTGGCCGCCCAGGGCATCTGGTCGCGGCACACCGCGCACGCCGCGCTCGAACGCGACGCGGAGCATGCGAGCGCGCTCAGCGTGTCCGTCGTGCAGCCGAAGAAGTCGACGGCGGGCTTCGACCTGGTGCTGTCGGGCAACGTGCAGGCCTTCCTCGACACGCCGATCTACGCGCGCACGAACGGCTATCTGAAGCAGTGGTACGCGGACATCGGCGCGCACGTGAAGGCTGGCCAACTGCTCGCCGAAATCGAAACGCCTGAAGTCGACGATCAACTGCGCGCCGCGCGCGCCGACCTCGCGAATGCGCAGGCCAACTACGCGCTCGCGAAAAGCACCGCCGATCGCTGGACCGACATGCTGAAAAGCAACTCGGTATCGAAGCAGGAAACCGACGAGAAGGTCGGCGACATGCTCGCGAAGAAAGGCACGCTCGACGCCGCGCGCTTCAACGTCGCGCGGCTCGAAAAGACGCAGTCGTTCCAGAAGGTCTACGCGCCGTTCGACGGCATCGTCACGGCGCGCAACGTCGACGTCGGCGCGCTGATCGACGCGGGCAGCTCGGGCGGCCCGGCGAAGGAACTGTTCCATGTCGCGTCGGCGGACAAGCTGCGGGTCTACGTGAACGTGCCGCAGGCGTACGCGCAGCAGATCCATGCGCAGCAGAACGCGTACCTCACGCTGATCGAGCGGCCGGCGAAGCATTTCCCCGGCACCGTCGCGCGCAGCGCCGGCGCGGTCGATCCGCAGCAGCGGACCATGCTCGTCGAAGTGGACGTCGACAACCGCAACGGCGATCTGCTGCCCGGCGCGTACGCGCAGGTGCATTTTTCGCTGGGCGCGGGCGGCGCGCCGTTCACGCTGCCCGGCAATACGCTGCTGTTCCGTCCGAGCGGCGTGAAGGTCGCGACCGTCGATGCGCAACAGCGCGTGAAGCTCGTGCGCGTGGTGCTCGGCACCGACTTCGGTACGCGCGTCGCGATCGCCTCCGGATTGCAGGGCGACGAACGGGTGATCCTGAATCCGCAGGACTCGATCGTCGACGGCGCGCCGGTGCGGATCGCGGCGACGAAGCCGGCTGGCAGCGAACCGACGAACGATGCGGCGAGCGCGCCGGCAGCCAGTGCGGCCGCCGGCGAAACGCCAAAGGCCGCAGAGTGAGCACGCGGCGTCTCTCTTCGCGCGGCGCACGCGGCACACTCGCGGCGCTAATCGCGGCATCCGCTGCATCTGTGTTCACCGGATGCACGGTCGGCCCCGACTACGTGCGGCCCACCGCGACCACCGCCGCGACCTATAAGGAACTCGACGGCACCGGCTGGAAACCCGCACAACCCGCCGACACCGCGTTACGTAGCGCGTGGTGGGCGGTCTACGCCGATCCGTCGCTGAACGCGCTCGAACAGCAGGTGGCCGGTGCGAACCAGAACGTGCAGGCGGCGCAGGCGCGCTTTCGCGCGGCACGCGCGCAGGTCGCGCAGTACCGGTCGAGCTTCTTTCCGGTCGTGAGCGCGGGCGGCGACTTCTCGCGCGCGCGGTCGTCCGCGAACGTGCTGTACAAGTCCACCGCGGGTCGCACGATCAACGACTATCTCGTGCAGGGCGACGCGTCGTGGGAACCGGATCTGTGGGGCCGCGTGTCGCGCACCGTCGAAGGCGCGAAGGCGAACGCGCAGGCTAATGCCGCCGACGCGCAGTCGGTGCTGCTGTCGATGCAGGCCGAACTCGCCACCGACTACTTCGAACTGCGCGGCATCGACAGCGAACAGCGGCTGCTCGACGACACGATCAAGGCGTATCGCGAAGCAGTCGATCTCACGCAGCATCGTCTGACGGGCGGCATCGCCACCGACGCCGACGTCGCGCAGGCGCAAACGCAGTTGCAAACCACGCAGGCGCAGGCCATCGATCTCGAGGTGCAGCGCACACAGCTCGAACACGCGATCGCGATTCTCGTCGGCGAATCGCCGTCCACGTTTTCGCTGCCGGTCGCGCCGCTCGCCGCCGTGCCCGTCGTCGCACCGGCCGGCGTGCCGTCGGCGCTGCTCGAACGGCGGCCGGATATCGCGTCGGCGGAACGGCACGTGGTCGACATGAACGCGCAGATCGGTGTCGCGACCGCTGCGTTCTTTCCGAACCTGATGCTGTCGCTTACCGGCGGTCTCGAAGCGACCAACTACAGCCAGTGGCTGCTCGCACCCGCGCGCTTCTGGTCGCTCGGACCGTCGCTCGCGGGCACGCTGCTCGACTTCGGCGGACGCGCGGCCGTCAAGGCGCAAGCGCAGGCGCAATACGACGAGAGCGTGGCGCAGTATCGGCAGACCGTGCTGACCGCGTTCGGTCAGGTCGAGGATAATCTCGCCGCGCTGCGCGTGCTCGAACGCGAAGCGCTTGCGCAGGATCAGGCGGTGTCCGCGTCGCAGCGCTCGCTCGCGATCGTGTCGAACCGCTACAAGAACGGTGCGATCACCTATCTCGACGTCGTCGTCGCGCAGACCACCGCGTTGACCAACGAGCGCCAGGCGGTGTCGATTGCGCGTCGCCGGATGGCGGCTAGCGTTGCGTTGATCAAGGCGCTTGGCGGCGGGTGGGATGTGTCCGCGCTGCCGACCGGCGATCAGCTCGTGCATCCGGATTCTGATTCGAAGAAGCCTGATGCGCCTGCGAGTGCGGTAGCGGCGAAGGGGTAGGGAACCGGACGCATGTCGCGGCGTTGTGTGCGTGGTGTGGCGTCGCGTACGTTGCATGCAATGTGTTGCTCGCGCTGCACCTGTCCGGTTCACCTGTCACCGCGCACGTTGCACACCGACTCGCCTTGTTCCGATACCGCGTCCGCCACTACATCGACACCGCGCTCCCCGCCCCCTCATCGTCCCGATCGGCGTATCGTTTGATGTTTCGCCGCCAGGAGACCCGTTCGTGACCGCCCCGCCGAAGCCCGATCGCACCACTTCTTCGGCCCCGTCTTCTTCCGACTCCCCCTATCTCGAACGCGGCACGCGGGCTTACTGGCGCGCGAGCATCGCGCTGCTGTTCGCGGGCTACGCGACGTTCTCGCTGCTCTACTGCGTGCAGCCGCTGCTACCCGCTTTCTCGGACGCGTTCGGCGTGAGTCCCGCGCAGAGCAGCCTGTCGCTGTCGTTGACGACGGCTGCGCTCGCGGTCGCCGTGTTCGTCGCGGGCTTCGTGTCGGAAGGCTGGAGCCGGCACCGGTTGATGACCGCTTCGCTGACGCTGTCGTCGGTGCTTACGCTCGCGGTCGCGTTCACGCCACAGTGGCACATGCTGCTCGTGCTGCGGACGCTCGAAGGACTCGCGCTCGGCGGCGTGCCTGCTGTCGCGATGGCTTATCTCGCGGAGGAAGCGCATCCGGATGGCCTCGGCCTCGCGATGG
Organism: Paraburkholderia flava; assembly: GCF_004359985.1. Lineage (NCBI taxonomy): Bacteria > Pseudomonadati > Pseudomonadota > Betaproteobacteria > Burkholderiales > Burkholderiaceae > Paraburkholderia > Paraburkholderia flava. The sequence continues at coordinate 437,553 of NZ_SMRO01000003.1, read as the reverse complement.
GACTCTACGTCGGCGGCACGGCGATCGGCGGGATGGCGGGGCGCGTGATCACCGGCATCGTCGCGGACCTGTTCTCGTGGCGCGTGTCGATCGGCACGATCGGCGTACTCGGCTTGCTGTCGATGCTCGCGTTCCGCGCGCTGCTGCCGCCGTCGCGTCACTTCGTGCCGCGTCGCGGGCTCGGCTTCGCGCATCATCGCGCGGCGCTCGCCACACACTTCCGTCAACCTGGATTGCCCGCGCTGTTCCTGATGGGCTTCGTGCTGATGGGCAGCTTCGTCACGCTGTACAACTACATCGGCTATCGCCTGCTCGCGCCGCCGTACCGGTTGAGTCAGACCGCGATCGGCACGATCTTCGTCGTCTATCTGACGGGCGTCGTCGCGTCGCCGTGGTCGGGACGCATGGCCGATTCGTTCGGCCGCGGACGCGTGCTGATCGCGAGTCTCGTCCTGATGCTCGCCGGCCTCGGGCTCACGATGCTGCATCCGATCGCGGCCATCGCCGGCGGCATCGCCTGCGTGACGTTCGGCTTCTTCGCGGGTCACGCGGTTGCGAGCGGCTGGGTCGGCCGGCTCGCGAAGGAAGCGAAAGGCCAGGCGGCCGCGCTGTATCTGCTCGCCTACTATCTCGGCTCGAGTATCGTCGGGTCGTACGGCGGTCGATACTGGACCGCGTATGGATGGAATGGCGTGGCAGGCCTGGTGAGTCTGCTGCTCGTCGTGGGCGTCGCGATTGCGTGGCGGTTGCGCAGCCGGGAACGCATCGGCGCGGCTTGATCCGCAGGCTCCGTAGCCCGCTTTTTTCACGGCAAAGCGCATATTCGGAAAGGCGCTTGTAAACATACGCTACACACTCGCAGCCGGGTCATAAACCACGCGAAGCCCTGTGGCACAGGGCTTCGACAGTAGACAAACCGGTGCTCTAACGGCACGCCCGCGAGAAACACGCGGAAATCCGTCGCCTATACTCGAATCGAGTCGACGCTCGCCAGAAAAATCAGAACCCGGCGTACGACGAAGAAGGATCCGATAAGGAGACGAGCATGACGACCTATTTCACGATCAGTGATTTCATTCTGGTCATCCCGATGGCGCTCGCCGGTGCGTTATTCCTCGGGGCGCTACCGTGTGCGACCGAATTCAGACACAACACACTACGCGTGCTGGGCGCGCTGATTGGTGTCGCGTTCGCGGTTGTGCTTGTCGAAGGTCTACCTGCGCTGATATGACGTTCGCGCGTCAGCGCGAGCGTCACGTGCCGTCGACGGTTTAGTCGACGCGGCCCGAACGCAGGAGTTGCCGCAGCGCGGCGCGGAAGTAATGCGCGTCCGCTGCTTTCGTCGTGTCCGGTTGCATTGCCGCGTGATCGTCCGCGAGCGCGGGTAGCGCTGTCCACGGTAGTGTCGGGTAGCGGTGATGCAACTGATGCAGATGGTGATTCATCAGCACCGTCCGCCAGATTCGAGGCACCCGGAAATTGCGCGCACGTCCCGACACATCGAGCGGTACGTCGTAGTGCGGCAGGTTGTCCGCGAGCGACAGCCACAGGCCGCGCAGAAGCATCGTCGCGAGCAATAGCGGCCACCATTCTCCATACAGATGAAACGCGAACGCGTGCAGCGCGAGCGACAGCAATGCGTCGCGCCGGATGCGCGCGCGTCGTGCGGGATCGCTTGCGAACGTGACGAACAGGCGCTGCACATCCGCGCCTACGGGTCCATCTGCACCGATCGCACGCGACACCAGACGACGCGTCACACCTGCCGGCACGCACGCCAGAATCGGCAGCATCGTTTCCGCCAGATACAGCCCGCCGAGCAAACGTACGTAGTACGACGCCGCGCGCTTCCATGCACGCGAGGTACGCGACGGTGCGCCCGAGGCATCAGATGCAACGCCGTCGTCGAATACGTCGGGCCGGTCGTACGGTTCGCGCGTAAAGCGATGGTGCATCAGGTGACCGAAACGAACTGCTTCGAACGGCAGCATGAACGCAATGGCAAGCCGCCGGCCGACCGCCTCGTTCCAGCGACGCTGCGGCAGCAGTTGTCCGTGAATCGCTTCGTGGATCAAACCCCAGTGCATTGGCGCGAGCACGACGAACAGCAGCGTGACCGCAGCGATGAGCCACCACGCGACATCCACACGCGCCAGCAGCAGCGGCCAGCCGAACAGTTGCAACAGCAACGCCGCGAACACGAGCGCGAGCAACGCGACGTTCGCGCGCCGATCGATGGCGACCCGTTGCGATGGCCGCTGTGGCTTCTGCCGTGACGCCTGTGATGCATCCGCTACAGCGGCCTGTCGATCCATCGTCGCTCCGTCGTCGATTCGATATCGCCGGAGAACTTAGCAACGCAGGATGACAACCGGAAGAATCGCGCGTGAGCCGGTGAGGACCGGTAAGGGCCAATAGGGGCGAATAAGCAGCACAATAAAAAAGCCGCCCGAAGGCGGCTTGCGATGCAGCGCGAACGCTCAGATATGCTGATCCGTCGACGGCTTTTCCCACAGGTTCACGCCGCCTTCCGTCGCGTAGCGGTCGATCTCCGCGAGCTCTTCCTTCGTGAACGACAGGTTCTTCAGCGCGCCCGCGTTCTCGATCACCTGCTCCGGCTTGCTCGCGCCGATCAGCGCCGACGTCACGCGCGAATCGCGCAGCGTCCATGCGAGCGCCATCTGCGCGAGGCTTTGTCCGCGACGCTGCGCGATGTCGTTGAGCTTGCGCACGTGCTCGATGTTCTGCTCGCTCAGATGCTCCTGTTTCAGCGAGCCGCCACCGGCCTTGTTGATCCGTGCGTCCTGCGGCACGCCGTTCAGATACTTGCCCGTCAGCAGACCTTGCGCGAGCGGCGTGAACGCGATGCTGCCCGCGCCGACTTCATCGAGCGCATCGAGCAGTTCGTGTTCGACCCAGCGATTCAGCAAGTTGTACGCGGGTTGATGGATCAGCAGCGGCACCTTGTATTCGCCGAGCAGCTTCGCCATTTCGCGCGTCTTCGCCGCCGAATACGACGAGATGCCGATGTACAGCGCCTTACCCTGCTGCACGGCGGTCGCGAGCGCGCCGGCGGTTTCTTCGAGCGGCGTGTCGGCGTCGAAGCGATGCGAATAGAAGATGTCGACGTAGTCGAGACCCATGCGCTGCAGGCTCTGATCGAGGCTCGCGAGGATGTACTTGCGCGAGCCGCCGCCCTGGCCGTACGGACCCGGCCACATGTCCCAGCCCGCCTTCGACGAGATCAGCAGTTCATCGCGATACGGCTTGAAGTCGTCCTTGAACAGCCGACCGAAATTCGTTTCGGCGCTGCCATACGGCGGGCCATAGTTGTTCGCGAGGTCGAAGTGCGTGATGCCGAGATCGAACGATGTACGCAGGATTTCACGTTGAACGGACAGCGGCGTGGTGTCGCCGAAGTTGTGCCACAGCCCGAGCGACAGCGCGGGCAGTTTGAGACCCGACTTGCCGCAAACGCGGTACTGCATGTCCGAATAGCGTGCCGAAGCTGCTTCGTAAGCCATGGGTGAAATCCTTGGTGAGAAATGGATGAAAGCGGGAGAGGTCGCCGAGCCACTTGCCGGACGAGAGGGGCTAAGTTCAGAGCGGGTACGTCGAACGCACTATGTTAGCGAATCGCAGCACGCCGTGCAGCCGCTTTAGATGCGCAACAGAACATGTGGGACGAAGCCTGCGGTGAAATCGTTACCGCAACGGAATGGACGCTGCGGCGCGGGTCTTCTACACTGCGGGCCATCCATGGATCGACGAGGCCCTTCATGACGAAGATGATTTCAGTTGCATTGATTGTCGGCGGCATCGTGCTGCTGTATTTCGGCGGACAGTCGTTCCACTCGTTCAGCAACGACGTGTCGCGTGTGTTCACCGGCGCGCCGACCAACCGCACGATGTTTCTGATCGCCGGCGGAGTCGTCGCGACGGTCGCGGGGCTGGTCGGCCTGACGCTGTCGGCCAAACGCTGAGCGAAGCCGAAGCCGAAGCAAAAGCCGCAGCTGCGCCCGAAGTCAGAACGCGACTTCAGGCTTCGACGCGGAGCGCGTGCCCGGCAGCGGCACGTTGCTCGCGCCGTGATACGTGAAGACGAGCGAGAACTTCACGTCGTCGGTTACGTTCTTGCCCGCCGAATGCAACGTGTTGCAGTGGAAGAAGACGACGTCGCCGGGTTTCAGTTCGGGCGAGTACGCGGTGTCGATGAGTGCCTTGTTCTCCGGCAGATCCGCGCGGAAGAACTTCGCTTCGTCGAAGCGGTTCGACGTGAACGTCTCCGCGTGCGAATGCGGGACGAACCACAGGCCGCCGTTATCGACGGTTTCCGGGCCGAGCGCAACCCACACGGACACCAGATCGTCGCGCTCGAACGACCAGTAGCGCACGTCGCGATGCCAGCCGGTCAGGCTGCCGTACGCGGGATGCTTGGTCATCATGCAGTTGTGATGCGTGCGCGACAGGCGCGGCTCTTCGCCGAAGTACAACTCCATCCAGCCGCGAATCTCGGGCGCGGTCGCCCATTCGCGAAACCGCGGATGACGCGCGTACGCATCGAGCAATCGCCGCACCGTATGACCGCCTTGCGCGTGCCGCGATTCCGGCGCGCCGGGATAGCGCAGGTCGGCTTCGAACTCGATCGGGTCGGCCGCTTCCTGAAGTTGCTGCTGCGCGATCTGTTTGAGCTCCGCGCAGCGCTCGGGCGACACCAGCCCCGGCACGATGACAAAGCCCTGCTCGCGCAGTGTCTGGATCTGTTCCTTTTTCGAATGGCCTGGCATGGGGTTTCCGCTTCTTTGGACTGACCGTATGCCCGATTGTAAATCGTGCGGGATCGCACTGCGTCGGCTTTGCTGCGTCAATGGGGCGCACTGCACGATGCAAGGGCACGCGCGCACGGCGATCGCGCCCAAAGGGTATGATCCGTGAATCCGACGCGAGGGTAAAAACGGACTTCCGACCGTCACGAATCGCGTGTAGCCTGAATTTCATGTCGTACGCAATGTCCGCGATTTCAGTCTTCGCGGCGCGGCGGATGCGAGCCCTGGTGGCCCGTTCTGCCCGTCCCGAGACGCTTCCGTCTTCTCCCCGGCCTGTCCGTCGCGCGGTGGGTGCCGTCATTGGCACGCTTGCTGCTGCGATTGTGCGCGTCTCGCGCATCTCCCCTGCGCGCCGCCGACCCTCTTCGAAAGCCATGCACACTCTTTTAAGCACCCGACTCACACGAGCCGCACGCATCGCCGCGCGTCCGGCGCAGCGTCACGTTGCACGCGCGCTGCGTCACCACTCCGCGCGAACGCGCGCGCTCGCCGGGCAATGGCGTGGGGCGCATCCGGTCGATGGCATCCGCACGTGGTTCAATGCATTCTTCGCCGCGCTGCGTGCACGCCGCAGTTCGCATCGGTTGTCGCTACGCACGCTGCTGCGCAAACCCGCGCCGCTGCGCGCACCGTCCACGCGACGGATTCCCGCGCCGCACAGTACGAGCCGTCGGCCGCGTCGAATGGGCGCGAGCAGCGCGGGCTGGTTCGCGTTCGCGGCGCGCTGATCGCTGATCGCTACGCATCGTCTCTCCCGTCTTTCGGTCTCTCGCGCACGCGCATGAAAAAGCCCCGCACGGCCGATGCCGTGCGGGGCTTTGTTCAGACGTCGCGATAACGACTGCTTACGCGATCAAGCGGTCGCAGCAACCGGTTCCGTGCCGGCAGCTTCGGCAAGGACGAGCGCCTTGTCCGTCGCTTCCCACGAGAATTCCGGCTCTTCGCGGCCGAAGTGACCATACGCGGCCGTCTTTTCGTAGACCGGGCGCAGCAGGTCGAGCATCTGAATGATGCCCTTCGGACGCAGGTCGAAATGCTCCTGCACGAGACGCGTGATCGTCGCATCCGACACGCGACCCGTGCCGAACGTGTTCACCATCACCGACGTAGGTTGCGCCACGCCGATCGCGTACGACACCTGGATCAGGCAACGCGACGCGAGGCCCGCAGCCACGATGTTCTTCGCGACGTAACGGCCGGCGTAAGCAGCCGAACGGTCCACCTTCGACGGATCCTTGCCCGAAAACGCGCCGCCGCCGTGCGGTGCCGCACCGCCGTACGTATCGACGATGATCTTGCGGCCCGTCAGACCGCAATCGCCTTGCGGGCCGCCGATCACGAACCGGCCGGTGGGGTTCACGAGGAACTTGATATCGCCCTTGATGAGGTCGGCCGGCAGCGTCGGCTTGATGACTTCCTCGATCACGGCTTCGCGCAGCACCGACAGTTCGATGTCCGGCGAATGCTGCGTGGACAGCACGACGGTGTCGATCGAATGCGGCTTGCCGTCGACGTAGCGCACGGTGACTTGCGACTTCGCATCCGGACGCAGCCACGGCAGACGACCGTCGCGACGCAGATTCGCCTGACGCTCGACGAGACGATGCGACAGGTGGATCGGCAGCGGCATCAGTTCGGGCGTTTCGTCGCATGCGTAGCCGAACATCAGGCCCTGGTCGCCGGCGCCTTGATCGAGGTTGTTGTCGTGCGCACGGTCGACGCCTTGCGCGATGTCCGGCGACTGCTTGTCGTACGCGACGAGCACCGCGCAGCCGCGGTAGTCGATGCCGTAGTCAGTGTTGTCGTAGCCGATGCGCTTGATCGTGTCGCGCGCGACCTGGATGTAGTCGACGTTGGCCGTCGTGGTGATTTCACCTGCGAGGACGACGAGACCGGTGTTGCACAGCGTTTCCGCTGCAACACGCGAGTATTTGTCCTGCGTCAGGATGGCATCGAGAATCGCATCCGAGATCTGATCCGCGACTTTGTCGGGATGGCCTTCGGAAACGGATTCGGAGGTGAAGAGATAGTCGTTTGCCACGTTACAGACTCCTGATGTGTGGTTACGGTTGAGTTTCACGTAGCCAGCTTCGGGAGCCTGAAGCGGCGACGCTTTAGCGGACTTCCTGACCAGCCCCGACGCAAAGACGCGTGAAACGCATCCTGCATTGTGTGACCGGCTTCGCCCCGCAAGTTGTCTATTAACTCGGCGAAGCCCTTATTATAGCGACTTCTCCAATTTGTCGCAGAGTACCCACGCGTGCCGTATATCCATTCGTTCAGCGTATTTCGCGGCTTCGCGTCGCGCGCAGTCGTGTCCGGAGCGCACGCATGATGGGCCGGCTCGGCCTGAAGCTAGCCGTCGGCCTGCTGAAGCTGTTCGCGCTGCTGCCGTACGGCTTCGTCGCGCGTCTCGGCGACGGGCTCGGCTGGTTGCTGTATCAGATCCCCAGCCGGCGCAGGCGTATTGTTCACATCAATCTGAAGCTGTGCTTCCCCGAGTGGAGCGACGAGCACCGCGAAGACATTGCGCAGAAGCATTTCCGCCACGCGATCCGCAGCTATCTCGAACGCAGCTTTCAGTGGTTCGCGTCGGCGAAGAAGCTCGAAAAACTGGTGCAGATCGACAGCGAGATCGATCTTCTCGACCCCGATATGCCGCCCACTTTGCTGCTCGGTTTTCACTTCGTCGGCATCGAAGCGGGATCGGTCTTCATCAACCACGCACTGCAACGGCAGTGCGGCGCGCTCTACCAGCCGATGTCCAGTCCGGAACTCGAAGCGGTCGCGAAGACCGCACGCGGCCGTTTCGGCGCGGACATGGCGAGCCGCGCCGACAGCGCGCGGATCGTGCTGCGCTGGCTGCGCGAACGCAAGCCGGTGATGCTCGGCGCGGACATGGACTACGGGATGCGCAACTCGACCTTCGTGCCGTTCTTCGGCGTGCCGACCTGCACGCTGACCGCGGTCGGCCGCCTCGCGAAAGTCGGGCACGCGCAGGTGGTGCCGTTTATCGGCGAGGTGCTGCCGAACTACAAGGGCTACCGGCTGCGCGTGTTCAAGCCGTGGGACAACTACCCGACCGGCGACGACGACGTCGACGCACGCCGGATGAACGCGTTCCTCGAAGAGCAGATTCCGAAGATGCCGGAACAGTATTACTGGGTGCATAAGCGCTTCAAGACGCGACCGCCTGGTCAGCCGGGGTTTTACTGATTTACCGGACGAAGCACTGCGGGCCGATGCAAACGCATCGCCCGCGTCCCGTACAATAGTGGGATGAAACTGAAATTCACCAAGATGCACGGCGCGGGCAACGACTTCGTCGTGCTCGACGGCTACACGCAGCCGCTCAGCCTGAGCGCTGCGCAGGTACGCGCGCTCGCCGACCGGCATTTCGGCGTCGGCGCGGATCAGTTGCTGCTGGTCGAGCGGCCGACCATCGAAGGCGTCGATTTCAGGTATCGCATCTTCAATTGCGACGGCGGCGAAGTCGAACACTGCGGCAACGGCGCACGCTGCTTCGTCAAGTTCGTCCGCGACCAGGGTCTCACCGATAAACGCAGCCTCCGCGTGCAGGTGCAAAACGGCATCATCGTGCCGACCATGCAGCCGAACGGCGACGTCGTCGTCGACATGGGCATTCCGATCTTCGAACCCGTGCGCGTCCCGTTCGATGCACAAGGTCTCGATGGACGCCATGAAGGCGACGACACGCTGTGGCCGCTCGACGTGAACGGCACGACGCGCTGGATCTCGTCGGTATCGATGGGCAATCCGCACGCGGTGCAGATCGTCGATGACACCGAGGCGTTTCCGGTCGGCGTCGACGGGCCTGTTATCGAACACCATCCGCGCTTTCCGCAGCGGGTCAACGCGGGCTTCATGCAGATCGTCGGACGCAGCGAGATCAACCTGCGCGTCTACGAGCGCGGCGCGGGCGAAACGCTCGCGTGCGGCACCGGCGCATGCGCGGCGGTCGCGGCGGGCATCCGTCGCGGGCTGCTCGATTCGCCGGTCACCGTGCACACGCACGGCGGCGCACTGACTATTTCGTGGGACCGCGCGCGCGACGACGCGCCGCTGCTGATGGCCGGCCCGGCCACGACCGTCTTCGAAGGCGAGATCGAACTGGCCGACTGATTCCTCTCATTCAACGCAGCGTCCGACCCGGACGCTCATCCGCCGAAACCATGAACGATCGCGAAGTCGCCGAATACCTGCTGGCCAACCCCGAATTCTTCGCCGAACACGCGGAGATGCTCGCGACCATCCGTCTCGCGAACCCGCACGGAAAGGCCGCCGTGTCGTTGCAGGAGCGGCAGATGGAAATGCTCCGCGACAAGAACAAGCATCTCGAGCGCCGGCTCGCCGAACTCGTGCGCTACGGCCACGAGAACGACAGCATCGCCGCGAAATTCAGCCGCTGGACCGTGCATGTGATGGCCGAACGCGACCCGTACGCACTGCCGCGCACGATCGCGAACGGCCTGCGCGACGTGTTCGACGTGCCGCAGGCTGCGCTGCGCGTGTGGGACGTTAGCGAGCCGTATGCGCAGGCTGACTTCACGCGCAACGTCGGCGAGGAAGTGCGGATTTTCGCGAACAGCCTCGTCGCGCCGTACTGCGGCGCGAACACCGGCTTCGAAGCCGCGCAGTGGCTCGCGCCGGTTGCCGCAGCCGACGACGCAGCCGGCACGTCGGCCACGACCGAAGCGATCGAATCGATTGCGCTGCTCGCGCTGCGCGATCCCGAAGGCAGCGCCGATGCGCCCGCGTTCGGCCTGCTGGTGATGGGCTCGGCCGATCCGCGCCGCTTCCACGACGGCATGGCCACCGATTTCCTGACCCACATCGGCGCACTTGCCGGAGCGGCGCTGAGCCGCCTGCTACCGCGCTGATGTGCTGACGTACTGACGAGCCCGCCGCCATCGTGACGTCCGCCGATCCAGTCGCCGACTACCTCGCGATCCTCGAAAACGAGCGGCGGTTGTCGGCGCACACGCTGCGCGGCTACACGCACGAACTCGGCGAACTGCAGAAGCTCGCGAACGGCCGGCCGCTCGAAAGTCTCACCACTGTCGACATCCGCGGCGCCGTCGTGCGCGCGCATGCGGGCGGGCTGTCCGCGCGCTCGATCGGTCACCGGCTGTCGGCATGGCGCGCGTTCTATCGCTGGCTCGCCGGACGCGTCGAGCTGCCCGCGAATCCGTGCTCGACGGTGCGCGCACCGAAACGCGCGAAGACACTGCCGAAGGCGCTATCCGTCGACGATGCGCACACGCTGATGGAAGCGCCCTCCGCAGGCACCGCCGAGAACGTCCGCGACCATGCGATCCTCGAACTGTTCTACTCGTCGGGTCTGCGGCTCGCGGAGCTGGTCAGCCTCGACGCGCGGTACACGAAGGTGGACGGCCATGAATCGGTGGGCTGGCTGAAGCTCGATGCGGCGGAAGTCGAAGTGCTGGGCAAGGGCAATCGTCGCCGGACCGTACCGGTGGGCAGCAAGGCACTCGACGCGCTGCGCGCATGGCTCGCGGTGCGCGACGAGTTCGTCAAAAACGATCCGCATCCGCTGTTCCTCACCGCGCGCGGCAACCGGATGTCGCCGAACGTCGTGCGCGATCGCGTGAAGCGCGCGGCGCTCGTCGCCGGCATTCCGGCGAACGTGCATCCGCACGTGCTGCGCCATTCGTTCGCGACGCACGTGCTGCAGTCGAGCGGCGATCTGCGTGCGGTCCAGGAACTGCTCGGTCACGCGAGCATCACCGCGACGCAGGTCTATACGGGCCTCGATTTCCAGCATCTCGCGCGCATTTACGATGCGGCGCATCCGCGCGCTAAAAAGCGCGACTGACGCCGGTCGTCACATCGGCGGCTGTGTCTGCCGAATCCTCCACGAAGTGAAGTCATGAATATCGTTACGCTCAAACCGTCGAAAGAAAAATCGCTGCAGCGCCGGCATCCGTGGGTCTACGCGAATGCAATCGATCGGGTCGACGGCAAGCCGGTCGCCGGCGATACGGTGCTCGTGCGTGCGCACGACGGCCGCTTTCTCGCGCGCGCCGCATGGAGTCCGCATTCGCAGATCCGCGCGCGCGTCTGGAGCTTCGACGAAACCGAACCGATCGATCACGCGTTCTTCAAGCGCCGCGTGCAACGCGCGCTTGCGCATCGGCAGACGATGGTTCGCGATACGGGTGCGGTTCGGTTGATCTTCGGTGAGGCGGATGGTTTGCCGGGGTTGATCGTCGATTACTACGTGCCGGATGCGTCGCAAAACGCCCAGGGCCAGCTCGTCTGCCAGTTCATGGCCGCAGGCGTCGAAGCATGGAAAACCGCGATCGTCGATGCGCTGACCGGCGCGACCAGTTGCCCGAACGTCTACGAACGCTCGGATGTATCGATCCGCGAGAAGGAAGGCCTCGGGCAGATCACCGGCGTGCTGGCCGGCGACCCGCCCGCCGACACGCTGATCGCGAGCGAGAACGGCGTCCGCTATCACGTCGACGTGCTGCACGGTCACAAGACCGGCTTCTACATCGACCAGCGCGACAACCGCGCGCTCGTGCAGCAGTTCGCACAGGACCGCGACGTACTGAACTGCTTCTGCTACACCGGCGGTTTCTCGCTGGCCGCGTTGAAGGGCGGGGCGAAGCGGGTCGTGTCGGTGGATTCGTCGGGCGAAGCGCTCGCGCTCGCGCAGCGCAACGTCGAGGCCAACGGCTACGATGCGGCGCGCGCCGAATGGCTCGACGCGGATGCGTTCAAGACGCTGCGTCGTCTGTACGACGAAGGCGAGCGCTTCGATCTGATCGTGCTCGATCCGCCGAAGTTCGCGCCGTCGCGCGAGCACGTGGACCGCGCCGCGCGCGCGTACAAGGACATCAATCTGACCGGCTTCAAGCTGCTGCGACCGGGCGGCCTGCTGTTCACGTACTCGTGCTCGGGTGCGATCGACGCCGATCTGTTCCAGAAGATCGTCGCGGGCGCCGCAGCCGACGCGCGCGTCGATGCCCGCATCCTGAAACGCCTTGGCGCGGGCGTCGATCATCCGCTGCTCACGGCGTTCCCGGAAGGCGAATACCTGAAAGGACTGCTGTTGCAAATCGCGTGAACGTCCCCATCTGGCCGGGATTACGCGTCCGCGCGGGCAGCCGGTAACGCCGCCGCCGAGCGGGGGCTTGACAGATATGTTTCAATAATTGGCTGAACCACGCGCGGCGATGCCCGCGGCTTGCACCCCGCGTGGCCCCAATCACTGATGCACCGATCCACCGATTCACGTACCCAGACAGGCGACCACATGATTCCCGTCACCATCCTGACCGGCTTTCTGGGCAGCGGCAAAACCACGCTGCTCAAACGCATCCTGAACGAGAAGCACGGCATGAAGATCGCCGTGATCGAAAACGAGTTCGGCGAAGAAAACATCGACAACGAGATCCTCGTGCAGGACTCGAACGAGCAGATCATCCAGATGAGCAACGGCTGCATCTGCTGCACGATCCGCGGCGATCTGGCTCGCGTGCTCGCCGACCTCGCCGCGCAGAAGCGCGACGGCAAGCTCGATTTCGACCGCATCGTGATCGAGACCACCGGCCTTGCGAATCCCGGCCCGGTCGCGCAGACGTTCTTCATGGACAACGACATCGCCGATGAGTTTTTGCTCGACGCGATCATCACGTTGGTCGACGCGAAGCACGCGAACCATCAGCTCGACGAACACGAAGTCGTGCAGCGCCAGGTCGGTTTCGCCGATCGTCTGTTCATCACGAAGGCCGATCTCGTCGATGAAAACGCAGTGGCGGATCTGCGGCACCGTCTGCTGCACATGAACCCGAAGGCGGCGATCAAGGTCGTCAATTTCGGCGAAGCGGACATCAAGGAAATCTTCGATCTGCGCGGCTTCAACCTGAATTCGAAGCTCGAGATCGATCCGGACTTCCTCGCCGAAGACGATCACGATCACGACCACGACCACGATCATGCGCATGGCCACGATCACGACCATGATCATGACCACGCAAACTGCGATCACGATCACGGCCATTGCGATCATGAAGGCCACGCTCATGAGGGCCACGATCACGCACACCACAATCATCACCACGCGCATCACGACGACAAGATCAAATCGTTCGTCTATCGCAGCGACCGCCCGTTCGATCCGAACAAGCTCGAAGATTTCCTCGGCGGCATCCTGCAGATCTACGGCGAACGTCTGCTGCGCTACAAGGGCGTGCTGTACATGAAGGGCGTCGATCGCAAGGTCGTGTTCCAGGGCGTCCACCAGATGATGGGCAGCGACCTCGCCGCGAAATGGCAGCCGGTCGAAAAGAAGACCAACAAGATGGTCTTCATCGGTATCGAACTGCCGCAGGATCTGATCACCGACGGCCTCGACGCCTGCCTCGCCTGACCTCACCCCGAAGCTTGTCCGGCATGCTGCCAGCAAGCAGTCACCGGACCCGTGCCGCACGGCACGGGTAGTCGGGCACGGCGTATGCATGGCCTTTTGGCGAGCCGCCCAGCGGGCCAAATGGCTAGCCGTCCGGCACGCGTGAAAACCCTGTTGCCGCAAAGCGCGCACGACCATCGCTTTTTGATTGTCGGCGCGTTATATTTTCGGGAATCGGGGGCGGAAAGCCTGGGACTCTCCCGGTTGCGGTGCCGTATTGTGATTCAGTTACAATACGTGCCCACTGGAGAAGGACAACGAATCGGCCGGCCGTTGCGTGTCTCGAGCCGGGCCTTGAAACGGCGCCGGAAAATCTCGTCTGGAAGATAACGCCGACATCGCCGCCGGCCAGGATAGGGTCAGCAGGCGTACCCAGTCTGCAATATCTCTGGAGTCTACGAAGCGGTTCCAGAGGAGTTCGGCCCCGCATCGGCGCATGAGCGCCACGCGTCCGGCATCACGACAGTTCACCGTCCTGTTCGCCGGCGTTCATTGAGCGTCATACCGACGCCGTTGCGGGCTACACGAAAGTGCGGGCAATATGTATGAGTTTTGCCCCACATTGAAGAAGCAAGCCAGATGACGACGAAACGACCTTTGACTGAGCCCGAAATCCTGAAGATGAGCGACAAGGATTACATGAACGAGGATCAGCTCGCCTTCTTCAAGAACAAGCTCGAACAGCTGCAGGCGGACATTCTCCGCAATGCCGGCCAGACGACCGAAAACCTGCGCGAAACCGTGATCGTGCCGGACCCGGCCGACCGCGCGACGATCGAGGAAGAGCATGCGCTGGAACTGCGCACGCGCGACCGCGAACGCAAGTTGCTGAAGAAGGTGCAGCAGTCCATCGCGCGCATCGAATCGGGCGACTACGGCTGGTGCGAAGAAACCGGCGAACCGATCGGCATTCCGCGACTGCTCGCGCGCCCCACGGCGACGCTGTCGCTGGAAGCGCAGGAACGCCGCGAGCTGCGCCAGAAACTGTTCGGCGACTGACCGCCACGGCGCGGCCGGTTCCGCGCCCAGTGCATTGCTTCGTCGAAAGGCGCACGGTATTCCGTGCGCTTTTTTCTTTGGGGCAGCTGGTTTGTGTCGCCTTCTCTGCGCGGCCTCACCGCACCACCGGCCCGCATTTGCGTGCATCTCTACGTGCATCTTTTACCTGCTCCCCAGCCTCGCCCCGACCGCATCGGTCTTTCTTCCAAAACCCGCACACCAATAGCCGCTTTTTCACCGCAGCCCACACGAACGGCTCTTGATATGACGCGGCACGCCCTAAAATAAATCGGACATGCGCCGCACGTGCGCGCGCGGAAGTCTCGCGCGGCGCCGTCCGCTTTCCCGCTCTGAGCGAGCGGCCGCATTCCACGGTGGCGCGGCGCGCCATCGGTCTTCCCCGTTTTGCAAAAGGAACGCAAATGGAGCAATTTCACGGCACGACGATCGTCTCCGTGCGACGCGGCGACAAGGTCGCGCTCGGCGGCGACGGTCAGGTCACGCTGGGCAACATCGTCATGAAGGGCGGCGCGAAGAAAGTCCGACGCATCTATAACGGCAAGGTGATGGTCGGCTTTGCCGGCGGCACCGCCGATGCGTTCTCGCTGCTCGACCGCTTCGAAGGCAAGCTCGAGAAGCATCAGGGCAATCTCACGCGCGCCGCCGTCGAACTCGCGAAAGACTGGCGCACCGACCGCATGCTGCGCCGGCTCGAAGCGATGCTGATCGCCGCCGATGCGCAGACCACGCTCGTCATCACCGGCAACGGCGACGTGCTCGATCCGGAAAACGGCATCTGTGCAATCGGTTCGGGCGGTTCGTATGCGCAGGCCGCTGCGCAGGCGCTCATCGACAACACCGATCTATCGCCGCGCGACATCGTCGAGAAAGCGCTCGCGATCGCCGGCGACATGTGCATCTATACGAATCACAACCGCGTCATCGAGACGATCGAGTAAGGACCCACGATGAGCACCATGACTCCCGCCGAGATCGTCTCGGAACTCGACAAACACATCATCGGCCAGGACCGCGCGAAGAAAGCCGTCGCGGTGGCGCTGCGCAATCGCTGGCGGCGTCAGCAGGTCGCGGATCCGCTGCGTCAGGAAATCACGCCGAAGAACATCCTGATGATCGGACCGACCGGCGTCGGCAAAACCGAAATCGCGCGGCGTCTCGCGAAGCTCGCCGACGCGCCGTTCATCAAGATCGAAGCGACCAAGTTCACTGAAGTCGGCTACGTGGGCCGCGACGTCGACAGCATCGTGCGCGATCTGATCGAAATCTCGGTGAAGCAGACCCGCGAAACCGAAATGCGCAAGGTCCGCTCGAAGGCGCAGGACCAGGCCGAAGACCGCATCCTCGACATCCTGTTGCCGGGCGCACGCACGGTCGGCTTCGGCGCGGGCTCGCAGGAATCCGCCGGCAGCGACGACAATGCCACGCGTCAGACCTTTCGCAAGCGTCTGCGCGAAGGCCAGCTCGACGACAAGGAAATCGAACTCGACGTCGAACTGCCGCAACCGGGCATGGACATCATGGGGCCGCCGGGCATGGAAGACATGACCGAGCAGATCCGCTCGATGTTCGCGAACATCGGCGGCGGCAAGAAGACGCGCCGCAAGCTGAAGGTCAAGGAAGCGCTGAAGGTGTTGAGCGACGAAGAAGCGTCGAAGATGCTCAACGACGAGGAAGTGAAGACGAAGGCCGTGCAGAACGTCGAGCAGAACGGCATCGTGTTCCTCGACGAAATCGACAAGATCGCGTCGCGCAACGAAGCGGGCGGCGGCGAAGTGTCGCGTCAAGGTGTGCAGCGCGATCTGCTGCCGCTCGTCGAAGGCACGACGATCAACACGAAGTACGGGATGGTGAAGACCGATCACATCCTGTTCATCGCGAGCGGTGCGTTCCATCTCGCGAAGCCGAGCGATCTGATTCCCGAACTGCAGGGTCGCTTCCCGATCCGCGTCGAACTGGATTCGCTGTCGGTGAAGGACTTCGAAGCGATTCTCGATGCCACTGACGCGAGCCTCGTCAAGCAATACCAGGCGCTGCTCGCCACCGAAGACGTGCACCTCGAATTCGCCGACGACGGCATCCGCCGCCTCGCGGAGATCGCGTTCTCGGTGAACGAGAAAACCGAGAACATCGGCGCGCGCCGGCTGTACACGGTGATCGAAAAGCTGCTGGAAGAAGTGTCGTTCTCGGCGGGCAATCACGCGGGCACGAGCGTCAAGATCGACGCCGCGTATGTGGATCGCGCGCTGAATGAAGTGGCACAGGACGAAGACTTGTCGCGCTACGTGCTGTAAGCGCCAAGCTGCACATAACGGGCGGTCTTGCGGATCTCGCAAGACCGCCCGTTTTTTATTGCTTGACCGGCCGCTTCGCGAGCTTGCGTTGCAGCGTGCGTCGATGCATGTTCAGCGCACGCGCGGTCGCCGAGATGTTGTTGCCGTTTTCCGCGAGCACGCGCTGGATGTGTTCCCATTCCAGCCGCGCAACCGACAGCGGCACCGGATTCTCGATTGCCTCTTCCGCCTGCAGCTCGCTGGCCTCGCTTTGCAGCGCGGACAGAATCGTCTCGACGTTCGCGGGCTTCGCCAGATAATTGTCCGCGCCGTCCTTCACCGCTTTCACGGCCGTCGCGATGCTCGCGTAGCCGGTCAGCACCAGCATCCGTGCATCCGGTTGCAGTTCGCGCAGCGGCGCGACGAGGTTCAGACCGGAATCGTCGCCGAGATGCAGATCGACCGTGATCTGGCCGAACTTCTGCTGGTTCGCGAGACGGATCGCCTCGTCGGCGTTGTGCGCTTCGGCCACCACGAAACCACGCCGCGTGAGACCGCGCGCGAGGATGCCGGAGAATACTTCGTCGTCGTCGATGACCAGAAAATTGTTGTCGCTCATTTGTGTTTCTCCACATTGGGGAACGCCAGGTCTGAACCCGCTCCCCCCGATGAATCATGTCCTGCCACCGGCAAACGCAACACCGCCCGCGTCCCCCGCGGCCTGATATCGCGCGCGTCGGTCAACTCAATCGACCCACCCAGCCGCGCCGCCGCCGAAAACGCCAGATACAGCCCCACACCCTGGCCGCCCTGCGTGCTATCGACCGGCATCGTCCCAAGCAACGTGCGCAGCGCCGACGGAATCCCGAGACCCGCATCGCGCACCTCGAACTCGACGAAATCGCCACGCGGTGTCTCGACTGCAGACAGCGTCACGTGATCGCGACTCGCGCGTGCCGCGTTGTCGAGCAGGATCGTGAGGATCTGGCCGGCCGCGACCGTATCGGCGAGCGTCGCGCTTTCGGGCGGCGCACCGAGCAGCTGGAACGTCACGTGCGGATGACGCAGCCGCCATTGCTCGGCGAACGATTCGAGCCATTGTGCGACCGTCTGCCGGTTGCCCGACACTTCGTGCGTCGCCGCGCGGCTACGCAACCGCGCGAGCGCCGACGTGCACAACGTCATTTGCCGTTCGAGCAGATCGAGGTCGGCGGAATACGGCGCGAGGCCGGCGTCGGTGTGCGCGGCATCGCGCAGCTCTTCGGTCAACATCGCAATGGTAGACAACGGCGTGCCGATTTCGTGCGCGACCGTCGCTGCCTGCACGCCTAGCGCGACCGCGCGTTCGTCGCGGAGCAAGCGCTGCTGCGCGTCGCCGAGCGCTGCGTCACGTTGCCGCAGCGCTCGCGACATCCGCGCAACGAACCACGCAATCAGCCCGACGCTCACCATGAAGTTCACCCACATACCCGAGCGGTAGTAGTCGAACAGGTTCGCCGGATTATCGAGATTGAGCGGCACCGAATCGAAACCGAGCACTGCGTAGCAAGCCACCGCGAACGCGGCGAGCCACAGCATCAGATGCCACGGCAGCACGGCGGCGGCAATCGCGAGCGACGGCAGGTACAGCGACACAAACGGATTGGTCGTGCCGCCCGACAGAAACAGCAGCGCCGACAGCGAGCCGAGATCGACCCAGATCTGGCCGAACAGCTCAAGATTCGATTCGGGCTTCGCGCGCGCGACGCGCAACCACGTGAGCGCGTTGAACAGCGCTTCGAGCGCGATCACGAGCAGCATCGCGGGCAACGGCAGATGCA
Source organism: Paraburkholderia flava (assembly GCF_004359985.1). Classification (NCBI taxonomy): domain Bacteria; kingdom Pseudomonadati; phylum Pseudomonadota; class Betaproteobacteria; order Burkholderiales; family Burkholderiaceae; genus Paraburkholderia; species Paraburkholderia flava. The sequence goes on along the minus strand of NZ_SMRO01000003.1, from coordinate 419,156 downwards.
CGCCGATAAAAATCTGCACGAACGCGATCGTGCCGAGCTGGCCGATGATGGCGAAGCTGCGCAGCCAGAAGAGATGGCTGAGATTGACGCGGCCGGTGTTGGTGAGGCGTTGCATGCCGTCAGTTTACATGGTGACGTCGCACCGGACGCCGCTTATCGCGCAGGGCCGGGTGTCTCGGGTGCGTCTGACGCGGCGTGCGCGCGGGCGATCTCGTCGGCGAGACATTCGGGACACAGGCACGCGCGACCGGGCACGAGACGCTCGGTGGGTAGCGCGGGCATCGCGCGGCACCAGCACGGAGGCGTGTCGGTCTGCTGACCAGCGGCTGCGGCTGCCCGCATCCCGCAATCGAACGCATGACCGCAGCGCGGACAACGCCCGCTGGCGGACGCGGAAGCAGAGGTGGACGAACGATGAGCCGACGGGTTCATGGCAAGACAGTTCGATGACAGCGGCAGCGCCGATGTGGCCATGATGCCACGCCCGCCAACCGACCACATCCGCTGAACATCCGCAGAAAAAGCACCCCGGCCGACCGTGCATGGCGCAGTGCGGGAAGCGTCGCTGAAACCCCGCCCAAAGCCGCTTCGAAAACCCTGTTGCAGCGCGCCAGTCCTGTACAATTCGCCCTTGTTTCAACTGCCCGCGCCCGAGTCCGCCGCCATGTCTGAACTTCCCGATCTCTCGCAGATTGCGCCCACGCTGAAAGCCGAAATACTTGCCGAGGCGCTGCCCTACATTCGCCAGTATCACGGCAAGACCGTGGTGATCAAATACGGCGGCAACGCCATGACGGAAGAGCGGCTGAAGCAGGGCTTCGCGCGCGACGTGATCCTGCTGAAACTGGTCGGCATCAACCCGGTCATCGTGCACGGCGGCGGCCCGCAGATCGACCAGGCGCTGAAGAAAATCGGCAAGCAGGGCACCTTCATTCAAGGCATGCGCGTCACCGACGAAGAGACGATGGAAGTCGTCGAATGGGTGCTCGGCGGCGAAGTGCAGCAGGACATCGTCACGCTGATCAACCACTTCGGCGGCCACGCAGTCGGGCTCACGGGCAAGGACGGCGGCCTGATCCACGCGCGCAAGCTGCTGATGCCGGACCGCGACAACCCGGGTCAGTACCTCGACATCGGCCAGGTCGGCGAGGTCGAGTCGATCAACCCGGCCGTCGTGAAGGCGCTGCAGGACGACGCGTTCATTCCGGTGATCTCGCCGATCGGTTTCGGCGCAGACGGCCTGTCGTACAACATCAACGCGGACCTCGTCGCCGGCAAGCTCGCCGTCGTGCTGAACGCCGAGAAGCTGGTGATGATGACCAACATCCCCGGCGTGATGGACAAGGCGGGCAACCTGCTGACCGATCTGTCGGCGCGCGAGATCGATGCGCTGTTCGCCGACGGCACGATCTCCGGCGGCATGCTGCCGAAAATCTCGTCGGCACTCGATGCCGCGAAGAGCGGCGTGCATTCGGTGCACATCATCGACGGGCGTATCGAGCATTCGGTCCTGCTCGAAATCCTGACCGAGCAGCCGTTCGGCACGATGATCCGCTCGCACTGAGCGGAAGCGGCGAGGCGTCCGCGCGACGCCTCGCAACCCCAACCCGTGCCGCTGTCGTCAGTCCCAACCGCTCTCCCTCATGCGCTCCTCCCGCCCGCGACGCAGTCGACCCAAGATCGAAGCCGGCAGCCCCGTCTGGCTGTTCGACCTCGACAACACGCTGCATCACGCGTCGCATGCGATCTTCCCGGCGATCAACGAAGCGATGACGCAGTACATCATCGACACGCTGCAGGTCGATCTCGACGAAGCGAACCGTCTGCGCTCGGGCTACAGCCTGCGCTACGGCGCGACGCTGCTGGGCCTTACCCGCCATCATCCGATCGATCCGCACGACTTCCTGAGAGTCGTCCACGATTTTCCGGATCTGCCGTCGATGGTGCGCAGCGAGCGCGGCTTGCCGCGGCTCATCGCCGCGCTGCCGGGCCGCAAGATCATCCTCACCAATGCGCCCGTCGCGTACGCACAAGCCGTGCTGAAAGAGCTCGGCATCGAGCGGCTGTTCGAGCGCGTGATCGCGATCGAGCACATGCAGCACCGTCGGTTGTGGCGCGCGAAGCCCGACGCGTCGATGCTGCGCCGGGCGATGCGCGACGCGCACGTCGCGCTCGGCGACGCGATCCTCGTCGAAGACACCCGCAGCCACCTGAAAAACTATCGGCGGCTCGGCATCCGCACCGTGTGGATCACCGGTCACCTGCCCGCTCCGGCCCGGCCGGCGGGCATCCGGGCGCCGTTGCCGGGCACCGGCAGACCGCACTATGTCGACCGGTGCATTCGTTCGTTAAAATCGCTACGACTGGGCACCCGCTCCGGGCGACTGAAGGGACGACGCACATGCAACCGATCAGCAAGCATGACGAGGCCGTAACCGAAGACGCCGCCGCTGCAGTAGCAGGCAGCGCGCGCACCGTGCGCCTGAAACCCGGCGAGCGGCGCGTGCACATCCTGCAGATGCTCGCGACGATGCTCGAAGCACCGAAGAGCGAGAAGATCACCACGGCGGCGCTCGCCGCGCGGCTCGGCGTATCGGAGGCCGCGCTGTACCGGCACTTCGCCAGCAAGGCGCAGATGTTCGAAGGTCTGATCGAATTCGTCGAGCAGACCATCTTCGGACTGATCAACCAGATCGTCGCGAAAGAGCCGAACGGCGTGCTGCAGGCACGTTCGATCGCGCTGATGCTGCTCAACTTCGCCGCGAAGAATCCCGGCATGACGCGTGTGCTGACCGGCGAGGCGCTCGTCGGCGAGCACGAACGGCTGACCGAACGGGTGAACCAGATGCTCGAACGCGTCGAGGCGTCGTTGAAGCAGTGTCTGCGGCTTGGGCTAATGGATTCGAATGCACAAGCTGCTCAGACCGAGAAGGGCTCACAGGTGCCGCTGCCCGCCGACTACGATCCCGCCGTGCGCGCGAGTCTGCTCGTCAGCTATATCGTCGGACGCTGGCACCGGTATGCGCGCAGCGGCTTCACACGGCAGCCCGACGAGCACGCGGATGCGCAGCTGCGGTTGATTCTGCAGTAGCCAGCAACAGGCCGCCCCGACGCTGCCGCTCGCATTTTTCCGCTATACTTTGCGCTCCGTTGAGGTTAGCTCGCATAGCCAGCCGACCTTAACAACGCGCCGATTTGCTGACTCGATTGCGGGCGCGCGAACCTGCCGGCCTCTTGCCCAGGTTCACTACAAATGCGGCTAAAGAGGTCGTCAGCCGCGCCAGCCGTTTCTTCTCCGCGCATCGCCGACGCCGTTTAGCCGCTCCTGTCAGAAGGCGGATTGAATGGAATCGATCGGGATCGTCGTTCCCCAGAAAATGCATTTCCCCGAGCCGCTGCTCATGCAGAACGGCAGCTCGCTCGCGGACTACGACCTGATGGTCGAAACCTACGGCACGCTCAACGCCGCGCGCAGCAACGCCGTGCTCGTGTGTCACGCGCTCAACGCGTCGCATCACGTCGCGGGCGTCTATGCGGACGATCCGAAGGACGTCGGCTGGTGGGACAACATGGTCGGCCCCGGCAAGCCGCTCGACACGAACCGCTTCTTCGTGATCGGCGTGAACAACCTCGGCTCGTGCTTCGGTTCGACCGGCCCGATGAGTATCGACCCGGCCACCGGTGAACCGTACGGTGCGCGCTTTCCGGTCGTCACCGTCGAAGACTGGGTGAACGCACAGGCGCGCGTCGCCGACCAGTTCGGCATCGAGCGCTTCGCTGCCGTGATGGGCGGCAGCCTCGGCGGGATGCAGGCGCTCGCGTGGAGCATGATGTACCCGGCGCGCGTCGCGCACTGCATCGTCGTCGCGTCGACGCCGAAGCTGTCCGCGCAGAACATCGCGTTCAACGAAGTCGCACGCTCGTCGATCTTGTCGGACCCGGATTTCCACGGCGGCAACTACTACGCGCACGGCGTGAAGCCGAAGCGGGGTCTGCGCGTCGCACGCATGATCGGCCACATCACGTACCTGTCCGACGACGACATGGCCGCGAAATTCGGCCGTGCGCTGCGCCGCGCGGAAGGTGCCGAAGACGCGTACAACTTCAACTTCGACGTCGAGTTCGAAGTGGAATCGTATCTGCGCTATCAAGGCGACAAGTTCGCCGACTACTTCGACGCGAACACCTATCTGCTGATCACGCGCGCACTCGATTACTTCGATCCCGCGAAGGCGTTCGACGGCGACCTCACCGCCGCGCTCGCGCACACCACGGCGAAGTATCTGATCGCGAGCTTCTCGACCGACTGGCGTTTCGCGCCCACGCGTTCGCGCGAACTCGCGAAGGCGCTGCTCGATCACAAGCGTCAGGTCACGTACGCGGAAATCGACGCGCCGCACGGCCACGACGCCTTCCTGCTCGACGACGCCCGCTATCACAACCTGATGCGCGCCTACTACGAACGCATCGCCACCGAGGTGAACGCATGAACCAGCGCGCACTCGATTATCTTGCGACCCGCCCCGACTTCCGCGCGATCGCCCGTTGGGTCGAACCGCGTTCGACGGTGCTCGATCTCGGCTGCGGCGACGGCTCGCTGCTGTCGCTGCTGACCGAAGAACTCGACGTGTCCGGCTACGGCATCGAGATCAACGACGCCGGCGTGCTCGCATCGACGAAGAACGGCGTGAACGTGATCCAGCAGAATCTTGAAGACGGCCTGCGCCTGTTCGAGGACGGCAGCTTCGATTTCGCGATCCTGTCGCAGACGTTGCAGACCATCCATCAGACCGCGGCGATCCTGCGCGAGACGGTGCGGGTCGGTCGCGAATGTATCGTGTCGTTTCCGAATTTCGGCTACTGGTCGCATCGGCTGTCGGTGCTGCGCGGCCGGATGCCGGTGTCGAAGTCGCTGCCTTTCCAGTGGCACAACACGCCGAACGTGCGCGTGCTGACGATCCGCGATTTCGAGGCGCTAGCGCCCGAAGTCGGTATCGAAATTCTCGATCGCGCGGTGCTGCACGGCGGTCAGGCGGTGCGCTGGGGCGTGAACTGGCGTGGTAGTCTTGCGGTCTATCGCGTCAAGAAAAGCTCGCGCTGACCCTCCTTATGTCGAACCCGCCGCACGAGGCGAAAGCACTAACCGCACACGAAGCACACCCCGGCTGGCGAGCGTTCCTGAACGCTCGCATGCTGATCTGCGTCTTTCTCGGCTTCACGTCAGGGCTGCCGCTTTTCACGCTCGTCTATCTCGTGCAGGCGTGGCTGCGCTCCGAGGGCGTGAACCTCAAGGAGATCGGCCTCTTTGCGCTGATCCAGTTTCCCTATACGTGGAAATTCGTCTGGGCGCCGCTGATGGACCGCTATGTGCCGCGGCTGCCAGGCTGGCGGCCGGGACGCCGGCGCGGCTGGATGCTGGTCACGCAGATCCTCGTCGCTGGTGCGATCGCGACGCTCGGTTTCGTGTCGCCGCGCGAATCGATCTGGACCGTCGCCGCGCTCACCGCGCTCGTCGCGTTCTTCGGCGCGAGCCAGGACATCGCCATCGATGCATACCGTCGTGAACTGCTTCGGGATACCGAACAGGGCCTCGGCAACGCGGTCCATGTGAACGCGTACAAGATCGCAGCGCTGGTGCCGGGCTCGCTCGCGCTGATCCTCTCCGACCATCTGCCGTGGACCACCGTGTTCGCGGTCACCGCCGCGTTCATGCTGCCCGGCATGGTGATGACGCTCGTCGTGCGCGAACCCGAAGTGCACGGCGTGCCGCCGAAGAACCTGCGCGCGGCGATCGTCGAGCCGTTCCGCGAATTCGTGCTGCGCGACGGCTGGCGCGGCGCGCTGTTCGTGCTCGGCTTCATCTTCCTGTACAAGCTCGGCGACACGATGGCGACCACGCTGTCCACATCGTTCTTTCTCGACATCGGTTTCACGCGCACGCAGATCGGCGTGATCGCGAAGACGACCGCGTTCGGCGCGAGTCTCGCGGGCGGCATCATCGGCGGAATCTGGCTGATGCGCATCGGCATCGGTCGCGGGCTGTGGATCTTTGGCGGGCTGCAGATGGTGTCCACGCTGGGCTTCGCGTGGCTCGCGCAGGTCGGGCCGACTTCGCCTGCGCTCGTCGCGGTGTACGGGTTCGCCGCATCGGCGGGCGCCGGGCTCACAAAGCTGCTCGCGCTCGTCGGGATCGGCTGGACTGTCTCGTTCGATCCGATGTCGGTGGCGCTTGCGCTCGTGTACGGCTTCGAAACCTTCTCGACCGGTCTCACGCTCGCCGCGTTCACCGCGTACATCGCCAGCACGACCGACCCGCGCTACACCGCGACGCAGTTCGCGCTGTTCACGAGCCTTGCGTCGGTGCCGCGCACGCTCGCGTCGGCGGCCAGCGGCTATCTCGTCGCGCAGTTCGGCTGGTTCGAGTACTTCATCGCGTGTACCGTGCTGGCGGTGCCGGGTATGCTACTTTTGTTCCGCATCGCCCCGTGGAGAACGCAGTCGTGACCGTGCTGTTTTCGTCGCGTGTCGTGGCCGGTGTCCGGTCGGTGGGTTTTTCTTTGCGTGCCGTTGCGTGCCGCATGCTGGTGGTCGCGCTTGCGATGTCGGCGGCAACGCCTGCTGCGTTTGCTGCCGATACGCCTGCACCCTCTACCGCCGCGCCGCCGACTTCTCCCGCTGCCGCATCCCCAGCTTCGGCTCCTTCATCGCCGCAACCCGCACAACCGGTGACTGCGCGCTCGCCTGCGCCGACGTCGAACACCTCCGCCGCCAACGCACCGTCGAGCGCATCGGCGCCGACGTATCAAACCAGCCAGCAGATCCGCTACGGCGACGGCGCGGTGTTCCGCAATCTGATTCCGTCGCCGATGCTCGAAGCCCAGGCCGCCGACGAATACGACCAGATCGTCCACGGCGCGCAGCATTCGAATCGCCTCTATCCGGACACCGACGATCGCGTGCAGCGCGTGCGCGGGATCGTCGACAAGCTGATTCCGTATTCGCTCAAATGGAACGACCGCGCGAAGAACTGGAAGTGGGACGTCGCCGTCCTGCGCTCGTCCGATATCCGGATGTACTGCCTGCCGGGCGGCAAGATCGTGATCTACAGCGGGCTGCTCGATCGCGTGCGGCTTAACGACAACGAACTCGCGATGCTGATCGGCCACGAGATCGCGCACGCGCTGCGCGAGCACGCGCGCGAACGCCTCGGCGAACAGCAGGCCGCGCAGTTCGGCTCGGGCACGATTCCGCAACTGTTCGGCCTCGCTGATCTCGGCATGGCGCCGCTCGGCATCGGCTCGCGATTGCTGGAAATGAAGTACGAACGCACCGACGAAACCGAGGCCGACGTGATCGGCAGCGACATTGCATCGCGAGCCGGCTACGATCCGCGCGCGGCGATCACGCTGTGGGACAAGCTCGCGGCCGCGACGCGCAGCAACCGCGATCAGGGCTTCATCTACGTGCATCCGTACACGCCGGCGCGGCGTCAGGACATCATGAAGCGTCTCGCCGACATGCTGCCGCTGTACGCGAAGGCAATCGGCAAGACGGTCGATGCGTTGCCCGATTACGCGGGCATCGGCCGGCCGCGTCGTACGACGATACGCGACCAGTAGTCAGGGACTGCGGCTCGAATCAACGCGCGAGCTTGTGCGCGTAGTCGACCGTGACCGGCGCGTGGTCGCTGAACTTGATGTCGCGAAACACGTCGCAGCGCTTCGCCTTGCCGGCAATCTCCGGCGTCGCGATCTGGTAATCGATCCGCCACCCGACGTTCTTCGCATACGCCTGCCCGCGATTGCTCCACCACGTGTACTGCTCGGGCCGCTGGTCGAGCGTACGGAATACGTCGACGTAGCCCACTTCGTCGAACAGCTGCGTGAGCCACGCGCGTTCTTCCGGCAGGCAACCCGAGTTTTTCTGGTTGCTCTTCCAGTTCTTGATGTCGATTTCCTTGTGGACGATGTTCACGTCGCCGCACAGGATCACTTCGCGTTCCTTGCTGAGCGCGGCGAGGTGCGGCATGAACTCGGCCATGAAGCGGTACTTCGCCTGCTGACGTTCTTCGCCGCTCGATCCGGACGGCACATACACCGACACCACCGACAGCTTGCCGAAACGCGCTTCGACATAGCGGCCTTCGGCATCGAACTCTTCGCTGCCGAAGCCGATCACGACTTCGTCCGGCTCGTGGCGCGTGTACACGCCCGCGCCGCTATAACCCTTCTTCACCGCATGCTGGAAATAGCCGGTGTAGCCGTGCGGCGCGAGGAATTCGGGCGTCATGTCGTCCTGCGAGCATTTGATTTCCTGCACGCAGACGACGTCGGCATCCTGCGTGCCGAACCAGTCGAAGAAACCCTTCTTGGCTGCGGAGCGGATGCCGTTCAGATTGGCGGTGATTACGCGCAACATGGTGTTCCTTTTGCGTTCTTGTTAGAGAGGATGACAGTGGACGGAAGCGTCAGGGGTCATTCGACCTTCACGCCCTTCAACTCGCTTTTCGCAGTCGGGTATTCGAGCTTCATCGCCTCGAACGTGCGCAGCAGCAGTTCGGCGACCATCACGTTGCGATGCGTCTTCGAGTCGGCGGGAATCACGTACCACGGCGCGGTCGGCGTCGACGTCGCCGCGAGCAGATCGCGATACGCCGTCTGATACTTGTCCCACTGCTTGCGCGCTTCGAGATCGGAGACGTCGAATTTCCAGTGCTTCGTCGGATCGTCGATGCGCGCCTGCAGACGCTCGCGCTGCTCGTCCTTCGAGATATGCAGCATGCACTTGATGATCGTCGTGCCGCTGTCCGCGAGCAGCCCTTCGAATTCGCGGATGTGCCGGTAGCGCACTTCGCGCGCGTCGTCGTCGAGCTGGTCGAGTACCGTCGGCACGAGCACGTCTTCATAGTGGCTGCGATTGAAGATGGTCAGTTCGCCGGCGGCCGGCGCCTGCGCGTGCACGCGCCACAGAAAGTCGTGCGCGGCCTCGACCGGCGTCGGCGCCTTGAATGGCACGATACGCAAACCGAGCGGATCGACTTCATGGAACACCGCGCGGATCGTGCCGTCCTTGCCGCTCGTGTCCATGCCTTGCAGCACCAGCAGCACGCGCTGACGGTTCTGCGCGTGCAGCCGTTCCTGCATCGGATCGAGCTGCGCGCCGATCTCGGCGAGACGCTGCCGGTCGGCATCCTTGTTGCCGCTCGAGAACGGCTTCGCCGCCGGATCGAAATCGGTCAGCGCGAATTTAGCGGCCTTCTTGCCGTCAAAATACGGCACGAGGAAATCGTCCAGCTCGGGATTTTTCGCCATGCAGTCGTCTCCTGTGAATGGTCCAGATGTCGATCAACGCCCGGACCACGAACGATAAAACGAAACGGGCCGTTGCCCCGCCATGCGATCCGGCAACAGCCCGTTGTGCAAATGCTCGCAGCGGCGAAAAAACTCGCCGCCGCTACCGCGTCACTTCGTTCAGGACAGTTTCTTCTTCAGCAGTTCATTGACCTGCTGCGGATTCGCCTTGCCCTTCGTCGCTTTCATCGCCTGACCGATCAGCGCGTTGAACGCCTTCTCCTTGCCTGCGCGGAATTCCTCGACCGACTTCGCGTTGGCCGCGAGCACTTCGTCGATGATCGCTTCGAGCGCACCGCTGTCGGAGATCTGCTTCAAACCCTTCGCTTCGATGATACGGTCGGCGGCGGCTTCGTCGGTGGCTTTCTCTTCCCAGATCGCGACGAAGATTTCCTTCGCGATCTTGTTCGAGATCGTGCCGTCGGCGATCCGCTGCAACAGCAACGCGAGTTGCGCCGCCGATACCGGACTCGCGCCGATGTCGAGGTCTTCGCGGTTCAGTTGCGACGACACCTCGCCCATCAGCCAGTTCGCTGCGACCTTCGCCTGCGCCGCGCCCGCTTTCGCGACCACCGCTTCGTAGTACACGGCCATCGCCTTGCTCGACGTCAGCACGCCGGCATCGTACGGCGTGAGTCCGTACTGCTCGACGAAGCGCTTCTGCATGCCGGCCGGCAACTCGGGCATTTCACTGCGCACGCGCTCGATCCACGCGGCGTCGATCACGAGCGGCATCAGATCGGGATCGGGGAAGTAGCGGTAATCGTGCGCGTCTTCCTTGCTGCGCATCGAGCGCGTCTCGCGCTTGTCCGAATCGTACAGACGCGTTTCCTGCACAACGGTGCCGCCGTCCTCGATCAACTCGATCTGGCGACGCACTTCATACTGGATCGCTTCTTCGAGAAAGCGGAACGAGTTCAGGTTCTTGATTTCCGCGCGTGTGCCGAATTCCTTTTGACCGACCGGCCGCACCGACACATTCGCGTCGCAACGGAACGAGCCTTCCTGCATGTTGCCGTCGCAGATGCCGAGCCACATCACGAGCGCATGCAACGCCTTCGCATATGCGACCGCTTCGGCAGCGCTGCGCATTTCCGGCTCGGTGACGATCTCGAGCAGCGGCGTGCCGGCGCGATTCAGATCGATGCCGGTCATGCCCGCGAAGTCTTCGTGCAGCGACTTGCCTGCATCTTCTTCGAGGTGCGCGCGCGTCAGGTTGATGGTCTTTTCGTACGCGTCCTTACCGGCCTTTTCGTTGGCCGGGACATGGAACGTGATCTGTCCGCCCTGCACGACCGGAATCTCGTACTGGCTGATCTGATAGCCCTTCGGCAGATCGGGGTAGAAATAATTCTTGCGCGCGAAGATGCTGCGCGGCGCGACCTTCGCGCCGATCGCGAGACCGAGCAGAATCGCGCGCTCGACGGCGCCGCGGTTCATCACCGGCAGCACGCCGGGCAATGCCAGATCGACCGGGCTCGCCTGCGTGTTCGGCGCGGCGCCGAACTGCGTCGCGGTGCCGGAGAAAATTTTCGAGACCGTCGAGAGCTGCGTGTGCGTCTCGAGGCCGATGACGACTTCCCATTCTTTAGCCATGCTTACACTCCCGCCGGCGACTTGCGATGCCAGTCGGTCGCGCGCTGGAACGCGTCCGCCACCTGCAGCATCCGTGCTTCATTGAAATAGTTGCCGATGATCTGCAGACCGACCGGCCGCTGCGCGTTCGCGCCCGAGCCGAAACCGCACGGCACGCTCATGCCCGGCAGACCGGCCAGGCTCACCGACAGCGTGTAGATATCCGCGAGATACATCTGCACGGGGTCGTCGCCCTTCGCGCCGATGTCCCACGCCACACTCGGCGCGACCGGTCCCATGATCACGTCGCATTGCTTGAACGCTTCCTGGAAATCCTGCGCGATGATGCGGCGGATCTTCTGCGCCTGCAGGTAGTACGCGTCGTAGTAGCCGTGCGACAGCACGTAGGTGCCGACCAGAATGCGTCGCTTCACTTCGGGGCCGAAGCCTTCGGCACGCGACTTCTTGTACATGTCGAGCAGATCGCGGTATTCCGCTGCGCGATGGCCGTAACGCACGCCATCGAAACGCGACAGGTTCGACGACGCTTCGGCAGGTGCGATCACGTAGTAGACGGGGATCGACAGTTCGGTCTTCGGCAGCGATACATCGACGAGCGTTGCGCCTAGCGCTTCGTATTGTTTCAGCGCAGCGTCGATCGCGGCGCGCACGTCGGCGGCGAGACCTTCACCGAAGTATTCCTTCGGCAGACCAATACGCAGCCCGGCAAGCGGCTTGCCCGCGTCGGCGCCGCTCTGCCACGGCTGACCGAGATAGCGCGAGTAGTCTTCGTCGTCGCGCACGAGGCTCGTCGAATCGCGCTCATCGAAACCGGCCATCGCGTTGAGCAGCGTCGCGCAATCGGCGGCGTTCTGCGCGAACGGACCGGCCTGATCCAGCGACGACGCGAACGCGATCATCCCGTAGCGCGACACGCGGCCGTAAGTCGGCTTGATGCCGGTCACGCCCGCGAACGATGCAGGCTGACGGATCGAGCCGCCGGTGTCGGTGCCGGTCGCGACCGGCGCGAGACGCGCGGCAACGGCAGCAGCCGAACCGCCCGACGAACCGCCGGGCACCGCACGCGTGTCCCACGGATTCTGCACCGGGCCGAAGTACGAATTCTCGTTCGACGAACCCATCGCGAATTCGTCCATGTTGGTCTTGCCGACGCACACCATGCCCGCGCGCGCGAGCCGGTCGACGACGGTTGCATCGAACGGGCTCGTGTAATTTTCGAGCATCTTCGAGCCGGCGGTCGCGCGCCAGCCCTGCGTGACGAACACGTCCTTGTGCGCGACCGGCAGGCCGGTCAACGGACCGGCATTGCCGGCGGCGAGCCGTGCGTCGGCGGCCTTCGCCTGTGCGAGCGTCAGGTCGGCATCGACATGCACGAACGCATTCAGGCCACGCGCCGCGTCGATCCGCTGCAGGTACAGCTGCGCCAGTTCGACCGCGGAGCATTCCTTCGCGTCGAGCGCTGCGCGCAGTTCGGTCAGACTCTTTTCATGCATTGCATTGTTCCTGGAGAACGCTGCGGCGCGTCGTGCGCCGCAACGATAGCCCGGCCGCCCGCGTGGGCGCCGCAGCCAACGGCACGCCGGATCGAACCTCGTCGAGCCGGCGCCCGCGTGACGCTATTCGATCACCCGCGGCACCAGATACAGGCCGTCCTGCACAGCAGGCGCCGGCTTCTGGAAATCGTCCCGGCGCACGGTCTCCGTCACCGCGTCGTTACGCAGACGCAGCGCGACGTCTTCGATCTGCTCGATCGGATGAGCGAGCGGTTCGATTCCGGTTGTATCCACCGCCTGCATCCGCTCGACGAGCCCGAAAAAATCGTTGAGCTGGGCGAGCGTGTGGCCCGCCTCTTCGTCGGCGAGTTCGAGCCGCGCGAGATGGGCAATACGTTTCACATCGGTCAGGGTCAAAGCCATGCAGTCACCGGGGAAGAGGGTGGACTGCCGCAGTGCGGAAAAACAGTGCTGCGACAGCGGGTTACATCAATGGAGGCGCCCCTCGAAAAAGGGGCTCACGGAGGCAAAAAGTGCGACCCGTTTCCTTCAAAACAAGCAAAATTATAAGGTATCATTACGCGTTCGACCCAAACCCGGACCCCTTGGCAAGGCCTTGCTGGACATTTTTCAGCTTCGTCCACAAGCGCTGAGCGGCCTTGCTCCAGCCGCCGGTAGATTCCCCCGCAGTTTCGTGTTCACCGTGGCCGCTCCCGCCGACGTGAAGCTGCTATTTTTTCCGCTGCCGCCCTTCGCATATGGTGCGAGGCCCGGCCCCCAGCGAGACAGGATTTTGAATGTTCGGTTTTTTGCGCAGCTATTTCTCCAACGATCTGGCGATTGATCTCGGCACCGCCAATACGCTCATCTACATGCGCGGCAAAGGCATCGTTCTCGACGAACCGTCGGTCGTATCCATCCGCCAGGAAGGCGGCCCGAACGGCAAGAAGACGATCCAGGCAGTCGGCAAGGAAGCCAAACAGATGCTCGGCAAGGTGCCGGGCAACATCGAGGCGATCCGCCCAATGAAGGACGGCGTGATCGCCGACTTCACCGTCACCGAGCAGATGATCAAGCAGTTCATCAAGACCGCTCACGAATCGCGCATGTTTTCGCCGTCGCCGCGCATCATCATCTGCGTGCCGTGCGGCTCGACCCAGGTCGAACGCCGCGCCATTAAAGAAGCCGCGCACGGCGCCGGCGCCTCGCAGGTCTACCTGATCGAAGAGCCGATGGCAGCTGCGATCGGCGCGGGCCTGCCGGTGTCGGAAGCAACCGGCTCGATGGTCGTCGACATCGGCGGCGGCACGACCGAAGTCGGCGTGATCTCGCTCGGCGGCATCGTGTACAAGGGTTCGGTCCGCGTCGGCGGCGACAAGTTCGACGAGGCGATCGTCAACTACATCCGCCGCAACTACGGGATGCTGATCGGCGAGCAGACCGCCGAAGCGATCAAAAAGGAAATCGGCTCCGCGTTCCCCGGTTCCGAAGTCAAGGAAATGGAAGTGAAGGGCCGTAACCTGTCGGAAGGCATTCCGCGCAGCTTCACGATCTCCAGCAACGAAATCCTCGAAGCACTGACCGATCCGCTGAACCAGATCGTGTCGTCGGTGAAGATCGCGCTCGAACAGACGCCGCCGGAACTCGGCGCCGACATCGCCGAGCGCGGCATGATGCTGACGGGCGGCGGCGCACTGCTGCGCGACCTCGACCGCCTGCTGGCGGAAGAAACCGGCCTGCCGGTGCTGGTCGCCGAAGACCCGCTGACCTGCGTCGTGCGCGGTTCGGGTATGGCGCTCGAGCGTATGGACAAGCTCGGCAGCATCTTCTCCTACGAGTAAGCGAGCGTCGCTCCATGACCGCAGCGCGCACGGCCCAGTCTGCCCCTCACGGGCAGGCGCGTGGCCAGGCGGCCCATCGGGCCGCCGCGCGCTGAGCGCCTGCGCCGCGCCGCACGCCGCTTCATCCACCTGCTTACGCCCCCGGCGCCGACCATGGAATACAGTCCGCCGCCCCTATTCAAGCAAGGCCCGTCGGCGCTCGCCCGGCTGATCTTTTTCGTCATGCTGGCGCTTGCGCTGCTCATTTCGGATGCGCGCTTCAGAACGCTGGAGATCGTGCGCGGCGTACTCGGCGCGGGGTTGTATCCGTTGCAGCGCGCGGCGCTCGTACCGCGCGACCTGTTCATGGGCGCCGCCGATCTCGCAGTGACGAGCGCGCAACTGCGTGCCGACAACACGAAACTGCGCGACCGTAACCTGCAGTTGTCGCTGCAGGCCAATACCGCATCGCAGCTTTCCGCAGAAAACGCGCATCTGCGCGATCTGCTGCAGCTGTCGCAGCGCGCGGCCACGCAGTCGATCCCCGCCGAAATCCAGTACGACACCAGCGACCCGTTCACGCAGAAAGTCGTGATCGGTCGCGGTTCGCAGCAGGGCATCCAGAACGGCTCGCCGGTCGTCAATGAAGACGGCGTGATCGGCCAGGTCACACGCGTGTTCCCGATGCAGGCCGAAGTGACGCTGCTCACCGATAAAGATCAGGCCGTGCCCGTGCAGATCGTCCGAACCGGGCTGCGCAGCGTGATCTACGGCACGCCGAAGGGCGATTCGCTCGATCTGCGCTTCGTGCCGATCGCCGCCGACGTGCAGGCCGGCGACGAACTCGTCACGAGCGGGCTCGACGGTCTCTATCCGCCGGGGTTGCCGGTAGCGAAGGTCGTGCGGGTCGACAAGCAGGCGGATACGGCGTTCGCGCGCGTGATCTGCGTGCCGGTCGCGACGGTGCGCGGTGCGCGTCAGCTGCTCGTGCTGCACTTCCAGAACAACGTGCCGCCGCGCCCCGAAGATCCCGACGCAAGCGCCAACGCGAAGGATCCGAAGGCGAAGAAGGCGGCGGAAAAACCCGCGAAGGCTGCGGAGAAACCTGCCGACAAAGCCACTGAAAAGCCGGCTGCGAAGCCCGCAGCCAAACCCGCCGGCAAGGAACCCGCTGCGCGCGGCAACACGAAGCCCGCAGCACCGGCCGGCCAGGGAGCGACGCGATGAACCGCCCGCAATACATCCTGCAGCCGGTCAATCCGTACTTCATCACGTTCAGTCTCGCCGCCGCGTTTCTGCTGAATCTGATGCCGTGGGGCCGCATGATCGGCGTGCCGGACTTCGTCGCACTGGTGCTGCTGTTCTGGAACGTGCATCAGCCGCGCAAGGTCGGCATGGGCATCGCGTTCCTGCTCGGCCTGCTGATGGACGTGCACAACGCGAGCCTGCTCGGCGAACACGCGCTCGCGTATACGCTGCTGTCGTACGGCGCGATCACGATCCATCGACGTGTGTTGTGGATGTCGCTCGGCGTGCAGGTTTTCGCGGTGATGCCGCTGCTCGTCATCGCGCAGATCGTGCCGTTCGTGATCCGTCTGCTGACCGGCGCCGCGTTTCCCGGCTGGGGCTATCTGATCGACGGCTTCGTCGAGGCCGCGCTGTGGCCGGTCGCGAGCGTGCTGCTGCTGATGCCGCAGCGTCGTCCGGCCGATCCGGACGATACGCGTCCCATCTGATCCACGCACCGGGGCCCTCAGTGAAATTCGTTGCGTCCAGCCGGCCCGGCCCACGCACTTCGTTCGACCCGGTACGCGGCCCGCGGGCCCGCGCACTTCGTGACGGCCGCTTCGCGGCTCACCCCGCACTCGCATGACCGAATTCAAGGACACCCAGCAGCAGCTCTCGAAATTCCGCCTGCGCGTCGCGGCGGCGGGGCTGTTCGTGTTCGTCTGCTTCGGGCTGATCGTGTTCCGCTTCCTGTATCTGCAGGTCTGGCACTACAGCAAGTACTCGCTGCAGGCGAACGAGAACCGCATTTCGGTCGCGCCGATCGTGCCGAACCGCGGCATCATCACCGACCGCAACGGCGTCGTGCTCGCGAAGAACTACTCGGCGTACACGCTCGAAATCACGCCGTCGAAGCTGAACGACACGCTCGACAACGTGATCGACAACCTCTCCACGGTGATCTCGATCGACGCGCGCGACCGGCGTCGTTTCAAGAAGCTGCAGGAAGACTCGAAGAACTTCGAGAGTCTGCCGATCCGCACGCGCCTTACCGACGACGAAGTCGCGCGCTTCACCGCGCAGCGCTTCCGCTTCCCCGGCGTCGAAGTGCGTGCGCGACTGTTCCGCCAATACCCGCTCGGACCGACGGCCGCGCACGTGATCGGCTACATCGGACGGATTTCGCAGCGCGACCAGGATCGTATCGACGACGCCAGCGATGCGAACGATCAAGACCCGGATCATTACGATCCACGGCTCGACGCGAACAACTACAAGGGCACCGACTACATCGGCAAGATCGGCGTCGAGCAGAGCTACGAGACCGAGCTGCACGGGCTGACCGGCTTCGAGGAAGTCGAGGTGACCGCAGGCGGTCGCCCAGTGCGCACGCTGTCGCGCACGCAGGCCACGCCTGGCAATAACCTCGTGCTGTCGCTCGATATCGGTTTGCAGCAGGTCGCCGAGCAGGCGTTCGCCGGCAAGCGCGGCGCGCTCGTCGCGATCGAGCCCGACACCGGCGACGTGCTCGCGTTCGTGTCCGCGCCGAGCTTCGATCCGAACTCGTTCGTCGACGGCATCGACCAGCAGACCTGGGACGAACTGAACAACTCGCCGGACCACCCGCTGCTGAACCGTCCGCTGCACGGCACGTATCCGCCGGGTTCGACGTACAAGCCGTTCATGGCGCTCGCCGCGCTGGCGCTGCACAAGCGCACGCCGGGCTGGGGCTTCCAGGATCCGGGCTACTACACGTTCGGCGGCCATACGTTCCGCAACGACGTGCGCTCGGGTCAGGGTTGGGTCGACATGAATCGCGCGATCGTCGTGTCGAACGACACCTACTTCTACATGCTCGCGCACGACCTCGGCGTCAACGCGATCGCGAACTTCATGAAGCCGTGGGGCTTCGGGCAGATCACCGGCATCGACATCAACGGCGAGGCGCGCGGCATCCTGCCGTCCACCGAATGGAAGCGCAAGGCGTACCGCAAGCCCGAACAGCAGCGCTGGTACGAAGGCGAAACGATCAGCCTCGGCATCGGCCAGGGCTACAACTCGTTCACGATCCTGCAGCTCGCGCATGCGGTCGCCACACTCGCGAACAACGGCGTCGTGATGAAGCCTCACCTCGTGAAGGAAATCGAGAATCCGATCACCCGCGACACGCACCTGACCGTGCCGAAGGACGATGGGCGCATCAACATACCGCAGGCGGACATCGACGTCGTGAAGCGTGCGATGGTCGGCGTGGTGACCAACGGCACCGCGTCGAAGCTGTTTATCGGCGCGCCGTATCAGGCGGCCGGCAAGACCGGCACCGCACAGGTGTATTCGCTGCAGGGCGCGAACTACAAAGGCCATACGCTGCCGGAACGTCTACGCGACCACGCGCTCTTCACCGCGTTCGCACCGGCCGATCATCCGAAGATCGCGGTCGCCGTGATCGTCGAAAACGGCGGCTGGGGGGCGGAAGCGGCGGGGCCGATCGCGCGTCGCGTGCTCGACTTCTATCTGGTCGACCGGCAGAAGCCCGGTGCCGAAGCGGCTGCGGTTGCAGCGGCCGCTTCGGCGACCGAAGACGCATCCGCGCCGGTAATCGGCAATGCGGCGACTCCGGCAAAGATCGCGCTGCCGGTGGCGGTCGCGGCAGGCTATACGGCGCTGCCGGAACCGGGTGCGGCGTCGGCTGCTGCTGCGGCATCGGCGGCTAGCGCAGCGGAAGCGGCGGCGATGGCGACGTCGGCTGCCGCAGCATCGGCTGCCGTGCCTGCATCGGTCGCGCGTCCGAAGATTCCGGTGCCGCGTCAGTCCGGCCCTCACAAACCGCGTCCGGCGAGCGCGCCGGCTCCCGCCGCTGCGGCGCCGTCGCGCGACGACGGTGTCGAGCCCGCGCCGCCGCGCCAGCCCGCCGCCGGCGGCATCGACGAGTAAGGAGAAAGGCATGCAATTCGACAAGCGCGCCTCGATCGACCACCTCAAGCGGATGTTCGCGGGCTTCGACCGCCCGCTCGCGCTGACGGTGTTCCTGCTGCTGTGTGTCGGCATCGTCACGCTGTACAGCGCGAGTCTCGACGTGCCGGGTCGCGTCGAGGACCAGCTGCGCAACATCCTGCTGACCTTCGTGTTGATGTGGGGCCTCGCGAACGTGCCGCCGACCACGCTGATGCGCTTCGCGGTACCGCTCTATACGTTCGGTATCGCGCTGCTCGTTGCTGTCGCGGCGTTCGGGCTCACGCGCAAGGGCGCGAAGCGGTGGATCAACGTCGGCGTCGTGATCCAGCCGTCTGAGATTCTGAAGATCGCCACGCCGCTGATGCTCGCGTGGTACTACCAGCGACGCGAAGGCGTGATGCGCTGGTACGACTATCTGGTCGGGATCATCATTCTGATGCTGCCGGTCGCACTGATCGCGAAGCAGCCGGACCTCGGCACCGCCGTGCTGGTGTTCGCGTCCGGGCTCTTCGTGATCTACTTCGCAGGCTTGAGCTTCAAACTGATCGTGCCGGTGCTGATCGCGTGCGTGATCGCGGTCGGTTCGATCGCCGCGTTCCAGGACCGGATCTGTCAGCCCGAAGTCACGTGGCCGCTGATGCACGATTACCAGAAGCACCGCATCTGCACGCTGCTCGACCCGACCTCCGATCCGCTCGGCAAGGGCTTCCACACGATTCAGGCGGTGATCGCGATCGGCTCCGGCGGTGCGCTCGGCAAAGGCTGGTTGAAGGGCACGCAGGCGCACCTCGAGTTCATCCCCGAAAAGCACACCGACTTCATCTTCGCGGTGTTCTCCGAGGAGTTCGGGCTGGCGGGTGGGATCGTGCTGCTGGTGCTGTACATGGCGCTGATCGCGCGCGGGCTGTACATCGCGGCGAACGGTGCGACGCTGTTCGGCCGGCTGCTGGCCGGCTCGCTGACGATGGCGTTCTTCACCTACGCGTTCGTCAACATCGGGATGGTGAGCGGCATCCTGCCGGTGGTCGGCGTGCCGTTGCCGTTCATGAGTTACGGGGGCACTGCGCTGACTACGCTCGGCGTCGCGATCGGTTTGATCATGAGCGTCGCGCGGCAGAAGCGGTTGATGCAGAGTTAGCGCTAGTCTCTCGAACTGACTGCGTGCGGCATGTCCATAAAACAGCCGCACGCTGCGTTCACATCACGACATCACGGCTTCTTCGGTGCTTCGTTCATCAACTGCGTTGACAGTTGCTGATACTTCAGACGCGCGGCCGGATCGCCCTGCGCCGCCGCCGCCGCATAGTACGCACGCGCGACGTTCAGGTTGCGCTCCACCCCATCGCCGCCGCGCTCGTAGAACGAGCCCGCCACATACTGCGCGGTCATGTCGCCGCCCTCGGCCGCCTTCTTGTACCAGACGAACGCCTGATGGTTGTCGCGCGTCGTACCGCGACCGTCGAGGAACTGGTTCGCCAGCGCGAGCTCGGCCAGCACGTGACCCTGCTGCGCGGCCTTCAGAAACCATCGATGCGCTTCGACCGGATCGCGTCCGACGAACTCGCCATCGTCGTACATCTTGCCGTACACGTATTGAGCATGCGACATGTTCGCGTCGGCGGCCTTGCGCAGCCACTTCTTGCCTTCGTCGGCGTCCACCGCCGTGCCTTCGCCGTTGAGCAGCATCATCGCGTAGTTGAATTCCGCGAGCCGGCTGCCGTGTTCGGCGGCCTTGCGGAACTCGACCAGCGCGGCACTCAGGTTGCCGGCGTTGTAGTCGGCGACGGCTGTGTCGGTGGCGATGTCGTGCTTTGGGCTTTTCGTCTGCGCGAACGCGGGGCCGGCCGCGAGCAGCACAGCAGCAGCCACGGTCACGCTCGCGACGCGCGTGAAACTTCGAATCATGACCGTGCCTCCTGCAGCGCCTGACGGGTCGAGCGCAACAGCCACATCACGTCCGCCGCGAGTGCAATGAAACGGAAACCCGCGTCGCGATACTGCCGTGCGCCCGCCACGTCGAGCGCGAAGATGCCGGTCGCGATGCCGGCGCGGTGCGCCGCTTCCGAGATGCGCGTGATCGCCGCCTGCACTTCCGGATGCTTCGAATCGCCGAGATGGCCGAGGCTCGCCGCGAGATCGGCGGGACCGACGAACAGGCAGTCGACGCCCGGCGTCGCCGCGATTTCGTCGACCGCATCGACCGCGCGCGCCGACTCGATCTGCACGATCGTCGCGATCTGCGCGTTGGCGTTCTGCACGTAGTCGCGCCGCATGCCGTACGCCGCCGCGCGCACCGCGCCCGCGACGCCGCGCTGGCCGTCCGGCATATGCGCGTCCGGATAGCGGGTGAGGCGCACGGCGTGCGCGGCTTCGTCGGCGGATTCGATGTTCGGGAACATCAGCGTGCGCGCGCCCGCATCGAGCACGCGTTTGACGAGCCAGCCGTCGGTGGCCGGCACGCGCACGACCGGCTCGCTCGGCAGATGCGCGGCGGCGATCGCGCGCAACTGCGACGTGACGTCGCCGCTGTCGTTCGGCGCGTGTTCCATGTCGATCAGCAGCCAGTCGAAACCGGCATGCGCGAGCGCTTCGGCGGCGGCGTCGCTGCCGAGCGACAGCCACAACCCATACAGCGGATCGGGTTCGCGCAGACGTTGCTTCAGCGGATTCGTGAAGGTGCTCATCGCGTGCCCCTTGTGCAGGTGGGCACTGCGCCGCCGCGAAGGCGGGCGAGCGGAGAGGAGCGGCGCTGGGTCAGCCCGGCAAGGACCGGGGTCGAACGACGTGCGCCGCGTAGCGTGGTAACCGGCATGTCTCGCTCCGTGTGGTTGTCGGGGCGATCATACCGTGACAATAACGCGTTAGTCGCGAACGACGTCCGCCCAGCAGTTCGGTGTTTCGTACAAACGTACGTGCTGCAGGCGCAGGTTCACGCCGTAGTGGGCGTCGTAGATGTCGGCGAGGATTTCGAACGCGACCGCGGCGAGGTTTTCGACGGTCGGGATGCGGTCGAGCACGACGGTCTTGTGACCGGGCATCGAGTCGAGAAACTCGCGCACACGCGAGTCGCCTTCATAGACGAGAAACGCGTGGTCCCACAGGTTGACGAGATGCTCCATCGCGAGCGACTTCACGTCGGCGAAGTCCATCACCATGCCGCGATCCGGCGCGCCTTCCGTTTCGACCAGATCGCCTTGCAGCGTGATTTCGAGCACGTAACGATGCCCGTGCAGATTGCGGCACTGGCTGCGGTGATCGGGAATGCGGTGGCCCGCATCGAATTCGAGTTTTCGGGTAATGGTCAGCACGGTCAATCAGGGAATGTTCAGGTACTTGTGAGTCTGCATCGACAGGCGCCACTGCGGATGGCGCTTGCACCAGTCGATCGCGAGCTTCGTGTTGAAGTCGCGCGACGGGCCGTCCATCGGCTGAACGAGGAAATAATCGAAGTCGAGCTTCGCGTAGTCGGCGAGGCGCTGGTTGTCCTGCGGCACCACCACCTTCAATTCGTTGCCTTGGGTCACGACGAGCGGCGCGTCGGCTTTCGGGCTCACGCAGATCCAGTCGATCGTGTCGAGCACCGGCAGCGAACCGTTGGTTTCGATCGCGATTTCGAAGCCGGCTGCATGCAATGCGTCGGCGAACGGCGCGTCGATCTGCAGCATCGGCTCGCCGCCCGTGCATACGACGAAGCGGTTGTCTTCGCCCTGCGGCCACAGCGACGCGATCATCGCGACGAGTTCGTCGGCGGTGCGGTACTTGCCGCCGTTCTCACCATCGGTACCGACGAAATCGGTATCGCAGAAGCGGCACACGGCGCTCGCCCGATCTTCTTCGCGACCGGACCACAGGTTGCAGCCGGCGAACCGGCAGAACACGGCCGGACGCCCGGCATTCGCGCCCTCGCCCTGCAACGTGTAGAAGATTTCCTTGACCGCGTACGTCATGCTTTGCTTCCTGATTCCTTCCTGGTGAAACTCAAGCTAGTTGGCGTTGATGCCGGTGCTTCACGCCGGCGCCGTGACCTGCTCGCCGGCGAGATACGCGTCGTAGCCGCGCTTGCGCAGACGGCACGCCGGACACTCGCCGCAACCGAAACCCCATGCGTGCAATTCGGACCGCTCGCCGAGATAGCACGTGTGCGTCTCGACGCGAACCAGCTCGACCAGCTCGTCGCCGCCCAGCTCGTGCGCGAGACGCCATGTGTCGGCCTTGTCGAGCCACATCAACGGCGTTTCGAGCAGCAGTCGCGTGTCCATGCCGAGATTAAGCGCGACCTGCAGCGCTTTCATCGTGTCGTCGCGGCAATCGGGGTAGCCCGAAAAATCGGTCTCGCACATCCCGCCGACGATGACCTTCAAGCCGCGCCGGTAAGCGATCGCCGCGGCGATCGTCATGAACATCAGGTTGCGGCCGGGCACAAACGTATTCGGCAGACCGTTCGCGGTGGCTTCGATCTGGATCTCGCGCGTCATCGCGGTTTCGCTGATCGCGCCGAGTACCGACAGATCGATCGTGTGATCGTCGCCGAGCCGTTCGGCCCACGCGGGAAACCCCTGCACCATCGCCTGGCGGAAACCGTCGCGGCATTCGAGTTCGACGCGATGTCGCTGGCCGTAATCGAAGCCGAGCGTTTCGACCGTTTCATATCGATCGAGTGCCCAGGCGAGGCAGGTGGCCGAGTCCTGGCCGCCCGAAAACAGCACCAGCGCGCTGTTCTTAGCGTCTTTGCGGATCACCGTGAAGCTCCGTGAATGATGAGTGCCGTACGTCGCGTGATCGTGTGGTCGTCGTGCCATGCCCGACGCCATCGCGCGATGCGAGCCGGCACGATGCCGGCTCGTGCAGTATAGGTCGCGCGTTTTGCACGCAACGCGCTGCACGCTTATACCGCTGATCGCCGGGCCGCGTATCCATGGATTGGCGGCACTCACCCGAACGTCGCGCACCCAAACATAAAGGACCTGCGGGCACGCTCACGGCAACGCCAGCAAGTCCTTGAAAACGTGCGATTTTATCATCGCACCGAAAGCGCCGCTGGCGGGCCGCCTTCTTCTCGCGTACCGGAGGCGCCGCATCGCGTGCGACGCTTCGGATCCAACATAAGAAAAGCCCCAGGAATCTTGCGATCTCCTGGGGCTGAATTCTGGTGGCCTGGGGCGGAATCGAACCACCGACACGCGGATTTTCAATCCGCTGCTCTACCAACTGAGCTACCGGGCCAACGAAGAAGCGAGAGTATAGCAAAGCGACAAGCCTCGCTCAAGCCCCTGCGGAAAAATTCCTGCCGGAGGGGCAAGCCGACGTTCACTCGCCCTTGTTCTTGCCGAGATCGACACCCAGCTGCTTGAGCTTGCGATACAGGTGCGTACGCTCGAGCCCAGTCTTCTCCGCGACGCGCGTCATGCTGCCGTTTTCGCGCGCGAGATGGTATTCGAAGTATGCGCGCTCGAATGCGTCGCGTGCATCGCGCAGCGGAATGTCGAACGAGATCGCCGCAGTCTGGCTCGGCAACGTGCCGCCGCCGATACCGTCGCTCGACAGCATCGGCAGTGCGGCCGCCGATGCAACCGATGCGCTACCCGCCGGCAACGCCGGCTTCGCAGCAGTGCCGCCAGGTGCCGGCGCCGCATTGCCGCGCGCGAGTCCCTGTTCGACTGCCTTCAGCAGCTTCTGCAACGCGATCGGCTTCTCAAGAAAATTGAGCGCGCCGATCTTCGTCGCTTCGACGGCGGTGTCGATGGTTGCGTGGCCGGACATCATGATGACGGGCATCGTGAGCTGCCCCTGCGCGGCCCACTCTTTCAGCAACGTGACGCCGTCGGTATCGGGCATCCAGATATCGAGCAGCACCAGATCGGGCGCCTGGCGTTGCCGGAGTTCGCGCGCTTCCTGCGCGTTCTCCGCCACCTCCACGAGATGCCCTTCGTCGCTCAGGATCTCCGAGAGCAATTCCCGGATGCCCATTTCGTCGTCTACCACCAGGATGGTTGCCATTTACGCTGCCCTTGTCTGCACTGTTGCTTTTGTCGTTCCCTGCGACGCACCACCACCTTGCGTCGCATGCGGCCCTGCGCCGGGCGCCGCAGCATCGTCTGCGAGTTGAAGAAAGAGAATCGAAATCTGCGCGCCCTCGACCACGTCGCCGGCTCTCATCCGGTTGCGTATGTCGATGCGTGCACCGTGTTCATCGACAATCTTCTTGACCATCGCCAGACCAAGCCCTGTTCCTTTGGCCTTGGTCGTCACGTAAGGTTCGAATGCGCGCGTCAGAATGCGCGCGGGAAACCCTGGTCCGTTGTCCGTGACCGTGAGCCGCACCGCGACGCGCACCTTCCCTTCCGCGTCGGGGTCTCCGTATTCTACTGTCCTCGTCTCGAGCAACACACGAGGCTCCAACGTATCGGCCACTGCGTCCTGCGCATTCTGCAGCAGGTTGTGGATCACCTGACGCAACTGCGTCGCGTCGCCGCGAATCACCGGCAGTTCCGCGAGCTCGACCGCGATCGCGCTCTTGCCTTCCTCGATGCCGTAGAGCGTTAGCACTTCGCTGACCAGTTCGTTCAGTTGCAGGTTCGCGAGCACTGCGGGTGGCGTGCGCGCGTAGTCGCGGAAATTGTCGACCATCTGCTTCATCGCGGCGACCTGATTCACGATTGTCGTCGCGCCACGTTTCAGCACGTCGGCATCCGACGGCGTGAGCTTGTCCGCGAGCTTCATCTGCAAGCGTTCGGCCGACAGCTGGATCGGCGTCAGCGGATTCTTGATTTCGTGTGCGAGACGCCGCGCGACTTCGCCCCACGCGATCGAACGCTGCGCGGAGATCACGTCGGAGATGTCGTCGAACACGACCACGTAGCCCGACGTCTGCGGATCGGCGACGCTGCCCTCGACCGCCGACACCAGACGAGCGCCACGCACGAGCAGCGTGAGCGGATCGGTTTCGCCCGGCACCTCAACCGAGAACTGCTGCTGCCAGTGTCCGCCGGCGTCACCGTCGCGGCTCGCCGCGTCGCGATCGGCAAACGCCTTGCGGACCATCGCGCCGAAGTCGGTCAGCACGCCAATGCGGTCGAGCGACGCGCCGAGCAGCGCCTGGAACGGCTGCCGGAAAATCCGCTCGGCACCGCGGTTCGCGGTGGTCAGCCGGAACTGGCGATCGAACACGAACACGCCGGCCGTGAGGTTCGCGAGAATGCTCTCGAGATACGCCTTCGAATGTTCGAGCGCGATACGGTTGTTCTCGACCAGCGCGCGCGCTTCGGAAAGCTGCCGCGTCATCGCGTTGAACGACTGCGTCAGGAAGCCGAGTTCGTCACGCGATTTGATTTCGCGCTTCGGCGTGTAGTCGCCTTCGGTCACTTCCTTCGTGCCCTGCGCGAGCAGGAACAGCGGCCGCGCGAGCTGGTTGCCGAGCGCGAGCGCAATCATCATTGCGATAAACGTGGCGAGGAACAGCGCGAGCGTCAGCGTGCCGATGTACATCTTGCGCAGCCCCGTGCGGCCGAGCGATTTCTCCTGATACTCGCGATACGCGCGCTGCACCGCATCGGCGTTGCGCGCGAGCGTCGGCGACACGGGCTGCGTGAGTTGCAGGAAGCGCTCGGTCGGCTGCAGTAGCGACGCGTTCGAATCGGGAATGCGCTGCACGATGCGCAGCCGCAACGCGCCCTTCGCGCCGTGCTCCTGCGGATCGCCGTCCACCTCGCCTTCGATCGCCGCGAACCCGCGGCCGCGTGCCTGATCGATCATCAGCGGCGTCGGCAGATCGTTCGGCACCAGCGACGAGAAGTTGCTCGATGCCTGCGCGACGACGTGCATGTCCGGTGTCGCGCCCGACATGCTGCGCACCGGCTCGACGATGGTCGCATCCTGCACGCCGAACTGATCGCGCAGCCGCAGCAGCGTCAGCGTCGTGCCGGCGGAATCGGCGCTCGCGATCTGCTCGGCCATCAAGCGGCCCTTGGTCTGCAGATCGGATAGCGACGCGTCGAGCATCCCGCGTCCGAGGTTCAGACCCGACGTCAGCGCGGTCTCGACGTTCACGTCGAACCACGACTCGATACTGCGCGACACGAACTGATACGACACGACGTAGATGATGCCGCCCGGCACTACGCCGACCAGCGCAAAGAAGAATGCGAGCTTCGCGAGCAGCCGCGTGCCGAACTTCCCGCGCCGCAGCCGCAGCGCGATGATGCCGACCAGCACCGCAACGATCAGCATGAAGATCAGCGCGACCGCGATATTGGCCGCGTAGAGCCAGCCGTAGTAGCGGTCGAAGAATTCGGTGTTGGCGCTCGCGGCCGCCAGCAGCACGAGCAGCAGCACGGCCGTCACGCCGACCGTCGACACCAGCACGCGCGCGACGATGCTGCTGACACTGGTGACGCGGCGCACTCTATTTAGCACGTTCGGTCACCGTAAAGACAAAGCGCTTCCAGTCGGAAGAGAGGTTCCAGTCGCGGTTGTTCACCGCGTCGATCTGGAACGGCTTGGGCATCAGCGCGACGTCGAGCTGCATGCGCACCGACGCGTTGTAGGTCTCGCCGGTGTGGACGTCGTTGCGGTCGATCACATGCCACGACGTGACGTGCTTGATCACCGCGAGCGCGTCCTTGAGCGTCGGGAAGCCGAGCTGCAGACCGCCGCTCGACACGCGGTATTCGCGCGTCAGCGGCTGGAACGACAGACGGATGCTCTGCGAGACGTTGACCGGCTGCTCGTCGAACCAGTACCAGCGCGGGCGGCTCAGTTCGAAATCGGTCGTGAAGTAAAGCGGGATGCCACGGTTGACCGCGTCCTCGAGGCTGCTGTTCAGCTCGAAATCGAAACGCGCGTCGAGGCTCCAGCCGTTGTTGTCCGACTGCAGCGACGCGCGCTGCACGGCGATCGAATCGGCGCGCGCCTGACCGGGCGCGGTCAGCCACACAGCCAGCGCGATCCAGAGCACGGCCGCAAGCCGAAGCGGGAAGAGGCGTTTGATCGTCACCGTTTCTGAAAGCGCGCGTAGAAGAATCCGTCGTGGTCAGCGTGCTGGCCGGTGTCGTGCCCGGCCAGGGAACCGGCCGATGCGTCGGCGGGCACGCGGGCGGCCGTCGGCAGCAGTTGCCCCGGCGCGTCCAATCGTACCGCATCCTGGTATTGGTTTCCAAACCACTGTGCCTGCAACTCGCCTTCTTCGGGAAAGATCGAGCACGTAACGTAGAGCAATTCGCCACCGGACTTCAGCAGCGGCCACAATGCGCCGAGAATGCGCCGCTGGTCATCGACGAGCGCGGGGATGTCGGACGAGCGCCGCAGCCAGCGGATGTCCGGATGACGCCGCACGATGCCCGATGCCGAGCACGGCACGTCGGCGAGAATGCGGTCGAACGGTGTGCCGTCGTGCCATGCGGCGGGGTCGCCCGCGTCGCCGATGCGCACTTCGGCCGTGAGTTGCAGACGCTCCAGGTTCTCGCCGATACGGGCCGCGCGCGAGGCGTCGCTTTCGAGTGCGACGACGTCGACGCCCGCGAGCTCCAGCAGATGCCCGGTCTTGCCGCCGGGCGCTGCGCACGCGTCGAGGACGCGCATGCCGTCCCGTGCACCGAGCAGTTGTGCCGCGAGCTGCGCGCCCGCATCCTGCACCGACACGACACCGTCGGCAAAGCCTGGCACGCGATCGACCGGCACCGGCGCATCGAGCCGCACCGCGTGCTCGCCTGCCCGCACGGCGCCGATGTCATGCTCGCGCAGCAGTTGCAGATACGCGTCGACGTTCGTGCGGCGCGCGTTCACGCGCAGTGTCAGCGGTCCCTGCACGTTGCCGGCGGCGAGTACCGCCTGCCATGCATCGGGCGACGCGCGCTTCACCGCATCGAGCCACCAGTGCGGATAATTCCAGCGCGCGACTTCATTCGTCTGTAACTGCGCGACGAGCGTGTCGCGCTCGCGCAGGAAACCGCGCAGCACGGCATTGACGAGTCCTTTGGCAAACCCGAATTCGCGCCGCGCGCCGATCGCCTCGACCGCCTGATCGACGACGGTGAACGGCGTGTACGGCGGCGTTTCGTCGTCGCGGGTCAGCAGCAACGCGAACGAGCACGCGAGCAGGTTGCCGACGTGCGGCGGCGGCGCCTTGTTGACGCGCTGCGCGATCAGCCAGTCGGCGGCGGCGAGCCGGCGCATCGTCGTGTACGCGATGTCCTGTATGGCCCCGCGCGACAGCAACTCGACACCGCCGCTCTTCACCGACGAAAAGATGCTTTGCAACGCAGCCGGCAGCGCCGCGCCCGTGCGCACTGCGCCGACGGCCTGTGCGGCGCAGTCGAGCGCGAAGCCCAGAGAGTCGGGAGCGAGATGCAGCGCCGACAGACGGGGTTCGCTAACGGGTGCCGCAGGAGACGGGCGGGAACGATGCTGCGCAGGCTTTCGGGTCATGGAGAACGGACAGACGGGCCGCGCAGGCCGCGCGACACAAACGGCCCACATTGTAGCGTGACGCGCGGCGGCGCCTGACATGAGGGAATACGTTTGCGCGGGACTATTGGAAGTCACGCGATGTCGCGCTGTAAAAAAGAACCCGGGGTTGCGCCCGGGTTCGAGGGGTTGGGTACAGCCGTGCCGGATGCGTTATTCGAAGCGCCCGGTGCGCGCCATTTCCATCAGGCGTGCAACGCGTTCCTCGGTGGCCGGGTGGGTGCTAAACAGACTTGCAATCCCGCCGCCACTCAGCGGATTCATGATCATCATCTGCGCGGTGGCCGGGTGCGCCTCGGCCGTCGGGAACGGGATGCCGCTCGCGTAGCGATGAATCTTGTCGAGCGCGGTAGCAAGCGACTGCGGATCGCCCGAAATCTGCGCGCCGCCGCGGTCTGCTTCGAACTCACGCGCACGCGAGATCGCCATCTGGATCAGCGCACCCGCGATCGGCGCAAGCAGCGCGACTGCAATGCTCGCGATCGGATTCGACGGACGACCGTTCTCGTCGCGGCCACCGAAGAACATCGCGAAGTTCGCGAGCGCCGAAATTGCGCCGGCCATCGTCGCGGAAATCGTCGAGATCAGGATGTCGCGGTGTTTGACGTGCGCCAGTTCGTGCGCCATCACGCCACGCATTTCACGCTCGGACAGCACGCGCAGGATGCCGGTGGTCGCGGCCACCGCCGCGTGCTCCGGATTGCGGCCCGTCGCGAACGCATTCGGCGCGTCCTCGTTGATCAGGTAGACGCGCGGCATCGGCAGATTGGCTCGCGTCGCGAGTTCGCGCACCATCCGGTAGAACTGCGGCGCGCTCGCCTCGTCGACCTCCTGCGCGTTGTACATGCGCAGGACCATCTTGTCCGAGAACCAGTACGAAAAGAAATTCATCCCGAGCGCGATCAGCAGCGCGAGCATCATGCCGCGCTGACCGCCGATCATCCCGCCGATGACGATGAAAAGGGCCGTAATCGCGGCCATCAACACCGTGGTTTTGACCCAATTGAACATGTTCACCACTCCTTGCCCGAACGCCGGTACCTATCTCGCGCCGAGGATCGGCGACGATTCATTGTAAGCGATCTGTTAGATAGGGGCGCGCGAGGAAAATTCAATTAGCGAGTTGCAGTGGCGAGCCGGACGCCGAGACCGACGAACGCGCTGCCGACTGTACGGTCCAGCCACCGCTTCACGCCCGGCTTGCCCGCGAAGCGTTGCGTGACGCTACCCGCGACCCACGCGACGAAGCTGTTCCAGACCGTGCTCATCGCGAGGAACACGACGCCGAGCGCGAGAAACGCCCAAGCCTTGTGTGCGGTATCTGCCACAACGAACTGCGGAAAGAACGACACGAAAAACAACACGACCTTCGGATTCAGCACGTTGGTCCAGAAACCCTGCAGGAACAGCTGACGCAGCGACTTCGGTGCACCGGCTGTGCGCTCGCCGCCTTGTACGGGGGCTGCCTGCTGCCGCGTGAAGATCAGGCGCACGCCGAGGTAGATCAGATACATCGCGCCGACGAACTTGATGATCGTGAACGCGGTCGCCGATGCCGCGAGCAGCGCGGTCAGCCCGAACGCGCAGGCCAGCGTATGCACGCAGCAGCCCGCCGAAATGCCGAGCGCAGACACGAGACCGGCGACGCGTCCCTGCGCGACGCTGCGCCCGACGATGTAAGCGGTGTCCGGCCCCGGCGTGACGTTCAACAGAAACACGGCGACGACGAAGAGACCGAAATGGGTGATGCCGAACATGGGGACCTCGGAAGCGGGGACTTACGACGGAAATTCTACGCGCCGTCGAGCGCTCGTGCGACCTGGCCGAACGGACGATGGGCGACGCGGATCGCGACGGTTATGGTGTGTCTGGTGTGTCGACAGGCTGAAAACGCTGACCGGCCGCGAGCGATGAGCCCGCCAGGAATTCGCGTGCGGAGAGCCGCTTGCCGCCCGGCTTTTGCAGTTGCGTGATGCGCAATGCGCCCACGCCGCATGCGACTGTCACGCCTTCGGGCGATACGTCGAGGATCGTGCCGGGTCTGTCTGGAGCTTCGGCATCATCTACGGGCACCGCAGCCCAGATCTTGAGCGTCGCGCCATCCAGCCTCGCGGCGCCGCCGGGAAACGGATCGAACGCGCGCACCTGGCGCGCAAGCTCCACGGCCGGACGATGCCAGTCAAGCGCGGCTTCGTGCTTGCCGATCTTTGCCGCGTAGGTCGCACCTTCTGCAGGTTGCGGCTCCGCGTGCAGCTTGCCCGAACGCTCGAGTTCGACAAGCGCATCGACGATCAGCGTCGCGCCGCCTGCGGCCAGCCGGTCGTGCAGCAGTGCGGTGGTGTCGTCGGGATAAATCGGCGTGCGTATTTCGGAGATCATCGCGCCGGTGTCGAGGCCCGCGTCCATCTGCATCAGCGTGATGCCGGTTTCGGCGTCGCCTGCTTCGATCGCACGGTGGATCGGCGCGGCGCCGCGCCAGCGGGGCAACAGCGATGCGTGAATATTGATGCAGCCGTGCGGCGCGATGTCGAGCACTTCCTGCGGTAGCAGAAGGCCGTACGCGGCGACCACCATCACGTCGTGCGGCGTCGCGCGAAGCTGCTCGATCGCGGCGGTGGCTTCTGCAGGATATTTGCCGTCGCGGCGCAGCGACGGCGGCTGTGCGACCGTGAGCCCATGCTCGACGGCGAAGCGCTTGACGGGACTCGCCTGCAGCTTCATCCCACGGCCCGCAGGCCGGTCGGGTTGCGTCAGCACGAGCGGCACCGGAAAGCCGGCAGCATGAATGGCGGCGAGCGCCGCCGCGGCGAACTCGGGGGTACCGGCGAAGACAACGCGCAACGAATGGCTCATGGGCAAAAGCGGCAGCTACAGCAGGAACTGAAAGCGGGGCGGCGCCCCGTTACATCGCGTGGGCGAGCTTCTTCATCCGGGTCTTGATACGCGTCTGCTTCAGCGGCGACAGGTACTCGACGAACACGTGGCCCATCAGGTGATCCATCTCGTGCTGGATGCAGACGGCGAGCAGCCCTTCGCAATCCAGTTCGAACGTCTCGCCCTTTTCGTTCAGCGCACGCACGCGCACTTTTTCAGCCCGCTCGACGTTGTCGTAGATGCCGGGCACCGACAGACAGCCTTCTTCGGAGAGCTTCTGTTCGTCGCTCGACCAGACGATCTCGGGGTTGATGAAGACGCGCAGTTCGTCGTGCGCATCCGAGACGTCGATGACGACCACGCGCTCGTGCACGTCGACCTGGCTGGCCGCAAGGCCGACGCCGGGCGCGGCATACATCGTTTCGGCCATATCCGCGACGAGGCGGCGGATGCGGTCGTTCACGGTTTCGACGGGCTTCGCGATCTTGTTGAGACGCTTGTCCGGGTAATTGAGGATGTTGAGTAAAGCCATGTTCGTAAAGTCGGTGATCCGGCGATGTGCGGCAGTCTGCGTACGCAGCGCGTGGCCTGGAACCATGGGCCCTGGCCGTTCGGCCGGCTTGTTAGCCGGGCGCGACACGCAGAGGATATGCGAACGAACCTGCTCGATTCAACGCAATGCACTGCACGCCATTCCACGTGCCGCACTGGAAATACTTTGCCGGAGATTATTTCGGATGATGAAAATTTTAACATGGCCGTTGCCCACCCGTTGCGCGTTGCCGTACCCGGAGCCTCGATGCACACGCTGCCGATAACCGACGACGAGCTGACGGGCTGGCTTCGGCTCGCTTCAGCAAGAGGCTTGCGCCCTGCCGCGCTGCGCACGCTGCTCGAACGGTTCGGACTGCCGGATGCCGTGCTCGGGCAACCGTTCGCATCGCTCGCCGCCGTCACCGACGAAGCCACCGCGCAGGCGGCGCTCGCCGCGCCAGACACCGGCTTTGCAGGCTATCTCGATACAGTCCGCGCGTGGCGCGAAGCAGAGGCCAACGCAGTGCTCACGCTGGGCGACCCGGCCTATCCGCCAGCGCTGCTGACGATGCCCGATCCGCCGCCGCTGCTATATGTAAAGGGGAAAATCGAGCTGCTGCATGCACGGAGTGTCGCGGTAGTCGGCAGCCGCAGCGCGACGCCGCAGGGTACCGAGGACGCGGCCCGGTTTGCGCGCGCGTTTTCCAATGCCGGCATTACCGTGGTCTCAGGGCTCGCGCTCGGCATCGACGGGGCCGCGCATCGCGGCGCGCTCAAGGGTCCCGGCAGCACGGTTGCGGTAACGGGCACGGGCGCCGACCTCGTCTATCCGGCGGCTCATCATGCACTCGCGCATGAGATCGCGGCAGCCGGCGCGATCGTGACCGAATGGCCGCTCGGCACACCGGCGCGGTCGTCGCACTTTCCGCAGCGCAACCGGTTGATCGCGGGGCTCGTCGGCGGCGTGCTGATCGTCGAGGCGGCGATGCGCTCCGGCTCGCTGATCACCGCGCGCCTTGCGAACGAGATGGGACGCGACGTGTTCGCGCTGCCGGGCTCGATTCACGCGCCGCTGTCGCGCGGCTGTCACCGGATGATCAAGCAGGGCGCGAAGCTCGTCGAAACGCCGGAAGAGGTGCTGGAAGAACTCGGCGCCGCAGCGCCCGCGAGTCGTGCGAAGCCTCCGGCTGCGGCATCGGGACTGGCGCCGGAGGCCCGTCGATTACTGGATGCGCTCGGTCACGCGCCAGCGACGCTTGAAATTCTCGCTACGCGTACCGACATGGACGACACCGCGCTGCAAAGCATGCTGCTGCAGCTCGAGCTGGCCGGGCATCTGACGGTTCTGCCCGGCGGCCGGTTTTCGCGTGCAAACAACGATTCCTGATCCGTCATGCTACATTCGCGCCAAAAGCTCCCGCTCAAAGCACCCAAGGAATCGACATGCCCGCGCTGAACCTCGACACCGACCAGGACCGGATCGCCGAGTGCGTCAATCGTCCGGGGACGCTGTTCGTCGCGTGCCTGTGCGCTGACTGGTGCGGTACATGCCGGGAGTACCGGCCGGCGTTCGATGCGCTCGCCGACCGGCATCCCGACATCTGCTTTGCGTGGATCGACATCGAGAATCATGCGGATCGCTTCGACGATCTCGATGTCGAAAACTTTCCGACCATCCTGATCGAGGATGCCGCGACCACCCGTTTTTTTGGCACCGTGCTGCCGCAGGTTGCAATCGTCGAGCGGATGCTTGCCGATCTGACCGCGCTACCTGGCGTGACCGGCGCCCCGAAGCTGAGGCCCACGCTCGCTGCCGTCTGACGGGCTTTCCAGGCAGCGCATCGGGCGGCAGGCATCGGTCCGGCACGTGCATTGCGCGCCGCCGACATCGAAGTGGCCGGCGCGGGTTCAACAGCTTGCTCAATATGTAGACACGCAATTATGATGGCTCGCTTTTTTCGGCCACGGAATCGCGTTGGCGTCACCGTGTGCTATAAAGCGGTCGTTAATGGGTCGCCAACCCGAGGTGGCCGGCCCCAGGGTCAAAACCCGAATACACCAACTCACATCCAGTCATGTCCAAAGCACTGATCATCGCCGAAAAGCCTTCCGTCGCGAACGACATCGCGCGCGCTTTGGGCGGGTTTACCAAGCATGACGAGTATTTCGAGAACGACGACTTCGTCCTGTCGTCGGCGGTCGGCCACTTGCTGGAGATCGCCGCGCCGGAAGACTACGAGGTCAAGCGCGGCAAGTGGAGCTTCGCGAACCTGCCCGTCATTCCGCCGCACTTCGACGTCAATCCGATCGCCAAAAGCGAGTCGCGCCTGAAGGTGCTGATGAAGCTGATGAAGCGCAAGGACGTCGATCGTCTGATCAACGCATGCGACGCGGGGCGCGAGGGCGAGCTGATTTTCCGCCTGATCGCCCAGCACGCGAAAGCGAAGCAGCCGGTCCAGCGTCTGTGGCTGCAATCGATGACACCCGCGTCGATCCGCGACGGCTTCGCGCATCTGCGCAGCGATCACGACATGCAACCGCTCGCCGACGCCGCACGCTGCCGTTCGGAAGCCGACTGGCTGGTCGGTATCAACGGCACGCGCGCGATGACCGCGTTCAACAGCAAGGGCGGCGGCTTCTTCCTGACGACCGTCGGACGCGTACAGACGCCGACGCTGTCGATCGTCGTCGAACGCGAAGAAAAGATTCGCCGCTTCGTGCCGCGCGACTATTGGGAAGTGAAAGCAGAGTTCGTCTGCGCGGGCGGCTTCTACGAGGGCCGCTGGTACGACCCGAAGTTCAAGCGCGACGAGTTCGATCCAGAGAAACGCGATTCGCGTCTGTGGAGTTTGCCGGCCGCCGAAACCATCGTGGCCGCGTGTCGTGGCCAGCTCGGCATCGTCAGCGAGGAATCGAAGCCGTCGACGCAACTGTCGCCAGCGCTGTTCGACCTCACGAGCCTGCAGCGTGAAGCGAACGGCCGCTTCGGCTTCTCCGCGAAGAACACGCTCGGCCTCGCGCAGGCGCTGTACGAAAAGCACAAGGTGCTGACCTACCCGCGTACCGATGCGCGCGCGCTGCCGGAAGACTACATCGACACGGTCAAAGACACGCTCGGCATGCTCAAGGAGAGCAACAACTATCTGCCGTTCGCGAAGCAGGTGCTCGACAAGGGCTGGGTGAAGCCGAACAAGCGCATCTTCGACAACTCGAAGATCAGCGATCACTTCGCCATCATCCCGACGCTGCAGGCACCGAAGGCGCTCTCCGAGCCGGAGCAGAAGCTGTACGACCTGGTCGTCAAGCGCTTCCTCGCGGTGTTCTTCCCGGCAGCCGAATTCCGCGTTACGACGCGGATCACCGAAGTGGTCGGGCATCACTTCAAGACCGAAGGCAAGGTGCTGGTCGAGCCGGGCTGGCTGCAGGTGTACGGCCGCGAAATCAGCGGCGAAGATGCGAACCTCGTGCCGGTCCAGAAGGACGAGAAGGTGAAAACCGACAAGATCGCCGCCCAGGCGCTCGTCACGAAGCCGCCGGCACGCTACAACGAAGCGACGCTGCTGTCGGCGATGGAAGGCGCGGGCAAGCTCGTCGAGGACGACGAGCTGCGCGAGGCGATGGCCGCGAAGGGCCTCGGCACGCCGGCTACGCGCGCGGCGATCATCGAAGGTCTGCTAGGCGAGAAGTATCTGATCCGCGAAGGTCGCGACATGATCCCGACCGCGAAGGCGTTCCAGCTGATGACGCTGCTGCGTGGACTCGGCGTCAAGGAATTGACCGCGCCCGAACTGACCGGCGAATGGGAATACAAGCTGTCGCAGATGGAGCGAGGCAACCTGCCGCGCGATGCGTTCATGCAGGAAATCGCGCGCATGACGCAGACCATCGTCAAGCGTGCGAAAGAGTACGACTCCGACACGATCCCCGGCGACTACGCGACACTCCAGACGCCGTGTCCGAATTGCGGCGGTCAGATGAAGGAGAACTACCGGCGCTTCGCGTGTACCAAGTGCGAGTTCTCGATGTCGAAGATTCCGGGCAGCCGGCAGTTCGAGATCCCGGAAGTCGAGGAGCTGCTGCAGAAGAAGCAGATCGGTCCGCTATCGGGTTTCCGCAGCAAGATGGGCCGGCCGTTCTCGGCGATCCTGAAGCTCTCGTTCGACGAAGACACGAAGAACTACAAGCTCGAGTTCGACTTCGGACAGGACTCGGGCGGCGAAGACGGCGAAGCACCTGACTTCTCGGAGCAACAACCGGTCGGCGCGTGCCCGAAGTGCAAGTCGCGCGTCTACGAGCACGGCATGAGCTATGTCTGCGAGAACTCGGTCGCGAACCCGAAGACCTGCGATTTCCGTTCGGGCAAGGTGATTCTCCAGCAGGAGATCACGCGCGAACAGATGGCGAAGCTGCTCGAAGAAGGACGCACCGATCTGCTGACGAACTTCAAGTCGTCGCGTACCGGACGCAACTTCAAGGCGTTCCTCGTCAAGCAGAGCGACGGCAAGATCGGCTTCGAGTTCGAGAAGAAGGAACCGTCGGCGAAGACAGCGGCAAAGACTGCCGCGAAGGTCGCAGCCGGCGATGGCGACAGCGATGGCGACGCGGAGGAGAGCGCAGCACCGGCTACGAAGACCGCGGCAAAGACCGCTGCCAAGAAAGTGCCCGCGAAGACAGCAGCAGCACGGAAAGCACCGGCGAAGAAAACGGCCGCACGCAAGACCGGCTCCTGAAGGACGATGCGCGCATAGCCGATCTTCGCGCGCGTCGAACAACCTCGCGCCGGAAACGAAAAAGGGCGCAGCCACTCACCGTGGCTGCGCCCTTTTTCATGTGCTGGCCGGATCGCGTGCAGCAACCCAGCTAGCGGTCAAACACCAAACTAAAACGTCGGCGATACCGCCGAACGACGCGGCAGAGGCTTCGACGCGCTGGCCGGCGAAATCTCGCTGTCAAGCAGGCTCGACAACGGCTCAGCGCCATCGAACGCTTCCGGTGCCAGCATGCTCGGTTCACGCACACCACCGACGGTACGTCCCACGCTGCCGTCCCCTCTGAGCCACTGCTCGCCCAGCAGACCGTTCGGCGTCTGGTTGAAATGCTCGACCAGGTGATCGATGAACGTACGGACCTTGGCCGGCAGATGGCGCCGGCTCGGGTAGGCGATGTTGATCTCGACCTGCGGCAGCCGGTAGTCGCTGAGCAGACGCACGAGGCGCCCCCGCGTGTTGTCGCGGCCGATCAGATAGCTCGGCAGGATGGCAACGCCCATGCCGAGCAGCGCGAACTGCCGCAGCATTTCCGTGTTGTTCGCGACGATCACGTTGGTCGGACGCACGCGGACTTCGCCGTCCGGACCGGTGAACACGCGCTCGTCGCCCCAGTATTCCGACGGCAACGA
Organism: Paraburkholderia flava; assembly: GCF_004359985.1. Classification (NCBI taxonomy): domain Bacteria; kingdom Pseudomonadati; phylum Pseudomonadota; class Betaproteobacteria; order Burkholderiales; family Burkholderiaceae; genus Paraburkholderia; species Paraburkholderia flava. The sequence continues at coordinate 381,448 of NZ_SMRO01000003.1, read as the reverse complement.
CAGACACGGATGCTCAAGCAGATGCTCGGGGCGCGTCGGCGTGCCGTGCTTTTCCAGATAAGCAGGCGTCGCGCAGACGATCATGCAGCCCGTAGTCAGGCGGCGCGTGACGATACTCGCGCTGCGCATCTGCCGCGCGATCACCACGCCGACATCGAAACCTTCTTCGACCAGATCGACCTGGCGATCGACCAGCGTCACATCAGGAATGACTTTCGGATAGCGCTCCGCGTAGGTCTGCAGCACGGGCGCGAGGTTGTGCAGTCCGAACACGACCGGCGCCACGATACGCAGCGTGCCGACCGGCTCGTGATTGCGCGCGACCACCATCTGCTCGACGTCTTCGAGCTCGTCGAGAATCTGGCGTGCACGCTCGAGATAAACCTGACCGGACTCGGTCAAAGAAAGGCTGCGGGTGGTGCGGTTAAGCAACCGGGTGCCGAGCCGACCTTCGAGATCGGCAACGTGGCGGGTCGCGACTGCGTTGGAAATATCCATCGCGCTGGCAGCGCGGGCGAAACTACCGAGATCCGCCACGCGGACGAATACCCTCATCGACTGCAAATGATCCATGGACTACTCCTGCCGTATTACAGCTTCTTTTGACAACTCTGAAGCGAGTTCGTAATTCTCCTACGACTCCCAAATTCCTGCAGAAGTTGCCTAAGTTGCGGCATTTTTGATCGAAATTCGTGCCACTGTATTCACCGGTGCAGTGCGCCGGCGCAGATTGTTCCTTCAATAGAAACAATCTGCTGCATCGCAGCTAGCATTACGTGCGTTGCAGAACAGCCGAAGTCTCTGTCCCCACAGAGGAAACGTGCAAGAAGGTGGCGAGATACTACGTCACGAACAAAAAAAGCCGCCCGAGGGCGGCTTTTATGCGAAGTGGATACTCACATACTCAGGCGGCGAGACGGTTCTCAAGCGTGGTTCGGGTCGACTGCAGCGCAGGCGGAAGCCCTTGCTGCAGCGTGTCAAAGAGCTCGGTATGCAGTTCGAGCTCCGCGCGCCACGCCGCGTCGTCGACCGAGATCACTTCGTCGAACTGCTCGCGGGTGAAGTCGAGGCCGCTCCAGTCGATGTCCTCGTAGCGCGGCGACACGCCGAACGCGTGTTCTTCGCCGCGTCCCGTTCCGTCGATCCGGCTCACCATCCAGCGCAGCACCCGCATGTTCTCGCCGAAGCCCGGCCACACGAACTTGCCGTCCGCGCCCTTGCGGAACCAGTTGACGCAGAAGATCCGCGGCAGCTTCGAGCCCAGTTGCTGCAGACGCTCGCCGGTTTTCAGCCAGTGGCCGAAGTAGTCGCTCATGTTGTAGCCGCAGAACGGCAGCATCGCGAACGGATCGCGACGCACGACACCCTGCTTGCCCGCCGCGGCCGCAGTCGTCTCCGAGCCCATCGTCGCGGCCATATAGACGCCTTCGGTCCAGTTGCGGGCCTCCGTGACGAGCGGCACCGTGGTCGAGCGACGGCCACCGAAGATGAACGCGTCGAGCGGCACGCCGGCCGGATTCTCCCAGTCCGCGTCGATAGACGGGCACTGTGCGGCCGGCGCCGTGAAGCGCGCGTTCGGATGCGCCGCCTTGCGGCCGGTTTCCTTCGCGGTGGCGGGTGTCCAGTCCTTGCCCTGCCAGTCGATCAGATGCGCAGGCGGTTCGTCGGTCATGCCCTCCCACCAGACGTCGCCGTCGTCGGTGAGCGCGACGTTCGTGAAGATCACGTTTTCCTTCAGCGTCGCCATCGCGTTGAGGTTCGTCTTCTCGCTCGTGCCGGGCGCGACGCCGAAGTAGCCCGCCTCCGGATTGATCGCGTACAGACGACCGTCCTTGCCCGGCTTGATCCACGCGATGTCATCGCCGATCGTCGAGATCTTCCAGCCGTTCATGCCCTCGGGCGGAATCAGCATCGCGAAGTTGGTCTTGCCGCACGCCGACGGGAACGCCGCCGCCACGTGATGCTTGCGCCCTTCCGGCGACGTCACGCCGAGAATCAGCATGTGTTCGGCGAGCCAGCCTTCGTCGCGGCCCATTGTCGATGCGATGCGCAGCGCGAAGCATTTCTTGCCGAGCAGCGCGTTGCCGCCGTAGCCCGAGCCATAGCTCCAGATCTCGCGGGTTTCGGGAAAGTGGACGATGTACTTCGTGTCGTTGCAGGGCCAGCTCACGTCCTGCGCACCCGCCTCGAGCGGCGCGCCGACCGAATGCACGCACGGGACGAACTCGCCGTCCTCGCCGAGCACGTCGTACACCCGACGGCCCATGCGCGTCATGATCCGCATGTTGGTCGCGACGTAGGGACTATCGGACAGCTCGATACCAATGTGCGCGATCGGCGAGCCGAGCGGCCCCATCGAGAACGGCACGACGTACATCGTGCGGCCGCGCATCGAGCCCTCGAACAGACCGTTCAGCGTCGCGCGCATGTCGGCCGGTTCCATCCAGTTGTTGGTCGGGCCTGCGTCTTCGCGACGCGCCGAGCAGATGAAGGTCCGGTCTTCGACGCGTGCTACGTCGGACGGATCGGAACACGCGAGATAGGAGTTCGGCCGTTTGGCCGGGTTGAGCCGCGTCATCGTGCCGGCGTCGACCATCTGTGCGCACAGCCGGTCGTATTCTTCCTGGGAACCGTCGCACCACACGATCCGCGACGGTTGGGTCTGTGCGGCAATGCGTCGCACCCAGTCGATCAATTTTCGGTGCCTGACCCAGGCGGGCGCCTCAATGGCGGTGGGTCCTGCAAAAGCGGGATGATTCATCGAGCTGTCTCCGTTTTATAAAAGCGATAAAAAAACGGTACAAGCCCAGCAGACACGCTGCTTGCGAGAGGCGTTCGACCCGGCGGCACCGACGATTCGTGCCGCCGCGGCCATGGCATGTCGTGATGGGCCGCACAGCCTGTTGCGTCGCGCCGGTCTGAAACCTTATGTAAAGCGGCTTGCGTCGACAAGCAACAAGCTGATAAAACCTGTTTGAATCTGTCTGGCTAAACGGTGCCGTCGTGGCAGCACCTCTTACACGCTAAGGCATCCAACCCGTCCCGCATGTGGTCCAGATCACATGGTGGGACAGCCAGAATAACACTCCGTTCAGCACCGCCGTGGTGCGCCGCAAAACACAACGCCATGAAGATTGCCATCCTCGACGACTACCAGGACGCCGTCCGCAAGCTCGATTGCTTTCATTTGCTGGCCGACCATGAGGTCAAGGTCTTCAACAACTCCGTACGCGGGTTGGGGCAACTCGCCAGCCGCCTCACGGAGGTCGACGCGCTCGTGCTGATCCGCGAGCGGACCCGCATCAACTCGCAGCTGCTCGACAAGCTTCCGCATCTGCGGATGATCAGCCAGACCGGCAAGGTGTCGAGCCACATCGATCTCGCCGCCTGTACCGAGCGCGGCATTGCCGTCCTCGAAGGAAGCGGCTCGCCGATCGCGCCCGCCGAACTGACGTGGGCGCTCATCATGGCCGCGCAACGGCGCATTCCGCAGTACGTCGCGAACCTCAAGCAGGGCGCCTGGCAGCAGTCGGGCCTGAAGACGTCCGCATTGCCGCCGAACTTCGGACTGGGGCAAGTGCTGCGTGGGCAGACGCTCGGCATCTGGGGGTACGGGAAGATCGGCCGGCTCGTCGCCGGTTACGGCAAGGCGTTCGGGATGAACGTGCTGGTGTGGGGCCGCGAGCATACGCTCGAAGCGGCGCACGCCGACGGCTACCAGGCCGCCGAGAGCCGCGAGGCGTTGTTCGAACAGAGCGATGTGCTGTCGCTGCATCTGCGGCTGCACGACGACACGCGCGGCATCGTCAAACAGGACGACCTGCTGCGGATGAAGCCCACCGCGCTGCTCGTCAACACCAGTCGCGCGGAGTTGCTGGAAGAGAATGCGCTCGTCAACGCGCTGTCGCGTAATCGGCCGGGCATGGTCGCTATCGACGTCTACGAAAGCGAGCCGATCCTGCAGGGCTACAGCCTGCTGCGGATGGAAAACGTGATCTGCACGCCGCACATCGGCTATGTCGAGCGCGAGAGCTACGAGCTGTATTTCAGCGCGGCGTTCAAGAATATTCTGGCGTTCGACGGCGGGGATATGTCGAGTGTCGCGAATCCGGATGCATTGCAGGGTGGGCGGCGACGCTGAGTTGCGCGCGAGGTCAGTCGCGCGCGCCTGCAGCCATCAGATCAGGGACGCGCTGCAGGAACGACTCGCCGTCGACTCGCCCGAGGTTGTACGCGTGCTGCATCTGCCCTGGGCTCGTATAGTCCCAGCTCGAGATCGGCACCTTGCGCGACGGCTGCACGTACAGACGCTGCTGCGTCCCGTGCGGAACGACGAACATCTGCGGTCGCGGATATAGCCGCGTGACCATCACGAGCACGTTGCCGGGCGTTTGGTCGAGCGCGCCGACCGGCACGTTGTCGACCATCCCGCCATCAAGCACTGGACGACCGTTGCGCCGTAGAACCGGCGTGAACGGCGGCGTGCTCGACGATTGCAGGATCAGATCGGCGAGATCTTCGACGGTCGCGCAGTCTTGTGCGCGCACGAACTCCGGATGAAAGCCGAGCGTCTGACCGAGCGTCGGATGCAACGTCTTGCGGACGTATTTTTCGATGTTGTACGCGATCAGTCCTGCCGCGACCGCGCTACGCGCACCGAGCCAGCGAGGCAGATGCGAAACGCCGATGCGGATCTCCGGCGCGTCGGCGAGCGTGCTGAATTTTTCGCCGTAGATGTCGAGCAGTGCCTGTCGATAGATACGATAGTGAGGAAACACCGACTGACCGCGCAGCAGATTGCCCCAGTACGCGTTGCGCGTGTTGTGGCGCAGTGCTTCTTCGTAATAGCGCATCACCCAGTCCGCGTCTCGCGTGTACAGCATGCACGCGGTGGCCGCGCCGGCCGAGATGCCCGTGATGACGCGCGGCTTGATGTGCAGCTCCGGCTGCACGACGTCCCAGAAACCTGCCTGCCACCAGCAGCGATTGCCGCCGCCTGCGAATACGACCTGATCGAACATCCGGTGATAGTCCTTGAGGGTAGAGCGTGACGCGACGTTCGCGTGTTAGTAGAGGTCAGTCGAGCAATGCGTAGGTGGTCGTCGCATGGACGGCCATCTTGCCGTCTTCGTCGAACAGCTCGACCTCGCCGAAGACCAGGTTGCGACCCAGCCGCAGCACGCGCGCGGTGATCAGCACGTCGCCCTTGCGAACCGCGCGCATGAAGCTGATGTTCAGCGACACAGTGGTCATCGGTTTGAAGCCGCCGAGCGCGGCGGAGATCGCGACGATCATCGCCGTATCGGCGGCCGCCATGAAGACCTGCCCGCAGATGACGCCGCCTGAATGGCGCAGTTCGCCGGAAAACGGCAGGCGCATCGTGGCACTTTGTTCGTCGACGGCCACGGACGTGAGGCCGAGTGACTTGACCCACGGTGCGAGCACCCGGTCGAGCAGTTCACGGATTGCGGTTTCGTCCATCGTAAGCCCCGTTCGAGCCGTGCGACGCTTCGCGCGGCGTGTGTCGCGACATGATACCGGGATGGTGCAGAATCCGGATTAGTGGCGGCCTCGGGTCGCGGCCTCAGTAGGCTGGACGAATTCGTCGGCAGATTTTTTCAGTAAAAGCCGCCGGGGGGCTTGGCAGAAGGTGGGAAATACCGCATAATCTGCAGTCTGTTGGGGCGTTAGCTCAGCTGGTAGAGCAGCGGACTCTTAATCCGTAGGTCGACAGTTCGAATCTGTCACGCCCCACCAAAGAAATCAGGCAAAAAGCCCAGTCCTTGTGACTGGGCTTTTTGTTTTCTGGATTTCGTGCAAGCATTTTGCGCCTGCATCAATCAATGTCGATCCACTCCCTTACGGATGCTTGCTCTGAATCCATTCCCTGCAGTTTGGCTAGGAAATAGCGTCCGCTCACCCGAAGCCGATCGTACTCAGTTGCTCGACGGCCTACCCCCGCAGCAGTTCGAGCTATGTGAATTCGATGATGAGTAGTCGGCCCAGAGTTGCTCGCGCATCGCTATATCGTGAGTTATTTGGCTGACACGATTTCCAACCGACCACACAATGCGCATTGCGCTATTGCCGACGAATGACTGCAGCGCGATCAACAGAATCAAGGGATCGCTTTCTATGCACTGATTCCACACATGGATCCGGATTCCGCTTAACGTGATTTCCGATCCCAAACAGAGCGTGTTTGCGCTGTGCTAGATTCAGTAAGATCGCCGTGATCAAAGAAATCGCGAAATATGTGTAGGGCCACCTTTATTTCTCGACACACCGTCCGATCGTCCCACTCGTGATCATGAAAATTCGCTGTGCCTCGAAATGGTTCATCTCCCGACTCCCACCATTCTCTTCGCTTCGTCTTTTCGTTCGGAAGAGTCAAAGGATCGTAGACAAGTCTGTACTTACCGGGATGCGAATCCATTGCTAGTACGCTCCCCAAATTTAGCTTGTCAATATCTTCACGCGTGGCTGCTGTCAACGTAACCTTCCCGCCTCTCTGGAAGGCGTGCTGGATACACTGATTGACATCATCCCAACCGGGCTCCTCGTTACTCATCGAAGAAATATCCGGATAATTTCCGCTGATCGCACGTAATAATATTATTTTTTCAAAATTTTGGCCCTTTAATTTGTGTAAGCCAATTGGTTGCAGCAGTGGTATATAGCCTCAAGAATTCGTGGAAGATCGGCTTCGTCCTGCTTAAGCCAATTACCCAGAGAATCCTCTGGCGTTTTACTGGTCAAAGCTTATCTCTTAGCCTTAAACCATCGCGAGACCCTGCCGACCAATCCCTGTGGAGGTGGCACCCAGCCCGGCTTCAGGAAATCGTACACGTCGTCGTAGTGATCAAGAAACTGGACCGGCATCAGTTCCATCGGCACTAACGGATGATCGATTTCAACCTGGATACCCCGATACCAGCTTAGCTTGGCTTCCAAAGTACCGGTATACGACATGAACTCATCGTCGATCGAGTCTTGACTTTTCATACTCGAACACTTCTTCCGGATACGATCTTCGAGCCCAGCTTTGTCACGCTTAATGAGGAGTGAAAAAAATCGCGCCCTTCAGCACATTCGGTACGCCAAGGCTTTTTCCCGTGCTTCGCGACCTTCTCGATCATCACGCGCACGGCATCGTCTTCACCGCGGATCGCAAGCTGCAGCATGTAGACATAGAACCGACTGGCCAACGGATCGTTACGCTGGCTGATCAGTTCAGGGATCTCGACTCGCGCAATGACATCAATGATTACAGGGCTATCCGACAGAAGCGCAATCTGGATATCTCCGCCGACCTCGAACGAAGCGCCTCCGTCCTGTCCAACACTTTCGAGTGTGAGCCGCGTAGCAAGATAAAAATTCTGCTTGCATTGGTCGACATCGTGTTCAACGAAATACGCGTGCATGGCTTTGACATGAGCATGCCTTGCTAGCTGACACAATACCGCGCCAAGTCGGACGTTGTTGCGACGGTGATGGATATTTTTGAGCGTTTCCGGGAGGCTCTTTTGATAAAAGCACAAAAGATTCTCCAGGCCTTGCTCACGGGATGCGGACGTAGTCATTGTTTTCCAGGCAATTTGACAATCGTTAATCCGTCATTGTTGACGCCGGTCACAAATCACGTCTTGAACCATCGGGAAACGCGACCGATCAGCCCCTGCGAAGGGGGAACCCAATCAGGTTTCAGGAAATCGTACACGTCGTTATAGTGATCAAGTGGTTGGACTGGCATCAGTTCCATCGGCACTAACGGATGATCGATTTCAACCGGAATGCCGCGGCGCCAGCACAGTTTTGCCTCTAATACTGCTGTGAACGAAAAATAATCTTCCGTATATACATGTTCCAATTTACGAGTAGCATCGGAATATATACTCTTCTCAAGTCCATTTTTATCGCTACGAATCAATTTTGAGAAGAAATCATCACCTTTCTCACACAGCGTACGTAAGGGCTTTCGTCCATTTTTAGCCATTCGACGAATTTTTCCAGACAAAGAAACATCATCGCCCATCATTGCTAGTTGAAGCATATGAACGTAGAATTGACTGTTTAATGGATCTTCTCTTGCACTCACAAATCCTTGTGAAGAAGCAGTCGAAAATTTCTGAACCATTTCCTCCGAATCAGAGAGCATAGAATATAACAAAAAATCTGGCGTTTGAAGTTCAAATCTATCTTCACTTATAGCCAAAGAAGCCAACTCCACAGTGCATGACGTATATAAATTATTTTTAAGCAGCGACAGATTTTCATCAATAAAATAATTGTATAAACCGACTACAACATGATCCCTTGCCAAACCATCATAACAACGCTTTAAATTAATGGGTTTAATTCGATTACGAATCTTGTTCGACACCTCTGGAATATGATGCATTGCTGCATCAAATCCTAATTTTTTCCTTCTCATTTCTTCGATGTCCATTTCGCCATCCTATTTCAATCTCACAAGTGTTGCGCTGTCAGAATTAACTCCCGTAACCAGCTTAACAAGTTTATTACTGTCGATTGCCTTCTGAATCAGGTCGGCAGTGGCTATTTGACTAGCATCGCCATTTCGAAGACGGCTAACCGCGCTATCAACCCATTTATCGTTCATTTGTGCTGGCAAGGTGTCGGATGGACCATTAAGCTTGATCGATCCATCAGCGTTCAACGGTTTTACTTCGTTGATATATACGGTATCGCCCTTGACATAGACACCGTCGAAGCAATTGACTCCGCATTTCCCATCGAGCGCCGTAAAGCCATTACGTACGAAATAGTTGTTCGCCACGTACTCGCGTACATCACCTTGCAGCGTTGTACTCATCGAGCCGTCAATCTGCGACAGCATGCCTTTTTCCGTCGCATTCAGACCGACAGTCATTCCCTCGGTCGTAATCTGGCTGGCACTGATGTTCCCCCCCTTGGAGGCAACCACCGGACCTGCAAGGCTAACGTCGAGAGATCCAACAATACGCGCAACCGTCGACGCAATCTTGCTAGTGAGCATCCCGCCGATGACCGTTTCCTCGATCGAGTAGTCGGGATTCGCAGAGCCGTTGGGCGTGGCGAAGGAATTCAGGCGATCCTGATCACGCTGGCTCACGCCAGGTATCATCGGGTCGGGCAGCGAGCCAAATCCGGAGTTCAGATACTGGTCTGAACGCTGCGCGGGCGTCGCACTGAAATATGTCTGGGTAGCACCGTCGGAAATGATAGGCGAGCCGCGTACCAGAATGGGCTTACCCATGTATTGCGACAACATGTCTTCGGCTGTCTGAAGGTTCGCCAGATACGATCCCAGTGCACCCATTGCACCTTCACTACCCGGATTGTTCGACGCCTGAATCAACCCCTGAAGATAGGCCCCGTTCTCCTTGCTGGCTGTGTCGTCGACCATACCCTTCGCTGCACGCTCCAGCATGTCGGTCCAATAGGTCGTCGCACTCGCAACGCATCCTGCGTCCCCACGGCACATCTCCTGCGCCTTCTGCTCGGCGAGCTTCTTCACCACGTCCACTTCCTCAGGATGAAGCTGACGATTGAAGAGATCCGCACCCAACGCCCCGTTTGCACCACTCATCGCACCAGACGAACCACCCAGCGCTCCGCCCGCTACAGCGCCCGCCGCGCCAGCCACGACATTCGACAACAAGTTGCCGCCGAGCGTGTTACCCAGCGCATCACTGGCCGCACTTCCGGCCAGGTCACCCGCAACCGTTCCACCCACCGCCCCCGCAACATTGCCTCCGCCCAGTGCGGCTCCGAGCGCCGCGACTGCAGCATGCAAGCCAACCCGTGCAGCCCCATCGTTGCTCCACAGCGTCTGCTGCTGACTAGCCGCCGTGATATCGGCCTGCGCCCGCGCCATGCCAGCCGTGTCGCCATTCGCCTTCGCCGTGTCATACGCCTTCGAGGCCTTGTCCAGAGCTGTGTCAGCCTTGTCCTTCAGCGCAGTGGCCACATCCCCCACCACCTGCATCCCGACCTGGACCGCACCCTGCTGGACCGCCATGTCGTTCGATACCTTCTGTGCATCGAACGTGTTCTGCACCGAGCCGTTCGCGTTTGCCGTGTCGCGGCTCAGCCCCGCCGTGCTGTCGTGACTGGTTCCCGCGTCACCGCGCACCGTGATCGTGCCAGGACTCACCGCCGCATACGTCGTCCCCGATGCGCTACTGCTCGTACCCGCTGCCCCGAAACCTGTCGGCCCCAGTCCCTGCGAATTCAGCGGCCCCGGCGCGCTGCTGCCGGTCTGCACCGGTGTCGTAAAGCCCACTCCGTTGGCCGTGCTTTTGCCGGCCCCGCCGCTCGCGCTGAAGCCTAGGGTCGAGCCCGAGTAGTCCGCGTGATTCTGCAGATCCGTATACCCGAGGGTCTGCGTCGACAGGGTGTTTTTATCCGCGCCCGCCGTGCTCGCAATCACCCCGCCATCCAGCTGCGTATGATTGCCGACGTTGACATTGAAGCCGCCATCGCCCGCATACATCCCGCTCTGCTGGTTCACCGACTGGAAGTTCGAATCGATCTTCTGCTGGCTGACGCTAGCGCTGCCGCTCACCGTCTGACCGAAGCAGAACGGCGGCACGCAGATGCTTGCCTGGAATCCGGCACTCGATTGTTTGCTGTCGTATGTGCTCGTATCCTGCGGGCTCTGGATCGTCAGGTTGCGTCCTACGTTCGCGTCGATTGTCTGACCCGATACCTCGGCCCCCTGCAGGTTCGTATCGCGCCCACTCGTGATGGAGAGCGTATGGCTCGCTGCGATCTGCGTATCGCGATTAGTCACGCTCTGGCCGTTCGAGTTGCCATGTGACGTATTCGCCGCCAGCTCCAGCGTGAAGCCGTTCTGCTGTCCGCCCAGCCCAAGGCCAACCCCAATACTGCCGCCGCTGCTGCTGTTATGACCAGACTGCTGGCTGGTGTCCTGTGCGCTTTGCAGGTTGATGTCGTGTGCCGCATTCAGCACGACGTCCTGCCCCGAAATCTGCGTGCCGCGCGCGTTGATGTCGCCGTCCGTCGCAACACCGTTCGCATCCTTCGCGCCGCTTCCCGCTGCGATCACGTTGACCGTGCCTCCTGCATGCAGCGTGCTGCCGTCGTTCGCCACCGCACTGCTTTGCGAATCGCTGTGACTTGAGCCACCGCCTACGCTCACAGTCGCCTTGATCAGCGGCTGCCCCGTCGGCCCCTTTGCACTCGCGACCTGATACGCGTTATAGACCGCGAGCCCTGCCTGCGCCGTATCGAGCGCGGCCAGACGCGAATCCCCTGCATGGCTCGCACTGTTCATGCTCTGGTTGACCGTCGCGACCGCATTGCCCACTGCTCCACCCAGCGCAAGCGTCACGCCGAACTGGCTGGAACTCTGGCTCTCACTGCTTTGCGTCGCATCCGTGCCCGGATCAAGGTTCACGTTCTTGCCGATCAGCGTCAGATCTTTGCCTGCACCCAGATCGGCGCCGGCCACCGTCACGTCCTGCTTCGCATCGAGCGTCACGTTGCCGTTGCCGCTCACGATCTGGCTGCGCATCGTGCTCTGCGTCTGCGCGGCTGTGTCCTGCACACTGTGACTGTTAGCCACGCCAACGCTGAAACCCGTGGCCGTGCCGTTGCTGCCAAGGCTGCCGATCTGGTGAGCGCTCGACTCCTGGTGGTTCGTGCTCGTATCGAGCCCAGCCAGCACGTTGATCGCACCCTGGCTCGCGATCAGATCGACACCTTGCGTCCCGCTGATCCCCGATCCGATCACGTCGATGTCGCCGGTCGTGCTCTTCACCACCACGCTGTTGCCCGACACCACCGTCGCAGTCTGCGTGGTCTGCGTCTGCGCCCCGTTTGAATTGCTGCGGCTCGCGTTGTACGGCGAAGGGCTTGTGCCACCGTTATTCGCCGTACCGCCGATCCAGCGGCCCAGATCGCCAAGGCTCGGTGATGCGAGCGAGATGCCCGTGCTGGAACTGCTCGACTGCGTACCTTGCGCGAACTGATCCGTTGACGCCTGAAGGATCACGTTGCGGTTCGCGGCGAGCGTCGTCGTACCGCCCGCACTGATCGTGGAGCCCGTCACCGTGATGTCACCGTCGACCGGTGCGCCGCGCACTCTGGCCGCACCGCCCGTCGCCGTGACCGACACATTGCCGCCTCCCCGGATCGTGCTGCCCGCATTGGCCAGGCTCGACGTGTCGGTCGTACTCGAACTCTCACTGCGGCCGTAGGACACGGAAATCGATGGGGTATCGGCCGCGCTCGCGCCAAGCTCGTTCAGGACGCCCTGCGCGCGATGAAAACCATTCCCCGACGACGCGTCGTCCCGCAGGTTGCGGACCGTGTCGAGCGGTGTTCCCGTCACCGCAACCGTCAGACCGCTCGAATGCGCCTCCTGCTGATCGTGCGATTGTGTATTGTCCTGGCTCGGGTCGATCGTGACGTTCTGGCCCGTCACGCTGATGTTGCCGGTTGCACCCGTGACGTCGCCCGCGGCTTTCCCTGCGACAACGTCGCTACCGCCGATATGGACGTTCTGGCCAGCGGTAATCGACACGTTGCCCGCCACGCTACCGACCGTGCTGCGCGACTGGCTCTGCGTCACCGAGCTGCCGTTGTACCGGTCGCTCTGTTCGCTCGATCCAATGGTCACCCCGAGGCCACCCGAGCCCGAGAGCCCGGAGTGCTTCACCTGGTGGTATTCGCTGTCCTGCGACGTGTCCGTCGCGGCCATAACGTTCACGTTACCCAGCGCGGCCAGCGAGACCTGGTTGGTACCGACGATGTTGCTGCCGGTCACATTAATGTCTTTGCCGCTGATGACCGACACGCCATCCGCCGAGATCGTGCTGCCGTCGGCATACGTCGCGCTCCGGTCGACCTGATCGACCGAGCTCGTGTGGCTTGCGACGCCACTGTGGCTGCCGGTCTGGTAGGTGTCCGAGACGTGCGTCTCCGCCGTGGCGCCGACGTTCACATTACCTGACGCCATCAGCAGCGCATTGCCCTTGTCGAGCGAGACCGTGCTGCCCGTAATGTTCAGATCCTTACCCGACACGATGGCGAGACTATCGCCGCTCTTGAGCGTCGTGCCCGTCACCGCGTCGTCTGAGGTGTGGAGCGTCTCTGCGTAGCTGCCGTGATGGTCGCTACCGGAACTGTTGCTGTCCACGGTCGACGTCGCGGTTGCGGCCTGCAGCGTCACGTTTCCGGCTGCAGCGACTGTTCCACCTCCACCCAGCTGGATGTTCGCGCCGGTCGCGGTCAGATCGCCACCAACCGCGATCGAAGACATGCCACCCACCTTCACGCTACTGCCCGTGTCGCTCACGATGTGCGTGTCGGATATACCGTTCGCCCGCGCGACCACCTTCGTCTCGCCCGTCTCCTGTACGCCGAGATTCCAGTTGCCGCCGATACTCATTCCAAGCGCACCGCCGACATTCAACACCCCCGCGTTCTGCTCGAAGTTCCCACCCGTCACGATCGCCGCGGCGCCCGCCACGTTGATGCTCGCAGTCGGCCCAAGTGTCGTCGTAACGCGGGTCGCACCACTATCGCTAACCTGATTGAGCGTCTTTGCCGCCGTGTCCAGGATTAGATCGCCGCCCGTCTGCAGCGCCAGGCTGCCGGCATTGAGCGTTGCGGACGTCAGGTTCACGTTGCCCGTCGTCACGAGCGACATCTGCCCACCGCTTTGCAACGTCCCGAACGAGCTGTCGATGCTCTGTCCGCTAACCGCAAAGCTGTTCGCCGCCTTGATCATTCCGCTGTTGGTAACCGACTGCGCGTTCTGCAGATTGATGTCCGTCGCGGCGATGACCGGACCGTTGCCCATGTTCTCCTGGCTCGCTTTCGCCAGATAGACCGTCGGCACAAGCACGCGCTCCCCGTCGACGATCTGCGTCTGCATGATGACGACGTTACCTGTCAACTGCGCCACCTGCTCGGGCGACAGCCCCGTGCCGGGAGCCAGATCGAGCGACTTCGCGAGTGCGGCGCCCGATGTCATCAGTGCCTGGAATTCGTCCTGCGTGCTCGCATAATTTGTCAGCACAGACTTCCCGGTCATCGACAGGATCTGATCCTGTACGAGCTTCTGCTCGTAGAACCCGTCGCCCAGACGCATCTGCATCTGGCCGGGGTTCATGCCCATCTGCTGGAAGTAGTAGTCGCTCGATAACCACTGCTGCTGGTTCGTGAAAGCAGGGTTGGTCTCGATCAGATACGGTGCGTTCGGCGCTTTGTCCGGGCTGAACAGGCCACCTTGCGGCACTGTGATGTTGTTGAGGACGTTGACCGCCGTCGCAGCCGCAACGATCGGGTTGTTGAAGTTCGTGAGACCACTGTTGGTGATATGGCCACCCTGAACCGCCACTTGGACCGCGTGCGTACCGCCGCCCGTGAGAACGGATCCGCCCACCGCACCGGCGCCGATCGCGCCCACGCCATGAGCACCGATCGATCCGCTCACAGAGCCAGCCCCGACGCCCGATACCGTCTGCCCCGGCAGGAGCCCGAGCGGGGTCACGCCTGCGTTGCCTGCCGTGTTGTTGATGGTCACACCCGTACCACTCAGCGTACCGCCCGCCGTGAAGGACGATTCGTACGCCGGCAGGGCGTAGGTGTGAACGTCGGCCGGCGCCGCCTGGCTGTAGCCACCGGGACGGGAGCCGACGAATGGAGCATTGCCGAACGGCAGCTGCCAGTCGTGCTCGCTGTTATCGTAATTGTTGTAGTGGTACTCGCCCGAATACGTAACCTGCACCTGCGGCGCCGCCTGACCCTGCCAGCTGTTCTGGTCGAGGTGAACAGGTGCGGCGATATTGCCTGCAGCGGCCACCTGGCTCCAGTAGTTCTGGAACGTTCCGACCGACGCCGCGTTCAGGTTGCCACCGGCGATAATCTGCGATTCCGCGCTGACTGACGTAACCGAACTCGCGACCGCCACGCCTGTATATGTCGTGAACTCGTAAGTGCTGTTCCACTGACCGCCGTGCGGCGGATCGGTATAGACACCGCCAATGCTGTTCGGATCCTTCACACCCACCTGGCCGGTCCGGCCGGACAGACTAATGCCGAGGCTTTGCAGCAGCGCCGGATCGACCGACGACGTGAAACCGGACGTACTCATCACGCGCCGCGTGTTCGTCACCTGATTCGCGGCGATCAGCATGTCGCCGCTCGACTGGATCAGCCCGGACTGATTCCGGATCAAATTCGCGTTGGTGTAATTGCCGCTCGCATCCTTGCCGCCAGCGAGTACCACTCTGCCAAGACCGTAAATCGCGGTCGTCGCCTGCGTGTCGCTTGCGCTCGTGTCGTCGCGGTTCTCGATATCCGATGCGAGCAGTTCGAGCGTGCCCGCGCTGTCCGTTGCGCCGATCAACGCAGTCGTGCCGAGGTTCGACAGGGTTTGAGCTGCATTCAGCGACACGCTGCCGCCCACGATCGTGCCGGTATTGGTCAGCGTGTTCGAGTGCGTGGTCAGTAGACCTCCCGCCGCCAGCGCCCCCGAGTTCAGGATATTGCCCGCGTTGATGTTGAGTCCGCTCACCGCCGACAGGGCACCACCGTTACTGAATGTGCCGGGCAGCGTGAAGGTCAGATTGTGGCCGGCATTGAAGCCGTAGTTCGGCGCGGTCGTGAAATCGCCCTGCAGGTTCAGCGATAGATCGTTGACCGCGCTGTACGAACCACCGCCCGCCAGCGTGTTTGCGGTAATCGACAGATTCCGGGATGCATTGATCCGGCCGCTTGTGCCAGTCAGCGTGCCTGTCGCGATCCCCACGTCGCCCGTCGTGTTGGCGACATTCCCGATCTGCCCGCCAGTGTTGGACAGATTGCCGGCGTTGATCTGCAGGTTCGCGCCGCTCAACTGGCCGCCCTGTGTGTTGGAGATCGACGTCGCGCTCAGCGTTACGCTGCCGTTACCGCTGACCGAACCCATACCCGACACGTTACCGGCATTGCTGTTGGTGATCTGACTGCCGCCGTTGATTGTCGTCGCGCCATTCCCGACGTTGGTGATCGCGCCGCCCGCATTGTTGATCGACGATGCGCTGACGTTTAGCGTGCTGCCCGTCACCACGCCGCCCGCGCCTATCACCCCTCCGGCATTGATCAGCGCACCGCCGCTGGATGCGGTCAGTCCGGTGCCCGACGACAGTCGTCCATTTGTGTTGTTCAACGTCCCCTGGACTGTCGCGGACATGATGCCTTGCGAAGCGAGCGAACCGCCGGTGTTGTCGAGACTGCCGACCGACAGCGACGCCTGACCGTTGGTCACGATCTTGCCGCCGACGTTCGTCAACGACCCCGCGCCGTTGTGTGGATCGATCGTCAGCGTTCCGGTGCCGGCGTGCGTGATCGTGCCGCCGTTGTTGTTTACCGATGTAGAAGCCAACGTCAGATCCGTGCTGTTGCTCTGGATCACGCCGCCGTTCGCGTTGTCGAGCGTACCGCTCACGCCGAAGCCGATCGTACCGGTCCCAAGCTGCGTGATCGATCCACCTTCGTTCGTCAGGTCCGTCGCGGTGACCGTGAACTGGTTCGTGGTGATTCGTCCACGACTGTTGTCGAGCTGGGCAATCATCATCGACACCGCGTCGCCGCTCACGACCCCGCTCGCGTTCCTGAACGACGCGGCGTTTGCCGTCACCGTCTGCCCGCTCAGCGTCCCGTTACTGTTGTCCAGCATGCCGCTAACAACGGTGTTGAGACTCCGCCCGGCCGTGATGCTGCCACCGTTCGTCAGTGATGCGGCCTGCACCGTGTTATTGCCCGACGCTGCAATTGTTCCGCCGGTGTTCGTGATGGACGAGCCGCTTGTGACGCTCAGGTCCCCGTTCGATTCGAGTTGTCCCCGGGTGTTGTTCAAGGCACCGGCAACGGTCGCGCTCAGTCCGGATTGCCCGCCGACGGAGCCGCCGGTGTCGTCCACGCTGCCCGCATTCAGCACTACCTGCCCGTTGCTGATAATCGAGCCATTGATGTTGGTGACGGTACCCGCGCCGTCGCCGGCAGTGATCGACAGCGTCCCGGTCCCGGCGTGCGTAATGGTTCCGCCGTCGTTGTTAAAGCTCGCGGAGGCAAACGTCAGATCCGTGCTTTTCGTCTGGATCAAACCGCCGTTGGAGTTGTCGAGCGTGCCGCTCACGCCCAGGCCCATTACGCCGGTTCCGAGCTGCGTAATCGACCCGTGCTCGTTCGTCAGGTTCGTGGCGACAAGATTTAGCTTGTTCGTCGTAATCTTTCCGCCGCTGTTGTCGAGTTGCGGGGCGGTTACCGACACGGTATTGGCGCTGATCGTCCCGTTCGCGTTTTTCAGCGACGCAGCTTTGGCGTCAACCGTCTGCGCGCTCAGCGTGCCGCTGCTGTTGTCCAGCGTGCCAGTCACGGTAACGTCGAGATCCTGGCCCGCTGTCACGCTACCGCCGTTCGTTAGCGAAGTCGACTGCACGGAGGCATTATTCGCCGCAGAGATTGTCCCGTTGGCGTTCGTGATGGCCGAACCACTCGTGACAGTCAGATCCCCGTTCGAGTCAATCCGGCCGTTCGTATTGTTCAACGCACCGGCGATCGTCGCGTTCAGCCCGGTCTGTCCAGAGATCGTGCCGCCCGAGTCGTCCACGCTCCCCGCTGACACATTCGCCAGACCGTTCGTCACGATCTTGCCGCCGACGTTTGTCAGCGACCCCGTGCCGTGGTCCGCATTGATCGTCAGCGTGCCGGTGCCGGCATGCGTGATCGTCCCGCCATCGTTGTTCAGCGTCGTCGGCGCAAGCGTGAAGTCTGTGCTGTTGGTCTGGATCACACCACCGCTCGAATTGTCGAGCATGTCGCTGACGCTCACGGCTGTCGCCCCCGATCCGAGCTGGGTGAGTGCGCCATTCCGGTTCGTCAGATTCGCCGCGTTGACGTTGATCTGATTCGCTGTGATTTTCCCATTGCTGTTGTCGAGCTGTGGAACTGTAAGCGATACCGTGTCGGCGCTGATCGTCCCGTTCGCATTCGCGAGCGATGCCGCATTCGCCTTGAGCGTCGCGCCGCTCATCGATCCGCCGCTGTTGTCGAGCACGCCGGAGGTTGTCACCCCCAGGTGCTTTGCAGCCGTGACCGTCGCGCTGTTGATCAACGAAGCCGCACCGATCGTCGCATCGCCGTTGCCTCCGAGCACACCACCGGTTGCGCCCTGCGCCGTCGTGCCCGCCGCGTTCGTGATCTGGCCGCTCGCCGTGAGCGTGAAGCCATTGCTGCCATCCGACACGATGCGCCCGGCGATGTTCTGCACATTCACGCCCGACACATCTATCGCGCCAACCGCTTCGAGCCGACCCGCCGTATTGTCTATGTCACCGGTCGACGTCACGTTGAGTGCCTGCGCCGCCGTGATCGAGCCGGATGCATTTCCGAGACGAGTCGCCGCAATCGTCGCTACGCCGTTCGTGGCAATACTGCCGTGACTGTTGTCGAGCGCACTGGTCCGCACATTCAGCGCCCCCATGCCCGCGTGATTGATCGTACCGTTGGCGTTGGTCAGACTGCCCGAACGGATCGTCGTGTTGTTCGCATTTGTCGTGACCGTGCCGCCGGTATTGTCGAGCGCACCCGATGCAACCAGTGTCGTGTCACCCGCGCCAGTTTGCGACAGCTTACCGCTGCGGTTTGAGATGCCACTTGCCGTCACGCTCAGTTGCGCGGCACTCAGTTGCCCCTGATCGTTCGTGAAGACTCCTGCGGCATTGGCCGTCAGACTGCCGCCCGCCTGCAGCGAAGCACCGGTATGGACGATGTTGCCCGAGTCGCCACCGGCGCCCGTTGTGGTCAGGGAGGCATTGCCTTTGGTCAGCGTCTGCCCACCCGTCATGTTCAAACTGCTACCCGACAGTGCGAGATTGCCGCCCGACATCTGCCGCCCCGTCGCAGTCACGCCGCCTGTGCCCTCCACCGTGAGGTTGCCCGTCCCCGCGACATTGCCGTTCGCATCGATGCCCGCACCGAGTGAGCCGGTCGAACTAACGCTCGCTCCCGTGACGTTCGTGTTGCCCAGTGCAGCGATCGTTCCGCTGTTGGTGACCTGCCCCTGACTGTTCAGCGCGACACTCTGTGTCGCATAGCTAGAACCGCTGTTGGACACATCGCCAACTGCTGAGATCGCGAGGTTGCCGTTCGCGTTCGTCGCACCTGACAGCGTCACCTTGCCCTGATTGCTCAGTTGGACATCGCCCGATTGCGCCGAGATGGTGCCGGCACTGTTGACGCCCACGCCTCTCTCCGTACCCACGAGCATGATCTTGCCCGCGTACATCCCGCCGAGCTGCGCGACGTCGATCGCCACAGCCGGACTGTTACCGTCTGCGCCGAGCGATTGCGCGTTGAGATCGCTATGGCGCACATCGTTGTTGCCCGTCACGACGTTGAGGGACTGCCCCGCCCAGATCTTGCCGTTGACGGCGACGCTGCGTGCAATGAGATCCACCTCGTCGACATTGCTGCCGTTGAGCCCCGACGCTCCGACCTGAATCTGGCCACCGGTCACGTGAAACGCATCCAGGCTGCCCGTTCCGCCGAAGACCGGCGTGCCCGTTGTCAGGACGCCGCGGCTCGTGTTGATAAACCCGCAACCGTTACAGTAGATGCCCGCCGGATTGGCGATGACCACTTCCGCTCTCTGCCCCGCCACTTCGGTGTAGCCCAGCAACTGGCTCGCGTTGCCGCCTACGACCTGGTTCACGATGACGCGCGCGCTGCCGGCGCCCAGATTCGGGTTGCCCGTCACCAACCCGCCGAGCTGGGTCTGCACGTTGCCGGGCGAATTGTTCAGGATCAAACCTGACGGACCGACGTTGTACTGCGTGTACGGATTGTTCGACACACCGGCCGCATTCGGCGTGGCAATCTGAACGATCGGCAGCCCATTTGCAGTGACACCTACGGCCGGTCTGCTACCGGTCGAGGGCGCCGCGACCACCTGCGCATCGACCCACTGCGGTTGCATGCCAAGCGCACACAACGCCGCGAATGCGACGTGCCGCATCGACAGCATGTCGACGAAACCTACTTGCGCATGACCCAAAGATGCGCGAGCCGTCGTGCCGGCCGAGCGTCCCTTTCCCGAACCCGTTGCCGTTTCCTGCACAGCCGTCCAGAGACCACGGGCTGCATTGAAAATGACGCGATAGATGTTCTTGTTCATAGGAGAAAACTCACGCTGAAGCCCGCCACAGGCCAGTGGTTCGGGAAACGGGTCGGCTGATACAACGGACCGCCGATGAAAACGTCGTAGCTGACATGCTTGAGCACACTCCCGCGCAGGCCGATCACAGCCCCCGCGAGACGGCGGCCAAGCAGATTGTTCGCTTCGGGACCGAAGACCTCACCGCCGTCGATGCCGATATAGATCGCCTGGCCGAAACGCGGAAAGGGAATCTCCAGGTCGTTGCGGATGAACACACCCTTCTCCGCGGCGAGCATCGTATTGCCGTCGAAACCACGCACGGTGTAGCGACTGCCGATCGAGAAATATTCCGTGGGGTACAGCACGTTAGGGGTGTTCTGCGCACGCACCGTTGTCGTATAGCGCAGCGGGAAACCTGCGACGGTGAACGGGACGCTCAACGTCGCGTCGAGCGTTTCCATGTGGTAGTAGTACGTGGGAACACCCGCAATTCCGCTGGGCAGATCGCGCTGTGCACCGAACCACGGCACGCCCCACCGATAGGCAAGCGTACTGTCGAGCTGCGCGGCTCCGAAGTAGTGCTTGTGCTCCCAGCCGACTTCCGCGTAACTGTTGTCGCGATGTTGAACATCGATTTCCGAGCCGTCGATAAACGCTTCGCTGAAACGCTTGCCGACGCGGAACTCGATCATGTTCTTCTGTACCTGGCTGCGATAAAACTGGTACTCCGCCTTGACGTCGAAGGTGCTGGACTTCCCGCTCGATACCAGCTTTGAGAATGCGCCTGCGATCTCCTGGTGGTAGTCGTACTGGCTGGCCGTGGCGCTAAATGTCCAGTTGCCCCAGGGGATCGAGTAATACGCGCTGCTGCCATGCGTGCCGTACTGGCTCGTATGGCCGTTGATGTCGTGGCTGTAGCTGATGTTGAGGAGGTCGGACAGGCCGAGCGGATTGTCGAGCGTCAGGCTCACGTTGCCCTGGAGCTGCCCCGTCGACTCTAGCCCGCTGTCGTCGGCGCTTATGGCCAGCGACCACGGCTTCGTTCGCTTGACCGCGATCACGACATCGCTTTCACCGGTCGACGGTCCCGGCACAATCTGCATGTCGACATCCTGATTCGGCACGCGCTTCATCTGCTCGAGACCTTGCTCGAGATTGCGCAGATTCAGCAGATCGCCCGCTCGGGTCGGAAACGCGTTGCGCCACGTGCCGTACGTCGACGGATCGGCGAAGCGGATTGCGCTGATTACGCCGGGGATCAGTTGGAGCTTTAGCTTGCCGGTCGAGAGATCCTGTGGCGCGATGACGACACGCGTCGTCGAATAACCTTTCTCGATGATGCGTGCCATCAGGCGATGCACGATCAGATTGAGTCCCTCGCGCCCGACACACTGACCACGATGACGTTGCAGGTACTCATTGGCGAACATCAGCTCGCCCGGAAACAGAGGATTGGGTAGCAACGCGCGCGCACCGGCCGCTTCGACGGAACTGCTCAAACCGGGCGGCACTTCCAGCGTCAGTTCGTCGAGCTTGAAGCAGGGTGTTTCGACAGGAACCTTACCGTCGTCTTCCGCTGGACGCTCCGTCGGCTGTAGCGCGACGTTCGGTGCGTTGATCGCACGCTCGCGTTCGATCGCCTGCTCCTGCGCACGGCGTCGTTGCTCTTGCTCACCGAGCGGGTCGATCGTTTGTGCGTGCGCGACATGCGTATGCGCGACGACGAGCAACGCAGCACATACCGTCAGGAACCGACTCGATATAGGTCCACGTGCGCGATCGACTCCCCAGAGTGCACGCAGCATTTTCGGCAGGCGCCCTTCCGATGTCGTGTCGATCTGTGCGTGTGCTACAGCCCGTACAACTGGCCGTGCCCGCATATAGAACGCCCCATGACGCTCAGCAAACAGCGAGGCGGCCCGATACAGTGCCGGACGCCCCGTGCGTATTTCCCCGTAGCTCATTTGTTACCATCAGTTTTATTTTGTAAGCGACGGTAACATATCAAAGTTTGCAACTTTTTACTGTGAAAAATTGCGAAGAATGACTAATTCCAGCAATTTATGCTATTTGCATGAGTTGAAACAACATAGATTGAGGGTCGGCTGGCCTCCATAGACTGCGACTCCCGATGCAACACGGAACGAGCATTTCTACTGTCGGCGATAGCGGTGCAATCTCGATTCTTTTGGCTAGATATTCCCCTCCAGGAGCCGGCCAACTTCGTCGCGCTGGCGCCCCCACGCCTAGGGGTCTTCGTCGACCGGCATCGAATCGACACCGCGTCTCCCACCTCCCCCTCACCGATAAAACACATACTCCGCCAGATAAGGCGTACTCCCGCTCTGATGCTCCGTCACACACTGAGCCTGAGGCGCAAGCCCTCCAACCGTCCCCACCCGCTGCACATAACGCACATCGGAAAGCACTCCGCTCCCCGCCACAACATGCGTTTCGAGCAACAGCTCCGGCACACTCGCTTTAGTCGCACCCGGCCGTTGAGCCACCACCCGGCCAACCACACGACTCCCATCCTCCGCCTCCCACGACGGCCCCGCGAAGTGACGAATCACCGCGTGCCCGCTAGCGTCGTACAGCGTCGCCTGCGGACTCCTGAACACCCATGCCAGGCGATGCTGCGCGTCGTACTCGCATGAGTAAATCTGCACCCCCGACGCATTCGCGGACAACACGCGCGTCGTCTGCGCGGGCGGATCGATCGAAGCAGTCGACGCACTGCCGCCAGGCGCCATCGCACACGCCCCCAACATCGACACAACGGCAAAACCCGCAACACCCGACCGCAACAAGCATTTCGTGGACATGACGCTCACCTTCAGGAAGTAGTAACGAGGCACGAGAAGCACAAACAAGAAAAACCAAACAAATCGCCCCTACACAACACCTGACGCACAGCGCTTATTCCATCGCCATAAGCCACAAATAAACACGAGATTTCTACGGAATAAACCCCGGCGTCACGCGTTTTGATCACGACGGCCAGGCAGTGCAAGACAACGCTCGCAGGCAGCGCCGCCGTTGCAGCCCATTCCATGCATTCGCCTCCCGACGATGTCGTCGCGAGGCGTGGACGAACTCATCCATTAATCAGGAATCCATCATGAAACTGCATCACCACGCCGTGCTCGCCACGATGTTCGGTCTCACTGCCGTGACGCTCGCCGCGTGCGGCGGCAGCAACCACGTCACCGCAACGCCGACCATTCCTCCGCAGTTCAAGGCGACGACGCTCGTGTCCGACGGCAGTGCAACGGCGCCGAACATCGATCCGAATCTGAAGAACGGCTGGGGCATCGCGTTCAATCCGACGGGCGTGATGTGGGTGTCGGACAACAACACGAAGAAGTCGACGCTCTACGACGGCAACGGTGTCGTGCAGTCGCTCGTCGTGACGATTCCGCCGAACGCCACCGGCCAGGCCGCGGGTCCGACCGGCATCGTGTTCAACAAGAGCACCGATTTCCAGATCAGCGCGAACGGCGGTGCCGCATCGAATGCGGTCTTCCTGTGGGCCACCGACGCAGGCACGATCGCCGCGTGGTCGCCGAAGGTGCTGCCGACGCAAGCCGTCAACGCATTCGACGACGGCGTCGGCGGTGCGGTCTACAAGGGCCTCGCGATCGGCACGAACGCGGGCGCCAACGTGCTCTACGCCGCCGACTTCCACAACAAGAAAGTCGACGTGTTCGATCGCACGTTCACGAAGATCCAGCTCGCCGGCAAGTTCACGGACCCGGCGTTGCCCTCAGGACTCTCGCCGTTCGGCATCGCGGCGATCGGCAACACGGTGTACGTCAGCTACGCGCTGCTCGGTCCCGACGGACACACGCAGGTGAACGGCGCGGGCAACGGTGTCGTCGATGCATTCGATACGGCCGGCAATTTCGTGAAGCGCATCGCCACGTCGGGCACGCTGAATTCGCCGTGGGGTATGGTGATCGCGCCGGCCAACTTCGGTGCAGCGAGCAACGATCTGCTGGTCGGCAACTTCGGCGACGGGACGGTCGACGTGTTCGATCCGAACAGCGGCGCGTTCCAGGGCGCGCTGACCAATACCGACGGTTCGACGTTCCGTCAGCCCGGCATCTGGGGTCTGTCGTTCGGCAACAACTTCGCGAACCAGCCGCTCAACACGCTGTTTTTCGCCGCCGGTCCGACGCCGACGACGGGCGTGTACGGCCGCATCGACGTGACGCCTTGATCGTCGTTTCAAAGCTCGTAGCGACACGCTGCAATCAGGCATTCGACAGACTGTCGTTTGCATCGTGAAAGCTCAGGCAACGCATCGGGAGCGCGCGCCGAAAACGGACGCCCTCCCGCTTCATGACACTCCGATGAACGACCCGGCACGCCGCGTTGCCCCGCGCGCGAAAACGTTTGTCTCACGGTACACTCCGACATCCGCGTCGTGCCGGCAACACCCTGTTTGTGTGCGCGACCGCGCTGTACACGCACCCAACCCCAGCAATTGCCTTGCATGGGACCAGAGCAAGCACTATGGGACCAGAGTAAGCGCTAAAGCGCCGACTCTGGTCGACACGCCAACTCTGGCCGACAGGAGAGAGACGCCGATGACCGCTGCAGACTTACCGGGCCTGCTTCCAGAAATGCTGCCACGGCTGTGGGCGTTCGCGCTGCGCATCGCCGGCGATCAGCACGATGCGGAAGACCTGGTGCAGCGCGCCTGTGTCAGAGCGCTCGAACGCGCGCATCAATTGCAGCCGGGCACCGCGCCGCTCAGCTGGATGTTTTCGATCGTCCACACCACGTGGATCAACGAACTGCGCTCGCGCAGCGTGCGCAAGCGCTCCAGCATGGACTGGGACGACGACTTCCTCGAGAACGTCCCCGATCCCACCGGCGAAACGCCGGAAACCCAATTGATGAACGGGCAGATCATCGAAGCCGTCGAGCGTCTGCCCGAAGCGCAGCGCGTCGTGATGCTGCTCGTCGCCGTCGAAGGTCTCAGCTATCAGGAAGCCGCCGACGCACTCGACGTACCGATCGGCACGATCATGAGCCGTCTGTCGCGTGCGCGTCAGGCCATCGGCGCGCGCTTCGCCGAGCGCGGTGAACCGCGCACGCCCGCACGACGCAAGGATTCGATCGCATGACAGTCGACGAAACCTTACTGATGGCGTACGTCGACGGCGAGCTGCAACCGCAGCAGCACGCCGAGGTGGAAGCGCTCGTCGACGGTTCGGCGGAGGCTGCCGCACTCGTGGGTGTGCTGCGCGCGTCGCGGGTCGACTATCGCGCGGCCTTCGCGGCGCAATCGCTGCCGCCGGTGCCGGCATCCCTCGCACGCGGCGTAGATGCGCTGATCGCGAAGCATCGCGCGGGCGGGACCGCTGCGAATGCCGACGCGGCAACTGAACACACGCAAAGCACGACTGCGGCAACGCCTGCACAACTGCGTGCAGCTTCGCGCGCGATGCCCGTCTGGCTTGCGGCCGCGTGTGTCGCCGGTGCGCTGTGCGTCGGGCTGTTGCTGCGCACCGGGCCGCTCGTCGGCACGGGCGCTTCGGCAGGCGGCACGCTCGCGCAAAGCAGCACGAACAGGATAGGCGCGGGTAACACAGGCATGTCCCCGTGGGTCACAGCCGCAGTCGGTTATCAGCAGCTCTACACGCGCGACACCGTCGCGTACGCGCAGGTCGATGCAAAAGACCTCGCTGCGACGCTCGACGACATCCGTGCGAAAGATCATCTCTCGCTGCACGTGCCGGACCTGAGCCGCATGGGTCTGCAACTGAAGGCCGTGCAGCGTCTGAACTTCAACAACAAGCCGCTGGTGCAGATTGTCTATCTGCCGCAGAAGGGGCCACCGGTTGCGCTGTGTGTGCTGCGCGAACCGAAGCCCGACGCGGGCGTCGCGACGCGCACCGTCGACGCGATGCACGTCGTCACGTGGCGGCAGGGGGAACTGGGTTACGCGCTGATCGGCAAGCCGGACGGGATCGATCTCGAATCGATCGGCAGGCAGATCGCGGACGGCGCGGCGGGCGCGCTGGCCGGTATCATGAATGCGGCTGCGCGGCTGTCACCGGACGCCTGAACTGAGAGATCAGGCAATCCGGCGAACCGACGCGCTCGCAAGCAGTCCATAAGCAACAGAAACGAACAGCAACAGGCAACACATCGATCAGACCGTCGATGAACAAAGAGAAGCCTTGATTCCATCTGCACAGGGAAACGGCGCAGAGCCATGAAACCGGACGATATCGAACTGCTGGCCTACGTGAACGGCGAATTGCCGGAGCACGCGCGCGAAGAAGTCGAGCGCGCGGTGCAGACGTCGCCGGACGTCGCGGAGCAGGTCGCACTGCTGCGCGCGTCGCGGTTGCCGTATCGCGAGGCCTTCGCGCAGCAGAAGCTGCCGCCGGTGCCGTCGCGTCTCGCGGCACAGATCGAGGCGCTGGCCCGCGAGGCGGCGCAGAAAAACAGCAGCGCGGCTCAACCGGGCGTCAACGATCCCGTCATACCGACAGAACCGGGCATCGCAAATACAGCACCGATCCGCTCACGCCTGCGCGTCGCACCCGCCTGGCTCGCGGTCGCGTTCGTCGCCGGTGCGTTCATGTGCGGTGCGGTGCTGCGGTTCGCGCCGGGCGCGGCGTCAGGGCTCGGCGGTTTCTCGACCGCATCCGCCGACACGCGCCCGTGGATCACCGCCGCCGCCGGCTATCAGCAGCTCTATTCACGCGAAACCCTCGAAAACGTCGATGCGAACGCCGAGCTGTCGGAGAAAACGCTCGAGCAGATTCGCGACCAGGACGGCCTCGCACTGAGCATCCCCGATCTGCGCGACGCCGGCCTCACGTTCAAGCGCGTGCAGCGGCTGCGTTTCGGCGACAAGGCGTTGGTGCAGATCGTCTATTTGCCGCAGCAAGGCGCGCCGGTCGCGCTGTGCGTGATGAAGGAAGCGAAGCCCGATGCGGCCGTCGCGACAGCACGCGTCGCGAGCATGAACGTCGTCACATGGCGTCAGGCCGAACTGGGCTACGTGCTGATCGGCCAGCCAGGCGACAGCGAGCATATCGATCTCGACGCGCTCGCGAAGCGCATCTCCGGTAACCACGTCGACTCGCTGTTCAGCGACGTCACGACACTCACCTCCGCCATCCACGCCGGCTAACTTCGCGGCAGCGAACGCCGAACACCGGACGGAATAAATACCACCGCCCGTCTGTTCTGTTCTCGACGCGGCAATCGTTGAGCGTCAACCCGACCAGACCGACCCAAGCGGCACTGCCGCGCGGATCGCCGGACTGCGTCACCACACACGCTATCCGGCCGCACAAGCACGCCGGCACAAAATCGAAAAGAGGCTGTCATGACTATCGTCCGTCGGCTCATCGCCACGCTCGGCGCGGCGTTGCTCGCGCTGTCGTTCGTCGGCGGTTACGGGCTTACGCAATTGCATCAGTCGTACTTTCGTATCGAAGGTATCGAATCGCACACGATTCCCGGTTTGAAATCGATCTCGATGGCACTCGACGACGTCGCCGATATGCGGTTGAACGTGTACCGCTATGTGGTCGACGGCATCGACGATGCGAGCCGCACGTCGATGGAAAAACTGATCGCGATCGCCGACCGCCGCTTCGACGAACACCTCGCGGACTACCAGGCGCACGCCGTCTCCGGCGACGCCGACCAGAAACTGCTCGACGCCGATCGCGCGCACATCGCCGCGTATCGCGACGCACGCGGCCTGTTCTTCGAACGCATCCGCAGCGGCGACCGCGACGGCGCGCTCGCGATGCTGCATGACGGCGGCGCGGTACACAACGCGGCGCTCGCGCTGAACGACGGACTGCACGAACACCTGAACGACAGCGTCGCGCGCAGCAACGCGGTGCGCGAAGAAAACGAAGCCGCGTACCGGCTGGCGTTTGCGCTGATGCTGGCCACGATCGGCGCGGCGCTGCTGCTGGTCGGTGTGCTCGGTGGTCGGTTGTACAGCGTGATCCGCGACGGACTCGACCGTCTGCAGTCGACACTGCAACAGGTCAGCCAGCATCTCGATCTGTCGCATCGCGCGGAGGTCGCGCGGATGGACGAGATCGGCCACACCGCAGTCGCGCTGAACACGCTACTCGCGCGCGTCGCGGATGTGGTCGCCGAAGTGCGGCAGTCGAGCGACGCGGTCGGCATCGCATCGCGGCAGATTGCAGCGGGCAACGGCGATCTGTCTGTGCGCACCGAACGGCAGGCCGCATCGCTGCAGCGGACGGTCGCGAGTCTCGGTCAACTGACGATCGTCGTTCAGCAAAACGCCGACCGCGCACAGGAAACGAGTGCGCTCGCACTCGAAGCATCGCGCGTGTCGGACAGTGCAAGCGAAACGGTTCGACGCATGGCCGGCACGATGAACGAGATCGCGTCGCGCTCGTCGCAGATCGCCGACATCACCGCACTGATCGAGGACATCGCGGTCCAGACGAACCTGCTCGCGTTGAACGCTGCAGTCGAAGCAGCACGCGCAGGCGAACGCGGCCGCGGCTTCGCCGTCGTCGCGACGGAAGTGCGCAGCCTCGCGCAGCGCTCGTCGGCTGCGGCGAAGGAAATCAAGGAATTGATCCAGCACTCGGTCGCGACGATCGAATCCGGTTCGCGTCAGACCGATGAAGTCGGCCGCACCGCGAGCGAAGCATTGCGCGCGACGCAGCGGGTCGCGCAGATCGTCGGCGAGATCGCGGCGGCATCGGATCATCAGGGCCGCGAGATCGAGCAGGTGAACGCGGCGATCGGTCAGATCGACGGCGTCACGCAGCAGAATGCCGCGCTCGTCGAAGAGGCGGCCGCTGCGGCCGCGTCGCTCGACGAACAGGCGGTGCGCCTCACCGGCGCGGTCTCGGCATTCAGGCTGAAGGAAACAGCCACGGCAGCGGCCTGAACGGGCAACAATGCGTTACTTCGCCGATACGTCGATGTTGCCGAAGTACTTCTGCGCGAGCGTCTTCACGGTGCCGTCGCTCTGCAGCTTCGTGATCGCCGCATCCAGCCGTTCGCGCAGCGCGGTGTCGCCCTTGCGGATACCGAACGCGACGCCGCTGCCGAGGATCTTGTCGTCGCGCACCGGCTCGCCGACGAACGCGAAGTCCTTGCCGTCGGGACGCGACAGGAAGCCGGTCTGTCCAGCGGGTGCGAGCACGAGCGTCGCGTCGAGACGACCCGCCATCAGATCCGCGTAGACCTGATTCTGATCCTGATACGGCACGACGTTCACGCCGGCGGGTTCCCAATGCGCCTTCGCGAACGTCTCCTGAATCGACGCCTGCAGCACGCCGACCCGCTTGCCCTTCAACGATGCAGTGGTCGGCCGCAGACCGCTGTTGCTGCGCGCGATCAGTTGCGTCGGCACGCGATAGATCACGCGCGTGAAGTCAATGGCCTGACGACGCTGCTCGGTCGCGTTCATCGCCGAATTGATCGCGTCGAACTTGCGGCCCTGCAACGCGGGGATCAAACCGTCGAACGACGTCTCCACCCATTTGCACGTGAGATGCGCGGTTGCGCACACTGCATTGCCGACGTCGATGTCGAAGCCCTGCAATTCGCCGTTCGCGCCCTTCGATTCGAACGGCGGATACTGCGCTTCGAGTCCGAAGCGCAACACCGACGTATCGGCGGCGAGCGCCGGCAGCGTCATCGCAACCGACGCCGACGCGAACGCGCATGCCGCCAGCAGGTACCTGAATGTTTTCATTGCCGATCCCCTTTCCCTTGTTTGCCTTCGCTTGTCAGATCGAACACAACCGGCGCGCGCCTTCGATCAGCGTCGCGTCGTCTTTCGAAAAACTCAGCCGGATCACGCCGGCATCCGTGCCGTCGGTATAGAACGCGGACAGCGGAATCGTCGCGACCTTCGCATCGCGGATCAGTCGCAGCACGAAGTCGCTGTCGCGCTCGTCGGAGAAATGACGGAAGCGCGCGAGCATGAAGAAGCTGCCTTCGCTCGGCAGCAGTTCGAAGCGCGATTCGCGCAGCGCGTCTGCGAGCAGATCGCGCTTCTTCTGATAGAACGCGGCGAGGCCGAGGTAGCTGTCCGGCCGAGCGAGCGCTTCGACGAACGCATACTGCATCGGCGTATCGGCAGAGAACACCATGAACTGATGCACCTTGCGGATCTCGTTCATCAGTTCGGCGGGCGCGACGCAGTAACCGACGCGCCAGCCCGTCACGTGATGCGACTTGCCGAACGACGACACGATCACGCTGCGCTGCACGAGCTCGCGATGCCGCGCGACGCTCTGATGCAGCGCGCCGTCGAACACGACGTGCTCGTACACCTCGTCGGACAGGATCACGATGTCGGTGTTGCGCGTGAGTGCGTTTAGACGTTCGATATCGGCGGCGTCGAACACGGTGGCGGTCGGGTTGTGCGGCGTGTTGATGATGATCATCCGCGTCTTCGGCGTGATCTTCGCGGCAACCTCGTCCCAGTCCACGCGAAACCCCTCCGACGACAGCTTGATCGCCACCGGCGTCGCGCCCTGCAGACGCACGATCGGTGCATAGCTGTCGAACGACGGCTCGAAGTAGATCACTTCGTCGCCGGGATGCACGAGCGCGCTGATCGTCGAATACAGACCTTCGCTAGCGCTTGCGATCACGGTGACTTCGTCGGCCGGATCGTAGTGCGCGCCGTACAGCGTGGCCATTTTCTGCGCGAGCGCTTCGCGCAACGTGCCGATGCCCGCCATCGGCGCGTACTGGTTGTGCCCCGCGCGCATTGCGCGCGCGACGCCTTCGACCAGTTGCGGATCGGGCGCGAAATTCGGCGCCCCTTGCGAGAGATTCAGCGCATCGTGTTCGGCCGCGAGCTGACCGATCACGGTGAAGATCGTCGTGCCCACGTCGGGCAGTTTCGAGCGGGCGTGCAACGCGCTCTGCATGAGCATTCCTCCTGGCATGTGTGCGGGCCGCCCTTCATGCGACGGTCCCGTCCGGTCTGCCGATTAAGCATCAACCGGCGCATGCTCACAATCGAATCTTTGTCATGCGCGGCATGCGTTTACGTCATGCCGCTGCGCGGATCGCACGCCGTGCGTCACTCGTCCATCAGCCGGACCTTGACCTTCTTGCCCTTCACCTTGCCCGCGTTGAGCTTGCGTAGCGCGTCGCGTGCGATACCGCGCTCGACCGCGACGTAAGTCGAAAACTCGGTCACGTTGATCTTGCCGATCTGCGCGCCGTTAAAGCCCGCGTCACCGGTCAGCGCGCCGAGCACGTCGCCGGGACGGATCTTTTCCTTGCGGCCACCGAGAATCTGCAGCGTTTCCATCGGCGGCAGCAGCGGTCCGCCGCCGGCCGGCTTCAGTTCGGCGAGCGGATGCCATTCCACCTCGCGTCCCTGCGCCTGTTCGATTCCGCCGACGCGTCCCATCTCGTCCATGCTCGCGAGACTCAGCGCCCAGCCGTCCTGATCCGCGCGTCCGGTGCGGCCGATGCGGTGCGTGTGCACTTCCGGGTCCGGCGTCACGTCGACGTTGATCACCGCTTCGAGCTGCGCGATGTCGAGGCCGCGCGCGGCGACGTCGGTGGCGACGAGCACCGAACAGCTGCGGTTCGCGAACTGGATCAGCACCTGATCGCGTTCGCGCTGATCGAGTTCGCCGTGCAGCGCGAGCGCATGAAAGCCCTGCGCGCGCAGCACGTCGAGCAGATCGCGGCATTGCTGCTTCGTGTTGCAGAACGCGAGCGTGCTGACCGGTCGATAGTGATCGAGCAGTTGACCCACCGCATGCAGCCGCTCGTTGTCCGACACTTCGTAGAAGCGCTGACGGATCTTCGAATCGTCGTGCCGCTCTTCGAGCTTTACCTGCTTCGGATTGCGCAGGAACTGCTGGCTCAGCTTCGCGATGCCGTCGGGGTAGGTCGCCGAGAACAGCAGCGTCTGACGTTCCTTCGGGCATTGCTTCGCGACGGTCGCGATGTCGTCGAAGAAACCCATGTCGAGCATCCGGTCCGCTTCGTCGAGCACCAGCGTGTTCAACGCGGACAGCACGAGGCTACCGCGTTCGAGGTGATCCATGATGCGGCCCGGCGTGCCGACGACGATGTGTGCGCCGTGCTCGAGGCTCGCGGTCTGCGGACGCATCGGCGTGCCGCCGCACAGCGTCAGCACCTTGATGTTCTCTTCGGCACGCGCGAGACGGCGGATTTCCTGCGTGACCTGATCGGCGAGTTCGCGCGTCGGGCACAGCACCATCGACTGCACGGCGAAGTTGCGCGCGTCGAGCCGCGCGAGCAGCGCGAGCGAAAACGCTGCGGTCTTGCCGCTACCGGTCTTCGCCTGCGCGATCAGATCGTGACCCGCGAGCGCGATCGGCAGGCTGGCCGCCTGCACCGGCGTCATGTCGACGTAGCCGAGCGTGGTGAGATTCGCGAGCGTCGCGGGCGGCAGCGGTAGCTGGCTGAACGGAGCGGAGGCGGGAGCGTTCATGTCGGTGTTGGCAGGGCTCACAGGAACGGACGGCCTTCGATCTGCTCGTAGACGACGGTGCCGTCTTCCGCTTCGAGCCGGTCGACGTAATTGCGCGCGCCGCACAGCGGGCAGCGAAACAGCAGCCCCTGACCTTCGTTGCGAATGACGACGTCCGACAGCTCCCACTCGTTGCCGCAGGACTGATTTCTACATGTGAACACTTGATTCTCCAGCTCGATGCCGTAATGGATTGCGCCGTCTGCCGCGCGGCGTGCGCGGCATGGCGTTGAGGCTTTTAATGCGTGCGGGCGGCTGCTCAGCCCAGATGCGTATGCCGCGACCGTGGCGCCGCTACCTGCATGTCGGCGAGGCTCTGGACGATCCCGCAGTCCTCGACCGCGCGCTCGACCTGGCACTGCTCGCGCAGCGCGGTGAGTTGCGTTTTCAGCTGCTTCAGTTCGTCGATGCGCGTGTCGACGTGCTCGATGTGCGCGTCGACCAGCGCATTGACCGCGCCGCACTGTTCCGCCGGGGTATCGGTGAAACGCAGCAGTGCGCGGATTTCGTCGTGCGTCATGTCGAGCGCGCGGCAATTACGGATGAAGCGCAGCCGCTCGACGTGCTGTGTGGTGTAGCTGCGGTAATTCGCTTCGGTGCGGTCCGCTTCGGGCAACAGCCCTTCCTTCTCGTAGAAGCGGATGGTTTCGGTCGTGCAGTGCGCGATCTTCGCGAGTTCGCCGATTTTCATGATGCCCTCCCGGCGTCCTTGACCTTGTAGTGGCTTCAAGGTGTTTACTAGACCACAAATCCTCCTCGGAAGCCACCTCCATGCGTTACGCGAACCACGACACCGACCATCATCACGCACCCGGCGAAGCCTGCGGGCAGGCGGGGAAAACGAAGGCTCATGGGCATTCTGGGCATGCGCACGAGCAGGCACATGAGCATGAGCACGCGCAGGAACACGTGCATGCCAGCGCCTGCTGTGCCGCCGTGCACGCCGACGAGGCCGCCGTACCTACCGCGCCGCTCGCCGCCTCTGTCACCACCGGCGACCGAGTGCGCACGCCGATCCGCATCCTGCAGATGGACTGCCCGACCGAAGAAGCGCTGATCCGCAAGCGGCTCGGCGGCATGCCGTCCGTGCATGCGATGGAATTCAACCTGATGCAGCGCACGCTGACCGTCGAGCACGCGCCCGACGCGCTCGGGCCGATCGTCGCCGCGCTGCGTTCGCTCGATTTCTCGCCGGAGCTGCCCGAAGCAGGCGCGACGCTCTCGACACCCGCCGCTGTGCCGCACAAGCCGTGGTGGCCGCTCGCGCTGGCCGGTGCGGCGGCGATCGGCTCGGAAGCGGCGAGCTGGCTCGGTGCGCCGACGTGGCTCGCAGCAGCGCTCGCGATCGCGGCGATCGCCGTGTGCGGACTCGGCACGTATCGGAAAGGCTGGCTGGCGATTCGCAACGGCAACCTGAACATCAACGCGCTGATGAGCATCGCGGTGACCGGCGCGCTGATCCTCGGGCAGTGGCCGGAAGCCGCGATGGTGATGGTGCTGTTCACGATCGCCGAGCTGATCGAGGCGAAGTCGCTCGACCGCGCGCGCAACGCGATCAAGGGCTTGATGGCGCTCACGCCCGCGCAGGCGACCGTGCAGCAGGACGACGGCAGCTGGCGCGCGCTCGACGTCACTGCGATCGCATTGGACCGCATCGTCCGCGTGAAGCCGGGCGAACGCATCGCGCTCGACGGCACGATCGTCGCGGGCGCGTCGAGCGTGAACCAGGCGCCGATCACCGGCGAGAGCCTGCCCGTCGACAAAGCCGAAGGCGATGCGGTCTTCGCCGGCACGATCAACGAATCCGGTTCGTTCGACTATCGCGTGACAGCCGCCGCATCCGACACGACGCTCGCTCGGATCATTCACGCGGTCGAGGAAGCGCAAGGCGCGAAAGCGCCGACGCAGCGCTTCGTCGATCAGTTCGCGCGCGTCTACACGCCGATCGTGTTCGCGATCGCCGTCGCGGTCGCGGTGGTGCCGCCGCTGCTGTTCGGCGGCCTGTGGCACGACTGGGTCTACAAGGCGCTCGTGATGCTGGTGATCGCGTGCCCGTGCGCGCTGGTGATCTCGACGCCGGTGACGATCGTCAGCGGGCTCGCGGCTGCCGCGCGGCACGGCATTTTGATCAAGGGTGGTGCGTATCTGGAACTCGGTCGCAAGCTCACGTGGCTCGCGCTCGACAAGACCGGCACGATCACGCACGGCAAGCCGGTGCAGACCGACAGCGAAGCGCTCGCGGATCTGCCGCTCGATGCGTGCCGGCGTCTGGCGGCGAGTCTTGCGGGGCGGTCGGATCATCCGGTGTCGCTGGCGATTGCTGCGGCGTTCAACACGGAAGTGGCGGGGGTCGCGCTGCAGAACGTCGATGGTTTCGAAGCGCTGCCGGGACGTGGCGTGCGCGGCACGATCGACGGTGTCGCGTATTCGCTTGGCAATCATCGACTGGTCGAAGAGCTTGGCCGCTGTTCGGCAGCGCTCGAAGCGCGGCTCGATGCGCTCGAACGGCAGGGCAAAACGGTGGTGATGCTGATCGACGACGCGCGCGTGCTCGCACTCTTCGCAGTCGCCGATACGGTGAAGGACAGCAGCCGCGAAGCGATCGCCGATCTGAACCGTCTCGGCGTGCGCACCGCGATGCTCACCGGCGACAACCCGCACACGGCCGATGCGATCGCGCAACAGGTCGGCATCGATGAGGCGCGCGGCAACCAGTTGCCGCAGGACAAGCTCGACGCGGTCGCGGCGCGTGCGTCGGAAGGCGCGGTCGCGGGCATGGCCGGCGACGGCATCAACGATGCGCCCGCGCTCGCTCGCGCCGACATCGGCTTCGCGATGGGCGCGATGGGCACCGGCACTGCAATCGAAACCGCCGACGTCGCGCTGATGGACGACGATCTGCGCAAGATTCCGCTGTTCATCCAGCTCTCGCGCGCGACACATTCGGTGCTGGTGCAGAACATCACGCTGGCGCTCGGGGTGAAGGCGGTGTTTCTCGTGCTGACCGCGATGGGTCTCGGCACGATGTGGATGGCCGTGTTTGCCGATGCGGGCGCGAGTCTGCTGGTGGTCGCGAATGGGTTGCGGTTGCTGCGTCGTTGAACGCGGTTCTCCTTAACTTTCGATAACGGGAGCAAGGCGATGGGATTCTGGGAACGGATGTTGAGCGGCGGTCATGGTGGTGGCCAGTGGGGCGGGCATGGCAACCGGGGAGGTCATGGCGGGGGCCACGGTGGGGGAAAGCATCGCGATGACTGGGGACGGGGTGAGTATCGTCGTCCGGTGCCCGAGGGTGGCGGTGGGGTTGCGTGCCCGTCGTGTCGTGCAGTCGCTGCGTCCGGTACGAGCTTTTGCGCGCAATGCGGTTCGGCGCTCGCGCCTGCGACTTGCAGCGGTTGCGGTAATGCGCTGACCGGTGGGGTGAAGTTTTGTGGGCAATGTGGGAAGGCGGCTGCGTGAGGTGTTGTGCGTAGTGTTCGTCAACAGGCCCGCTGATTCGCTAGTGCGCGAACATCGCGCTGACACCAGGTATCTGCGTATCGTCGCGGCCGCCGAGCGCAGCCTTCAACGTGTCCGACGGACGCATGCCGAAGAGCTTCCGGTAATCGGTGGCGAACTGGCTCAGATGCCAGAAGCCCCACGCCGCCGCGACATCCTGCACCGACCGTGCGCGCTGCTGCGCATCGCCGAGTTCACGTCGCGCGCCGTTCAGGCGAAGCGCGCGCAGATAGGTGGCCGGCGCCATGCCAAGCACGTCATGGAAACAGTACTGCAACGTGCGCCGGCTGACATGCAGTCGCTCGCACAATTCCGGCACACCGATCGGCCGCTCGCGATGCTTGAGCACATAACCGCGCGCCTCGGAGACGATCCACTGACGACGTCGCCGCGTCGGCATCGCGGCCGCATCGGTTGAAGGCCACGGCCCGAGATCGAACAGCGACGCGAGAATCGACGCCTGCAACGCGTTGCGTGCGAATGCGGATAGCGGTGCGCGTGAATTCTTATCGTCGAGCTGGTCCGCATCGAGAATCTGCTGCAGCGACGCGCACAACTGCGCCTTGCGTGCGCCGCCGATCGGCACGACCGCCGTGCGCGGCACGTGATCGTCGAGGCCGACACGCTCGACGTCGGCCGCGTAGCGACGCAACACCGCGCCGTTCACGACGACACCAAGAATCTCGTAGCCCGCGGGCGTCAGCAGTTCGAACTCGATGCCGCCGGGGCGAAACGCGAGCGCGTCGTCGTCGATGGTCTGCGTATCGATGCGGCCCGCGACGTCGTCATCACGCTCACGCTGCACAGGAATCCCAAACCAGTACGCGTCCTTCTGCACTTCGCAGGTCTGCCGCAGCGAATGGCTCGTCGTCTCGCGAAACACCTGCATGTGCTCGAGGCACAGCTCGGTGATCGTCCCGACGAAGCGGCCAGCCGTGAGCTGGTCGTAGGTCTGACGCCAGCCGTGCAGGTTGCGCGCCTGCTCGTCGGCATCGTGCGCGATGCAGGTCTGCACGCTGAACGGCAACGGCCCGGCGACTGCGGCGCCGGCGAAGGAGGATGCATCGCTCGTCATACGGATCGGCCCGGAAGCGCTGCACAGCACGTGCACCGCAATCAAAAGGAATGCCGAACGAACGCAAGTCCCATGCCGATAGAAACAGCACGCACGAGACCCGCACCGTACACGCCGCGCTGCTCAATTCCTGAACAGCGCTGTGCGCACTGTTCAGAAACGGTACGCCCGCGATGAACACCGTTGAACACATCCAGGACCCATGCCTCGCGATTGTGCCCGCTGCACCGTCGCGTATCGCACGCGCGTCGCATTGGCACGCTTCTGGCGTATGCGTCAGGCGGTCCATGGCCTGCACGGCCCAATACGCGAACACTGCACATACCAACCGTTCGACACATGTGAGGAGCACACAGATGAATCATGCGGACATGCAATTCCTGACGACCGAGTTTCCGTACAAGAAGCAGTACGACAACTTCATCGGCGGCGCATGGGTGAAGCCCGTAGGCGGCGAGTATTTCGACAACATCTCGCCGATCACCGGCGAGCCGTTCACATCGATTCCGCGTTCGCGCGAAGCCGACATCGAACTCGCACTCGACGCAGCACATCGCGCGAAAACCGCATGGGGCAAGACCTCGACCACCGAGCGCGCGAACATCCTGAACCGCATCGCCGATCGCATGGAAGCGAACCTGCAGCGGCTCGCGGTCGCTGAGGCAATCGACAACGGCAAGCCGCTGCGCGAGACGATGGCCGCCGACATCCCGCTCGCGATCGACCACTTCCGCTACTTCGCGGGTTGCGCACGCGCGCAGGAAGGCTCGATCTCGGAGATCGACGAAGACACCGTCGCGTATCACTTTCACGAACCGCTCGGCGTGGTCGGTCAGATCATCCCGTGGAATTTCCCGATCCTGATGGCGACGTGGAAGCTCGCCCCCGCGCTCGCTGCCGGCAACTGCGTCGTGCTGAAGCCGGCCGAGCAAACGCCTGCGTCGATTCTCGTGCTGCTCGAACTGATCGGCGATCTGCTGCCGGCCGGTGTGCTGAACGTGGTCAACGGTTTCGGTCTCGAAGCGGGCAAGCCGCTCGCATCGAACAAGCGCATCGCGAAGATCGCGTTCACCGGCGAGACCACCACGGGCCGCCTCATCATGCAGTACGCGAGCCAGAACATCATTCCCGTCACGCTCGAACTGGGCGGCAAGAGCCCGAACATTTTCTTCGCCGACGTGATGGACGCCGACGACAGCTACTTCGACAAGGCACTCGAAGGCTTCGCGATGTTCGCGCTGAATCAGGGCGAAGTGTGTACGTGTCCGTCGCGTGTGCTGGTCGAAGAGAAGATCTACGACCGTTTTATTGAGCGCGCGTTGAAACGTGTTGAGGCGATCCGCCAGGGCCATCCGCTCGACACGTCGACGATGATCGGCGCGCAGGCATCGCAGGAGCAACTGGAAAAAATCCTGTCGTACATCGACCTCGGCAAGCAGGAAGGCGCGCAGTGCCTGACGGGCGGCGAACGCAATACGCTCAGCGGTGAACTCAGCAAGGGCTACTACGTGAAGCCGACCGTGTTCCGCGGCACGAACAAGATGCGCATCTTCCAGGAAGAAATCTTCGGACCGGTGGTGTCGGTGACGACGTTCAAGAACGAAGACGAAGCGCTCGAGATCGCGAACGACACGCTGTACGGACTCGGCGCCGGCGTATGGACCCGCGACGGCACGCGTGCGTATCGCTTCGGCCGGCAGATCCAGGCAGGCCGCGTGTGGACGAATTGCTATCACGCGTACCCGGCACATGCGGCATTCGGCGGCTACAAGCAGTCGGGCATCGGACGCGAGAATCACAAGATGATGCTCGACCACTATCAGCAGACAAAGAACCTGCTCGTCAGCTATAGCCAGAAACCGCTCGGCTTCTTCTGACGTTGCAACTCCGTGCGAGCGGGCCGCATTGCGCGGCTCGCTCGTGTTCGTTCATTCGCGGCTTCATGGCGATTTTCAAACGAGGCAATGCCAGATGACAGAACAGGAAGTGGCACGCGTCATCGCGACGCCGGCGGCCGTCGCATTGATCCAGCAGCTCGGCGCGGAGCATGGGGCGATGATCTTTCATCAGTCGGGCGGATGCTGCGACGGCAGTGCGCCGATGTGCTTTCCGGCGAACGAGTTCATCGTGGGCTCGTCGGATGTGCGGCTCGGCGCGATTGCGGGCGTGCCGTTCTATATGAGCGAATCGCAGTTCGAGTACTGGCAGCATACGCAGCTGATCATCGATGCGGTGCCGGGCAACGGCGGCATGTTTTCGCTGGAACGGCCGACAGGGTTGCGTTTCCTCACGCGCTCCCGCTTGTTTGAAGACGCGGAGAATGCGTGGCTCGACGCGCATCCGGTCGAGCGCGTGTCTTCCTGAAGCCCGCCTACGAGGTCGAGCGATTCGTACCGATCGCAGCAACAGGCGGCGACGCTTCGAGCAATGCGTCGCTGTCGTCTTTCAACCCGACACCTGTCAGTCCGAGCCGTCGCGCGTGCGTGAGCAGATAGTGCAGCTTGTGCGCGGCCGCATCGTACGTGAGACCTTCGGGACGCACGTTCGAGATGCAGTTACGCTGCGCGTCGCTGCATCCGACTTTCGGCGCGTACGTCAGATAGATGCCGAGACTGTCCGGCGAGCTGAGACCAGGCCGCTCGCCGATCAACATCACGACCAGCCGCGCACCGAGCAGTTCACCGATCTCGTCGCCGAGCGCGACGCGCGCCTGCCGGGCGACGACGACGGGGCCGATCTTCCAGTCCGCTGCGAGCCGCAAGCACACCGCCTGCAACAGCGGCACCGACTGCTTCGCAGCGGCGAACGCAGATAGCCCATCGGCGATGACGAATACGACCTCGGGCTCCTCGTTGCTTATCTGCGCAAGCGCATCGCGGCTCTCGTC
The DNA here is from genome assembly GCF_004359985.1 of Paraburkholderia flava. Classification (NCBI taxonomy): domain Bacteria; kingdom Pseudomonadati; phylum Pseudomonadota; class Betaproteobacteria; order Burkholderiales; family Burkholderiaceae; genus Paraburkholderia; species Paraburkholderia flava. The sequence goes on along the minus strand of NZ_SMRO01000003.1, from coordinate 341,298 downwards.
CGACAGCCGACGCCCAAGATCCGGACGACGCAGATAATGCTGGCGATCGGGCGCCGCGCTGTGTACATCGAGCGTCGCGTGACCGTTCGCGCGCAATTGCGCGTGCAGCGCGTCGGCGTCGAGCGGATGATGCACGGCATCGCGTGCCTGCGCGTGCGACAGATTGAATGCGAGCAGCGGTGCAGTCGGCAGACTGTTGCCCGCGCGGCCGAGCGCGATGCGCGCGTTCGTGAACCGGCGCAGCGCGTCCCACGCGTTCTTTTCAACGGGATCGTTCATTCGATGCCCATCCATTCGCGTGCGCCTTCGAGCAGCGGCTGACGCGCCGCCGATGCGTGCAGCAGCACGCCGCGCGCGTCGGCGATCTGCATCGACTCCAGCCATTCCTCGAATTCCGGTGCGCGTCGCAGCCCGAGCACGTCGCGCACGTACAGCGCATCGTGGAACGACGTGCTTTGATAGTTCAGCATCACATCGTCGGCGCCCGGGATGCCCATGATGAAATTGATGCCCGCGACGCCGAGCAGCGTCAGCAGGTTGTCCATGTCGTCCTGATCCGCTTCCGCGTGGTTCGTGTAGCAGATGTCGCAGCCCATCGGCACGCCGAGCAGCTTGCCGCAGAAGTGGTCCTCGAGACCCGCGCGCGTGATCTGCTTGCCGTCGTACAGATACTCCGGCCCGATGAAACCGACCACCGTGTTGACGAGAAACGGATTGAACTGCCGCGCGACCGCATACGCGCGCACCTCGCAGGTCTGCTGATCGACGCCGTGATGCGCGTTCGCCGACAGCGCGCTGCCCTGTCCGGTTTCGAAGTACATCAGGTTGTCGCCGACCGTGCCGCGCTTCAGCGACAGACCCGCTTCATACGCTTCCTGCAGCAGCGCGAGTGAAATGCCGAAACCCGCGTTCGCTTTCTCCGTGCCCGCGATCGACTGGAACACCAGATCGACGGGCGCGCCTTTTTCGATGGCGCTGATCGTGTTGGTGACGTGCGTGAGCACGCACGACTGCGTCGGCACCTGATAGCGCTGGCGGAAGTCGTCGATCATCCGCAGCAAAACCGTGATCGCAGAGAGACTGTCCGTGGCCGGGTTGATGCCGATCATCGCGTCGCCGCAACCGTACATCAGACCGTCGAGCATCGAGGCGGCGATGCCCTTCACGTCGTCGGTCGGATGATTTGGCTGCAGACGCACTGACATGTGCCCCGGCAGCCCCACCGTGTTGCGAAAACGCGTGACGACCGGCCGCTTGCGCGCCGCCGTTATCAGATCCTGATTGCGCATCAGCTTCGACACAGCCGCGACCATCTCCGGCGTGAGGCCCGCGGTGATGCGCACGAGCGCGGCCGTATCGGTCGAATCGGCGAGCAGCCAGTTGCGGAAATCGCCGACCGTGAGATGCGTGATCTCAGCGAATGCGTCGGACGAATGCGTATCGATGACGAGCCGCGTGACCTCGTCGCTTTCGTACGGAATCAGCGCCTCGTTGAGGAACGCGCGCAACGGCACCTGCGCGAGCGCCATTTTTGCGGCGACACGCTCCTCCTCACTGGCCGCTGCGATACCGGCGAGCTGATCGCCGGAGCGCAGCGGGCTCGCTTTTGCGAGCAGCGTCTTCAGGTCGGCGAACCGGTACGTGCGGCTGCCGATGGTCTCGGTGAAGCTCATTGTGCGTCCCTCCATCGCTGCGGGTCGTCAGAACGTGACCCGCCAGCGTCATTCTTCGAGCAGCATGTCCGCCGGTGCGCTCTCGCGCTGATGGCGCGTCAGCAGGAAATAGACATAGCCGAGCGCGAGGAAGATCGCGAACACACCGGCCACCAGCAGATTGAAGTAGATCATCGCCGCCATCGAGATCAGCGCCGCGACCAGCGCGAACGCCGGAAAAATCGGGAACAGCGGCGCGCGGAACGGACGCTCCATCTGCGGCTCGGAGCGGCGCAGCTTGAACAGCGCGAGCATGCTGATCACGTACATCAAGATAGCGCCAAATACCGACATCGTCACGATATTCGCCGTCAGCGTCTGGCCGCCGAACTGGATCAACTCGTCGCTGTAGATCGCCGCGATGCCGATCACGCCGCCCGCGAGAATCGCGCGATGCGGCGTCTTGAAGCGCGGGTGCACCTTCGCGAGCCATTCGGGCAGATAGCCCGCGCGCGCCAGCGCGAAAATCTGCCGCGAGTAGCCGAGGATGATCCCGTGAAACGACGCGACCAGCCCGAACAGCCCGAGCCACACCAGCATGTGCATCCAGCCGCTGTTTTCGCCGACGATGTATTTCATCGCTTGCGGCAGCGGATCGTTGATGTTCGCGAGCTTGGTCCAGTCGCCCGCGCCGCCCGCGAACACCATCACGCCGATCGCGAGCGCGACGAGCGTGAGGATGCCCGTCACGTAGGCGATGGGAATCGAGCGCTTCGGGTTTTTCGCTTCTTCGGCGGCCATCGCGACGCCTTCGATCGCGAGGAAGAACCAGATCGCGAAGGGGATCGCCGCGAACATGCCGTGGAAGGAGCCGAGACTGAACTGGTCGGAGCCGGACCAGCCGCCTTTTGTGAAGTGCGCCCACTGGAAGCCTGGGGACACGACGCCCATGAACACCAGCAGCTCGAAGATCGCGAGTAGCGTCACGCAGAGTTCGAAGGCTGCGGCTACCTGCACGCCGACGATGTTGAGGGCCATGAATACGAGGTATGCGCCCATTGCTGCGTGCTTCGGTTCCAAACCCGGGAATTGCACGTGCAGGTATGCGCCGATCGCGAGTGCAATTGCGGGTGGGGCGAAGACGAATTCGACTAGCGTTGCTGCGCCTGCTAGAAAGCCGCCCGTCGGGCCGAATGCGTGGCGTGCGTAGGCGAACGGGCCGCCTGCGTGCGGGATCGAGGTTGTGAGTTCGGTGAAGCTGAAGATGAACGTCGTGTACATCGCGGCGATGAAGACCGCTGTGACGACGAAGCCTAATGTGCCTGCTGTGGCCCAGCCGTAGCTCCAGCCGAAGTATTCGCCCGAGATGACCAGGCCTACTGCTATGCCCCAGAGTTGCCAGGTGCCCAGGGTCTGTTTTAGTTCGTGATGGGTTACTTTGCCGATGTGGTGGGTTTTGGATTCCTGGGTCATCGGGGGCTCCCTTTTGGGCTGGTTACCTTTGCCGGTTGGGCCGCGGGCTTTGGCTGGTTATCGGCTAGCGGTTAGCGAAGCGGGCGGGGTTTGGGCGATGGTAGGGGGCCGAAAAGGAGGGGCGTTATCGAAAATTGGCAAAAAAAGAGAAGCGGGCGCGAATGCCCAGCACGCGGAATCGGAATGCAAGACGAAGCGACGAGCGACGGCTCTTCGCCCCATCAACAAATAGATCGCGACAGCCCCCACGAATACACCGAAAATGACCCGCGAGGCGGTCGCGGTTGCGGCCTGCAAAAACTGGAGAAATACGATGGCGAAGGGTCAACTGCGCAGCAACAAAGAGGCGAAGAAGCCGAAGCAATCCAAGAAGCCGACGCCTCCTGTGGGAGGCATCTCGCGGACGGCGACGTTGTTGAAGACTCCCGCATCCAGCGAGCCGGCCAAGAAAAAGTAACGCGTGGTCTGTCTGTTGACGCGGATTGCGGTCCGCGTTGCATCTCTCTCCCAAGCTCATCCGCAAGAAAACGCACGGCTCCCCTGATGCGGCGAGCCGTCGACTGACATTCGCTCCCGGAATTTGCCCAGCCCGTTTTGGACAGAACGGAGAAAAGTCTTACGCCGTTGGTTCGTCCGCACCGTTTGCCAGAGTCAATCGATGCCCAACGTCGGCACTCGGCATCAACGCGGGACCCACCAGCGTCCACAGCAGCGCGACGCCGATCAGATCGGTGAAACCAAGCGCGACAAAGAACGGTGTATAGCCGACCGTCGCGACCAGCGCGCCGATCAGCAGCGTGAACCCGAGATTGCCGATGCCGGCCAGCAGCGCCGCGAGACCCGTCACGGTCGCCACTTCGCGGCGAGGGAACAGATCGGCGGACATCGAGATAACCGCGATCGACAATGTCTGATGCGCGAAGCCGCCGAGACATAGCAGCGCGACCGCCGTGTACGGATCCTTCACGTAGCCGACTCCGGCCATCGCCGTCATCAGCAGCGCACCGAGCGTAAAGGCGGCCCGCTTGCCGTTGATGATCGACACGTTGAAGCGCTTGTTCAGATAGAGCGAGATCGTGCCGCCCATCATGCTGCCGACGTCGGCGGCGAGGAACGGCAACCATGCCGTCATCGCGATCGTCTTCAGGTCGAAACCGCGCGCCTGATGAAGGTAGAGCGGCATCCAGAACACGAGCGTCCCCCACACCGGATCGGCGAAGAAACGCGGCAACGCGATGCCCCAGAAATTGCGCTGACGGAAGATCTCCTTCACACGCGGGCACGTTGCTGCGTCTTGAAGCGGGTAGGCCGCTTCGAGACGCAGCAACGCTCTAACGCAGCCCAAGTGCGCAGCAATAGCTGAGGCCCGCAAATACTATCTATCCATCGTTATTTCACCCGAGTCGTACTTCCAAACAATTTTTGTCGTTGTTCCGAAAAACTCTGATGTGTCAACCGATTGCTCTATTGTCTACACAGGCGAGCCACGGGTGTTTCCCGCCGCTATGTCGAAAGGAAAGCGCCGGGTTATTCTTTCAGACAGAACAAAACATCCGAGAGATAGAAGAATGCAACAGGACGATAAAAACCCGGTCGACACTGATGCATCATCGCCAACGGAGACGACGCAACCGACGGTCTCACGCTACCGCAACCCAGTCGCCGCGACATTGTTGTTTTTGTCGGGGATTGGTCTCTGGGGCTCGGCTGCCGCTGGTGGGATAGCAATATTTTTCGGCGGCAGCGGCTTTGCTGCGATTAACCAACTAGCCACTGTGTTCATGTTCGCGGCGCCTGCCGCCGCAGGAGGTGTCGTTCTGCTAGCGCTCTACGCTGTGATCCAGCAACCGTGGCACGCTGGTCGCGGGTCGATCGCGTTTGCCTTGCAGGTCCCGTTTGCGCTTCTCGTACTGCTCGGAATAGGTGCCTTCGAACTCGATGCGCGTCGGAGTGCGGCCCGACAGGTGCGCGGCACCCAGCACGAGGCCCGCATAGCGGCCGACGAGGACGTCATGAAGCGAGCCATCGCGAATGACGATGCAACAAGTTTTTCGCCCGCTTACGCCGACTGTGGCGAAAGCTGTCGTGACCCGTGGATGCATCGGGCGATCCTTGCGAACGCTCCCCGCATACTCGCGGTGACGCTGAAAGGCGTCACCCGTGAAACCTACTCACAGATCGACAAATACTACGTTCCTATGATTTGCAAGGATGGTGTGCTGTACCAATCCTCAAATTCATTGGCCCGATTCGTGGGGTTCAGGAACAGTCCGGCCGTCACTGCGTTGTTTGCTCCGCTGTGGGGACCGGAAGACCGCGATCACGCGTTTCTGGGTGCCACCATGGGCGGTTCGACCAAACTGATGGACACGCTGGTCAAACAGGGCGTCAATCCCCGCGCGCTGCACGTCGACGTGGCCGGCGATGATGCGTATGCCAGCGCAGCCGCGGGTGCGGCGGCGGGGTCGGTCCGGTGGCTCGTGGAAGCCGGTGTCAAGGTACAAACGGCTGACTCGGTCAGGAATATGTGGCGTAGCCTCGCCGAATGGGCGGACTATGCTCCGCCGGAACTCGCGGCAAAGGGTGCAGAGGAGTGGCTTGCCGAAAGCAGTCGGATCCCCTTCGCGCCAGATGCAAAGTTAGACGCTGTGGAAGAACTGAAGACCGTAGTGCAATTTGAAAGTCCGGTGCTGGTGGCGGCGATGCTTCAGCATGGCTACCGGACAGAGGATCTGGATGCGGACTATCAGGAGAGACTCAAGAACGCGTCGCCGCCGGATGAGTTGGCCACGCAGAATGATCGGAAATTGTATTGTGACACGCGTGATTGGAAATTCGCGCGGGGTAAGAGTTAGAAACGCGCGTCCCGGTATGAACAGTGGAACGCCACAAGCCGGTGCTGACTGCATCGTCGCACGCAGAAGGAATGCCGGTGGTGCCGGCCATAATGTAGACATCGACCTGCCAACCACCCGCGTCAGCGGTTTAGTGCAACTCCCGTGATCGCAAGCAATCCTCTTTCAGACAACCTGTGTCGTCCCGAGGCGGGCCGGACAGCGCCACAATTCCTTGTCTGAATCCCTTCCGCGAACAGTCAGCTGAATGTATCCACTCGCCGGAGCATAGGGAGCGTAGAAACGGTCCATGACACTAGCAAACGTATGCAGGCTGCAAGCGTTAAAAGCCGATTCATCGATCGTCAGCGCTATCTCGATGCCGCGTACAAACGATGGCATCGGAGGGATGGACATCCATTGCATCACGCGCTTGTGATCGAGGTTGGTGATGGCCTCAATCTGAGGCGTTGCTCGCGATGCTTCCGGGACATGTTGACGCAGCAGTTTTTTTAGTGCCGGGAGACCGGCCGGCTGCAGCAGGATCGCATGGGGGCTCAGCGCTGAAATCAGATTCCAGAGATCGCCACGGTCGCGTATCCGGTGACGGCTGGGCGACGGGCTCCGCAGCATCGAAATGCGTCCGGCAAGGTTTTCGTTCTCGTTCAGCAAGTCACCATCGGCGCTTCCAGCGGGAAGAGTTTGAGGATAATTGCCATTGGTACAAGTCACTTCAACCACGAGCTGATTGGTATTTGGTCGAATCGTGTTCCCGACAATGTCGATCAAGGTAAGGATCGTCTTATGGCTCGGTGTAGCGCCGAATGGCTGTTCGCGATGCGCAACCCAATAGAAACCAGGCTCGAATGGTGAATGCCCATGCTTCAGCCCATGATACGGAGGGATCGGAACCTTGCCTTCCCTGTTCGGCGTCGTTTCTCGGGTCATCCGCACCGACTCCACTGAATGGACTTCGATTCCCGGCATCTTCAGTGCCTGCGGCGTCACTGGATAGGCACCAGGACCATCTTTGATGGTGATTGGCGTTGCATCCAGACCGAACAGGTTAACCACTGGCGTACAGAAGAGCCGTAGATTACCCGTCACCAGTTCTTCGAGCGCGCGGTATGCGGAGCTTTCCATCGGCAGATCGACCACGGGAAGATGAAGTGTGATCTGCCGGCATGGACCGGCCGCGCGCGCCAAACGCCCGAAGTCGATATCGAGAAAATCGAACTTGGCCGGGAAAGCAAAGTACTCTGCCATGAACCGAAAGGCAGAGGGAGCGCCCACGAGCTTGTCAAGGAGCGTGTCCCGATCATCGAATCCGACTGCTCCGATGGGAACACGCGAAAGTGCTTTCCATCGGCCGCTGCGCTCAACATCGACAAAGGCCACGGGCGTGCGCATCAGTAACGCATCGGTGAGCGCGGCCGTTGATGGAGGGTTGCTGTCGACATGAACACGCAGCGTCGGTGGCACCACTGACCTGAACGCGTCGCCGTCGGTAAGAGACGCAAATGTGATCGACAGGATGCCTGTAACGTTTGCGGGCAGTGGGGCCGTAGATGGTATCGTCGTGGCCTTAGCAAATCGCACGTCGGTGATGGAGATCGGCGCGAGAACAACATCGTAGGCGGTGCGGAACCGGCAGGCACCGACACGACTCTCCAGTTCCGTTCCGCGCGCGATCTCCACCGCTTGCGTCAGCTGGCTGAACGCGTTGCCGATGTCGAACTCTGCCACCGTACATGACGGGAAAGCGCGCAGATATTCAGGGTAGATGGTTTCGAGAAGTGCTTCGGCGAACTCAGGGTAGTCGTCGTCGAGCTTTTCACTGATACGCGCTCCAAGCAGCGCAGATGACTGCAGCAGCCGCTCGACATTCGGATCATCCGTCTGGCCGCCTGACATTGAGAGACGCGCAGCAATCTTCGGATGACGGGGCGCAAACTGGCCCAATGAATCACGAAGAAACGCGAGCTCGCGCTCGTAATAGGGAAGAAGATTGTCCATCTACGCCTGTGATCAGCGTGGTGTTCGGTTGATCCACGGCGGTTCCCATTCGTGCGGTAACGAGGCTGGATCGAGCCAGCGAACCTGTTTGAGTGCGCGGTAGATGATGATGAAGGAGGGCAGCTTGACGATCGCGAAGACAAACATCATAAAGGCTTGCCCATCGTCGATCGGCGTGGGTCCCGCATCCAGGTAAAAGGCAAGCGCGAGTATGGGCAGATAGCACGCCATCGCGCCGTAGGACAGCCGGCGAAACCACTGCACGGCCCAGAGTTTGCCCTTACCGAGGCCGATCGAAACAGTCAGAATGATGACAGAGAGTGCGATCCAGCCTGGCAAAATCAACGAAGGTTGACTCGTTCCCGTTAGCGAGGCAGTGGCGAAAAGGATTTCGACGAAGGTGAAGCCCACCCCAAGAAAGAACGCCCCTCCAGCTATCGCCGCCTGCTTTGGTGCCCCGGGTGGACGATTGCCTGGTCGTTCGGTGGTTGTTAGCTCTGCCATGGATTCAACTCTCACGTGTTGCCTTAATCGACGCTTTTCATTCGTGCCTTCGCCCCAGGTGTCATCACGCCCGGCTCCTGACTATTCGCGCAGATTGTCGATCGTATGTTCGAAGTCCGTCAATGCGCGGCTCCGGGATTATGGCTGACGCCAACGCGAAGCTGCACGATCGGCGCGGGCGCGCCCGGAAGGGGAGTCAATGGCCGGTTCGGCGCGAGAAGGTGGGCGGGATGCTCGGGATCCTGTCGCGAGTTGCTTCCTAGGTGCTGCTGCATCCAGTCTACGCCGTGCCTAATTGCCTCTGGCGGATCGATACCATACACGCCGGTGCCGTATATCGTGGCGATGTAGCCGGGCGCTTCGATTGTTCGCAACATGAGCAGTTCGCGGCGGGCAGCCATCAGTTTCTCCTGTGCTTCGCGAACGTTCTTCGCAAATCCGCTCGCCTGTTCCTGCATCTGCTGGACTTGCCCCAGAACCTGCACCCTGTTGGGGTTGTCCTGCGAGGCTTTGCTGAGTGCCTCCATGGCGGTCCGTTGTGCGCTCAATCGGTTAGCTGCCTGTGCTGCTTCTTGCGAAAGATCGCCGACTTCACGCGCGGCTTTGGGCAGTGAGGCGAACGTCCGGGGACCGCTGGCGACCAGGTCCGGTAGTACAAGGATCGGGCCCACAGTTTCAGCTAGCTTGTAGTGCCACGAACTCTCGAGTTGCTTCTTTCGGACCTCGTCTCCCTTGAGCTCGTAATGAAGCATGCTGCCGTCCTCCGCAAGTAACACGAGCGACGCAGCACCGGCTATCGCCCCTAGCACAGGGAGGACCGCGATGCCGCCCGCAATCAGCGCCACAACACAAATGGCGCCTGTCACTACGCCGATCGTATCGCCAGCGACGGCAGCGGTATCAAACCCCGTTTTGTGTCTTTCAATGAAATCACGCGCTTTCGAGAAAGTTTGACTCAACCCGGGGCCGCCTGGCGGCGCTCCACCTGCCCGGCTCCTTGCCAGCTGATCAATGCTTTGTGTGTTAGCCGAGCTGGGCCGATCGGCGGGCATGAAGGGAGGGCGGGATACGGCAACCACCAGGTCGACTGCTCGGCCCTTTGCATCAGGCATTGCCGTTTTCAACCGGGAGGCGCCGATGCCATCAAAAAATATCACCCCCGCCTGCGGGCCGAGCACCCTCCCGGCGAAGCTGGACAGATGGAACTCCGCCTCCGGTCGGTGACAGTAAGGCTCCCACGATGCGGGTGACGTTGACATGATATTGACGTGGATGAAGGAAAAGGGAAGCGGCAGGCCAACCCTGCCGTTACGCGATTCGCCGCCATGCAGCAACCGCCAATATAATCTGCCGCCTCGGGTAAAGCGAGTTTCACGCGTTATCTGGGTGAGGACGACATCTTTTACGCATTGATGAGATAAGGATTGACTGGCAACAATTACCTCTCTTTCATGACGAAAGAAATTTCGCGAAACTATTACCTTCACGATATTGAAACAGGCTCTCAAGGGTCGTCAAATTTCGCGAAAACTGGGCGCCGTACTCTGATAATGAGTTATATTTTCGACCTGCTATTTCCGTTAATAGCGGAGAGTATCCGGGGGTGACAATGCAATTATCCGATATTGCGGGTTTCATGAACCTGCAAAACAGCCGTCTACTGAGCATCAAGACCCCCCTTTCGGGGCAGTCCGAATTAGTCCTCACAGATTTCCAGTGCAGCGAAGGGTTATGCTCCCTCTTCGACATCCGGTTGGGGCTGGCTTCGCGCGACGAGACAATCGAGCTGAAGCAGTTGATTGGACAGCCAGTTACGGTTTCGCTGCAGTTGACGGCCGCGCTGGGTAGCGATTCGGCGCGCTACTTCAACGGCTATGTAACCCAGTTCGGTCACTCTGGCACGGACGGCGGTCTTGCGACGTACACCGCGACGGTCCAGCCCTGGGTCTGGATGCTATCGCGTCGTTTCGACTCCCGTATTTTTCAGGACAAGAGCGCGCAGGATATTCTCAGCGAGGTTTTCTCGCAGTACTCAAAACTGGCGTCTTTCGAGTTCCGCCTATCGCGCACCCTGAAGGCATATAGCTACTGCACGCAGTATCGCGAGACCGATCTGAATTTTGTATCCCGCCTGATGGAGCAGGAAGGCCTGATTTTCTATTTTGAGCATACGAAGGACGCTCACAAGCTGATTGTCACCGACGATTCCACCCACGCGAAGCCAATCGATGGACAGGCATCGCTACGTTACTCGGCCAACGGCGAAAATCTGGATGACGAGGGTATCGTCTCGCAGTTCGCTTCTCATCGGGTGCTCACTTCCAGCACTGTGAGCATGAAGACCTTCGATTACAAGGTACCTGGGGCGCGGCGCTACGTATCGGGAGACACCAAGACGAACCAGGGCGATGTGGCACCCTACGAAGTCTACGATTACGTCGGGCTTCATGGCTTCGATTCAACCGACCGTGGCGAAGAACTGGCGCGTTTCAGGCTCGAAGCGCTGGCTGCGGGTAGCAAGGCGTTCTCGGGATCGTCCAACAGTCGCGAGCTGACTCCCGGTCGCTACTTCGAACTCACTGATCATTACGATCCCGGTAGCGGTAGTCAGGAAGACAATCAGTATCTCCTGACCGCGGTACGCCACCACGGCATGAACAACTACCAGCAGTCGACCAAAGGCTCGGCGTCCTATTCGGCGAGCTTCCAGTGTATCCGCAAGAAAATCCCGTTCCGCCCGCCGCTCACCTGCCCGCGTCCTGTCATTCCAGGCACACAAACTGCCATCGTGGTCGGCCCGAAGGGCGAGGAGATCTACACTGACTCCCTCGGGCGGGTGAAAGTGCAGTTTCACTGGGACAGACTCGGTCAACGCAATCAGACCAGCTCGTGCTGGGTGCGGGTCGGTCAGGCATGGGCGGGTGGGGGATTCGGCGGGGTCCAGGTCCCACGGATCGGGGACGAGGTGGTCATATCATTTCTTGATGGCGACCCTGATCGCCCCCTAATTATTGGTCGCGTCTATAACGCCCAGAATATGCCTCCGTGGAAGCTGCCGGATAACGCGACGCAAAGCGGGATCCTTTCACGCTCGACCAAGGGGAGTGCCGGCAACGCAAATGCGATCCGGTTCGAAGACAAGCAGGGGCAGGAAGAGTTGTGGTTGCAGGCCGAACGGGATATGCGCACGGAAGTCGAGCACGACGAATTCCACACAGTACTGAACGATCGAACCAAGACTATCAAGCACAACGAAACGGTCACGATCGGCGGTGCGCAAGACCAGACGATCAAGGGGACGCAAACGCAGACCATCGGCGGCAACACTACCCTGACGACGACTGGATTGGGTGGTACCCCCGGCGATATCCAGATCGAATCCAGCAAGGGAAAGATACACATCAAGGCGCTGACAGAAATCATCATTGAGGTCGGGTCGAGCGTGATTTATCTGAAGGCGGACGGCACGATCAAGGTTAGTGGGCCAACCCATATCAACCTTAATCCTGATAGCTAACCGCCGCCTGGCTGACATTCGCTGCGATGAAGGCAAGCTGCCTTTTCATCGCTCATTTTCACTGCGACGCGCAAGACACCAAAGCAGGATAAAACATGCGTTACTCGTTGAATGAAGGGTACCTGGAGTTGCCGGGGCAATGGCTGGATAGGAGCGTCAACGCGCTGCTTCCCGCGCTGGCTGAAGTGACTGGCAGCAACCTCGTGTTGACGCGGGATGAACTGCCCTACGGGACGGAATTTTCTGATTATCTCAAGGTGCAGCAGGCGAAGTACAAGAGGGAATTGAGCGATCTGCAGATGCAGCGGGAAGAGATGGGTACGCTTGATGGAAGAGCGTGTCTGTTTCTCGAATTCACCTGGAACAATGATGGGCTGACGATCCATCAACTCGCCACTATTGTTCTGGAATCGCCACTGGTTCTCACGTTCACCTTTACCAGTCCGGGGCAACTTCCCTCCCAGGTCCGTCAGGACGTAGGCACTGCACTCGCTGGATTCAGGTTCCATCCGAAGGTGCCGGACACGGCGCAATAACATTGCGTATCAAATGTTTCTCTTCAGATTTCTGGCAACGGATCCGACTCCATGGGCGATGTGCAAGACAGTCCAACGTTAACTAGCCAGCAGAAGCTCGCTGCATTGGACCAGCGCGACAGCAACGCTGGTGCCGTCCAGGCCGTAGCCAACACCGGCCTCGCCATCAATGCCGCCCAGGTTGCTGCAGCAGGAACCAGCGCATGGTCAGCCGGTACGTTCGCATGTTTTGCTGGACGCGTGATTGCACCGCTTGGCGGTGCGATGCTGGGTGGGATGCTGGCCAACGTTGTTGGAGCCGATCGCCCGGTGACCTGGTTGCTCGGGAAGGCGGGTCTCCCGGCTGTGGCGAAACCGGGAAAAGCGCCGGCCCATGTCGAGCATAAGATCGTTCACGAGAATGCATTTGCTGGTGCTCTCGCGGGCCTTGTCGCCGGCATTGCAGTCGGGGTTGCGATCGCCGTTGCTGCAGCAGCAATCGTGGCAACTGGCGGGGCTGCGGCAGTTGCAATTGCAGCTGCAGGGCCATTTGTGGTCGGGTTTGTAGCCGGCGCGGTGGGTGGCTTTGTCGGCGCTGCGGTCGCAAACGGGGTCAGCAAAACCGGCTCGGTAACCGGTGCAATCGCGAAGGGTTCTCCGAATGTGTTTTTCGAGGGCAAGGCAGTTGCTCGCGTCACCGATCCCGTGACATGCAGCAAGGACCCGGGAACGCCCCCGCCACAGATCGTGCAGGGAAGCAAGACGATCTCGGTGAACGGCTTGCCGCTGGCCCGCATCGGTCACAAGATCACGTGTTCCGCGACCATTCAGGAAGGATGTCATTCAATCAGCGCCGATCAGACTACGGGTACCTACGGCAAGATCAACGCCAATATAACGCTGCTTCAGCAACTGGTTCTGACGGCGGCGGACGTAATTATGATGCGTTCGGCCACAAAGGAAGGTGGCTTATTCGATAGTTTGTTGCGCACATTGCTCGGTGAGCCAGTCGACATGGCAACCGGCGACTACGCGGACTACCGCACGGACTTCACGTGGCCACACGTGTTACCGCTGACGTTAAGCCGCGTCTATGCGGGGCGCGAACCGGTTTCCGGCCTATTGGGTGACCGATGGATCTGCAACTGGTCGCAGCGCTTGCAGTACAACGCGGCGCCCGACGACGGCCCCGCAACCGTCACGTTTTTTGATGCTAACGGTCAGCAGCTTGTTTATCCCATTCCACAGGAACCGTTCAACGCGGTCAATGTGTGGGCGCCGCACTACGCGCTGCATGGAACGCGGGAGCGGGCAGTTATTTTCGACGAGCGGACACAGCAGTCTCTCATTTTTCAGCGTACCGATCCGCAGTCCGATGCCGCTCGCCTGACCCGCATTGAAGACCGAAACGGCAACGCGATCGATTTCGAGTACAACACGCTGGGACGCCTTTGCCGGGTGTTGCATAGCGCGGGCTTGACTCTCTGGGTTAACTGTAATGCCCAAGGCTTGTTGCAAAGCATATCAGAGCAGCCTGGCGGCAAAGATGAGCTGGTGGCTTACCGCTTCAATGGCGCGCGGTTGAGCGACGCGCATAGCCGCTTCCATGGAGAGTTCCATTTTGGCTATACCAGTGAAGGCTGGTTGAATCACTGGCGCGACAGCGGTGCGACCCAGGTGTCGCTGGAATATGACGCACGTGGCCGGGTGATTGCCACGCGCACGAACACCGCACTGTACGACGACCGTTTCGAGTACGACGATGGTGAACGGCGAACGACCTATATCGATGCATTGGGACAGCAGCATCTGCGCTGGTTCGATGCCGAGAACCGGCTGATCCGCTCGCAGGACCCATTGGGGCGGGTCACGGAGTCGACTTACGACGAGTATGGCTGGATACAGACGCGCACAGATCCATTGGGGCGTGTTGTCAGCTTCAGGCACGACGCACGCGGCCGATTACTGCAACTTACGGACGTCTACGGCCGGGTAACGCGTTACCAGTGGGATGCGTCCGGTCAACTAATCGAACGACAGGACGAACGTGCCGCGACGCAGTGGCATTACAACGCGGAAGGCAACCTTGTGGCGTTCCGTTCCCCTGTTGGAGAGACGCGGTTTCGCTACGATCCGTGCGGATTGCTCGTCAGTCGAACCGATCCCGATGGGGCAACGAATGAATGGAAGTACGACGAAGCGGGCCGGTCGCATAGCTGGGCCGACGCTCTCGGTCGGCAAACGCATTTCAGTCATGATCGTTATGGGAGACTGACTGGCTGCACCGACGCGGCCGGCCACCGTACGTCGTATAGCTATGAACCGGGGCCGGACAATCCTCGTGAGGCACTCAGCCATGTCACCTATCCGGACAAGGCTATCGCACAGTTTCACTATGACCGCGAAGGATTGCTGGAAGAGGCGGTCAGTCCGTTGGGCCAACGTACCCGCTATACGTGGGGCGCATTCGACCTTCTCGCCAGCGTGACGGATCCCGCCCAGGCCGTCACGCAATACCACCGTGATGGTGCTGCGCGCCTGATCGGCGTAACGAACGCGGCGGGCCAACACTGGACGCTGGAGCGCGATATCGCCGGTCGGGTGGTGGCGGAAATCGACTGGAGTGGCCGGCGCACCCGATATGAACGCGACCTGCTCGGGCAGGTGACGGCGAAACACCTGCCCGACGGAGTTGTCCTGCGCTTCGAGCGCGACGGGTTCGATCGGGTCGTCGCGGCGACCGGTCCCCAGCAGCGCCACACATTTGTATGGGGCGAGCAGGGACAGTTGCTTCAGGCTCGTGTCTGGGAGCTGGACGAGTCCGGTGCATGGAAAGCTGATAACGAGGTGCATCTCGAATACGACGAGATGTTCCGGCTGGTCGGTGAAACCCAGCATGGCCAGTCCCTGCGCTACGAATACGATGTGATGGGGCGCCCGTCGTCCCTGAGCACACCCAGCGGTAGAACGCTGTGGCAATACGACGTCGCCGGGCAGCTCGAAGCAGCGGACAGCAACGGCCATCAGTTCGGCTTCGACTACGACCCGCTCGGGCAGGAGACGTCCCGTCGCTACCATCCATCCACGCAACGACAGACGTGGCAACCGGAATGGGCCGCGACGTATCCGTATGGCTACGCCCAGCGGCAGGACTACGATCCACGGCGCTATCCTGTTACCCAGACCGCCGGTGTACAGGCATGGCAGGCGGACGCCTCGCCTGCGCCTTTCGATGTGCAACGTACCCGTCACTATGAACGGGATGCGGCAGGCCGTTGTGTTGGAATGCAGGAGGGGCGCGGTGGATTGCCGCAAGCGGCCGATCACTGGCGCTACGATGCGCGCGACCAGATTCTTGAGGTCCGTCATGAGCGCACCGAAAGCCGGAGCGGTTACGAGCGCTACGCTTACGACGCACTGGGCCATATCACAGAGCAACAGCTCGACGGCGAATCGACACAGGTCCACGCGTACCAGGGCGACCAGCTGATCAGTGCGGGACCGAACCACTATCAATACGATGCACGCGGCCGACTGATTATCCGTACCGAGCAGCTCAATGGTTTTCGGCCCAGGGCATGGCGCTACAGCTGGGATGACTTCGATCGATTACGCGAGGTGTTGACACCCGAGGGTAGACGCTGGACGTACCGGTACGATGCATTCGGACGGCGCATCAGCAAGGAATGTGCGCAAGTTTCGGACACGCATCGTCCGCACCGTTTTGATTACCTGTGGTGCGGTAGCCGGATGATCGAGGCATGGCGGACCTATGGCCAGAGGGATGGCGCGCGGCACGACATCCAGCGTTGGCACTATCGTCCTGGTAGTCACACGGTGCTGGCGCAGGAGCGGTTGCGCTACGACGACAAGCCCGATCTGCGCACCAGCGAATGCTTTCCGCTGGCGTGCGATCCCAACGGAGCACCGCACACTTTGTACAGCAGCGACGGCCGCGTACTATGGAGCGCGCAGCGAACGCTGTGGGGAAACACGGCGCAAGATGGTGCCCGGGACTCTATTCGGCGCGCGGTGCGAGACCAGTTGCGGACAAGTAAACTGGACAGTGACGAGTACGATCCGCCTGACTGCGAGTTGCGGTTTCCGGGGCAGTGGGCCGATGAGGAGAGTGGGCTTCACTACAACTTCCGACGGTACTACGATCCGCAGACAGGGCAGTACCTGAGCGTTGACCCGATCGGACTCGACGGCGGACTGAGGACGCATGCGTATGTGCATGACCCAGTGCAGTGGGTTGATCCTTTGGGGTTAGCAGCCTGCTTTGATGCCAGCACGGGTCGATGGCGCGATAGCGGAACCGGTCGTTTCGTTAAGACAGCCGACGGCGTTGATTCTCATTTGGCTCAATTTAAAGACGGCGCATCCTATATAACTCCGACAAAAGCACTTGATGATTACGGACGCGATCCCATTGGACGCCCCGATGGGCAATTTGTCACGTCAAGCTCATATATGGATGATGTCATGAATTCCACGGGCGGGGATCCGGCCAAACTTGAAACGGCGCTTGGAATTCCATCCGGATCGTGGCAAGGAAAGCCGCTTAGCCGTATTGATATTCCAGATCCCTCGTCGCTGGGTCTTCGCATGGCAACAGGTACTGAGAACGGAGCGAACGAATTTTGGATGCCTGGAGGGTATACGTCTGGTGGCGTCCCGGAGGCAGTCACGAATCAAATTCCTGCCGGGAGTTATATTGAAAGTCCTGTTGGGGGTACTTCGAAATGATTACAGCGGAAGAGTTCAAAGAGCCCTGGCTATATAGAGTATTTTTCCGGGAAGATCTGCCAATTATGGCTGTACTGATGGGAGGGATCGCTCAGTATGAAAAGGAAATAATTCTGACTGAGGCCCAGTACGAGACGTTCCGCAAGGACCGCGACGCTGCGCGCATCTATGCAACGTCCATAGTGAAGGGCACGACGACGAGTCCGGGCTGAACTACGACCTGAACCCGCTAGTACGACCCGGAGTCGGGGCAGTACCTCACCCCTGATCCGATCGTGCTGGGCGAAGGAACCGGACGCATGCGTATGTGCACGAATCCATGTACGCAAAAACGGACAGCCCGGTTTCGTGTCATACCGCTACCGGTTCGTGTCGCCGCTTGCGTTGTGTCTCTGGGCGGGTCGTGATGCGGATGAAATAACATCGTGCACACCAGTGGCCGTTACGGATTGTGTTCGGCGTCGCCAACCACCGATGGCCGCGAGCGCACTCCCATTCGAGGCGCGTCGAGCTGTTTATGTAAGTCTCAGACACGCACTTTCCATCATGCTCCGCAGCTATCCCACGCATCAGATCGATGCCGAGCGTGAGTGACTCACGATGACACGCAGCACACCAGTGTCCCGCAACAATACTGGCAGCGGTGGCCTGCCAGCGATGTCCGAGCGCACACTCCCACTGGAGTCTGGTCGCCGCATTTCGATACTCCTGAGACAAACAGGCACCACCTTTCTCACCCGCGAGCTTGCGCATGGCATCGATCCCGAACCTCAGCGCGGCGTGCTGACATTGCGGACACCATGTGCCGCGGAAAATCCGCGCACCCAATGTTTCCCATTTGTGTCCTTCGCGACAACGAAACGCGTAATACGCTTTGCTACCCTCGTACTGTGATGCGAGACAGCTACCACCGCGGCTACGCGCACATTCGCGCAACCGCTCAAGTCCGTCTTTACTCCGATAGGCGAGCACCTTTCTTTGATCAGCGCATATCCGGCACCACGCACCACGCTTTACCTCGTGGCCCGACGTGGTCCATTCATGCCCCTGTGCGCATCGGAAGAGGTAGCGGTCGACCAGCCTGGTGAATTGGGTCGACAGGCATCGGCCGCCACGTTCTTTCGCGATGGTACGCAACCCCTTCAGGCCCGCCGGGTCAGTCATCTTTTTTGAGTGTAGGGCGCGCGCACATGGCACACACCACGTTCCCTTCTGCAGATTGATCGGGGTCTTTTCGAAGACGTGACCCTCGCGGCACTCGAACTGATGGAGGATGGTTCGCCCCAGATACGTTTGGTTCAGGCAGCGTCCACCCGCCTGCTGGGCACGAGTCTGCAGCCGCCCAAGCGAGTCAGCGTCACGGCAGGCCGGACATGCAACCAGGTAGTACAGAAGGTGCGAACCGGAACGGCTCGACTCGTGTCCTCTTCTGCAGCGAAATCGGTACTGGGCGTTTCACCCGAGCCACTGCGATTCGAGCAGCTTCAGTCCATAAGGAACGAGCGCCTGACGTAGATGTTTGAGCTTCTCGGCTGACAACTTTCACTGCTCCGTTTCCTGGTAACTGATCCGCCGTGCTTATGCAGGCCGCATATATCAGTCACAACACAGGTGTTGCGATTGTTTCTCCTACGATATCTCAAACGTAGCGAGGACGACATATTGAGACTCGGGGTCGGTTTGGAAATTGCACCAAAATCGCAGCTGCTCATTCAAAAGGTAGCCCGGTCGACACCCTTCATCACGGAGAAAACGCTAAACGCCAGCGTCTCATAACTCGATGTCGTCGCCACGCGGGCGTGGTATCCCCGCAATTCACGGATATAGCGGTGAGATTCGCATCTCGGGTGACGGCAAAAACATCGGAACGGGCAAAGCAGTCAAATGTGTACTGATGGAGAGGCAGGGACACCGGATGACACCCTGCACGCCGCAGAAGGGCTGATTTGCATGTGTCGGGGGCGCCAATTGACGCGTGCGTGTTCGGGACGACAGCCTTGGGAACGTGAACGGCCGTCTCCCCGGTGCTGCTCCGGTGCCCACTGTCACGCAAATTCCTCGACGAGAGCTACGCTCAAAGTGTGCACTGGCGTTGAGCGTAGGACGTCCTTTACGGCTCACGTCCTGCTTTGTGACTCAGTCACTACCGCGCGGACTGAAGGTCCGTGGAAACACAACCGGCGAATGCCGGTCAATCAATCGATATCCCTTCGCCGGACGGTTGGATTTGTGCCGACTTAATTCGGTTACACGGCGATTACACAAACCCAAGAAAACAAAAAGCCCAGTCACGAGGACTGGGCTAAATGCTTGATTTCTCTGGTAGGGCGTGAGTGACTCGAACACTCGACCTACGGATTAAGAGCCCGTAAATCAAAGTGCTGAGGTACCACCCATAACAATGTAGGCCAGTCGCACCAACTTAGTCGCTCAGTCGCAAAACTGTGGCGCCAGTCGCATCTACTCTGGCACCCTACGGCCGGCCCCCCCCTCAAACATCAATATTCCCCGCCCTCAACGCATTCGACTCAATAAACGCCCGCCGCGGCTCCACATCATCACCCATCAACGTAGTGAAAATGCCATCGGCAGCAATCGCATCCTCGATCTGCACACGCAGCAGACGTCGCACGCTCGGGTCCATCGTCGTTTCCCACAACTGCCCGGGATTCATCTCGCCGAGCCCCTTATAGCGCTGCATCGACACGTTGCGCTCAGCGTCCGCGATCAACCACCGCATCGCGTTCTTGAAGTTCGTGACGGCCATGCTGCGTTCGCCGCGGCGGATCACCGCGCCTGCGCCGATCAATCCCTTGAACGTGTTCGCTGTGGTCACGAGCTGCTGGTAATCGGCGGTCAGCTGGAAATCCTCATCGATCACCGACACCTTCAGGTTACCGTGGCGCTTGCGCTCGACGCGCAGCGACCGCAACTCGCGCACCGGGTCGTACATCGCGTACACCGACACCTCGGGCTTCAGCGGATCGTCGCGCAGCCGGCTCTCGAGCGAGCGCGCCGAGTGCTCCGTCGAAGCCTCATCCGACAGATCGATCACGACGCCGTCCATGATCGCCTCGAGCGACTGCTCGTCGTACAGTCGGCTCAAGCGATTGACCACCGCCTGCGCAAGCAGATACGAGCGAGCGAGTTCGCCGAGCGCATCGCCGGCGATCGGCGCTGCGTTCTCGGTGGGCACGAGATCCGAACCCTGCAGCGCGAGGCGCAGCATATGCGCGTTACGTTCGGGTTCGTCCTTCAGATACCGTTCGTCCTTGCCCGCCTTGATCTTGTACAGCGGCGGCTGTGCGATATACACGTAGCCGCGCTCGATGATGTCCGGCATCTGCCGATAGAAGAATGTCAGCAGCAGCGTGCGGATGTGCGCGCCATCCACGTCCGCATCGGTCATGATGATGATGCGGTGGTAGCGCAGTTTGTCCAGGTTGTAGTCTTCCTTGCCGATGCCGCAACCGAGCGCGGTAATCAGCGTGACGAGCTGCTCCGACGAAAGCAGCTTGTCGTAGCGCGCCCGCTCGACGTTCAGCACCTTGCCGCGCAGCGGCAGGATCGCCTGGAACTTGCGGTCGCGGCCCTGCTTCGCAGAGCCGCCTGCCGAGTCGCCCTCGACGATATAGATCTCCGACTTCGCCGGATCCTTCTCCTGGCAGTCAGCGAGCTTGCCCGGCAGGCCGACGCCGTCGAGCACGCCCTTGCGTCGCGTCATCTCGCGCGCCTTGCGCGCGGCGTCACGCGCCCGCGCGGCATCGACGATCTTGCCGCAGATGATCTTCGCGTCGATCGGCGTTTCCAGCAGGAATTCCTCGAGCGCCTTCGCGACCACTTCTTCAACCGGCGCACGCACTTCCGACGAAACCAGCTTGTCCTTCGTCTGCGAGCTGAACTTCGGCTCGGGCACCTTCACTGACAGTACGCACGACAACCCTTCGCGCATGTCGTCGCCGGACGTCTCGACCTTCGCCTTCTTCGCGATCTCGTTGTCGGCGATGTACTTGTTGATCACGCGCGTCATCGCTGCGCGCAGACCGGTCAGGTGGGTGCCGCCGTCGCGCTGCGGAATGTTGTTCGTGAAGCACAGCACGTTTTCGTTATAGCTGTCGTTCCACTGCATCGCCACTTCGACGCCGACGTTGTCCTTCTCGCCGGAGATATGAAAAATGGCCGGATGCAGCACAGTCTTCGTCTTGTTGATGTACTCGACAAAACCCTTCACACCGCCAACGAACGCGAAATCCTCTTCCTTGCCGGTGCGTTGATCGGTCAGGCGGATGCGCACGCCGTTATTCAGAAACGACAGTTCGCGAATGCGCTTGGCGAGAATGTCGTAGTGATATTCGATGTTGTTGAAGATGGTTTCGTCGGCCATGAAGTGCACTTCGGTGCCGCGATTCTCGGTGTCGCCGATCACAGGAATCGGTGACACGGACACGCCGTCCACGGTTTCGACCACGCGGTTCTGCGGTACGCCGCGGTGGAACTCCATGAAGTGCTTCTTGCCGCCGCGGCGCACGATCAGCCGCAACCAGCTCGACAGTCCGTTCACGCACGACACGCCCACGCCGTGCAGACCGCCCGACACCTTGTAGCTGTTCTGGTCAAACTTGCCGCCGGCGTGCAGCTCGGTCATCACGATTTCGGCGGCGCTGCGCTTCGGATCGTGCTTGTCGTCGAGCTTCACGTCCGTGGGAATACCCCGGCCGTTATCGGTGACGGAGATCGAATTGTCCGCGTGGATGATGACCTGAATGTCGTTGCAGTGACCCGCCAGCGCTTCGTCGATCGAGTTGTCGAGCACTTCGAATACGAGGTGGTGCAGACCGGTGCCGTCCGAGGTATCGCCGATGTACATCCCCGGTCGCTTCCGGACCGCCTCCAGACCTTCGAGGATCTGAATGGACGAGGCGCCGTAGCTGTTATCGGGTTGCGAATTGTTCGTTTCAGTCATGGATTTTTTCCGGTTCTGCGTTGCTGCCTGGTTGCTACTAGAGGACTTTCAAAACACCATAAAAACGCCAAAGGGGCGCTGCGCCCCTTGGTGTGTTCTGGTTGTCGGACGCGTCAGATGCGCATCGGCATCACCACGTACTTGAATTCCTCGTTATCGGGAATCGTGATGAGCGCACTGGAACTGGCGTCGCCGAGGCTGATCTGCAGCATGTCGATCTTCAGGTTCGCGAGCACGTCGAGCAGATACGTGACGTTGAAACCGATATCGACCGTATCGCCCTGGTACGCGATTTCCAGTTCTTCCTGCGCTTCTTCCTGGTCCGCGTTGGTGGACATGATCTTCAACTGGCCCGGCTCGATGATGCAGCGCACGCCCTTGAACTTGTCCGACGTGAGAATCGCCGCGCGCTGCAGCGAACGCTGCAGTTCTTCGCGGCCGATCAGGAAAGTGTTCTTGTGCGACTTCGGGATCACGCGCTGGAAGTCGGGGAACTTGCCTTCGACGAGCTTCGACACCAGCTCGACCTGACCGAACGTGAACTTCACCTGGGTCGCGGCAATGTCGATCTTCAGCGTGTCGTCGATGTCTTCGAGCAGACGTTGCAGCTCGAGGATTGTCTTGCGCGGGATGATCACTTCCTGGCGCGGGAACGATCCGTCGATTTTCATCGACGAATACGCGAGGCGGTGACCGTCGGTCGCAACCGCCATCAGCTGGTCGCCGTCGACCACAAGCAGCATCCCGTTCAGGTAATAGCGGATGTCCTGCTGCGCCATCGCGAAGTGGACCATGCCGAGCAACTGGCGAAAGGTCTTTTGCGGCACCGACAGATTCGCGCCGAAATCTTTGGCCTGCGCGACGGTCGGGAATTCGTCCGCGGCGAGCGTCTGCAGCGCGAAGCGGCTCTTGCCCGACTGGACAGTGAGACGTTTGTCCGACAGCGTGAGGGTTACCTGACCGTCAGGCATCGCGCGCAGGATGTCGAGCAGCTTGCGCGCAGCGACGGTCGTCGCAATCGACTCGCCACCGACGCCGAAATCGGCGCGCGTGGTGATCTGCAGTTCGAGGTCCGTGGACAGGAAAGACACTTCGGAACCGCTCTTGGTGATCAGCAGATTGGCGAGGATCGGCAACGTGTGGCGGCGTTCGACGATGCCGCTCACGGTTTGCAGCGGCCTGAGGAGGTTATCGCGTTCGGTCTTGACCAGTTGCATAGATTTCCTTCGTTGATATGACGGCCTGCGCGCCTCGCCCGGCTCACCGCCGCGCGCCTGCGGCCCCCTGCCGGCGCCGCCATGCAGCGCCACCCACTGCTTCAAAAGCCGCCCGCGACCGCCGGGCGGTTAAACCTGTATTGTGCCTGAAAACGAAACCGCTTCCCTAAAATGGGGACGTTCCGCGAAATAAACAGGGCGCTTTTATTGCCTGCGTCCGCGGCACCTCGTTCGCGCCGTCCCGGCGCGTTCAGCTTTCCGTTTTGCGTTTCGTTACCTGTGGCCATGCTCCGTCGGAGCGGACACCGCTTACCCCTTCAGCGTCTGCTCGAGCACGTGCAGTTCGTGATTCAACTGCGCGTCCTTGCCGCGCTCGTCGGCGATCTTGCGGACCGCGTGCAGCACGGTGGTGTGATCGCGGCCGCCGAACAGCTCGCCGATTTCCGGCAGGCTTTTCTGCGTCAGCTCCTTGGCCAGATACATCGCGATCTGCCGTGGCCGCGCGATGTTCGCCGGACGCTTTTTCGAGTACATGTCGGCAACTTTGATGCTGTAGAAGTCGGCGACTGTTTTCTGGATGTTTTCCACGGAGATCTGCCGGTTTTGCACGGTCAGCAGATCCTTCAGCGCTTCTTTCGTCAGCTCGATCGAGATTTCGCGGCCGTGGAATTTCGAGTACGCGAGGATCTTGCGCAGCGCGCCTTCGAGTTCACGCACGTTCGAACGCAGATGCTTCGCGACGAAAAACGCGACGTCCTCGTTAAGGCTCACGTCTTCGGACTGCGCCTTGCGCATCAGGATCGCGACGCGCATCTCGAGTTCGGGCGGCTCGATCGCCACCGTCAGGCCGGAATCGAAGCGCGAGATCAGCCGATCGTCGATGCCCGAGATTTCCTTCGGGTACGTATCGCTCGTGATGATGACCTGCGCCTTGTTCGCGACGAGCGCCTCGAACGCGTAGAAAAACTCTTCCTGTGTGCGCGATTTGCCGGAGAAGAACTGGATATCGTCGATCAGCAGCAGATCGAGCGAATGGTAGTAGCGCTTGAAGTCGTCGAACGCTTTGCGTTGGTACGCCTTCACGACGTCCGATACATACTGCTCCGCGTGGATGTAGCGGATACGCGCGCCGGCCTTGTCCATCAGCAGCTGGTTGCCGATTGCGTGGATCAGGTGGGTCTTGCCGAGCCCGACGCCGCCGTACAGGAACAGTGGGTTGTACGACACGCCGGGGTTGTCGGCGACCTGGATCGCGGCTGCGCGCGCGAGCTGGTTGGCCTTGCCGGTGACGAAGTTGTCGAACGTGAGGACCGGGTTCAGCTTCGAGCGCTCGTACATCGAGTCGTTCTCGCCGCCCGACGCCGGACCCGAGCCGGGACGCCACGTGCGACGTGCGGCGGCGGCTTCGTTTGCGTCGAGGCTGGGCAGGTCGAGATCGGCTGCGTCATCGGCGTGGTGATGCGCGGCACCGTTCGACACGCGCGCGGCACCGTTGCCGAAGCGCGCGGCCTGGGCCGCCTGCACCGCGCCAACCGCTGCGCTGACTGCGGCGGAGCCGCCATTGCCGTTACCGGCAGAAGCGTTCGGAGAAGTACGAGCGGGCGCCGACGCAACAGGCGCACGCAGACCTGCCTTGGGATCGAGAACGAACTGCACATCGACCGGAGCCTGCCAGAAATCGCGGGCGAGGTCGGTAATGCGGCCGGAAAACTGGCTCTTGACCCAGTCGAGCTTGAAGCGGTTCGGCGCGGCGATGCTCAGCGTATGTGCATCGGCGTCGAAGGCGACCGGAGCCAACGGTTTGATCCACGTCACGTACTGCTGGGGCGTCAATTCGCGCTCCAGCAATGCGGAACAGTGTTGCCAGAATTCGTTCATCGAGTTGCTGTCTTTATGTGCACGGCGGTCCGCTTGCCGCTTCCTGTCGCGCACGGCGCGGCGAGGCCCGGAGCAGCCAGATGGAACGGCCCCAGGCGCTTGCGCCACAAGGGTTTGCGGGAAGCAGGCGAGCCGGGGCGTCGTGCAGGATTCTTGGGATTAAGGCGAGATTCTAACGCCAAATCGGCGCTGAAAGGAGAGTTATCCACAGGGACCGACCAACCTGTTCCGCGCCCCGGCCGCTGTGGGACACGCTTCTAAACTATTGACGGCCAAGAGAAAACCGGCTTAAATAGCGGGTTCCGCAAAACCCGATTTCCAGCACCACGCGCTCCCTGCGATGCTCGCGCGGTCCATTCTCAAGTGAGAGCAACATGAAACGTACTTACCAACCTTCCGTGACGCGCCGCAAGCGCACCCATGGCTTCCGCGTTCGCATGAAGACCGTCGGTGGTCGCAAAGTGATCAACGCACGCCGCGCGAAGGGCCGCAAGCGCCTCGCGATCTAAGGCTGCTTCAAGCGGATTGCGCACCGTGTCCGGCACCCGCGCTTCAGCGGGAGCGGCTCACGCGACGCAACAGGGTTCGATTCCGTTGCCAGCGCAAGCCGCCTTCCCCAAAGCCGCAAGGCTGCTGAAAACGGATGAATTCTCATCCGTTTTTCGTTTGCGCCCATGGCGCCGTTCCGCGCATTTCGTCGTCTATGGCCGCCCGACAGGCAATGAAGCACGCCTCGGGCTCGTGGTCGGCAAGAAGCACGCGCCGCGCGCGGTCACCCGCAATCTCGTGAAGCGCATCGCCCGCGAAGCGTTCCGGCTGCGACGCGCCGACTTCGGAGGATGGGACGTGCTGCTGCGCCTGCATACGCGCATCGACAGGAAGGCGCTCCCGAGCGCCTCGTCGCTGCCGTTGCGAACCTTGTGCCGCGAAGAAATCGACATGCTGCTCGACAAGGCAGCACGCGAGATCGCGCGGCGCGAAGCGCCCGACTCACCGCCGGCTGCGACACCATGACGCGGAACCGGCACACGCGTGCCGCCGGACAACCGGCGCTGCTACCCCGCCCGACGCGTCGTCGCCCGGTCGATCAAGCCATGCAAACGGTACTCTTCGCATTGCTGCGTTTTTACAAGGTTGCCGTCAGTCCGCTGCTCGGCAACCGGTGCCGTTTTTATCCTTCCTGTTCCGACTATGCGCGCGAAGCAATCCAGTATCATGGCGCCGCGCGCGGAACTTACCTCGCCGCCAGGCGCCTGTGCCGCTGTCACCCGTTTTCGGCGGGCGGCATCGATCTCGTCCCGCCTCCCACTTCTGAAAAGCGCTGACGCGCCGTTCCCTCGACACTGAGACAACGCATGGATATCAAACGCACCGTCCTATGGGTCATCTTCTTCATGTCAGCGGTCATGCTGTTCGACAACTGGCAGCGCGACCACGGACGCCCGTCGATGTTCTTCCCGAGCGCCACGCAGACGCACACCGCGGCTAGCGCCGCGCCGGGCACGACGACCCCAGGTACCCCGTCAGCGGATCTGCCGGCGAGCAGCGCCGCCGGCACGACTGCGGCCGCCCCCGGCAACACGGCGGCGTCGGCCGCACCGGCGCAACTGGTGCCGTTCAGCACCGATGTGTATAGCGGCGAGATCGATACGCGCGGCGGCACGCTGTCGAAGCTGTCGCTCGTCAAGCAGGGCGACGGCAAGCAGCCCGACCTCGTCATCACGCTGTTCGATCGCACCGCCGACCACACGTACCTCGCACGCACCGGCCTGCTCGGCGGCGACTTCCCGAACCACACGGACATCTTCACGCCGGTTGCCGGCCAGGTGCACGCGCTGACGGGCGACGCGAAGTCGTTCCAGTTGAGCTTCGAATCGCCGGTGAAGGGCGGCGTGAAGGTCGTGAAGACCTACACGTTCACGCGCGGCAGCTATGTGATCGGCGTCGACACGAAGATCGTCAACGTCGGCACGGTGCCGGTCACGCCGACGGTCTACATGGAACTCGTGCGCGACAGCCAGCCGGTCGAAACGCCGCGCTTCTCGCACACGTTCATCGGACCGGCGGTCTACACGTCGGAGCACCACTTCCAGAAGATGTCCTTCAGCGACGTCGACAAGAACAAGCAGGATTACGCGACGTCGGCCGACAACGGCTGGATCGCGATGGTCCAGCATTACTTCGCGTCGGCGTGGATTCCGCAGCAGGGCGTGAAGCGCGACATCTACGTCGAGAAGTTCGACTCGTCGCTGTATCGCGTGGGCGTGAAGGAACCGGTCGCCACGATCGCGCCGGGCCAGTCCGCCGATGTGTCGGCGCGCCTCTTCGCCGGTCCGGACGAAGAGCGGATGCTCGAAGGCATCGCGCCGGGCCTTGAGCTCGTGAAGGACTACGGCTGGGTGACGATCATCGCGAAGCCGCTGTTCTGGCTGCTCGAGAAGATTCATGGCTTCGTCGGCAACTGGGGCTGGGCGATCATCCTGCTCACGCTGCTGATCAAGGCGGTGTTCTTCCCGCTGTCGGCGGCGAGCTACAAGTCGATGGCGCGGATGAAGGCCATCACGCCGCGCATGCAGGCGCTGCGCGAACGCTTCAAGGGCGATCCGCAGAAGATGAATGCGTCGCTGATGGAGCTGTACAAGACCGAGAAGGTGAATCCGTTCGGCGGCTGTCTGCCGGTGGTAATCCAGATCCCGGTGTTCATCTCGCTGTACTGGGTGCTGCTGTCGTCGGTGGAAATGCGCGGCGCGCCGTGGATGCTGTGGATCAACGATCTGTCGCAGCCGGATCCGTTCTACATCCTGCCGGTGTTGATGGCCGTGTCGATGTTCCTGCAGACGCGCCTGAACCCGACGCCGCCGGACCCGATCCAGGCCAAGATGATGATGTTCATGCCGATCGCTTTCTCGGTGATGTTCTTCTTCTTCCCGGCCGGTCTCGTGCTGTACTACGTCGTGAACAACGTGCTGTCGATCGCGCAGCAGTACTACATCACGCGGATGATGGGTGCGAAGAAAGAGAAGGCCGCCTGAACCTGAGGTCGTCTTTTCCGCCTCACAAGTAAAAAAACCGCCCGGCGCAAACCGGGCGGTTTTTTTATGGGGCGTCGGTTTTATTCCTTGTCGGCGTCGCCGTAGAACTGCGAAACGAGTTCCTGCACGAGGTAGCGGTGATGCGGCGTCAGCGCTTCGATCTTCGTCGCGAGTTCGAGTGTTTCCGGCGACACCGGATATTTCTCGCCACGCGGACGCGGCTTCGGCACCGTGCGCTTCGCGTCGGCAGGCGGAGGTCCGTAGTGCAGCCAGTGCAGATCGACGGCGAACCAGTCGGCGAGCGTCTGCAGCTTGTCGACGGTCGGAATCGTGCGGCCGCTCAGCCATTTGTGCGCGGTCTGCGGCGAGATCGGTTGACCGTCGCGATAGCGCAGATTGAAATGCAGGGCGAGCTCGGTCGGTCCCTGCGGGTTCTCGGTCACGCGGCGCATCGCGAATAGCAAACGCTCGGCGAAGGCTGCTTTTTCTTCAGCGGTGGGCATGGCGCGATTGTGCATTTCCACTGCCCAGCGACAACAACCGATTACGACATTTTTATCTCATATTGTTGATATCTAGCTTATGTCGTCATCGGCCCAATCATTAACGCATGAGCGCACGCCCGGCGCAATGGCTTTCACAGCGTGGATGACGAGCTTGTGACGCACAGCTTTATTCAATCGACACTCCAGCGTCGCTATCTCAATTAAGATAATTCCTAGTTCTTCTGGCCAGGTGTCGAAGACGTGCGCGTTACAATGCGTCGCTTCACGTCGTCGCTGCTTTTTCTCCTTTCCCGCACCATGCTCATCACCGATTCCGATCCGATCGTCGCCATTGCCACCGCTCCGGGTCGAGGCGGAATCGGCGTCGTACGGATCTCGTTCGGCCGCGCTGGCGAAGCTGCCGCGCAACCGTTGATGCAGGCGCTGACCGGCCAGACGTTGGCGCCGCGACATGCGAGCTACGTGCCGTTTCTCGACGGCAACGGCGAGGCGCTCGATCGCGGTATCGCGCTGTATTTCCCCGCGCCGAATTCGTACACCGGCGAATACGTGCTCGAGCTGCAGGGACACGGCGGTCCGATCGTGCTGCAGCTCGTGCTGCAGCGTTGTCTCGCTGCGGGGCGGCCATTCGGTTTGCGTCTCGCGGAGCCGGGCGAATTCACGCGCCGCGCGTTTCTCAACGACAAGCTCGATCTCGCGCAGGCCGAAGCGGTCGCCGATCTGATCGAGGCCAGCACCGAAGCGGCCGCGCGTTCTGCAGGACGTTCGCTCGACGGTGCGTTCTCGCGCGACATCCACGCGCTCGTCGAAGAGACGATCACGCTGCGCATGCTGGTCGAGGCGACGCTCGACTTCCCCGAAGAAGAGATCGATTTTCTCGAAGCTGCGGATGCACGCGGCAAGCTCACGCGTATCCGCGAGCAACTCACGCGCGTGCTCGCCGATGCGAAGCAGGGCGCGCTGCTGCGCGAAGGGTTGTCAGTGGTGCTCGCGGGGCAGCCGAACGTCGGCAAGTCGTCGCTGCTGAATGCACTGGCCGGCGCCGAGCTCGCGATCGTCACGCCGATCGCCGGCACGACGCGCGACAAGGTTGCGCAGACCATCCAGATCGAGGGCATCCCGCTGCATGTAATCGATACAGCGGGTCTGCGCGATACCGAAGACGAAGTCGAGAAGATCGGCATTGCGCGCACGTGGAACGAGATCGAGCGGGCGGACGTCGTGCTGCATCTGCTCGATGCGCGCAGCGGGCTGACGCCCGAGGACGTGGCCATCGCGATGCGTTTTCCTGCGGGCGTGCCGGTCGTGCGCGTGGTCAACAAGACGGATCTGACGGGGCAACCCGCCGCTGTCACGCTGACTGAGAGCGCGGGCAACGACGTGCGCGAAGTGCGGCTGTCGGCGAAACAGGGCGACGGCATCGGGCTGCTGCGCGAGCAGTTGCTGCAGATCGCAGGCTGGCAAGCGGGGCAGGAGAGTCTGTACCTCGCGCGTGAGCGGCATCTGATTGCATTGCGCGCGGCGCAGGAGCATCTCGCGCTCGCGGCGCAGCACGCGGATCAGAACTCGCAGGCGCTCGATCTGTTCGCGGAGGAACTGCGGCTCGCGCAGGAACAGCTTAATTCGATCACGGGCGAGTTCACGTCCGATGATTTGCTTGGTGTGATTTTTAGCCGGTTTTGCATTGGGAAGTAGCCCAGGCATAATCGCTCCCATGCCCATCTCCCCCGACACCCGAACCGCCGACACCCTCGCCGCACTGCTGGAAGGCGTCGCAAGTCACGACGCAGCGGCGCTCAAAACGCTCTACGACGTCACGTCGTCGAAACTGTTTGGGGTCGCGCTGCGTATACTCGGTAAGCACGAATGGGCCGAGGAAGTGTTACAAGACGCATACATCAACATCTGGCGTTTCGCCGGTGACTACCAGCAGACCCTGTCCGCTCCGCAGACGTGGATGGCGACGATCGTCCGCAACCGCGCGCTCGACTACCTGCGCCGGCAGAATGCCGCCGAAACCGGATGGATCGACGAACTCGACGAACTGGTTCAGGGCAATGAGCCCGATCCCGCCGACCGGTCGCAACTGAGCGGCGAAGCGCAACGTCTCGCCGGCTGCATCGAGCGGCTCGACGCCACGCAACGCCAGGCTATCGCGCTCGCGTATTACCGAGATCAGAGTCACGGCGAAATCGCCGACAACCTCAAGGCTCCGCTCGGCACCGTGAAGTCGTGGATCAGGCGCGGGCTCGAGCGTTTGCGCGCGTGCCTGGGAGAGCTCTGATGGACTTGCGACGCTATCCCGATCTGCTGGACCGGCTCGCGGGCGAATACGCGCTCGGTACGCTGCGCGGCGGCGCACGCCGTCGCATGCGCAGTTACGCGGAGCGCGATCCAGTCGTCCGGATCGCGCTCGAACGCTGGCAACGCCGGCTCGACGCGATGGCCGAACTGGCACGGCCGGTCACGCCGCCTCCGTCTGTGTGGGCAGCGATCGCGCGGCGGCTGCGTAGCGAAACGACGCAAGCAGTACCGCAGCAGTCGTCCGGCCGTAGTGCGACGTTCTGGCGCCGCTGGGCACTCGCGGCTTCCGCATGTGCCGTCGTCGCCGTCGCGCTCGTTGTGCCGCCGGTGCGACATCTGCTTGAGCCCGGCGTCCCCGTCGCTCCGCAGGAGGCCGCGACGTCTGCCGGCCCGTTGCAGGTCGCGGTGCTGAACGACACGCAAGGACACGCCACATTGCTCGTCACATGGAACGCGCAGCGGGGAACCGTCGCGATGCATTCGCTTGTGGCTGTCGAAACGCCAGCCGGCAAGGCGATGGAACTATGGGGCTTGCCGGCGCAGGGACATCCGGTATCGCTTGGTCTGCTACCGGCCGGCGTGACCGGTACGCTCGCGACGCGCCACGACCCGCACGCCTACGCCCAACTCGCGGTGTCGCTCGAGCCGCCGGGCGGCTCTCCCAATCCTGCCGGACCGAGCGGTCCGGTGCTGTTCGTCGGCAAGCTGGTGCCTGCCACCTGACACTCGCCGAAGTCGCCGCATCGCCGTTGTAGACCGCCGCATCCAGTCCTGGAGGCGGCGCGTATATAGCGCATGATGCGCAACCACTCGTCCCGTCCTCAGTACCCTCGCCGCGCCGCCGACTCGCTGCCGGAGCGCCAGCCATGACGCGCGCGCCGGACATGCGCGAACCCGGCCGCCGCGTCGCGGTCGTCGGTGCGGGCATCGCGGGACTCGCGAGCGCGTATCTGCTCGCGCGTCGTCATCGCGTGACGTTGTTCGAAGCGGCAACCTCTGCCGGTGGTCACACGAACACCGTCGACGTCGAACTCGACGGCGTCGTGCATCCAGTCGATACCGGCTTTCTCGTCTTCAACGATCGCACCTATCCGAATCTGATCGCACTGTTCGACGAGCTCGGCGTCGCGGCGGTCGACAGCGAAATGTCGTTCTCGGTGTCGGTCGATCGCGGCAACCTCGAATGGGCCGGCACGAACCTGAACACGGTGTTCGCGCAGCGACGCAATCTGCTGTCGCCTGCGTTCGTCGGCATGCTGCGCGACATCGTCCGGTTCAACGCACAGGCACCCGCCTATCTGGCGACAGCCGTTCAAGGCGGGGGATCGGTGGGCCAGCTGCTCGGCGCGGCCGGTTACGGCGCGCGCTTTCGCGAGCACTATCTGCTGCCGATGGCGGCGGCAATCTGGTCGTGCGCGACCGCCGATGTGTTGCGCTTTCCCGCCGCGACGTTCCTGCGCTTTTGCCTGAATCACGCGCTGCTGCAGGTCGCCGGACGCCCGACGTGGAAAACCGTCAGCGGCGGCGGACGCGACTACGTGCGGCGTATCGTGAGCACGCTCGACGACGTGCGTACCGCGTCGCCGGTCGTCGATCTGCGGCGCGACGCATCCGGTGTCGCGCTGACGACCTCGGCCGGCACCGAACGCTTCGATGCCGTCGTGCTCGCGACGCATGCCCCCGACAGTCTGCGGATGCTCGGCGATGCCGACGCATTCGAACAGCGCACGCTCGGGCCGTTTCGCTATCAACCGAACGTCGCCGTGCTGCACACCGACACGATGCTGCTGCCGCGCAGACGGCGCGTGTGGTCCGCGTGGAATTACGTGAGCGCGCGCGACGGCCGTCCCATCGACGACGCACGGCCCGTGTGCGTCAGCTATCTGCTGAACCGGCTGCAGCCGCTGCCGTTTCGACAACCGCTCGTGCTGACGTTGAACCCCGTCGCGCAGCCGGCCGCCGGCACGGAGCTACGACGTTTCACCTACGATCACCCGTTGCTCGATCAGCCAGCCATCGATGCGCAGACGCGTCTTCCCGCGCTGCAAGGTCATCGGCAAACCTGGTTCGCAGGGGCATGGACCGGCTACGGTTTTCACGAGGACGGCCTGAAGTCCGCGCTGCGCGTCGCCGCGGATTTCGGCGTGCAGCCGGCATGGGCCACGCCATGAACGCGACGATCAACGGACTCAAAGGACCGCTGCTGCTGCTCGGCCACGTCGTACACATGCGACTGCGGCCGGTTAAGCACCGGTTCGTCTACCCGGTGTTCTGCGTGCGTTGCGACATGTCGCGGCTCGCGGAACTCGATCGCTGGTGGTTCGGCATCGGCCGTTTCGCGCCGCTGAGTCTACGCGCCGCCGACTATGGCGCATGCGACGGCAGCGATCCCGGCACGTGGATCCGCGCGCGCCTCGCGCAGGCCGGTCTGCACGCGCAGGGACCGCTGTGGCTGCAGACCTTCCCGCGCGTGTTCGGTTACGCGTTCAATCCCGTCAGCTTCTGGTTCAGCTATGACGACGACGCGCAGTTGCGGGCGCTCGTCGCCGAGGTGCGCAACACGTTCGGCGAGCGTCATTGCTATCTGCTTGGAGCAGCGGACGGCGGCGCGATCGACGCGCATACGTCGCTCGCGTGCCGGAAGGTGCTGCACGTATCGCCGTTCTGCGACGTGCGAGGCCACTACGTGTTCCGCGTGCGCGAAAGCGCGCAACACACGTCGATCTCGATCGACCACTACGACGGCCACGTCGATGGAACGGCCGTGATCCGCACGAGCCTCTCTCTGCGCAAACACCCGCTCACCGGCACGACCGCGCTCGCCACGCTGCTGCGTCAGCCGTGGATGACGGTCGCGGTCGTCGTTCGCATTCACTGGCAGGCGCTGCGTCTCGCGATCAAGCGCGTGCCGTTTTACGGCAAGCATCCTCCGTCGTCCGGAGCAAAGAGACCATGACGTTCCTTCGCACTTTCTTTCCGGCCAGCGACACACCGGCGGCAGGCCGACTCTTTCTCGCGACGCTCGGACGCATGCGTCATGGCCGCCTGCTCGTCACGCTTCCGGACGGCACACAACGCACGTTCGGCGATCCGCACTCGCCCGACGGCGCGCATCTGCTGCTGCACGACTGGCGCGCGTGCGCAGCGATCCTGAGAGCCGGCGACATCGGTTTCGCCGACGCGTATCGCGCGCACTGGCTCGACACACCGGACGCCGTCGCGCTGGTGCGCCTTGCGCTCGCCAACGAAAGCGCGCTGCCGCGCACCGTGACCGGCAGCCTGGCCGCCCGCGCGTGGTACGGGTTGCGGCACTGGCTGCGCGCGAATACGCGCAACGGCAGCCGCCGCAACATCCACGCGCATTACGACATCGGCAACGCGTTCTACGCGCTGTGGCTGGACCCGACGTTCACCTATTCGAGCGCATTGTTCGAAGACGATCTCGCGCGCACGCTCGAAGCCGCGCAGCACGCGAAGTATCAGCGCATCGTCGACGTGCTGTTACTGCGGCCCGGCATGCGCGTGCTCGAAATCGGCTGCGGCTGGGGCGGTTTCGCGCTGCATGCGGCTCGGCTCGGCATTCACGTGCATGGCGTCACGCTGTCGCGCGAGCAACTCGAACTGGGACGCGCGCGCATCGCGGCGGCAGGTCTCGAGCGTTACGCGAACCTCGAACTGACCGACTATCGCGATCTGGATGGGCAGTACGATGCCATCGTGTCGATCGAGATGTTCGAGGCGGTCGGCGAGCGCTACTGGCCGATGTTCTTTTCGAAGGTGAAGCAGTGCCTCGCGCCGCGTGCGAGCGCGCTCGTGCAATCGATCACGATCGACGATGCGCGCTTCGCCGCATATCGCAGTTCGAGCGACTTCATTCGCGAAACGATTTTCCCCGGCGGCATGCTGCCGAGCGTCGAACGTTTCATCCGTGCCGCACGTCGTGGGGGCTTGCGAGCGCATGAGTCGCTGTCGTTCGGCAACGACTACGCGTACACGCTGCGACACTGGCGCACGGCATTCGAGGCGCAGCTCGAAGCGGTTTGCGCGCAGGGCTTCGACGAGATCTTCATCCGCACATGGCGGCTCTATCTTGCGTACTGCGAGGCCGGCTTTCTGGAGAAACGCACCGGCGTCACGCACTTCCTGATTACGCAGGGCGATTGACGTGCGTGCGCTTGCACTCGTGCTCGCGTTCGTGCTGACCGGATGGTGCTATTCGTCGGCATGGGCCGGCTGCAAGGACGATCTCGGGACCGCAAATGAACTGGGCGATGGTTCGTTCTGCGTCCTCGGCTTCTGCCTGTATAACGCGCAGTTGTGGAGCAGCGCCGCGACACTGTCCAGTGAATCGCCGTTTGCACTCGTTATCGAGTATCGCCGCAGCTTCACGAAGACACGTCTCGCCGACACGGGCCTCGCGGAAATGGAACGGCTCGCGGCGACCCCGCTGTCCGCATCGATCCGCGACCGCTGGCGCGCCGACATGCTCACGGCATTCGTCGACGTGCAGTCCGGCGATACGCTCTGTGGCGCTTTCATGCCGGGACGCGGCGTGCGCTTCTATGCGAACGACCGGCTCACCGCGCAGATCGACGACGTCGCGTTTGCGCGGGCGTTCTTCGCGATCTGGCTCGATCCACGTACACGTGCTCCGCAGTTGCGCAGGCATCTGCTCGGCGCGGCCGCCGCGAACGACGCGTTTCGCTGACGCGACAGGATTATCCGCGTCCAAGCCGATCGAACAGATAGTGCGCGACGCCCCACTCGCTGCCCTGCGCATAGCCGAACAACTCAGCGACCGCCATGTAGAACATTCGCCAGCGCTGCAGCCAGATCGCCGCGTCGCGCTCGCCGTAGGTTGCCGTGAATATCGGCAACAGACGATCGCGTGCTGCATCGAGCGCATCCAGCCAATGGTTTGCGGTGCGCGCGTAGTGCGTGCCGCTCATCCACCAGTGACACGTCACACGCAGATGGGTCTGAAAATGCAGCAGCAGCGACTCGGACGGCATCGTGCCGCCCGTGAAAAAATACTTCGCCATCCAGTCGCTGCGATCGCGCGCCTCAAATGGATAGGCGAGCGTGCGGTGCGCGAAGACATGCACGAACAGCCTCCCGTCGATGCGCATCCAGCGCGAGATTTTTTCGAGCAGCAGCGCGTAGTTCTTCATGTGCTCGAACATCTCGATCGAGATCACGCGATCGAAGCGACCCTCGGCCGGCATATCGGCGAATTCGAAGTCGACGATGTTGCCGGTTAGTACCGTCACGTTGTGCAATCCGAGCGCGGCCGCGCGCGCCTCGATGAACGCGCGTTGTCCGTGCGAATTCGACAGCGCCGTGATCCGTGCCGACGGAAACCGTGCAGCGAGCCACAACGACAGCGAACCCCAGCCGCAACCGAGATCGAGGATCGACTGTCCGTCCGCAAGGCCGGCGCGCTGCACGTACAGTTCGAGCATCGCTTCTTCGGCTTCCGCGAGCGTTTCGCGGCCGGTTGGATAGAGACAACACGAATACTTCAGACGCGGCCCAAGGTGCGCATCGAAGAACGCAGCGGGCAACTCGTAGTGCTGGCGATTCGCAGCGTCGGTAGCGATTGCGATTGGACTTGCGCCCAGTTCGTCGACCAGCTGCATCAACCGCATCGTGACTGACTCGGGACCGCCGGCGCCTTCGTCGCGCAGACGCTGTCGCATCAGCGAACGCATACCGAAGCGAATCAGCGTATCGGGCAACCAGCCCCGCTCGCAGCATTCGATCAACCAGCCGTCACGTGCGGACGACGACATCTGTTCGTTATCGACGGTCGATGCGGTCATGGTTCACTCTTTTGTAGTGGTTCGCGTGCGTTGCGCGGAGGCCAGGGGATAAGCGCAGACGTCGTGCGCACATAGTCGGCGTACCCAGGACGACTCGTCGCGAGATGCGCTTCGAGCACCGGAATGCCGGACACTCTCAGCAGCAGCCAGCCCATCAGCAGCGGAGGCACGACACTCAACGCGATCCACGCGCTGCCCGCCGCGATTGGCACGTACGCGAACCAGTGCAGACACTCGAAGAAATAGTTGGGATGCCGCGAATAGCGCCACAGCCCTTCGCGACAAACCTTGCCGCGATTCGCCGGCTGCGCGACGAAGGCGGCGAGCTGCCTGTCGGCCATGGCCTCGCCGACGGTTGCGATGATCCATATGGCAGCACCCAGCGCGACGAGTCCCATCGACAATCTGCCGCGTGTGTACGCGGGCACGGCAAACGATACGGCGAGCACCGACGATGCAACCGCCTGCGCGAGGAAAAAGCCCAGCATCCGCCGTGGCGCTGCGACGCCCCACTCTTCGCGCAACCGTCGATATCGCGCATCCTCGGGCTTGCCGGCGTTACGCCTCCACAGATGAAACCCGAGGCGCGCACCCCAGCATGCCCCGCCG
Organism: Paraburkholderia flava; assembly: GCF_004359985.1. Taxonomy (NCBI): domain Bacteria; kingdom Pseudomonadati; phylum Pseudomonadota; class Betaproteobacteria; order Burkholderiales; family Burkholderiaceae; genus Paraburkholderia; species Paraburkholderia flava. Next base: position 303,707 of record NZ_SMRO01000003.1, on the reverse strand, counting down.
ATGCCGACCGCGATTCGACGCAACGGATCGCCGGTGCCGGCCAGCGCATACAGCAACGCGACACCGCCCAGCGACGCCGCCCAAACCGGATCGATCATCCCGGCGTTGAGGCTGCGCAGTTGCCATCGCCAGACGATGACGAACAGCACCGCCAGGCCTGCAAACGCGATCGACGCGACTAGCAGCAAGGGCATGGTCAAAAGGAGTCGGCAGGATCGAGCGGCATGCGGAGCAGTCCTCGAACATAAAACGGATGAGGCGCTGTTATGCGCCCTTCACCGCTTTATACGCAGACGAGCCCCGATCGGATGCGACCGGCGAGCGCCGGCTGAAACGTCAACGATGGTCAAACTTCAGCTTAAAGGCTTGCTTGAGAAGAACGCCGCTTTCAGACTGTGCAGGTGACGTGCATGCAGGGCGTTACGTGTGTGGTTAAGCCGCAGTCTCACGAACGCTGCGGCTTTTTTTTGCGCGTGTATTTTGTGTTTTACACAACCACGCAGTCACGCGCGGCGTGCGCTCCCTCAGCGGATTATTCGTACGATCAACGTCCCGCCTCTATGCAGGCGGCGATGTAAGCGCACTCAGTGCGGATGCCGCAGACTGCGGATCGGATGACGCCAGTCCATGCGCCGCTCACGCGGCAGCTGTCCGCGCTGCCGATGTTCCTGCCAAAGCTCGTCGGAAAACAGAAACGCGACGATCAGTAACGGGACCACGAGAAATATACCCAATATCACGTGCTCGACCACGATAGCCTCCCGATCTGCACAAGCTGTCATTTCATTGTAGGCGGACGGCGCGCAGTCCGCGTGCGCCACCCCTCACATCGTGCGAGGCGCAATTCCGGTGCCTGCGACAACACGACGCTGATATCCGCAGAGAACCGCACCCAGCAGTCCCGGCGAGAAGCGGTGTTGCATCGCATACGCGGTGCCGGGCGAACCTCGGGCACATGGACGCGCCTAACCCTCGACGCGCCGAACAGGCGGCGCACATAATCAATCATCGCCGGGGGAAATCCATGACCACAGAACGCAACATCGAACTGACGCTACGACCGCTCGAGCGCGATGATCTGCGCTTCGTTCACGGCCTCAACAATGATGCGAAAATCATGCGTTACTGGTTCGAGGAACCGTACGAAACGTTCTCCGAGTTGTCGCAACTCTACGATCAGCACGTGCACGATCAGCGCGAACGGCGCTTCGTCGCAATCGATGCCGCCGCCCAAACCGTCGGTCTCGTCGAATTGATCGAACTGGACTACATCCACCGACGCGGCGAATTCCAGATCATCATCGCGCCGCGTGCGCAAGGTCGAGGGTATGCGTCGATCGCGACGATGCTCGCCGTCGATTACGCGTTTTCCGTGCTGAATCTGCGCAAGATTTATCTGATCGTCGACAAATCGAATGCCGCCGCGATTCACGTGTACGAGAAATGCGGCTTCGTACACGAAGCGGAGTTGATCGAGGAATTCTTCGGCAACGGCGCGTATCACAACGCGCTGCGCATGTGCATGTTCCAGCGCGACTTCTTCGCCGGCAGGCGGGCGCCTTAATCAAGCGCCGCGCCCGCGACATCCACGCTTAAGCCGCCGCTTTCTTCCACGCAGCCGCGAAAATACCCGCGCCGATCAGCAGCGTGCCGCCGGTGCGATTGATCGTACGCTGCACGCGCGCGCTGCGAATCGCGCGCCGCGCCGCCGACGCAATCAACGCATAAGCCAGTGCATTCGACGTCGCCAGAATGATGAACGTCGCCTCGAAGATGACGATCTGCGGCAACGCGGCCGCGTGCGGATCGATGAACTGCGGCACGAACGCGACGAAAAAGATGATGCTTTTCGGGTTCAGCGCGGTGACCGCATACGCATGGGCGAAGATGCGGCCGGTGCGTGTTTCCGCCGAGGCCGGCGCATCGGCCTCCATCACGGGTGCGCGCCACAGCTTGATGCCGAGATAGATCAAATACGCCGCACCGACCCACTTAACCGCGGTAAAGAGCGCCGCCGACGCCGCGAGCAGCACGCCAAGCCCGAGCATCGAAGCGGTCATCGCGGTGAGGTCGCCGAGCGCGACGCCGGCCGTCGTCGTCAGTGCGTAGCGGCGGCCGTGACCGAGCGCGTAGGAAATCACGAGCAGAACGGTCGGGCCGGGAATCGCCACGAGAATGGCCGAAGCAATGGCGAACGGAAGCCAGTGGGCGAGTGTCATAGCTTTATCTCCTGAGGAGAGTCGATTTATCCACGAACCTCAGCCCGTTGCAAGCACCAATCGCGCTCCCTCTTCCGGTCCGGAAAACGGAGCTGGCATTCTTTTTAATCTGCAAAAGCGGGCCAGACGCTTAATTCGCTAAATGACTTTGTGTGCGCCGCATCACGTTTTAACGGATTTTTATTAAATCGCTTAAATGCGTCTCCGTGTTTACGCGAATCAACGACGCAGACCATTGCCATTAAAGGCTCTACTTAAGCGTTTCGACTGTGCGCGTATTACGTTACTGCGTCTTTTCGCCCCACCCTCCGCCTCGAAACCTTCATTGACGCAGGTGCGACAATTCGCCGCTGTTGCGGTCGCACACAAGATGTGCTTGTGCTCCTCGCAGCGTTTCCTAAAGTGCAAGGTGCGGATGCCCCATTGAAGTTAAATACATAGCTAACCTGAGCAATCATCCGCACGGAGGCTGAACATGATCAAGCGCGTTGCTCTTCTTTTTGCAGTGGCGGGATTGGCGGTTGCATCGGCGGTGCAGGCACAGGACGTCGTCATCAAGCCGCAGCAGACGATCCAGTTCAAGCCGAACGCATACGGCTGTCTGTCCAAGGATAATCTGGACGCGGTCAACCAGCATGCGCAAGCCGGCGAGCAGCAGAAAATGCAGGAGTTCTTCTCCGGCTTCCAATGTCTTTCGACGCCTGAAAATGCGAATTTCCGCGTCGTGCGTGTCGTTGGTCACGAAGTCGAATTCGTGAATTCCGGCAATAGCGATACGCAAGGGCTCTGGACCAACGACCGGTTTATCAAGCCGTAACGCTGGTAAATACCTGCGGCCTCGAGTCGATAAAACCGGGCTGCGAATTAGCCGACTTTTTCGGGTCGGCTTGAACGGATGCGTGTAAAAAGCGGCCGGGAATTTTCCCCGGCCGCTTTTTATTTGCGCATGCCGGACGAAGCGCCGCCGCTGTGACCGTTTTGCACGCACGCGCCACGCGGGCGTCACATTGGGTATCATCACGCGCGCCTGCCCTCCGTCGACGGCACGATAAATGCTGATCGGACAACGGCAGCGCGCTGTCGATCTTCCTATTTTCTTCGGCCCTACGTGGGCTTCTGGTGTCGCATGGCTCTCAAATCGACCATTTATAAAGCCGATCTGCAGATCGCCGACATGGACCGGCATTACTACGCCGACCATGCGTTGACGATCGCCCGTCATCCGTCCGAAACCGACGAACGGATGATGGTTCGCGTCGCCGCGTTCGCGTTGTTTGCGCAGGAGCGCCTGGAGTTCTGCAAAGGCCTGTCCGATATCGACGAACCCGACCTGTGGCAAAAAGACCTGACCGGTGCGATCGAGACGTGGATCGACGTCGGGCAGCCGGACGAACGCCGGATCGCGAAGGCGAGCGGCCGTGCGAACGAAGTGATCGTGATCGCGTATGGCGGCCGGACGTCGGATATCTGGTGGCAGGGCGTGCGCGGCAAGGTCGATCGGCTGCGCAATGTGACCGTCTGGTCGCTGGGCGATGAAGTCGCCGCGTCGCTCGGCAGTCTCGCCGAACGCACGATGCGCCTGCAGTGCACGGTGCAGGACGGGGCCGCATGGCTCGGCTCGTCGCAGGCCGATCCGGTGCCGATCGAATGGACGGTGCTGAAAGAACCGGCCAACGCGTGATCGAGGCAAAGGGAAGGCAGTACCTTCAGGCGTCAGGCGGCCCCTTGAGTTCGACCATATTGCCTTCCGGATCGAACAGGTACACCGACATACCGAAGCCATCCGCGCCGTAGCGCATCGCGCGCTCGCCGAGCCGCACACCGCATTCCGTCAGATGTTTCTGCAACGCGTCGGCGTCGAACGGTTCGACGCGCAGACACAGGTGATCCATATTGCGTCCCGCGCCCGGTGTGCCGCTATCGGCACGGTCGATTCTCGCGCCGACCTGCAGCAGATCGATCAGCGAACGGCCCGCGCGCAGCTGGATCAAACCCAGTTCAAGCTGCTCCTTTTCGACACTGCACCCGAGCACGTCGCAATAAAACCGCGTCATCGTGTCGAGGCTGGCGGCCCGGATCACGACATGATCGATCTCGCGAATATGGATCTGCATGGAAACTCCCTCGCCGAGGCTGTCCGGTTACCGGAAGTGTAGAAGAACGCGGATGGGGGGAAGGGAAAATGCAGACGAAAAAAAGCCCGCTCACTGGGAGCGGGCTTAATCCATATCAGGAGGAGACATGGAGGAGACAAGAACCACTATACACAACGGGTTGGTGCGACGCAATAACTTTTTAAGGGAAAACCCGGGAATTGACATTCCCTAGCATTCCCGGGCCGGGGAGCCGCGTCCAGGGAGGCTCCGCCCCCGAAGCAGAGCCGTTCGCACCGCATCCAGTGCAATGACAGAGCAAGATCCGGGGCGTACTGTGTCGACCTGCGGACTACATTGGTGACCATCGAAACTGTCTCCGGAACCCACCATGAAAACGGGCTATTCCACCGCCGCCGAACGCTGGGCCGCCGTCACGAGCCGCGATACCGACGCCGACGGCACCTTCTTCTACGGCGTCAAAACGACGGGCGTGTTCTGCCGACCGTCGTGCGCGTCGCGCCAGCCGCGCCGTGAAAACGTCGATTTCTTCGCTTCGCTGGACGATGCGCGCGCCGCCGGTTTCCGCGACTGCAAGCGCTGTCAGCCTGGCCGGCTGCCGCGCGAAATCGAGATCGTGAATCGCGCGTGCGCGGCGCTCGACGCCGATCCGCAGCAGCGTCTGACGCTCGCGCAACTGAGCGACCTCGTCCACGTGAGCCCGTTCCATCTGCAGCGGCTTTTCAAGCGCGTGGTCGGCGTGTCGCCGCGGCAGTATCAGGCGGCGCAGCGGGGCGCGGCTCTGCGCGATGCGCTCGGGCGCGGCACGGCCGTGACCCGGGCGAGCGTCGACGCGGGCTTCGGTTCGCCGTCGAGGATGTACGACACCGCTGCCGCCGAACTCGGCATGGCGCCGTCCGACTATCGACGCAAGGGCGCAGGCGTCGTCGTGCATTACGCGAGCGCGCCGACACCGCTCGGCCTCGTGCTGGTCGCGACGACCGACAAGGGCATCTGCAAGATCGCATTCGGCGACGACACGCATGCGCTCGTCGACGAACTGCGCGGCGAGTTCGCGAACGCGGAACTGATCGAAGACGCCGCGCAGCTCGCGCCGTTCGTCGAGCAGATCGGCGCGTATCTGGAAGGCACGCGTCGCCGCGTCGATCTGCCGCTCGACATCGCGGCCACTGCGTTCCAGCAGCGCGTGTGGGATGCGCTGCGGCGCATTCCGTACGGCGAGACCCGCAGCTATTCGGAGATCGCTGCCGAAGTCGGTTCGCCGCGCGCGGTGCGGGCGGTCGCAAGCGCTTGTGCGTCGAACCCGGTCGCGCTGGCCATTCCGTGTCATCGTGTGATACAGAAGGGCGGTGCGCTGGCCGGCTATCGATGGGGCCTGCCGCGCAAGGCCGCGCTGCTCGATGCGGAAGCTCATCGCACCGGCGCGCAGGTCGCCCAACCCATCACCGCCGATCTGGATCACGCCGCTTGAGCACCGACATCGCTGACGTTGTCTCGCTGGAATTGCCGTTCAAGGCACCCTTCGACTGGCCGCGCATCCTGCGCTTCTTCGCGGGGCGCGCGACGCTCGGCGTCGAAGCCGTCGAGGACGGTGCGTATCGCCGCGCAATCGACTGGGCCGGCGACGGCGGCACACTCACCGTCCGTCTGCATCCGCGCAAACGCTGCATCGTCGCGACGATCGAAGGCGCCGCGAGCCGTCACGCCGATGCGCTCGCCGCACCGATCGCGCGCATGTTCGATCTGCACGCGGACCCGAAAAAGATCGCTGCGCATTTCGCGAACGACCCGTGGCTCGCGCCGCTCTTCGCCGCGGCACCCGGTCTGCGCGTGCCCGGCGCGTGGTCGGGTTTCGAGCTGGTCGTGCGCGCAATCGTCGGTCAGCAGGTCAGCGTGAAGGCTGCGACGACGATCATCGGCCGGCTCGTGCAGCGTGCCGGCGAGCGCATCGTCGATCATCCGCACGAGAACACGGCGTGGCGCTTTCCGACGCCGGCCGCGCTCGCCGCTGTCGATCTCGACAAGATCGGCATGCCGGGCAAACGCGTCGCGGCGCTCCAGGGATTCGCACGCGCGGTCGCAAGCGGCGACGTGCCGCTCGACAGCGCCATCGACGACGCAACCGCATTACGCGCCGCATTGCTTGCGCTGCCGGGCATCGGACCGTGGACCGTCGAATACGTCGCGATGCGCGCATGGCGCGACGCCGACGCATGGCCCGCGCTGGACCTCGTGCTGATGCAGTCGATCACCGCACGCGACCCCGCGTTGATTCGCGCGACGCAGCAACGCGCACGCACCGACGACTGGCGCCCGTGGCGCGCGTACGCGGCGATGCATCTGTGGAATGAAGTCGCGGATCGGGCAGGAGCTGCGCGCGGCGGTTGAGCGGGGCTGACAGATATCACAGTGACGCAGCTCGCGAACGTGCAGGCAAACTAGCGGGGAGTCGCCGAGAGGCGCGCCGGCACGCGCCGAGCAGCCGTAAAGTGACCCCGAAGCAGCCTCAAGCGGGTCTTCCGGCGAGATGTTAAAGTGCCCGCTACCAAGAATCCGCCGAACGTTGTCGGCCGCCGACAGGCGGCACCTGGCGGCAGACAACGCCCGACCTGCAATCGCATCGATGTCAAACACTTCTGCTTCCCGCGCGCTCGACGCGCTCTCTCATCGTCTGTCCGTGCTGAGCGCCGGTCCGCAAGCGGACGCGCTCATCACCGGCTTGCGCGGCATCGAAAAGGAGAGCCTGCGCGTGACTCGCGACGGCCGTCTCGCGACGACGTCGCATCCGCGCGCGCTCGGCTCGGCACTGACGCATCCGTCGCTGACCACCGACTATTCGGAAGCGTTGATCGAACTCATCACGCCCGCCGAGCGCGATGTGTCGCTCACGCTGGAGCAACTCGACACGCTGCATCGTTTCGTCTACATGTCGCTTGGCGACGAGATCCTGTGGAACGAATCGATGCCCGGCTTGCTGCCGGCCGACGATGAAATTCCGATCGCACACTACGGCTCGTCGAACATCGGCAAGCTGAAGTACGTGTATCGCGTGGGTCTCGCGTTGCGCTACGGGCGCACGATGCAATGCATCGCCGGCATTCACTACAACTACTCGCTGAACGATGAAGTGTGGCGCCTGCTGCACGCCGATCAGCAATCCACCGCGAGCCCGGTCGATTTCCAGTCCGAACGCTACCTCGCGCTGATCCGTAATTTCCGCCACACGAACTGGCTGTTGATGTACCTGTTCGGCGCATCGCCCGCACTCGATCGACGCTTCCTGCGCGACCGTCCGAACACGCTCGAAACCTTCGACGCCGACACGCTGTATCGCCCGTACGCGACAAGTCTGCGGATGAGCGATCTCGGCTACTCGAACACCACGGCGCAAGCGGCGCTGCATGCGGACTACGACACGCTGCAGGGTTATCTCGACGCGCTCGCGCAGGCCGTGAGCCAGCCGTATCCGCAATACGAGGCGATCGGCACGCACCGCAACGGCGAGTGGGTGCAGATCAACACCAACGTGCTGCAGATCGAAAACGAGTTCTACTCGACGATCCGGCCGAAGCGCGTCACGTATCCCGGCGAGCGTCCGCTGCATGCACTCGCGGCGCGCGGTGTGCAATACGTCGAAGTGCGCTGCATGGACATCGATCCGTTCGAACCGGTCGGCATTTCGCTCGAGACGTCGCGTTTTCTCGACGCGTATCTGCTGGTCTGCGCACTCGACGACAGCGCACCGTTGCCGCCCGACGCGTATTGCGAAGCGAACCGCAATTTCGGCAGTGTGACGATGGAAGGTCGCAAGCCCGGTCTCGAGCTGACGCGCGACGGCGAAACCATCGCGATGACGGAGTGGGCCGAAGAACTGCTCGCGAAGATCGATGTCGCCGCCGCGAAACTCGATGCGCTGCACGGTAACGACAGCCACGCGCGCGCGGTCGCCGTGCAACGCGCGAAGCTCGCCGATTCTTCGTTGACGCCGTCGGCACGCGTGCTGCAAACGATGCGCGACAAACAGCAGAGCTTTCTCGCGTTCGCACTCGAACAGAGCGAAGCGCATGCGGCGCTGTTCCGCAGTCGTCCGCTCGATGCGGCAAAGACGCAGGAATTCATGGCGCTCGCAGAGCAGTCGCTCGGCGAGCAGGCGAAGCTGGAGCGTGAAGAAATCGGGTCGTTCGATGCGTTCGTCGCTGCGTATCGTGCCTATACGTTGAACCGTTTCAGCGTATAGGCGCCGCGCGGCAAGCGCGATTCAAAAGAAGATTCGCATGAGAAAGGCAGCCTGCACGGCTGCCTTTTTTTGTTTCTCCATCAGCACGCACCGACGAACCGGTAAGCGCTACGGCTTCGATCGCCACATACAGCGACGACGGCAAGTTTTCCCGGAACCGTCGATCCGTTGAAACACACCTGCGTTACGAGGGTCCAACCCATATATCGTCATGTCGGTAGCTGCTCGCTGCACGATCGGCTCGACACATATCGCTTCGCCAACGGAGGTTCGTCGTGATCAAGCAATGCCTGTCGATAGTCATTCTCGGGACGCTCGCTGCCGGTTGTACGACGCGCGGTCAGGTCGAACCCGACGTCATGCAGATCGCCACCGCGCCGCTTACGTGCACGAGCGACACGCAGTGCACCCTGTGGTGGCAACGCGCGAAAACCTGGGTCACCGATCACTCGCGCTATCCGCTGCAAACGGCCAGCGACTCACTGATCCAGACCACCGGACCCGACGGCGGCAAACGCGCGCTCGCCTATCAGATCACGAAGGCGCCGAACAACGACGGCACGTCGACGATCGGCTTCGCCGCGCATTGCGACAGCGCGCTCGGCTGCAAGCCCGATCCGTGGCGAGCAGGCGCGGACTTCAAGCAGTTCGTGAGAAACGGCACCGCGACTGCGCCGGACAACACATCGGATAGCGCAGCGACGCCGCAGGATGCGTCCGAAGTTCACGCGATGCCCGCGCAGTCGGTGCGATCGGAGACGGGAGAGCCGCCGTCGCAATGAGCGCGTCGCATCAGTGCCCCATCGCCGCGCCGACGCCTTTCTTCGGCTTCGTGATCCACACCAGCCCAGCGAGCACGACGAAGCCCACGCACGAGATGCGGAAGAAATCATTGGTCGCCATCATGAAGCCCTGCTGCGTGACGAGTGCATTCAACTGCGCGGTAAGACTCTGACCTGCGATGCCAAGCGACGACAACGCATCGCTATACGCTGTGGTGTTCTGCGAATACACGTTCACCGATTCGGACAGCACCGCGTGGTGATAGATCGCGTCGTTTTCCCAGTACGTCGTGCTGACGGCGGTCCCGATCGCACCCGATAGCGTGCGCAGAAAATTCGACAGCCCCGACGCGCTCGCGAGACGGTCGTCGGAGATACTCGACAGCGTGATCGTCGTCATCGGTACGAAGAAGCACGCGACGCCGATGCCCTGCACGAGCCGTGGCCAGATCACGTGATTGAACGGCACGTCGAGCGTGAACGTCGAGTTCCAGAACGACACGAACGCGAACACGACGAACGCGAAACTCGCGACCATCCGCAGATCGAGCCGGTGCATATTGCGACCGATCAGCGGCGACAGGATGAGTGCGAGCAGGCCGACCGGCGCGGTCGCAAGTCCCGCGAGTCCGGCCGTGTAGCCCATCACGGTCTGCAGCCACAGCGGGAAAATCACGACCGAGCCGAAGAACGCCATGAAGCCGCCCGAGATAATCAACGCGCCGAGTGCGAAGTTGCGGTCCTTGAACAGCGTGAGGTCGACCACCGGTTCTTTCTCGGTCGCCTCCCACACCAGCATGAACGCGAGCGAAATGACCGCGATGATCGCAAGCGCGACGATGAAATGCGAGTTGAACCAGTCGCGATCCTTGCCGAGGTCGAGCACCATCTGCAGACACGACACGCCGATCACGAGCAGCGCGAGCCCGATCGCGTCGATGCGCTGCTTCGTCGTCTTCGTCTCGCGGCCGCGCAGCAGCAGGTACGCGCACGCGCCGGAGAAGAGACCGATCGGCAGGTTGATGTAGAAGATCCACGGCCACGTGTAGTTGTCGGTGATCCAGCCGCCCATCACAGGGCCGAAGATCGGCGCGACGATCACCGTCATCGCCCATAGACCGAGCGCGAGGCCGCGCTTCTCCGGTGGATACGAGCGCATCAGGATGGTCTGCGATAGCGGCACCATTGGTCCGGAGACGAGACCCTGCAGAAGTCGGAATGCGATCAGCGATTCGAAGTTGTGCGCGAAGCCGCACATCGCGGATGCGATCGTGAACAGCACGACCGATATCGTGAAGAGCCGCACCTCGCCGACCCGGCGCGCGAGCCAGCCGGTCAGCGGCACGGCGATCGCCGATGCAACCGAGTACGACGAGATCACCCACGTGCCTTCGCTGGTCGATACGCCGAGGCTACCGGAAATGGTCGGCACGGCGACGTTCGCGATCGACGTGTCGAGCACTTCCATGAACGTGCCGAGCGCCAGACCAACGGTCAGCAGCGCGAGCTTGCCGCCGCTGAACGGTACGGGTTCCGCGGGCACCGGCGCGGTAGCGGGAGCCGTAGCAGCCATAGTCGTTTCTCCTTATCGGACGGACAGTTGTCGCGACACCGATCTGCGTGAACTATTAAGCAGATATTTCATGCCCTGACACCCTCTGCCCAGACAGATAATCGCCGAAAATAAAGGCGTCCGCAGACGCCACCTGATTTATTCGTCGCCTTCTTCCGGCGACCCTTGCACCTTCTCGCGCTGCCCGGCCGGCGCCGCGTGCACGGCGCAAATGTCGTCGCCCGACATACCGCCGTTGGCGATGAAGCGACTCAGCAGACTCACCAGCGTGCCCACTTCGTCCGGCGAAAATCCACGCAGCTGCTCATCGAGCACAGCGGTACAGAGCGCCGGCAACTGCTTCGCGGCCTCCTGACCAGTCGGCGTCAATTCCAGCTTGACCATCCGCCGATCGACCGCGCTACGCGTGCGTACGATAAAGCCCTTCTTCTCGAGCCGGTCGAGCATCCGCGTCATCGAGCCGCTGTCGTAGGACATTGCGCGCGACAGCTCGAACGGCGTCGTCGCGCGTCCGTGCGACAGCAGCAGCATGATGCCGATCTGCTGCGCCGTCAGTCCGAGCGGCTTTACCGCACGGTCCATCCGTTCCGCGAGCACGTTGCGCGCTTTCGACAGGTAGTAGCCGAGACTCGATTCGAGCGAGATCTCGCTGGCGTGATAGGGACCGTCGGTCATCGCAATGGTGGGGCAGCGGATTGATCCGGATTTTATCTGCCTGGACAGCGAAGTCAATCGCCAGAACGGCAGATTTCACACTGCTGCCTTCGTACCACTGGAAAACAACAGACGGAGGCGGCATGCAACGAAGTATCTTGAGATTTCATTGCATAGTCAATATTATGACAGGCAACGAGTTACGCGCTCCGGCGCTACCCGAGACCATGTTCTGACCGATTTGCCGCGTGCCGCAACCCTGCGCCACGATAGGATGTCCGCGATGCTGTACCTGAAAAACACCCTTGGCGGCTGGGGCCGCTCCCTGACCGATACCGCGCTGCACACCTTCCGGGGTCCGCACCGTTGGTGGAGACTGGCGCTGTACGCAGTGATGTTCGTGCTGCCCGGGGGATCGCTTGGGGTGCTGTTTTTCGCGTGGATCGATCATCGACGCGGGCGCCGCGACGCTCAGTCCGGGCACGGCGCCGGTATGCGGCAACTGCCGTTGCTGCCGGCATCGGCATCGGCGGCCGGCAAGGATGCGACGTCTGCCGGCTCGCTCGTGCCAGGCTCCACGATCTGCCAGGCGCGCGGCAATGCGCCGGTCTGCCGAGCGGCCGCCGGCAAGGTCGCAAGGCAAGGTCCGACCGAACGCGTTTGACGCTCGGCCGCCGGGCCTGCGCAACGCTCCACGCGTCATCAGGATCTGTCGTCCGGCCAGGTCCGGTAACGCCGCGTAACCAGCCGGAACCCTCCGTAACACACCCGCCACACTCGCCGCATTACTCTCCTGTGTCGACGGTAGCCAGCCGTGCAGGCCGGCGTTCGCGCTCCGGTCCCATCGCGCTTGCTGCCCGTCCGATGACCGTTGCCATCTCCCGCTGGAGGCGTCGCGTAAGCTACCATTCCAGTGCCGCCGCAACGCATCGTTACGCTTTGTTCGCCCATGACATGTCGCCCGGTTATCCGACCGGCCGCCGACCGAATCGACAGGAATCCATCGCATGCAGTCTGACCGTATCTCGCGCCCGGTAGCGTTCGCACCACGCACTTCGACGCTCGCCATGATGGTGGCGGCTGCGATCGCGAGCCTGCTGGCCGGTTGCGCGGTAGGTCCCGACTACCATCGGCCGGAGGTGTCTGTTCCTGCTGCGTACAAGGAAGCCGCCGACGGCTGGAAAACCGCGCAGCCGGCCGACCAGCACGACCGCGGCGCGTGGTGGACCGTCTACAACGACCTGCAGCTGAACGCGCTCGAAGACAAGCTCAACGCATCGAACCAGACCGTCGCGCAGTTCGCGGCCGCCTACCGGCAGGCGCGTGCGCTGGTCGGCGAAGCGCGTGCAGCTTACTTTCCGGTCGTGAGCCTCGCGGGATCGGGCCAGCGTGCACGCACGCCGCGCAACTCGGGCGGCGGCGGTACGTCGTCGTCGTTCGGGAATGCGAGCTCGATCAACAACAGCTTCAACCTGTCGCTCGACGCAACATGGGAGCCCGACCTGTGGGGCAAGGTCAGCCGCTCGGTGAACGCGCAGGAAGCGGGGCAGCAGGGCGCCGCCGCCGATCTCGCGAACGCCCGCCTGTCCGCACAAGCCACGCTCGCGCAAACCTATTACTCGATTCGCTCACTCGACGCGCAGCAAAAGCTGCTCGACGACACCGTCGCCGCCTACAACCGCTCGCTGCAGCTCACGCAGAATCGCTACGCGCAGGGCATCGCCGCGCGCTCCGACGTGATCCAGGCGCGCACGCAGCTGCAATCGGCGCAGGCGGCCGCGATCGACAACGGCGTCGCGCGCGCGCAGGACGAACACGCGATCGCCGTGCTCGTCGGCGAACCGGCATCGACATTCTCGCTGCCGCGCGTGCCGCTCGATGCCACGCCGCCCGACGTGCCGTCGCAGATGCCGTCGGCGCTGCTCGAACGCCGACCCGATATCGCATCGGCGGAACGCAAGGCGGCCGCGGCCAACGAGCAGATCGGCATCGCGATCGCGGCGTTCTTCCCGTCGCTGACGTTGTCCGCGAGCGGCGGCTTCGAGAACTCGGTATTTTCGAATCTGCTGACCGCACCGTCGCGCTTCTGGACCGTCGGTCCGCAACTCGCGGCGACGCTGTTCGATGCCGGACTGCGCAGTGCGCAGACCGACGCCGCGCGCGCTGCCTACGACCAGCAGGTGGCGACCTATCGACAAACGGTGCTCACCGCGTTCCAGGACGTCGAGGACAACCTCGCATCGCAGCGCATCCTCGCGCAGGAAATCGGCGTCCAGCAGCAGGCGGTCGATTCGGCACAGCAGGCGCTCGACATCGTCACGAACCAGTACAAGTCCGGCACCGTCGATTACCTGAGCGTGCTGAATGCGCAGACCACCGCGTTCCTCGCGGAGCAGAAGCTCGCGAGTATTGCGGGTCAGCGGATGGTGTCGTCGGTGGGACTGGTGAAGGCGCTCGGCGGCGGCTGGGATGTCGCGCAGATGAATCGCGAAACGGGTGATGCGGCGGCGCCGGCGGCGGCATCAAGCGCATCGACCGCGCAAACTCCGGTCGCCGACACTCAACAAGCTCGCAGCAACTGAGCGCCCGGCGTCACACCGCCGAAGCAGGCAATCAACGCATGAACGTCAACGCAACCGTCCCCGGCGAGACCGGACGACCAAGCAGGTTCAGCAGCCCGGCGAGGTTGTCGCGCGCCTCGGGCGTCGCGCTCGCCGTACCCTGAAACGACGCACCGGGACCGCCGATGGTCCCCTGGCCGTTCAACAGCAACGAGCCCTTCAGCGTCGACAGATTAAGCGTGGACGTCGCGCCTTCCGCCTGAAACACCACGCGATACGAACCCAGCGGCTTCACGCGCGATACGCGCGAACTCATGTCGTTCAGCGTCACGATCAACTGACCAAACGCGTCGCTGCGAAACGTGCGCCACTCGGTCCACGACAGCCGCACATCCCCTTGCAGATCGAGTGTGTTGAACGGCGCGCCGAGCCCGGTCAGCAGCGCGGCCGGCACGGCAATCGCACCGGCCGTCATCGTTGCGCCGCGCGCGGTCGCATCGACGGTCACGGGATCAGGCATCGCTTCGCTCTGACGCATCTGCATCCGCACACGTCCGGTGAACAGCGGCCAGAACGCCGTATGCCATTCGATCCGTCCAGGCAGCAGCGTAGCGGCGGTGGTATCGGAACCCGCAGCGAGCACCAGCGACGCCGAGCCGTTCCACAACGAGCCCGCCGGATCGACGAGATTGATGTGCCCGTTCGTCGACTTCGCGAACTGCGGGGTGATCCACGCGGCAGGCAGCAATACGACCAGCACGATGGCGCACGACAGCGCGCCGACCAGCACCCACGGTAGCGCGACGCGCAGGCGCCGCATCCAGAAAATCATGCGAACCCTTCAAGCGTAGGCGGTCATTTCGCCGTCGACGGCTGCAGCGATGCCGTCAGATCGACCTGCCCGTCGGTTTTCAGCGCCGAGACGTGTGCCTCCGCGACCTGCACCTTCAACTGCCGGCGCACGTCATCGAGCCAGGCGGTCCACGCCGGAAACGACGCATTCTTCAACTGCACCTGGACGACGTTGCCGATCACCTGCACCTGAGTCGCCGCGAGGCCGTGATCGGTCAGCGACGTCGACAGTGCGTCCTTCAACGCGCCGCCGGTAGGCGCGACGCCTTGCGTTGCACCCGACAGCGTGCGCGCCTCGTTGGCCTGCGCGGTCATCTGCGCGAGACGGCGCTGCATCGCCGGTAAATCGTCACGCAGACGCGTGCGGCCTTCCTGCGCCGGCGCCCACAACACCGACCAGCCGATCACCACGGCGAGCACCGCACCGCCCCACGTGAGCAGCGCCTTTTCGCGCGCGTTGCGCGCTTCCCAGAAGGTGCTCCAGACTTCGAGTAACTGCGCTTTCATTGTCCGCCCCTGATCGTCCACTTGCCGGTGTTGCTGTCGATCTCACCCGTGAGGCCGTTGCTCGCGAGCCGCTTGCCGAGATCCGGATCGACGCGGGTTTCCGGCTTGAACGTGACGTCGAGCCGTCGGTCGTGATAGTCGAGCCCGGCGATGGCGTTGACCGGCACCGGTCCGAGCGAACGGGCGAGGCCGTCGGCGAGCGTGAGGAAATCGTCCGGCGACAGTTCGCCTGCCGCGACGCGCAACTGCTGCAGCTGACGCGACATCTGGTCAGGCGCATCGAGCACGACGGTCGTTTTCGGGAACGCGTTCAGCAGCAGTTCGGTCATCTGCGCGTTCACTGCGTCGCGTTGCCGCGCGAGCATCATCCACTGCACGTTCGCGCCGATGACCGCGATCACGAGCGACGCCACCGCGAGCATCAGCGGCAGACGCAGCCGACGCAGCGTCGCGCGGTCGAGTCGCCAGGGCTGCGAGGCAAACTCGAACTGGCACAGATCGAAGCGGCATTCGAGCGCACGACGCGCGAGCGTTTCGAACGGCAACGACTGAGCGCCGCCGACCTGCGCGGCCAGTTCGGTCTGCGCGTTCGAGCCAAGGCGCGGTTCGTTGCCCGGCAGATCAGTGAGTACATGCAGCACGACCGGCGCGGTGCCGGCAAGCGCCGTCAGCGTGCCCGCGATCGCGCCGGCCGGCACCGCGAGCCCTTCGCCGAGCGACCCGCGCGCGACCGCGAGTTCGAGACGCGGCGCGGCGGTTTCGAGCGGCGCCGTTTCGCCGAGCAGCATCGGCGCAGTGGATACAACCGTGCCGAGCACAGCGGCGACAATAGTCGGCGGTACGATCGCCGCATCGGCGGTCTGCTCGGCTTCGGCCACGGCCACTGCGGCATCGATGTCGGTTTGCGCGGCGGCAGCCACCAGCGGCACCGGCAGACAGCGCGTAACCGGCACCGCGCGTACCGCACGATGCCCCGCCGCCGTGAACGCCTCGACGAGGAAGCGGAACCAGCCGCGATCGACGATCGCCAGCACGTGCTGCTTGCCGTCGAAAGGCTTCGGGTCGACCGCGATGTGGCAGGTCTGCGGATCCTGGATCAGTTGATCCTCGACGACGTTCGGCAACGCTTGGCGCAGTCGCGGGCCCTTCAACGGCGGCACGGGAGAGGCGAGCATCAGCAGGTCGCGTGCGGCAACGATCAGCACCGTCGACGACGCGCGCGGCAGTAACGCCAGCGACGAACGGCCCGCGCGCTGCGTGCGGCCCGACTTGTCGAGCAGCAGGAACGGCAGATCCGGCAGTTGCCATTCCTGCGACGGCACCGCCGGATCGCGCGGCGGCAATAGGACGATCAGTGTGCTCAAAGGCCGCTCTCTTCGGAAAGGACGTAGGTCATAGTTGGTCGCGTACCCGCACGATACGTGTAGTGTGAGTCAGCGCGTCGCGATACACGAGCGTCGTGCGATCCACTTCCGCGCGCTCGTGCTGCACGCGGCCGTGGACCAGAAAATAGCTGGAGTTCACGTCGAGCTCGTTCGGATCGATCACTGCCTGCTGCACGCCCGCGCCGCGCAGCGCGAGCTGCACGTCGCTGACGTTGCGGAAGAACACCGTCTCGCGGCGCGACACGAGCGCCTGCGCACTCGACAGGTTCATGCCCGGCACGACCGCCGCCACCACTTCGGCGGACGCCGTATTCATGTTGACCGCGGTCGCGGTGGGCAGCACGGTGACGAACGGCCGCAGACGCGCGACGACGTCGGGCGTGAAGCCCGGCACGTCGAGCAGCGAATCGACGCTCGTGAACTGCAGCGGCACGACACCGCTGTCGTCGTTGCTGTTGGACAGACCGGGGTTGTCGGTGAAGTCGTTGCCGCCCGAGACGTCGCCCCCGGCCGGCACGCTCTGGCCCGGCGTCGCGCCGGTGTTCAGCGCCTGCGTCTGGAAGCGCGTCGCCGAACGCAGCAGCGACGCGCGCACCTTGATGGCCGCCGTCTTCGCGAGCGACCCGTTGAGGCCGAGCAGCGCAAGCAATCGCTGGAAGCACTGGATCTGCGAGGCGTCCATCTGCAGTACGCCCGGCGCGGGCGACGACACGAGGTTGCGCAGATTGAATTTCGCCTGTGCGTCTTCGATCGAACCCGACAGCCAGGTGGCCGAGCCTTCGCCTGCGCGTTTGTCGCCGATCTGCCCGAGGAAATCCGAGAGCCGCGTGCGCGCGATCGGCACACCCCACACGCCGCCGAGATACGTAATACCCGCCGACGTGTCGGCTTCTGAGCGCAGGATCAGACGCGTCCAGTCGAGCGCGCCGCGCGACACCCACTGCGCCTGCGCGAGCAGCCGCTGGTTTTCGATCCGGCGAATCTGCACCTCCTGCCGGTACAGCATCCCCGACACGAGAATCGCCGACAGCGCGACCACCAGCAGCGCGCTGATGATCGCCGCTCCGCGATTCGCTTCTGTACGACGACGATGCGGCACGGCACGACCGCGCACCGGCACGCGACCGGCGCTTGCGCCCAGGCCGGCCGGCTTCACGAATCGCGTCGCATCAAGGCATCGCATCTCATTCTCCGACGAGGAACACACGCGTCACAGGCCGCTTCAGCGACGTCGCACCGATGCTCACCTCGAGCCCGGTCACCGCGCGCGGCAACGGCGCGCTCCCCAACTGCGGAATCTTCAGATTGTTCGCGTTCTCGGTAATCGCGGACTGCACGTCGTTCATCTGGATGGTCCAGCCTACCTTCGGTACGAAGAGCCGCGCGGTGATCGCGCCGACACCGCCCATCAACGCGACGCTGCTCCAGCCGCTTTCGTCGCTGGCCTGCAGCGCGCGACGCAGATCGCCGGCATTGCCGAGCGGCGGCGACGCGTAACGCGTCACACGTCCTTCGGTGATCCGGTAACGCACCACCTGCAAACGCGGTGCAACGCCCGGCGGATCGAGTTCGCGGACGATCTGCAACACGCTGCCGCCCACCGACACCGCGGCCTGACCGGCTTCGTCGTCGGTCGCGGCTTCGCGCGCGTCGATGCGCATCTGGTCGAACATCTGCGCGAATACGCGCTCGTCTTCCATCGCGTTCGTGATCGTCGTCCGGCCGCGCACGATCTGGTCGAGACCGCGCCACGACAGCACGGCAATCACCGCCATAATCGCAATCGCGACGAGCAGCTCGATCAGCGTGAAGCCGCCGGCATGCATGCGGCGCGCTCGCGGCGCGCGGCGCTCACAGCGAACGGTTGGTTTCATTCGCGACCACCGTCACCATCTCTGCGAGATTGCCCTCGCGGCCAGGCATCGACACCAGCACTTCCACACGACGAAACAGCGGATTCGGCGTACCCGACACACGCTCCGTACACAGCAGCTCCAGGTTGCCCTGCGAGCAGTCGAAACTTTGCGACCCGACGTCGGGCCACGTATGCGACAGATGCAGTTGCGCGAGCGCGTTGTCCGCGCTCCAGCCGGCCAGCAGACGCCGGTGCAGATCGGCCTCGCCGGTCGCGAGACTGCCCACTGCGCGCAGCGATGCCGACAGCGCCACGGCGATGATCGTGAGTGCGACGAGCACTTCGATCATCGTGAAGCCGCGCGCTTTTTTTCCTGCCCGGTGCGCGGGCCGTGTTTGCGCCCGCATGTCAGCGCACCTCATAGCGACCGTTCCCCGTCCCGACGATCGTCGCGCGGCCCACCGACGAAAACAGCGTGACCTGTACCGGCGTATCGATGCTTTCGGTGCCGAACACGATGCGGTTCGGGTGCGTATCGGAACCCGGGTAATCGATCGCCACGCCGGTCACGCCGCCTTCCCAACGACGCTGCCCGAGCAGATCGTCGCGCAGCGGACGCCAGCCGTCCTCGGTGCGCACGTCGAAGCGAAAACCGTCGTCGAGCGGCTGCCACGCGATCGGCCGCGCGCGCACCTGCGCTTCGTCGCCGGCCGTCTCGAACAGCAGCGCGAGACGCTGCGCTTCCTCGTTCAGATCGGTGCGCGGATTGCGGTTCAGCGACAGCGACGCGAGCGACACAAGCAGCCCGGCAATCACCAGCACCACCATCATTTCCAGCAACGTGAAGCCGCGTTGCCGGCGCGCGCCGCGCCCATCCACGCGATGCGGCGCGACTGCATGAAGCGAACGACACGAACGGAACGGGCTGAACGAATGCATGGTGCCGGCGATAGAGCAGGGGAACAGAATCAGCCCGTCACCGTTATTGCCACGAACCGACGTCGGCGTCGTTGCCTTCGCCACCGGCCTTGCCGTCGGCGCCGTAACTGAACACGTCGATTTCACCGTGCACACCCGGGTTCAGATACTGATACGCATTGCCCCACGGATCGTTCGGCAGGCGTTCGAGGTAGCCGCCGTCCTTCCAGTTGTTCGGCACCGGCTCGGTGGTCGGCTTTTCGATCAGCGCACGCAGCCCCTGGTCCTGTGTCGGATAGCGACCATTGTCGAGGCGGTACAGCTTCATCGCCTGCATGACGGTGCCGATGTCCTGCTTTGCGGCGACACGGCGTGCTTCATCCGGGCGGCTCATGATCTTCGGCACGATCAGCGCGGCGAGAATGCCGAGAATCGCGATCACGACCATGATTTCGATCAACGTGAACCCGCGTTGACGGCGAGCGCGCACACTCGCAATTTCAGCGCGGCGATTGGTCCACATCTGCATAGCTTGCTACCTCTTAAAAATTAAGTTCGATTTCGCCTGAACGACGCGCGGTGCAGTATCGTTACAGCACCGCTGGGCGCGTCCGGCCGGACATTTTAATGTCATGCTGTCGCAGGGTTTCAACCCAACGCAAATTTCACATTAGTCCGTACAATGGTGCGCCATGAACGCTCTCCAGATCCGCCTCATTTCGCTCGCACTGTTCGGCGTGTTATGCGCGACGGCAACCTATTGGGTCGTCACGCTCACGTCGCATCCTGCGCCCGTACCCGCCGCCGCAGTCCGTGCGCCTGCGTCGACTGAACAGGCGGCCACGCTGTTCGGCGGCCAGCTCACACGCACCGTCAATCAGGACGTGCATCTGTTCGGCATTCTCGCGCTGCGTGAAGGCGCCGCGGCCATCGTCAGCACCGGTGGCGAACCGCCGCATACCGTGTCGCTCGGCAGCGCGATCATGCAGGGCGCAAAGCTCTCCGAGGTCCGTGCCCGCTCGATCGTCATCGACCGCAACGGTGCGCATTCCGAAGTGTTCCTGCCCGCCAACGCGCCCGGCCCCACCATCTACGTCCGCTGACGCATCCCATACCGCGCGGCGCTGAACGCCGCGCGCGCATCGCGCCGGCTTCACTGCACCAGGTTGTTCAACTCGATGATCGGCATCATCACCGCCAGCACGATCACGAGCACCACGCCGCCCATCGCCAGAATCAGCAACGGCTCCAGCAGACTCGTCATAAACATCGTGCGCCGTTCCAGCTCGCGCGACTCGCCTTCGGCTGCGCGGTCGAGCATCGTCGTCACGTCGCCGGTCGCTTCGCCTGAGCGGATCAAATGCACCAGTACCGGCGGAAACGTCTTCGTGTTGTTGAGCGCGCGCGACAGCGACGTGCCTTCGCGCACACGGACGATCGCGTCGTCGATGTTGTTGCGCATCGCGACGTTGCTGAGCGTTTCGCTCGCGGCCTGCAGTGCGCGCAGGATCGGCACGCCGGCCGCGGTCAGAATGCCGAGCGTGCTCGCGAAGCGCACCGTGTTGTAGCCGCGCACGAGCTTGCCCGCGAGCGGCGCGGTGAGCAGCCAGCGATCGAACGCGAGCCGCGGACCCGCCTGCGCGAGCGTCGCGCGCACGATGTACACGATCACCGCAATCGCGATCAGCACGGCCCACCACCAGTGCCGCACGAAACCGGACAGCGCCATCATCATGATCGTGAGAAACGGCAGTTGCTGCTTCGTGCTCGCGAACACGTTGACGACCTGCGGCACGACGTAGCTCAACAGGAACGTGACGATGCCGAACGCGATCAGCGTGACGACCGCCGGGTACGTGAACGCGAGGACGATCTTCTGCTTGAGCGCGTTGCGCTGCTCGATGTAGTCGGCGAGACGCGACAGCACGAGACCGAGCTTGCCGGTATGTTCGCCGGCTGCCACGAGTGCACGGTAGATCTCGGGGAAATCGCGCGGATGCTGCGACAGTGCGTTCGCGAGCGAATGACCGCCGAGCACTTCGGCGCGAATCGACGCCATCAGTTCGCGGATGTAGTCGCGCTCCGATTGATCGGTGAGCACGGACAGCGCTTCGTCGAGCGGTAGACCTGCGATCAACAGACTCGCCAGTTGCCGCGTGAGGATGGCCTGTTCGCGTTGCGACAGACGACGACCCAGCGACAGCCGCTGCTGCCGAGCACCGCGCGTGCGAGTCGCGGCCGGTTCGACGACAAGCGGCGTCAGCCCCTGCGTGCGTAACTGCGTGCGTGCGCTACGCGCGCTGTCGGCATCGAGCACGCCTTTCTGCGCCTTGCCCGCCGCATCGATCGCTTCGAAACGAAATGCCGGCATGCGCTTACACTCCGCCTGTCACACGAATCACTTCCTCGAGCGACGTCAGCCCCGACGCGAGCCAGCGGTCGCCGTCCTCGCGCAGCGTGCGCATCCCTTGTGCGCGACCCGTTCCGAGAATCTCGGCGTCGGCTGCGTTACGGTGAATCAGCGAGCGGATGTTTTCGTCGACGAGCAGCAGTTCGTACACGCCGCGACGTCCCGCGTAACCCGAGTGGCCGCATTTGTCGCAGCCCACCGGATGCCATTGCGTATGGGGCCGTCCGTCTTCACCGATCTCGGTGCGCTCTTCGCGACACACCGGACACAGGCGACGCACGAGCCGCTGTGCGAGTACGCCGAGCAACGACGATGCGAGCAGGTAGGGCTCGACGCCCATGTCGGTCAGCCGCGTCACTGCCGACGCGGCATCGTTCGTGTGCAGCGTCGCGAGTACCAGGTGGCCCGTCAGCGATGCCTGCACCGCGATCTGCGCGGTTTCGAGGTCGCGGATTTCGCCGATCATGATCACGTCCGGATCCTGCCGCAGGATCGAGCGCAGTGCGCGCGCGAACGTCATGCCGATCCGCTCGTTCACCTGCGTCTGACCGATCCCGGACAGATCATATTCGATCGGGTCTTCGACGGTCATGATGTTGGTCGTCGCGGTTTCGAGTCGCGACATCGACGCATACAGCGTCGTCGTCTTGCCCGAACCGGTCGGCCCGGTGACGAGCACGATGCCGTGCGGACGTGCGATCAGCTTGTCGAATTTCGCGAGCGTATCGGACGCCATGCCGAGCGCTTCGAGGTTCAATCGCGCCGCGTCTTTTTCAAGCAGACGCAGCACCGCGCGCTCGCCGTGACCGGTAGGCAATGTCGACACCCGCACGTCGACCGGCCGACCGCCGACGCGCAGCGTGATGCGGCCGTCCTGCGGCAGACGTTTCTCGGCGATGTCGAGCTGCGCCATGATCTTGATCCGCGAGATCAACGCGCCGTGCAACGCTTTCTTCGGCCGCACGACGTCGCGCAACGTACCGTCAACGCGAAAGCGCACGACCGACGAGTTCTCGAACGGTTCGATGTGAATATCCGATGCCTGTTCGCGCGCGGCCTGCGTGAGCAGCGCGTTGATCATGCGGATGATCGGCGCATCGTCTTCGGATTCCAGCAGGTCTTCGACCTCGGGAATGTCCTGCATCAGCCGCGACAGATCGACTTCGCCTTCCACCTCGCCGACCACCTGCGCGGCGCTGCCGTCCTGGCGCGCGTACGCCTGGTTGATCGCCTGCGCGAGTTCGTCGGCGGGCATCCGCACGACCGACAGCGCGCCAAAATTGCGTGCGACCTCGGCGAGCGCGGCGTCGCTGGTGCGTTCGCCGATCCACACTTCGAGACCGTCTGCGTGCTGATGCGCGACGAGGATCTGCCCGCTCTTCGCAAAGCCGTATGGAACGAGCCGCGCCGCCAGCGGCGACGGCGGTTCGCGCCCGCCGGAACCTGCGTCGGCTGGTGCGCGTGCCGGCGTGCTCACGGATGGGCTCCTGGTGCTTCGGTGCTGGTGCCCGTGCTATTCGCCGGAGCACCCGCTGCAGGAGCGGTAACCGGAGGCCGCATCATCTGCTCGCGCCGCATCTTGTCGACGTCGAACAGGTTCAACGTCGATCCGCCTTCGGCCGGGCCGAGCGGCATCGGCGGCACGACTGGATCGTCCTTGTCCTTGATCAGGTTGTTGTCGGACTTGAACGCGCCGGTCACGCCCTGGATGTAGTCGTAACGGTTCTCCGTTACCGCCTGCGCGGTCGCACGATCCCGGATGATCACAGGACGCAGGAACACCAGAAGGTTAGTCTTCGAGCGGGTCTTGTTTTCCGAACGGAACAGCTGACCGAGCCACGGAATGTCGCCCAGCAACGGCACCTTGGTGTTGCTGACGACGTAGTTGTCCTGCATCAGGCCGCCCAGCACGATGATCTCGCCGTCGTTGGCGAGCACCGTCGACTGGATCGAGCGCTTGCTGAATTCGGGGCCGTTCGGGTTGCTCTGTATGTCGGTCGTGCCGCCCACGATCGCCGAGTCTTCCGTCGCAAGCTGCAGCTTGAGCAGGCCGCCTTCGGTGATCTGCGGCTTGATGTCCAGCGTCAGACCGACGTCCACCCGATCGACTGTATTGAACGCAGTCGGCGAAGCAGCACCGCTGTTGAGGTTCGCATACGAGCCCGTCGTGACCGGCACGTTCGTACCCACGACGATCTTCGCTTCTTCGTTGTCGAGCGTGATGATGTTAGGCGTCGACAGCACGTTCGCATCGGAGGAGCCGGCAAACGCCTGCAGCAACGCACCGAGTCCCTTTACGCCGAGGAAGTTGTGCACCCAGCCGACGTTGAGGCCGCCCTGGAGAGTAGACAGCGCGCCCACCAGACCACCGGTGGTTGGATTCGCAGCGGCCGCCGCCAGATTGATAATGCTATTGCTGTTACCGCTCGAGAGATTGGTACCGGCCACGAGCGAGTTATTCCCGATCTGCCATTGAATCCCAAGGTTCGCATTCGTGTTCGAGTTCAGCTCGACGATCAGCGCTTCGATGTAGACCTGTGCGCGGCGCGAGTCGAGCTGGTCGATCACGGCGCGCAGGTTGCGATACACCGGATCCGACGCGGTGATGATCAGCGAGTTGGTTGCCGAGTCCGCCTGGATCATCCCGCCTGGCTGATTGTCGTCCTTGTCCTTGTCGCCGCCGAGCAGACCACCGGAGTTGTTATTGCTGTTACCGCCGCCAAGACCTCCACCACCACTGCTGCCGCTGCCGCCGAGCGATGACAGTCCGCCACCGCTACCGAGTCCGCCAGAAGGCAACGGCGGCGTACCCGACGTACCCGTTGAAAAGTTGCCACCCGAACCGCTGCCACCACTGTTCTGGTTAAACGAGCTTGCATCATTCGAGCTCGCCGACGAACCACTATCGCCAGCCTTGCCGAGCATCCCGCGCAAGGTCTTCGCGAGCTTCACCGCATCCGCGTTGCGCAACGGCACGACGTGCATGTTGCCGGGCTGGTTGGTCGGTGCATCGAGTTGCTGTGCGAGCGATTTAGCCGCAGCGAGTCGCGCGCCGTTCGACGCACGCAGCAGCAATGCGTTGATACGCGGATCGGCTTGAACGGATACTTTAAGCGTCGCGTCGGTGCTGCCGATCGCACCCGGGTCGAGCATCTTCCCAAGCTGCTGCGCGATGTCGATTGCGTTCGCATTCTTCAACGGCACGACGACGACCTGCTGACCCGCTGCGGTATCGACACCCGCGATGATCTGCGCAATACGCCGCACGTTGTCGGCGTAATCGGTGACGACGAGCGTGTTGTTCGCGGGGTAGGCAGCGACCGTGTTGTTCGGCGAGATCAGCGGACGCAGGATCGGCAAAAGGTTGTTCGCCGATTCGTTCTTCAGCTGGAACACTTGCGTGATCACCTGATCGCCGCGCGCGGCCGGCGTATTGCCGACGTAGGTCGGTACGCCCTGCAGCTTCGCATCGGCTTCCGGCACGACCTTCAATACGCCGTGATCCTGCACGAGCGAAAAACCCTGCATCCGTAACGCGGACTGCAAGGTCTTGAGCGCCTGATCTTCAGGCACCGAGTTTTCGGAAACGAGATTGAGCTGACCCTTCACGCGTGGGTCGACGATGATCGTTTTGCCGGTTGCTGCGCCAATCGCCTTCGCCACCTGATCGATATCGGCGTTGACGAAGTTGAGCGTTACCTGGGCGTGCGCATATTGCGCGGTAATCAGGCCAGCCACCAGCAGCGCCGTTGAAACACGCCGCAATGCCATACGATTTCTTCTCATGGGGTGTGATGTCGATGCCGGCAACGTCGTTGCCGACGGTCATGCGCCGCGGATACCCTGGCAGCCCGCAATCTCCTCGTTTGCAATCGATGCGGAACCCGAAGCGTTTCGCACCTGCGCTGCCCGATACCCTAAAAACCTGAACAGTATCAGCTTTTCATGTCGAATTTGTCACAAAAAAAACTGCGCTGTGCTTTTCCTCTAAACCGCCTTCCACATAAGTAAGATTCGGAAAGTTTTCGCTTCGTCCAGCGATCGCTAAGGTCATCGTTTGGACATGCCGTTATAGCAGTAATGGCCGCATTGAACGCCTTGGGATATTCAACAATTCTGTCTGTTGGCCAACTTGACGCGTTGCCGCCTGCCGGTATGATACGGTCGGTTCGGCATCGAGCGCCGTCACGCGGACCGGGGTTTTCCCCGATTCCTCGCCGCCTGTCTCAATGCGAATGCGTCGTCCGATGGTGGCTTTCCGATTGCCTTCTTACTTCGATGAAACAGACCGTGCTTACCGTTGCCGTCGCCCTGGGTGCGCTGTGCGCAGCCGGGTCCGCGCACGCGGACTGTTTCGACGAGGCCGCCAACTACCAGAAGGTGAATCCGCTGATCCTGCGCGCGATCGCCTGGCAGGAGTCGCACAACCGGCCGGACGCGAAGCACAAGAACGCGAACGGTTCGATCGACTACGGCGTGATGCAGATCAACTCGATCCATCTTTCCACGCTCGCTCAATACGGCATTTCGACCGGCACGCTGATGCAGCCGTGCAAGAACGTGTTCGTCGCTGCCTGGCATCTACGCCAGAAGATGAACAAGTACGGCAACACGTGGCAAGCGATCGGCGCCTACCATTCGGAAACGCCGACGCTGCGCGATCAGTACGCGCGGCAGATTGCCGGCATTCTTCAGAAGTGGAATCTGTTGACCGTCTCGCGCTAGACACGCGCCGCCTCGCGCACGCGATTTCCACATATTGAGCACCCGGATACGACCCCTCTGCGTTTGATGCACAATGCGGCTTCATGCTGCCAATGCATCTGGCCGCTCCCTTCTTCAAGCTTTTCCGTACCGCGATGAATCAGCCGCCCATTCCTGTCACCGTGCTCTCCGGTTTTCTCGGCGCGGGCAAGACGACGCTCCTCAATCACATCCTCGCGAATCGCGCGGGCCTGCGCGTGGCGGTGATCGTCAACGACCTCGCCGCGGTCAACATCGACGCCGCGCTCGTACGCGACGCGGCCGCGTTGTCGCATGTCGAGGAGCAGCTGGTCGAGATGTCGAACGGCTGTATCTGCTGCACGCTGCGCGACGATCTGCTGGTCGAGATCCGCCGCCTCGCCGGCGAGCAGCGTTTCGACGCGATCCTGATCGAGTCGACCGGTATTGCCGAGCCGATGCCGATCGCCGAGACCTTCACGTTCGTCGACGACGACGGCGTCTCGCTGTCGGATGTCGCGCGGCTCGATACGCTCGTCACCGTCGTCGACGCGTTCAATTTCCTGCGCGATTACGCGTGCACGGATGCGCTCGTCGAACGCGGTATCGGCGCGACCGACGAAGACGATCGCACGCTCGTCGAACTGCTGATCGAGCAGATCGAATTCTGCGACGTGCTCGTCGTGAACAAGACCGACCTGGTAAGCGCGGACGATCTCGCGCGGCTGCAGCACATCCTCGCGCATATCAATCCGCGCGCGGTGCAGGTCTTGAGTCGCTTCGGCGATGTGCCGCTCAATGAGGTGCTCGATACGAAGCGTTTCGATTTCGACGAAGCGGCAAACGCACCCGGCTGGCTCGCGTCGCTGCAGCACGATCACGATCATCACAGCGAAGCCGATGAATTCGGTATCCGAAATTTCGTCTATCGCGCGCGGCGGCCGTTTCATCCGGAACGTCTCTGGGCGTTACTGCATGAAGAATGGCAGGGCGTGCTGCGCAGCAAGGGGTTTTTCTGGCTCGCGACGCGCAACGACATCGCGGGTTCGCTGTCGCAAGCGGGCGGTGCGTGTCGGCATGGACCGGCCGGCATGTGGTGGGCCGCGCAGGATCGCAGCGAATGGCCTGAAGGCGACGACGAGCTGCTCGCCGAAATCACAGCTGACTGGCAGGGCGATCTGAACGATACGAGTATCGGCGATCGTCGCCAGGAACTCGTGATGATCGGCGCGGGCATCGACCCGGCTATCTGGCGCGCGAAACTCGACGCGTGTCTGCTGAACGATGAGGAATACGCACGAGGTGCGCACGCATGGTCGCACTTCAGCGATCCGTTCCCTGCGTGGAATCTCGACGCCGAAGAAGATCACGATCACAGCCATGACCACGATCATGGCCATGGCGAGATCGTGCATCGTCACGACTAAAGCCGCGACTGAAACATGAGTGCGGCGACACCGCCGCACTCGAAAATCGCAGACGAAAAAAAACCCGCCAGAGGCGGGCGTCAACAAAAAAGCAACCGATGCTTAGCGCTTGTTGACCGCGTCCTTGAACGCTTTACCAGCCGTGAACTTGACGGTCTTGGCAGCCGGAATCTTGATGGTTTCACCGGTCTTCGGGTTGCGGCCCGTACGGGCTGCGCGCTTACCCGAACCGAAGCTGCCGAAGCCGATCAACTGGACCGAGTCACCCTTCGACACAGCCTTCTTGACCACTTCAAGCAACGTGTCCAGCGTTTCACCGGTTTGAGCCTTGCTGGCGCCCGTCTGTCCTGCGACGGCGTCGATCAGTTCCTGTTTGTTCATTAAGGTTCCTTTCTGGTTTAGGTTGACACGAACAGCGCGAACGCGCCGATTATACGTGCGCGCGCCACGCCGTCGAGCAGCGACGGCTCCGGAGGCGCTCCGGACAAACGCGTCGCGCAACGTGTTGCATGACGGCCGTGCTGCCGCATCACTCCGCGGCGCTTGCTATGATAGCGCAGCGCAAACCCATACAGGACAAGGGTTTCGAAGAATTACAGCGTTCTTTGGCGGTTCCGCTTAGGAAAGTGTCGTTTTTGGAACTCGACGACACCCGCCCGAGCGTTTTGTATCGGTCGAGACGCGCGCTGACGTTGGTTTTTGCCAACGATCGCGCGCCGCCGACGCTAGTGGAACTCCGTAGAAACCCCACGGCATGCGGCTTTCCGGGCAGTCTTCGAACATCGCATCGCCGTCTTTTCGTCACGCATGACTGAACCGCTCATCCCCGCGACACTCGCGTTTCGCGATAACGGCACCCCGTTTTCGCCGCGTCACGACGACATTTATCACAGCGCCGTCGGCGCTATCGAGCAGGCGGAATACGTCTTTTTGCACGGCAACGGATTGCCGGAACGTTGGCGCAGCCGCCGCGTTTTCACGATCGTGGAGACGGGTTTCGGCATGGGCATCAACTTCCTGGCGACGTGGGCTGCGTGGCGCGCGGACCCGGCGCGCTGCGAACGTCTGCATTTCGTGTCGACCGAAAAACACCCGTTTACTGCGGACGATCTGCGCGCTGCGTATGCGGCGACCATCGCAGACACATTGGTGCTCGAGTTCGCCGAACGTCTTGCCGACGCATGGCCGACGTTGATGCCGGGCACACACCGACTCGAATTCGAAGAGGGCCGCGTCACATTGACGCTGGTGTTCGGCGACGCGACGACGACACTCTCTTCGCTATGGCTACGCGCCGATGCGTTCTATCTCGACGGCTTCGCGCCCGCGAAAAATCCCGAATTGTGGACACCGTTGTTGTTCCGGATGCTCGCGCGCCTCGCCGGCGACCAAGCAACGTTCTCCACTTACACGAGCGCCGGCGATGTGAAACGCGCGCTGACGCAGACCGGTTTCGAGTATCGCAAGGTCGATGGCTTCGGCTGGAAACGCGCGATGCTGGTCGGCAAGTTTGCGCCGCGCTGGCGTGTGCGGCGCTATGAGCCACCAGTGCCGCTCGCCGTTGAGCATCGGCATGCCGTCGTGATCGGTGCAGGCCTCGCCGGTTGTGCGGTGATCGAACGGCTTGCTGCGCGTGGCTGGCAAGTGACATCGCTGGAACGACATAACGCCATCGCGCGCGATGCGTCCGGCAATCCTGCGGGCGTATTTCATCCGCTGCTGTCGCGCGACGATAGCGTCGCTTCACGCATCACGCGTGCGGGCTTCGCGTACGCACTACAGCGTTGGACCGAACTCGAACGCTCTGGTCTATCACTATCGCGCAGCACAAACGGCCTGCTCGAACTCGCCGAAAACGAAGACGAATGGCACAGCATGACGAATGCGCTCGCTGCGTTCGGATGGCCACGCGATTACGTCATACCTGTATCACGCGACGATGCACAGCGTCTCGCTGGTGTGTCGCTCGCGCACAGCGGATGGTTTCATCCGCACGGCGGCTGGATCGATCCGGCTGCGTTGTGCGCGGCGCAATACGCAGCGGCGGGCGAACGGCTCGAGCGACGTTTCGGCGTCGATGTCGCGCGTGTCGAACGGGTAGGCGAGCAGTGGGCCGTGATCGATACATCGGGCAACACGGTCGCGATCGCACCGGTCGTGATTTTCGCGAACGCACATGAAGCCGCGCGCGTCGCTGGATTGCAGCATGCGCCGACGCGCAGCGTACGCGGTCAGTTGACGCTGCTGCCGCAGCGCATCTCATCGCCACATCTGCCGGTGATCGGCGATGGCTACGCGGTGC
Organism: Paraburkholderia flava; assembly: GCF_004359985.1. Classification (NCBI taxonomy): domain Bacteria; kingdom Pseudomonadati; phylum Pseudomonadota; class Betaproteobacteria; order Burkholderiales; family Burkholderiaceae; genus Paraburkholderia; species Paraburkholderia flava. The sequence goes on along the minus strand of NZ_SMRO01000003.1, from coordinate 273,189 downwards.
CGCTCGCCGACGGCATCACGCTGACCGGTGCGTCCTACGATATCGACGACACCGACACGTCGCTGCGCGCGGCGGATCACATCGACAACGTCGAGCGACTCGCGCGCATGATGCCGTCGGCCGCACTCGACCCTGACGAGGCCGCGACACTATCCGGACGCGTCGCATTTCGCTGTGTGACGAGCGACCGCATGCCGATGATCGGACAGCTCGCCGACGAAACCGTTGCCACGCGCGATGCCGACCGGCTGCGCGGTGCATGGCCGCTCGACCTGCCTCGCGCATCGGGTCTCTATGGCGCGTTCGCGTATGGGTCACGCGGTCTCGTCTGGGCCGCGCTCGGTGCCGAACTGATCGCCGCGCAGATCGAAGGCGAGCCCTGGCCGATTGAACGCGAGCTCGCCGACACGATCGATCCCGCACGATTCCTGCTGCGTGCATTGCGGCACGGCACGGTGCGCTGAAGCTCCCGTTCCCGATTTCTCCGATTTCTCGACGCACGCAAGTTATCCACGCGACGCTGTGGATAACCGTTCGAATTGCATGCGCAACTCGTGTGGAACCGATGTGGACGTAAACGGGGTAACTTCGTCGCGCGCCGTTTGACCCAAAAGTTATGCAATGGAACCGGTCGCGGCCGCACATCCTTCGCGTCCGGTTGTGCATTCGGCAAGCGGATGATTCCGTTCGGTAAACAGGGGTTGTCCACAGAAATGAGCGACCTTTGTTAACTGCTACTACGTATACATACGGTAAACCTTTTAAACCAGAAGGCGCATCGGTCGGCGGATGCAAAACGAGGCTTCGCCGTCGCAAGTGCGTCGCAAACGCAGCCGGATCGATGCTGCAATGCACGCGATGACCGGTCGGTTTTTCCTTCGAAGATCGCAAACCGCGGTTCGTTTTTACCGCCTGACGGCAGGTTCGAAGGATGTTCGGCGCGTTTTGCGTCGAGTGCGAAAAAGCTATGGCACAATCGCCGTTCTTCCCGCGTCACACGTCGCTTCGAGCGATCGACGCATCAACGGAACGGTTGCCGGTCAATCAGAATCTGATTCGAAAGTCGGCGGCGTTCATTCACCCCGGCCGGTAGCCTGAGCTGCGCAATGTCTGTTGCAGCAGGCCGCCATGCAGTGCCGGCACGTTCAGTATTCATCCGATCGCTGACAGTTCACCCGTCGATCGGCACGCAGCGCATACCGCCATACAGCCGGTGTACGCTCCACGAGCCATCGTCGCACCGCACGCTCCGTGCGGAGAACTGTCGCTGCACAAGGAGAACCCATCACGATGAAGTCGGCGTTTTCATTCTTTCCCGCGTGGCCGCTCACGCCCGATGCGATCTTCTGGGCGGGTCTCGCCTTGCTCGCTGCAGGGTTGTGCGGCGAACTCTGCTATCGCGCGTGGCGTCTGCCGCGCATTTCGGGCTACGCGATCATCGGCCTGATCGCCGGAGCGGCTGGTGGGGGTGTGATCGATGCAGGATCCGCCGCTGCTGCGCGACCGTTGCTCGACGTTGCACTTGGTCTGCTGCTGTTCGAACTCGGTAGCCGTCTCGATCTGCGCTGGATGCGCCGCAATTACTGGCTGATTCTGTCGAGCGTCGCCGAAGCGACGCTGACTTTCGTATTCGTGCTGATCGTGCTGCTGTTCCTGAGCGTGCCGACGATGGTCGCGATGGTGCTCGCGTCGATTGCGATGGCGACGTCGCCGGCAATGGTGATCCAGCTGAAGACCGAACTGCGCGCGGAAGGCCAGGTCACGCAACGGCTGATGACGCTCACCGCGCTGAACAGCATGTACGCAGTCGTGATCGAGAAGCTCGCGTCGAGCTGGCTGCATCAGGAGGTGTACGGCAATGTGTTCGCGACGATCCTGCAGCCGCTGTATCTGCTGATCGGTTCGCTGATTCTCGCGTACTGCCTCGCACGCGCGTGCAATTTCTTCTATCGTCGGATGAACATGCAGGACGAGCATTCGTTCGTCGCGCTGTTCGGGCTCGTGTTGCTCGCTATCGCGATTGCGCACGTGTTCAAGCTGTCGACCATTCTGAGTCTGCTCGCGGCCGGCATCATCGTGAAGAATCGTGATGAGCGTCCGCAGTTGTGGCCGCAGCATTTCGGCACGGCCGGCTGGCTGCTGACTGTGATCCTGTTCGTGCTGACACTGACCACATTCGAATGGAAAGACATCGCGCTCGGCGGCGTGGCCGCGCTCGGGTTGATCGTCGCGCGTCTGATTGCGAAGCTGGTTGGCGTGCTCGCGTTCGCGAAACCGAGCGGCCTGAACTGGAAGCAGGGCGTCGCACTCGGCCTGTCGTTGTCGCCGATGTCGGCGCTCGCGTATCTGCTCGTCGACGATACGTACACGCTGTACCCGAATTTCGATCCGATGCTGCGTGCCGTCGTGATGTGTTCGATCGTCGTATTGCAGATCGTCGGTCCGTGGCTCGTGTATCGCAGCCTTGCGCTGGTGGGCGAACGTCGCGACGCGGACTGAGTTCCGACTAAGCCTCACGTACATTGTTTTGTTACCGGCAGGCCGTTCGAATCGAACCGGTCTGCCGACCTGACCCAAGAGACGCTATGTCACTCGAACCCTTTATCGATTCGAAGCCGTTCACGTTCGGTATCGAACTCGAAATGCAGATCGTCAACACGCACGATTACGACCTGACGAAAGCCGGCACCGACCTGATGCGGCTCATCAAGGACGAGAAGATTCCCGGCAACATCACGCCAGAAATCACCGAAAGCATGATCGAGCTGTCGACCGGCATCTGCACGACGCACGAACAGGCAGTCGTCGATCTGCGCACGATCCGCGACACGCTGGTCGGTGCGGCCGATCGTCTGAACGTTGGTTTGTGCGGCGGCGGCACGCATGCGTTCCAGCAATGGAGCGAACGGCAGATCGTCGATACGCCACGTTTCCAGTATCTGTCCGAACTCTACGGCTACCTCGCGAAACAGTTCACGGTGTTCGGCCAGCACGTGCATATCGGTTGCCCGGATTCGGACAGCGCGCTGTTTCTGCTGCATTCGCTGTCCCGTTTCATTCCGCACTTCATCGCGCTGTCGGCGTCGTCGCCGTTCGTGCAGGGTGTCGACACGGGTTTTCACTCGGCGCGTCTGAACTCCGTGTTCGCGTTTCCGCTGTCCGGCCGCGCGCCGTTCGTGCTGACGTGGGACAGCTTCGAGGAATATTTCTCGAAGATGGTCAACACGGGCGTGGTCAACAGCATGAAGGATTTCTACTGGGACATCCGGCCGAAGCCCGGCTTCGGCACGATCGAAGTGCGTGTGATGGACACGCCGCTATCGGTCGATCGTGCTGCGGCGATCGCTTGCTACATCCAGACGCTCGCACGTCATCTGCTGCTCGACAAACCGCTGATGCCGAAAGAAGACGACTACCTCGTCTACACGTTCAATCGTTTCGAAGCATGCCGCTTCGGTCTCGCAGGGACGTGTATCGATCCGCAGACGGGGGAGCGCAAGACGATCTCGGAAGACATCATCGAAACGCTCGAACGCATCGCGCCGCATGCCGATGCACTCGGTTCCGCGCAGGCGCTGGAAGAAGTCGGCGCGATCGCGCGCAACCAGATCAACGATGCGACATGGCTGCGCGGAGTCGTTGCAGAAGAGAAGTCTTTGCATGAAGCCGTGCGGCAGCAATGTCTGCAATGGCGTGCCTAGCGTAAGTACGTAGGGCGCTTAATGTACGCGTCACACGCGGGTGATATCCCGCGTGGGACCTGCGAAAAATCTTCGGAAACCCGCTTCTCGCGGGTTTTTTAATTTCCAGTAATAGTTTCCCAAGATGTTTACGAAGAGAACGTATACGTCTGTAGTAATAGTTAACAAGCATCGACCCTTTCTGTGGATAACGCGGTAAACCCGTGCAAAGTCATCGGGCTGCGAATGCAATAACTACGCGGATCGCGAGTGCATGAAGCGTGCGGAACGCGGATAACTCTTGCGGTCCGCCGGGCGAAGCAAACGTTGTCAAGAAACGGCGCACATGTTGTGCAAGGGCTTTTCCCAGGGTTATCCACAGAATGCATGGGATAACTTAGCTGTGCGATTTGCCGCACTCGCATAGAATGTGGATTCCTGGTGCGAACGTTGTGCGGCGACGCGCGGTTTTCATCCGCATATGCGAGAGTCACGCAGCGGTCATGCGGTATTTTTTTACGGAATTTTTTCAAGTTCGTTGACGTTAACCCGTCCGGATATCGGCGGAACTTGCCCCACGAGGTTGCTTGCGATCCGGCGCCCAGCAACCAACCACGCAGCGAAAAGCTGTCACAACCAAACATAGATCATGAGCGAAGGCGTTTACGGAGAACAGGCAATGGGACGGGTGACCCATGGTCTGTTACGACTGAGCACGGCCATGCGGAGTCAGGCATGGGAATGGGCGGAAGGCGCGGGACTCACGCCGACCCAGGGTGAAATTCTCGTCTTGCTGATGCAGCGCCGCGGTCCGATGCGGCTCGGCGAAATTGCACGCGAAACGGCCTTGACGGCCGCGACGACGAGCGATGCGGTCAGCACGCTCGAGGGCAAGGGTCTGGTCGAAAAGCGTCGCGCACTTGACGACGGCCGCGCACTCGCGGTGCGTCTCACCGCACGCGGCCGCACGGCAGCGAAGCGGGCGGCGCAATGGCCGGACTTTCTGTCGAAGGCGGTGGGCACGCTGCGCGACGAAGAGCAGTCGCTGCTCTATCGCACGCTGCTGAAAACCATCCGGCAACTCGAAGTGCAGGGTGACATTCCGTCGCACCGCATGTGCGTGAGCTGTACGCATTTCATTCCGAGCAAGAATCCGAAGAAGGTCCCGCATCGCTGCGCGTTGCTCGACCTCTCGTTCTCGGATACCGACCTGCGTCTCGATTGCTCTGTTCACGAGACCGCGGACGTCGCGACGCAAAAGAAGACCTGGAAGGTCTTCGCGCAACACGCCTGAGTCCGACTCCGTTACACTGCGCCGACAAGCCGCCCCTCGAGGGCGGCACCCGCGCCGCACCGGCTTTTGCCGTGCGGCGCGGGTCGAGTCATTCGCCAATTCGTTAATCCGCCAACCTGACGACGGAAGCCGCCGATGAATGACGAAGTTCTGGCCATCCGCCACGTGCACTTCGAGGATCTGGGCAGTCTCGAACTGGTGCTGGGCGAGCGCAGTCGCCCCGTGCGTTATCTCGATATTGGCTTCGCACGTATCGAGGCGCCGGACCCGGTCGCGCCATCGTTGATGGTCGTACTCGGCGGGCCGATCAATGCATGCGACGACCTGCGCTATCCGACGCTCGTTCCTCTCGTCAAAAAAATAGAAACGCGTATTGCTGCCGGACTGCCGACGCTCGGCATCTGTCTCGGCGCGCAGCTCATTGCGCGGGTGCTCGGCGCGCGTGTTTATCGCGCGGCGCGTACTGAACTCGGCTGGTCGCCGCTGACGCTGACCGATGCGGGCCGCGCGTCGCCGGTGCGTCATCTGGATGCGGCGCAGACGTCGATGCTGCACTGGCACGGCGACACCTTCGATCTGCCGGCGGGCGCAACGCGTCTCGCATCGACGGCCGTGTGCGAAAACCAGGCATTCGCGTGGGGGCAGCACGTGCTGGGCCTGCAATGTCATCCGGAAATCCGTGCTGATCGCTTCGAGCCGTGGTTGATCGGCCATGCGAGCGAAATCGCCGCGGAAGGGACCGACGTGCGGCAGCTGCGCGACGACACCGCGCGCTTCGGACCGGGTCTCGAAAAGGCCGCTCGACTGATGTTCGGCGAATGGCTCGATCAGGTCGAAGCGAAACCGTAAACGTTGTGTAGCGCGGCGATTCACGCACTGTAAACGTCGCGCAAATACTTCCCTGCAAACATCGCGTGCCGCCCTGCAGCATTCTTGTTGCGGTGCTATTCTCGATCGCTCCTCGGCTTCCCCGGACCCGAATTCATGAGCGCCCTGTTTTCTCCGCTCACGCTGCGCAGCGTGACGCTTCCGAACCGTATCGTCGTTTCCCCGATGTGCCAGTACTCCGCAGAACGCGGCGAAGCGACCGCGTGGCACATGATCCATCTCGGCCATCTCGCGCTGTCGGGTGCGGGCCTGCTGTGCATCGAAGCGACCGCCGTTGAACCGGACGGCCGCATCACGCCCGGCGATCTCGGCTTGTGGGACGACGCGACCGAAGCCGCATTGGTCCCGGTACTTGCCGCGATCCGCCGCTACTCGCCGATTCGTGTCGCGATGCAGCTCGGACACGCAGGACGCAAGGCATCGAGCCACACGCCGTGGGACGGCGGTCAGCTGATCCCCGTGTCGGCCGGCGGCTGGTTGCCGCATGCGCCGTCGCCGGTGCCGCACAAGGCCGGTGAAGAGCCGCCGCTCGCACTCGATACACCAAGCCTCAACCGCATTCGCGAAGCGTTTGCTGCATCCGCGCGACGGGCTGCGCGACTCGGCATCGACGCGCTTGAAGTGCATGCGGCGCATGGCTATCTGCTGCATCAGTTTCTGTCGCCGCTCGCCAACCAGCGCACCGACGAATACGGCGGCTCGCGCGAAAACCGGATGCGCTTTCCGCTCGAGATCTTCGACATCGTGCGTGCTGCGTTTCCGGCGGATAAGCCGGTCGGCGTGCGCGTGTCGGCGAGCGACTGGGTCGACGGCGGCTGGTCGCTCGACGACACGATCGCATTCGCCGAAGAACTGAAGAAGCGCGATTGCGACTGGATCGACGTGTCGTCGGGTGGCGTGTCGCCGTTGCAGAAGATTCCGCTCGAGCCCGGCTATCAGGTGCCGTTCGCGCGTGCGGTTCGCGCAGCCACCGGTCTCACGACGATCGCCGTCGGCCTGATCACCGACCCGGCGCACGCCGAGCGTCTCGTCGCGGAAGGCGAAGCCGATATGGTCGCGATGGCCCGCGCGATGCTCTACGATCCGCGCTGGCCGTGGCACGCAGCCGCGCAGCTCGGTGCAACGATAGAGGCGCCGCCTCAATACTGGCGTTCGCAGCCGCGCGAGCAGAAGGCGTTGTTCGGCGACGTGTCTTTCGGTCAGCGTTAAATTCCCATGCGCGTTTTGCACCGTTAAGCGCAACGCTTCACACGTTCTATCTTTTTGACGGTTGAACGAAGCGGGTTCGACCGTGTACGATGCCGGATGTGACGCAGATGCGTCGCAGTCGACGCGGCGCCCGCAAGGCGCCGCGTTTGCCATACGCGCAACGAGAAAAGCGCGTCGTGCAGCGCCGCTTTTGCAGCGGCAGACATCGCGGTCCGCGTGACGATGGCCGCACCCCTCATCCCCGTTTTTCACAAGGATTCATTCAATGAGTTCACGCAGGATCGCCGTGCGCCGTTCAGGTGTGCACGGCAAAGGCGTGTTCGCCACCGAACCGATCGCGACGGGCGAACGCGTGATCGAATACAAGGGCGAGCGGATCTCGTGGAAGGAAGCTTTGCGGCGTCATCCGCATAATCCGGCGGAACCGAATCACACGTTCTACTTCGCACTCGACAGCGGCCGCGTGATCGACGGCAAGATCGACGGCAACAGCGCGCGCTGGATCAACCACTCGTGCGCGCCGAACTGCGAGGCCGAGGAAATCGACGGGCACGTGTATATCCATGCGCTGCGCGATATCAACGACGGCGAAGAACTGTTCTACGACTACGGCCTCGTCATCGACGAAGAGCAGACGAAGAAGCTCAAGCGCGAATACGAGTGCCGTTGCGGCGCGCGCAAGTGCCGGGGCACGATGCTCGCGAAGCCGGAAAAGTCGAAGAAGGACGCAAAGAAGAGCAAAAAGAAGAAGTGACCAAACGGCGCGCGACTTGCGCGCCGTCTGGCTAGAAATCGATCGGCGCCTGGTGCGCCGATTTTTTTTCGACACGACGTTGTTCGTCGCGGGGCGTGGCTACGACATCCGCGCCGGTCATCAGCGGAATCCGCACGATGAAGCGGGCGCCGCCTTCAGCCGCGTCCTCGTAATGCACGCTGCCGCGATGCAGCGCCATGATGTCGTGCACGATCGCGAGGCCGAGACCCGCACCACCGTCGACACTGCCGTCGCTCTGACCGTCGCCGCGGAAGAAGCGCTTGAACAGATCGGCCTGCTGGTTCTTCGGTACGCCGGGACCGTTGTCCTCGACGACGATTTCCGCCGCTTCCGTCTCGTCGATCTGGACCTGCGATACCGTCACCGTGATGCGGCCACCGTCGAGTCGCGACGGCGGCACGTACTTCAGCGCGTTGTCGAGCAGGTTCGCGATGACCTCGTGCAGCAACACCGGGTTGCCGCGTGCGATCAGCGGATGCGCGTTTTCGGGGTCGTCGAGACGCTGGAAACCGAGGTCGACATGTACGGCGAGCGCGCGCGGCACCCATTCGGCGCCGGTCTCGAACGCGAGCACGGCCATGTCGACGTTCACGAAGCGCGCGGCCTGCTCGCCCGGCTCCGCACGCGCCAGCGACAGCAACTGATTCGACAGCCGCACCGCGCGATCGGCGGCGGCGCGTAGCTCGCGCACGGCCGCGAGCGCCAGCTGCGGGTCGCGCGCGACCGCAGCCTGCTCCGCGTGCAGCTTCACCGCGGTGAGCGGCGTACGCAGCTGATGCGCGGCATCGGCGATGAATTTGCGCTGTGCGTCGAGCGCGGTTTTCAGGCGGCCGAGCAGCGCGTTCAGTGCGCCGGTGAGCGGCCGGATCTCGACGGGCACATAGGTTTCGTCGACCGGTTCCAGCGACGTGTGGGTCTGCCGGTTCAGCGAATCGGCGAGATCGGTTAGCGGATTAAGCTGCTGGTTCACGACGCGCCAGACGATCACCCAGCCGGCGAGCAGCAGCAGAAGCAGCGGCATCATGATCGCGACGAGAAATTCGGCGGCGATCTGGAACCGGTGACGCACGGGCTGACCGACTTCGATGACGATCGGATTGCCGCCGTTCGGCTGATCGACGCGAACCTGCGCAACCCGCACGCTGGTGCCCTCGTGCTCGGTCTCGAACACATACGCGTAGTGCATGCGACGCACGTTGACGCCGCGCAGCGGCAGCTTCGGATCGCCGGCGATTTCGGTTTCGCCGTCGCTGATCCGGTAGACGAGCTGTTCGACCGGATCGGAGAACATCGCCTGCGCGAGCGGGGGAACGGTGACCGACGCATCGGGGCCCGCGATCTGGATCTGCTTCGAGATTGCGGTGGCGAGATCGGCGAGCGAGCGATCGACGACGTGCTGCGTGTATTGCCACGCGAGCCAGTACGCGATCAGGCCGCTCATCAGCGCGAGCAGCGAAAGGGGGGCGGCGAGGCGGCGCAGCAGCGAGCGCCGCAGACTATTCGCGGCTGGAAGAGACATGATCGTCGGCAGGCCCGGCAGCGGATCGTGAAGATCGAGAGCGAAGGAACCGCGCAGCACCGGAGCAGGCCGGTACCGCGCGCACGGCTGCCTGCATCATAGCGTGCCTGCCGTGCGTGTTGTGCCGCCGATCCGTAGACCGGATCCGGCGGCAAGGCAACGTCGTAGTACCGCAGCCGTTATGCGGCCTGGCGGATTTCCTGCAGCAGATAGCCGAAGCCCCGCACCGTGACGATTTCGACGCGGCAGTTCTCGAGCTTTTTGCGGACACGGTGCACATAGACTTCGATCGCGGTATCGCCGAGATCGCCGCCGAAGTGCGTGAGGTGGTCCTGCAGTTGCGCCTTGCTGACCACACGACCGTGGCGCAGCAGCAGCATTTCGAGCACCGCGAATTCGCGCGGCGAGAGTTCGAGCGGCTTGTCGTCGTTGAAGATGCGGCGATCGACGCCCGACAGACGCACACCGCCGAGCGACACTTCCGGACGCGGCATGTCGCCATGCGGTCCGCTGCGGCGCATCACGGCGCGGATGCGCGCTTCGAGCTCGGCCGGTTCGAACGGCTTCAGCATGTAGTCGTCGGCGCCGGAGTTCAGGCCCTGCACGCGGTCGTTGAGTTCGTCGCGCGCGGTCAGCACGATCACGGGCGTATGCCGGTTGCTCTGACGGAAACGCGACAGCAGCGTCATGCCGTCGATGCCGGGCAGACCCAGATCGAGGATGACCAGTTCATGGCGGTTTTGGGTGAGAGCCTGTTCGGCGAAGATGCCGTCGTGGACCATGTCGACCGTGAAGCCGGCTTGTTCGAGGCTGCTTTGGATGCCGCGTGCGATAGGACGGTCATCTTCGATCAGAAGGAGTCGCATGGATTTCGCTCAAGTACAATGGGTTAGGCATACCAGCTACGCGATTCGCCGCAAGCGTGCGGCACGGAATGCCGTGCCGCGTTGCCGCGCGATGCGCCACTGCCACCACGAGAATCATGTCCGATATTACGCTCAACGAACTGGAAGCCGCGATCAACTTCTGGCGCGCCCGCTCGCCTTCGAGTGGCGACGAACTCGTTCTGTGCAAGGAGGCTAATGCGCTCTCCAAGCCATATGCGTTGATGATTGTACAGCGTCAGACGACCCATACGCGGGAAGGATTGGACCCCATTGCACGCGACGCGTGGGATTCTTACGTCCGCCTTAAAAACGGCCTGTAGAACTGAAGGTTTAAGCGTTTGCGAACCTCCAAACCGCTTTCAGCGGCTGAGGTTCGTACAAAGGTGTGGTCCGTGCCGGTCACGTGCGCGACGCGAGTTTCGCGACACCGTCTATAAACTTCGCCAGCGCGATGTCCCGTTCGGTCACGCCGTTCGCCTCATGCGTCGACAGTGTGATCTCAACCTTGTTGTACACGTTGAACCATTCGGGGTGATGGTCCATCTGCTGCGCCTTGATCGCGACGCGGGTCATGAAGCCGAACGCTTCGTTGAAATCGGCGAAAACGAACTGGCGGCGGATCGCGTCGCGGTCTGTCACGACGCTCCAGCCGGTGAGGCCGGCGAGTTGTGCGGCGCGTTCTTCGGAAGACAGTTTCTGGATCATGGCGTCACCTGCGGGCGCGCGCGTGTTGCCGCGCGCAAATCGTGTTGGGCGGTGTGACGCGCATCGGCATCGGCATCGACAGGTCGGCTGTCGCGTTGCCGACGCTCACGTACGTCACGAGCATCCCATTCTCACGCTTTTCCATCGCGACTGCTTTTGTCGGCGCAGCGCCTCGTCACATAGTGTCGTCTCTGGCGCCCGTTATTTCATGAAGTGCGACAATCGCGCATGAAAAACGCGAAACGACGCGGAGGAACTTCATGCTTGAACTGGATCATTTCGATCTTGCTCTGCTCGACGTATTGCAGCGCTTCGGCCGCGCGACCCATCAACAGCTCGGCGAGCAGGTGCCGCTTTCGCCGTCGCAGATCGGCAGGCGGTTGCAGCGGCTCGAAGCGGTGGGCGTTGTCGACGGTTATCGCGTCGTGTTGCGACCCGAAAAGCTCGGCCTTGGCGTGACCGCGTTCACGAGCCTGAAGCTCAAGCATCACGGCGACTCGGTCATCGAGCAGTTCCAGCAGCAGATCGACATGCTGCCCGAAGTGCTCGAATGCCACGCGGTAGTCGGCGATGCGGACTATCTGCTGCGTATTGTGTCGCCGGATCTGAACACGCTGTCGTCGTTCGTGATGAAGAAACTGATGCGCGTGCCGGGCGTGGACAGCGTGCGCTCGAACATCGTGCTCACGACGTTCAAGCGCAACGGTCCGCTGCCGCTCGGCCATCTTGCGGCCGGCGCGGCGGCATGAACCGTGACGCGCCGGGCGCATCGCGCATAAATCAGGCGGCCTGCAACGGCTTGCTATCCGCGTTGAGCAGATCGACGTAGGCGACCGCCACGAGATCGGCTTCCGGAACACCGAGCTTCGCGAACATCGTGTGCGCTTCGATCTCGCCGCCTTCCTCGTCGTCGTCCTCCGCGAGCAGCACCTCGAGTTCGACGAAATCGCCGAGCCCATCCACGCGATCCAGATGAATCCGCGTACGTCCGACGATATACACGTGCCGCTCCTTCGTCACGATGCCGCGCGTCGTGAGCGCGGTGGCGAGCAGCGAGTGCATCGCCTCGGGGTTCGTGACCGGGCTGCGCGTGTAGTACGACGCCTTCGGACCGTCGCGGTCGTCGCGTTGATAGAAGATCAGTTCGGCGGGCGTGCCGTCGTCGAATTGCCGCAGCTTCAGGCGGCCGCGCGGCACGTCGTAGAAAAAGTCCTGCTGACGAAAGATCAGTGGCGCTTCAGGCGACAGTTCAGCGGCGCGGGCGATCAGCTGGTCGAAGTGTCGCGCGCGGGCCTTGATTTCGATGTTGCGTGCCATGTGAAGCTCCTCGTGAAGGACAGTAACCGTAGACGGGGGCCAGAAAACAGAAACGGCCGCGCATCTCGGCGCGCGGCCCGTGAAGTACGAATCTAGCAAAAAGCGCGTGACGGTGTCGTTACGCTGCGCTGTTATGCCGCTCCATCAGCGGAACTCATATCGCACGCATTCGGGTTCGAAGTCACACCGACCATTGCTGCTCGATCAGTTTTAGCGCGGCGGCGATTGCCGGTTCGTCCTTGCGCGCGGCGAGCGCGACGAACGTGAGTTCGGTCGGCACGGTGATGCCTTCGACGATCGTCAGCGCATGCGCATGTGCTTCGGCCAGCGCGGTCGCGTCGCGTGCGAGTGTGAGGCCGACGCCCGATTTGACGAGATCGAGCATCGACGGCTCCTGGTCGACTTCCGCAACCTTGATGGGCGTCACGCCCGCTTCGGCGAACAGACGCGACAGCAACCGATGATGCGCGGACGCCGGCGGCGTCCAGATCCACGGCAGCGCGGCAAGCCCGCGCCAGTCGCGCGCCGTCTTCACCCGATCTTTCCAGCCCGCGGGCGCGAGCACCCGATACTGGAAATGCGTGAGCGTCACTGCATGGAAGACCGAGCCATCGCGTGCGTCGTCCTGCGCGGGCCGCCCGATGTAGTAACCGACGTCCAGTTCGCGCGCTCGCACGCCATCCAGCACCCAGCCCGACATCCCATGTCGCAGCGCGGTTTCGATATGCGGCCAGGTTTCGACGAGCTGCTTGAGAAAGCCACCGAGGCGCAGAAATTCCGGATCGAGAATCGTGCCGATGCGCAGCCGGCCGCGCACTTCATGACGCAGTGTCGCGGCTGCGCGCTGCACGTCGCTCGCTGCAGTGAGCGCGCGTTCGGCATGCGGCAGCAGCGCCTGACCGTCGCGTGTCAGTGCAAGGCCATGCGAGGTACGGGTAAACAGCGATACGCCGAGCGTTTCCTGCAGGTTCTTGATCTGCAGACTCACGGCGGGCTGGGTCAGATGCAGATGCGCGGCCGCGCGCGTGAGATTGCCCTCGCGCGCGACGGTGACGAATGCACGAAGCAGAGTCAGGTCCATCGCCTGATATTAGCGCGACTTATATCGCAGTTGAGCATAACTCATTGGATTTGCTGCGCGCGTCGCGATTACGCTGTGGTTCCTGTAGTCGCGGCATGACGACTTTTAGCGGTTTTCCATTGAACGAGGCATACATGAGCGAGACACATCAAAGCGAAACGCGCGTCCCGGCGCTGACCCACATGATCAACGGCCGGTCGGTCGAAGGCGCCAGCGATCGCTTCGGCGACGTCTTCAATCCGGCGCTCGGCAAGGTGATCGCGCGCGTTCCACTCGCGAGCGTCGCCGAAGTCGATGCGGCGGTGGCCGCTGCGAAAGCCGCGTTCCCTGCATGGAGCGAGATGGCACCGATCAAGCGTGCACGTGTGATGTTCAAGTTCAAGGAACTGCTCGACCGTCATCAGGACGAACTCGCCGAGCTGATCACGCGCGAACACGGCAAGGTGTTTTCCGACGCGAAGGGCGAAGTGATGCGCGGCATCGAGGTCGTCGAATTCGCGTGCGGGATTCCGAACCTGCTCAAGACCGATTTCACCGACCAGATCGGCGGCGGCATCGACAACTGGAACCTGCGTCAGCCGCTCGGCGTCGTCGCGGGCATCACGCCGTTCAACTTCCCGATGATGGTCCCGGCATGGATGTTCCCTGTCGCGATCGCATGCGGCAATACGTTCGTGCTGAAGCCGTCGGAGCGTGACCCGTCGGCAGCGGTGCGACTCGCCGAACTGTTCAAGGAAGCCGGGTTGCCCGACGGCGTGTTCAACGTTGTGCACGGCGACAAGGTCGCGGTCGATGCGCTGCTCGCGCATCCCGACGTGAGCGCGCTGTCGTTCGTCGGCTCGACGCCGATCGCTGAATACATCTACACGGAAGGCACGAAGCGCGGCAAGCGCGTGCAGGCGCTCGGCGGCGCGAAGAACCATCTGGTCGTGATGCCCGACGCCAATCTCGATCAGGTTGTCGATGCGCTGATCGGCGCCGCGTACGGTTCGGCCGGCGAGCGTTGCATGGCGATCTCGGTCGCGGTCGCGGTTGGTCACATCGCCGACGAACTGATCGAACGTCTGACGCCGCGCGTGAAGGCGCTGAAAATCCTCAACGGCATGGATGCCGCAGCCGAAATGGGGCCGCTCGTCACGGGTGTGCATCGCGAGAAGGTGAAAGGCTATATCGAAGCGGGCATCGCGGCCGGCGCGAAGCTCGTCGTCGATGGACGCGGGCATACGGTGGACGGTCACGAGAACGGCTTCTTCCTCGGCGGCACGCTGTTCGACGACGTGCGCACCGACATGACGATCTATCGCGAGGAAATTTTTGGGCCGGTGCTGTGTATCGTGCGCGTGCCGGATTTCGCTTCCGCGGTCGAGCTGATCAACGCTAACGAATTCGCGAACGGCGTGGCGCTGTTCACGTCGGACGGCGGCGTCGCGCGCGCGTTCTCGCGGCAGATCCAGGTCGGCATGGTCGGCATCAACGTGCCGATTCCGGTGCCGATGGCATGGCATTCGTTCGGCGGCTGGAAGCGTTCGCTGTTTGGCGACCATCACGCGTACGGCGAAGAAGGCGTGCGCTTCTACACGCGCTACAAGAGCATCATGCAGCGCTGGCCGGACAGCATCTCGAAGGGTGCTGAATTCACGATGCCGGTCGCAAAGTAAGCGCGACTGAGGCAAACGAAACGCCCGCTTGGCGATACGGCGGGCGTGATGGACCCATCGACATGCATGCCGCGACCGGCGGCTCATGAAGGAGACAAGGGTGAGCAATCACGAAGACGCCGCGCGCGCATCGAACCGCACGCTCGAAGGTGAGTTCGACTACATCGTGATCGGTGCGGGCACGGCGGGCTGCGTGCTCGCCAGCCGTCTCACCGAAGATCCCGACGTGTCGGTGCTGCTGCTCGAAGCGGGTGGCAAGGACGACTATCACTGGATTCACGTCCCGGTCGGTTACCTCTACTGCATTGGCAATCCTCGCACCGACTGGCTCTATAAGACCGAAGCAGAGCCCGGCCTGAACGGCCGCTCGCTGTCGTATCCGCGTGGCCGGGTGCTCGGCGGCAGTTCGTCGATCAACGGGATGATCTACATGCGCGGCCAGCGCGAAGACTACGACGAATGGGCGCGCGTCACCGGCGACTCGTCGTGGTCGTGGGACGCGGTGCTGCCGGTGTTCCGTCGTAGCGAAGATCATCACGGCGGCGCGAACGAATGGCATGGCGCAGGCGGGCCGTGGCGCGTCGAAAAGCAGCGTCTCAAATGGAAGATCCTCGAGACGTTCGCACAGGCGGCACAACAAACCGGCATCCCGGCCACCGACGACTTCAATCGCGGCGACAACACGGGCGTCGGCTACTTCGACGTCAACCAGAAACGCGGCGTGCGCTGGAACGCGTCGAAAGCGTTTTTACGTGCAGCGCTCGCGCGTCCGAACTTCACGTTGATCACCGGTGCCGTTACGCAGCGCGTCGTGTTCGAAGGCTCGTGCTGCGTCGGCGTCGAGTATCGCGGCAACGGGGTCGACTATCTTGCGAAAGCGCGCGGCGAAGTAATCGTCTGCGCGGGCTCGGTCAATTCGCCGCAGCTGCTTGAACTGTCGGGTGTCGGTAACGGCGCGCGGCTGCAATCGCTCGGCATCGACGTCGTGCGCGATCTGCGCGGCGTAGGCGAAAACCTGCAGGACCATCTGCAGTTGCGCATGGCGTACAAGGTGCAGGGCGTACGCACGCTCAACACCGCGAGTGCGCACTGGTGGGGCAAGGCGTTGATCGGTCTGCAATATGCGCTGTTCCAGAGCGGGCCGATGTCGATGTCGCCGTCGCAGCTCGGGGCGTTCGCGAAGTCGGATCCCGACGATCGTTCGATCACGCGATCCGATCTCGAGTATCACGTGCAGCCGCTTTCGCTCGATCGCTTCGGCGAACCGCTGCATCGCTTCAATGCGTTCACTGCGTCGGTGTGCCATTTGCGGCCGACGTCGCGCGGCAGCATTCACATCGCGTCGCGCGACCCGCTCGCGCCGCCCGCGATCGCACCGAACTATTTATCCACCGACTACGATCGCCACGTCGCCGCGAATGCGCTGCGTCTCACGCGACGCATCGTCAGCGCGAGCGCGCTTGCACGCTATCGTCCCGAAGAGATTTTGCCGGGCGTGGAGTTCCAGACCGAAGAGGAATTGCAGCAGGCAGCGGGGCAGGTCGGCACGACGATCTTCCATCCGGTCGGCACGTGTCGGATGGGAACCAGCAACGATCCAGGCGCGGTGGTCGACAGCCGGTTGCGTGTGCTGGGTGTCGAAGGACTGCGTGTCGTCGATGCGTCGGTGATGCCGACGATCACATCGGGCAACACGAACTCGCCGACACTGATGATCGCCGAACGTGCGAGCGACATGATTCGCGCGGACCGTCGTGCGGCGCACAGCACGTCAGCAGTGCAACCGTTGTCCACGCCGTCGATGTCGGTTGCGTGACGGTTGTGTGAGACCCGCAACGAACCCGAGCCTGCGCGGGTTTGCCGCATGGGCGCGGGACGTCCACTAAGTGCAAATCCCAATGATTGCGCTGCATCATTGGCGAGACAATGACTCCCATGCTGCATGGCGCGGCATGGATTACCGTCCGCAGCAATGCGCCATGCCACGATCGACACGGGGGGTCGTCGTCTTCGCACTGCGCGTTTACGCGCACTGAAGATCGCCAGCGCTTCGCCTCACTTCGCATGGAAGGGAACATGATTCTCGGCGATTCGATTCTCGAAACGCGCGGACTCACGCGGGAATTCAAGGGCTTTATCGCCGTCAACGGTGTGAACCTGCGCGTGCGGCGCGGTTCGATTCATGCGCTCATCGGTCCGAACGGTGCCGGCAAGACGACCTGCTTCAATCTGCTCACGAAGTTTCTCGAACCCACTGCGGGGCAGATCGTCTTCAACGGTATCGACATTACAGGTGAGCGTCCCGCGCAGATCGCGCGTCGCGGCATCATCCGGTCGTTCCAGATTTCCGCTGTGTTCCCGCATCTGACAGCATTGCAGAACGTGCGCATCGGGCTGCAGCGTTCGCTCGGCACCGCGTTTCATTTCTGGAAGAGCGCAAATACGCTGCGTCAGCTGGATGATCGTGCGATGGATCTGCTCACGCAGGTGGGTCTGACCGATTTCGCCGACGTGCCTACCGTCGAGCTGTCGTACGGCCGCAAGCGTGCGCTCGAAATCGCGACGACGCTCGCGATGGAACCCGAACTGATGCTGCTCGACGAGCCGACGCAGGGCATGGGTCACGAAGACGTCGATCGCGTCACTGCGCTGATCAAAAAAGTATCGAGCGGTCGCACGATTCTGATGGTCGAGCACAACATGAACGTGATCGCCGGCATCTCCGACACGATCACGGTCCTGCAACGCGGCGAAGTGCTCGCGGAAGGCAGCTACGCAGAGGTATCGAAGAACCCGCTCGTGATGCAGGCCTACATGGGCAGCGCCGACGCGGCACTTGCCGGAGCGCACGCATGAACACAGTAGCCGAGCGCGAGAACGCCGAGGTGAGCGACGTCGCAGACAGCGGCGAGCCTGCGTTGCAGATCGCGGGCCTGCAGGCCTGGTACGGTGAGTCCCACATATTGCACGGTGTCGATCTGAACGTGCATCGCGGTGAGGTCGTCACGCTGCTCGGCCGCAACGGCGCCGGCCGAACGACCACGATGCGCGCGATCATGGGTCTCACCGGTCGTCGCACCGGTTCGATCCGTATCGGCGGACGCGAGACCATCGCGATGGCCACGCACCGGATCGCGCATTGCGGCGTCGGCTATTGCCCGGAAGAGCGCGGCATTTTCTCGAGCCTGTCGTGCGAGGAGAATCTGCTGTTGCCGCCGCCCGTCGGTGCGACCACGAAAGCGATGTCGCTCGACGAGATCTACGCGATGTTCCCGAATCTCTCCGAGCGTCGCGCGAGCCAGGGCACGCGTCTCTCCGGTGGCGAACAGCAGATGCTCGCGGTCGCGCGCATCCTGCGCACCGGCGCGAACCTGCTGCTGCTCGATGAAATTTCCGAAGGCCTCGCGCCGGTGATCGTGCAGGCGCTCGCACGGATGATCGTCACGCTGAAGTCGCGTGGCTACACCATCGTGATGGTCGAACAGAATTTCCGTTTTGCCGCACCGCTCGCCGACCGCTTCTATGTGATGGAGCATGGACGCATCGTCGAGCACTTCGGGGCCGGGGAACTCGAAAGCAAGATGCCGGTGCTGCACGACCTGCTCGGGGTATGACACCTGATCTGAGAACATCCCACAACAACGCAGAAAACGAAGGAGACAGGCATGAAAAGGACAACTCTCGCGCGACTATCGTCGTTCTGTTTTGCGCTCGCAGCCGGCGTCGCGGCTGTCGCGTTAACGACGGGCCCGGCGCGGGCAGCCGATGATGCAGTGAAGATTGGCTATATCACCGACCTGTCGGGTCTGTATGCCGACATCGACGGTCCGGGGGGGCTCGAAGCGATCAAGATGGCGATCGCGGACTTCGGCGGCAAGGTGAACGGCAAGCCGATCCAGCTCGTCTACGCGGATCACCAGAACAAGGCGGATATCGCGGCGTCGCGCGCACGTGAGTGGTTCGACCGCGACGGCGTCGACATGCTGCTCGGCGGCACGAATTCGGCAACCGGCCTTGCGATGAATCAGGTCGCGGGCGAGAAGCACAAGGTGTACATCAACGTCGGCGCAGGCGCCGACACGTTGACGAACGAGCAGTGCACGCCGTACACGGTCCACTATGCGTACGACACGGTCGCGCTCGCGAAGGGCACAGGTTCTGCCGTGACGAAGCAGGGCGGCAAGACGTGGTACTTCCTCACCGCCGATTACGCGTTCGGCAAGGCGCTCGAGAAAGCCACGTCGGACGTCGTGAAGGCGAACGGCGGCCAGGTGCTCGGCGCGGTGCGGCATCCGCTGTCGGCGTCCGACTTCTCGTCGTTCCTGCTGCAGGCGCAGGCATCGAAGGCGCAGATTCTCGGCCTCGCGAACGCGGGCGGCGACACGGTCAACTCGATCAAGGCAGCGAAGGAATTCGGTATCACGAAGACGATGAAGCTCGCCGCACTGCTGGTGTTCATCGACGACATCCACAGCCTCGGGCTCGAAACCACTCAAGGCCTCGTGCTGACCGACAGCTGGTACTGGAATAAGGACGCGGCGTCGCGTCAGTGGGCGCAGCGCTACTTCGACAAGACGAAGAAGATGCCGTCGAGCCTGCAGGCCGCCGACTACTCCGCGACGATGACGTACCTGAAAGCGGTGCAGACAGTCGGCTCGACCGACTCCGACAAGGTGATGGCGCAGCTGAAGAAGCAGAAGATCGACGACTTCTATGCGAAGGGCTACATCCGTCAGGACGGCAGCATGATCCACGACATGTACCTGATGCAGGTGAAGACGCCGGCCGAGTCGAAAGAGCCGTGGGACTACTACAAGATCACGGCGACGATCCCTGGCGAGCAGGCCTTCACGACGAAGCAGGAGACGCGCTGCGCGTTGTGGAAGTAGGCCGTAGACACGCGCCGTTCGCCTCGCTTCCCGTGAGCGCCGGCGCGTGTTGATTTCATCTTGACGACGGACTACGCGTTCAATGGATATCTTTGGCATTCCGCTGCCGGCGATGCTGAGCCAGCTATTGCTCGGGCTCGTGAACGGATCGTTCTACGCGATCCTGAGCCTGGGCCTCGCGGTGATCTTCGGCCTGCTCAACGTGATCAACTTCGCGCACGGCGCGTTGTTCATGCTGGGCGCGATGCTCGCGTGGATGGGGCTCTCCTATTTCGGGCTGCCGTACTGGGTGATGCTCGTGCTCGCGCCGCTGATTGTCGGCGTGTTCGGCATGGCGATCGAACGCTCGATGCTGCGCTGGCTGTACAAGCTCGACCACCTGTATGGGCTGCTGCTGACGTTCGGGCTCACGCTCGTCGTCGAAGGCGTGTTTCGGTCGATCTACGGGTCGTCGGGGCAACCGTACGATGTGCCCGAGCTGCTGTCGGGCGCGACCAATCTCGGCTTCATGTTCCTGCCGAATTATCGTGCGTGGGTTGTCGTCGCGTCGCTGGTCGTCTGCTTCGCGACGTGGTTCGTGATCGAGCGCACGCGGCTCGGCGCGTATCTGCGCGCAGGCACTGAAAACCCGAAGCTCGTCGAGGCATTCGGTATCAACGTGCCGCTGATGGTCACGCTCACGTATGGCTTCGGCGTTGCTCTCGCAGCATTCGCCGGCGTGCTCGCGGCGCCGATCATCCAGGTGTCGCCGCTGATGGGCCAGCACATGATCATCACCGTGTTCGCGGTCGTCGTGATCGGCGGCATGGGGTCGATCATGGGATCGATCGTGACGGGGCTGCTGCTCGGCGTGATCGAAGGCTTTACGCGGGTGTTCTATCCGGAAGCGTCCGCGACAGTGGTGTTCGTGATCATGGCGCTCGTGTTGCTGGTCCGTCCGGCGGGCCTGTTCGGCAAGGAAAAATGATGCAGAGAAAAGCGCTCTATGGCGTGCTGCTGCTCGCGCTGATCGTCGCGCCGTTCATCGGCGCCTATCCAGTGTTCGTGATGAAGGTGCTGTGCTTCGCGCTGTTCGCGGCGGCGTTCAATCTGCTGATCGGCTACACGGGGCTGCTGTCGTTCGGCCACGCGATGTTTCTCTCGACCGCCGGCTACATCACCGGCTACGCGATCCAGACGCTTGGCCTGACGCCCGAGGTCGGCGTGCTGGCCGGCGTGGCGGCGGCGACGCTGCTTGGGCTGATCGTGGGTCTCTTTGCGATCCGGCGACAAGGCATCTACTTCGCGATGGTCACGCTCGCGCTCGCGCAGATGGTCTACTTCGTGTACCTGCAGGCGCCGTTCACGCACGGCGAGGACGGGCTGCAAGGCGTGCCGCGCGGCAAGCTGCTCGGGTTGCTGGATCTGTCGTCGGATCTCGCGCTGTACTACGTCGTGCTCGTCGTGATGGTGCTCGCGTTCCTGCTGATCGTGCGGATCGTGCATTCGCCGTTCGGGCAGGTGCTGACTGCGATCAAGGAGAACGAGCCGCGCGCGGTGTCGCTCGGCTACGATACCGATCGCTTCAAGCTGCTCGCGTTCATTCTGTCGGCGGGTATCGCGGGGCTCGCGGGTTCGCTCAAGGTGCTCGTGCTGGGTTTCGAAACGCTCGGCGATGCGTACTGGACGATGTCCGGCCTCGTCATTCTGATGACGCTGGTGGGTGGCATGGGCACACTGTTCGGACCGCTGCTCGGTGCCGCGCTGATCGTCGCGCTCGAAGACCGGCTCGGCGACATCGGCACGGCGCTCGCGTCGTTGACGGGGGTCGACTGGTTCCGTTCGCTCGGCGAGTCGACGACGATCGTCACGGGTCTGATTTTCATCGCCTGCGTGCTGGCTTTCCGGCGTGGAATTGTCGGCGAGATCGTTGCGCGGGTGAGACCGCTGCGCGCATGATTCACGTATGCACAAAGACTGGAATGCTTCGGTATCCGATCTAAATGCACCGCAAAATTTCCGGGACTAATTTCGCCGAAATTGCGACATTCGCCTTTGTGCAGCCGCCCCAAATCAGTGCCGCAGTGCACCACTAGGGTAAATGCTAGTTGTCCGGCCAGGGGCACGCGTTTAATCTTCACGCAGTTCGATGCACCGCAGATTTGCAGGTGGAGAACGAGGAGACATGAGGCACTCAGTGCCCAGACGAAAGCGCTGTTGGATGGTATCCAACAGCGCTTTTTATTTGGTCTTTCTCATTCGATTTTCCACTCGCTGATGCATTCATTTTTCTCCAGTGGCGGGGCATTCGCTCACGCGCTTCGCGACACCCATTTTCCCTCCCTCAGATCCTTGCAAAGCGCTTGCCGTATGCGGCTTGGGTCCGTTAAACTCGCATTAACCGACCGAGTGGTCGGTGATTTTAAACCGTCGGATTTAATTCGAACGAATTCAAAGACGCAGCGAATAAAACGGGTGAAAAAAGTAATGAAGTCGGCTTTGCGGTGGATGGGCGCGGCAGCGGTTGTCGCCGGGGTATGTGCGGTGACCGGTAACACGGCTTTTGCAGACGTGAAGATCGGCGTGACGGTGTCGGCCACGGGGCCCGCCGCATCGCTTGGGATTCCGGAGAAGAACACAGTCGGGCTGCTGCCTAAGGAAGTCGCGGGCCAGAAGATCGACTACATTGTGCTCGACGATGCAACCGATCCGACCCAGGCGGTGAAGAACATCCGCAAGCTCACCAGCGAGGATCACGTCGACGCGGTGATCGGCTCGACCGTCGTGCCGAATTCGCTCGCGATGATCGACGTCGCCGCCGAAACGCAGACGCCGATGATCTCGATGGCCGCGGCCGCATCGATCGTCGAACCGATGGATGCGAAGCGCGCGTGGGTCTTCAAGACGCCGCAGAACGACATCCTGATGGCCACCGCGATCGCGCAGCACATGGCCAACCACGGCGTGAAGACGGTCGCGTTCATCGGCTTCTCCGACGCGTACGGCGAGAGCTGGTTCAAGGAATTCGGCAAGGCCGCGGAGCTCGCGAAGATCCGCATCGTCGCGAACGAGCGGTTTGCGCGCAACGACACGTCAGTGACGGGGCAGGTGCTGAAGATGATGTCGCAGAACCCGGACGCGGTGCTGATCGCGGGAGCCGGCACGCCGGCCGCGCTGCCGCAGAAAGCGCTGCGCGAACGCGGCTACAAGGGCAAGTACTACCAGACCCACGGCGTCGCGAACAACGACTTCCTGCGCGTGTGCGGCAAGGATTGCGAAGGCACGTATCTACCCGCTGGTCCGCTGCTCGTCGCCGATCAGCTGCCCGATTCGAATCCGGTGAAGCAGTCCGCGCTCGCGTATCGGCGTGCGTATGAGGCCGCGTGGGGTGTGGGTTCCGTGTCGACGTTCGGCGGTCACGCGTGGGACTCGGGGCTGCTGCTGCAGCGTGCAATTCCGCTCGCGCTGAAGAAGGGTCAACCGGGTACGCCGGCGTTCCGCGAAGCGCTGCGCGCCGCACTCGAAAGCACGAAGGATCTGCCTGCGTCGCACGGCATTTTCAACATGAGCGCGGGGGACCACGCAGGACTCGATCAGCGGGCGCGCGTGATGGTGCAGATCGTCGGCGGGAAGTGGAAGCTTTCCGCGGACTGAAGGGACGGCATCGCGAACCTCAATGAACCCAAAGGCACGTGCAGTCAACGTGCCTTTTTTATTGCGCATCGAGCAGGGAAAACCATGCTTGGCACGTCCCGACCCGATCACTAGATTCAAGAACCGGCTCGCAGCCGGATTACACCTAGAGCAGCGATTTGGAGACAGTCGATGAAAAAAACGGGACAGTGGGTACGCGCCGGCGTTGCCGCGGCGCTGGTGTGCGGGGCGAGCGCCGCGAGCGCGCAGGTGAAGATTGGTGTGACGCTGTCGACGACGGGTCCAGCAGCGTCGCTCGGCATTCCTGAGAAGAACACGATCGCGTTGCTGCCGAAGGAGATCGGCGGCAAGAGCGTCGAATACATCGTGCTCGACGATGCATCCGACACGAGCCGCGCCGTGCAGAACACGCACAAGCTGATCGACGAGGATCACGTCGACGCGATCATCGGATCGACGGTGACGCCGAACTCGCTGTCGATGCTCGACGTCGTCGCGCAAGGCAAGACGCCGATGATCTCGCTCGCGGCATCCGCGGCAATCATCGCGCCGATGGACGCGAAGCGCGCGTGGGCGTTCAAGCCGCCGCAGAACGACAGCCTGATGGCCGACGCGATCGCCGACTACATGGAGCGGCACGGCGTGAAGACGGTGGGCTTCATCGGCTTCTCGGATGCGTATGGCGACAACTGGAACACGGTGTTCAACGCAGCGGCGACTGCGCATCATCTGAAGATCACGGCAAGCGAGCGCTTCAACCGGACCGATGCGTCGGTGACGGGCCAGGTGCTGAAGATCATGGGCACGAACCCGGATGCAGTGCTGATCGCAGGGTCGGGCACACCGGCAGCGTTGCCTGCGAAGACGTTGAAGGAGCGCGGCTACAAGGGCAAGGTCTATCAGACGCATGGCGTCGCGAATAACGACTTCCTGCGCGTGTGCGGCAAGGACTGCGAAGGCGAGCTGCTGCCGGCCGGTCCGATTCTCGTCGCGGATCAGCTGCCCGATTCGAACCCGGTGAAGAAGTCGTCGCTCGCGTACAAGACTGCGTACGAAAAGGTCTACGGCGCAGGCTCGGTCGCGACGTTCGGCGGTCACGCATGGGATGCGGGCCAGATGCTGCAGCAGGCGATTCCCGAAGCGCTGAAGAAGGCTCAGCCGGGCACCGAGGCGTTCCGCGAGGCGCTGCGTAGCGGGCTCGAGAACATCAAGGAGCTGCCGGTTTCGCACGGCATCATGAACACCACGCCGACCGACCACAACGGCCTCGACAAGCGTGCACGCGTGATCGTGCAGGTCGTCGACGGTAAGTGGAAGCTGCAGAACGACTGACACTAGCGGCTCGAGTTTTTCGGCTGTTTTCGCTTGTCTTTCGCTTGTCTTTTGCATCACGACGGCGCGCGGGGTTTCACATCGCGCCGTCTTTCTGATCAACGACAATGACATCCGCCCGCCGGTTCGCGGTGCGGCGGATGTGCCGCATTGCGCTCGTCCGATAGCGACATGCGGTCCGGCAACACACGAAGAGGAAGTATGGATCTATCAATTGCGGCGATCCTCGCGCAGGACGGGATCACCACCGGTGCCATCTATGCGCTGCTCGCGCTGGCACTCGTGCTGGTGTTCTCCGTGACGCGGGTGATCTTTATTCCGCAGGGCGAATTCGTTTCGTACGGCGCGCTCACGCTCGCCGCACTGCAGACACAGAAATTTCCGGCGACCTGCTGGCTGCTGATCGCGATGGGCGTCGCATGCTTCGTCGCCGAAGTCGCGGGGCTCGCTCGACATGCGGAGCGGCGTCGGCATGCGGCTCGCACGCTCGCTGTGCTCGCGGGCAAGTACCTGCTGTTTCCGGTTGCGGTGTATGCGGTGACGCGCGGCATGTTCATGCATCCGTTGCCGATGATCGTGCAGATTGCGTTGACGCTGCTGATCGTGATTCCGATGGGACCGTTCGTCTATCGGCTCGCGTATGAACCGATCGCCGAAGCGACGACGTTGCTGCTGCTGATCGTCGCGGTGGCGGTGCACTTCGCGATGGTCGGCCTCGGGCTCGTGATGTTCGGCGCGGAGGGGTCGCGGACCAACGCGTTCTCCGATGCGACATTTAACTTAGGCAGCCTGACGATCTCGGGGCAGAGCATCTGGGTGGTCGGCACGGCGATCGTGTTGATCGGCGTGCTGTACCTGTACTTCGATCGCACGATTTCCGGCAAGGCGCTGCGCGCGACGTCGGTGAACCGGCTGGGCGCGCGGCTCGTCGGTATCGGCACCACGCAGGCCGGGCGGCTCGCGTTCACGCTCGCGGCCGGGCTCGGTGCGCTGTGCGGCATTCTGGTCGCACCGCTCACGACGATCTACTACGACTCCGGTTTCCTGATCGGTCTGAAGGGCTTCGTGGGCGCGATCATCGGCGGGCTGGTGAGCTATCCGCTCGCGGCTGCGGGGTCCGTGCTGGTGGGTCTGCTCGAATCCTATTCGTCGTTCTGGGCGAGTGCGTACAAGGAAGTGATCGTGTTCACGTTGATCATCCCCGTGTTGCTGTGGCGCAGTCTCGCGAGCCCGCACGCGGAAGAGGACGAGGAGTGACGCGATGAAACGAATTCTGCGGAACCGTTTTTTCTGGCTCTTTCTCATCGTGATGTTTGCGCTGCCGGTACTGCCGCAGCCGATCCGCATCCCCGAATACTGGGTGACGCTGCTCAACTACATCGGGCTGTATTCGATCGTCGCGATTGGGCTCGTGCTGCTGACGGGCATCGGCGGGATGACGAGCTTCGGGCAGGCGGCGTTCGTCGGCGTCGGGGCCTACACGACGGCTTATCTGACCACGCAGTTCGGTGTGTCGCCGTGGCTCGCGCTGATCGTCGGCGTGCTGCTCACTGCGTTGATTGCACTGGCGCTTGGTATGGTGACGATGCGGCTGTCGGGCCACTTCCTGCCGCTCGGTACGATCGCCTGGGGGCTCGCGCTGTTCTTCCTGTTCGGCAATCTCGATCTGCTCGGCAAGTACGACGGCATCAACGGCATTCCCGTGCTCAACGTGCTGGGCATCGATCTCGAGTCGGGGCGCCATATCTATTACCTGATCTGGGTTGTGGTGCTGGGCGCCGTCGTGTCTGTTCAGAATCTGCTTAATAGTCGTCCGGGTCGAGCGATCCGGGCGCTGCGCGGCGGCGGGATGATGGCCGAAGCGATGGGCGTGAATACGGCTTGGATGCGCGTCGTGATCTTCGTCTACGCGGCAGTGCTGGCGTCGATCTCCGGCTTTCTCTACGCGCACTTGCAGCGGGCGGTGAATCCGACGCCGTTCGGACTGAATCACGGTATCGAGTTCCTGTTCATGGCTGTCGTCGGCGGAGTCGCGCACGTGTGGGGCGCAGTGCTCGGTGCGGCGATTCTCACGATCCTGCAGGACTATCTGCAGACGCTGCTCCCGAAGCTGCTTGGCGAGAACGGCAATTTCGAGGTGATCGTCTTCGGCATCCTGATGGTGCTGCTGTTGCAGTACGCGCGGCAGGGCGTATGGCCGTACGTCGCGCGGTTGTTTCCTCGCGGGCCGCGAGCCCATGTTCCCGATCATGCGGATCCATTGCCGCAACGCAGCAAGCCGACCACCGGCGAGCCGCTGCTGACAGTGAGCAAAGCACGCAAGCAGTTCGGCGGCCTCGTTGCAGTCAACGACGTGAGCTTCGACGTGCGGGCCGGACAGATCATCGGCCTGATCGGACCGAACGGTGCCGGGAAGTCGACGACCTTCAATCTGGTGACCGGCGTTCTGCAAGCGACGAGCGGTGAGATCACGTTCCGCGGCGAACGCATCGATTCGCTGAACGCGCGCGACATCGTCAAGCGCGGGATCGGCCGAACGTTTCAGCACGTCAAGCTGCTGTCGGGGATGACGGTTCTCGAGAACGTGGCGATCGGTGCGCATCTGCGTGGGCATGCGGGCGTGTGGCGTAGCGTCGTCAGACTGAATGAGGCGGAAGAGGGGCGGTTGATGGCGGAAGCGGCGCGGCAGATTCGCCGTGTCGGGCTCGAGCAGCACATGTACGAGGAAGCCGGCAGTCTGGCGCTCGGCCAGCAGCGGATACTGGAAATCGCCCGCGCGCTATGTTGCGACCCGACGCTGCTGCTGCTCGACGAACCTGCTGCCGGGCTTCGTTACCAGGAAAAGCAGCAACTCGCGACGCTGCTGCGCAAGCTGAAGGAAGAGGGGATGAGCGTTCTGCTGGTCGAACACGACATGGACTTCGTGATGAATCTGACGGACCGGCTCGTTGTGATGGAGTTCGGGACGCGTATCGCGGAAGGACTACCGGAAGATGTGCAGAAAGATCCGGCGGTGCTGGAGGCTTATCTCGGCGGGGTGGAATGATGACGACACAAGAGCCGATTCTTCGCGTCAGCAATCTGGCGGTGCGTTACGGGAAGGTGGAGGCGTTGCACGGCGCGGCGATCGAAGTGCGGGCCGGACAGATCGTTTCGGTCATCGGACCGAACGGTGCTGGGAAGTCGACGCTGCTGAACGCGATCATGGGCGCACTCCCTGTGACGGGTCACGCGAAAGGCGTGATCGTCTATCGGGGTGAAGACGTCGGGGCGATCCCGGTCGAAAAGCGTGTGGCCCGTGGCATGTGCCTGGTCCCGGAAAAGCGCGAGTTGTTCGCGACGATGACCGTCGAGGACAACCTGGTTCTCGGTGCGTATCGACGCAAGCGCGCGGGTGAGCGTAATTTTCTCGATCAGCTGGAGCCCGTTTTCGAACTGTTCCCTCGGTTGAAGGAGCGGCGCAAGCAGGCGGCCGGTACGCTGTCGGGCGGGGAGCGGCAAATGCTGGCTGTCGGTCGGGCGCTGATGGGCAAGCCCGATCTGCTGATGCTGGACGAACCGAGTCTCGGGCTTGCACCGCTGATCGTGAAGGAGATTTTTCATATCATCAGCGCGCTGCGGTCGAGTAACGTCGCGACGCTGCTGATTGAACAGAATGCACGCGCGGCACTGCAGATCTCGGATTACGGCTATGTGCTTGAAACCGGGGAGCTTGCGCTGAAGGGTGCTGCCGCTGAGTTGGCGCAGAATCCACGGGTCATCGAAACCTATTTGGGGCTGGCGAAGAAAGCGGCATAGTCGTCGCGACCTTGTTTGGCGGTGACGCGAGCGCCGTGTTTCACGTGAAACACGGCGCTTTTTTATTGTTGTCCGATCGGACGAAATTCGGGACAAAAGCGAACCCGCTATAATTCGCGCATACATTTTCCTTGGAAAGGCTCGCGCCGATGTTCGGGGCGAGATCCACGATGCTTTATCCCACAGAATTTGACGTAATCGTCGTCGGCGGTGGTCATGCCGGCACGGAAGCCGCTTTGGCTTCCGCGCGCATGGGCAACAAGACGCTTTTGCTCACCCACAATATCGAAACGCTCGGCCAGATGAGCTGCAATCCGTCGATCGGCGGAATCGGCAAAGGTCATCTCGTTAAAGAGGTCGATGCGCTCGGCGGGGCGATGGCTGCCGCGACCGATGAAGGCGGAATCCAGTTTCGTATTCTCAATTCATCGAAAGGGCCGGCTGTTCGTGCGACGCGCGCGCAGGCCGATCGGCTGCTGTACAAGCAGGCAATCCGGCATCGCCTCGAGAATCAGCCAAATCTCTGGCTGTTCCAGCAGGCCGTCGATGACTTGATGGTCGAAGGTGATCGGGTAGTCGGCGCCGTGACGCAGGTGGGGATCCGCTTCCGGTCGCGCGCGGTGGTGCTGACGGCCGGCACGTTCCTTGATGGGAAGATCCACGTCGGGCTGAACAACTACACCGGCGGTCGTGCTGGCGATCCGGCGGCCGTGTCGCTGTCCGCCCGGCTCAAGGAGATGAAGCTTCCTCAAGGACGACTGAAAACCGGGACGCCGCCGCGCATCGACGGCCGCACGATCGACTTCTCGAAGCTCGAAGAGCAGCCGGGCGACCTCGACCCGGTGCCGGTGTTCTCGTTTCTTGGCCGAGTAGAGCAGCATCCGCGGCAAGTGCCGTGCTGGGTGACGCATACGAACGCACGAACTCACGACATCATCCGGAGCGGTCTGGATCGCTCGCCGATGTACACCGGCGTGATCGAGGGCGTCGGGCCACGGTACTGCCCGTCGATCGAGGACAAGATCCACCGATTCGCGTCGAAGGAATCGCACCAGATCTTCCTCGAACCGGAAGGCCTGACGACCAACGAGTTCTACCCGAACGGGATTTCCACCAGTTTGCCGTTCGACGTCCAGCTCGAATTGGTTCGGTCGATGGCGGGGCTGGAGCATGCGCATATCCTGCGGCCGGGCTACGCGATCGAGTACGACTACTTCGATCCGCGTGGGCTCAAGGCGTCGCTCGAGACGAAGGTGATCCACGGCCTGTTCTTCGCGGGCCAGATCAACGGGACGACCGGCTACGAAGAGGCCGCTGCGCAAGGCTTGCTGGCGGGCATTAACGCCGGACTCCTCGTGCAGGGTAGAGACGCATGGTGTCCGCGGCGCGATCAGGCTTATCTCGGTGTCCTCGTTGACGATCTCGTTACCCGCGGCGTTTCCGAGCCGTATCGGATGTTCACGAGCCGCGCCGAATATCGGTTGAGCCTCCGCGAAGACAATGCAGACATGCGGCTGACGGAGATGGGCCGTGGGCTAGGCGTCGTCGATGATGTTCGTTGGGATGCTTTCAGTCGCAAGCGCGACGCTGTTTCACGTGAAACCGAGCGACTTCGCTCAACATGGGTGAACCCGAAAACACTGCCGGCCGACCAAGCAACGGCATTGCTCGGCAAACCGATCGATCACGAATACAGCCTCGCCGATCTGCTGCGCCGGCCGGGTGTTAGCTACGACGGCATTTGTGGTCTGCGCGACGGCGCATGCGGTCCGACCGAGTCGCTGTCGGGCGACGAGGTTCTGCTGTCGCAAATCAAGGAACAGATCGAGATCGCGATCAAGTATCAAGGCTATATCGACCGGCAAGCCGACGAGATCGAGCGCAACGAAGCGCATGAAAATACGAAACTGCCCGAAGGACTGGACTACGCCGAAGTCCGCGGCTTGTCGTTCGAAGCACGTCAGAAGTTGACGCAGTTCCGTCCCGAAACGATCGGCCAGGCGTCGCGGATTTCCGGCATCACGCCAGCGGCGATCTCGCTGTTGATGGTGCATCTGAAGCGCGGGCTCGGCCGTCGCAAGACCGGTGCGGCCGGTGGTGAGAAGGGCGGCGATAACCCGGTGGCTCAATGACCGCAGGTACCACTAGTCGCACGCAGGGGTCTTCATCGGATCGCGAAGCGCTTGCCACCATGCTCGAGAAGGGCGCCCGTGGCCTGAATCTGGATTTGAGCGCGGGCCAACGGGACAAGCTGCTCGATTACGTCGCGTTGCTCGTCAAATGGAATGCCGTCTACAACCTGACGGCAATTCGCGATCCGCGTCAAATGCTGGTCCAGCACATTCTCGATTCGCTATCGATCGTGTCGCATCTGGCCGCGCGCGGTCCGTCCACGGCGCTCGACGTCGGGTCGGGCGGTGGCCTGCCGGGCATCGTCCTGGCGATCGTCTTGCCGGACTGGAAGGTCACGCTGAACGATATTGTTCAGAAGAAAACGGCATTCCAGGCGCAGGCAAAGGCGGAACTGGGGCTTGCCAATCTCTCGGTGGTGACAGGGCGAGTCGAGACATTACGGGCCGGCGTCGAAGTGCCGACGCAATTCGACGTAATCGTCTCGCGCGCATTCGCAGAGCTCGCGGATTTCGTTACACTTGCCCGGCATCTTGTCGCGGAGAACGGCACGATCTGGGCAATGAAGGGCGTGTATCCCGATGGCGAGATCAGTCGATTGCCTGCCGGCGCCCGATCGGAGCGGGTCATCCGTCTCGACGTACCGCTGCTTGACGCGGAGCGCCATCTGGTCGAAGTCTTCGTAGATCGGGCCGGCTAACGTCGCTCTCTACTGCATCGATCTCCATTCCAATCATCCAGGGTAGCAAAAGGGACACACCAACGATGGCAAAAATCTTCTGCGTCGCGAACCAGAAGGGCGGCGTCGGCAAGACGACGACAGCAGTCAATCTTGCCGCGAGCCTCGCCTCGCAGGGCCAACGTGTTCTCCTCATCGACCTGGATCCGCAGGGCAACGCGACGATGGGGAGCGGAGTCAATAAGGCGGAATGCGAAAACACCGTCTACGAGGTGCTGGTGGACGGTGTGTCGGTCGCGACCGCGCGGGTGCGGCCCGAAGCCGTTCTCTACGACGTGCTGCCCGCGAATCGCGAACTGGCCGGTGCCGAAGTCGAGCTAGTCAGCGTGCAGAACCGCGAGCGTCAGTTGAAAGACGCGCTCGCGCACGTAGCCGACGACTACGACTTCGTGCTGATCGACTGCCCGCCGGCGCTGTCGCTGTTGACGCTGAACGGGCTGTGCGCCGCGCATGGCGTCGTTATCCCCATGCAGTGCGAGTACTTCGCGCTCGAAGGGCTCTCCGATCTCGTCAACACGATCAAGCAGGTGCACGCGAACCTGAATCGCGATCTGAAGGTAATCGGCTTGCTGCGTGTGATGTTCGATCCGCGGATCACGTTGCAGCAACAGGTATCGGATCAGCTGAAGGAGCACTTCGGCGACAAGGTGTTCGACGTCGTGATTCCGCGCAATGTGCGGCTCGCCGAAGCGCCCAGCTACGGGCTGCCGGGCGTGGTATTCGACCGGAACTCGCGTGGTGCGCAGGCCTATGTGCAGTTCGGCGCGGAAATGATTGAACGGGTTCGCGCGCTGTGACGCGCGGTCATCCATCCAGGCGGATCGAGGAAGTACGATGAACGCAGTAGCAAGAAAGAAGGGATTGGGCCGAGGCCTCGAAGCGTTGCTGGGCGGTAGCGCGGACATCACGGAAGCCGTGAAGATCGACGGTGCGCCCAATGCGTTGCCGCTCGACAAGCTGCAGGCCGGCAAGTATCAGCCGCGCACGCGGATGGATGAGGGTGCGTTGCAGGAACTGGCTGCGAGCATCCGGGCGCAGGGTTTGATGCAGCCGATCCTCGTGCGTCCTGTGAATCACGAGATGTATGAAATCATCGCGGGCGAGCGCCGCTTTCGCGCGGCCCGCATTGCTGGATTGACTGAAGTGCCGGTGCTGGTCAAGGATGTGCCCGACCAGACCGCGGCAGCGATGGCGCTGATCGAGAACATCCAGCGCGAAGATCTGAATCCGCTGGAAGAAGCGCAGGGCATCCAGCGGCTGCTCGACGAATTCAACTTCACGCACGAACAGGCCGCTGAATCTGTCGGGCGTTCCCGCAGTGCCGTGTCGAACCTGCTGCGTCTGCTCAATCTCGCGACGCCGGTGCAAACGATGCTGCTCGCCGGCGACCTGGACATGGGCCACGCCCGCGCGCTGCTGGCGGTCGATGCGGCGACGCAGATCGCGCTTGCCAACCAGGTCGTGAACAAGCGGATGTCGGTGCGCGAAACCGAAAAGCTGGTGACCGCCACCACCAAAGCGGCGCCGGCAGTCAAGGCGCGTGCGCAGCAAGACGGTGGTCGCGATACGCGCCGCCTTGAAGAAGAGCTGTCGGACCTCCTTTCCGCGACCGTGAAGATCAAGCTCGGTCGGCGGGGGCGAGGACAGGTTACCGTCGATTTCGGCGACCTCGACGCGCTCGAGGGCATTCTCGCCCGGCTGCGCGGCAACGCTGCAGCTTGATCGCCGCGACCGTGCAGGATCACGCAAGCGTCGAAAAGACGCCCTCGACAATCTGGCACCGGCTCGTCGCGCTCATCGCGAAGGAGCCCGTGCTGTCGGTGCTCGTCGCAGCGCTGATCGCGCTGCAAGCGTTTCATCCACAGCCGTGGACATCGCTGCCGGCGCTGGTCGACTGGCAAACGGTGCTGACGCTCGCGGGTCTGCTGATTCTGACCAAAGCCGTCGAATATTCAGGATTCCTGATGTGGTTGGCGCATCGCGTCGTGCATCACATTCATTCCGAGCGTGCGCTCGCATGTCTGTTGATCGGTCTCGCTGCCGCGCTATCGACACTGCTGACCAACGATGTCGCGCTGTTCGTCGTGATTCCGCTGACGCTGTCGCTGCACAAGCTGACACCGCTGCCGATCAGACGTCTCGTGATTTTCATCGCGCTCGCGGTGAACGCCGGCTCGATCCTCACGCCGCTTGGCAATCCGCAGAATCTCTTTCTCTGGCAGACGAGCGGCGTATCGTTCGGCGGCTTCGTGTGGGCGCTGGCGCCGCTGTGCGCGGTGTTGATGGCGATGCTGTATGTGCTCGCGGCGTTCGCGTTTCATGCCGTACCGCTCGATCTGTCGAACGACACAGAGCCTCATCCAGTCGATCGTCCGCTGCTCGGTGTTGCCATCGTGCTGTTCGCTGCGTTCGTCGTGCTGGCGGATGCGCATCGCGCGGGTATCGGCCTCGCGGGTGTCGGTGCTGGTTTTCTGTTGTGGCGTTACCGGATCGTACTGAAGATCGACTGGCTGTTGCTGCTGATCTTCGTCTTCATGTTCGTCGTGCTGCGCAGCGTCGCGGCGTTGCCGGCGGTTCACGCGACCGTCGCTCATCTCGGACTCACCACGCCGTTGCGCGCGTACGCCGCCGGCGCGGTGTTATCGCAGGGCATCAGCAACGTCCCCGCGGCAATCATGCTCGCGGAGTTCACACACGACTGGCGCGCGCTTGCGTTTGGCGTCAGCGTCGGAGGCTTTGGCATCGCGATCGGCTCGCTTGCGAATCTGATTGCCGTGCGGCTCTCCGGCGAGCGCGGAATGTGGGGGGCGTTCCACCTCTACTCGATACCATTCTGGGCTGTCGGCGGTATTGCCGGCGCGTGGTTGCTCACGCATTTTTGACGTCACGCAAGCCGCGCATCGCAACGCGAAGGAAGCGCTCACAGGCAGCGTCGCGGGCGACAAATGGCCCCCGCGCACGGGCGCCTTACAGATGCCGTTCGTCGCCGTGTCAAGGCTCTTCTTTCGCATCATGAAGCCTTGTTTCACCAAGGCGATTAACGCCCCTAAAGTCTTGAATTGCCTGCAACTATCGCTTACAATCGCCCGGATTTATTTGCTAGGCAGCCCCGTAAGTAGTGCGTAAGCTCGCGAGCTGGAAATCGGGAATTTGAGGACTTTGCGGAATACTGCGATGGCGGGTCAAGCGCCGGACGAAAGGCACGACGAACACCGCGCAGCGCAGGACCATTTTGCAGGGTCGTCGAATGTAAAACCCGTGTCGCATGACGACGCGTGGGATGCTGGGCAAGAGGATAAAAATATCGTTCCGCTCACAAGAGCCGAGGCTGAAAAGCTCTTCGGTTCGCAGGTGAGTCGTCCATCGCGCGTTACGCCTTTTCGGGTAGTGACGGCGCAAATGGTTTTGTCCCTGGGTGCGACGCTGTTGTGGTGGCTTTTTTACAAGCCGCCGGGCGCCGCTGCGCTGTCCGCGTTCCTGGGGGGAGCGATCTGCTGGGTGCCGAGCGCGCTGTTCGCGGCACGTCTGAGAACGCTGCGCGGTGCAGAAACGGCGATGAGCTGGATGATCGGCGAAGCGCTCAAGATGGGTGTCACGATCGCGATGTTTGTTGCCATCGCTTTCTGGTATCACGAAGCTCAGTGGGTTCCGCTGCTCGTGACCTACCTCGTCGCGCTGAAGACGTACTGGATCGCGCTCGCGTGGCGATGAAGTAACGAATGAACAAGTCGGTGCGCAGCGCCGGCGAGAGACGCGCGGGTTCGACTCGACCCGCGCCGGCGGGTTCCGGCAGCGCCAATTGCGCCCGGAACGGCCAGCAACGATTTTCGACAATTTGGGTGCATTAACGATATGGCAGCTAGCGAAGGAACGCGCGCTCTGGATCCGTCCGAGTACATCGCGCACCACTTGCAGAATTTTTCCACCTCGCACCAGACGTCGATCATCGACTTTCACGTCTGGAATCTGGATACGCTGTTCTGGTCGATCCTGTGCGGGCTCGTTACCATCCTGATCCTGTTCGTCGCTGCCCGTAAGGCGACCCCCGGCGTGCCGGGGCGTTTCCAGTGCGCGATCGAAATGCTCGTCGAACTCGTCGAAGACCAGTCGAAATCCATCATCCACGGCAATCGCACGTTCATCGCTCCGCTCGCGCTGTTCGTGTTCGTGTGGGTCGCGCTGATGAACTCGCTCGACTTCATCCCCGTCGATCTCCCCGGCCGCGTGATCGGCTGGCTCGGTCTGTCGGAAGCCATTCCCCATCATCGCATCGTCCCGACCGCCGACCTGAATGGTACGTTCGGCATCGCGCTCGGCGTCTTCGTGTTGATGATCTATTACAACTTCAAGATCAAGGGCGCAGGTGGCTTCGTGCACGAGCTGCTGTCCGCTCCGTTCGGCGCGCATCCGGTGTTGTGGATCCCGAACCTGGCACTGAACATCATCGAGTTCGTCGCGAAGACGGTTTCACTCGCCCTGCGGCTCTTCGGCAACATGTACGCGGGCGAACTGCTGTTCCTGCTGATTGCGTTGCTCGGCGGCCTGTGGAACTTCGGCGCGGACACGACGGTGCTTGGCTTCCTCGGCCATGTGATCGCCGGCACCGTGTGGTCGATTTTCCACATCCTGATCGTGCTGCTGCAGGCGTTCATTTTCATGATGCTGACGCTGGTGTACATCGGCCAGGCACACGACACCCACTAACAGTGGACTGTCCGTAAAGAATCAAAATCGTTTTAGTTTTTTAAATCCCAGTTCCAAAAAGACTTTTCACAAAGGAGTGATCATGCAAGCTTTCATCGCCAACATCCAGGGTCTGACCGCCATCGGTATCGGCATCATCATCGGCCTGGGTGCAATCGGCGCCTGTATCGGTATCGGCCTGATGGGCGGCAAGTACATCGAAGCATGTGCGCGCCAGCCGGAACTGATGAACCCGCTGCAAACCAAGATGTTCCTGCTGGCTGGTCTGATCGATGCGGCGTTCCTGATTGGCGTTGGTGTGGCAATGCTGTTCGCGTTCGCGAACCCGCTGCTGTCGAAGCTGGCAGGCTGAGGTTCCTCGGAAGTATGCGTCCGGTCGCGAGACGGGACGCAGGGCGGAACGGGCACTTAGGCGCTGATCGAGCAATGAATCGATGAGCGCCTTGCCGTTTCACTTTCCGAACTAGCAACGTTTAAGGAAACACCGTGAATCTCAACGCAACCCTGATTGCGCAAATGGTCGTGTTCCTGATCCTCGCGTGGTTCACGATGAAGTTCGTGTGGCCGCCGTTGGTCAATGCGCTCGACGAACGCTCGAAGAAGATCGCCGATGGTCTGTCGGCGGCTGAAAAGGGCAAGGCGGAACTCGTCGCCGCTCACAAGCGCGTCGACCAGGAACTCGCGCAGGCGCGCAACGACGGCCAGCAGCGTATCGCTGATGCCGAGAAGCGTGCAGTGACGGTCGCCGACGAAATCAAGGCCCAGGCGCATGCCGAAGCCACCCGCATCGTCGCGCAGGCGAAGGCCGATGCCGAGCAGCAAGTCGTGAAGGCACGCGAAGCGCTGCGCGGCGAAGTCGCCGCGCTCGCGGTGAAGGGTGCCGAGCAGATCCTGAAGCGCGAAGTCGACCAGTCGGCGCATGCCGAACTGCTGAATCAACTGAAAGCCGAGCTCTGATCATGGCCGAACTTGCAACCATCGCCCGTCCGTACGCAGAAGCGCTGTTTGGCGTGGCCGAAGCTGGTGACATCGCCGCCTGGTCCACGCTCGTGCAGGAGCTGGCACAGGTTGCGCGTCTGCCGGAAGTGCTGTCGGTCGCCACGAGCCCGAAAGTGAGCCGGACGCAGGTCAGCGATCTGCTGCTGGCCGCGGTCCAGTCGCCGCTCAAGGACAACGCGCAGGCGAAGAATCTGGTGCAGATGCTGGTCGACAATCATCGCCTGCAACTGCTGCCCGAGATCGCCACGCAGTTCGAAGCGTTGAAGAACGCCCGCGAAGGCGCCGCCGACGCAACGATCGTCAGCGCGTTCCCGCTGGAAGGCGCACAGTTGAACGATCTCGTCGCGAATCTCGAACGCCGTTTTCAACGCAAGCTGAAGCCCGTCGTCGAAGTCGATCCGTCGCTGATCGGCGGCGTACGCGTGACGGTCGGCGACGAAGTGCTCGATGCCTCGGTCCGCGCGCGGCTCGCCAACATGCAGACGGCGTTGACCGTCTGATGCACCTGGCGGCTGACACGCAACAGAATTGACTATCAGGAGCGAATAATGCAACTCAATCCCTCTGAGATCAGCGAGCTGATCAAGAGCCGGATCCAGGGCCTCGAAGCGAACGCAGACGTTCGCAATCAGGGCACCGTGATCTCCGTGACCGACGGTATCGTGCGTATCCACGGCCTGTCGGAAGTGATGCAGGGCGAAATGCTCGAATTCCCGGGCAACACGTTCGGCCTCGCGTTGAACCTCGAGCGCGACTCGGTCGGCGCCGTGATTCTGGGCGAGTACGAACACATCTCCGAAGGCGACGTCGTCAAGACGACGGGCCGCATTCTGGAAGTGCCGGTGGGTCCGCAACTGCTCGGCCGTGTGGTCGATGCACTCGGCAACCCGATCGACGGCAAAGGCCCGATCAACGCGAAGAAGACCGACGCAATCGAAAAGATCGCGCCGGGCGTGATCTGGCGTAAGTCGGTTTCGGAACCGGTCCAGACCGGTCTGAAGTCGATCGACGCGATGGTGCCGGTTGGCCGTGGCCAGCGCGAGCTGATCATCGGCGATCGTCAGTGCGGCAAGACCGCAGTCGCAGTCGACGCGATCATCAACCAGAAGGGCAAGAACCTCTTCTGTATCTACGTTGCGATCGGCCAGAAGGCTTCGTCGATCATGAACGTGGTGCGCAAGCTCGAAGAAACCGGCGCGCTCGAATACACGATCGTCGTCGCCGCTTCGGCTTCGGAATCGGCTGCGATGCAGTACCTCGCACCGTACGCCGGCTGCACGATGGGCGAATACTTCCGTGACCGCGGCCAGGACGCGCTGATCGTCTATGACGATTTGACCAAGCAAGCGTGGGCATACCGTCAGATCTCGCTGCTGCTGCGCCGCCCGCCGGGTCGCGAAGCGTATCCGGGCGACGTGTTCTATCTGCACTCGCGTCTGCTGGAACGTGCGGCTCGCGTGTCGGAAGACTACGTCGAGAAGTTCACGAACGGCGAAGTGAAG
Organism: Paraburkholderia flava; assembly: GCF_004359985.1. NCBI lineage: Bacteria > Pseudomonadati > Pseudomonadota > Betaproteobacteria > Burkholderiales > Burkholderiaceae > Paraburkholderia > Paraburkholderia flava. Next base: position 234,450 of record NZ_SMRO01000003.1, on the reverse strand, counting down.
GGCAAGAGCGGTTCGCTGACGGCACTGCCGGTCATCGAAACGCAAGCCGGCGACGTGACCGCGTTCGTTCCGACGAACGTGATCTCGATTACCGACGGCCAGATCTTCCTGGAAACCGACCTGTTCAACGCGGGTATCCGCCCGGCTATCAACGCCGGCGTGTCGGTATCGCGTGTGGGCGGCGCTGCTCAGACGAAGGTCGTGAAGAAGCTGTCGGGCGGTATCCGTACCGACCTCGCGCAGTATCGTGAGCTGGCTGCGTTCGCGCAGTTCGCATCGGACCTCGACGAAGCCACCCGCAAGCAACTCGAGCGCGGCCGTCGCGTGACCGAACTGCTGAAGCAGCCGCAGTATCAGCCGCTGCAGGTGTGGGAGCTGGCTATCTCGCTGTTCGCCGCGAACAACGGCTACCTCGACGATCTGGAAGTCTCGCAAGTGCTGCCGTTCGAAAAGGGCCTGCGCGAATTCCTGAAGACGAGCCACGCTGACCTGATCAAGCGCATCGAAGATACCAAGGAACTCTCGAAGGACGACGAAGGCCTGCTGCACACGGCTCTCAAAGACTTCAAGAAGTCTGGCGCTTATTGATCCGCGAGTGATCCGCAAGGCTTGAACGGACCTTGAAGCGGCGCGGGCCGCGTGTGAATGTCCCGCGTCGCTTCGATCGCTTTGCATGGGCCCCGGGTAATCGCTCAAGCGCTCGCTCGGGCCGACAAGGAGTAAGCAATGGCTGGAATGAAGGAAATTCGCGGCAAGATCAAGAGCGTGCAAAACACGCGCAAGATCACGAAAGCGATGGAGATGGTGGCCGCATCGAAGATGCGCCGCGCTCAGGAGCGCATGCGCGCTGCTCGCCCGTACGCCGACAAGGTCCGCGATATCGCCGCGCACATGAGCCGTGCGAACCCGGAGTACCGTCACCCGTTCATGGTGACGAACGAAGGCGCGAAGACGGCCGGCATCATCCTCGTGACGACCGACAAGGGTCTGTGCGGCGGGATGAACACGAACGTGCTGCGTGCTTCGCTGCAGAAGTTCAAGGAGCTGGAAGGTGAAGGCAAGACCATCGAAGCGACGGCAATCGGTAGCAAGGGCCTCGGGTTCCTGAACCGTCTGCGTGCAAAGGTGGTGTCGAACGTCGTGCATCTGGGCGACACGCCGCACCTCGAGAAGCTGATCGGCGCGGTGAAGGTTCAGCTCGACATGTACTCGGAAGGCAAGATCTCCGCGGTGTACCTGGCGTACACGCGCTTCGTCAATACGATGAAGCAGGAGCCGGTGATCGAGCAGCTGCTGCCGCTGTCGGCGGAACAGTTCGAAAGCAAGGCCGAGGACGGCAAGAGCGAGACGCCGAGCACGTCGTGGGATTACATCTACGAGCCGGATGCGCAAACGGTCGTCGACGAGTTGCTGGTCCGCTATGTCGAAGCGCTGGTCTATCAGGCCGTCGCGGAAAACATGGCGTCGGAGCAGTCGGCCCGGATGGTTGCGATGAAGGCGGCGTCCGACAACGCGAAGACGGTCATCAACGAACTGCAGCTCGTGTACAACAAGAGCCGCCAGGCCGCGATCACGAAGGAACTGTCGGAAATCGTCGGCGGCGCTGCGGCGGTCTGAGGACCGCATGCAAGCGAATCGGCGAGCCGCATTGAACGTCCCGGAACTGCGCCTTTGCGCGAGTGAAGAATCAGGTATCTAAAGGAAAAGCGATGAGTACTACTGCTTTGGTAGAAGGCAAGATCGTACAGTGCATCGGCGCGGTGATCGACGTGGAATTCCCGCGTGAACACATGCCGAAGATTTACGACGCTCTTATTCTCGACGGGTCGGAGCTGACCCTCGAAGTTCAGCAACAGCTGGGCGACGGCGTTGTGCGGACCATCTGTCTGGGTGCATCGGACGGGCTGCGTCGCGGCACGGTCGTGAAGAACTCGGGCAAGCCGATCAGCGTGCCGGTCGGCAAGCCGACCCTCGGCCGGATCATGGACGTGCTGGGTCGTCCGATCGACGAAGCCGGTCCGATCTCGAGCGAAACAACCCGCTCGATTCACCAGAAGGCACCGGCGTTCGACGAACTGTCGCCGTCGACCGAACTGCTCGAAACCGGCATCAAGGTTATCGATCTGATCTGCCCGTTCGCGAAGGGCGGCAAGGTCGGTCTGTTCGGCGGTGCGGGCGTGGGCAAGACCGTCAACATGATGGAACTGATCAACAACATCGCGAAGGAGCACGGTGGTTACTCCGTGTTCGCCGGTGTGGGCGAGCGTACCCGCGAAGGGAACGACTTCTATCATGAAATGAAGGACTCGAACGTTCTCGACAAGGTCGCGCTGGTTTACGGCCAGATGAACGAGCCGCCGGGCAACCGTCTGCGCGTGGCGCTGACGGGCCTGACGATGGCCGAGCACTTCCGTGACGAAGGTCTCGACGTGCTGTTCTTCGTCGACAACATCTACCGTTTCACGCTGGCCGGTACCGAAGTGTCGGCACTGCTCGGTCGTATGCCGTCGGCAGTGGGCTATCAGCCGACGCTGGCTGAAGAAATGGGCAAGCTGCAAGAGCGTATTACGTCGACCAAGACTGGCTCGATCACGTCGGTGCAGGCCGTGTACGTCCCTGCGGATGACTTGACCGACCCGTCCCCGGCAACGACCTTCGGCCACCTGGACGCAACCGTCGTGCTGTCGCGTGACATCGCGTCGCTGGGTATCTACCCGGCAGTGGACCCGCTCGATTCGACCTCGCGTCAGATCGACCCGAACGTGATCGGCGAAGAGCACTACTCGATCACGCGTGGCGTGCAGCAAACGCTGCAGCGCTACAAGGAACTGCGCGACATCATCGCGATTCTGGGCATGGACGAACTGGCGCCGGAAGACAAGCTCGCCGTCGCGCGCGCTCGTAAGATCCAGCGTTTCCTGTCGCAGCCGTTCCACGTCGCTGAAGTGTTCACGGGTTCGCCGGGCAAGTACGTGCCGCTGAAGGAAACGATCCGCGGCTTCAAGATGATCGTCGAAGGCGAGTGCGACCACCTGCCGGAACAGGCGTTCTACATGGTCGGCACGATCGACGAAGCCTTCGAAAAGGCTAAGAAGATCCAGTAAAGGCGGGGTGTAACGCAGCGGGCGCCGGCCTCGCGCGAGTCGCACGATCGATGTGCGGCCGTCATGCCGGCGCCGATGTACTACGCTCAACCGGCCTGCAAAGGACGAGCGTCAGCGCGAAAGTGCTAACGTTCGTCGATAGGAGTCGACATAAATGGCAACCATCAAGGTAGACGTCGTCAGCGCGGAAGAGCAGATCTTCTCGGGCCAGGCGAAATTCGTCGCGCTCCCGGGCGAAGCGGGCGAGCTCGGCATTCTGCCGGGCCACACGCCGCTCATCACGCGGATTCGTCCGGGTGCGGTGCGCATCGAAGCGGAGAACGGCGAAGAAGAGTTCGTGTTCGTCGCCGGCGGCATTCTCGAAGTGCAGCCGGGCGCAGTGACGGTTCTGGCCGACACGGCGATCCGCGGCAAGGATCTGGACGAGGCGAAAGCCGAGCAGGCACGCAAGCGCGCAGAAGAGGCGCTGCAGAACACCGGCTCGAACCTCGAATACGCGACCGCTCAGGCGGAACTCGCGTACGCGACGGCTCAGCTCGCTGCGATCCAGCGCCTGCGCAAACTGCGCGGTCAGCACTGACGCGTAGGCGTCGAAAAGAAGCAGCCCGTGTGGCTGCTTTTTTTTCGCACGCTACTTAACGTTTACGGAAAGGTCACTGCTGCGGGTAACACTTGATGCCGCCGGGCCCGCGTGCGGTGGCAGAATCGGTTTCAAAATCATTTCAATAAAAGCTCGTCCAATCGAGAGCGGTTCCTCTCACGGAGACACACCATGGCAACGCAGGTCGCAGGTGACGGCGCATTGATCGAACCGAAGGACGGGCTGTCCTATGTGCGCGGCTCGACGGACATTCCGCTCAGTGACGCGACGATCGGGCGCTTCCTGCTCGATACCGCGACGCGTTTCGCCGACCGGCCCGCCGTGATGTTTCGCGAGCAGCGCATCCGCTGGACGTGGCGCGAGTTCTCACAGGAAGTCGACGTGCTCGCGGCCGGCTTGCTCGCGCTGGGTATCGATAAGGGCGATCGCGTGGGGATCTGGTCGCCGAACCGTGTCGAATGGCTGCTCACGCAATTCGCGACCGCGCGCATCGGCGCGGTGCTCGTGAACATCAATCCGGCTTACCGGCTAGCCGAACTCGAATACGCGTTGAACAAGGTCGGCTGCAAGGCGATCGTCGCAGCGGAGCGGTTCAAGTCGTCGATGTATCTCGAGATGCTGCAGGAACTCGCGCCCGAACTCGCGACGGCTACGCCCGGCGATCTGCACGCGGCGCGGCTGCCGGATCTGCGGATGGTGATCCGTCTGTGCGATACCGACACGCCGGGCATGCTCAGTTTTTCCGAAGTGATCGAGCAGGGTCGCGCGACGCTCGATACCGTACGACTCGACGCAATCGGCGCGACGCTCGCGGCCGACGATCCGATCAACATCCAGTTCACCAGCGGCACGACCGGCAATCCGAAGGGCGCGACGCTCACGCATCGCAACGTCGTCAACAACGCGCGCTACATCGCGCTGGCGATGAGCCTCACCGAAGAGGACGGGCTGTGCATTCCGGTGCCGCTGTATCACTGCTTCGGGATGGTGCTCGCGGTGCTTGCGTGCGTGTCGGTCGGCGCGAACATGGTCTTTCCCGGCGAAGCATTCGATCCGGTCGCCACGCTCGCAGCGGTATCGGAAGAGCAATGCACCGCACTCCACGGCGTACCGACGATGTTCATCGCCGAACTCGATCACCCCGACTTCCCGACGTTCGATCTGTCGCGCCTGCGCACCGGCATCATGGCGGGCTCGCCGTGTCCGATCGAGACGATGAAGCGCGTCGTATCGAAGATGCATCTGAGCGAGATCACGATCGCGTACGGGATGACGGAGACGAGTCCGGTGTCGTTCCAGAGTTCGACGACCGATCCGCTCGACAAACGCACGACGACAGTCGGCCAGATCCAGCCGCATCTCGAAGTGAAGCTCATCGATGCGCTCGGCAACATCGTGCCGGTCGGCGAAACCGGAGAGCTTTGCACGAAGGGTTACTCGGTGATGCAAGGCTACTGGGGCGATGAAGCGAAGACGCACGAGAGCATCGTCGACGGCTGGATGCATACCGGCGACCTCGCGACGATCGATGCGGAAGGCTACTGCAACATCGTGGGCCGTCTGAAGGACATGCTGATACGCGGCGGCGAGAACATCTATCCGCGCGAGATCGAAGAGTTTCTGTTCCGCCATCCGAAGATCCAGAGCGTGCAGGTGTTCGGTGTGCCCGACTCGAAGTACGGCGAGGAAGTGTGCGCGTGGGTCGTGCTGCGTCCCGGCGAACAGACGACGGCGGAAGAAGTGCAGGAGTTTTGTCGCGGGCAGATTGCGCACTACAAGGTGCCGAAGTACATCCGCTTTGTCGACGAGCTACCGATGACCGTGACCGGCAAGGTGCAGAAGTTCGTGATGCGTGAGCGGATGATCCGCGAGCTGCATCTGGACGAAGGCAAGACAGCGTGAAGGTAGCGGGACTTCTGCGGGGTTTTCTGCGCGGAGCTGCGCGGGAGAGGACCGTCTGCGAGAAGGAACACAACGCTTCGCAAACGTTTGGCAAGACGAAAAAAAAGCGGGCCTGGAGCCCGCTAAAAACCACACGCTACGGGGTTAGCGCGAGGAGACCAATGGAGGAACCGGGTACGACGATGGATTCGTCGACCACGGGTCCAGCAGGGATGCCCCTTCGCAGGGCTTCGGCATACGCCGACCGGCAAGTGCTCGATGTCCGCTCACACTTTGCACCCAGCCACATCCGTGTTGGAACCGTTGAAGGGCATTGTGGGCGAATAATTCTAGGAGCGCGGTAACAAAGTGTTTCAGGTTGTAACGCCCGCCAGATAAGGCTCCCCGGGATTTTTTGCCATCCTGAACAGTTTAAAACGTCATTTTTACCTGAGCTTTCGGGGCGCAATGAAACCGGCCCGCCGATGCCATTCGCGAGGCATAGCGCGGCGTGTTTTTGGGTGTCTTTGGCGGCTAAAAACGATGCTCGAAAGAGGCGGCGTGCTTCGAACCGGTTAGTGCGCCACGCTCCGGTTTCGACCCGAGCGAAACAAAGAGAACGATGGTGCGATGCGTTTTCGATGGGTTCGATCGAAGGTAAGTCTGGAACGCGTCGCCTTGCGTTTTTAGGCGTCCGCTTAAAGAGCGGTTGGTCGACGCGCTGCACACGATAGATCGCATTCGACAACGGCCGACCAAGGCCGGCCGTCGATCCGCTTCACTTCAACCATTTGTCCGAGATCGACTGATACTCGCCCGATTCCCGAGCGAGATGCAGCCATTGATCGACATACTGCTGGAAGACCACGTCGCCGCGCGGCAGGAGCCACGCCTTCTCGCCATACTGGAACGGCTTGTCCGGATGAACCGAACATAGTCCCGGATTCAGCTTTTGCTGGAGCAGTGTCTCCGATGCGTCGGTGACCATGACGTCGGCTTTGCCGGCGAGGATCTGCTTGAAGATCGTCACGTTGTCCGGATACACGGTCAGCGTCGCGTGCGGGAAAAACTGCTTCGCGAACCGCTCGTTGGTGCCGCCCGGATTGAAGATCACGCGCGTCGAAGGCTGGTCGATCTGCGCGACCGTCTGGTACTTCGCGACATCGTCGCAGCGCACGATCGGCGTCTTGCCGTCGACCTGATACGCGTCCGTGAAAAACGCGCGCCGCTGCCGGTCGAGCGTCGTCGATACGCCGCCCACCGCGACGTCGCACTTCGCGATGAAGTCGTTCATCAAATTCGACCACGATGTCTTCACGAACTCCGCTTTCACGCCGAGCGATTTCGCGAGCGACTCGGTCATGTCGATATCGATGCCTTCAAACTTCCCGTCCGCGCGATAGTACGAATAAGGCTTGTAGTCGCCGGTCGTGCAGGCGCGCAGCGTACCGCGTGCGAGTACGTCGTCGAGTCGCGACGTCGGTGCGGATTGCGCGCAGACCGCCGACGCACACAGCAAACCGCCGAGCGCGACGAGTGCAAAGCTTTTTTTCATTGTGTCTCCTCTCTGTGCAGTCCCAAACCGCAGTCCCAAACCAGCGGCCGATCATAGCCCGGCAAATTACCGCTGAATATCAGCGTTACCGCGACGTCCCCCGCATATTCAAAGACCGATGCAGTACATCCAACGCGATGCGCGCGTCCGCGTCCGGTAAAATGCCCCTTTGTCTTTCGTCGCACGCAACGTGGCCCATCCTCTTCTGAACGACACTTTCCTGCGCGCGTTGCTGCGCGAGCCGACCGACTACACGCCGATCTGGCTGATGCGCCAGGCCGGTCGCTATCTGCCGGAATACAACGCGACGCGCAGTCGCGCGGGCAGCTTCCTCGGCCTCGCGAAGAATCCGGCGTACGCGACCGAAGTCACGCTGCAGCCGCTCGAGCGTTATCCGCTCGACGCCGCGATCCTGTTCTCCGACATCCTCACCATTCCCGACGCGATGGGCCTCGGCCTCGATTTCGCGGCCGGCGAAGGGCCGCGCTTCGCGCGCCCGGTGCGCACCGAAGAGGACGTCGCGCGCCTCGCCGTGCCGGACATCGACGCGACGCTGCGCTATGTCACCGATGCGGTCTCCGAGATCCGCCGCGCGCTGGTCGACGCGCAAGGTCGTCAGAGCGTGCCGCTGATCGGCTTCTCCGGCAGCCCGTGGACGCTCGCGTGCTACATGGTCGAAGGCAGCGGCTCGGACGATTTCCGCACCGTGAAGTCGATGCTGTACAGCCGACCGGACCTGATGCATCGCATCCTCGACATCAACGCGCGATCCGTTGCCGCGTACCTGAACGCGCAGATCGAAGCGGGCGCGCAGGCGGTGATGATTTTCGATACGTGGGGCGGCGCGCTCGCGGACGGCATCTATCAACGCTTCTCGCTGCACTACATCGCCCAGGTGGTCAGCCAGCTGACGCGTGAGCACGAAGGTCGTCGCGTGCCGGTGATCACGTTCACGAAGGGCGGCGGTCTGTGGCTCGACGAGATCGCGGATATCGGCGTCGATGCCGTCGGGCTCGACTGGACGGTCAATCTGTCGAAGGCCCGCGAACGGGTCGGCGCGAAAGTCGCGCTTCAAGGCAACATCGATCCGTCGGTGCTGTTCGCGCCGCCGGACGCGATCCGCACGGAAGCGCGCGCCGTACTCGACAGCTTCGGCAATCACCCCGGCCACGTCTTCAATCTCGGCCACGGCATCTCGCAGTTCACGCCGCCGGAGCATGTCGCCGAACTGGTCGACGAAGTGCACCGGCATAGTCGCGCGATGCGGGCGGGTGGAGTTTGAGCGTCGCCGGGTAGTCTTTAGCGGCGCAACGTTTTTGCTGCACTGCGATGACGCGGGCTCTCACCCTAAGGGGAAAAGGGCCGCAGAAGGGCCACCGGTCGGGCGCTCGCCGTTGTCAAGACTTGACTTATGCACATTTCTCTCGTTGCGGCGCGGTAGAAGGTTTCGTCGCTCGACAAGTGTCGCAAGTTATGTGCGCACCCGGCTCTGGCCTTGACTGGCAAGGGTTTGACGGATGCGGGCCGAAGTGTGCGAAACCCCACGAAAGGCCAGCTGGACGCGGTTTTCCGGGCATCGACGCGAAGTTCTCAACAAAGTTATCCACAGGCCGCCGGGGTGGACCGCAATTGTTCAGCCGAATCCAAAACTTAGCGTCGAAAGTGATGTTTTACTTTAACTTCGACCGGCGCCCCGCAGGTTGGCCGGGATCGACGGCCGTCCTTTGCCCTTCAATACCGGTCCGCGCGTGACGTCGACGTTCGTCCGCGTCGCGCTGGACCATCCGCTGCCGACGCTCTTCGACTACCGCTGCGACGTGTCGCTCGCGCCTGTGCCCGGCATGCTCGTCGAGGTGCCGTTCGGCAAGCGTCGGGTGACGGGTCTCGTTTGCGAAGTGACCACTGACACCGACGTACCCGCAGACCGTCTGCGCGACGTCGCAGCGCTGTGCACCGCGTGTCCTCCGCTGTCGGCGGACTGGCTCGCGCTGGCTGTTTTCGCCGCCGATTACTACCAGCGCGGCCTCGGCGAAGTCGCGTTGCCGGCGCTGCCGCAGGCGCTTCGCGACGCGTCGCGCTGGGCGCGTCTGCTTGCACCCGACGAGCGTTATCGTCTGCTGCCGGCTGGCCGACTGGCGCTGCCGGACGCGCTGGCGCCGCGCGCGATCGCGCTGCGACGACTCGCGGCGGCACTCGCAGAAGCCGAGTCGTTGTCCGCCGCCGATGCCCGCGCATTGCACCCGAAGGCGATCGCCACCCTCGACGCATGGCGCACTGAAGGCTGGGTCGCACTCGACGTGGTCGATGCGGCCGCGGGCCTCGCCGCTGCATCGACGACTTCCCTTCGCCAGCCTCCCGCACTCCCCACGCTCACCGACGAACAGACCACTGCCGTCGAAGCGATCCGTGGCGCTGAAGGCTTCGCGCCATTCCTGCTGCACGGCGTAACGGGCAGCGGCAAGACCGAGGTGTACCTGCGCGTGCTGACCGATTTGCTGACGACGCGCCCCGACGCGCAGGCGCTCGTGCTGGTGCCCGAAATCAATCTCACGCCGCAGTTCGAAGCCGCGTTCCGCGCGCGCTTCGCGACGCTCGCCGACACCGCGATCGTCACGTTGCACAGCGGCCTCGCTGAAGGCGAGCGCGCGCGCAACTGGCTCGCCGCGCACACGGGCCATGCGCGCATCGTGCTCGGCACGCGGCTCGCGGTCCTCGCATCTCTGCCGACGCTCGCGATGATCGTCGTCGACGAGGAACACGATCCCGCGTACAAGCAGCAGGAAGGCCTGCGCTACTCGGCGCGCGATCTCGCCGTGTGGCGCGCGAAGCAGCTCGACGTGCCGGTGCTGCTCGGCTCGGCGACGCCGTCGCTCGAAAGCTGGTGGCAGGCGGATCAGGGACGCTATCGACGGCTCACGCTGTCGCGTCGCGCCGTGGCCGATGCGGTGCTGCCCACTGTGCGATTGATCGATCTCGAAGACGAACGGCGGCGCGGCCGCGCATCGGTCGATGGATTGTCGGGGCCGTTGCTCGCCGCGCTGAAAACGCGCGTCGAGCGTGGCGAGCAAAGCCTCGTGTTCCTGAACCGGCGTGGTTATGCGCCGGTGCTGTCGTGCGACGCATGCGGTTGGGTTGCCGGTTGCCCTCGTTGCAGCGCGTACGTCGTGCTGCACAAACCCGAACGCGCGATGCGTTGCCATCACTGCGGCTGGGAGTCGCGGATTCCACGGTCATGTCCCGATTGCGGCAACGTCGACATCGCGCCGCTCGGACGCGGCACGCAACGCGTCGAGGAAACGCTCGCGACGGCGGTGCCGGGCGCGCGCGTGCTGCGTATCGACGCGGACAGCACACGCCGCAAAGGCAGCGCGCAGGCGCTGTTCTCCGACGTGCACGCGGGCGAAGTCGACATCCTCGTCGGCACGCAGATGATCGCGAAGGGTCACGATTTTCAGCGTGTATCGCTGGTCGGTGTGCTGAACGCCGACACCGCGCTGTTCTCACACGACTTCCGCGCAAGCGAACGGCTCTTCGCGCAGCTGATGCAGGTGAGCGGCCGGGCTGGCCGTTCCGGGCTGCCGGGTGAAGTGCTCGTGCAGACGCGCTATCCGCGTCACGCGCTGTATCACGCGCTGTCGCGGCACGATTACATCGGCTTCGCCAATGCGACGCTCGCCGAGCGTCGCGATGCGCATCTGCCGCCATTCGTCTACCAGGCGTTGTTGCGTGCGGAGGGTCGCACGCTCGACGCGGCGCTCTCGTTTCTGCAACAAGCCGCCGCCGCGTTAGCCGCGATTCCGACCGCGTCGCGTATCACCGTCTACGACGCGGTGCCGCTGACCATCGTCAAGGTGATGCACGTGCATCGCGCGCAGCTGCTGATCGAGAGCGCATCGCGTGGCGCACTGCAGGCCACATTGCACGCGTGGCAACCCGAGCTGCGCGCGCTCAAGGGCGTGCTGCGCTGGAATCTCGAAGTCGATCCGCTCGACATCTGACGCGCGCCCGCATTCCTGGCCGCTAATCCCTTCCCGTCATATTCATAGAGCGAAAGGTCGTTTCGCTTTCGGCAGCCGCTCAACTATATTTCGCCGAATCGGCACGGTTTCCGCTGCACATCCAACAACAATCGACCTCCAGTCGACCGCGCCGGTCTGTTCAATCTTGCCGGGGCATTCACGATGAGCGACACGAACCACAGCCTGCCGACACACGCGCAGCCCGCCGCACAACCGGCGCGCACCGAACGTACAACCGGTGGCCTCTTCTCGACCGAAGACTGGTGGGCCGTGTGGATCGGCCTGCTGACGATCGTCATCGCGTGGGCGCTGTTCGCGTCGGGCAGCAGCATCAAGTGGCTGGCGGTTGCGCCGGCCAAATGGTCGGACGCAGGCATCGCCGCTCGGGACTTCGCGAAACATCTGCCGAATTACGCGGCGCTGTTCGTCGGCTTCGCGGTGCTGTTCGGCGTGAGTCTCGCCGCGCTGAAGCAGCGGCTCACGCACTTCCTGCCGTCATTCCTGATCCTGTTCGTCGTGTCAGTGCTGATCTTCGAACTGGGCGCGTGGGCCAACGCCTCGAAGTACAACCTCGAACCGCCGCTCGTCGCGCTGGCGCTCGGCCTCATCGTGTCGAATCTGTTCACGTTGCCCGAGTGGTTCAAGGCGGGGCTGCGGGTCGAGTTCTACATCAAGGTCGGCATCGTGCTGCTCGGTGCGACGCTGCCGTTCACGCTGCTCGTGTGGGCGGGACCGGTTGCGGTCGGACAGGCGACGATCGTGTCGCTCGTCACGTTCTTCGTGATCTTCACGGTCGGCAAGGCGTTCGGACTGGATCGCCGCTTTGCCGCAGTACTCGGTGTAGGCGGCGCGGTGTGCGGCGTGTCGGCAGCGATCGCGATTGCCGGTGCGGTGCGCGCGAAACGCGAGCAGGCGTCGGTTGCGATCACGCTCGTGATCCTGTGGGCGATCGTGATGATCTTCGTGCTGCCGTTCGCGTCGCGTGCGCTCGGACTGTCGACCGGCGTCGCCGGTGCGTGGATCGGCACGTCGGAATTCGCGGACGCAGCCGGCATCGCCGCCGCGCAGGCCTATGGCGATTTCGCGAAGCACGCGGGCAGCGCGATCGCGGGCTCGCCGGAAGCCTCGCTGCAGGCGTTCACGTTGATGAAGGTCGTGGGCCGCGACATCTGGATCGGCATCTGGGCGTTTGCGCTCGCGATCGTCGCGACGACCCGCTGGGAAAGCGAAGACACCGGCGTGCGCGCGAAGGCCGATGCTCGCGAGATCTGGGCGCGCTTTCCGAAGTTCGTGATCGGTTTCGTGATTGCGTCGGCGCTCGTCACGTGGATCGCGAGCCATTATTCGCTCGCCGACTACCGCAAGGTCGTGACGCCGGAATTCGTCGCACCGATCACGGCGTTGCGCACGTGGGCGTTTATCTTCTGCTTCTTCAGCATCGGCCTGACGACGCGGCTGCGTTCGTTGACCGCAACCGGTGTGAGACCGTTCCTTGCATTCACCGCCGGCGTCGTGGTCAACATCGCGATTGGCTACGCGCTGTCGGCGCATGTGTTCGCGCCGTACTGGAACAGTCTCGGATAAGGCCGATGCGAACCATGCGTATGTTGCCGTTCACCGAGCCTCGAAGCACAGCGGCTGCGGCCCATTGCGCCGCATGCCGTCATCGCACCGACGACCGCGCATCGCTCGAGCGCAGCATCGCCGGGCTGACCGTATTCGGTTCGGGATTCGGCGCGAGCGTCGCGGACAGTCGGCTGTGCATCGTGCACGACCGGCTGGTGTCGCCTGGCGACACGTGCAACCGCTTCGAACCTTTGCTTGCTGGCTGATTGCGCTACTCAACGTAGCTGACGTGACTCTCGTCGCTGTCGCGTCGCGCTCAGCGATCTGCATGAACCGGCTGCGACAACCTCACCGGTCGTGCGCTATCCGAGATAGCTAACGTAGTGCGTAGCTCGACGCCGCTCGACCGCGCCCGGCGGTCCACATGAACCCGCTGCGACAACCTCGCCAGCCGCGCGCTACTCGAGGGAGCTAGCGTAGTAGCGCATCACTCGTCGCCGCTCGACCGCCTTCACCGATCCGCATGCGCCCGCGGCGACAACCTGGCCGGCCGCGCATGCCGCACCCGTGCCGCCGGCGTCGGCGCGGCCTCGCGTGCCGAGCGGCGCGTCGCGCCGCGAATAAAAAAGACAGCGCACAGCGCGCACATCGCCCAGATCCCCGTTACCACTACCCACTTTTCCATTTTGGCCGTCCCGTAGCGCGACCGTTTCTCGGTCTGCGTGACCGGTATAACGGCCGAGGTCGCCTTCCGGTTGAGGGGTATCGACAAAGAATTGCGCCAGGGTAAATCCTGGTCGCCCGAGCGGTCGCACCGCCACGCGCGCTTTCGCGAGAACCCTTGTGCGACAAGGGTTTCCGTGCGGTGCAACCATCCATCGCGACAGGTTGCACCTTTTTATTGGGAGGCGTACGATTCGGCCAACTTTTAGTGTCTTCGGCCGGCGCGGGTCTGTCGGTCCATCAAGAAGGAAACATGGCTAGCACCACCCTCGGCGTCAAGGTCGACGACCTCCTGCGCTCCCGGCTGAAAGACGCCGCGACCCGCCTCGAACGTACTCCCCACTGGCTCATCAAGCAGGCGATCTTCGCTTATCTCGAAAAGATCGAGCATGGCCAGCTGCCCGCCGAACTGTCCGGTACCCACGGCTCGACCGATCTGGTCGACGGCGCATCCGTCGAAGCGGAAGAAGAAGGCGCGTCGCACCCGTTCCTCGAATTCGCGCAGAGCGTGCAGCCGCAGTCGGTGCTGCGCGCGGCGATCACCGCCGCGTACCGCCGGCCTGAGCCTGAGTGCCTGCCGTTCCTGCTCGGCCAGGCACGCTTGCCCGCGAACCTCGCCGGCGACGTGCAGACGATGGCCGGCCGACTCGTCGAAGCGCTGCGTGCGAAGCGTTCGGGTGGCGGTGTCGAAGGGTTGATCCACGAGTTTTCGCTGTCGAGCCAGGAAGGCGTCGCGCTGATGTGCCTCGCGGAAGCGCTGCTACGCATCCCCGACCGCGCGACCCGCGATGCGCTGATCCGCGACAAGATCAGCAAGGGCGACTGGAAGTCGCACGTCGGCCACGCACCGTCGCTGTTTGTGAACGCGGCGACGTGGGGCTTGATGATCACCGGCAAGCTGGTCACGACGAACAGCGAAACAGGGCTGTCGTCGGCACTGACGCGGATGATCGGTAAGGGCGGCGAACCGCTGATCCGCAAGGGCGTCGACATGGCGATGCGCCTGATGGGCGAGCAGTTCGTCACGGGCGAGAACATTTCCGAAGCGCTCGCGAACAGCCGCAAGTACGAAGCACGCGGCTTCCGCTACTCGTACGACATGCTCGGCGAAGCGGCGACGACCGAAGCCGACGCGCTGCGCTACTACGCATCGTACGAACAGGCGATCCACGCGATCGGCAAGGCAGCCGGCGGCCGCGGCATCTACGAAGGGCCGGGCATTTCGATCAAGCTGTCGGCGTTGCACGCACGCTATTCGCGCTCGCAGCAGGAGCGCACGATGAGCGAACTGCTGCCGCGCGTGCGCTCGCTCGCGATCCTCGCGCGCCGCTACGACATCGGCCTGAACATCGACGCCGAAGAGGCGGACCGCCTCGAAATCTCACTCGATCTGCTCGAAGCGCTGTGCTTCGATCCGGAGCTGGCCGGCTGGAACGGCATCGGTTTCGTCGTGCAGGCGTATCAGAAGCGTTGCCCGTTCGTGATCGACTACATCGTCGATCTCGCGCGCCGCAGCCGTCACCGGATCATGGTGCGGCTGGTGAAAGGCGCGTACTGGGACAGCGAAATCAAGCGCGCACAGGTGGATGGTCTCGAAGGCTATCCGGTGTACACGCGCAAGATCTACACCGACGTGTCGTACCTCGCGTGCGCGAAGAAGCTGCTCGGCGCGCCCGACGCGGTCTATCCGCAGTTCGCGACGCACAACGCACACACGCTCGCGGCGATCTATCACCTCGCGGGTCAGAACTACTATCCCGGTCAGTACGAGTTCCAGTGCCTGCACGGCATGGGCGAGCCGCTGTACGAAGAAGTGACGGGCCCGCTGTCCGCCGGCAAGCTGAACCGGCCGTGCCGCGTGTACGCACCGGTCGGCACGCACGAAACGCTGCTCGCGTACCTCGTGCGGCGTCTGCTCGAAAACGGCGCGAACACGTCGTTCGTGAATCGCATCGCCGATGAATCCGTGCCGGTCAGTGAACTGATCGCCGACCCGGTCGACGAAGCACAGAAGATCGTGCCGCTCGGCGCGCCGCACGCGAAGATCCCGCTGCCGCGCAATCTGTACGGTTCGGAGCGTCCGAATTCGATGGGCCTCGATCTGTCGAACGAACACCGGCTCGCGTCGCTGTCGTCGGCGCTGCTCGCGAGTGCGCATCATCCGTGGCGCGCGGTGCCGATGCTCGAAGGCGATGCGACCGTCGAAGGCGTTGCACGCGATGTGCGCAATCCCGCCGATCATCGCGACCTCGTCGGCACCGTCGTCGAGGCGACGCCCGAACACGTGAGCGCCGCGCTCGCGAACGCGGTTGCCGCCGCGCCGATCTGGCAGGCCACACCGGTCGATGCGCGCGCCGACTGTCTCGCGCGTGCCGCCGATCTGCTCGAAGCGCAGATGCATACGCTGATGGGGCTCGTCGTGCGCGAAGCGGGCAAGTCGCTGGCGAACGCGGTGTCGGAAATCCGCGAGGCAATCGACTTCCTGCGCTACTACTCGGCGCAGATCCGCAGCGAATTCTCGAACGATACGCACCGGCCGCTCGGCCCGGTGGTCTGCATCAGCCCGTGGAATTTCCCGCTCGCGATCTTCATGGGTCAGGTTGCTGCCGCACTCGCCGCAGGCAACACGGTGCTCGCGAAGCCGGCCGAACAGACGCCGCTGATCGCCGCGCAAGCCGTGCGTCTGCTGCGCGAAGCCGGCGTGCCGGCGGGCGCGGTGCAACTGCTGCCGGGCGACGGCGAGACCGTCGGCGCGGCACTCGTCGCCGATTCGCGCGTGCGTGCTGTGATGTTCACCGGCTCGACCGAAGTCGCACGCCTGATCAACAGAACGCTGTCGAGCCGCCTCGATGCCGACGGCCGTCCGATTCCGCTGATCGCCGAAACCGGCGGCCAGAACGCGATGATCGTCGACTCGTCGGCGCTCGCGGAACAGGTCGTCGCGGACGTGCTGCAGTCGTCGTTCGATTCGGCCGGTCAACGGTGTTCGGCGCTGCGCGTTCTTTGTCTTCAGGACGACGTCGCGGACCGCACGATCGAGATGCTGACCGGCGCGATGCGCGAACTCGCGGTGGGGAATCCGGATCGTCTGTCGGTGGACGTCGGTCCGGTGATCGACGCGGATGCAAAACGCGGCATCGACGCGCACGTCGCGGCGATGCGCGACAAGGGTCGCAAGATTGCGCAGCTGCCGATGCCGGAAGGCGCAACGCACGGCACCTTCGTGCCGCCGACGCTGATCGAACTCGACAGCATCGACGAGTTGAAGCGCGAAGTGTTTGGTCCGGTGCTGCATGTCGTGCGCTATCGCCGCAGCGCGCTCGACAAGCTGCTCGAACAGATTCGCACGACGGGCTACGGTTTGACGCTCGGCATCCACACGCGTATCGACGAAACGATCGCGCACGTGGTCAGCCGCGCGCACGTGGGCAACATCTACGTGAACCGCAACGTGATCGGCGCGGTGGTCGGTGTGCAACCATTCGGCGGCGAAGGGCTGTCGGGCACGGGACCAAAGGCCGGCGGCGCGCTGTATCTGCAGCGTCTGCTCGCGACGCGTCCGCCGGGTCTGCCGAAATCGCTCGCGCAGACGCTGATGGTGGATGCGCCGCAAGCGGCTGAAAACGGCGACAATCCGTCTGCCCAGACGGCGCTGACCACGCTGCGCGACTGGCTGATCGGCGAACGCGATGCGACGCTCGCGGCGCGTTGCGACGGCTACCTCGCACACGTGCTGGCCGGCGCGACGGCAGTACTGGCCGGCCCGACCGGCGAGCGCAACACGTACACGCTCGGCGCGCGCGGCACGGTGCTGTGCGTCCCGTCGACGACGAGCGGCGCCCGCGCGCAGTTCGCCGCAGTGCTCGCGACCGGTAACCGCGCGCTGTTCGACGGCGCAGCCGGCGAAGCGCTGATCGCTGCGCTGCCCGCCGCGTTGAAGCCGTATGCGAGCGTGCGCAAGAACGCCGACGCGGCGTTCGATGCCGTGCTGTTCGAAGGCGACAGCGACGAGCTGCTCGCGCTGGTGAAGGAAGTCGCGAAACGCACGGGGCCGATCGTGTCGGTGCAAGGCGTCGCGTCGCGCGCGCTGGAGAGCGGCGAAGAGGATTACGCGCTCGAACGTCTGCTGACGGAACGTTCGGTGAGCGTGAATACGGCAGCAGCAGGCGGCAATGCGAATTTGATGACGATCGGTTGAGCGAACCTCACGGGTCAATTCAAAAAAACGGAAGCGGTACGGCGACCCCGGAACCGCTCCGCTCACACCTGGTACCAAGGAGAAGCTATGGAACACACGATGAAACAGCTGGCAGGCGCAACACTGGTTGCTGCAATGTCGCTGGCGGGGACCGCATACGCGCAGCAGACCGAAGACGTGAAGATCGGCTTTGCCGGTCCGATGACGGGTGCGCAGGCGCACTACGGCAAGGACTTCCAGAACGGCGTCACGCTCGCTGTCGAAGACTTCAACGCGACGAAGCCGGTGATCGGCGGCAAGCAGGTGCGCTTCGTGCTGGATTCGGCCGACGACCAGGCTGACCCGCGCACGGGCACGACCGTTGCACAGAAGCTCGTCGACGACGGCATCAAGGGCATGCTCGGCCACTTCAACTCGGGCACGACAATCCCGGCCTCGCGCATCTACGCGAACGCGGGCATTCCTGAAGTCGCGATGGCGACCGCACCGGAATACACGCAACAAGGCTTCAAGACCACGTTCCGCATGATGACGTCCGACACGCAGCAAGGTTCGGTCGCCGGCACGTTCGCGGTGAAGAAGCTCGGTATGAAGAAGATTGCGATCGTCGATGATCGCACGGCGTACGGCCAGGGTCTCGCCGACCAGTTCGAGAAGGCGGCGAAGGCATCGGGCGGCACGATCGTCGATCGTGAATACACGAACGACAAGGCCGTCGACTTCAAGTCGATCCTGACCAAGCTGAAGGCAGCGAACCCGGATCTGATCTATTACGGCGGCGCCGATTCGCAGGCTGCACCGATGGTCAAGCAGATGAAGCAGCTGGGCGTGAAGGCCCCGCTGATGGGCGGCGAAATGGTTCACACGCCGACCTTCCTGCAACTCGCGGGCGATGCGGCGAACGGTACGGTGGCATCGCTTGCGGGCCTGCCGCTGGAAGAAATGCCGGGCGGTAACGACTACGTCGCGAAGTACAAGAAGCGTTTCGGTGAAGACGTGCAAACGTACTCGCCGTACGCATACGACGGCGCGATGGCGATGTTCACGGCGATGAAGAAGGCCAACTCGACAGATCCGGCGAAGTACCTGCCGTTCCTCGCGAAGACCGACATGCCGGCCGTGACGACGAAGGTGCTGCAGTATGACGCGAAGGGCGATCTGAAGAACGGTGGTATCACGTTGTACAAGGTTGTCGACGGCAAGTGGACGACGCTGGAAAGCGTGGGTGGGAAGTAAGTGCTGCTAGTCCGCGCATCGAGTCGATGCGCGGTGGCGGAGATGTAGAGCTGTAGTGAAAATGCCCCGAGGCTTCACAGCCTCGGGGCATTTTTGTTTGCCGCGTAGCGACTTCACCGAGACTCGCTCTTTCAATGAGCGGTGTGCTCTACACGCAAGCCATAAACGCCGAGCCACGACGCGGTCACACCGATTCTGCCACCTGAAGCGCGCCAGGCCAGATCGAACATGCGATTGCACATGCGCGTGAACCAGCCCTTGAACCCTTTGCCGACGTAAAACGAACGCCACTGCCGCGTGCGGTAGGGGTCTTTGAAGAAGTAGATATCGACGAGTTCGATCAGTGCCGCTTCGCCGAACGAGATCGGCATGCCGGTTGCGCCGAACGCATGCCGGACGCTCTGCGGCAGATACGGACGCACGTGCGAGAAGTCGTGATAGAAACGCTCGCCGGGCATCGGCGTGGCGACGACCAGCTTGCCGTACGGCGCGAGCAGCGCGCATAGACGCGGAATCAGTGTCACCAGCGCATCGGGCGTGACGTGCTCGATGAGATGGCTCAGAAAGACGATGTCGAACGGCTCGTGCGACGCGGCGAAGAAATCGTCGGGGCTCGCGGCCGCATAGCCTTTCGCCTGCGCGCGCGCCACGTAGTCCGTGTTGGTGTCGACGCCGGTCACGGCGAGTCCCAGCGCGGCGAAGCAGTCCAGGTACTTGCCGAGCCCGCAGCCGAAATCGAGCACGCGCAGCGGCGTGTGGCGGCCGTGCTGGAACGCCCGCATGATCGACTCGATGCGCTCGTATTCGAGCGACTGGTAATGCGCGGGTTTCGGCGTGGCCGTCTTCGGGCCGGCCGACACTCGCTGTAATGTCTTGTCCATCGCGTTGATCTTCCGGCTTGCTAGCGAATGAAGAATTCGAGCGCATCCACGTCGAACACGGGAATGCCGAGTCGTCGCGCGACGTCCATGCGCTCGGGAAAATGATTGTCGATGAAGATCGCGCGCGCGCCCCCGTGCGCATCGATGTGGTCGGCCTTCGATGCGCCGTCCGCGATGACGACGATCCGCTCGAACAGGCCGCTGTCGATGCGCGCATTCCTCAGGGTGTCGAGCACGTCGAACTGGTGCCGCGTGATCAGGCAAAGCCGCTTGCCCGCCGCAATCGATTGATACAGGAACGCCATCGTCTGCGGCACGGCATGACCGTCGAGGATCAGCGTGTCGTCGAGATCGACGAACACCGTGTCGTAGTCGAAATCGAGTTGCGCGCGCGTCGCGATGTTGCGTTCGATCAACGTGACGTGCGGATTGCTCAACGCCACGAGATCGCGCCCTAGATGGTCCTGCACCGCCATCAGCGGCAGATTCACACCATGTGCGCGTTGCGCGACCATCGTGCCGGCGACGCGGCACGAAATCTCGAGTAGCTTGCGGTGTCCGTCGCGGTCTTCCTTGAGCTGAAAGAACCACGGGCCGCGCAGCCACAGACGGCTGTTGATGTCGTGCGCGATCGCGTCGACGTCGGGCATCGACTGCAATAGTCTCGAGCGCATCGTGATGCCGGCGCGCACGCGTTCGCGTGTGCGCGGTCCGATCCATAGTAGTTTGCCGCGCCGGTCGGTGAAGCAGTCGACGGTGATCTCGTCGCCCGGCAGGTATTCGACGAGCACCGGTTCGCGTACCACCTGAATCGCATCGCGCGCCTGCTGTGCGTCGTCAACCAGTGTGACGCCCTGGCCGCCCTGGCCGAGATCCGGCTTTACAACGACCGGCCACTGCGCGATCTCATCGATGTTTGCGTAGACGCGCGGCACCCACGCGGCGCCCGCGAAATGCTCGTACGTCAGACTCTTGCGACGCGCGATCGTCGCGCTGTCGCGATCGCCGTTGACGAGCGCGAAGCCCATGTTGGCAGCACGCTGAGACAGGTACTCGTGCACCGTGTCGTGCGTCGCGAACACGAGATCGATCTTGTGCCTGACGAGTAATTGCGCGAACGCATCGTCGAAACGTGCGTCGTCGATCTTCGGCAGATCGCCGCTATAGCGCTCGAAGCGAAAGCGCCCGTGGTCGTCGACGCTCGATGCGCCGAACAACTCGACATGCAGCGAATAGCGCAACGCCTGATGAATCTCGGCGGCGTTTTCGGAGCCGCACGGAAACACCAGCACGTTGACCTTCCTGTTCGGCTGCGTGGCTGTTGCGCCAAGACTCGCAAGTGCTTCGTGTGTGGCGATCGGGTTATTCATAGGTCATCTCGCGATTCGAGAACCGCCTGAACGATCGTGTCCAGTTGCGGCGGCGAGAGCCGCTGGTCGCATGGCAGAAAGACGGTACCGCCGGCCAGCGTTTTTTCGAACGCAGGCACCGACGGCGACGACGCGACTTCGGGCCAGTAGCACGGCGTGTAGATGCGCTGCGTCATCAGTCTCGCGCGCAGACCGGGATCGCTGCCTCGGTACGGATAGCACAGCGGAACGCTGCGGCTGTCGGGTGGAAGTTTGAACGCGTTCGATGCATCGAGCCGCTGATGCAGGTACGCGAAGTTCGCGATGCGCTTCGCACGCACGTCTGCGTAATCGATGCTTTGAAGAATGCGCTGCGTCAGTGCCGACATGCGCAGCGGTTCCTTTTTTTCCAGGCTCGCTTCGGCAGCGGAGTAGTCTGCGTAGCCGGTCTCGGCGCCTGCATCGATCCGCTTCAGCAGATGCGCGAACCGCTGTACCGATTCGTGATCGACGTCGACTGGCGGCGTCACGGCTTCGCGTGTCAGCAGATAGCCACCATCCGGCACACCGACGAATTTACGCGGCGAGTACAGCGTTGCGACGCAATCGCGAGGCATCGCGAAGAACGCCTGCGCGTTATCGATGACGACGCGCTCCGGTCCATATCGATTCAACACATCGTCGACGTTGCGGTCGCACAGGCCGAAGTAATTCACGTAGAGCAGCCATTCGTCGCGCGCGAGGTCGACGGATTCGATGCGTAGCATCGCGTCGATCGCATAGCGCTTGATCGCGATGCCGGCGGTTATCAGCGGCTCGACGATGCTATCGCAGCAGTACCACGGCACGCATACCGCAGCCGGTCGGCGTGCACGCAGCAACGCGAGAAACGCCGCGCGCGATGACTGAAAACGCAGCGCATCCGGATGATATTCACCCGATGCGCGTGGAAGTTCGAGCGGAAGATAGCCGCCGATCGCATCGTGCATCATGCGCGGCCCTCTCTCGTTGACACCATCGCGCGGGCCTCGTCTGGACCGTTGAACATCAGCACATCGAGAATCGACAGACCCGGGCAAAACGTGGTGCCGTGCTGCGGATAAGGCGGCAAGGCAGGCTCGATAAAAATCAATTCGATGCCCGCTTCGGAGAACACGCGCGGCTCGTACAACGCCTTGCCGCCGGGCAGATTCAGGTAGATATCGGCACGTTCCTTTGCGCAGATATCGAGCACACGTTGCGGGCCTTTTAATGCCGCGTTGCCGTACGGCTCCGACGACATCACGAATTCGGTGTCGAGTTTCAGATAGTGCGCGACGTCGACGACGCTACGCGACGCGAGCGTCGAAATGCACGTCGCGGTTGAACCGAACACGTCGCCGATCAGCTCACTCACGCGTGCGTAATACGGTGCCTTCGAGTACGCGTGACGAATCGATTCGAGCAGCTTCCGCAACCACTTGTCGCGTGGCTGCACGGTGACTTCGTTGATCTTCAGCGAAGGACTCGCGCCCGCGAGCGGCACGGTCACGTAGCGCACTTCATCGCCGATCAGCAGGCGGTTGCGATTGATCCACCCGTTCTTGATGTAGTTGACGTCGTCGTAGAACACGAAGCGATCGACTGCCGCGACCAACTGGAAGTAGCCGAGATACGGAAACAGGTACGGCTGCATGATCGCGAGCTTCACGGTCAGTCGCCCGTCACGATGTCGACCACCCTTTGAACGTCGCTGTTCGACAACGCCGGATAGATCGGCAGACACAACACCTTGCGCGCAGCCTCGGCGGCGACCGGCAGGTTGTCGCGATGCGCAGACGGCAGGCCGCGGTACATCGGGAAATCGGAAATCAGCGGATAGAAATAGCGCCGCACGATCACGTCGCGATCGCGAAACTTCTGATACAGCGCATCGCGTGTCAGCGGATAGTCGTCGTCGACGAGAATCGGAAAGTACGCATGATTCGCGGTCCTTTCATCGCCGTGCGGCAGACAGCGAATGCCCGGAACGTCGTGGAGCAACGAGCGATACAGCGTGTCGATTTCCTGGCGGCGTGCGAGTGCTGAGTCGATGTGCTTCAACTGCAGCAGACCGAACGCCGCGTTGATCTCGCTCATCTTGCCGTTGATGCCGGGCGCGACCACGGTCACTTCATCGACATAACCGAAGTTCTTCAGATGATCGATGCGCTGCTTGGTCTTCGCGTCGGGGCAGATGATCGCGCCGCCTTCGAACGTGTTGAAGACCTTGGTCGCGTGAAAACTCAGCACCGACAGGTCGCCGTTGCGCAGCACGCTGCCTTGCTGCGTCTGGACGCCAAACGCGTGCGCGGCGTCGTAGATCACCTTCAGGTTGTAGTTGTCGGCGATCCGCTGGATCGCGTCGACATCGCACGGGTGCCCGTAGCAATGCACCGGCATGATCGCGGTGGTCTGCGGCGTGATCGCGGCTTCGATCTTCGCGGGATCGAGATTCAGCGTGTCCGGATCGACGTCGACGAACACCGGCTTGATACCATTCCACAGCAACGAATGCGCGGTCGCGACGAACGAGTACGGCGTCGTGATCACTTCGCCGGTGATGCGCAGCGCCTGCAACGCAGTGACGAGCGCGAGCGTGCCGTTGGTGAACAGCGCGAGATGCTCGACGCCCAGGTAGTCGCACAACGCCTGTTCAAGCTGCTGATGGAACGGGCCGCCGTTCGTCAGGATCTTGCTTGACCAGATTTTCTCGAGGTACGGCACGAACTCGGCTAGCGGCGCGAGATGCGGCTGCGTGACGTAGATGCGTTCGTCGACCGGCAGCGGGACGGCGTGCAGCGGTTCGGGGGCGTTCATTGCGGGACTCCTTGCCGCATGCCGTGCGTCTGCATGTCGCGCGCGTCGGCGCGTCGCGGCGCAGCGGCACGGGCCAGGCGGCTGCGCGGCGGGCAGGAGCGGGCTGAAGCCCGCGCGACGAAAGGCATCATGGTTCTGGACGGATGAAGGCGAATGTGCCGAGTATGCGATGGCCCCCACCGTCCCGAAGCCCGGATATGAGCGCGAAAAGCCCGCCTGTTTGCCCGATAGCGGGTCTTCCCGGCGGCCGGCCGGTTGCGCCTGGGCATGCCCCGTGCGCCGCGACCGGACGCAAAATGGCCGCAAAACCCTCGCCTGTTCCCCCGATTGACTCCCGCCGACCGGGACTAAGCTGCCGTATCGGTGCGGACTGTCGTCGTGCATGTCCGTCGCGGTTCAATCACAGAGGGATTCGTTTCAATGGCCACCGTTAGCATCCTGATCCCGGCGTTCAAGCCCGAGTACCTCGGCCGCGCGCTGCTGAGCGCGCAGCAGCAGACATTCGAGGACATCGAGATCCTGGTCGGCGACGACACGCCCGGCGGCGATCTCGAGGAGATCGCGACGCTCTCCGGCGATCCGCGCGTGCGCTACTTCCATCATGGCTTCCAGGACGGCCTGCGCAACGTGCTCGCGCTGTGGGAACACGCGAGCGGCGAATACGTGAAGTGGCTGTTCGACGACGACCTGCTGATGCCGACGTCGGTCGAGGCGCTCGTCGCCGCGCTGCGGCAGCATCCGGAGTCGGCGCTCGCGTTCCACGAGCGCGTGTTCATCAATGAGAACGACGCGGTCATTCATGCGCCGGCCGCGTTGCTGAAGGTCGGCGAGCGTGCGCTGATCACGCGCAGCTTTCTCGTCGAGCGGATGATGGGTAGCCTGACCAACTTCGTCGGCGAGCCGAGCAACGTGATGATCGTGCGCGACCGCTTCGATCCACGCACGATGTTCGGCTACCGGTCTTCGGAGCTCGATTTCCTCGCCGACGTCGCGATGTATCTGAATCTCGCGGAGCAGGGGCCGCTCGTCGCAGTCGGCGGCTATCTGAGCGCGTTCCGGCAGCACGGCGAGCAGACGTCGAATCGTGCGAGCCCTAGCGCGAGCGCCGGTCTCTACGAATGGGAATGGATGGTGCGCGGCGAAGCGGCGGCGGGCAATCTGTCGGTCGCCGGTCTGATGAGCGCCCAACAGCTTCTGAAGCGGCGCTATACGACCGAAGGCGCGATGCTGCCGGAGATCGCCCGGCTGCTGCCGCATCTCGACGAACTGACGCAGCTTCCCGCGCATCAGTTGCTCGACAACGCACGCTACCAGACCGACCTGGCGCTTGCGCGTGCGGCGGTCACCGAACGCCGGGCCGTGCGCCGGGCGCAGGTCATTGCGGCGACAGAGGCGCGCGCGCTGCAGGCAGAAATGGCCGGCGACGTCGCGGTCGACGAAGAGCCGGCGGTGCAATCCACGCCGGAAGCCATGCCGCCGCAGACGCCGCAGAACTTCTGCGCGGTCTGCGAAACGCCGGTGGTGGGCTGGCTGCCGTACCCGATCGGCGGACTCGATCTCGAGTTCCTGGGGCAGGTCGATATCGTCGGGTCGACGCTACACAAGTACCAGTGCCCGAACTGCGGCTGCAACGATCGCGACCGTCACCTGTGGCTCTATTTTGCGTTCACTGGGCTGCTCGAAGACGCGTCGAACAAACGCATCCTGCACATCGCGCCCGAAGCGCGGCTCGAACCGCGCATTCGCGCGCTGCAGCCGCGCGAATACATTGCCGGCGATCTGTTCCCGCGTTCGCCGCAGCATCGGCGGATCAACGTCGAAGCGCTCGATTTCCCTGCGGGTTCGTTCGACCTGATCATCTGCAATCACGTGCTCGAACACGTCGATGACCCGGAGAAAGCGCTTGCCGAATTCAGCCGCTGTCTCGCGCCGGGTGGCCATCTGGTTGCGCAGACGCCGTATTCGTCGCGACTGAAGCACACGTTCGAGCTGAGCGGGCCGACGAGCGCCGCGTTCAGGACGCACTACTTCGGACAGAACGATCACGTGCGGCTGTTCGGTGCCGATCTCGTTGAGCTGTTCCGCGCGGCGGGGCTGAGCGGCGATCTGTATTCGCACGAGAGCGTGCTCGGCGACGTCGATGCGGACGCGTGGGGCTGCAACGAACACGAGCCGTTTTTCCTGTTCGCGAAGAGCGACGAACCGCCGCTGTCGCTAGTGAACAGTCCGTCGAGCGGCGCTGCGCAGGCCGCGTTGAAACAGGTCGCCGCGCCGAACGCGAAACCCTTCGACGAATCCCCGAACCCGATCGTGCCGAAGCGCCTGCCGATCCGTCTCGTCGTCGCGACCCGTCACGCAGACGCCGACTTCATGACGAAGACCGCGCTCGGCCGCTCGCTCGGTTTGTATCGTCACCGGCAACCGCCGCAGCTGATGCTGTTCGCGAACAACACGACCGGCCTGTCGACGCTCTACAACTCCGCGATTGATCACGCGAAGAACGATCCCGCGATCCTCGTGTTCATTCACGACGACGTGTCGATCTGCGATTTCTTCTGGGTCGAGCGGATTTACCAGGCGGTCGAGACGTTCGACGTCGTCGGCCTTGCGGGCAACAAGCGTCGCGTGCCGGGCCAGCCCGCGTGGGCGTTTCCGACGCCCGATTTCAAGCCGGACCAGTCGGGCAATCTGAGCGGCGTCGTCGGTCACGGCAAGGGCTTTCCGAGCGACGTCGTGTCGGTGTTCGGCCCGCCGGGGCAGTCGTGCAAACTACTCGACGGGCTGATGCTGGTCGCCGACAGCACGCGTCTGAACGAGCGCGGCGTGCGCTTCGACGATCAGTTCGCGTTCCACTTCTACGACATGGATTTCTGCCGTCAGGCGGAGATCAACGGGTTGTCGCTGGGCACGTGGCCGATCAGCGTCGTGCACGAAAGCCATGGCGCGTTTGGGTCGCCGTCGTGGCGCGATGGGTATCAGCGGTATCTGCAGAAGTACGGGGAGTGACCCGCGATTGATGCAGGCCGTCCGGTAAAGGACGGCCTCATCCATCAAACGTTCTCTTACACGCCGCGCAGCTTGCGCCCCTGCTCGCGGATCTGCTCAAGCGTCGCACCCGGCGTGCTCGCTTCCTGCGGCATCCGGATCTCGATCAACGCAGGCAGATTCGACGCGATCGCGCGATCGAATGCCGGCAGAAAATCCGCTGTCCGTTCGACCGTTTCGCCATGCGCGCCGAACGAACGCGCGAACGCTGCGAAATCGGGATTGGTCAGCCCGGTGCCGTGCACGCGGTCCGGATAGTGCCGCTCCTGATGCATCCGGATCGTTCCGTAGTGGCTGTTGTTCACGACGATGAACAGCACGTTCAGACCGTACTGCATTGCCGTCGCGAGTTCCTGCGCGGCCATCATGAAGCAGCCGTCGCCGGCTAGAGCCACAACCGCGCGCTGCGGATACAGCGACTTCGCCGCAATCGCCGCCGGCACGCCGTAGCCCATTGCGCCGCTCGTCGGTGCGAGTTGCGAACGGAAATGCCGGTACGAGAAATGCCGATGCAGCCACGTCGCGTAGTTGCCCGCGCCGTTGGTCAGGATCGCATCGGCGGGCAGGCGCTCGCGCAATTGCTGCATCACTTCGCCTAGCTGCACGTTGCCCGGAATTGCGCGTGGCTTGCGCCATTCGAGGTACGCGCGATGCGCTTCTTCTGCGGCACCGGCCCACGCGGGCGTCGCGGACGGCTTCAGCGCTGCGAGTTGCGCGGCCAGCTCGGGCATCCCCGAGACGATCGGCAGATCGGCCGAATACACGCGACCCAGTTCCTCCGCACCCTGATGCACGTGAACCAGCGTCTGCTTCGTTTTCGGAATGTCGAGCAGCGTGTAGCCGCCGGTCGTCGCTTCACCGAGACGCGGACCGAACACCAGCAGCAAGTCCGCTTCGCGAATGCGTTGCGACAGCGCGGGATTGATCCCGAGGCCGACGTCGCCTGCGTAATTCGGATGCTCGTTGTCGAGCGTGTCCTGATAGCGGAACGCGAGGCCGACGGGCAACTGCCATGCTTCGGCGAATTGCTGGAGATCGGCGCATGCAGCCGGCGTCCAGCCGCTGCCGCCCGCGATCACCATCGGCCGTTGCGCGTTGTCGAGCAACTGACGCAACCGGTCGATCTGCGCAGGAGCAGGCGAAGCCGCGACACGCTGATACGCGGGTGCGCCAGGCACGACCGGACACGCATCGCTCAACACATCTTCGGGTAGCGCGAGCACGACCGGACCCGGACGACCCGACGTCGCGGTATGAAACGCGTGGCTCAGGTATTCGGGAATCCGTCGCGGGTCGTCGATCTGCGCAACCCACTTCGCCATCTGACCGAACATCCGGCGATAGTCGATCTCCTGGAAAGCCTCACGGTCGAGATGTTCGCGTGCGCACTGTCCGATCAGCAGGATCAGCGGTGTCGAGTCCTGGAACGCGGTGTGCACGCCGATCGATGCGTGCGTTGCGCCGGGGCCGCGCGTGACGAGCGCGACGCCGGGGCGGCCGGTCAGCTTGCCGGTCGCTTCCGCCATGTTCGTCGCGGCGGCTTCGTGACGGCAGACGATGGTCTGGATGCGTTCCGTCTCGTCGTGCAGCGAATCGAGTACGGCGAGAAAACTCTCGCCGGGCACGCAGAACACACGCTCGACGCCATGCGTGAGCAATGCATCGACGACGAGGCGCGCACCGGTCGTGGTGGCGGGGACGGAATCGTTCGGCAGCGACATTGCGGAAAATCCTCGTGAAGTGATCGGGCCGGGACAGGTTACGCCGGGAGGCAGCACGGTGTCACGGCGAACGGCGCGGCAACGCGTAGCGCAGGCATCAACACTCGACGATATTCACCGCGAGCCCGCCGCGCGACGTCTCCTTGTACTTCGTCTTCATATCGGCGCCGGTTTCGCGCATCGTCTTGATGACCGAATCGAGCGACACGTAGTGGCTGCCGTCGCCGCGCAGCGCCATCCGCGCCGCGTTCACAGCCTTCACCGACGCCATCGCGTTGCGTTCGATGCACGGAATCTGCACCATCCCGCCGACCGGATCGCAGGTCAGGCCGAGGTTGTGTTCCATGCCGATCTCGGCGGCATTCTCGACCTGCGCGGGCGTGCCGCCCATCACGGCCGCGAGCGCGGCTGCCGCCATCGAACACGCGACGCCCACTTCGCCCTGACAACCCACTTCGGCACCGGAGATCGACGCGTTCAGCTTGTACAGGATGCCGATCGCGGCGGCGGTCATCAGGAAGTCGATCACGCCTTGCTCGTTCGAGCCTGGCATGAAGCGCGTGTAGTAGTGCAGCACCGCCGGAATGATGCCGGCCGCGCCGTTGGTCGGCGCGGTGACGACTCGTCCGCCGGCCGCGTTCTCCTCGTTGACCGCGATCGCATACAGGTTGATCCAGTCGACCATCGACAGCGGATCCTGCAACGCGCGCTCCGGATTCCCCGACAGCGTGCGATACAACTGCGGCGCGCGGCGCTTCACCTGGAACGGTCCGGGCAGCGTGCCTTCGGCGGCCGGATTGCCGATCCCGCAACCGCGCGCGACGCACGACTGCATCACGTCCCAGATGCGCAGCAGGCCGACGCGCGTTTCTTCCTCGGTGTGCCACGCGCGCTCGTTGTCCCACATCAGCTGCGCGATCGACTTGCCGCTCGACGCGCACATCTCCAGCAGATCGTTGCCGCTGCGAAACGGATACGGCAGTTGATCGGCGGCGGACAGCACTTTCGTATTCGGCGCACCGGCCGTCACGACAAAACCACCACCAACCGACAGATACGTCGACTCGCGCAGCACCGCACCCTGCGCGTCGAACGCGCGCAAGATCAGGCCGTTCGGATGTTCGGCGAGCGCCTGCCGGTAGAACGAGATGTGTTCCTTCTGCACGAACGGAATCGGATGCGTGCCGAGCAGCGCGAGCGTGCGCGACGTGCGGACCGCTTCGAGCCGTTCGGCGATGGTTTCCGGGTTCACGGTGTCGGGTGCGTCGCCGAGCAGGCCGAGCATCACACCGCGATCGGTGCCGTGACCCTTGCCGGTCGCGCCGAGCGAGCCGTACAGATCCACTTTCACCGAAGCAGTCGACGCGAGCAATCCATCGCGTTCGAGGCCCTGCGCGAACATCAGCGCCGCGCGCATCGGACCGACCGTATGCGAACTGGACGGACCGATGCCGATCTTGAAGAGGTCGAACACGCTGACGGCCATTACTGCTCCTGCAAAAAGAAAATAAAGTTAGCGCGCCGGCAGCGGCAGGCACACGGCGAGCCACGCGGGCGGCGTCGGCGCGAGCTGCAGCGCGATCGGCGTATAGCGCCCATCGAGCCGCGCGGCGAGGTGAAACAGTTCAGTTGCGTTCTTCGGATCCCACTGACCCGAATACCCAGGCAAGCCGGCTTCGCGGCGCTTCGCATCGAACGGCACGCTCGAATGCACGAACTCTTCGTGCGTCTTCGTGCCGGCCGCGTACGGCGCAAGCCAGTTCAGCGCGCTCGCGAGCGTTGCGCCGTTCGTCGCGCGCTCGGGCAACCAGTTGCGGTTGTGGCGGCGCGCCGACAGCGCGGCGGTGACGAGCGGCTGCAGGTCGTACGTGACGTAGTGCAGCGCGTCGCGTTCGGAGAAATCGACCGTCGAGCCATCGGGCGCGATGTTGTCGCCGATATGTTCGACGAACAGACGCTGCGCCGCGTCGATCATCTTGCGGTTGTCGAGCGTGAATGCGGCCATCGCGATCAGCTTCACGCGATGGCTCTGCCAGTTGTTGCGGAACGTGCCGCTGAGCGGCCGCTTCTGCGCATCGATCTGCGCGATGTAGCCGTTCGCGAGCTTCGTCAGGAACGCCATCGCTGCGTTACGCGTCTTCACCGGCAGCGCGCTCGCGGTCATGTCGTACGCGAGGATCAGGCTCTCGAAATGCGTTTCGTCGATCGGATTGAAGCTCGGCTGATAGGTCGTGACCCACGCGTACAGCAACCGGTCGACGAACTTCAGATAGCGGTCGTCGCTCGTCGCGCGCCACGCAAGCGCGGCGTCGCGCAGCAGTTCCAGATCTTTTTCCGCTTCGACGCTCTGGTCGTAAATCCCTTCGTGCGGCAGCGTGCCCTCGGTATGCAGTCGAGGCACCGCGTGCGGCGGATCGTTCAGATGCGATTGCACGTGAGCGACGAGCGCCCTGACGCCGGGATCGGCGTTCGTGCGTTCGCTGGTCTGCAGCGCGGGGGCCGCGCAGAAATTCATCGCGGCGCGCGTCTGCTGCATGCCCAGCATCAGCGCTCCACCGACGAACAGCGCAGCAACCGGCGTACCCGTCGTGCGCCACCGGTAGACCCAGGCTGCAACAGGAGGGCGTTGCATCGTTAGCACCTTTATCGCCATGCGGAACTCCTTCTTAGGCTGATTCGGTGTGTGATGTTAGCCGTTCCTGTGCCCGAATGGTGGCGCCGGGTTGCGCCTTACGGCGTGCATCCAGCCGCGCAATCGCGTGCCGCCGAGGCGACACGCGATTGCCTTGCAAGCGATTACGAGTAATCCGCGATCGGCACGCACGAGCAGAACAGATTGCGGTCGCCATACGCGTTGTCCGCGCGACCGACCGGTGGCCAGTATTTCTTCGCGATCAACGACGGCAGCGGGTAGGCCGCAGCTTCGCGCGCATACACGTGCTTCCAGTCGTCGGCGATCACGACGGCCGCCGTGTGCGGTGCGTGTTTCAGCGGATTGTCTTCGCGGTCCGCACGGCCTTCCTCGACGGCGCGGATCTCGTCGCGGATCGCGATCATCGCTTCGACGAAGCGGTCGAGTTCTTCCTTCGATTCCGATTCGGTCGGCTCGACCATCAGCGTGCCCGGCACCGGGAAGCTCATCGTCGGTGCGTGGAAGCCGTAGTCCATCAGGCGCTTCGCGACGTCGTCGACGGAGATGCCGCTCGCGTCCTTGATCGGCCGCAGATCGAGAATGCATTCGTGCGCGACGAGTCCGCCGGGGCCCGAGTACAGCACCGGGTAGTGCGGCGCGAGCTTCTTCGCGACGTAGTTTGCGTTGAGGATCGCGGTTTCGGTCGCGGCGGTCAGGTTCTTCGCGCCCATCATCG
This sequence comes from Paraburkholderia flava, assembly GCF_004359985.1. Lineage (NCBI taxonomy): Bacteria > Pseudomonadati > Pseudomonadota > Betaproteobacteria > Burkholderiales > Burkholderiaceae > Paraburkholderia > Paraburkholderia flava. Next base: position 202,365 of record NZ_SMRO01000003.1, on the reverse strand, counting down.
CGATGTACATCCACGAGATCGGCAGGATCGATGCGGAGCCGTACGGCGCCGACGACACCGCGCCGATGCCTTCCGGCGCGCGCTCGTAACCCGACGACGTCTGGTTCGGCAGGAACTTCGCCAGATGCGCGCCGACGGCGACCGGACCGACGCCCGGTCCGCCGCCGCCGTGCGGAATGCAGAACGTCTTGTGCAGGTTCAGGTGCGACACGTCGCCGCCGAACTGGCCCGGCGCCGTGAGGCCGACCATCGCGTTCATGTTCGCGCCGTCCACATAGACCTGGCCGCCGTGCGCGTGCACGATCTCGCAGATCTCGCGGACGTTCTGCTCGAACACGCCATGAGTGGACGGGTACGTGATCATGATCGCGGCAAGCTTGTCCTTGTGCTGCGCGGCCTTCGCTTTCAGGTCTTCGATATCGACGTTGCCCTGCGCATCGCACGCGACGACGACGACCTGCATGCCGGCCATCTGCGCGGACGCCGGATTCGTGCCGTGCGCGGATGCGGGGATCAGGCACACGTCGCGATGACCTTCGCCGCGCGACTCGTGATACGCGTGGATCACCAGCAGACCCGCGTACTCGCCCTGCGAGCCCGCATTCGGTTGCAGCGACACGGCCGCATAGCCGGTCGCGGCGACCAGCATCTGTTCGAGCTGGTCGATCATTTCGCGGTAGCCGACCGTCTGCGCAGCGGGCGCGAACGGATGGATCTGGCCGAACTCGGGCCACGTGACCGGCAGCATTTCCGACGTCGCGTTGAGCTTCATCGTGCACGAGCCGAGCGGGATCATCGAGCGGTCGAGCGCGAGGTCTTTATCCGACAGGCTGCGCAGGTAGCGCAGCATTTCCGTTTCCGAATGGTGACGGTTGAATACGTGATGCGTCAGGTATGCGCTGGTGCGTTCGAGCGCGGCCGGGAACGATGCGCTGTCTGCCTTCGTCAGCGCTGCGTCGAGTGCATCGATCTGCGGCACGTCGGCCGACGATGCCGCCTGCGCGAACACCGCGAGCAGATCGGCGAGGTCGCCGCGCGTGGTGGTTTCGTCGATCGATACGCCGACCTGCGTCGCGCTCACGCGGCGCAGGTTGATGCGCTTCGCGACGGCTGCGTCGTGCAGCGCCTGCGTGCGGGCGCCGGTTTCGAACGTGACGGTATCGAAGAACGTGTCGTTGACGGCGGTGTAGCCGAGCTGCTTGGCGCCGGCCGCGAGCAGCGCCGCGATCCGGTTCACACGCAGCGCGATCGTCTTCAGGCCGCGCGGGCCGTGATAGACCGCATACATGCTCGCCATGATCGCGAGCAGCGCCTGCGCCGTGCAGACATTCGACGTCGCTTTTTCGCGGCGGATATGCTGTTCGCGCGTTTGCAGCGCGAGACGCAGCGCCGGGTTGCCTTGCGCATCGACGGTCACGCCGACGAGCCGGCCCGGCATCTGCCGCTTGAATTCGTCGCGCACCGCGAGGTACGCCGCATGCGGGCCGCCGAAGCCGACCGGCACGCCGAAGCGTTGCGAGTTACCGACCGCGACGTCCGCGCCCCATTCGCCCGGCGGCGTCAGCACGGTCAGCGCGAGCAGATCGGCAGCGACGACCACATGGCCGCCGGCTGCGTGGATCGCATCGGCGAGCGCGCGATAGTCGCGCACGTCGCCGTTCACGCCCGGGTATTGCAGCAGCACGCCGAATGCATTCGCGTGCGCAGCGTCGGCGGCGGGGCCGACCTTTACTTCGATGCCGACCGGCTTCGCGCGCGTCTTCACCACTTCGATGGTTTGCGGCAGCACGTCGTCGGCAACGTAGAACACGTTCGACTTCGGCTTGCCCGTGCGTTGCAGCAGCGTCATCGCTTCGGCGGCGGCGGTGGCTTCGTCGAGCAGCGATGCATTCGAGATCGCGAGACCCGTCAGGTCGACGATCATCTGCTGGAAGTTCAGCAGCGCCTCGAGCCGGCCCTGCGAGATTTCCGGTTGATACGGCGTGTACGCGGTGTACCACGCCGGATTTTCGAGCACGTTGCGCAGGATCACGGCCGGCGTGTGCGCGTTGTAATAGCCCTGGCCGATGTACGTGCGGAACACCTGATTTTTATCCGCCAGCTCGCGTAGCGACGCGAGCGCTTCCGCTTCGCTCTTCGGCTGGGCGAACGGACCGAGCGGCAGCGTTTCGCTGCGGCGGATCGTCGGCGGAATCACCGCGTCGATCAGCGCGGCACGCGACGCGAAACCGAGCGCGTCGAGCATCGCCTGCTGGTCGGCGCCGTCCGGGCCGATGTGCCGTTCGGCGAACGCGTCGTGCACTTCGAGCGCGGCGAGCGAGAGAGGAGTGCGGTTCAGGTGATCCGGGTGTTCGAGCTTCATGGCTATCCTGCGTGCGCGACGTGCGGCCCGTACTGCGGGGCCGCGCGCTGCGCGATGGGGTTGAGGGTCAGGCGATCAACTTCTCGTATGCGGCTGCGTCGAGCAGGTTGTCGGTGTTGGCGCCGGGAGCGAGCTTGATCTTGAAGAGCCACGTGTCGTACGGCTCGCTGTTGACGTCTTCGGGCGTGTCGACGGCGTCGTCGTTGGTTGCGATGACGTCGCCGGAGACCGGCGAGAAGATGTCCGACGCGGCTTTCACCGATTCGACGACGCCGATCGGGTCTCCTGCCTTCACCTGCTTGCCGACTTGCGGCATTTCGATGAAAACGAGATCGCCAAGCGTGCTTTGTGCATGGTCGGTGATGCCGACCGTCAGCGTGCCGTCTGCTTCAGTGCGGATCCACTCGTGTTCGTCGGTGTATTTCAGATCGCTCGGAACGTTGCTCATCGGATGCTCCTGATTTTGAATTCGTCGTTAAGTGAGGGTCGGGCGCCGCGGAGCCGGCGTTGTCAGGCGGCCAGCACTTTGCCGTTGCGCACGAATGGCAGTTTTACCACGCTTGCGGGTAACGCCTTGTCGCGTATCTGCACATGAACGGTATCGCCCGGCTGCACGCCTTTCGGCACGCGCGCGAAGGCGATCGATTCCTGCATCGTCGGCGAGAACGTGCCGCTTGTGATCTCACCGTCGCCGTGCGGCGTGACGACCTTCTGGTGCGCGCGCAGCACGCCGCCCGCCTTGCCGTTTTCCTTCTGCAGGATCAGCCCGACGAACGTGCTCCGCGAGCCATTCGCCTCGAGCACCGGCCGGCCGACGAAGTCGCGCGGCTGCGACAGATCGACGGTCCATGCGAGGCCGGCGTCGAGCGGCGAGACGCTGTCGTCCATGTCCTGACCGTAGAGATTCATGCCCGCTTCGAGGCGCAGCGTGTCGCGTGCGCCGAGGCCGCACGGGCGCACGCCCTGGCGTTGCAGCGCGTCCCAGAACTCGCAGACGGCGGCAGCCGGCAGCACGATTTCGAAGCCGTCTTCGCCGGTGTAGCCGGTGCGCGCGATCATCAATTCGCCGAACGGCGTGGTGTCGACCTTCGCGGCGTTGAACGGCTTCAGCAGTTCGGTCGCGCTGCGCGTGGACGGCGCGACCTGCCAGACCTTGTCGCGCGCGTTCGGGCCTTGCACCGCGACGATCGCGAGGTCGCGGCGCGGGACGATCGACAGGCCGTAGCCTTGCTGCGCGTCGAGCTGTTTGAACCACGCGATGTCTTTGTCGGCGGTGCCGGCGTTGACGACGACGCGGAAGGTGTCGTCGGCGAAGAAGTAGACGATCAGATCGTCGATCACGCCGCCTTCGGGGTTCAACATGCAGGAGTAGAGCGCACGGCCGGCTGTCTGCAGCTTGCCGACGTTGTTCGCGAGCGCGAACTGGAAGAAATCGCGGGCCTTCGGGCCGGTCACGTCGACGACGCACATGTGGGACACGTCGAACATCCCGGCGTCGGTACGCACCGCGCGGTGTTCGTCGATCTGCGAGCCGTAATTGACGGGCATGTCCCAGCCGCCGAAGTCGACCATGCGCGCGTTGAGCGCACAGTGCGTGGCGTGAAGCGGGGTGTGTTTGAGTTCGGTCATGGGGCCTCGGGCATCGCAAACAAAAAAGGCCATGCGGTGCAGTCCTCGCGGCAGATGCCGGCGAGCGACGCGATGCATGACCCCTCTGTCCTCGATACCTGAGAGATTGCGTTCCTGTCGATGTGACGACGGCGAAACGCGCGCCCCTTCGGTGGGCAGCCTGCCTGATGGCTACTGCCGCTCTCCAGAGTGCGAAAACCGGTGCCGGATGATGCATGGCGACAAACGATTTTCGACGCGGTCGGTCCTTTTGCCTGAGAGTTTGCGGGTGTGCCCCTTCGGCGGCGCGGCATGCCTGCTACTACGGCTGCCGCACGCTCTCCCGACGCGTGCGGCGAATGTACGCGAGGCCCGGAGGCTTGTCAAATGGGCGCTTCGGGGTGAAGTGGGGATGGGTTCCGCGGGGCCTCGCGGGCTGTTACGGGTCAAAAATGGGCGCGTTAAAACGGCTGCGGCCCGCCGTGCGTTGAGGACGGCGGGCCGCATCGGAAGCGAGGGCTAACGTTGCTGCTTCGTGTTACTGGTCGATCGCGTGAGCGGCGTTGTCCAGTTCCTGATTCAGCACGCGCTGTTCGTCGCCGGACAGACCGCCGCCGTGCTGCGCGGCCATGTCGTGCGCTTCCTGACGGATCACGTCGAGCCGGTGATGCAGCGCGCCACCCTGCGGCGGCGGATAGTAGCCCTGGTTCACGCGGGCATCGATGCGGCGGCTCAGGTTATCGACCCGGCCGTTGACCTGATCGAAACGCTGGACGGCGATTTCGTGTGGGTTCGGGCCCGCATGTACCGGCTGCTGAGGCGCGACCACGCAGGCCGCCAGCGACGAAACCAGCGTGCCGCACAGCAGCACGCGGATGAAGCGTTGCATATCTTTCTCCTTGTTGTTGTTTCCGTTGTTCCGCTTTTACGGATGCCACCGGAGAACAACGACCGGCCGGCCACACACGATGACGCAGCGGCCGGCGTTTATTTGTAACCCTTTGTTGGATCTGGCTTTCGTTTTCGTTGCGCGCTTGCGTTGGGCTTTCACTGCGCGCTTTTGATTACGTGCCTTCGCGCGTCTTCTCAATCACGCGCGCCGTTCGAACGGCAACCGGCGGCCTTCCTCCGCGCTGCGCGTCGCGAGTTCGATGATCGCCATCACGTCGACGGCGTCCTGTGCCGGGACCGGGAACGGCGCGCCGTCGCGAATCGTCGCGGCGACCGCGCGATAGAAGTCCGCGTACGCGCCGTCTCGGGTCGGCAGATCGCGCTCTACTTCCTGATCGCCTTCCAGTACGCGCAGACGGCCCGCGTCGTTGCCGCCGCCGAAGCCCGCCTGACCCGGACGCAGCCCCGCCTTCAACTGGTCTTCCTGCGTGTCGAGGCCATGCTTCACGTAGCTGCCGCGCGTGCCGTGGATCGCGAAGCGCGCCGGCGCAAGCGCGGTCAGTGCGCTGGCGTGCAGCACGACGTCGAGGCCGTCGTAGCCGAGCAGCAGATGCACGAAGTCGGGCGCGCCGCCGTCGTCGCGACGCGTCGCGACCGTCGCGGAAACCGTCGCGGGCGAACCGAACAGCGCGAGCGTCTGATCGATCAGATGCGGGCCGAGATCGAACAGCAGACCGCCGCCGCGCGTCGCGTCTTCGCGCCAGCGTTGCCGCACGTACGGACGGAAGCGGTCGAAGTGCGATTCGAAATGCGTGACACGGCCGAGCTGGCCGCTCGCGAGCAGATCGCGCACGGTCAGGAAGTCGCCGTCCCAGCGACGGTTGTGGAACGGCGCGAACAGCAGACCCTTCGATTGCGCGAGGCTCGCGAGTGAGCGGGCTTCGTCGGACGTCAGCGTGACCGGTTTGTCGACGACGACGTGCTTGCCGGCTTCGAGCGTGCGACGCGCGAAATCGTAGTGCGTGTCGTTCGGCGTCGCGAGGACGATGCATTCGATATCGTCGAGTGCGAGCAGCGCGTCCAGATCGGGGACCACTTGCGCATCCGGGAAATCGGCGTGCGCGCGGTCCGGCTGACCGGTGGCGATCGCCGCTACGCTCGCGCGTCCGCAATGCGCGATGACCGGCGCGTGGAAAGTCTGGCCGGCGAAGCCGTAGCCCATCAGTCCGGTTTTCAGCGGTGAAGTCATGAAGGCGTCCTGCTTGAAGAGCGTGAAGGGGGCGCGGCGGTGCCGCGCGTCACTGCTATTTTGGCATGCGGCGGCGGGTGGGGATTCTGCTTCGGCTCGCGGGATACGATCGCGTACCGTGTCATACCGTAGCGAGCGCTTCGCACGACGGCCGCATCGCAGGCCGAGGCGGTCCGTCGGTCATCTATCCGTCATGCCCGATGCGTCTTATGTGTCGATGTTCGGATGGGCATCCGTGTTAACATCGCGGCTCTCGCGCAGAAGTCGCCGCACCGTGTCGTACGTGGTGTGCCGCTGTGCTTCTGCGCCGCAGGTCTCCCCGGCCCCGCGCCCTCAACCGTTCCACCCATCCACTGACGATGTCCGCAGGCCTGAACTCCGCTCAAAGCGAAGCGGTGCGTTATCTCGACGGTCCCTGTCTCGTGCTCGCAGGTGCCGGCAGTGGCAAGACGCGTGTGATCACGCAGAAGATCGCGCATCTGATCGAGGCCAAGGGCTTCGAGCCGCGCCACATCGCCGCCGTCACGTTCACGAACAAGGCCGCGGCCGAAATGCGCGAACGCGTCGGCAAGCTGCTCGAAGGCAAGACGCTGACGACGCCCGGCAAGGAAGGCCGCAAGGTGCCGGTCAATCAGCTGACCGTGTGTACGTTCCATTCGCTCGGCGTGCAGATCCTGCGTCAGGAAGCGGAGCACGTCGGGCTGAAGCCGCAGTTCTCGATCATGGATTCCGACGACTGCTTCGGCATGGTCCAGGAGCAGATCGGTTCGACCGACAAGGGTTTCATCCGCAAGGTCCAGTCGATCATCTCGCTGTGGAAAAACGGCCTCATCATGCCCGACGAGGCGATGACGATCGCCGCGAACGAAGACGAGCATCAGGCCGCGATCGTCTACCGCAATTACGTCGCGACGCTGCACGCGTATCAAGCCGTCGATTTCGACGATCTGATCCGCCTGCCCGCCGAACTCTTCGCGAGCAACGAACAGGTGCGCGACCGCTGGCAGAACAAGCTGCGCTATCTGCTGATCGACGAGTACCAGGACACCAACGCGTGCCAGTACGAATTGCTGAAGCAGCTGGCCGGTCCGCGCGCCGCGTTCACGGCGGTCGGCGACGACGATCAGGCGATCTACGGCTGGCGCGGCGCGACGCTCGAAAATCTTGCGCAGCTCGGCAAGGATTTTTCGAAGCTGCACGTGGTCAAGCTTGAACAGAACTACCGGTCCACCGTGCGCATCCTGACGGCCGCGAACAACGTGATCGCGAACAACCCGAAGCTGTTCGAGAAGAAGCTGTGGTCCGAACACGGGATGGGCGACACGATCACCGTCACGCCGTGCAACGATGAAGAGCACGAAGCGGAATCGGTGGTGTTTCGACTGTCCGCGCATAAGTTCGAGCGGCGCGCGCAGTTCCGCGATTACGCGATCCTGTATCGCGGCAATTTTCAGGCGCGCATCTTCGAACAGGTGCTGCGGCGCGAACGGATTCCGTATGTGCTGTCGGGTGGCCAGTCGTTCTTCGACAAGGCCGAGATCAAGGATATCTGCGCATATCTGCGGCTGATCGCGAACGCCGACGACGATCCTGCGTTCATCCGTGCGATCACGACGCCGCGTCGCGGGGTCGGCAACACGACACTCGAAGCGCTGGGCTCGTTTGCGGGGCAGGCGAAGGTGTCGCTGTTCGAGGCCGTATACATGGGCGGCATCGAGGCACGTCTGTCGCCGCGTCAGATCGAACCGCTGCGCGCGTTCTGCGATTTCATGCAGCGCCTCACCGAGCGCGCGGACAAAGATGCCGCGACCACCGTGCTCGACGACATGATGGAAGCGATCCACTACGAAGGCTATCTGTACGACGCATTCGACGAGCGCCAGGCGCAGTCGAAATGGCAGAACGTGCTGGAGTTTCTCGAGTGGTTGAAGCGCAAGGGTACGAAGCCGGAAAAAGAACTGACCGGCGATTCTGACGACGACGGCGAGCCGACTGGCTACGACAACGCGGACGGGTTGGGCGACACCGGCAAGAACCTGCTCGGCCTGATCCAGACGGTCGCGCTGATGTCGATGCTCGAAGGCAAGGACGAAGACCCGGATGCGGTGCGACTGTCGACCGTGCATGCATCGAAGGGACTCGAATATCCGCACGTGTTCCTGGTCGGCGTAGAGGAAGGGATCATGCCGCATCGCGGCGGTTCCGACGACGCACCGGTCGACGATGCGCGCATCGAGGAAGAGCGCCGCCTGATGTACGTCGCGATCACGCGTGCGCAGCGCAGTCTGCATCTGAACTGGTGCAAGAAGCGCAAGCGCGCGCGGGAAACGGTCGTGTGCGAACCGTCGCGCTTTATCCCGGAGATGGAACTCGACGAAGCGCCGCCGCCGACGGCGGATGAGGCGCCGATGTCGCCGAAAGATCGGCTGGCGAGTTTGAAGGCGTTGTTGCAGAAGCCGGGTTGAGCGGGCGGTAAAGACCCTGAGCGGGCGAGGTTCATCGACGTGCGCGGCGACTGTGCTTGCTACAGTGGCGCGACTCGTTTGCTGTTCATCGTTCACCGGAGATTCGCATGTCGCCGACGTCTGCCGCCTGCCGCGCAGCGCTCGAAATCTATATCGATGCAAAAGACAACACCCGGCCCGAGCGGATCGACGAACTGTTCGCGCCGGCTGCAGTGCTGACGTTTTCGCTCGCGACGTCGAATATCGCGTTTCCCGAACGCACGGTTGGCGCGGCTGCGATTGCGAAAACGCTCGTCAGCGATTTTGGTGCGCAGTATGCGCGATGCCGGACGTACTACGTGGGCGATGCGCTTCGGGTCGTCGATGGACGGATCGATGCGCTACCGTGGCTCGTCGTGATGCGCGAGCCGGCTGCGGGCACGTTGCGCATCGGGCACGGCACGTATGACTGGACCTTCGCGGACGAGACGGCAGGCCTGCGCGTGACGCATCTGCACATTCATATCGCGAGGATGGACGTCGTCCCGGACCCTGACGGTGCGCTGCTTGATGCACTCCAGCGAGAGTTGACCTACCCGTGGTTGCCGCCGCGCGAGTTGCGCGAGCGTTTCGCGTCGATTGCACGTGACGTACCAGCGCTCGCGTTCGTCGACGCGTTCAGCGAACCGGCACAACCGCTGAGTACATAAAAAATCCCCGCGCAGGCGTTGGCTTGCGCGGGGATTTTTGTTCCGACGGCACGTCGTGCCGCGAGCGTTCGCTTACTTCGCGGCGCTGACCATGTAATCGACGGCGGCTTTCACGTCCGCATCCGACGCATTCGATCCACCCTTCGGCGGCATCGCGCCCTTCCCGTGCAACGCGTAGTTGTAGACCGTGTCGATCGGGTCTTTCAGGCGCGGCGCCCAGGCGGCCTTGTCGCCGAACTTCGGTGCGTTCAGCACGCCGGCCGCGTGACAGGCCTGGCAGACCTGCTGATACAACGCCTTGCCCGCCTGCGATGCATCCGCGCTTTGCGCACCGCCTGCTGCGGGCGCGGCGCTTTGCGGGACGTTCGCGAGGGCCGCGACTGCGGCGGCGGCTGCGCCGTTGTCGGCGGTAGCGCCCGATGCGGGAGCTGCGACGGCGGCCGCTCCGGATGCAGCGGCTGCGGCGCCTGGCGCAGGTGCGGGCGGATCGGCGAATTTACCGCCGGAATTGTTGGCCATGTAGGCGACTGCGAGGCCGATTTCGTAGTCGCTGTAGTCGTCGGGGCTCGTGCCGCCGCGCGCGGGCATCGCGCCCTTGCCGGTGAGCGCCGTGTGCCACAGCGTGTCGAAGCCTTGCGCGATGCGCGGGGCCCAGTCGCCAGTGTTGGTGAATTTCGGCGCACCGGCCGCACCGGTTGCGTGGCATGCGAAGCAGACTGCCTTGTAGACCTGCTCGCCGGTTTTGTAGACGCGCGGCGCGTTTGCGTCGCGGATGTCGACCTGGGCGATTGGTGCGATGCGCTGGGTGACGGCGGAATCGGTGAGGCCGTCCGTGCCTGCGCCGACGCGAGTCGAGTTATCGACGTAATCCGCGAGCAGCACGATGATGATTATAGGAATAGCGAACCCGGCGATGATCGCAGCGATAAGCTGCGCGGGGGTCTTGATCGGGGCTCCGTGTGGTGCTTCGCTCATGCTTGTCTCGTCTCCCATCGGTATTGTGAGCGGTACAGCGTGACGGCTACGACGTAACGGCGTGTTTAATAATTTATTGCCAGGACGATTATAGACGGAAGGTTTCAGCGGCGGCCAGCGGGGCCGACGGAGTTCAGCAGGCGTTTACCCGAAGCGATGCGTCCCCGTTGTGAGCCGTCGATGGTGGAGAGCCTTGCGCGGCGCGGCTCGCGGCGGGCGTGCGGTGGACGGGGTCATGGAAACCGGGTATTCTCTCGGTCTCGCCGGGTGCTGCTTTTTGCTTTTCTGCTGGTTTGATTGCAGCGCCGACGTGTCAATGAATGCGCCCGTAGCTCAATGGATAGAGTACTGCCCTCCGAAGGCAGGGGTTGCTGGTTCGATCCCAGCCGGGCGCACCATAAAGATTTTCTATCAAGGGTTTGCACGAGCAGCGTCAAACCTTTTTGTTGTGTATGGAATTTGTACGGGATCACGAGACCGCCTCCATTACCCACTCTGCTAGCATGTGCCACGCGCTAGCACAAAAAATGAGTTTGTGCTAAATGTTGTGCTGTGGTTGCCGTAATCACAAGGGCAGGGAAGGTGTCCGACGCGACGCCGTACGAGATGTCGCGCACGGAGAAACGATTTCAGCGCTTTAGCTTTCTGCAAGCAGCTGTAATTTACGTCAGCCCGGGACTATGCAACATAAGCGATACGCCAAACCGCCAATCGTCGAAGCAGTCATCGACTTGCAAACGCGGACGAATCATCAGCCTAGCTTGGACAGATTGACCAAGTTTCGTGAGAGTGTCGTCGAACGTTTTCCGATCGCGTCCCCCCTTGCTTCAATGACCTTCGTCCTACCGGTGCCGGGACAGGCACTAGGACAGGCGCCGGTCGTCCCAACGGATTTCGCGAATCAGCAAGTTGGTTTCCGTTTAGCAACATCTGATAACAGTCGCGTCCTACAAGTTCAGCATCTGGGCTTTAGTTTTAGCCATCTGAGCTTATATACCTGCTGGGAGGATTTTGCCGGAGAAGCGCTCGATTTGTGGAACCGATACGTGGAGATTTGCGAGCCCGAGTCTGTCGTCCGGGTTGCCACTCGTTTTATCAACAAGATCAGAATACCGGAGGAGCGGTTCGAACTTGAGGATTACTTTAAGCTCTATCCGACTTTTCCCAGAGAAGTGAACGATGTCATAACCGGTGTGTTCATGCAATTGCGGCAACCTCTTCTAACTGTTCCCAGGGCGCTCGCGACCCTTAATTTTTCGGATACTGTCGAAAACGCCGGAACGCCAGCCGCTCATTCTGCATTCGTACTTGATTTTGACTTGGCAACAGAAGGGGCTTGGGGGCCGTCAGATGGTGAGACGTGGAGTGTTTTGGAAGAATTTCGCCGCGTAAAGAATACATATTTTGAATCGGCCATTACGGATAAATGTAGGAGCCTATTTCAATGAATTTTTCCTCAGCCGCAACCAACAAGCTCCTCCCCGTATTCAACGGGGGACGTGGAAGCGCAACGCCGCAGTTTTACCAAGAGCGGGGTAGTGCGGACAAGGACGTTGTGACGCGCAATCTTGCGGAACTCGCCGTCTTTCCGGTGCGGGAAGCGCTGAAAGGGCTCGTTGGACTGCCCGCAAATTGGGACGGCTTTGGTAGCGACGCTCCGGCTGCTGAAGCTATTGGCAGCGCGTTTCAGTTAATTGTCGAAATTTATCGGCAGTCGGCCAGTTGTGTTCACGCGTCTTGGGTGAATCCGCACGTATCAGCTAGTGAGAGCGGCGAAGTCGTTTTTGAATGGTGGAAACGAGATCGGAAACTGACTGTGTACGTTTCGGCTGGACGTGCTGAATTTTTGCGGGTTGGTGGTCCTAACATTGACGTCGACATGGAAGACGGTGAACTCGTTGGCGCTCAGTTTGTGGGTCTCTGGTTTTGGCTTAATGCGTAATTGCCCATGGCCGATAACAACGCAGTCGTGCACGGCGAGATAGAGCCAGGGCGTGACGGGGAGGCGCAGGGCGAACTGGTGAGCGACGATGAGTCGCTCTACAGGCGCGCACCGAAGACATGCGTTGTCTACGAAAGCGGCGTTGAGCGCATATCGAGTTCCGCTTTCAATGATCGAGGTCACAAACCCTCTGTTGATCGCGCTTGTATGCGCAGAGCGCCCGAAGAGTCTAAAGCTGACGCGGCCGACGGAATACTTGAAATCCTCGCTGCGGAAGTTCGTGCTATTCGCGATATAGAAATTACCAATCCAGCAAGTCAGCCGCCAGCCTACTACGCCGTTGATGTTCATCATCGACCGATAATCGCTGATGAGGCGACAGCAACTGTTGCCAATCCAGCGCATGCTCAGATCGAGGCGAGGCCACACGCGGAGGCGACATCGCGCTTTAAGAAGATTAAAGAGGCGCTCGCATTGATCGCAAATTCGCGGGGGTGGCTTATCCGACCGGAGTAAGGCTGACTGTCTGACGCAAGTTTGCCAAGAATGATGAGTTGCGCTTTTGTCAGCTTCGCATCGGAGCGAATGTGCCTTGTGAGTTTAGTCGCTGTGCAGCTCCGGTTCGCGCTCATGGTACGAGCGATCCTCTGATCAGAGAACTGCTCATCCTGGTGTAAAAGCCCACAGGAATCGCTAGTAGCGAAGCAGTGGGCACTTGGCTGTAGGGTGGTAGGGCCCACGTGACGAAGATTCGTGCGGAGACGTGCGACGAGTTCATTAGTGCATGCTGCACTAATTTCGCAAACTTCGTAATCGTTGATCCCTCCGCTGAGGCGTCGAGGATAGATGAACAGATTCAAACGCTAGGTCATCATGAAGTCCCCGAATGCGAAGAATCCCCACCCCGTCCGTCCATACGAGAGATGCCAGGTTGCGGGAGGTAAAGATATCGCGCTTGGTGAACCGTCCTGATTTTTATGGATCCCCCTCTTGATTGCGTCATAACGCCGGGCAGACAGCACGAGTGTCGCAGCGAGCTCGCCGTAGCAGCAGCAAGCCTCAAGGTCGTCGCGACGCGGGTAACCGTATGAAGCAAATCGCCCCCCTCCCACCCATCTTCCGCGAATTCCGGCAGACAGGAGGCGTGCTCGAATTCGCCGCATTCGAAGACGCACAAGGCACCGAAGACGAGATCATCACAGCCATCGCCTCCACGCTAAACCACATAGCCCCCGTCAACACCGAAGCCCTCCGCTCGATCGGCTCCCGCCGGATCACCCGACAACAATTCTTCGGCGACTGGTACGACCCAGAAAGCGCAGCGTTGATCCGCGTCGGCGACTGGAAGATCGAGGGCGAGAAGAAGCTGCGCAACAATCCGCGATTCGCCGATATCGGCCGGAAGAAAATCGTCTCGGGTGGCGGTCCGATACCCGAGGTCGGCGCCGGCGGTCAGTTTGCCTTTGCGTTTACCGACCCGCCCTATGGATTGCGCGCGCCCTACGGCGACGTGCAAATCCTCTTCGATCAGATCTGCGAGTTCCTGATGCCGCCAGGATCGGAGATCGACATTCTCGACTGGAGCAGCGACCGTCTGCCCGACGTCTGCGATTACTTCGCCGACGGCATGGAATGGTGGGGCGTGTTCCTGTTCAGCCTCTACGTGCCCGCATTGAAACGGCTCACGATCATCGCCGGATCGTCGACGGATTGATCCCGACGACCACGTCCGCTCCCGCCCGCCAAAAAGACCCCGAAACCCCGCGCTGTTCCGCCGATTAACCGCCCCAAGCCGACGCTAAGCTGTCGTCATCGCTCAGTCCGAGCATGATGCGCGCGCGAAGCATCGGCGCGGGCTATTCAATCAACGAAAGGGTTCGCGTCATGGCTACCGTCCGTCCTCCGGTTCACGCTTCGCGGAAGCACGGCAAATGAGCACGATCCCTTCAACCGATCCAGGTGTATCCGCGCCGCCCGAGTCGATCGAAACCGGTCTCGCGCATCAGCACGCCGGTCGCTTCGCCGAGGCCGCCGCGATCTATCGCGAGATTCTGCGCGCGCAGCCGAACCACGCGGATGCACTGCATCTGCTGGGACTCGTCGCGTATCACGAAGGGCGGCTCGAGGAAGCGGTCGAATGGATCATGCGCGCGATCGGCGTCAGCCCGAACGCGATGTTCTACGGCAACCTCGGCAATGCGCTCGGCGGCCTGGACCGGCATGCGGCGGCGGCCGAATGCTACCGGCAGGCACTCGCCTTAAAGCCCGACTACGTCCACGCGCACAACAACCTCGGCAACACGCTGCGCGCCCAAGGCCAGTACGACGCAGCCGTGCAGAGCTTTCGTCGCGTGATCGAACTGCAGCCGGACTACGCGCAGGCGTACAACAATCTCGCGAATGCGCTCGTCGATCTCGGCGATCTGGACGGCGCAATCGCGTACTACCGCAAGACGATCGAACTGCAGCCCGACTTCGCGGAACCGCACAGCAACCTGCTGTTCATTCTGAGCTATCGCGAGGCCACATCGTCAGCGGAGTATCTCGACGAAGCGCTGCGTTTCGGCGATCGCGTAGCCGCATTGGCGCAACCGTTCACCGACTGGCCGGCGTTTACCGAAACAACCGAGGCAAACGCCAACACGCGACCACTACGCGTCGGTTTCGTGTCCGGTGATCTGAAGACGCATCCGGTCGGCCACTTCCTCGAAAGCATCCTCGCGCATCTCGACCCGCGTCGCATCGCGGCCATCGCGTATCCGACGCGTCGCGACGAAGACGAACTGACCGTGCGCATCAAGCCGTGCTTCGCTGCATGGACGTCGCTCGCTGGTCTCACCGACGAAGCGGCGGCGCGTCGCATCCGCGACGATCGCATCGACGTGCTCGTCGATCTGTCGGGCCACACCGTGCACAACCGGCTGCCGGTTTTTGCGTGGCGGCCCGCGCCGGTGCAGGTCAGCTGGCTCGGCTACTTCGCGAGTACCGGGCTGCGCGCGATCGACTACGTGCTCGCCGACCGCCACGTCGTACCCGACAGCGAGGAAACGCAATTCGTCGAGCGCATCTGGCGGCTACCAGATAGCTATCTATGTTTCACGCCGCCCGTCCAGCAAGCCGACATCGGTCCGCTGCCGATGCAAACGAACGGCACGGTCACGTTCGGCTGCTTCAACCATCTGATGAAGATGAACGACACGGTCGTCGATGCATGGGCGCGCATTCTGCACGCGGTGCCCGGTTCGAGGCTGTTCCTGAAAGCGAAGCAACTCGACAATGCGCTCGCACGCGAAACCACGCTGCAACGCTTCGCGACGCTCGGCATCGATAACTCGCGATTAACACTCGAAGGACGTTCGCCACGTGGCGAATATCTCGACTCGTATAACCGCGTCGACATCGCGTTGAGTCCGTTTCCGTATCCCGGCGGCACGGTGAGTGTCGAAGGGTTGTGGATGGGCGTGCCCGTGTTGTGCCGACGCGGCGATCGCTTCCTGTCGCATCTGTGCGAGAGCTTGCTGCAGTCGGCGGGTCTCGAAGACTGGATCGCCACCGATACCGACGACTACATCGCGAAGGCAATCGCGTTCGCCGCAAACCCGTCGCGACTCATGACGTTGCGCAAAAACCTGCGCACGCAGATCGCCGCGTCGCCGCTGTGCGACGCACCACGCTTCGCGAAGCATCTCGAAGCAGCGTTCACAGAGATGTACCGCGCACGCGTCGCGTCCGCTGCGCAGAAACCTGCCATGCCACTGAAACCTGCCCGCGTGCCGAACGCGCAAACCATCCGCCGCATGCTCGACGATGCACTCAAACATCATCAAGCAGGAAGACTCGCCGAAGCCCACGCGCTCTATCAACAGATCCTCGCGGTACTCCCGAAGCACGCCGACGCGCTGCACTTCTCCGGCCTGCTCGCCTGCCAGATCGGCGAATACAGTGCGGGGATCGCGCTGATTCGCGAATCGATCGCAGCGAGCCCGTCGCCGAGCGCGATCTACGCGAACAACCTCGGCAACATGCTGCGCGAAAACGGCGCATTGCCCGACGCGATCGACAGCTACCGACGCGCAGTCGCACTAAAACGCGACTACGCGGAAGCGCACAACAACCTCGGCAACGCGTTGCGCGAAGCCGGCGATGCAGCCGCCGCGATGGAGAGCTGCGCGACCGCAATCTCGTTGCGGCCCGGCTACGCAGAGGCATACAACAACCTCGGCAACGCGTTAAAGGATCTGGAGCAACTCGAAGCCGCCGCGCTGAGCTACGGCAAGGCAATCGAAGCGCGGCCCGATTACGCGGAAGCACACAACAATCTCGGCAACGTGCTGCGCAAGCAAGGGCATCTCGATGCAGCGATCGAATGCTATCGCGCGAGCATCGCAGCTGCGCCGACGCTTGCCGTGGCGCACAACAGTCTCGGCAGCGCGTTGAGCGAGCGCGGCGAATATCGCGCGGCGATCGACTGCTTCGCGACGGTCGCCGCGTTGCAGCCCGAGCGCGTCGACGCGCACAACACGCTCGGCAATGCGTTGAACGGGCAGGGCCGTCTCGACGAAGCGGTGGCCGCCTACGAATGCGCGATCGCTGCCGACCCGCAATTCCCCGACGCGTATCACAACCTCGCGAACGCGCTACGTCGCATGGGCCGCGCGCAACAGGCGCTCGCTTTGAGTCGCAAGGCGATCGCGTTGAAGGACGACGTGCCGTCGTTCCACAACAACCTCGGCACGATCCTCGCCGATCTGAACGAATTCGACGCGGCGGTCGAGAGCTATCGAAAAGCGCTCGCACTCGATCCGGATTACGCGGAGTCGCACACGTGCGTGCTGTTCGGGCAGTCGTACGCATCGGGCTGGTCGGCGGAGCAGCACTTGCGCGACGCGCGCTATTTCGGCGAGCGCATGACCGCGCTCGCGCGGCCTCATGTGCATCGGCGCGACGCGAACGATCTTGCCAGCGCGGTGCGTCCGCTGCGGATCGGTTTCGTATCGGCGGATCTGCGCAAGCATCCGGTCGGCTATTTTCTCGAGAGCGTGCTCGCGCATCTGGACCGCTCGCGCATCGTGCCCGTCGCGTATTCGAATGCGTTCCTGCACGACGAACTGACCGCGCGATTGCAGCCGCGCTTTGCGGGCTGGCGCAATATCGTCGATGTCGACGACGAGACGGTTGCGAAGCAGATCCGCGACGACCGCATCGATATCCTCGTCGACCTCTCGGGCCACACGGGACGCAACCGTCTGCCGGTGTTCGCATGGAAGCCGGCGCCGGTGCAGGTCAGCTGGCTCGGCTACTTCGCGACGACGGGCATCGCCGAAATGGATTACGTGCTTGCTGATCGGCACGTGCTGCCGCCAGGCGAAGAAAACCAGTACGTCGAACAGCTGTGGCGTTTGCCGGATAGCTATCTATGTTTCACGCTGCCCGAACGCGAAGTGGAGATCGGGCCGCTGCCCGCGTTCGCGCATGGCGGCATCACGTTCGGCAATCTGAACAACCAGAAGAAGCTCAACGACCGCGTGATCGCCGTGTGGTCGCGCATCCTGCATGCGCTGCCGGGTTCGCGTCTGCTGTTGAAGAACCATCAACTGAACGAGCCGTGGACGCGTCAGAGCACGCTCGAGCGTTTCGCCGCACATGGCATCGCGACCGAGCGCTTGCTGCTCGAAGGACCGTCCCCTCGCGACGAATACTTCGCGACGTTCAACCGCGTCGATCTCGCGCTGGACCCGTTCCCGTACCCCGGCGGCACGACGAGCGTCGAAGGTCTGTGGATGGGCGTGCCCGTGCTCGGTCGACGTGGCGACCGTTTCCTGTCGCACCTCGGCGAAACGGTGTTGCAGACGGCGGGCCTGTCCGACTGGATCGCCGACAGCGACGACGACTACGTCGCGAAGGCAATCGCGTTCGCCAGCGATCTGCCGAAGCTCGCCGCATTGCGCGCAGGACTGCGCGCGCAGTTGCTCGCGTCGCCGCTGTGCGATGCGCGGCGCTACGCGCGCAATCTCGAAGACGTGTTCGCGCAGATGTGGGCGC
The DNA here is from genome assembly GCF_004359985.1 of Paraburkholderia flava. NCBI lineage: Bacteria > Pseudomonadati > Pseudomonadota > Betaproteobacteria > Burkholderiales > Burkholderiaceae > Paraburkholderia > Paraburkholderia flava. Next base: position 184,142 of record NZ_SMRO01000003.1, on the reverse strand, counting down.
GCTGGCTCGACGCATGAGCGCGGATATGACGGCTACTGTTGCACAGACGATCGAGGCGGGTGCCGTGCATCATCGCGCGGGGCGGCTTGCGGAGGCGGAAGCTGCGTACCGGCAAGTGCTGGCATCGAATCCGCGACACGCGGATGCGCTGCATCTGCTGGGGGTAATCGCGATGCAGACGCAGCGCTACGCGCAGTCGCTGGAGCTGATTGCACAGGCGATCGAGATTGCGCCGAACGCGACGTACTACGACAACCTCGGTTGCATGTTTCGTCAGTGGGGCAAGCTTGCGGCTGCGGCGGAGTGTCATCGTCAGGCGATTGCATTGCAGCCCGCGTACCACCGCGCACACGACAACCTCGGCCAGACGCTGCTCGCGCAGCGGCAGACCGTCGAAGCGGTGCAGTGTTTTCGCGCGGCGCTCGCAATCAACCAAGCGTTTGCCGACACGCACAGCAATCTCGCGAACGCGCTGTGTGAATTGCGCGACTACGACGGCGCGGTGCATCACGCGCAGGCGGCGCTCGCACTCGATCCGTCGCACGCGGAAGCGCACAACAATCTGGGCAATGCGTTCAAGTATCTGCAGCGACTCGACGCAGCCGCGCAGCACTACGAGCGTGCGCTTGAACTCAAGCCGCAGGTCGCGGAGATTTACGCGAACCTTGGCAAGGTGCTGCTCGATCAGGGGCGCTTCGGCGAAGCGATCGAGCGGTTCACGCATGCGCTCACGCTGCGGCCTGGGTGGGCAGAGGCGTATAGCGGTCTGCTGTTCTGCATGAGCGCGTTGCCGGGCGCGTCGCCTGCGGACTATCTCGCTCATGCACGTGCGTTTGGTCGCGACATGGCGGCGCGCGCACAGCGCTATACGTCGTGGCTAACGTCGCATGCCGGCACAGAGAACGTGCTGCGCATCGGCCTCGTCTCCGGCGATCTTCGTTCGCATCCGGTCGGCTATTTCGTCGAGAGCGTGATCGCGCATCTCGATCCGGCGCGCTTCGAACTGATCGCCTACGCAACACGTCCGGACGAAGACGCGCTGACCGCCCGCGTCAAACCGCGCTTCGCGGCGTGGCGCGACGTGAGCACGCTCGATGACGTGTCCGCCGCGCGCACGATCCACAGCGACGGTATTCACATACTCATTGATCTGGCCGGGCACACGAACTACAACCGGTTACCGGTCTTCGCGTGGAAACCGGCGCCGGTACAGATCAGCTGGCTTGGCTATTTCGCATCGACGGGGCTCGCGGAAATCGACTATGTGCTCGGCGATCGCCACGTGCTGCCCGACGACGAAGCAGAACATTTCGTCGAGCGTCCATGGCGTTTGCCCGATAACTATCTCTGTTTCACACCGCCTGACGATGATGTGCCGGTCGCTGCGTTGCCCGCATCGTCGAATGGGTACGTCACCTTCGGCTGCTTCAGCGATCTAATGAAGGTGAATGACGAAGTGGTCGCGGTGTGGTCGCGCGTGCTGCGTGCGTTGCCGACGGCGCGTCTGCTGCTGAAGGCGAGGCAATTGGGCGATCCCGTCGTTCAAGCAGCAACGCGTGCGCGTTTTGCCGCGCACGGAATCGAAGGCGAGCGTGTGATGCTCGAAGGACCGTCGTCGCGTGCCGAGTATCTCGCCGCACATGGGCGGATCGACATCGGCTTGAGTCCGTTCCCATACCCCGGCGGCACCACGACGGCAGAAAGCGCATGGATGGGTGTGCCGGTGCTGTGCCGACACGGCGATCGCTTCCTGTCGCATCTCGGCGAGAGCGTATTGCATGCGGCGGGTCTCGCGGACTGGATCGCCGAGGACAACGACGACTATGTCGCGCAAGCGGTGGCCCGTGCGAGCGACTTGCCGAAGCTCGCCGCATTGCGTGCTGGCTTGCGCGCGAAACTGCTGCAATCGCCGCTGTGCGATGCACCGCGTTTCGTCGGGCAGCTTGAAGCGGCGTTTATCGATATGTGGCGCAGCCGGACCGCATAGCGCTTAACGAAAGCACAAGCCGCAAGCCACGAAAAAACCGCGAAAAAAAAGCCGCATCACTGCGGCTTCGGGTACGACGGCAATTTCCCGCATTACGAATGCGGTGTCGGTCGTTATCCGTGACGACGCGAGCGGCTCAGAGCCGCCCGGTCGTGTGATAGAAACTCACTGCTTCGACGCGACGCATCGATGCGTGCAGATCGTCCGCCAGCACATCGCGGCCCTGCTGCGCGACGCGCGTGATGTCCGCGTCGAGTGCCTGGATTGCGCGGATTGTCGCGAGCGCGTCGGGCGTCTGCTCTGCACCGAGCGACATCAGCAGCGGCGAGCGTTCGTCGGCGAGTTCGGCGGCACGCACCCAGTCGCCGGCGATCGCCGCGGCGTTCATCGCCTGAGTCAGTTCGTGGGCACGCGACAGCGGTTCGTGTGACATCGTGCGTTTCTCCGTAAGCGGCTTACGACGACTTGTTCAGCGTACCCGCGGCGCCATTGCCGCCGAACAGCTGATCCAGATACTGCGTGTTGTTCTGCGTGGTCGTCAACAGGTTGTTTAGCGCGCTGAATTGCGCGTTGTACTGCGCCGTCAGCGTGCTCGAGTACGTCTGCAACGTCGACGCCTGATCGGCGAGACTCGACAGGTCGGAATTGATCGCCGCAGTGCGCTGGTCGATCGTGCCGCTCGTCTGCACGTAGACGTTCGAGAAGTTGTTGAGCAGCGTGCCCATGCCGTTCGTCTGGTTGAACAGTGCGGACACGCTGCCGGGGTTCGTCGTCAACGCATTTTGCAGCGCGGTCGTGTCGGTGACGATCGTGCCGTCGTCCTGCAGATTCAGACCGATCGACGCAAGGCTGAACGTGCTGCCGCCGCTCGAAATGCCGCCGCTGACGATCGACGCGAGACCGTTCGTGATCGAGTTCAGCATCGAGTCGCCGAGCAGCGGACCCGCCTGCGATCCCGCTGCGGCCGTCGAATCGTACGAGGACAGCGACTTCGCGGTCGTCACGTAGTTGTTGTACGCGGTGACGAAGTTGGTGATCGCGGTGGTCTGCGCGGTGGTGTCGGTCGCGACGGTCAAGGTTTGCGACGTGCCGGCGGCCGCGGGCGTCAGATTGATCGTGATGCCGTTCAGTACGCCGGTGATCGTGTTCGTCGAGCTGGTGACCGGCGAGCCGTCGACAGTCAGGCTCGCGTCCTGCGCCTTCTGCAGCTCTGTCATGTTCGACGTGTTGAGCGCGCTGTTCAGGCCTGAACTCGCAGTCATCGAAACGGTGTTGGCCGCGCCGGTGGAGTTCGACGTGAGCACCAGATGCTGGCCGTCGGAGCCGTTCACGACGGTCGCCGTGATGCCCGGGTTGTTCGACGATGCGTTGATCGCGGCGGCAATGCCGGTGATCGAATTGTTCGTGGAGTCGACGTTGACGCTCATCGTGCCGCTCGATCCGAGCGACAGCGTCAGCGTGCCGGTGCCGACGGTCGTCGAACTCGTGAAGCCGGTCGACGAGTACTTGTCCGCGCTCGCAACGGTGTTGACATCGATTGTAGAGGTGCCTGGCGTCGCGCCGGTCTTCGCGGCGGCCGCAGTGATCGCGGTACCGGTCACGGTGGCCGACACCGCCGACAGCGCAGTGCCATCCGACAGTCCGCTGACTGCCGTTTCCAGCGCCGACAACACGGACTTCAACTGTCCGACCGCGGTCAGCTCGGTGTTGTCGACCCCTTGCTTGTTCGTGATGGCCGCGTTCTGTGCCGCGGTTTTCGCGGTGACGAGCGTCGACACGAGCTGATTGACGTCGAGCGTCGACTTGGTCGCGCCGCTGATGATGGATTGCGCGGCCTGAGCAAGCGCAGTGCTCAGGTCGGTCGAGCTTGTCGGGGTCGTGGTGGCCATGCGAGGCGCTCCATTCGTGGCTTAAGGCATCGGGCGCCTGTCCGATGACAAACGCGTGCTGGGAGGCGAGCCTCCCAGCGATGTTGCCGGTACTTCCGAAACCTGGGGTACTGCTGCCGAAGCGCCGGTGGGCACTTCGGCGGCACGGCATCATACTGCGATGCCGTGTGCTTTTGCTATCGCTTACTGCAGGAGCTTCAGGACCTGTTGCGGCAGCGAGTTCGCCTGGGCCAGCACCGAGATGCCTGCCTGTTGCAGCACTTGCGCCTTGCTCAGGTTCGCCGTTTCCGATGCGAAGTCGGCGTCCATGATCTGCGATTGCGCGGCGCTGATGTTCGTCGATTCGGTTTGCGTGTTGGTGATCGCAGCCGAGAACGTGTTTTGCGTTGCGCCGAGCGTTGCCTGGAAGCTGTTCACTTGCGACAGCGCTGCGTCGATCGCGGTGATCGCGGCTTGTGCGCCTGCGGTCGTCGAGATGTCGAGTGCCGACACGCCGAGGCCCGAAGCATTCCACGTCGTCGAGCCGAAGCTGGCCGTGATGGTCTGGTTGGCGTTCGCGCCGACCTGGAACTGCACGCTGCCGAGACCGCCGAGCACGTTCTGACCGTTGAAGGTCGTTTGCGTTTCGACGCGGTTAATTTCCGTCAGACGCGTGGAGACTTCCGTTTGCAGGTTCGCTTGAGCTGCCGTGCCGAGCGAGCCGTCACCGGATTCGACAGCCAGCTGACGAATACGCTGCAGGTTGTCGACCGTCGACGAGATCGCGCCAGCGGCGGTCTGCACCATCGAGATACCGTTGTTCGCGTTCAGCACGCCCTGGTTCAGGGCGTTGATCGAGGCGGTCTGGGTCGTCGCGATAGCGAGACCTGCCGCATCGTCAGCTGCGCTGTTGACGCGTTTGCCCGACGACAGGCGGTTGATAGCTTGCGACAGCGCGTTTTGCGAGCCGGACAGATTCTTTTGCGTCGTCAGCGAAAGAATGTTGGTGTTGATATTCAGCATTTTTTTCCTCGTTTGGAAAACGCCTCGGATTTAGGCTGGTTCAGTTTCGGCGTAGCGCTTTTGACGAGTGGCGCTGCCCGCCTTTCCTGGTTGTCGGCGGTCCTGGAACAAAACTTTAGGGAAGCGTTCTGAATGAGTTCGAGAAACGAGCGCATCGATCGAAGCCCGCCGGGCTGGCGAGCGGCTTGCTGTAGGGGTTCGGGAGTCGGCGCACGGCTGGATTCCCGTATTCCTCTCTTCTGATGGAGACGTCATGCAAAAACGAATAATCGGTAACTCATCGATTGAAGTCGCACCGCTGATGTTCGGCGGAAACGTATTCGGCTGGACTGCCGACGAAGCGACTTCGTTCTCGATTCTCGACGCGTTCGTCGATGCGGGGCTCGACTTCATCGATACCGCCGACGTGTACTCCGCATGGGTGCCGGGCAACCGTGGCGGGGAGTCCGAAACGATTATCGGCAAGTGGTTCAAGAGAAGCGGCAAGCGCGAACAGATCGTGCTCGCGACCAAGGTCGGCAAGCATCCGGAGCGCCCGGGGTTGTCGGCGGCGAACATCCAGGCCGCGGTCGAAGACTCGCTGCGTCGCCTGCAAACGGATTACATCGACATTTATTTTTCGCACGCCGATACAACCGATACTCCGCTCGCCGAAACGCTCGGCGCGTATCAGCGATTGATCGAGGCCGGCAAGGTGCGGCTGATCGGGGCGTCGAATTACAGCGGCGCGCGCGTGCGCGAGGCGCTCGAGGTCGCGAGGCAGGATGGGCTGCCGCGCTATCAGCTGCTGCAGCCGGAGTACAACCTTTACGACCGTGCCGCGTACGAGCGCGATCTCGAGCCGGTCGCCGAGGCGGAACATCTGGGCGTCGTGCCCTACTACAGCCTTGCGAGCGGCTTTCTGTCTGGCAAGTACCGGTCGCGCAGCGATCTCGCGAAAAGTGCGCGCGGCAGCCGGGTCGAGCGTTATCTGGACGAGCGCGGGCTGCGCATCCTGGCTGCGCTCGACCAGGTGTCGGCCACGCACGACACCTCGCCTGCGACGGTCGCGCTTGCATGGCTGATCGCGCGGTCGAGCATCACCGCGCCGCTGGCCAGCGCGACGTCGCTGGATCAGCTGAAAAGTCTCGCGGATGCCGTCCATCTGGCCCTCCCGGACGCCGATATTCAGGCGCTGAACGACGCAAGTGCCTGAGTTGACGGACAAAAAGAGGGTGGTGAGTGGAAGGGTTTCCTGATATGATCGGGAGTGAATTGAGATTTTTGCCTGTTTTGGCACCGTTCCCGGTGGCAAAGCGGCAACCAGACGCGGGGCTGCAACATGCGTCTGCCCGTGTTAAGCGGTGAACTCCCCACCTCTCTTTTCCGGCCTCCGCGGCCGCTTTACCTCTCGTTTCATCCGTGGTTCATCCATGTTGAAGCGCCCGGAGGGCCGGCGCGTGAGCGGTTTTACCGCCACGCAGTTAACCGTATCAAGCGATTTGAGTTAGGAATTACATGACGACGATTCTTCTGAAAGAAAACGAGCCGTTCGAAGTGGCGATCCGCCGCTTTCGTCGTGCTATCGAAAAAAATGGCCTGATCGCCGAGCTGCGTGAACGCCAATCGTACGAAAAGCCGACGACTGCGCGTAAGCGCAAGAAGGCTGCAGCTGTGAAGCGCCTGCACAAGCGCCTGCGCAGCCAGATGCTGCCGAAGAAGCTCCACTAAGAGCGGCTTCAAGCACTGAAATAAAGGCGGGGKGGCTTCGAAAGAAGCCACCCCGCCTTTTTTGTTTGGTGAGCCGATCGGGCCGAGGATGTCCGCGTTACGCCGCCTTCTTCACGCGTTCGGCGCAGAGCTCGAACTGACGCGCAATCGAAGCGAGACGTTCGTGCCATTCCCAGGTGCCGAACACGTCGTGCACGTTCTGCAGGCAACTGAGTAGTTCCACGGTAGCGGGATCAAAGACGTTGATGCGCGAGCGGAGCAGCGCTTTCTTCAGCGCGAGGACGCCGACGTCCATGTAAGCAGGAATATCGGTCGGTGACTTGCCGATCAGGCGAACCGGAATGCCTTCCATCGCCGTCATGTAGTCGCGCGGCTTGATGAAGTTGCCGACCGGACATCCTCCGCAATAGCCCCGGTATGCACCGCCACCGCGCGGAAGAAGCGCTGCGCGGCCCTGATCGAAAAGATGGTCGGCGGCCCGGTCGAATATCTCCTGATGGCTCAGGAAGTCTGGATTTTTCATGATGGTTCTCCCCTGTGCGGGGTGTGCAGCTGTCGTTCGTTATGCGAGCGCAGGTCGCACGGATCTGTCGCTCGTTACTGTTATAACGGCTTGGAGCGGTAAAAATGGAATTGGGTGTGCGTCTGCGCGCAATTCTGACCTGATCGACGCAGCAAACGACGCTTCGCTTCGGGTCGCGAAGCCTTTGTCAGCAAGGCCGGCGCGGCTTTTGATCGCCGCGCTCGGTGTTTTCCCCGTGCTGTTGCAAAAATGCCGAAGCCGCGATGGCGTTAACCGGCTTTCCGCTTACGTCCTTTCTTGCCGAGCGCCGCGCAGCGTGCGTGGAAGGCGCAGTCCGTCTGATGGTCGTTGACCATGCCGACCGCCTGCATGAACGCGTAACAGATCGTCGTGCCGACGAACTTGCAGCCGTAGCGCTTGAGCGCCTTGCTGAGCGCGTCGGAGACCTCCGTCGATGCCGGCGCGTGCTGATACGACTGCCATTCGTTCTGGATCGGCGTGTCGTCGACGAACGACCAGATGAACTTCGCGAGCGATCCGTGTTCCGCCTGGATCTGCTGGACCGCAAGCGCATTGGCCACCGCCGACGCAATCTTTGCCCGATTGCGGACGATGCTCGCGTCCAGCATCAATGCATCGAGCTGCTTCTGCGTGAAGCGGGCGACCTTGTCGATTTCGAAGTTAGCGAATGCGCGCCGATAACCGTCGCGCTTGTTGAGAATCGTCGACCACGATAGCCCAGCCTGCGCGCCTTCGAGTACCAGCATCTCGAACAGATGCTGATCGTCCCGCGAAGGCACGCCCCATTCGGTGTCGTGGTAATGCGCGAGTGCTTCGCTCGTCGCCCAGTTGCATCGCTGTGTCACTGTCCCGCTCCATGTGATGGCATCGACGATCTGTCGACGATACCGGCCAAGCATAGCGGAACGGCGCCGCATCGCCACCTGGCCTTTTGGTCGATTGCACGATTGCGGCGGACCTGCCACGCTATGCGACATTCTTAACCTTGCCTGATCGTATGACTTCAGACTCTTTCCTGCTCGGCATAGACGGTGGCGGCACCGGCACACGCGTGATACTCGGCGACCACACGGGGCGCGTCCTCGCTCAGGCCGCAAGCGGTCCTTCGGGTCTTCTGCTCGGCGTCGAGCGTGCATGGGAATCGATCGGCGCGGGCTGCGCGGCTGCCTTCGCCGAAGCGGGCATCGCGCTCGACTGGTCCCGATGCGTGCTCGGCTGCGGGCTCGCGGGCGCCAACAATCGCGACTGGCTCGCGGCATTCCGCGCGCTTGCGCCGTCGGTCGCAGGTCTTGCTGTCGAAAGCGATGTGTACACGACGCTGCTCGGCGCACATGGCGGTGAAGCGGGCGTGGTCGTCGCGCTCGGTACCGGCAGCATCGCCGCGGTGCTCGACGTCAAGGGGGAGTGCCGGATCGTCGGCGGCTATGGTTTTCCGTCAGGCGACGAAGCGGGCGGCTCATGGCTCGGCATACGCGCGATCGGCCATGCGCAACGGGCGCTCGACGGCCGCAGCCCGCGCGACGCCTTTGCAGACGCGCTACTCGCGCACGCGGGTGCGACGGATCACGACAGCCTGGTCGTCTGGCTATGTGAGGCCAATCAAACCGCGTTCGCGCGTCTCGCGCCGATCGTGCTGGCCCATCGCGAGCATCCGTTCGCGGCGCAGTTGCTCGAGACTGCAGGCGTGGAGATCGGCAGGATGATCGCCGCACTCGATCCGACCAATACGCTGCCCATTGCACTCTGCGGCGGCCTGGGCGAACCGCAGCGCGACTACGTGCCGGCGGTTTTCGCGTCGCGGCTGCGTGCGCCGCTTGCCGATTCCGCGCGCGGCGCGTTGCGTCTCGCGCAGCATGAGGCTGCGCGCATCGGCGTGAAATAACGGAATCGCCGCGCGGGAGCAGCGATAAAATACGACGCTCCTCGTCGCCTATTCGAAGCAACCCAAAGCCATGTACCAAGTCATCGCAACCGACCTCGACGGAACGCTGCTCAACGGCGATCATCAGGTCGACCCGTTCACCATCGCGACCGTGCGTCGCCTCGAAGCGCAGCAACTGCAGTTCGTGATTGCAACGGGACGGCACTATCGCGATGTCGCCGGTATTCGAGATCTGCTGGGCATTCGCCCCTATCTGATCACGTCGAATGGCGCGCGCGTTCACGCGCCGGACGACACGATGATCTACGCCGACAATCTTCCGCCGCCGCTCGTGCGTCGTCTCGTGCAGCCGGAGGTTGTCGGTGCGCATGGTCGCGTGATCGTCAATCTGTTCGCCGACAACGCATGGCTGATCGATCGTCACGCGCCGGAACTGCTGCGTCTGCATCAGGACTCGGGCTTTGGATATTCGGTGATCGATATGCAGCAGCACGACGGCTCCGATATCGCGAAGGCGCTGTACATCGGAGACCCCGCAGATCTCGCGCAGGTCGCCGTGAATTTGCAGCAGCAGTTCGGCGACGCGTTGTACGTCACTTACTCGCTGCCGGATTGTCTCGAGGTGATGACGTCGAACGTATCGAAAGGGCGCGCGCTCAAGTTCGTGCTCGACCGCCTGGGTGTAGCGCCTTCGCGCTGCGTGGCATTCGGCGACAACATGAACGACGTCGACTTGCTCGAAACGGCAGGTCATCCGTTCATGATGAACAATGCCAATCCCGACCTCATCGCACTGCTGCCCAATGTTCCGCGCATCGGCAACAACTTCGAGGCAGGTGTTGCGCATCATCTGCGCAAACTCTTTTCGCTCGACGACGAACTGGCGTCCTGAATTTCACAGCACTGCGGTAAGACGCACGGAGCGAAAAGCCCCGTGCGTCGTCACGCTACATCTACATAGACGCACTACGCGTTATCCGCGCCAGCCACCACCACGGCCTTGTTCGCCGTGATTCCAGTCGGAGTGTCCCTCGCGATGATCGCCGCGATTCCAGTCGCGATCCCGATGGTCCCAGCGATGATCGTAACGATCCCAGCCCGGATGGCCGTAGTAGCCATTACCGCCGCCGTAATACACCGGCTGCGGGGCCGCATACACAGGCGCCGGGGCGCCGAGCGACAGGCCGATATTCAGACTGGTGTGCGCCTGCGCGACACCGCATGCGCCGGCCGCGAGGCCAGCCGCTACGAGCAGATGAGTGACGATGCGTTTCATGTCGATTCTCCTGTTGCAACCTGGATGGCTGCGTGAGACACGGGGTCTACAGGTTCAATCTACGCGTGGGATGTCGTCGCGACTGCGACCAGATGTTACCGAGTGAAAGCATCGACGAAGGCGTGCGCAAGGTGCGCGATGCCGTCGTATCGTGCGAACGGCGAGCGATGGCGGGAGGAGCGGAGAGGTAGTCGACGCGACAGGCGTCCACCGTAATTGCGACTTACATCTATGCCATCTCTGTCATGTAATAGGAAACGGCATCGACAGCCCGCGCATTTCGCGTCGCGAAACGCGCGGGTATTACTAAACAAAAAGAGGCGTCGCTGAGGTCAAGCTTTCGCCGCGGCACCACGCCCGGCAATCGCCGGGTACACGATACCCGCGATGATCGCGCCGAGTATCGGTGCGACCCAGAACAGCCACAGCTGATCGATCGCCGCGCCGCCGACGAACAGCGCCGGCCCGGTCGAGCGCGCGGGATTGACCGACGTGTTCGTGACAGGGATCGAGATCAGGTGAATCAGCGTGAGGCACAGGCCGATCGCAACCGGCGCGAGCGCTGCGGGTGCGCGCGAATCGGTCGCGCCGAGGATCACGAACAGGAAGAACGCCGTCATCACGGTTTCGCAGATGAATGCGGCGATCAGCGAGTAGTGGCCCGGCGAGTGGTCGCCGTAGCCGTTGGTCGCGAAGCCGCTCGCGACGAGATCGAAACCGGGCTTGCCCGTTGCGATCAGTGAAAGCACGAATGCACCGACGATCGCGCCGAGCACCTGCGCAACGATGTACGGTACAAGGTCGCGTACCGGAAAGCGGCCCGCTACTGTGAGCCCGACGCTGACTGCCGGATTCAGATGGCACCCGGAGATATGACCGATCGCATAGGCCATCGTGAGAACGGTGAGACCGAACGCGAGAGCAACGCCGACGAAGCCGATGCCGAGTCCATGCACCGGTCCTGCGAAGCTGGCGGCGAGCACCGCGCTCCCGCAGCCGCCGAGTACCAGCCAGAAAGTGCCGAAGAATTCCGCCGCAACGCGCCTGGATAGCTGCATATAAGTATTCCCCCAAGGAAGTTCGTTATCCCGCTCGCATCGGCAGGAGCGCCGACGAGAGTCGAAGAATGCGTATTTTTAGGCAAATACCCTGACGCTGGGTGTCAAGAATTGTCAATCTACCAGGGGGATTCCTTATTCGGCGTAATAGGGCAACTTACCGATTTAACAATTCACCATTTTATTAATTATCAGACGTTATCTAGTTAAAGCGGTATTATTGTCCATTGCGAATTTCTTTAGTTGCAGTTAATCTGCGGCCATTCAGTCCTAAAAGAGGGGAGCCCAGCATGACCCAATATGCAGACCTCAAGGCGCAGATCGCCCGGCTGCAAGCCCAGGCGGATGACGCCCGGCGTACCGAAGTCGTCAATGTGATCGCGGAGATCAAACGCAAGATCACCGAGTACGGCCTGTCGGCCCAGGATCTGGGCTTCGCGGCGGCTGCGCGACGCGGTCGGCCGCCGAAGAAGGCGCCGCTGCCGCCGCGCTACCAGGATCCGAAAACGGGCAGCACATGGAGCGGCCGGGGAAAGCCGCCCAAATGGATTGCCGGTAAAAACCGTGAACGTTTTTTGATCGACCAGGCGTAATCGTCTAATGACGAAGGTCCTTATGGCGAAAGCGTTTCGAAGGCAATCGGAAGGGTAAAGCGCAGTACGGTGTAACGTATGTCGCCGGCATGCATCCGGCACAATCGTTCCGCTCATTGATGAAATAAAAAAGCCGCCTTTTGAAGGCGGCTTTTTTTGTCTGCGGGGATAGCTGAGGTTTCAGTCTACGCAAACGATTCACATTGCAAATCCCCGCGCATATCCAGATACGCCGCGTTAGCCCACGGCGACCTGCCGGAGCACCGGCCGGCGTGCCGCGTCGATAAGCGCCGTATAACCGTCGATGTAATTCTGCGCCATCGTCTTCGCGCTGAAACGGCGTTCGAACTGCGCGCGGATTTCGCTGCGCGACAGGTCGTCGATGCGCTGCAAAGCCGCCACCGCACCCTGCACGTCTTCGACGATGTAGCCGGTCACGCCATGGTCGATCACTTCCGGCACTGACCCGCGGTTGAACGCGATGACCGGCGTACCGCACGCCATCGACTCGATCATCACGAGGCCGAACGGCTCCGACCAGTCGATCGGGAACAGCAGCGCCTTCGCGCCGGACAGAAACTCCGGCTTCTGCGCTTCGTTGATCTCGCCGACGAACTCGACATGCGCCTGCGACAGCAGCGGCTCGATTTCCGTCTTGAAGTACTCCTGGTCGACCTTGTCCACCTTGGCGGCGATCTTCAGCGGCAGACCGCTTTGCGCAGCGATCTTGATAGCTGTATCGACGCGTTTTTCCGGACAGATGCGGCCGAGGAATGCGAGGTATTCCGGCTTGCGATGCGCCTGCGGCGTGAGCAGCTGATCGGGCAGGCCGTGATAGATCGTGTTCAGCCAGTTCGCCTGCTGCAGCGGCAGACGCTGCGAGTCCGAGATCGAGACGACCGGCGCCTGCGAGAACGTGTCGAACAGCGGCTGCAGTTCGGGCAGGTCGAGTCGACCGTGCAGCGTCGTCACGAACGGCGTGTCGAGGCTCGAGAACAGCGAGAACGGCAGATAGTCGAGGTGAAAGTGCAGCACGTCGAATTCGTGCGCGACGCGGCGGACCTTTTCGAGCAGCAGCATGTGCGGCGCCATCGGGTCGCGGATCGTCGAGTCGAGACGCAGCGCACGCGGCCATGCCGCATCGAGCTTCGCGGACGTCACCGAATCGCCGCTCGCGAACAGCGTCACGTCGTGACCGAGGTCGACGAGCGCTTCTGTCAGATAGGACACGACGCGCTCGGTACCGCCGTACAGTTTCGGCGGAACGGCTTCGTAAAGCGGCGCGATTTGTGCGATTCGCATGCGTAATCTCCTTGTTTCAAAGGGGCTTCGCGTGACGCCGCATCAGTGCGGACGAGAGCGACAGGCCGTCGGACGGAAGGGCGCGGTTGGCTGCCGCCCGAGGGTGCCCCGCAACCGGATGGGGTAATCCCTTAGGTTTCATTATCGGGATCAAGCGTCGCAATTCGAGCTATTTTTCAAACGCTTAATGTTGTTACAGCGCGAAACATGATGCGCACCGAATTCTATAGCGTCGCGCAAACCCATACGGAATAAGGCTCCCGGGCGATTCAAACGGGCCTCGAGAGACATCCTGGAGTATTACGCGGCGCCTTATCCGCTTCATATGGCGCCCCGATGAAAACGCTCTATAATTTCCCGCAGCCCCTTCCGGCTGTCTTCAAACCCCTCCCGCTCGCTCCGCCGCGCCGCCTTTCTGTAGGAAAAATTCCGACAGCATTAATGGTTGTTTTCTGCAGTGTCGCGGGGTGTCTGTCCGATTTCCGTTCTATTCCCCTTTAGCCACAATTCAGGCATGACCATAAACGGGCCATACCGCATGGCGGGATGCGTGCGGGTGAGCAAACGTTTCCGTAACGGCCTGACCAGCCAGATCGACTCGGGGGAATCATGAGCACCACCACTGAAATGCTCAATGAGATCAGGGAAGTAAACCTGTCTTATCTGCTTCTCGCCCAACGCCTGCTGCGCGAGGACAAGCAGACCGGCATGTTCCGGATGGGAATCTCCGACCAGCTCGCCGACGTGCTCGGCAACCTGTCGCTTGCGCAGACCGTCAAGCTCGCTGCATCGAGCCAGGTGCTGTGCCGCTTCCGCTTCGACGATCACGCGATTCTTTCGTCGCTCGCCGACAAGGGCAAGACCAGCGCCGTGGCCCAGGCGCACTCCGCGATCCTGATGGCGAGCCAGCCCGTCGAACAGATCGGCTGACGCCGTCGTTGCATCACCAGGCACTGCACCAGGACCCGGGAAGCGGAGCGGATGGCACAGAAAAGCGTAGTACTCGAGGTCAGGGAGATCACCCTGGCCATCGAACTGATCGAACTCGGCGCGCGTTTGCAGCTGCTCGAGGCCGAGACCAGCCTGTCGCGCGACCGGCTCATCAAGCTCTACAAGGAGCTGAAGGGCGTGTCGCCGCCGAAGGGCATGCTGCCGTTCTCCGCCGACTGGTTCATCACGTGGCAGCCGAACATTCACTCGTCGCTGTTCTACAACATCTACCGTTTCATGACGGACCACGGTGGCTGCAAGAACATCGAATCGATCGTGAAGAGCTACCGGCTGTATCTCGAGCACGTGCAGCTGCACGACGACGAACCGGTGCTCAGCCTGACGCGCGCGTGGACGCTCGTGCGCTTCTTCGATTCCCACATGCTGCAGATGACCGAGTGTTCGCGCTGCGGCGGCCATTTCGTCGCGCATGCGCATGACCCGCGGCACGGCTACGTCTGCGGGCTGTGCCAGCCACCGTCGCGGGCCGGCAAGACGCGCAAGTCCGCAGAAGCGAAGGCCCGTCACGCACCGGCGCTTGCCGCCTGACCGGGGCGGGCAGCGAAACCGTCCCGAACCCGACGATCCGGCACTCACCACAACACCAGCCCGACTCTAGTCTGACGTAAGCCCGGCGCGGCTCTGAAGCGATCCGGCGAGCATGGTTTACACCGTGTCGCCCGGCTGCTTTTCCGCCAAAGTTTTTCGCCCGTTTGCCGTAAACCCAAATAACGACGGTCATCGTCGCTTTTTTTGTGAGGGCTCGGCAGTGTTGATTTTCGTGGGCACACTCGTAACGCTGTTGTCCGTCTTCGGCGGCTATGCGCTGGCAGGCGGGCATCTCGCCGCGCTGCTGCAGCCGGTCGAAGTGCTGATGATCGCGGGCGCGGGTCTCGGAGCGTTCATTCTCGGCAACGGGATGAAGACGATCCGTGCCACGGTCATGGTCATCCCAACGCTCTTCAAGGGATCGAAATACAACAAGGACGTCTACATGGAGCTGATGGCGCTGCTCTACGTCCTGCTGGCGAAGGCACGCAAGGAAGGCACGCTGACGCTCGAAGCCGACATCGACGATCCGCAGAAGAGCCCGATCTTCACGCAGTACCCGAAGATTCTGGCCGACCGCCACATCGTCGAGTTCCTGACCGACTACCTGCGGCTGATGGTCGGCGGCAACATGAATGCGTTCGAGATCGAAAGCCTGATGGACGAGGAAATCGAAACCCATCACGCGGAAGGCGAGGCGCCGGCGCATGCACTCGCGAAGGTCGGCGACGCGATGCCGGCATTCGGGATCGTCGCGGCGGTGATGGGCGTCGTTCACACGATGGCATCGGCCGACAAGCCGCCCGCCGTGCTCGGCGAAATGATCGCGCAGGCGCTGGTCGGCACCTTCCTCGGCATTCTGCTTTCGTACGGACTGATCGGCCCGCTCGCGAGTCTCGCGGAACAGCGCGTGACCGAGTCGACCAAAATGTTCCAGTGCATCAAGGTGACGATCCTCGCGAGCCTGAACGGCTATGCGCCGGCGATCGCGGTCGAGTTCGGCCGCAAGGTGCTCTTCTCGACCGAACGTCCGTCGTTCACCGAGCTTGAAGAGCACGTGCGCCGCGTGAAGGCCAAGTAACGCGCGCCCGGAGCCTCGTCGATGAGCAAGGACAAAGATCGCGCAATCGTCGTCAAGCGTTCCGCGCCGATGAAGAAGGGGCATCACGGCGGCGCGTGGAAGCTCGCGTACGCGGACTTCATGACCGCGATGATGGCGTTCTTCCTGCTGATGTGGCTGCTGAGTTCGGCGAACTCGGCGCAGTTGAAGGGCATCGCCGACTACTTCAACCAGCCGCTGAAGGTGGCGCTGTGGGGCGGCGATCGCAGCGCGGAGGAATCGAGCGTGATCCGCGGCGGCGGTCGCGACATCTCGACCAATCAGATGGCCGTCACGCGTGCGAGCGACGGCAAGTCGACGCGTGAAGAAAAGAGCGCGCTGCACGGCGAGGAAGACGCGGTCAGCCAGTTGCAGGGCGAACTGGAGCGCCGCGAGCAGGTACGGTTGCACGACCTGCAGGTGAAGCTGATGGCCGCGATCGAAGCGAATCCGGTGCTGCGTCAGTTCAAGCAGCAGATCCGTATCGACTCGACGCTGACGGGCCTGCGCATCGAGATCGTCGATTCGCAGAAGCGGCCGATGTTCGCGACCGCGCGTGACGTCGTCGAGCCGTACATGCGCGACATTCTGCGCGAGATCGGCCACACGCTGAACGACGTGCCGAACCGCATCGTCGTGCAGGGTCATACCGACGCCGTGCCGTATGCCGGCGGCGAGAAGGGGTACAGCAACTGGGAACTGTCGGCGGATCGCGCGAACGCATCGCGTCGCGAGCTGGTCGCCGGCGGGATGGATGAGACGAAGGTGCTGCGCGTGCTCGGCCTCGCGTCGTCGCAGAACCTGAACAAGGCCGATCCGCTGGATCCGGAAAACCGCCGGATCAGCATCATCGTGCTGAACAGGAAATCCGAGGACGCGATGATGCGCGACGACACGACCACGACGACCCTGTCCGACGACGCGGCCGGTTCGGCGCGGCCGATGCTGCAGAAATTCGAGTCGTCGGGCAAACAGTAATGCGCACTACGCAAGGCAACGAGGCTCTTTCATGATCAGGCACATTCTGGCGATCGACGATTCGGCGGCGATGCGGGAGATTCTCTCGGTGACGCTGACGACGGCCGGCTACGAGGTGACGCTAGCCGCCGACGGCGACGAAGGGCTCGAGAACGCGCTGGCGATCCCGTTCGATCTCGTGCTGACCGACCAGCACATGCCCGGCAAGACGGGCCTCGATCTGATCGCCGCGTTACGCGGCAACCCGGCCTACCGCGCGACACCGATCCTCGTGCTGACGACCGAATCCGGCGAACCGTTCAAGGCGGCGGCGCGAGCCGCCGGTGCGACAGGATGGATCGAAAAACCGCTCGACCCCGACATGCTGACCGAGCTCGTCGCGGCGCTGGCGGGAGAAGGGCCGGCCTGAGCGACGACGTCGCATCGGCGACACGGCGCGCAGCCCAGACAGAATCACTCGTGGTGACCCAGGCATGACACTCGATATCACTCAGTTCTATCAGACGTTCTTCGACGAAGCGGACGAACTGCTCGCGCAGATGGAGCAGTTGCTGCTCAATCTGGACATCGCGCATCCGGACCCCGAGGATCTCGCGGCGATCTTTCGCGCCGCGCATTCGATCAAGGGCGGCGCGGCGACGTTCGGCTTCACCGCGCTGACCGAAACGACGCACATCCTCGAATCGCTGCTGGACCGCGCGCGCAACAACGAACTCGTGCTGCGCAAGGACATGATCGACACGTTCCTCGAAACGAAGGACGTGCTGTCCGGCCAGCTCGCCGATTACCGCGCGAGTGCCGAGCCCGACACGGCGGTGGCCGCCGCGATCTGCGCGAAGCTCGAACGGTTGAATACGGAGAACCGTTTCGGCGGCGACGCGGTTCACGCCGGTGCAGTTGAAGCCGCGGCCGCACCGGTAGCACCGGCAACCGCCGAGCCCGCGTTCGACCATCCATCGGCTGCGCCGGTGCACGTCGTCGATCAGGCCTTCGAAGCGGCCGGCGAATGGTCGGGCAGCACGACTTACGGAGACGCGTCCGACAGCGCGCCGACGGCACAACACGCAGAGAACAACCCAGCGAATGAAGCGGGCGAAGCACCCGCCGGATCGCATCTAAAAATTACGCTACGGGGCGTGGGGGAGAAGGACCAGGCATTGCTGATCGAAGAGCTCGGCAACCTGGGCAGTATCGTCGGACAGGTGAAGACAGGCAGCGATCTGACGCTGTGGGTCGACACCGACGTCCCCTCCGACGACATCGTCGCCGTGTGCTGCTTCGTGATCGACGAAAGTCAGATCTCGATCGGTCGCGGCGAAGCACCGACGGACGACGCACAGCAAGGCGAACCTGGAACGCCCGACGCTGCGCCATCGTCCGCGGTTGCGGCGCCGGCTGCGTTCGTGCAGCCGGCGGACCCGGTGTCCGCACCGGCCGCGAACGTACCAGTAACACCGGCCGCGCAGGCAGCACCGGCAGCGGCTCCGCAGGAACAGGACGCCGTCGCCGCCGTGCAGGCGATGCTGGCCGCCGCCACCGAGGCCGCCGCGCAATCGCAGGCTGCCGCACCGGCGTCAGCACAGGCCGCTGGCGACACCGAACGCAAGGCGCGTCCCGCAGCAGCAGGCGGCGCGGAAGGCAGCTCGATCCGCGTCGGTGTCGAGAAGGTCGACCAGCTGATTAACCTCGTCGGTGAACTGGTGATCACGCAGGCGATGCTCGCCGAAACCACCAGCACGTTCGACCCCGCGCTGCACGATCGTCTGTTCAACGGCATGGCGCAGCTCGAACGCAATGCACGCGATCTGCAGGAAGCGGTGATGTCGATCCGCATGATGCCGATGGATTACGTGTTCAGCCGCTTCCCGCGTCTCGTCCGCGATCTCGCGGCGAAGCTCGGCAAGGACGTCGAACTCGTCACGTTCGGTCAGGCGACCGAACTCGACAAGAGCCTGATCGAACGCATCATCGATCCGCTCACCCACCTCGTGCGCAACAGCCTCGACCACGGCATCGAAACCGTCGAGGCGCGTCGTGCCGCAGGCAAGGACGCGACCGGTCAGCTGGTGCTGTCAGCCGCGCATCACGGCGGCAACATCGTGATCGAAGTCAGCGACGACGGCGCGGGTCTGCGTCGCGACAAGATTCTCGCGAAGGCCTTGAAGCAGGGCATGTCGGTCAGCGACACGATGACCGACGACGAAGTCTGGAACCTGATCTTCATGCCGGGCTTCTCGACGGCCGAGCAGGTCACCGACGTGTCCGGTCGCGGTGTCGGCATGGACGTCGTGAAGCGCAACATCCAGGCGATGGGCGGTCACGTCGAGATCACGTCGTACGCGGGTCGCGGCACGACGACGCGAATCATCCTGCCGCTCACGCTGGCGATTCTCGATGGCATGTCGGTGAAGGTCGGAAGCGAGATCTTCATCCTGCCGCTGAACTTCGTGATGGAGTCGCTGCAGCCGCGCGCCGAAGACATCTACACGGTCGCGAACGGCGAACGCGTGGTGCGCGTGCGCGGCGAATACCTGCCGCTCGTCGCGCTGCATTCCGTGTTCACCGTTCAGGATGCGCGCACCGATCCGACACAGGGGATCGTCACGATCATGCAGACCGAAGGGCGACGCTTCGCGATGCTGATCGACGAGCTGGTCGGGCAGCAGCAGGTCGTCGTGAAGAATCTGGAAACGAACTATCGCAAGGTGCACGGCATTTCCGCCGCGACGATTCTCGGCGACGGCAGCGTCGCCCTGATCGTCGACGTCGCAGCGCTGAACCGCGAAACGCGGACGGCGCACGGCTCGCACAACGTTAACAACGCGAACAACGGTGTACCTGCGCTCGCATGAACGCGGCGCGGCGAACCTCGATCAACTCATCCCAACCGTTTGGGGGCTAACGTGGCAGAAGTCCAATCCATTCAATCGAGCGGCACGGCAAGTCGCCGGGGCGTACAGCAGGCCGACGCGGGCGGTCAGGAATTTCTCGTCTTCACGCTCGGCGCCGAAGAGTACGGCATCGACATCCTGAAGGTGCAGGAGATTCGCGGCTACGACAACGTCACGCGGATCGCGAACGCGCCCGAGTTCATCAAGGGTGTGATCAATCTGCGCGGCATCATCGTGCCGATCGTCGACATGCGGATCAAGTTTCATCTGGGCCGCGTCGAGTACGACCATCAGACCGTCGTGATCATCCTGAACGTCGCGCATCGCGTGCTCGGGATGGTGGTCGACGGTGTGTCCGACGTGCTGACGCTGACCGCCGACCAGATCATGCCCGCGCCCGAATTCGGCGCGACGCTGACGACCGAATATCTGACCGGCCTCGGCACGGTCGATGGCCGGATGCTGATCCTGATGGACATCGAGAAGCTGATGACGAGTCGGGAAATGGCATTGACCGACGCGCTGGTTGAGTAGGCTTAAGGGAGATACGCGATGCTGGGCAAATGGTCGATCCGCACGACGCTTACCGCGGTCGGCGTCATTCTCGTCGCGCTGACCGTTGCGGTCGGCGCGCTCGGGCTCTTTGCGCTGAACAGCGCGAGCCGCTCGCTCGACGAAATCGCCGGCGGCGATATGACCGCGATGCGTTCGCTGAACGATGCGTCGTCGTTCCTGCTGCGCTCGCGCATCGCGCTCGATCGCGTCAACATGCTGACCGCCGCGGGCGAAATCGAGCAGGCGAAGACCGCGCTCGATCGCGCGCAGGAGCTGTTCACAAAGTCGAACGAAAACTGGCAGGCGTTTCTTGCCGCACCACGTCGCGGTATCGACCCGTCGCTCGTCGACGCGGCGGCCACGCGCCGCGCGACGCTGCTGCACGACGGCGTCGAGCCCGAGTTCGCCGCGTTGCGTAACAGCGATCTGAGCAGCTATCACGCGATCGCCGACACGAAGATCAGCCCGATGTTCGTCGACTACGACAAGGCGGCGACGCCGGTCGTGAAGGCGCTCGAGGACCACGCTCAGCGTGGCCGCGCCGACGCGAACGCACAGGTCTCGCTGATGACGACGCTGATCGCAGTGGTCGTCGGCATCGCGTTCGTGATGGTGATTGCGATCCGCTTCGCGCTGAGCGGTTTGATCGTGAAGCCGCTGAACGACGCGATCGAGTGCTTCGAACGGATCGCCGCAGGCGATCTGTCGCAACGTGTCGAGGTGTTCAGCAAGAATGAAATCGGCCGGCTGTTCGGCGGCATCAAGCGGATGCAGGAAAGCCTGTCGAAGATGGTGAAGGCGGTGCACGTGAGCACCGAATCGATCGATACCGGCGCGCGCGAAATTGCGATGGGCAACACCGATCTGTCGCAGCGTACCGAGCAGCAGGCCGCATCGCTGCAGGAAACCGCGTCGAGCATGGAACAGCTCACCGGCACCGTGCGGCAGAACGCGGAGAACGCGCGTCAGGCGAGCCAGCTCGCGGTCAACGCATCGGACATCGCGACGCGCGGCGGCCAGGTGGTGAGCGAAGTCGTCGATACGATGCAGGCGATCGCGACGAGTTCGGGCAAGGTCGTCGACATCATCGGCACGATCGAAGGCATCGCGTTCCAGACCAACATCCTCGCGCTGAACGCAGCCGTCGAAGCGGCGCGTGCAGGCGAGCAGGGTCGGGGCTTCGCGGTTGTCGCGGGCGAAGTGCGCAGCCTCGCGCAACGTAGCGCGAGCGCGGCGAAAGAGATCAAGGAACTGATCGGCGATTCGACCGACAAGGTGCAGAGCGGCTCCGCGCTTGTGGGTCGCGCCGGCGCGACGATGGACGAGATCGTCCAGGCCGTGCGCCGCGTCACCGACATCATGGGCGAGATCAGCGCCGCATCCGAAGAACAGTCCACCGGCATCGAGCAGGTGAACCGCGCCGTCACGCAGATGGACGAAGTCACGCAGCAGAACGCCGCGCTCGTCGAGCAGGCGGCGGCTGCGGCGGCATCGCTCGAAGAGCAGACGCGTCAGCTGCAGACGGTCGTGAGCGGCTGGCATGTCGAGAACGACGAACGTGTTGCTGCGCGTGCAGTTGCGCCGGCGCGGGCCACGACGGTTACCGCGAAGGCAGCGCCTGCAGCAGCAAGACCGCAAGCGGCGAGTCCTACTGCTCACGCAACAGCAGCGGCACCCGCACCGAGCCACGCACCAGCCCCCGTCGCCGCGAAGCACGACGCACCGCGCCGCACCGAACCCGTACTCGCCGCACCGAAAGCCGCCGCGACCGAACCGCTGAAGCGCCCCGCGCCCGCTGGCTCGGCTGCCAGCGCGGACGCGGACTGGGAAACGTTCTAGGCAGGATGAAGCTCATGCGGACCCTCGACACCTCGCCCCTCGACGGGCGCCTCATCGCGATGCGCGCAGATAGCGCACGCGACGGTGTCCGCACGCGCTGCGCACACACGCTGCGGCGGAACGCATCATGACACCGACCACAGCGCGGCAGCGCGCCGACGCGACCGAGTCGCGCACGGCCGATCCGGGTCGTGACTTCGAATTCACGTCCGCCGACTTCGAACGCATTCGCGGTCTGATCCATCAGCGTGCAGGCATTTCGCTGTCGGACCACAAGCGCGACATGGCGTACAGCCGTCTCGCGCGACGACTGCGCGCACGCGGGATCGACAGTTTCCGCGACTACCTCGACCAGCTCGAATCCGAAGCCGATCCCGCCGAATGGGAGGCGTTCACCAACGCGCTGACGACCAACCTCACCGCGTTCTTCCGCGAAGCGCATCACTTCCCGATCCTCGCCGAGTTCGCCGCGCGGCGTCCGGCGCCGGTGTCGGTGTGGTGCTCGGCGGCATCGACCGGCGAGGAGCCGTACTCGATCGCGATGACGCTGATCGAAGCGCTCGGCGAACAGGCCGCGCGTCAGGCAACGGTGTTCGCCACCGACGTCGACACCCAGGTGCTCGCGAAAGCCGACACGGCCGTGTACCAGTTCGAACAGGTCAAGCATCTGTCGCAGGAACGGTTGAAGCGCTTCTTCCTGAAGGGCACCGGCGCGCACGCGGGCATGGTGAAGGTGCGTCCGGAAGTGCGCGCGATGGTCCGCTTCGACCGCCTGAACCTGACCGACCGCGACTACGGATTGCGTACGCCATTCGATGCGATCTTCTGTCGCAACGTGATGATCTATTTCGACAAGCCGACGCAGGCGCAGGTGCTCGCGCGCTTCGATCCGCTGATGAAGCCGGGCGGTCTGCTGTTCGCCGGTCATTCGGAAAACTTCACGTACGTGAGCCAGGCGTTCCGCCTGCGTGGGCAGACCGTCTACGAATTGACGCGCGATGGCGCTGGTGCCGCCGGTGCCGCACGCGCGTCCGCGCAGGGCCGCGCGCCTCATGCGGCCGGTGTACCGCATAGCGGGGTGAGCGTATGAGCAGCTCGTTGCCGATCGCCACGAATCTTTACTTCGACAATCACTTCAAGCGTCCCGGCGTGAAGCTGCTGCCGAACGAGTTCTACATGACGAGCGCGGACATGGTGCTCGTCACGGTGCTCGGCTCGTGCGTCGCGGCCTGCATCCAGGACCGCACCGCAGGCATCGGCGGGATGAATCACTTCATGCTGCCCGACGACGGCATCGACGCCGGCCAGGCCGCATCCGATGCGATGCGCTACGGCGCGTACGCGATGGAGGTGCTGATCAACGAGATGATCAAGGCCGGCGGCCGGCGCGAACGCTTCGAGGCGAAGGTGTTCGGCGGCGCGGCGGTGCTCGCCGGCATGACGACGATGAACATCGGCGACCGCAACTCGGTGTTCGTGCGCCGCTATCTCGCGCTCGAAAAGATTCCGATCCTCGCCGAAGACCTGCAGGGCACGCATCCGCGCAAGGTCGCGTACATGCCGCGCACCGGCCAGGTGATGGTGAAGAAGCTGAGACTGCAACAGGAGGCAGGCGTCGCCGAGCGCGAACACGCACTCGCGCGGCAGACCGCGGAGGCACGCGCCGAACGTCTTGCACGGGCACGCGAACGGGTCGAGCTGTTCGCATCGGCCGGCACGCCCGCAGCGCCTGCTGCGGCGGCCAGCAAGCCCCGTATCGAACTGTTCGGCCGTCCGGGCGGAGGTAACACACCCGCCACGCCGACCGCCACGAAGCCGCGCATCGAACTGTTCGGCACGGCGCCGAAGCCCGACCAATCGAACAACGCCAGAACTGCCGAGGAGGCGTGACCGCTGTGGAAAAGATCAAGGTATTGTGCGTCGACGATTCGGCGCTGATTCGTAGCTTGATGACGGAGATCATCAACAGTCAGGCCGACATGACGGTGGTCGCGACCGCGCCCGATCCGCTCGTCGCACGCGAACTCATCAAGCAGCACAACCCGGACGTACTGACGCTCGACGTCGAAATGCCGCGCATGGACGGCCTCGATTTTCTCGAGAAGCTGATGCGTCTGCGGCCGATGCCGGTCGTGATGGTGTCGTCGCTGACCGAACGCGGCTCGGAGATCACACTGCGCGCACTCGAACTCGGCGCGGTGGATTTCGTCACGAAGCCGCGCGTCGGCATTCGCGACGGCATGCTCGACTACGCGGAAAAGCTCGCCGACAAGGTGCGCGCAGCGGCCCGTGCGCGGGTGCGTCAGACCGCGCCCGCTGTTCCGGCTGCGACGGCCGCCGCGCATGCGCACGCGTCGCTTGCGCCGATGCTCAACAATCCTCTCGTCAGTACCGAGAAGCTGATCATCGTCGGCGCATCGACGGGCGGCACCGAGGCGATCCGCGAAGTGCTCGTGCCGCTGCCGCCCGATGCGCCCGCCGTGCTGATCGCGCAGCACATGCCGCCGGGTTTCACGAAATCTTTTGCGCAACGGCTCAATGGTTTGTGCCGGATTACCGTTAAAGAAGCAGAGCACGGCGAGCGCGTGCTGCCGGGTCATGCGTACATCGCGCCCGGTCACGCGCACTTGCTACTGGCTCGCAGCGGCGCGAACTACATTGCGCACCTGTCGGACGAACCGCCGGTGAACCGGCATCGGCCTTCAGTGGATGTGCTGTTCCGTTCGGCCGCGCAGCACGCGGGCAAGAACGCGGTCGGCGTGATCCTGACCGGCATGGGCCGAGATGGTGCGGCCGGTCTGCTCGACATGAAGAACGCGGGCGCGCACACGCTCGCGCAGGACGAAGCAAGCTGCATCGTGTTCGGCATGCCGCGCGAGGCGATCGCGATGGGTGCCGCCTCCGAAGTCGCGCCGCTCGCCGAGATGAGCCGTCGCGTGATGGCGAGCCTCGCCGCATTGGGCGAACGGGTGCAACGAGTATGATGCGTGCCGTCTGACGGACGGCATTGCGCCGCAGGAACTGGATTAGCGAAAGGGAATGGCTATGGATAAGGGAATGAAGATTCTGGTCGTGGACGATTTTCCGACGATGCGCCGGATCGTCCGCAACCTGCTCAAGGAGCTGGGCTACTCGAACGTCGACGAAGCCGAAGACGGCCAGGCCGGTCTCTCGCGGTTGCGCAGCGGCACGTTCGACTTCGTGATCTCGGACTGGAACATGCCGAATCTCGACGGCCTCGCGATGCTGAAAGCGATCCGCGCGGATGCGGCGCTCACGCATCTGCCGGTGCTGATGGTGACCGCCGAATCGAAGAAGGAAAACATCATCGCGGCCGCGCAGGCCGGCGCAAGCGGCTATGTGGTGAAGCCGTTCACCGCCGCGACGCTCGATGAGAAGCTCAATAAGATTCTCGAGAAGATGGCCAAAGCCGGGAGCTGATGTGGACCAGCCGATCAACGCGCCAGGCACAGACCTGAAAGAAGAGAGCGGCAGCGATTTCGCGAGCGACCGCATTCTGGCCCGCATCGGGCAACTCACGCGCACGCTGCGCGACTCGATGCGCGAGCTGGGGCTCGACAAGCACGTCGAGCGCGCGGCCGAAGCCGTGCCCGATGCACGCGACCGTCTGAAGTACGTCGCCGACATGACCGAGCAGGCCGCCGAGCGCGTGCTGACCGCGATCGAAGTGGCGAAGCCGATTCAGGAACGGCTGCAGAAAGACGCGGGTGAACTCGACGGACGCTGGGCCGAGTGGTATTCGGCGCCGATCGAGCGCACCGAAGTGCGCGCGTTGATGAGCGACACGCGCGGCTTCCTGCGCGCGTTGCCCGAGGCGACGACCGCGACCAATGCACAGCTGCTCGAGATCATGCTCGCGCAAGACTTTCAGGATCTTACCGGGCAGGTGATCAAGAAGATCATGGATGTGGTCTATCTGATCGAGCAGCAACTGCTGGGCGTGCTGGTCGAGAACATCGCGCCCGAGCGGCGCGAGCAGTTTGCGGCGACGGCGGCTGCGCTCGTCGCGGATCACCCGGCCGCTGCGGCGGCATCGAACCCCGCCGAAACCTTGCTGAACGGGCCGCAGATCAACCCCGAAGGCAAACCAGACGTGATGCAGGACCAGGCGCAGGTGGACGATCTGCTCGCAAGCCTGGGCTTCTGATGGGCTTCT
Organism: Paraburkholderia flava; assembly: GCF_004359985.1. NCBI lineage: Bacteria > Pseudomonadati > Pseudomonadota > Betaproteobacteria > Burkholderiales > Burkholderiaceae > Paraburkholderia > Paraburkholderia flava. The sequence continues at coordinate 157,821 of NZ_SMRO01000003.1, read as the reverse complement.
GAGCATCCCTCCGCAGTGTCACCTCTGCGTTGCAGAGTTGGGTGATACTGCCGGGCACAGGCATACTACGAATATCTCGCACCGGGACTGAGAGACCGGTGCGGCTTTCATGTCGCGTCAGCGCGGAAGGCCTGCGCGCGCGACCGACGATCTGGAGGAGCCTGGCCATGCCGAGTCGTACCAGCCGATCCGTCATCACGACGGCGTTCGGAGTCTGCGTTGCGCTGCTGTGCGCTGTTCCTGCCCCTGCTGCTTTCGCGGCACTCGGCGGCAATCCGATGACCACCCCGCAAGGCGCGACGACCCAGGTCGTGCAGCCTTCTTCCGTTAATTCATCCGCCGATCAGAGTCAGGCCGTGATGCGTTCTGCAACGTCGGCTGCATCGTCGTCTTCTGCGGCGACGTCGTACACCGTTCGCGAGACCACGCTGGCCAGCGGCACCGTCGTGCGCGAATACCTGTCGCAGGCGGGCACGGTGTTCGGCATCGCATGGACCGGCCCGCAGATGCCCGACCTCGGCAGCCTGCTCGGCAGCTACTTCCCGCAATACGTCGCCGGTCTCGATACGTTGCGCGCAACGCGCGGCGGCCACGGTCCGGCGGCAGTCGAAAGCAGCACGCTGATCGTGCGCTCCGGCGGCCACATGGGCGCATTCTCCGGCCAGGCCTGGCTGCCGCAGGCGCTGCCTGCCGGCGTCAGCGGCTCCAACATTCAATAATCAGCGGGAGGCAGACAGTGCAACGATTCCAGTCGACACGTTTTCGCATTCCGTTTTCGATCCCTTACGTTCCATTCGTTCGCGGCTTCCAGGCAGCGTGCTTCGCGCTCGTCGCGGTGAGCATCGCCGCGTGCGGCGGCGGAGGCGGCAGCGACAACAACAACAGCGGCGGCACGCCGTTCGTGCCGAGCGGCGGCAACCAGGTCGCGGTGTCGGTCGGTACCGGCGTCTCGCGCGTGATCAACATTCCGACCGTCAGCGTCACGGTGTGCGCGCCCGGCTCGAACACCAACTGCCAGACCATCAACAATGTTCAGCTCGACACCGGTTCGTACGGGCTGCGCGTCGTTGGGTCGGTGCTGAACAGCTCGCTGTCCGGCGCACTGCCCACCACGACGATCGGCAGCGCACAGGTGGCCGAATGCGCGAACTTCGCCGACGGCTTCACGTGGGGCACCGTCCGCACGGCGAACGTGACGATCGCCGGCGAGACCGCGTCGAGCATTCCGATCCAGATCATCGGCGACCTCGCATCGTCGACGGTGCCGTCGGCGTGCGCGTCCGGTTCGTCGGAGAACACCGCAAGCGATCTGGGCGCGAACGGCATTCTCGGCATCGGCGTCGCACCGAACGACTGCGGCGCGGGCTGCGCGGCGTCGGCGCTCGGCAGCAACTACTACCTCTGCCCGAACGGCGCGAACTGCGCGCGCACCGCGCTGCCGGTCAACCAGCAGGTCGCGAATCCGGTCCACAACTTCCCGGTCGACAACAACGGCGTGATCGTCGCGATGCAGTCGATCTCCAGTTCGGGCGCGGCGTCGGCCACGGGCACGGTGACGTTCGGCATCGGCACGCAGTCGAACAACTCGCTGACCGCAGCCAATCAGTTCACGACGAACGCGTCGGGCAACATGGTGAACAGCTCGTTCAACGACCAGACGGTGACCGCGTTCCTCGACTCGGGATCGAACGGGCTGTTCTTCCTCGATAGCTCGATGGCGCTCTGCAGCAGCGCCTTCGCGGGCTTCTATTGCCCGTCGTCGCCGCAGATCCGTAACGCGACGCTCGTCGGCGTCAACGGCGTGACCGCGACCATCCAGCTGAACATCACCAGCGCGGCGACGCTGTTCGGCAACGGCAACAACTTCGCGTTCAACGACCTCGCCGGCCAGCTCAGCGACTCGACGACGCTCGACATCGGCCTGCCGTTCTTCTACGGCCGGACGATCTTCTACGGGATGGATCGCCGTACGACCGGCGGCGCGGCGCCTTACGTCGCGTTCTGATCCACGAAGGGCGGCCGGGTAACCGGCTGCCCGCTCCGAACGGCGCCCCGTGCGCCGTCCCTCTCGGCCGATCCGCCGAAATACCCCCGTTTCCCCATCCTTATCCGCCGATGGGCGCTCGACCTCTACAGGAATAATCGCTGCACTGGAAAACGGCATCGTGCCGTCTTTGTGCGGAGAGCCTGGTGGCAGAGGACAGCGACCTCGAAAAGACCGAAGCAGCCACCCCCCGGCGTGTCCAGAAGGCACGCGAGGAGGGGCAGGTCGCGCGTTCGCGCGAGCTGGCGTCGTTCGCGCTGCTGTCGGCGGGCTTTTTCGGCACGTGGGCGCTCGCCGGTCCGATCAGTACCCATCTCACCGCGATGCTGCGCGGCGCGTTCATGTTCGACCACGCCGGCGCGTTCGACTCGCACCGCATGCTGATCGGCGCAGGCGTTGCCGGCCGCGAAGGCCTGTACGCGCTGCTGCCCATACTCGGACTGACCGGCGCCGCCGCGCTGCTTGCACCGATGGCGCTCGGCGGCTGGCTGCTGTCGACCAAATCGCTCGAAGCCAATTTCAACCGGCTCAATCCGTTGACCGGCCTCGGCCGCATCTTCTCGATCAACGGGCCGATCCAGCTCGGCATGTCGCTCGCGAAGACGCTGGTGGTCGGCATCGTCGGCGGCGTGGCGATCTGGCAGCGCCGCGACGAGATCCTCGCGCTGTCGATGCAGCCGCTCGGCACCGCGCTCGCGAGCGCGGGTCACGTGATCGCCGTGTGCTGTGCGATGACGGTGGCTGGCATGTTCGTCGTCGCCGCGCTCGATGTGCCGTACCAGATCTGGCAGTACAACAAGAAATTGCGGATGACCAAGGAAGAAGTGAAGCGCGAGCATCGCGAGAACGAAGGCGATCCGATGGTGAAGGGGCGCATCCGTGCGCAGCAGCGCGCGATGGCGCGCCGCCGGATGATGACCCAGGTGCCAAAGGCCGACGTCGTCGTGACCAACCCGACGCACTTCGCGGTCGCGCTGCAATACACCGACGGCGAGATGCGCGCGCCGAAGGTCGTCGCGAAGGGCGTGAACCTGGTCGCGGCGCGGATCCGCGAGATCGCCGCCGAAAACAACGTGCCGCTGCTCGAAGCGCCGCCGCTCGCGCGGGCGCTGTATCACAACGTCCAGTTGAACCGCGAGATTCCGGGCCCGCTGTACGGCGCGGTCGCCGAAGTGCTCGCGTGGGTTTATCAATTGCGCCGCTTCGGCAAGGAAGGTGGCGTCGAACCGACGGCGCCGACCGTATTCGACGTGCCGCCCGAACTCGACAAGGGCGCGGTCTCCGACGAAGAAGCGGCGGAAGAAGCCGCCGACGTGCTCGACGAAGGCAAGAACGAACGCAAAAACAAGCCGCGAGGTAACGCATGAGTACGCCACGGACCGGCGGTTTCCTGTCGCGGCGGCCCGACGCGCTCGCGGGCAACAACCTGCGCGCGCTCGCGGGACCGGTGCTGATCTGCATGATCCTCGGCATGATGATCCTGCCGTTGCCGCCGTTCCTGCTCGATCTGCTGTTCACGTTCAACATCGCGCTGTCGGTGATGGTGCTGCTCGTCAGCATGTACACGATGAAGCCGCTCGACTTCGCCGCGTTCCCGAGCGTGCTGCTGTTCTCGACGCTGCTGCGGCTGTCGCTGAACGTCGCATCGACACGCGTCGTGCTGCTCGAAGGGCATACCGGTCCGGACGCGGCCGGTCAGGTGATCGAGGCGTTCGGGCACTTCCTCGTCGGCGGGAATTTCGCGGTCGGTATCGTCGTGTTCATCATCCTGATGGTGATCAACTTCATGGTGATCACGAAGGGTGCGGGCCGGATCGCCGAAGTGTCCGCGCGCTTCACGCTCGACGCGATGCCCGGCAAGCAGATGGCGATCGACGCCGACCTGAACGCCGGCCTCGTCAACGAAGAGCAGGCGCGCAAGCGACGTCTCGAAGTCTCGCAGGAAGCCGAGTTCTACGGCTCGATGGACGGCGCGAGCAAGTTCGTGCGCGGCGATGCGATCGCCGGGCTGATCATCATGGTGATCAACATCCTCGGCGGGTTGATCGTCGGGATGGTGCAGCACGACATGAGTTTCGCGGCGGCGGGCAAGAACTACACGCTGCTGACGATCGGCGACGGTCTCGTCGCGCAGATCCCGTCGCTCGTGATCTCGACGGCGGCCGGCGTGATCGTGTCGCGCGTCGCGACCAACGAGGACATTGGTACGCAGCTCACGGGCCAGCTGTTCACGAACCCGCGCGTGCTGACCATCACCGGCTGCATTCTCGTGCTGATGGGGCTGATCCCCGGCATGCCGCACTTCGCGTTCGTGCTGCTCGGCGCCGGCTTGATCCAGCTCGGCCGTGTGATGAGGAAGCGCGCCACCGATCGCAAGACGGCGTCCGCGCTGGTCGACGTCGTGCCGGCCGCGATGACGCCGGTCGAAGGCGCCGAAGCCAGCTGGGAAGACGTGACGCTGATCGACACGCTCGGTCTCGAAGTGGGTTACCGGCTGATCCCGCTCGTCGACAAGAACTCCGACGGCGAACTGCTCAAGCGGATCAAGAGCATCCGCAAGAAGTTCGCGCAGGAAATCGGTTTCCTGCCGCCGGTGATCCACATCCGCGACAACCTCGAACTGCGGCCGAACGGCTATCGCATCGCGCTGAAGGGCGTCGAGGTCGGCGTCGGCGACGCGTATCCGGGTCAATGGCTCGCGATCAACCCCGGTCAGGTAACCGCCGCGCTACCCGGCACACCGACGCAGGATCCCGCATTCGGCCTGCCGGCGATCTGGATCGATACGAACCTGCGCGAACAGGCGCAGGTGTACGGCTACACGGTGGTCGATTCGAGCACCGTCGTCGCGACGCACCTGAACCATCTGGTCGTCACGCATGCGTCCGAACTGCTTGGGCGTCACGAGGTGCAGTCGCTGCTCGAACGGATGTCGAAGGACACGCCGTCGCTCGTCGAGGACGTCGTCCCGAAGACGCTGTCGCTGACGACGCTGCAGAAGGTGCTGCAAAGCCTGCTCGAAGAAGGCGTGCCGATCCGCGACATGCGCACGATCCTCGAAGCGTTGGCCGAACATGCGCCGAAGATGTCGGATGCACACGATCTCACTGCGGCCGTGCGGCTCGCGCTGGGTCGGGCGATCACGCAGCAGTGGTTCCCCGGCAGCGGCGACATGCAGGTGATGGGCCTCGACTCGAATCTGGAACGTGTGCTGTCGCAGGCGCTCGCGACCGGCGCGAATCCGGGTCTCGAACCGGGCCTCGCGCACACGCTGCTCACCGAAACCCAGAAGGCGATGACGCGCCAGCAGAACCTCGGCCTCGCGCCGGTGCTGCTGGTGCAGCATTCGCTGCGCGCGATGCTCGCGCGCTTCCTGCGCCGCAGCCTGCCGCAGCTGAAGGTGCTGTCCTACGCTGAAGTCCCCGACACCCGCAACATCAAGGTCGTCAACCTGATCGGCGGGCAGCACTGAAGCCGGCGGCCGCGCGCGCGGTCGCCGATCAGTCGAATTGCCTGCGTTTCCCCTCCCTTATCCATCGATCGTCGATGGGCGTGTTTCGGAATAATCGATGCATAGGGTAACGGTACGTTGCCGCTCCGATCATCTCGCCGGGAGTCCAGCTTGAACATCCGAAAATTCAGCGGTGCCACCACCCGCGACGCATTGCGTCTCGTGCGCGAGGCGCTCGGCCCGGACGCGGTGGTGCTGTCGAACCGCACCATCGACGACGGCACCGTCGAGATCGTCGCGCTCGCCGACAGCGAACTCGCGTCGATTGCGCCTGCTGCGTCCGCTGCATCCGCCGCTGGTGAGACTGCGATGGCTGCGCCGCGTGCATCCATGCCCGTCGGGGCATCCGCGAATCCGTACGCGAGCGGAATGCCGGACGTGTTTTCGTCGGTGTTCGGCGCAAGCCCGGAAGCGGGCACCGAACGCATGTCGAACAGCAACGCCGACGACATGTTCGCCGCGCCTGCGAAGGAACCCGCTGTGCGTCCGGATGCTGCTGCGTCGTCCGCACCGCGCACGCTCGCCGAATCGAATCCGTGGCTGATCGATCACGCCCGCAAGGTCGCCGTGCAGCAGACCGTGCACACGTCGAGGCATGGGACGTTGACGCCGGCCGTCGCGATGGCGAAGGGCATGGGCACGCCGGGCGAATTGCAGAGCCCCGCTGCCGAGACCGCCGACACGCCCGAATGGGCGCGCGAAGCTGCACAACTGGCTGCACGTCGTGCGGCGCAGCGCGTTGCGCCGACTGCGGCACCGATCGATACCGCCCGCCCCGCGACTTACGCATCCGCCGGCGCATTGCCCGCCGGTGCCGCAGCGTCGATGACCGAATCGATCAAGCTGCGCGTCGAGCAGGTCGTCAACGAAACCGTGATGAGCGAACTCGCGTCGATGCGCGGGATGATGGAAGAACAGTTCGCCGGCCTCATGTGGGCGGATCGCCAGCGTCGCGGTCCGACGCACGCCGCGCTGACGCGGCATCTGTTCGCGGCCGGCTTCTCCGCGCAGCTGGTGCGGATGATGGTCGACAACATGCCCGAGGTCGACGGACTCGACGCCGGCATGGAATGGGTGCGCTCCGTGCTCGACGCGAACCTGCCGGTGATGGAAGACGAAGACGCGTTGATGGAGCGCGGCGGCGTGTTCGCGCTGATGGGCCCGACCGGCGTCGGCAAGACGACGACTACTGCGAAGCTCGCCGCGCGCTGCGTGATGCGCTTCGGCGCGAGCAAGGTCGCGCTGCTGACGACCGACAGCTACCGGATCGGCGGTCACGAACAGCTGCGCATCTTCGGCCGGATTCTCGGCGTGTCGGTGCACGCGGTAAAAGACGGCGCTGACCTGCAGCTCGCGCTCTCCGAACTGCGCAACAAACACATCGTGCTGATCGACACGATCGGCATGAGCCAGCGCGACCGTCTCGTGTCCGACCAGATCTCGATGCTGTGCCGCGCGGGTCAGCCGGTGCAGCGTCTGCTGCTGCTGAACGCAACCTGCCATGGCGACACGCTGAACGAAGTCGTGCAGGCGTACCAGCGCGCGCCGGATCAGCAGCCGCTCGCCGGCTGCATCCTGACCAAGCTCGACGAAGCGACGAATCTCGGCAGCACGCTCGATACGGTGATCCGCTATCAACTGCCGGTGCACTACGTATCGACCGGACAGAAAGTGCCCGAGAACCTGTACGTCGCGACGAAGCAGTTCCTGATCAAGAGCGCGTTCTGCATTCCGCGCGAAAGCTCGCCGTTCGTGCCGCTCGAAGAAGACATTCCGCCGCTGCTGTCGGCGCTGTCGGCGCGTTCGACCGCCGATCTGCATGAGGTCCACTTTGGATAAGGTCGTACCCGACCAGGCAGAAGGACTGCGCCGGCTGCTGTCACGCAGCGGCGCGCGCGTGATCGCGGTAACGGGCGGTTCGCCGCGCGCGGGCTGCACGACGACTGTCGTGAACCTCGCGGCGGCGCTCGCCGGGCAGGGCAAGGATGTGCTCGTGATCGACGAGCAGCCGGGCGTGGGATCGGTCAGTGCGACGCTCGGTGTGGGTGGTACGCGCGGTGCCGGCGGCGCGGATAGTTTCGCAGCGCTCGCGCGTGGCGAAGTGTCGTTCGAACGGGCGGTTGCGCGGCATCCGCTGGGTTTTGCGGTGCTGGCCGCGTCGCGGGCGAATCGCGAACGCTGCACGCCCGCGCAACTGGCGACATTGCTACAGGGTCCTGCCGACGTCGTGCTGATCGACGCGCAGCTTGATCGCAACGGCGCGCTGTCGACGCTCGCGATGCATGCGCACGACGTGCTGATCGTCACGCGCGTTGCAGCGCAGGCGATCACCGACGCGTACGCGTGCATGAAGCGTCTGCATTACGAGCATGCGATCGCGCAGTTCCGCGTGCTGGTGAATCACGTGCAGAGCGTCGCGGACGCACGGATCGCATTTGAAAATCTCGCGGGTGTCGCGGGACGGTATCTGTCGGTTGCGCTGGAGGCGGTGGGCTGTATCGCCGCCGATGCGCGGATCGTGCGGGCGCTGGAGTTGTCGCGCTGTGTCGTCGATGCGTTTCCGTCGACGCCGGCCGCGCGAGGCTATCGGTACCTCGCAGCTGAACTGCAGTACTGGCCGATGCGGCCAGCGATGTCGTCGCGTGCGCCGAGGACGGCGAACGCGGCCGTAACAGCGGCGCACCGCGCCGACCAACCGTCCGCGCAACACGCGTAGCGCGCCCTCGCGGACAAGGGGATCACGATGTACAACGCTCAGGGAAAGATCTCCCAGGCTGACGTTCTGACGAAGTACGCGCCGCTCGTGAGACGGCTCGGGCTCCAGCTCGTCGCGAAGATGCCGGCGAGCGTCGACCTCGACGATCTGATCCAGGCCGGCATGATCGGTCTGCTGGATGCGGCGAGTCGCTACAAGGAAGACCAGGGCGCGCAGTTCGAGACATACGCGAGCCAGCGCATTCGCGGCGCGATGCTCGACGAACTGCGCAGCAACGACTGGCTGCCGCGCAGCCTGCGCCGCACGTCGCGCGAAGTCGAAACGGCCGTGCATCGCGTCGAGCAGCGCCTCGGCCGCCCAGCCACCGAAGCCGAGATCGCCGAGCATCTGAAGATGCCGCTCGACGAATACCAGTCGATGCTGCAGGACCTGCACGGCAGCCAGCTGATCTACTACGAAGACTTCGATCGGTCCGCGGAAGACGAGCCGTTCCTCGACCGCTACTGCGTCGATCACTCGGACCCGCTGTCCGCACTGCTCGACGACTGCCTGCGCTCGGCGCTGGTCGAGGCGATCGACCGGCTGCCCGAACGCGAGAAGCTGCTGATGTCGCTGTACTACGAACGCGGGATGAACCTGCGCGAGATCGGTGCGGTGATGGAGGTGAGCGAATCGCGCGTGTGTCAGTTGCACAGCCAGGCGGTGGCACGGCTGCGTACGCGGTTGCGCGAGATGGCGTGGGCGAATGCGGAAGCGAGCTGAGGCGGGTTGAAGTTCGGCAGGCCCGCTGACGCTATTCCATCTCGTGCTCGGCCGCGAGCGCGAGAAACGCCGAGCGCGACATGCCGCGTTCGGTCGCATAACGGTCGATGTCGTTGACGAGCACCTCGGGCAACGAGATGTTGATACGCACGGCTTTTCTCAGCACGGCGATATGCCGGACCGTGACGATGCCCCAGATCCATTTGTCGTAGTGCGGGTTGCGACGGTGTTCTTCGATCGGACGCCGAACGGGCAGCGGCATACCTTCGTCGACCAGCGTACCCAGATGGGCTTCGATCGCTTCCTTCACGTTCGCGTACGCTTCATCGAGCGTATCGCCGGCCGACACACAGCCCGGAATATCGGGGACCACGACACCGAATGCATGCCCGTCATCGCCGGGTTCGATCGCGATCGGAAAGGTCAGATTTTTCATTTGAAGCCAGCCTGTCTGAGGATACTGTTGAGCGTGCCGACAGGAAGATCCTTCTTCGGATGAGGGACCGTGACGAGGCCAGGCCTCACCAGGTGCCTGAAGTGATGATGGCTACCCGAGATTCTCACGATGAACCATCCATCGCTTTCGAGCAGCTTGACGACATCGGCACTTTTCACGCGGCATGACCCTTATGCTACACACGAATACACACCTTTTCCAGTGCGCCGAGGCGACTTGAGGGTGAGTAAGGGCCGCGAATTGCTATCCGGGATGGACACGCACGCAGACGCAGCCGGCCCGGTTATTTGACCGGGGGTGCGTCGGCGAAACTACTCAGCCGATCGGCCTGTATTGGGAGATAAGGTGGGTAGGCACGATGTGTCGTCGTGCAAATGAAAACGGCCCTTGCGGGCCGTTTTCATTTTTCATCCACGACGGAACTGCTACGTCGGGGCACCCCGGTGGGTTACACCCCGTATGCCGGAATCCGCCCGTCCGGCCCGTAGAAGCCGGTGTTCTGCGGCATCACCTGAAGCACTTCGAGCGCGCGGCGGTTGTAGTCCATCCGCGTGCGGATCAGTACGCCGTTGGTCGTGTTCTGGCTCCACGCGCGCTGCGCGGCCTGCTGCAGCAGCGACCACTGCGCGGCGATGCGCTTGTCGGCCTCGGCGGCGAGCGTCATCCCTTGCGTGCCGGCGGGAAAGCCCATCTCGGCGAGGCGCGCATCGCGCACCTGTTCGAGCGCGGCGAGCTGTTCGATCAGCTCGGTTTTCTTCTCGACGATCGGCGGCAGCAGCTCGAGCGGATGCGCGACCGTCAGTGCCTGCTCTTCGAGCGCGAGCACTGAGGCGAAGACTTCGACGCTCGCATGCTCGTCGATCAGGGTGGCCAGCAGGGCGTCTCTCATCGTTGTGACTCGCAAAAACAAACCGGCCCGCGTGAAGCACGCGGGCCGGATGGATGAATACCGTCCGGCGGCACAGCCGCCGGTGTGTAGAACGACGCGGCGTTTAGCTGCCGCTCGTCGGTGTCTTGTTCTGCAGCAGGTCGCGCGCGGTCTGCAGTACGCCGTCCGCGATCTTGCTCGAATCGATGGTCAGCGTGCCGTCCTTGATCGCCTGACGAACCGACTCGACGTGCCCCATATCGATATCCGCCGCGCCCGATGCCGCAAGGCTGCGCAGGTGTGCGGACAAACCCGACAGGTTCACGTTCGCGTCGCCCGACGCCGTCTGCGGGGCAGATGCTGTGCCCTGCGTGGCTGTGCCGGTGGTCGCAGCGTCGTTCTGCTGGGTGCGCGGCAGACCGTCTTTCAACGTCTGCAAGCTGGTGCTGGTGGTGGAATCGACTTTCACGATTGGCTTCCTGAACGATTTGATCGTGATAACGGCATGCACGAATCAAAACTTTAGCGCAACCGGTGCGCGCCGTCTGCAAACCGTCGTCCGGGCGGATGCGACCGTTCACAGCTGGATCTCCACCGTGGAGCCGTCTTTCACGATTCCGCTGATGATCTGGCCGCTGGCGGTCTTCACCCGCACCTGCTGGCCCGGCCCTGCGTTGTTCATCGCACTGCCTTCGGCGGAGATCGCGAAACCCTGTCCCTGCGCGACGACCCGCACCGTCTGTCCGATCGATACCGATGCCGAGCTGCGCAGCATGTCCTGACGCAGCGGCATGCCCGCCGCGACACGCGTCAGCGCTGCCGCTCCGACGGCCTGTGACGGATCGGTGACGATCGCCATCGGCAGCACGGTGAGATCGCCGTCGCGCGCGACGAGATCGGCGGAGGTCAGCACGTCGCCGGGCGCGAGCGCGCGCGCGGCCAGATAGTAGGTCGCGTGGATCGACACCTTCGTCTGTAGATAAAGCGTCCACGGACGTTCGCCTGCACAGCGTACGCCGACGGTCGTGCGGCCCCACAGCCGGGCGCCGGTCGGCATGAACGGCGACAGCGTTGTGCACGCGGCGAGTCCGCGCGGAAACACCGGCGCGACGGTGATCTCGACCTTGCCTGGCAGTCCGGCTGCCTGCTGCTGCAACCACGCGAGCGCAGCGCGGCGGATCGTTTCGCCGTCCTGCATCGCGGGTGCGCCGGCAGGTGATGCGTTGACAGTAGCCGCGACGGGTTGCGACACGGGTGCGGTTTGTTTGAGCGCGGCGGGCTGCGGCTTCAGCGCGGCGACTTGAACAGGTAGCACCGCACGCGCTGGGTTCGCGGCGATCGGCGCGGCCCGCACGCCGGGTTGTGCGGTGGCCGGCGCGACCACGACCGGCATCACGTCGCGCGACGAGGCGGCCAGGTTCGCGCGAACGATGCCGGCAGGTTCGGGAAGGATCGGCGGTTCGGCAGCGGCTGGTGTGAAGCTCACACGGCGGATCGCGGGTGCGGAGGGAGTTACCGGTGCCACGGGCATTGTCGGTGCCACACGCGTTACCTGTGCCACAGGCATTGCCGGCGGCAGCACACGCGTTGCCTGTGCCACGACATCGCCGGTGCCCGGAATCACGATCGCGCCGCTCGCATTCGCGGCTTGCGTGAAGCGATCGTCGCTACGCGGTGTCGACGGACCGAGCGCAGCGGAAAGCGCAGCCGAAGAAGGCATCGAAGCCGTCGTCTTCGCGGGTGCGGCGCTCGTCATGTGATTCGCCAGCTCGGCGAGTGCGGCCGGATTCTTTTCACCGGGTCCGGGGATCACGATCGGACCGCCGCTGTCCTGCGCAAAAGCAACCGAAGGCGCGACGACGAACAACGGTAACCCCAGCGCCGCGATGCGCAGCAGCCGCGCCGCGCGACATGCGCGGGACCGGACAGCGAGAGCGGACTGGGACATGGGTTCTTTCTCCGTCGACATCGAAACCAGCAGCGGACAACACAGCCGCAGACAACAGTACGACTTGCATTCTAGAGACGCGGCCTCTCGCGCAAACGTCGAATAGAGGGCGCCTTCCCCGGTTATTCGTCCGATTGCCGCTTGCGTCCGGCTCATAAGATGCACGTCATGGCAAAAGGCCTCTGCGGTATGCGTCGGGTGCGGGAGTACGCATCGCGTCGCCGCACAAGGCTTTAAACCGTTCCCCGGAGAGATCGATGCTGGACAAACTCGATGCCGAATTCGCCTTTGGACGCCAGGCGCTCGATGTGCGTGCGTACCGTCAGGAACTGCTGTCGTCGAACATCGCGAACGCCGACACGCCGGGCTACAAGGCTCGCGACGTCGACTTCGCGACGTCGCTGGCCGGCGCGCTGAAGAACAGCGGCGGCACGCCGGGCGCGTCGAACGCTGGGCCGCTCGCGATGACGCAGCCGGCCGGCGTGACGAGCGGCATGTCGATGGTGTCGACGCAGCCGGGTCACATGACCGGCACGTCGCGCCTCGTCGCAACCGGCGGTCCGAGCGACGACTACGGCACGCCGCAGTACCGCAATCCGACGCAGCCCTCGCTCGACGGCAACACGGTCGATCTCGACACCGAACGCGTGCAGTTCGCGGACAACGCGCTGCACTTCGAATCGGGGATGACGGTGCTGTCGGCGCAGATCAAGTCGATGCTGTCGGCGATCACGTCGGGCTCGTAAGTGCACATCGATCAAGCGAAGCCGCACCCGGAGCAACGCAAGCAAGAGACCACACAGAGAGACCAGCCATGCCATCCCTGATGAACATCTTCAACGTCGCGGGCTCGGCGATGTCCGCCCAGTCGCAGCGGCTCAACGTCACGGCGTCGAATCTCGCGAACGCGGACAGCACGACCGGCCCCGACGGCCAGCCGTACAAGGCGAAGCAGGTCGTGTTCGCGGTCGATCCGCTCGGCGGCGCGCGCACCGCATCCGGCCAGCAGGTCGGCGGCGTGCAGGTGACCGGCGTGATCGACGATCCGTCGCCGATGAAAACTGCCTACGACCCGGGCAACCCGGCCGCCAACGCCGACGGCTACGTAACGCTGCCGAACGTGGACCCGGTCGAAGAAATGGTCAACATGATTTCGGCGTCGCGCTCGTACCAGGCCAACGTCGAGACGCTCAACACCGCGAAACAGCTGATGCTGAAGACGCTCACGATCGGTACCTGAGGAGAACCCCGTGACCACCCAGACCACTATCGGCAACAACGGCACGACCGTTTCGCCGACGTTGCTCGACACGATGAACGGCACGAGCAGCTCGAGCAGCAGTTCCAGCACGAGCAGCGCCACGTCGGGCAGCGATCTGCAGAACACATTCCTGCAGTTGCTGATCGCGCAGATGAAGAACCAGGATCCGACCAACCCGATGGACAGCTCGCAGATGACGTCGCAGCTCGCCGAGATCAACACGGTGACCGGCATCAGCCAGCTGAACACGTCGCTGACGTCGCTCGCGACGCAGCTGTCGGCGAGCCAGCAGCCGCAGGCGTCGCTGCTGATCGGTTCGACCGTGCTCACGCCGGGCAGCACCGTGTCGGTTGCGAGCGGCAAGGGCACGCCGTTCGGTCTGCAGTTCACGAGCGATGCGTCGAACGTGCAGGTGTCGGTGAAGAACTCGGCGGGGCAGATCGTCGAGACGATCAACCTCGGCAGCGTGAAGGCCGGCTCGACGCCGTTCTCGTGGACGCCGAGCGATGCGTCGGGCACCGCGCTGCCGGACGGCAACTACACGATTTCGGCGACCGGCACGGTCAACGGCAAGGCCGGCACGGCCACGACGCTGTCCGCGTCGACGGTGGCGAGCGTGGTCCAGCAGGCCGACGGTTCGACGGGCCTGCTGCTGTCCAACGGCAGCACGATCGGCCTCACGCAGGTCGGCGCGATTCTCTAACGCTTTCTAGCGCTTTTCAGTTACATCGGATACGGAGACCGTCATGGGTTACCAACAAGGTTTGAGCGGGCTGGCAGGTGCATCGAACGATCTGGACGTGATCGGCAACAACATTGCGAACGCGAACACGGTCGGCTTCAAGCAGGGTCAGGCGCAGTTCGCCGATGTCTACGCGAACTCGGTCGCGACCGCGGTGAACACGCAGATCGGCCTCGGCACACGACTCGCGTCGGTGCAGCAGCAGTTCTCGCAAGGCCAGATCACGGTGACCAACCAGGCGCTCGACGTCGCGATCAACGGCAACGGTTTCTACCAGATGTCGAACAACGGCTCGCTCACGTATTCGCGCAACGGCGTGTTCCAGCTCGACAAGAACGGCTTCATCGTCAGCTCGGACGGCCTGCAACTGATGGGCTATGCAGCGAACTCGAACGGTGTCATCAACACCGCGCAGACCGTGCCGCTGCAGATCCCGACCGGCAACATTCCGCCGGTCGCGACGAAGACCATCACCGCCGGCCTGAACCTGAACGCACAGGACACGGTGCCGACCGTCACGCCGTTCGACCCGACCAGCAACAAGACCTACAGCTACTCGACGTCGACCAACGTGTACGACTCGCTCGGCGGCTCGCAGCAGGTCAACATGTATTTCGTGAAGTCGGCGACCGGCACGTGGGACGTGTACGCAGGCACGGCGACCGGCACGACGTCGAAGGTCGGCACCGCAACGTTCGACACGTCGGGCAATCTCACCGGCACGACCGACGCCGCCGGCGCCGCGACCACGCCGCCGCTCACGTTCAACTTCACGATTCCGAACGCCGACGGCTCGGCGACGCCGCAGGCGCTGCAACTCGCGATCGCCGGCACGACGCAGTTCGGCAGCCCCGACGGCGTGACCAAGATGCTGCCGGACGGCAACTCGGCCGGCACGCTGACCAACTTCACGGTCGGCACCGACGGCACGCTCACCGGCAACTATTCGAATGGCGCGACGCAGGCGCTCGGTCAGATCGTGCTCGCGAACTTCGCGAACCAGAACGGCCTTGTGAATCTCGGCGGCAACCAGTACGAAGCGACTGCGTCATCGGGCGTCGCGCAGATCTCGACGCCGGGCAGCACGAACCACGGCACGCTGCAGGGCGGTGCGCTCGAGAACTCGAACGTGGATCTGACGAGCGAACTGGTGGACCTGATCACCGCGCAGCGCAACTATCAGGCGAACGCGCAGACGATCAAGACACAGCAGACCGTCGACAGCACGCTGATCAACCTGTAAGCGCCGGACCGACCGAGCACATCATGGACCGCCTGATCTATACCGCGATGACGGGTGCCACGCAGGCACTCGAACAGCAGGCCGTGGTCGCGAACAACCTCGCGAACGCATCGACGACGGGTTTCCGCGCGCAGCTGGCCACCTTTCGCGCCGTGCCGATGAACTTCGGCGACGGCACGCAGGGCGGCACGGACACGACCCGTACGTTCGTGCTCGCGTCGACGCCGGGCGCGGACTACACGCCGGGTCCGCTGCAACGCACGGGCAATCCGCTCGACGTCGCGGTGCAGGGTCCGGGCTGGCTGGCCGTGCAGACCGCCGACGGCAACGAGGCGTACACGCGCGCCGGCAACCTGCACGTCGACCAGAACGGCCAGCTCGTCAACGCTTCGAACCTGCCGGTGATCGGCAACGGTGGCCCGCTGTCGGTGCCGCCGGGCGCGGAAGTGACGATCGGCAAGGACGGTACGGTGTCCGCGCTGGTGCCGGGCGACCCGCCGACTGCAATCGCCGTCGTCGATCAGTTGAAGCTCGTGAACCCCGATCCGTCCGCATTGCAACGGGGCGACGACGGTCTCTTTCACACGGTCGACGGCAATCCGGCGGACGCGGATCCGAACGTCGTGCTCGCGCCGGAATCGCTCGAAGGCAGCAACGTGAACCCGGTTGCGGCGATGGTCTCGATGATCACCAACGCACGCCAGTTCCAGATGCAGACGAAGCTGCTCGAATCCGCCGATACGAACGAGCAGGCCGCGAACCAGCTGCTCAACTTCAGCTGATGAAGTAACGCAGCAACGCAGCAACGAATAAAGAACGAACGGCGGCGCGGCGCACGAGCATCGCTCCACCGGATTCACCCAGACTTACTCAGTACCCAGGCCCAGCCAGGAGAAACACCGTGAACCGCTCACTGTATATCGCCGCCACCGGCATGAACGCGCAGCAGGCGCAGATGGACGTGATCTCGAACAACCTCGCGAACGTCAGCACGAACGGCTTCAAGGGTTCGCGCGCCGTGTTCGAGGATCTGCTGTATCAGACCGTGCGGCAACCGGGCGCGAACTCGACGCAGCAGACCGAACTGCCGTCCGGCATCCAGCTCGGCACCGGCGTGCAGCAGATCGCGACCGAACGTCTGTACACGCAGGGCGCGCTGTCGCAGACCGGCAACTCGAAGGACGTGGCGATCAACGGGCAGGGCTTCTTCCAGGTGCAGATGCCCGACGGCACGCTCGCGTACACACGCGACGGTTCGTTCCAGACCAACCAGCAGGGGCAGCTCGTCACGTCGAGCGGTTATCAGGTGATCCCGGCGATCACGATCCCGCAGAACGCGACGGGTCTGACGATCGGCAGCGACGGCACGGTGTCGGTGACGCAGGCCGGGTCGAGCAACAGCGTGCAGATCGGCGCGATCCAGCTCGTCACGTTCATCAACCCGGTGGGCCTCGACGCGAAGGGCGAAAACCTGTTCGCGGAGACGTCGTCGTCGGGCACGCCGAACGTCACGCAGCCGGGACTGAACGGCGCGGGTTCGCTGAATCAGGGATACGTAGAAGGATCGAACGTCAACGTCGTGCAGGAACTGGTGAACATGATCCAGACGCAGCGCGCGTACGAAATCAACAGCAAGGCCGTGACCACGTCCGACCAGATGCTGCAGACGCTCAGCCAGATGCCAGTATAAAAACGGCACGAGAGCAGTCGGGGAATATCCGCAAGGTAATCAAGATGTCGCACTTCATCCGTACTTCGCGCCAGGTAGCACGTTCCGGGGCTTTCGGCCTCGGGGCGGCGACGCGGCTCGTCGCGGCCGGACTCGTCGTCATGACGTTCGGCGGCTGCGCGCTCGTGCCGAAGCAGCCGATCACCCAGCAGCCGATGACGGCCTATCCGCCGGTGCCGCCGCAGGCGCAGACGCCGGGTTCGATCTACAACCCGGGCTACGCCGGCCGGCCGCTGTTCGAAGACCAGCGCCCGCGCAACATCGGCGACATCCTGACGATCGTGATCCAGGAGAACATCAACGCGACGAAGTCGTCGGGTGCGAATACCAACCGCACGACCGCAACCGATTTCAGCGTGCCGACCGCAGGCTTCCTCGGTGGACTGTTCGGCAAGGCGAACCTCGCGGCGAAGGGCGACAACACGTTCAACGCGGCAGGCGGCGCGAACGCGTCGAACACGTTCAACGGCACGATCACCGTCACGGTGACCAACGTGCTGCCGAACGGCAATCTCGCCGTGAGCGGCGAGAAGCAGATGCTGATCAACCAGGGCAACGAATTCGTCCGCTTCTCGGGCGTGGTCAATCCGAACACGATCTCCGGACTGAACGCGGTGTTCTCGACGCAGGTCGCGGACGCGAAGATCGAATACTCGGCGAAGGGCTACATCAACGAAGCGCAAAGCATGGGCTGGCTGCAGCGTTTCTTCCTTAACGTGGCGCCGTGGTAATCATGAACTTCGCTCGTCTTTTCTCATCGCTGCATCGCTCGCTCGGATTTGTCTGCGTGGGCCTCGCGCTGGCCGGCGCGGTCGCGCCCGCCGCACACGCCGAGCGCCTCAAGGATCTCGTGTCGATCCAGGGCGTGCGCGACAACCCGCTGATCGGCTACGGCCTCGTCGTCGGCCTCGACGGCACCGGCGACCAGACCACGCAAACACCGTTCACGACGCAGACGCTCGCGAACATGCTCGCGAACCTCGGCATCTCGATCAACAACCAGTCGGCGGGCGGCAGCAATTCGGGCACGTCGTCGCTGTCGACGATCCAGCTGAAGAACGTCGCCGCCGTGATGGTCACCGCGACGCTGCCGCCGTTCGCGCGACCCGGCGAAGCAATCGACGTGACCGTGTCGTCGCTCGGCAATGCAAAGAGCCTGCGCGGCGGCACGCTGCTGCTCACGCCCTTAAAGGGCGCCGATGGTCAGGTCTACGCGCTCGGCCAGGGCAACCTTGCGGTCGGCGGTGCGGGTGCCGGTGCGAACGGTAGCCGCGTGCAGGTGAACCAGCTCGCGGCAGGGCGTATCACGGGCGGAGCGATCGTCGAGCGCGCGGTGCAGAGCGCAGTGTCGCAGGGCGGCATGATGCAGCTCGAACTGAACGACATGGACTACGACACCACGCAGCGCATCGTCGCGGCGGTGAACAACGCGTTCGGTAGCGGTACGGCGACCGCGCTCGACGGCCGCACGATCCAGCTGCGCGCGCCGGCCGGCAGCGAACAGCAGGTCGCGTTCATGGCGCAGTTGCAGAACCTCGACGTGCGGCCCGCGCTGGCCGCTGCGAAGGTGATCCTGAACGCGCGCACCGGCTCGATCGTGATGAACCAGATGGTGACGCTGCAAAGCTGCGCGGTCGCGCACGGCAATCTGTCGGTCGTGATCAACACGACGCCGGTGGTGAGCCAGCCGGGCGCATTCTCGAACGGTCAGACCGTGGTCGCGCAGCAGTCGCAGATTCAGTTGAAGCAGGACAACGGCGCAGTGAAACTGCTGTCCGCCGGCGCGAATCTCGCCGAAGTGGTGAAGGCGCTCAACGCACTGGGTGCCACGCCTGCGGATCTGATGTCGATACTGCAGGCGATGAAAGCAGCGGGCGCGCTGCGCGCCGACCTTGAAATCATCTAAGGAAGACGACGATGAACAACTCGGATCCTTCCCGCACCGCCAACGACCTGACGCAGCGCTTCGCGCTCGACGTGCAGGGTTTCGACGCGCTGCGTGAGCAGGCCAAGGCATCGCCGCAGGCCGGTATGAAGATGGCCGCGCAGCAGTTCGACGCGGTGTTCACGCAGATGATGCTGAAGAGCATGCGTGAAGCGACGCCGTCCGACGGCCCGTTCGATTCGCACGACAGCGCGACGTTCACGTCGATGCTCGACCAGCAGCTGTCGCAGCAGATGTCGTCGAAGGGGATTGGCGTCGCGGACGCGATGCTGAAGCAGTTGATGCGCAATTCCGGTCAGGGCGGCGACGCGGACTCGGGTAACAACGCCGCGCTGAACGCGCTCGCGAAGGCGTACGGCAACAACGCCGCGAACGGCGCGCTCGCATCGGGCAAGGGCTACTCGGCGAACAGCGCATTGACGCCGCCGCTGCGTGGCGACGGCACGTCGCAGAAGGTCGATGCGTTCGTCGACAAGCTCGCCGCACCGGCGCAGGCCGCGAGCGCGGCGACCGGCATTCCGGCGCGCTTCATCATTGGCCAGGCCGCGCTCGAATCGGGCTGGGGCAAGAGTGAGATCAAGAAGACCGACGGCTCGTCGAGCCACAACGTGTTCGGCATCAAGGCGACCAAAGACTGGACCGGCAAGACCGTGTCCACGCTGACGACCGAGTACGTGAACGGCAAGCCGCAGCGCGTCGTCGAGAAGTTCCGCGCGTACGACTCGTACGAAGCCGCGATGACCGATTACGCGAGCATGCTGAAGGCGAATCCGCGTTACGCGCAGGTGCTCAATTCGTCGCACGACGTCGCCGGTTTCGCGCACGGCATGCAGCGCGCGGGCTACGCGACCGATCCGCACTACGCGAAGAAGCTGATTTCGATCATGCAGAAAATGGCCTGAAGGATGGGCCACGAAGGGCGGTGTCGACACGACACCGAAGCGGGGTTCGCGATGCAGTCCATACGAGGAAAGCTGAACGAGGCAGGAATGCGACGGGGCCATGTCGCTGTACAAGACGGGACCGCCGGCCGTCCCCGTGACGGTCGGCCTAACCGCATCGCTCGAACCTGTCGCACGCGTTGCCCCCGGCCGGCAGGCGCCTTGCCGCCCAAATGGTATGAAATATTTAGCGAGAATCCCCTAAACTTTCGCTGCCCGCTGCCGCTAATCAGGAAGACCCGACGACCGGAAGGCTTCGCTGCCATTCCGGCCGAACGCGCGCGGCAGCCTGTCCGGGAATTCAGAGGCATGGCTGCGCGTGCGCATGACCACGCACACCGGCAAGCCCATGGATACTACCCAGTCGACCGGCCAGAACGAAGCCATCAGCCCACCGGACGCCCCGCTCGAACACGACGATCGCGATTTCGGCCGGCGCAATCCGCTGGAGATCGGCGTGCAGCTGCGCAATCTCGTGAATCGCGGCGACTTCCTGACGGTGCAGTACAAGGGCGGCCAGCTGGTCACGCGGATTCTCGAAGTCGACGTGCGCAGCCGCACCTTCACGTTCGACTGGGGCGCGCTGCAGGATGCGAACCACACGTTGCTCGCCGCGCCGCGCTGTCAGTTCCGCGCAGCGCCGGAAGGCGTGCGTATCGAGTTCTCGACGCCCGCGCCGCGCGAGCGCAATTTCGAAGGACTACCCGCATTCGAAGCCGACTTCCCGGACGTGCTCTATCACGTGCAGCGTCGCGAGTATTTCCGCGTCGATGCGCCGGTGCTCGATCCGTATGTCTGCCGTGGCTGTCTGCCGGACGGCGACACGTTCCGCTTCGAAGTGCACGACCTGTCGCTCGGCGGCGTGGGCGTGCGCACGACCGACACCCGCGCGGCCGAACTGCCGCTGGGCGTCACGCTGCCCGACGTCGAGTTGAGCCTGGGTTCGCTCGGCACGCTGTCGCTCGATCTGCAACTGGTGTCGCACCGCGCGGTCGCCTTGCCGAACGGCATGCAGCGCCATCAGCTCGGACTGCGCTTTCTCGCGCTGCCGGGCAGTGCAGAAAACACGCTGCAACGACTCATCACGCAGCTCGAAATGAAGCGCCGGTCGCTCGTACGCGCATAGCGCGATGCCGGCGCGCAAGCCGCGCCGGCCCTCAATTTTCCCGCCGCCGCGCCGATATACAGAAAGTTCACGCAACGCGCCGGGCTGCTGCTTCCGACGCTCGCCATTCCCATTCCAGGATGACGCATGTCCAGCAACCTCTTTAACATCGGCCTCAGCGGGCTCAACGCCGCGCAATGGGGACTGTCGACGACGGGACAGAACATCAGCAACGCGACGACGCCCGGTTATTCGGTCGAACGTCCCGTGTACTCGGAAGCGAGCGGTCAGTACACCGGCTCCGGCTATATGCCGGGCGGCGTGACGACGACGACCGTGCAGCGCCAGTACAGCCAGTATCTGACGGCCCAGCTGAACAGCGCGCAGTCGACGGGCGGCTCGCTCAATACGTACTACACGCTGATCGCACAGCTGAACAACCTGGTCGGTAGCCCGACCGCCGGCATCTCGACCGCGATCACGAGTTACTTCACCGGCCTGCAGGGCGTCGCGAACAGTCCCGCCGATCAGGCTGCGCGGCAGACCGCAGCCAGCAACGCGCAGACGCTCGCAAACCAGATCAACGCAGCCGGCCAGCAATACGACCAGCTGCGCGCGAGCGTCAACACGCAGCTGTCGAGCACCGTGTCGCAGGTCAACAGCTACACCGCGCAGATCGCACAATTGAATGCGCAGATCACGACCGCGAGCGCCTCCGGCCAGCCGCCAAACCAGTTGCTCGACCAGCGCGATCTCGCGGTGTCGAACCTGTCCCAGCTCGTCGGCGTGCAGGTCGTGCAGAACGGCAGCAGCGAGAGCCTGTTCATGAGCAACGGCCAGCCGCTCGTGCTCGCGGACAAGAGCTTCAATCTCGGCACGGCGACCTCGCCGGGCGACCCGACCGAACAATCGGTGACCTATCTCGGGCTCGCCGGCGCGACGCCCGCACCTGCACCGCAGACCCTGTCGGACGACAGCGTCTCGGGCGGCACACTCGGCGGCCTGCTGCAGTTCCGCAGCCAGACACTCGATCCGGCCGCCGCGCAGCTCGGTGCGATCGCGACCAGCTTCGCCGCGCAGGTGAACGCACAGAACGCGCTCGGTATCAATCTGTCGGGCAATGCCGGCGGCAATCTGTTCAGCGTCGGCAACCCGACGATCTACGCGAACCAGAAGAACACCGGCGGCGCGACGCTCGGTGCGACGCTGACGAACGCCGCGCAACCGCCGACGAGCGACTACACGCTGGGGTTCGACGGCACGAACTACACGCTGACCGACAACGAAACGTCTGCAGTGGTCGGCTCCGGAGCGAGCCTCGCCGCGTTGAACACCAATCTCGCGACGAACAAGGTCAATCTGCAGTTCTCGGTGACCGGCACGATGAACGCCGGCGATTCGTTCACCGTGCAGCCGACGCGCGGCGCGCTCGACAACTTCGCGTCTACCGACAGCACCGGCGGCTCGATTGCGGCGGCGGGCCCGGTGCTCGCGAGCAAGGGCAACACGAACAGCGGCGCGGGATCGATCACGCAGGGCACGGTCGGCACCGGTTATTCGCTGCCGACCGGCACGACGACGCTGACCTATGACAACACGACGACGCCCGCGCAGTTCACCGGCTTCCCGCCGAACTCGGTGGTGACGATCGCCGGTTCGCCGCCGACCAGCATCACGATCAACGCGGCGGGCACGACGCCCGTGCCATACAACCCGGCCACCGGCGCGACGCTGACGATCAACAGCGCGACGACGCCCGCGCCGGCCGGCTCGATGAATGCGGTGACGGTGACGATCAGCGGCACGCCGAACAACGGCGACACGTTCTCGATCGCCAGCAACACCGGCGGCGGCAACGACGGCCGCAACGCGCTCACGATGTCGAACCTCGTCACCGCGAAGGCGCTGAACGGCGGCTCGAACACGCTCACCGACGCGTACGCGAACTACGTGAACACGATCGGTAACCAGACGAACCAGGTGCAGACGCAGAACAAGGCGCAGGCCTCGCTCGTGTCGCAGATCACGTCCGCGCAGCAGTCCGTGTCGGGCGTCAATACCAACGAAGAAGCAGCGAACCTGCTGCAGTACCAGCAGCTGTATCAGGCGAACAGCAAAGTTATCCAGACCGCGTCGACGCTGTTCCAGACGCTGCTCGGCATTTTCCAGTGAGGCGTTGAATCATGCGCATTTCGACGACGCAGTTTTTCACGATGAACGTTCAGCAGATGAACGATCAACAGAGCGCACTCGCGCAGTTGTACCAGCAGCTGTCGAGCGGCGTGAGCCTCGCGACGCCGTCGGACAATCCGCTCGGCGCCGCGCAGGCGGTGCAGCTCAGCATGCAGGGCGCGACGCTGTCGCAGTACGCCGACAACCAGACCACGGCCGCGTCGTCGCTGCAGGCCGAGGACTCGACGCTCGGCAGCGTGAGCAGCGTGCTGACCAACATCAACACGCTGATCGTGCATGCCGGCGACGGCTCGCTCGGCAACTCCGACCGCAGCGCGATCGCGACGCAGCTCCAGGGACTGCGCAGCCAGTTGATGACGCTCGCGAACTCGACCGATTCGCAGGGCAACTACCTGTTCTCCGGATTCCAGACCACGGCCGCGCCGTACAGCGTGGACGCGAGCGGCTCGGTGATCTACACCGGTGACAGCGGCGACCGCACCGTGCAGGTGTCGGACACGCGCAACATCTCGACGGCGGACAACGGCGCATCGGTGTTCCAGAGCGTCGCGACCGCCGGCACCAGCTCGGTTCCGTCGGGCAGCACGTCGAACACCGGCACCGGCGTGATCGGCGCGGTCACCACGACGAATGCCGCGAGCGCGACGAACTCGCACACGTTCTCGATTTCGTTTTCGAGCGGCACGACCTACACCGTGACCGACCAGTCGACGACCCCGCCGACCGTCAGCCCGCCGCAGACGTTCGCCGCAGGCTCGGCGATCGCGCTGGGCGGCGGTCAGTCGGTGGCGATCACCGGCGCGCCGGCGGCAGGCGATTCGTTCACGGTCCAGCCGGCCTCGCAGGCAGGCACCGACGTGTTCGCGACGATCGATCAGCTGGTTGCCGCGTTGCAAACGCCGGTGACCGGCACGACGTCGACCGCGACGCTCGCCAACGCGCTGACGACCGGCATGGCGAAGCTGACGAACACGCGTAACAACGTCGTGACCGTGCAGGCATCCGTTGGTGGCCGGGAGCAGGAAATCGCGGCACTGCAGACTGTCACGCAGACCAACTCGCTGCAGACGCAAAGCAATCTCCTGGATCTGACGACGGTCAACCTGACGAGCATCGTCAGCCAGTACACGATGGAACAGAACGCGTTGCAGGCGGCGCAGGAAGGGTTTGCGAAGATTCAGAATCTGTCGTTGTTTAATTATCTGAACTGATCCGCACGTATCGACAGCGTATGAACGCGGCCGCCTTCGGGCGGCCGCGTTGCATTGGGTCTCGCGTTATTTGCGTTATCTGAGCCCCAACGCAATCCGCCCCATCTCATCGATCCCGCTGTCAAACAGCCGCGCAAAAAACGGAATCATATTGGGCGCCATCAACTGCAGGAGCAGCATGCCGACGAGGATCGTCAGCGGAAAACCGATCTGGAACACACCGATCTGCGGCGCCGCGCGATTCAGGATGCCGAGCGAGAGATTCGCGATCAGCAGCGCGGCGACTACCGGCAGCGACAGCAGCAACCCCGCCGTGAACACGGTCGTGCCCCAGCCCGCGAGCATCCGCCAGCCGGCCGGTCCCAGCAGGTTCGCCGAGATCGGCACGGTTTGAAAAGTCGTGAGTAGCGCGGTCAGCATCTGCAGGTGACCGTCGAGCGCGATGAACGCGAGCATCGCGATGGTGTTCATGTAGCGCGACACGACCACGTTCGACCCGTTGACCTGCGGATCGAAGAACGTCGCGAAGCCGAGCCCCATGCCGAGGCCGATCATGTCGCCGGTCGCCTGGATCGCGGCGAACACGATCTGCATCGTGAAGCCGAGCGCCGCGCCGAGCAGGAACTGGTTGACGATGATCCACACGCCCGCCGACGAAAACACCGTGACCTGCGGCAACGGCGCCAGCGTCGGCGCGACGATCAGCGTGACGAACGCCGCGATGCCGACCTTCGCACGCACCGGCACCGACGTCTCGCTGAACGCGGGCGCGGTCGCCACCAGCGCGAGGATACGCACGAACGGCCACAGGAACGCAGTGAGCCATGCGTTCAGCTGGGCGTAGGTGACGGTGAACATCTCGGAGAAGAAGGAAGGAGCGCGTTCAGTTTGCGAGCGTCGGAATGCTCGTGAGCATATGGCGCATGTAGTCGAGCATCGTGGTCAGCATCCACGGGCCGATCAGTACGAGCGTGACCGCGATCGCCATCAGCTTCGGGATGAACGACAGCGTCGATTCGTTGATCTGCGTCGCGGCCTGGAACAGGCTCACGACGAGACCGACCACCAGCCCGACGAGCAGCGGCGGCGCGGCCAGCACGAGCGCGACGTACATCGCTTCGTGCGCGAGCGTGGTGACTGTTTCTGGCGTCATGGTCGGGCGTCCCTGGTGTGTTCGCTTACGGTGGCAGGCTGCGGTCGTCAGGTGAAGCTCTGCGCGAGCGAGCCGAGCAATAGCTGCCAGCCGTCGACGAGCACGAACAGCATCAGCTTGAACGGCAGCGAAATGGTCGCGGGCGAGATCATCATCATCCCCATCGACATCAGCACGCTGGCCACCACCATGTCGATGATGAGGAACGGAATGAAGATCGTGAAGCCGATCTGGAAGCCGGTCTTCAGTTCGCTCGTGACGAAGGCCGGCACTAGCAGCGACAGCGGCACGTCCTCGGGACCCTGCATCGGCGGCGCGTGCGAAATCTTCGCGAACAGCGCGAGATCGGTCTCGCGGGTCTGCTTCAGCATGAACGTCTTGAACGGCGCGAGGCCGCGCGATACGGCCTGGTCCATCGTGATCGTGCCGTCGGAGAACGGCTTGTAGCCGTCGGTGTACGCCTTGTCGAGCACCGGCGACATCACGAACAGCGTGAGGAACAGCGCGAGACCGACGAGCACCTGGTTGGGCGGCGTCGACTGCGTACCGAGCGCCTGGCGCAGCAGCGACAGCACGATGATGATGCGCGTGAAGCTTGTCATCATTAGCACCATCGCCGGCAGGAACGACAGCATCGTGAGCAGCAGCATCGTCTGCACGCTCAGCGAATAGGTCGTACCACCGTTCGGACCGGGGCTCGTGTTGAACGCGGGCAGGCCGGCGGTCTGTGCGAACGACAGTGCGGGTAGCGCCAGCATCAGCAGCGGCAGCGCGTAGCGTCCGGCGTAGCGCATCAGCGTGTGGGCGAGGGCGGCCCGCGTCGCGCGCTCGGACTGCGCGGGGATTCGAACGAACGACATCATTGGTCTCCGCCGCCGGGGCGGTTCAGGCGTTTGCCGACTTCGCCTTTCATCGCTTCGCGAAAGCGCTGGCCGAACGTGCCGGAGAGCGGGGCAGCGGACGATGCATCCGCGCCGGGGACTTCTGCGCTGCCCGCAGGCATCGTATGCAGCAGACGGACATTGCCCGGCGACGCGCCGAGCACAAGCCACGTATCGCCGATCTCGACGACCGCGACGCGCTCCTTGCCGCCGAGCGATGCGCCGCCGATCGTCTTCACGAGGCCGCCGCGTTGCGACGGCTGCAGGCCGAGGCGTCGCGCGAGCCAGGCAAAGCCGAACACCAGCCCGATGACGACCGCGAGACCGACCAGTGTCTGCAGTACCGCACCGACGCCGAGCGACGGAACGGCTGTGCCCGCGCCGACGCCGGATGCTATGCGCGCGGCGTTGTTCACCGCGTTGATGTCGGCCGCGTGCGCGGTGCCGGCACAGACGACAACGATTGCGATGCAGAGCGAAAGCGATGCGAGCGCGGCTTGCGCGCGCCCGCGCACGGCAGACTTCATCGATTCAGTTTCCGGATGCGTTCGGACGGCGTGATGATGTCCGTCAGACGGATGCCGAACTTGTCGTTCACGACCACCACTTCGCCCTGCGCGATCAGGCAGCCGTTGACGAGCACGTCCATCGGTTCGCCGGCGAGGCCGTCGAGTTCGACGACCGAGCCCTGCGCGAGCTGCAGCAGATTGCGGATCGCGATCTTCGTGCGGCCGAGTTCGACGGTCATCTGGACGGGGATGTCCAGAATCATGTCGATGTCGTTGCGCGTCGTCGTCGGTGCGACCTTCGACAGCGGCTGGAACACGCCCGCTGCCGCCGCGCTCACTTCGGCGCCGTTGTTCTGCTCGGCGAGCGCGCTGGCCCAGTCGTCCATCGCGGGGTCCGCGGCCTGCGGTTCGCCTGCCGGCAGTTGCGCTTCCGGCGTGCCGTTGAGGTCACTCATATCCACCGTCCTTCGTCGTGTCGGTTGCGCTGATCATCTTCTGGACGCGCAACGCGTACTGACCATTGAAAATTCCGTAGCCGCATTCCATCACCGGCACGCCGTCCACCTTCGCGACGATGTGCTCGGGAATGTCGATCGGCAGGACATCGCCTGCGCGCATGTTGAGAATCTTTTCGAACGTCACCGGGATTTCCGCGAGATCCGCGGTGAGTTCAACTTCGGCCGCCTGCACCTGCTGCGACAGCACGCGCACCCAGCGACGGTCCACCTCGAGCGCTTCGCCCTGGATCGGCGACGACAGCACGTCGCGGATCGGCTCGATCATCGAGTACGGCATGCAGATGTGCAGCGTGCCGCCGGTCGTGCCGAACTCGATCGAGAACTGCGTGACGATGACGATCTCGTTCGGCGTCGCGACGTTCGCGAACTGCGTGTGCATCTCGGAGCGGACGAATTCGAACTGCAGCGGACGCACGCTCTTCCACGAATTCGCGTAGTGCTCGAACACGAGATTCAGCAGCTTGCTGATGATGCGTTGCTCGGTCGCCGTGAAGTCGCGGCCTTCGACGCGCGTATGGAAACGTCCGTCGCCGCCGAACAGGTTATCGACGACGAAGAACACCAGGTTCGGGTCGAACACGAACAGCGACGTGCCGCGCAGCGGCTTCACGTGGACCAGGTTCAGGTTGGTCGGGATCGGCAGATTGCGCGTGAATTCGCTGTACTTCAGCACCTTCACCGGGCCGACCGAAATCTCTGCCGTACGCCGCATGAAGTTGAAGATGCCGACGCGCAGCAGCCGCGCGAAGCGGTCGTTGATGATTTCGAGGCCGGGCATCCGGCCGCGGACGATCCGTTCCTGCGTCGCGATGTTGTACGGACGGACGCCGGTGCGGTCGGTCTGTTCGGCCTCGGCGTCGGCTTCGCCGGTGACGCCTTTCAGGAGTGCATCCACCTCCTCCTGGGACATGAACTCTTCGTGGCCCATTCCTTATTCCTCGTGCATCCGTTCGCGGTTAAGAGGCGGCGCAGCGTGACGCGTCACTGCACGACGAATTCGGTGAACAGCACATCCTGAACGCGCGAGGGCTGACCGCCGGCATCGTTCGGCTGTTCGATCAGCGTTTTCAGTTCGGTTGCGAGTGCGCGTTTGCCGTCGAGCGGCGCGAGATCGTCGGGATGCTTGTTCGACAGGGCGAGCAGCACGCGGCTGCGGATCTCGGGCATGTGTTCGGTCAGGTGATCCTGGGTTTTCTGGTCGGCGAGCTTCAGCGTGAGGCCGATGCGCAGATAGTGTTGCTGGCCGTCGTCGGATTGCAGGTTGACGGTCATCGGTTCGAGCGGGAAGAACACCGGCACGGCGGACGGCGAGACGGGCGCCGTGGCGCTCGCGGGCGTGGCCGGGCGTTTGTTCATGAAAAACCACACGCCTGCGCCGGCGGCTGCGGCGGCGACGAGCGCGATGAGCGCGATCACGAGAATGCGCTTCATCGGGCCTGGGGCATTCGTCGGGACGATGGCCGGCTGGTTTGCGGTGGTGGTTGTTGCCATGAGGTGTCTGTGCGTGCGTCAGTGCGGGTAGGGTGAATTGTTCTCTATTGGCGCGTCGCGCGATGGGGTGAAAAGAGGGGGGATTTGGGGGTATCTCAGTCTTTTGGGTTTTTGTTTGGCTACGCCTGATTGGGTTTGCTTTTTGGTTTTTTGTTTGCCTGGGCTGGCGGCTGCGATTTTGCGCCTCGCGGCGCAGGCGTTGCCCCTGTGCGGGGCGGCACCTACTTTTCTTTGCCGCGGCAAAGAAAAGTAGGCAAAAGAAAGCCGCCGAGACGAAGCTTCTCCTTTCCGTGTGTTGACCCAGTGGCACTCGCCTAAGTGGACGCCACGCTCACGTAGGACAGTGGTCCGAGACGAGACCGTCTCCCTGATCGCAAACCGGAGTGACAAGGGGCCCGCACATCCCGCGGCGCACTTGTGTGCGCGCGGATCGGTCTGCATGGGAAACCACGTGGAAGAGTGAAGTGCACAGGGCGGCGAGCGGACCAGTGATCGCATTGCCCGCCGAATCAGTGACCGCGCCAGCGAAGATGTGGCGGCACTCCCCCTTCTATTGAGCGAAGGGTGTTATGCCCATCGGCGGCGAAGCCCGCCGGAACGGATGACTGCCTTGTCACGAGGGCAAGCGGTGCGAGGGCGGGTCTCGTCTCGGACCGCTACGCAACGTGAACGTGGTGCCCACTTAGGCGAGTGCCACCGAGGCAACACGCGGAAAGGACAAGGTAACGTTTCGAGCGGCTTTCTTTTGCCTACTTTTCTTTGCCGCGGCAAAGAAAAGTAGGTGCCGCCCCGCACAGGGGCAACGCCTGCGCCGCGAGGCGCAACTTAGCACCGCCGCGCGGAAAAACAGAAAACCAAAAAGACAGAAAGAACCGAAATCTCAAGCAAACGTATCCACAATCCCAACAGTCCGCCGCACAGGCGCCCCACTAACAATTGCGCCCGCAGGCAACACAGCACCGGCGCCGCCAGAACGCCCACTACTTCCGCGACTAGCCTCCTCCTGCCCCTGCTGCCCACTCTGCCGCGCAAACCCATCACTGACACTCGTACTCCCCAACCCGATACCATTCGACTCCATCGCCTCCCGCAACTTCGGCAACGCAGCCTCGACTGCCTCCCGCACCTGCGGATGCTGCGACACGAACAGCGCGTGCGCATGATTCTCCGCCACCTGCAACACCACCTGTAACGGCCCGAGATCCGGCGGATTCAACGTCAGCTGTGCCGTCTGCTGATGCGCATTCGACAAGAACACCACCTTCTGACTCAACGCATCTTCCCAATCCGGTGTGCCAACCTGCGGCGCCAGCGCAGCCGCTGCCGCTGCGATCAGCGGAGGCGACGACTGCGCAGCCGTCGGTGCATTCGATGCCGCCTGCGCCGCAGCGAGCGTCGCACTGATGGCATCTGCGTTGTCCTTGGTTGCCTGCGTACCCTGCGGATTGCCGGATGACGTGCCGCCTGCGGCAGCAAGTGCGTCGGCGGCAGTGCGCAGGGCCGTCGCATCCTGGGTGGCCGTCGCGCCCGCAGCCGTCGCGTTCGCCTGCGTGCCCGCGTTCTTGCCATCTGCGAACGCGGCGCCGAGCGCAAGACCCTTCCCCGCGATCGAGCCGCGCTGCGCGATGCCGGTGTCGGCAGTCGCGGCGAGCGGCGTCGCCGCTGCACCACCAGTCGCTGCACCTGCGACCGGCAACGGCACGGCGCCCTGCGAATTCGCCAGCGCATTCAGCGCGGCCTGCAATGCGTCGCGGACTGTCTTCGGATCGCTGGTCTTCTTGTCCGGTGTCGTAGCCGATGTGCCCGTGCCCGTCTGCGTCGTGTCCTGCAGTGCGGCGGCGGGATCGGTGGCGGTGGTCGTCGTTTGCGTCGCGCCGGCCTGAGCTTGGGCCTGCGCTGCGAGTGCGGCAGCAGCGGCGGCCGCCGCAGCCGCAGCGGCTGCCGCATCGGCGGCGGTCGTCGGCGCTGTCGTGCCGTCCGCGCCTTGCTGCGCCTTCGATGCGCCGCCGCCCGACGGCTTACTCGTCGCGTCAGTGCCGCCGGCCTGCTGCGTATTGCCACTCGAGTCAGTCGAACCTGTCGAGCCCGTCGATGCCGTGCCGTCCGAACCCTTGCCCGAATCGCTCTTGCCGCTCGCTGCACTCGTGCCCTTCGACGGATCGTCGCTCGGCGGCGGCGCGTCATGCACGCTCGACGAGTTCGACGAAGACGATGACGAAGATGACGACGCCTTCTGCTGCGCCGATGCATTCGACGCACTGTTCTGCGCATCGATGCTCTGCTGCAGCGTTTGCGAGAACGGCGCGGCCTGCGACGCGGACGAGGCGCTCGATGAGCCCGACGAGCCGGCGCTCGTGCCGAGCAGCGATCCGATCATGGAGAGAGTCGACATACGTGGGTCCTGTACGGTGATCCGTTCAAACGAAGCTAACTGTGCAAATGGTGAAAACGTGCCGGCCAGGCGTTACACACCCTCAGCCCGCATCCGCAAAATCCGCGCGGCATGCTCATCGGAATCGCGTTGCTCGCGGCGCGACATCTGCAGCGCTTCGGCCGCATCGCCGCGCGCCTGCAGCACTTCATAAGAACCAAGCTTCTGACGTTGCCGCTGCCAGTCCGGCTTCGCGGCCTCGACGCGCGCGGTCGCGGTCGTCAGCAAGCCGCGCTGCTGTTCGATCGCGGCATCGAGCGTATCGATGAACGCCTGAAAATTGCGCATGTTGCCGGCCGCCATGCCAGCCTGCGCGGAGTTCGTGAAGCGCGCGTGATATTCGTCGCGATACTGGATCAGCGCGTCGAGCTGCGCCTCGACGTCGCGGCGGTCGCGCTGCGCGCGGCCGAGTCGCTGCGCGGCGGCGTCGACATCGTCCTTCGCGAGGCCGATGAGTGTCTGGATCGGAAGGTGCTTGCCCATCGTCAGGCTCCTTGATTGAAGAGCGCATCGAGCGCTTCGAGGCTCGAGCCGAATTCCGCGCATTCGCGAAACCCTTGCTGGAGAAACGCCTCGATGCGCGGATACAGTGCGATCGCACGATCGAGCAGCGCATCGCGCCCGCTCGAATACGCGCCGACGTTGATCAGGTCGCGGTTGCGTTGATAGCGTGACAGCATCTGCTTGAAGAGCCGCGTCTTCTCGAGATGCGCGTCGTCGATCAGCGCGGTCATCGCGCGGCTGATCGACGCTTCGATGTCGATCGCCGGATAGTGGCCCGCTTCCGCGAGCGTGCGCGATAGCACGATGTGGCCGTCGAGAATCGCGCGCGCGGAATCGGCGATCGGATCCTGCTGGTCGTCGCCTTCGGTCAGCACAGTGTAGAACGCGGTGATCGAGCCGGCGCCCGCCCGTCCGTTGCCGGTGCGCTCGACGAGCGCGGGCAGCTTCGCGAACACCGACGGCGGGTAGCCCTTGGTCGCGGGCGGCTCGCCGACCGCGAGCGCGATCTCGCGCTGCGCCATCGCGTAACGCGTCAGCGAATCCATCAGCAGCAGCACGTGCTTGCCCTGGTCGCGGAAGTATTCGGCCAGCGACGTCGCGTACGCGGCGCCCTGCATCCGCAGCAGCGGCGATACGTCGGCCGGCGCGGCGACGACGACCGAGCGAGCAAGCCCGTCCTCGCCGAGAATCTGTTCGATGAATTCCTTCACTTCGCGGCCGCGTTCGCCGATCAGTCCGATCACGATCACTTCGGCGCTCGTGTAGCGCGCCATCGTGCCGAGCAGCACCGACTTGCCGACGCCTGAACCCGCGAACAAGCCCATCCGCTGTCCACGTCCGACGGTCAGCAGCGCGTTGATCGCACGCACGCCGACGTCGAGCACCTTGTGGATCGGCTCGCGATTCAGCGGGTTGATCGACGGTGCGGACAGCGGCGCGTCGATCTGCGTGCCGAGTGGGCCGAGTCCGTCGAGCGGGCGGCCCGATGCATCGACCACGCGGCCGAGCAATTCCCAGCCGACCGGCAGACGCTTCGCGCCGGCAAGCGGGTCGGCGATCGGCGCGCTTTCGAGCGGATAGACGCGCGCGCCTGGCAACAGGCCTGCGACTTCGGTCGTCGGCATCAGGAACAGTTTGTCGCCCGCGAAGCCGACGACTTCCGCTTCGGCCATCGACCGCGTGCTGCCGAGCGGCAATTCGATCATCACTTCCGAGCCGACCGACAGCCGCAATCCGACCGCTTCGAGCACGAGACCGGCTGCGCGCGTGAGGCGTCCGCATGCACGCAGCGGACGCGCGATCGCGTTGCGCGCGCGCAGTGCTTCGAGCCGTGCGCGCCATGCGGCGGTGTGTGGGTTGTCCAGCGTTTCCTGCTGAATGGACGCACGCGATGCAGCGTTCGCGGGGACTGCGGAATGAGGTGCGGCGACGGCTTCTATCTCTGCGGTGTTATCCGTGCCCGAAGCAGACTCGACCGCACCAAACGACGCCAGCGCCAGCTCTCTTTCGAGCGGCGTCAGATCGCTGGCGCGGCGGATGTCGTCGAGCGTCGGCTTCACCATGTGCTCACCTTGCCGAGTGCGGCGGCGACGCGCTCCCAGCGTGTGCCGATGCCTGCATCCACTTCGCCGGTCGCGGCCTGCGCGCGGCAGCCGCCGCGTTCGACGGCCGGATCGGTGCGCACGCTCCAGCCGCGCGCCTGCAATTCTTCGAGCAGATACGCCTCGACGACCGGCAGATCCGCCGGACTGACGACGAGGGCCGGCGCGCCCGACAGTGCCGGCTCGGTCGCCATCACTTCGCGCGCGGCGGCGATCAGCGCGGCGGGATCGTGCTGCACGTGTTGACGCACGACCTGCTGCGCGATGTCGAGTGCGAGTGCGACGAGCGTTTCCGACACGTCGCTCTGCGCGCCGTCGAGTGCGGTTCTGAACGACTGCGCGAGCGCCGCGAGACTGGCCGCTTCCGCGCGCGCTTCGGCGAGACCTTGTTCGAAGCCCTGCGCATGACCCTGGTCGTAGCCGGCCTGATAGCCGAGCGCCTGGCCGGCGACGTGGCCGGACGCGACGCCATGCTGATGCGCGGCGTCGCGCAGCCGTTGCAGCTCGGCTTCGAACGCGTGTTCGTCGGCGGGATCGGGCGGGGCAACGGGATCGAACGACGCCATCTCCCAGCGCTGATACGCCGAGAGACCGCCGCTGCCCGTCTTTCCCGACGACGGATCCTGATCAGACATACGCATCTTCCGCCTTGCCGCCGATCACGATCTGGCCGCTTTCCGCGAGATTGCGGACCACCTGCAGGATGCGGCGCTGCTGCGTTTCGACTTCGGACACGCGCACCGGACCGCGTGCGTCGAGATCCTCGGCGAGCAGTTCGGCCGCGCGTTGCGACATGTTCGACAGGAACTTCTGGCGCAGTGCGGCGGGCGCGCCCTTCAGCGAGATGATCAGCGATTCGGACTCGACTTCCTTTAGCAGCAGCTGGATCGCGCGGTCTT
This sequence comes from Paraburkholderia flava, assembly GCF_004359985.1. Classification (NCBI taxonomy): domain Bacteria; kingdom Pseudomonadati; phylum Pseudomonadota; class Betaproteobacteria; order Burkholderiales; family Burkholderiaceae; genus Paraburkholderia; species Paraburkholderia flava. The sequence goes on along the minus strand of NZ_SMRO01000003.1, from coordinate 123,158 downwards.
CCAGTTCGAGCAGGTTCTCGAACACGAACATCTGGTCGACGATCTTCTGCGCGAGTTCGGCGTCGTATGCGCGGACGTTTTCGAGCACCGCTTCTTCGTGATTGCTCGACATGAAGTTGAGAATTTCCGCCGCGGTACGGATGCCGCCCATCGGGCTGCGCTTCAGGTTGTCGCTGCCGGACAGCAGGCCGGTCAGCACGTCGTCGAGTTCGCGCAGCGCGGCCGGCTGGATGCCGTCGAGCGTCGCGATCCGCAGCAGCACGTCGTTGCGCAGCCGCTCGCTGAAGCACGCGACGATCTCCGAGGCCTGGTCGCGGTCGAGGTGAACGAGGATCGTCGCGATGATCTGCGGATGCTCGTTCTTGATGAGTTCCGCGACCGCGCCGGAGTCCATCCACTTGAGCCCTTCGATGCCGCTCGTGTCGCTGCCCTGCAAGATGCGGTCGATGATCGCGCCGGCCCGGTCCTCGCCGAGCGCCTTGTTCAGCACGCTGCGGATGTACTCGCTCGAATCCAGCGACAGCGCGGTGTGCTGCTCCGCTTCCTTCGCGAACTCATGCAGCACTTCCTCGACCTGTTCGCGCGTCACGTTCTTCAGCGCGGCCATCGCGACGCCGATCTTCTGCACCTCGCGCGGCGCGAGGAACTTGAACACCTGCGCGGCCTCTTCCTCGCCGATCGACATCAGCAGGAGCGCGCTCTTGGTCACGCCTTCAGCTTTCATCGGACACCCAGTTCTTGACGACGGTTGCGACAATCTTCGGATCCTGGCGGGCGATCGTGCGCGCGTATTCCAGGTTCCGCTCGAACTTGTGCTTCTCGTTTTCGAACGACATCAGGCTGTTGCCTTCGTCCACGTCGCTTGCGCCTGGCGACGGCGGCAGGCCGTCGAGCAGCAGGGGTTCGTCGGGGGCGGGCAGCGATGCGACCTGCTCGGGCGTCGGGAACGCGCGGCGCATTGCCGGGCGCACCAGCGCGAAGTAGAGGAACAGGGCGACTGCGCCGATGCCGAGATACGTCGCGACCTGCTTCGCGAGCGCGATCATGTCCGGCGTGCGCCACCACGGTACGTTGACGACCGGATCGACGTCGGTCATGAACGCGCTGTTGACGACGTTCACCGAGTCGCCGCGCTTCGCGTCGTAGCCCATCGCGTCCTTCACGAGCTGTTCGACCTGCGCGAGCTTGTCGGCGGGCATCGGCTGCGACGTCGCATGGCCTTTCGCGTCGACCTGCGTCAGATAGTTGACCACCACCGCCACCGACAGCCGCTTGATGTTGCCGCCGGCCTGTTCGAAGTGGCGTACGGTTTTGTCGAGTTCGTAGTTGGTCGTCGAGTCCTTGCGATCGCTGACCGGCGTCGCGGCCACCGAGCTTGCGCCATTCGCGGCAACGATCGGTGCGGATGCGGGCTGCGGCGGCTGGTTCGACAGCGCGCCCGGTACACCCGACGCGCCGCCCTGCGACAGTTCGGTCGCGGTGCTCGTCTGCTGGCTGCGGATCGCGGCCGGCGCGCTCGCGCCGTTCGGCGCGTAGGTTTCAGCGGTCTGTTCGAGCTTCGAGAAATCGATGTCGGCGCTGACCTGCGAGTGCGCATTGCCGGCGCCGAACAGCGGCGCGAGGATCGCGTCGATGCGCTGCTGCGTGCTGCGCTCCACCTGCTGCACGTACTTCAGCTGCGTCGCGTCGAGACCGGTGCCCGACGACGGCTGCGTCAGCAGGTTGCCGTCCTGGTCGACGATCGTCACGTTGCGCACCGGCAGATCGGGCACCGCGCTCGCCACCATATGCGAGACCGCGACCACCTGGCCTTCGTCGAGCACGCGGCCCGGGTACAGATTCACCATCACCGATGCGGACGGCTGCTCGCGGTCGCGCACGAACACCGACGGCTTCGGGATCGCCAGATGCACGCGCGCCGAACGCACCGACGAGATCGATTCAATCGTTTGCTGCAGCTCGCCTTCGAGTGCGCGCTGGTAGTTCACCTGCTCGGCGAACTGGCTGATGCCGAACTTCTGGTTGTCCATCAGCTCGAAGCCGACCGAGCCGTTTTTCGGCAGACCCTGCGCCGCGAGCCGCAGGCGCATTTCATGAACCTGCTCGGACGGCACGAGGATCGCGCCGCCGGCGTCGCTGAACTTGTACGGGATGTTCGCCTGTTGCAATGCGGTGATGATCGCGCCGCCGTCGCGGTCCGACAGGTTGCTGTAGAGCACCTTGTAGTCCGGTGCGCGCGACCACAGCACGAGGGCGGCGACCACGGCGACCAGCAGTGCGACCGCAAAAATCAGCGGCGCGCGCGGATTGCCGCGCATCTGCGTGAGCGACGGAATGCGCTGGGCGAAGCCGCCGCCCAGACCGCCCAGGTCGGCGCCTGACTGGCCGCCGGCCGAGCCGGGCGTGCCGCCGCCTGGCTGCGTGCCGGCGAGGCCCATCCGGGCGTCGGCGTTGATGATCGAGTTGGCTGACGAATCCATGCGTCGGGTATCTCCGGGTGCCTTGCGTCTCCCGGCTGCCGACCCACCCAGGAACGGGTGACGGGCGCTCGGACAGAGACTTTCACGATGGGGATTATCCGCAGCGCGTCGCAAGCCGATCGCCCGAATAGAGCCGGGTTTCCCCCCTACTTTGACGACTGTCGAAAATGACCCGCTGCTATGCTTTTCGTCAGATCGGCAGGGCTGTCCGGAGGCGGGCGGCGAGCCGCCGGACTGCCTTTTCCTCTGGAGCGAAGATGACTGTCGTGAACCCGATTACGTCCGCCCTGCAGCAGATGCAGGCGATGGCGGCAGAGGCCGCCGGCGGCACGTCCACGAGCGCCGCGGGCGCCGTGGGCGCGCAGTCCACAGAAAGCAGCGGCGGTTTCGCGTCGTTGCTGAAGGCATCGATCGACAAGATCAGCGGCGACCAGATGAAGGCGGGAGGCGAAGCTCAGGCGTTCGAGCTGGGTTCGCCGAACGTGTCGCTGAACGACGTGATGGTCGACATGCAGAAGGCCGGTATCGGCTTCCAGTTCGGCCTGCAGGTCCGCAACAAGCTGGTGTCCGCGTACAACGAGATCATGCAGACGTCGGTCTGAGCGTCTGAGTCTCCGCTGGCGGGCGGTTTCGTCGGCGGTTTCTGTATGTTTCCCTGCTGCTTTCGATGCCGCCGGACGGTGCATTTATGCTCGTCCGGTGCGCATCGGTACGCGTTCGCCCGGCAATCCTTTCGAGTTGCAACTTTCGTTTCATTCCCTGCTTACATCGGCCTAAAGCTTTTGAGATGGCTATCCGATAACCCGGATACAGGCTGTCCAATCGCGTGCACCAGTAAGCGGAACGGATGGCCACGGATGAATCGGAACGGTCTAGACAGGAGGAGCGCCAATGTTTTCCCCAGGACACTCTGGAGCCAATGCGTACGCACGCGTCGGAGTCGAAACAGGGGTGATGGGCGCGAGTCCGCATCGTCTGATCGTGATGCTGTATCAGGGCGCACGGCAGGCCATCGCGCAGGCGCGGCTGCATCTGCAGCAGGGTAACGTCGCGGCGCGCGGCGAGGCGATCGGCAAGGCGATCCAGATCGTCGCAAGCGGGTTGCAGCCGGCGCTGAACATCGAGGCCGGCGGCGAGATCGCGCAGCGGCTCGACGGGTTGTACAGCTATATGACACGACGCCTGCTCGAGGCGAACCTCAAGCAGAGCGAGACGATGATGATCGAGGTGGACGGCCTGCTGGCCACGCTCGAGGATGCATGGCTAGGAATTGGACCCGAAGTCGCGCGCATGGCGGCCCAGCCGTCTGCGGAATACGCCCGATGAACAAGAACACAGAATATTTCGCCCGCTACGAAGCGATCGCCGCACTGTCGACCCTCATGCTGTCCGCCGCCCGACGTTCGTTGTGGGCCGAGCTGGCGCATCTGGAGGACGAGTACCGGTATCTGGTCGATGCGCTGAAGGACGCCGAACACGACGTCTGCCTCAACGACACCGAGCGGCTGCGCAAGTACGACCTGATCCGCAAGATCCTGTCGGACGATGCAGCGATCCGCGATCTCGCCAGCCCGCGGATGGCGAAGCTGAGTGCGCTGTTTTCGTCGTCCGGCCGTCCGGCTCGCGTGCTGAAGGAACTGTACGGCGCGCGCTAGCCTCGCTGGGTAGCACGCGACGCACCGACTTTTGCGACGAAGGAATTCGGCATGAACGGAATCGACACGGTCGTCGCCTCGCTGCTCGCGAGCCGGGTCGACAGCCTGTTGTCCGGCAATGCCGCCGGCGACGCGCTCGCGTCGCGGACCGGTGCGTCTTCTCTTAGCGTCGATACCCCTGCTGTTTCGTTGCCGCTGCTTTCGGGCAGTGGCGGACCGCAGGCGTCCGCGCAGACCGCGCTGTCTGCGGTTGCGCTGACGCTCGATGCGATCGTTCGCTCGGGTGGTGAAGCGACGCCTGCTGTGGTTGGGCAGGCTCCGGTGTGGCCGAATGCGCCGGTGCCGGCTTCTATCCCGCTGTCGACGTTGGCCGCTGCTGCGCGGCTTAGTGTGCCGTTGCCGTTGTTCGACGGCGCAGCGTCTTCTTCCGGCGAGGCGGCAGCTTCTTCTTCCGCGGCGTCCCAACTGAATGCTTCGACCGCGCAGCCGACGACAGCCTCGGCTGCTGTGTCTGCTGCCGCCGCCGCGCAATGGCCGGTGGCCGCGCTTGCCGCCGCGCTCGAACAGACGGTCGCCGACAGCGGTCTCTTCTACGAAGCGCATCTCGTGCAGTGGCTCGCGGGCCAACGCTCGCCGGCGGCGCTGGCGGGCGAACCGCAGAACCGTCTCGCGACCGCCGCGCAGCAATTACCGCTCGACTGGGCCGGCAACGTGGATGGTTCCGCGTGGTCGGATGCGGCTGCGGCGTTGCGCGCGGGTTTGCCGTTGCCTTCTTCTTCATTGCCTTCTGCGCCGCCGGGTAGTCCGCAGACACCGAACCAGGGCGCCGCTCAAAACCCATCGTCGATGCAGACATCGGCGCAGACCGCCGCGCAAACCGCGGCCCAGGCAGCGCAGGCCGGTGCGCCCGGGCTCGCTGCCGCGCATTCGCAGGCGAGCGCGAATTTGCCGCCCGCGTCGCTGCGTTTTCTCGCCGCCGATGTGGCCGCGCTCGCGACGAGTCCGCACGCCACTGCGCATCAGGCGGCGGCGCAGTCGGATCCTGCACAGTCGATTGCCGCATCGATTCATGCGGCGACGCTTCCGCTCGTGCGTCAGCAGCTCGATCTGCTCGCGACCGGACAATTCCGCTGGACCGGCGAGGCATGGCCCGGCGCGCGACTCGACTGGACCATCGAACAGGATGACGACGGACGCGGTCGCGACGGATCGGATGGCGCATCGGCCGACGATATTCCGTGGCGCACGCGCCTCACGCTGTCGCTGCCGACGCTCGGCACGGTCGATGCCGAACTCACGCTCACCGGCACGCAACTGTTCGCGCGCGTGCAGGCGAGCGCCGGTGGCGCGACGCGGCTCGCCGAGCACGGGGAGTCGTTCCGTCAACGGCTCGCGGCGGTGGGCATTGCTTTGGGGGCGCTGTCGATTCGCGAGATCGGCGGTGGAGCGACGGTCGTGAGTGGAACCGACGCGAGCGGCGCGGGTGGTGCGCAGGACGTGCACGATGCGCCGCCGCGCGTGACGCCGCAGGCGGCTGCGAACGCATATGCGCGTTCGGCTTCGGCGGCGGCCGGTGAAGCGGCTCGTGTAGCGCGTGCTGGATCAGCGGCGCAAACCGACCCGTCGATACCGCACGTCGACGATTTCGACTGGGACATGCAATGAGCCGCACCAGTCGAAAAAGCGCCGCCGCGCTGAGCTACGACGCGCAGAACGCGGACGCTGCGCCGCGTGTGGTCGCGAAGGGCTACGGGCTCGTCGCGGAGATGATCGTGCAGCGCGCGAAGGAAGCGGGCCTCTACGTGCACGAGGCGCCGCAGATGGTGTCGCTGCTGATGCAGGTCGACCTCGATTCGCGGATTCCGCCGCAGCTGTATCAGGCCGTCGCGGAACTGCTCGCGTGGCTGCATCGGCTGGAAAGCGGCACGCCGGACGATGCGACGCAGACACCTGTACCGGTGCCTGTGCCGTACCGGCGGAAATAACCGCGCGCCGCGCTCTAGAACCGCAGCATCACCTTCAACAACGCATGAAAACGCTTGCCGTACGGCGGCGAGATCAGCCCGCGCGCATTGAAGCGCGCCTGCGTCAGCACCGGCTTCATCTGCGAGAACGCCGCGAAACCCTCATACCCGTGATACGCGCCCATGCCGCTCGCGCCGACGCCGCCGAACGGCAGACTCTCGCACGCGATGTGCATCAAGGTTTCGTTGATCGCCATGCCGCCCGCGATCGTCTCGCGCGTGACGCGTTCGATTGTCGCGCGGTCGTCGTCGTACAGATACAGCGACAGCGGACGGGGACGCGCGTTGATCCACGCGATCGCATCGTCGAGCGTGTCGTACGGGACGATCGGCAGCAGCGGCCCGAAGATCTCTTCCTGCATCAGCCTCGTGTGCTCGGGTGCACCGGTCACCGCGACCGGCGGAAAGCGTCGCGCGGTGGGATCGGCGGGCGCGTCGGAGAGCGGATGTAGTTGCGCGCCCGCTTCGACGGCTTCGTCGGCGAGGCGTTGCAGCCGCGCGTAATGGCGGTCCGACACGATCGACGTGTAGTCCGGATTGCGCGCGAAGTCCGGGTACAGCTTCGCCATCCGCGCTTTCGCGCGCGCGATGAACGCGGCTTCCTTGCCGCGTTGCACGAGCACGTAGTCGGGCGCGATGCAGGTCTGCCCCGCGTTCAGCGTCTTGCCGGCGAGCAGACTGTCGACCGCGTAGTCGAAGCGCGCATGCGGCCCGACGATCACCGGCGACTTGCCGCCGAGTTCGAGTGTGACCGGCGTGAGATTTTCGGCGGCGGCGCGCATCACGTCGTGACCGACCTTCGTCGAGCCGGTGAACAGCAGATGATCGAACGGCAGCGCGCTGAACGCGGCGGCGATTTGTGCATCGCCGTTCACGACCGCGACGTGATCGCGCGCGAAGGTCTGGCCGATCAGCTGTTCGAACAGCGCGGACGTGCGCGGCGTGAGTTCGGACATCTTGATCATCGCGCGATTGCCGGCGGTGAGCGCGCTGATCAGCGGACCGGCCGCGAGCAGCACCGGATAATTCCACGGCACGATGATGCCGACGACACCAAGCGGTTGCGGCACCACGCGCGCGCGCGCAGGCATCAGCCATTTGTTGGTGCTGCGACGCTGCGGACGCATCCAGCGTTTGCCGTGTCGTAGCGCGGCATCGATCTCTTCTTTCGCGACGAAGAACTCGGCGAGCAGCACCTCGGCTTTCGATCGATTGCCGAAGTCCGCGTGCATCGCATCGGCGAGTGCGTCGCGGTTGTCGAGCAGCATTGCGCGCAAGGCCTTTAGATGACCTTTGCGTGTTTCCCATGACGGGAACGGTGCGCGCAGGTAGGCGAGGCGTTGTTCGCGCAGCAGTGCGTCGAGTGCGGCGGTGTCGGGTAGATCGTTTTTCATGTGTTCTCTCTCCTCCTCTTGTTCGAATCTCTATGACGAACGCATGTGCCTGCGTTACGTTGGTCAAGCTGCAACATCACGCCGGAAACGCCCGCGCCACAATCGCCGCATGATCGAACGACGCCGGCAGTGTGCCGTACACGCGACCACTGTCGCCGGCACCATCCGCGAGCCGCGTCGCGATGAACGCATCGGCGACGTAAGACGGCGCGTGCTTCACGAGCAACGTCGCCTGCGCGATGAGTACGAGTTGCTGCGCGATGCGGCGCGCCGATGCTTCGCGTGCATCGGGTGCATCATTCAGTGCTGCCAGAAAACGTTCGAGCGCCGCGCCGAGTGCAGGATGCGCATGCGCATGCGCATGCGCGTCCGCACGCCACGCAGCGAGCAGCGCCTGTGCCGCATCGGGCTCACGTTCGATCGCGCGCAACACGTCGAGACACATCACGTTGCCGGAGCCTTCCCAGATCGAGTTGACCGGCGCCTCGCGATAGAAGCGCGCCATCGGACCTTCCTCGACGTAGCCGTTGCCGCCCCACACCTCCATCGCTTCGCCGGTGAATTCGAGCGTGCGCTTGCAGACCCAGTACTTCGCGGCGGGCGTCACGATGCGGCGCCACGCGCGTTCTTCGGGCGCGTTCGTCGCGTTCTCGAATGCGTGCGCGAGACGCATGAACAGCACCGTCGCCGCTTCCGATTCGAGCGCGAGATCGGCGAGCACGTTGCGCATCAGCGGCTGATCCGCCAGATGCCGGCCGAACGCGCTGCGATGCCGCGCGTGATGCACGGCCTGCACAAGTGCCGCGCGCATCAGCGCCGCGCTGCCGATCACGCAGTCGAGCCGCGTGTAGTTCGCCATCTCGATGATGGTCGGCACGCCGCGGCCTTCGTCGCCGATCATCGTGCCCCACGCGTCGAGAAATTCGACCTCGCTGCTCGCATTCGAGCGATTGCCGAGCTTGTCCTTCAGACGCTGCACCTGGACCGCGTTCTTGCTGCCGTCGGGTGCGAAGCGCGGCACGAAGAAGCACGACAGGCCCTCGTGATCGTCGGTGCGCGCGAGCACCAGATGCGCGTCGCACTGCGGCGCAGAAAAGAACCACTTGTGACCGACGAGCCGATAGCCCGCGCCGCGTCCACCGCTACCGTTCTCGGCGTAGGCATGCGTGCGATTGCTGCGCACATCGGAGCCGCCCTGTTTCTCGGTCATCCCCATGCCGATCATCGCGGATGTCTTCTGTGCGAGCGGCACGTCGCGCGGATCGTGCGTACGTGAGTAGAGCTTGTCGCGCAGCGTGTCGAACAACGCGGGCTCGCGTTGCAGCACGGGGATGCTCGCGAACGTCATCGTCAGCGGACACAGCGAACCGGATTCGAGCTGCGCATGCAGGAAGTAGCCGGCGCAGCGCGCGGCCATCGCGCCGTTTTGCGGATCGGAGAACGGCAGCGCATGCAGTCCCTCGCGACGCAGCAGTCCGAGCAGCGTGTGCCACGCCGGATGGAATTCGAGCGCGTCGATGCGTTCGCCGCGTGGGCTATGCGTGAAGAGTTCGGGCGTGTGGCGATTGGCGAGCGACGCGAGCGCGATCGTGTCGGGCGAACCGAGTTCGGCACCGTCGCGCAGCAGGGCCTCGCGATGCCAGCCCGCACCGTCGCGTTCGAGTGCGTCGGCGAGCGCGGCATCGGTGGCGAACAGGTTGTAGTCCGCGAGCGGCGGAACCTGATTCGTCACTTCGTGTGTGATGCCTGGGCCGTGCCGTTCCATTGCTGTCTCCATGCTGTCGTGGGCATGCTTCGTGTTTCGATGCGCCGGTTTGCGCCTGGCTCGCAGTGTCTGCGCGTGCGGCTTGTTTCATCGGGGCGTCGCGTGCCTGTCGTGCTGCGAGTGCGTGCGGCACACGCTGTTTGAACCGGCAGGAAGCCGGGCCGACGATGCCGGCCGCGTCTTTCATCATAGGGGTAGGGCCTCGCGCCGTTTAGAGGAATCGCTCTGACGTCGAGCGCCGCGCGCGCCGCCGCGCTCCCTACAATGCGGCTTGAAACACACGTAGACAAGTGTGCACGAGACATGGCGTGCGAGCAACGCGCGCGACTGAGGGAGGCTTCGATGCAATACGACTACATCATCGTGGGCGCGGGTTCCGGCGGCTGTTCGCTGGCGAGCCGGCTCGCGGACCGCTGCCCCGACGCGACGATCGCGTTGATCGAAGCGGGGCCGCACACCGACCGCAATCTGTTCGTCAACATGCCGACCGGCGTCGCGGCGGTCGTGCCGTACAAGCTGAAGACCAACTACGGTTTCGAAACCGAACCGCAGCCGGGACTCGCCGGACGACGCGGCTATCAGCCACGCGGTCGCGGCTTCGGCGGATCGAGTGCGATCAACGCGATGATCTACACGCGCGGTCATCCGCTCGATTACGACGAATGGGCCGAACTCGGTTGCACCGGCTGGTCGTGGCAGGACGTGCTGCCGTACTTCCGTCGCGCGGAAGGCAACGAGCGCGGCGCCGACGCGCTGCACGGCGCGGACGGCCCGCTGACGGTCAGCGATCTGCGCTTTCGCAATCCGTTTTCGCAGCGCTTCGTGCAGGCGGCGCTCGAAGCCGGCTATCGCGCGAACCCCGATTTCAACGGACCGGACCAGGAAGGCGTCGGCTTCTATCAGGTGACGCAACGCGACGGCCGACGCTGCAGCGTCGCGCGCGCATACGTGTACGACCGCGCGCGGCCGAACCTGCATACGATCGCCGATGCGACCGTGCTGCGCGTGACCTTCGACGGCACGCGCGCGAGCGGTGTCGAAGTCGTGCGCGGCGGTCGCACCGAAATACTCGAGGCGCGCGCAGAAGTCGTGCTTGCGGCGGGCGCGTTCAATACGCCGCAACTGCTGATGTGTTCGGGCATCGGACCCGCCGAGCATCTGCGCGCATTCGGTGTGCGCGTGCTGCACGATGCGCCGGACGTCGGACAGAACCTGATCGATCACATCGACTTCACGATCAACAAGCGCGTGCGCTCGATCGAGCCGACCGGCATCTCGCTGCGAGGTATTGCGCGAATGGTCCCGCAGTTCGTCGAATTTTCGCGGCATGGTCGCGGGATGCTGTCGAGCAACGTCGCGGAGGCGGGCGGTTTCGTGAAGAGCCGTCCGACGCTCGACCGGCCCGATCTGCAACTGCATTTCTGCGCGGCACTCGTCGACGATCACAACCGTCACATGCACTGGGGGCACGGCTATTCGCTGCACGTATGCGTGCTGCGGCCGAAGAGTCGCGGCACCGTCGCACTCGCGAGTGCGGATGCACGCGTCGCGCCGCGTATCGATCCGCGTTTCTTCAGCGACTCGCGCGATCTCGATCTGCTGGTCGATGGTGCGCATATCGCGCGACGCATTCTCGATGCGCCTTCGCTTGCGCTGTGCGGTGGTAAAGAGCTGTACACGGATCCGGGGCAAAGCGATGCGGAACTGCGCGACACGATCGCCGCGCACGCGGACACGATCTATCACCCGGTCGCCACGTGCCGGATGGGCAGCGATGAGCGCTCGGTGGTCGATCCGCAGTTGCGTGTGCGTGGGGTGTCGGGGCTGCGGATCGTCGATGCATCGGTGATGCCGACGCTGATCGGCGGGAATACGAATGCGCCGACGGTGATGATCGGGGAGCGGGCGGCGGAGTTGATTGCAGAGGCGCGTCGCGTGAGCGAGACGGCGGCGGAGAAGGTGATGGCTTGATGGGGCGAGGTGAATCGATGGGAGTCGAAGCAGACGTGTTCCATCGATTCGCCGTCGTGAATGTCTGGCATCGCGAGTGCCGAGGGAATCGCGCAGGCATGTGCTGTTGGAAACCGTGCATCGTCGCATGACGCGACGATGCTGTGCGGCGACGCTACCTCCAACCACGCAGCCTGCGAACATCGAGCACGCGATCGCGACGGTCGAAATCGATTGCCGTACCCGAGCGCAAACGGATGCCCGCGAACGTCGCGTGCACATAGGTCCAGGTCGTCGCCGCCGCGCTGGACGGGAATAGCTCCATCTGTCTATCGGGTTTGCCGAGCAGCGCTTCGACCGACGCCGCCGGCAACCCGATCGGCACGGCAGCGCGCAGCGCCTGCCATTGCCGCGCGGCATGCATGCGCAGACCCAGCAGCACACCCACGACAAGACCCACAAGAGCACCACCGAGCGCGATCGCAGTCGACATCCGCGCAGCCTCACCGTCGTACATCGATACCGCGATCGCATAACCCGCAACCGCACCGACGACCACACCCGGCAACGCGGTGACGGCGAGCGAGCGTGCAGCACTCGATGCCGTGCCGGGCGAAACGGCAGGCGTCGCCGGTATGGGCGGTGGCGAGCCCGCGTCGTTCTCCTTCACCTCGACCACATGCTGCGCGAGCGTGGCGATGATCGCCGCCTGCTCTTCCGGTCGATCCTGCAGACGGATGTGCCATTCCTGCTTGCCGTCCAGCGAAACGAACAGCGACAGCCCATCGTCGTACGGCAAGAAATTGCTGCCGAGAAACGTCCAGCGTTCGCCGGGCATGTGCATGTCGCCGTCATAATCGACGAACGGGCGCTGCACTTCGTAGCGGCGTCCGGGGATCAGCGTGCCGTAGCTGCGTGCCGGCGTCTGCGCGGTCCACGTCTGCGGCGCTCGGGGTCCTTGCATGTCGACGGGTTCCTTCTGTTGTTGATGATCTACAGGTGTCGCGTCGCGGCATCGCACCTTCGCGAATCCACCTTGCCCGCCGCTACAATCCATCCCGAACCTCTAACGACCAGGAGAACCGGCATGAGACAACTTTTCCATCCCTCGCTCAAGCGCCTCGCCGTCGGCGCCGCTTCCGCGCAACGGCTGGCATCGTCGCATGCAGCATCATCGAGGTTCATCCATGTTTCAACCCATCGAGGAGTACGCGAAGCACGCGGTACTTAACATCGGTCAGGCCGCGCAGGGCATCCGCTATTTCTACTCGCATCCGGATGTCGATCGCGTCGCGCGTAGAGGCAGTTTGCGGCACTTCCGTCTGTCCGTTGCGCTACGTTCGAAACGTATCGTCAACGATCTGTTCTTCGCGCTGTTGCCGCCGCGCTGGCATCACTCGAAAGAAGAGCTGGAAGTCATGACGCGCGTGCCCTTAGGGCGCTGGTTCCTGTGCGGCTACTGCGCATGGCGGTTTACCGAAACGGGCGAATACAAGGCGCACTTGCCGCCGGATATCGACCGCCGCTGGGACCCGCGCTGCGAACACGATCCGCACGCTGACTGATCGTTGCACTTCACGTTTCAAGATTGACGACGCCCGTCCCGCTCACTCGCGAGGCGGGCGTTTTCTATTTCGCGGCCGGATGCTTCAGGGCGGCCGGCATGGGCATGAACTCATCATCCGTCTGCGCGGCTAACGTCTCACGCGCGACCTCGAGCCACGCACGCGCCGCATGTGACAGGTAGCCGTTGCGTCGCCAGCCGATCGCCATCTCCCACGGAATCTCCGGCTCGACCACCGGACAGCACGCGAGCTGCGCGGTATCGAGCCGTCGACAGTACGGCTCGGGCAGCAGCGCGATGCCGACGCCTGCCTGCACGAGCGCGGCCATGAAGTCCCAATGCGCGCTACGGCCGACGATCGTCGGCGCGAAACCGGCGGTGCGGCACGCGTTCAGCACGACGTCGTTCAGCGCGAGGCTTTCGCCGTAGAACACGAACGGCTCGCTCGCGAGATCGGCGAGCCGCACCTGCTGCGCGCCATCCCAGCGCGAGCCGCGACGCGCGACGAGCCACAGCAGTTGACGCGACATCGGCAGCACGTCGATCGTCTCGGGATCGACCGGTTGCAGCACGCCGCCCAGTTCGAGTTCGCCGCTGATCAGCGCGGTCTCGATCCCACGTGAGCCCTGCTCGAACAGCTTCAGATCGATCTTCGGATAACGCTGCCGGAACGCTGCGATGGCCGGCGTGAAGAGCGCGCCGCCCATCGGCGGGATGCCGATGGTCAGTTCGCCGCGACCGAGTTTGTCGAGATCGTTGAGTTCGGCCTGCAGCTGCGCATGCGCGGCGAGCACGTCCTGGCCGCGCTGGAACACGATGCGTCCGGCGTCGGTGAGCACCATCTGGCGACCGTCGCGCAGCAGCAGCGGCGAGCCGACTTCGTCCTCGAGTGCCTTGACCATCTTGCTGATGGTCGGCTGCGTGACGAACATCTGCTCGGCCGCGACGGTGAAGCTCTGCTGACGAACGACTTCGACGAAATAGCGGAGTGCGCGCAGTTCCACGGCAAGTAGCTCCTCGACGGTGAGATTCCGATTCGGAATGAAGAAGATGATTCTAAGTCATTATATTTATGTCAAGGGGCTCCCTATACTCAAGGTCATCGGAAATCACTAGGGGTTTGCCATGATCGGCCGCTTGTTTGCCTTGCTGTCTCGTTTGCCTTTCTTCGGCAAGAGCGGCATGCAGCGCATCGCGCGAATCGGCCGGATCGCAGTGCAGAGCGCAGCGCTCGGCGCGGTGTGGTTCGCCGCCGACTTCGTCGTGCGCACGCTCGACCTGCCGCTGCCCGGCGGCGTGGTCGGTCTGATCGCGCTGTTGGCGCTGCTGTTCTGCGGCGGCGTCGCGCCGCGTTGGGTCAAGGCCGGTGCCGACTGGCTGCTGTCCGACATGCTGCTGTTCTTCATCCCGGCGGCGGTCGCGGCCGTGCAGTACGGCGGGCTATTTCGCGAAGACGGCTGGCGCCTCGCGCTGGTCGTGATCGGCGGGACGTTGATGGTGATGATTGCCGTCGCGTTCGCGGTCGAGCAGGCGGCTCGGCTTGAACGCCGCGTCGCATTGCGGCGCGTGCGGGTCGCGCGCGTGATCGAATCGCGTGGCCCTTCGTACCAACAGTACTGACCGCACCCACCTCTCGACCAGGCCATCCGATGAGCACCCTCTACGCGTCACTCTTCGCCGACGACGCCTCGCGCCTGATCGCGGCCGGTTGCTTCGTGCTGACGGTTGCGCTGTATTTCGCGTCGAAGGCGCTGTACGCGCGCTATCCGTCGCCGTGGCTGACGCCGCTTGTTTCGGTGCCCGCTGTGCTCGCCGCGATCGTGCTGGTCGCGCACATTCCGTACGCGGTCTACTTCCGCGACACCCGCTGGCTGATGTGGCTGCTCGGGCCCGCGACCGTCGCGTTCGCGGTGCCTATCTACGAATACCGCGCGCTGTTAAAGCAGCACTGGATCTCGCTTGCGGTGGGTGTCGGTGTCGGTGTGGTGGTGGCGGTCGGTGGATCGCTCGTGCTCGCGAAACTGCTGCATCTGTCGCCGGATCTGCAGCGCAGCCTGATGACGCGCTCGATCTCGACGCCGTTCGCGCTCGCAGTGTCCGACCGGATCCACGCGCCGCGCGAGTTGACCGCGTTGTTCGTGATCGCGACCGGTGTCTGCGGGATGCTGTTCGGCGAGATCGTGCTGGCGTTGCTGCCGCTGCGCACGCGGCTCGCGCGCGGCGCGCTGTTCGGTGCGGCCGCGCACGGCGTCGGCACCGCGAAGGCGCGCGAGCTGGGTAGCGAGGAAGGCGTCGTCGCGAGCCTGACGATGATGATCGCCGGCATCGTGATGGTGCTGGCCGCGCCGCTGCTCGGCTTCCTGCCGGTTTAGTTCTCTCGCTTAGCGATTTCTCTGCGCGAAAGCCCCCGCCGCAGTCATCCCGATTTGCTACAATCGCGTTTCGCCTCCGAGGAGCGTTGCGACGGGTTCTACCCGCCAGGCTCGGAGGCTTTCAATCCGGGTGGTCTGAAGCCTGTTGTAAGTGCTTCTTACCCCCGCATCGAACGGCGCTCACGTCAAATTTCTAGTCATTTTTAGAAAGGAGGGCGTGATGAACGCCGCAGTTCACGATTCCAAAAACTCCAAAGATTTCGTCGTTGCAGACCTGTCGCTTGCCGACTGGGGCCGCAAGGAACTCGACATCGCTGAAACCGAAATGCCCGGCCTCGTGCAGACGCGCGAAGAGTACAAGGCGCAGCAGCCGCTGAAGGGCGCGCGCATCGCCGGTTCGCTGCACATGACGATCCAGACCGGCGTGCTGATCGAGACGCTGACCGCGCTCGGCGCGGATGTGCGCTGGGCATCGTGCAACATCTTCTCGACGCAGGACCACGCTGCCGCCGCGATCGCGAAGGGCGGCACGCCGGTGTTCGCATTCAAGGGCGAATCGCTCGACGAATACTGGGAGTTCTCGCACCGCATCTTCGAATGGCCGAACGGTCAGTTCGCCAACATGATCCTCGACGACGGCGGCGATGCAACGCTGCTGCTGATCCTCGGCTCGAAGGCAGAGAAAGATCGCTCGGTGATCTCGAAGCCGACCAACGAGGAAGAAGTCGCGCTGTACAAGTCGATCGCTTCGCACCTCGATGCGGACCCGGTGTGGTACTCGACGCGTCTCGCGCACATCAAGGGCGTCACCGAAGAAACGACGACCGGCGTGCACCGTCTGTATCAGATGGAAAAGGAAGGGCGTCTGCCGTTCCCGGCGATCAACGTGAACGACTCGGTCACGAAGTCGAAGTTCGACAACCTGTACGGCTGCCGCGAGTCGCTCGTCGACGGCATCAAGCGCGCAACCGACGTGATGATCGCAGGCAAGATCGCGGTCGTCGCGGGTTACGGCGACGTGGGCAAGGGCTGCGCGCAATCGCTGCGCGGTCTGGGCGCGACGGTGTGGGTCACCGAAATCGATCCGATCTGCGCACTGCAGGCAGCGATGGAAGGCTATCGTGTCGTCACGATGGAATACGCGGCGGATAAGGCCGACATTTTCGTCACGGCGACCGGCAACTATCACGTGATCGGCCACGACCACATGAAGGCGATGCGCCACAACGCGATCGTCTGCAACATCGGCCACTTCGATTCGGAAATCGATATCGCGTCGACCCGTCAGTACAAGTGGGACAACATCAAGCCGCAAGTCGACCACATCATTTTCCCGGACGGCAAGCGCGTGATCCTGCTGGCTGAAGGCCGCCTCGTGAACCTCGGCTGCGCGACGGGTCACCCGTCGTTCGTGATGTCGAACTCGTTCACGAACCAGACGCTCGCGCAGATCGAACTGTTCACCGAAGGCAACAAGTACGAGAACAAGGTGTACGTGCTGCCGAAGCAACTCGACGAAAAGGTCGCGCGTCTGCATCTGGCGCGCATCGGCGCGAACCTGACCGTGCTGTCCGACGAACAGGCCGGCTACATCGGCGTCGACAAGAGCGGTCCGTACAAGCCGAACCACTACCGCTACTGATCGCTGATCCCGTGCACATGGCCCGCTGCTGCAACGCGGGTCGTGTGCGCGGCGGTCAACGCGTAGCGATGCAAAGCTGTTAACAAAGCGGGGCGGCGGATATCGCAAGCACGGTGCCCGCCGCATTCGTCTTCCGGACCACTCGTCTTCGAGGAGCTCTTCATGTCTCTACTGCTGACCTGGCTCGTCAACGCGCTCGCGCTGCTGATCATCACGTACATCGTTCCGTCGATCCACATCCGCAGCTTCGGTACCGCGCTGATCGTCGCGATCGTGCTCGGGCTGATCAATGCGGTGCTGCGTCCGGTGCTGATCCTGCTGACGCTGCCCGTGACGATACTCACGCTCGGCCTCTTCATCCTCGTCGTCAATGCGCTGTGCTTCTGGCTGTGCGCATCGCTGCTGAAGGGATTCGAAGTGTCGGGTTTCTGGTCCGCATTCTTCGGCTCGATTCTGTACAGCATCGTGTCGTGGCTGCTGTCCGCGCTCATTTTCGGTAACCGTTCGCTCGGTTAACGCCGAAGCTACCGGTCACCCTCCAGAATCATGAATCCGATAGAACTGTCATTCGAATTCTTCCCGCCGAAAACGGCGGAAGGCGTCGACAAGCTGCGTGCGACGCGCGCGCAGCTCGCGCCGCTGAAGCCGAAATTCGTGTCCGTCACGTTCGGCGCAGGCGGCTCGACGCAGCAAGGCACGCTCGATACCGTCGTCGATATGGCGAAGGAAGGTCTCGACGCGGCGCCGCACCTGTCGTGCATCGGCTCGTCGCGTGAAAGCCTGCGCGGCATTCTCAACGAGTACCGCTCGCACGGCATCCGTCACATCGTCGCGTTGCGCGGCGATCTGCCCTCGGGCATGGGCGAAGTCGGCGAACTGCGTCACGCGTCCGAACTGGTGAGCTTCATCCGCTCCGAGTTCGGCGACTGGTTCTTCATCGAGGTGGCCGGCTATCCGGAATACCACCCGCAGGCGCGCTCGCCGCGTCACGACATGGAGAACTTCGCGCGCAAGGTGAAGGCGGGCGCGAACTCGGCGATCACGCAGTACTTCTTCAACGCGGACGCGTACTTCCGTTTCGTCGACGATGCGCGCAAGCTCGGTGTCGATGTGCCGATCGTGCCGGGCATCATGCCGATCACGAACTTCTCGCAGCTGATGCGCTTCTCCGAAATGTGCGGCGCCGAAGTGCCGCGCTGGGTCGCGCGTCGTCTGGAAAGTTTCGGCGACGACCGCGAAGCGATCCGCGCGTTCGGGCTCGACGTGGTGACCGACCTGTGCCGTCGGCTGATCGGTGCGGGCGTGCCGGGACTGCACTTCTACACGCTGAACGGTGCGGCCGCGACGAAGTCGATCTGCGAACGGCTCGCGGTCTGATCCCTGCTGTTCCGCCGCGCCGGGTGTCCGGCGCGGCTTCTTCCCTGCTTCTTTCGCTGCTATTTCCCGGCTTCTTTCCCTTTCCTTCCATTTCCCCGCGAACGGGCTCGACGCGCGTTGTCATCCGTTGTTCACGCACGCAGGGCGAGCATGTTTCCGCGCACGATTCCCGGCAGGCGGGTAACCTTCCCGCGAAGAGCGGCAATCGTCCGCTCAGATGCGCGAAACCGGCTTCCCGGCGGGTGGATCCATGAATTTCGTCCGCTTGTAGGGGCCAGCAAAGCTCAGTAATATCGCGCTACGCTGGCCAAGGCCGGCACGAAACCTGGAGGAAACATGAAGCAAAACAACCTGTTGCGCACGGCGCGGCTCACGACGCTCGCCTTTGCCGCAGCGGCATCGATGGCGGGGACCCAACTGGCGAACGCCGCCGATATCCCGAACAAGACGCTCGTCTACTGCTCGGAAGGCAGCCCAGCGGGTTTCGATCCTGCCCAATACACGACGGGCGTCGATTTCACCGCGAATACGTTCACCGTCTATAACCGCCTCGTCGAATTCGAGCGCGGCGGCACCAAGGTCGAGCCCGGCCTCGCCGAATCGTGGGACATCTCGCCGGACGGCAAGACCTACACGTTCCATCTGCGCCACGGCGTCAAATTCCAGACTACGTCGTTCTTCAAGCCGACGCGCGAATTCAACGCGGACGACGTCGTGTTCACGTTCGAGCGCATGCTCGATCCGAACCAGCCGTTCCGCAAGGCCTACCCGGTGTCGTTCCCGTACTTCACGGACATGGGTCTCGACAAGCTGATCGAGAAAGTCGAGAAGGTCGATCCGTACACCGTGCGCTTTACGCTGAAGGAAGTGAACGCGCCGTTCATCCAGAACATCGCGATGGAATACGCGTCGATCCTGTCCGCTGAATACGCCGATTCGTTGCTGAAGGCAGGCAAGGCCGCCGACATCAACCAGAAGCCGGTCGGCACGGGTCCGTTCATTTTCCGCAGCTACACGAAGGACGCGACGATCCGCTTCGACGGCAATCCGGATTACTGGAAGCCGAATGCGGTGAAGATCTCGAAGCTGATCTTCTCGATCACGCCGGATCCGGGCGTGCGCGTGCAGAAACTGAAACGCGACGAATGCCAGGTGATGACCTATCCGCGTCCGGCCGACATCGCGCCGCTGAAGGCCGAAGCCAACATCGACATGCCGTCGCAGCCAGGCTTCAACCTCGGCTACCTCGCGTACAACGTGACGCACAAGCCGCTCGACAATGTCCAGGTGCGTCAGGCGCTCGACATGGCGATCAACAAGAAAGCGATCGTCGATTCCGTGTACCAGGGCGCAGGCCAGGCCGCGACGAATCCGATGCCGCCGACGCAATGGTCATACGACAAGAGCCTGAAGAGCGCCGCCTATAACCCGGACGCGGCCAAGGCCCTGCTCGCGAAGGCCGGCTTCCCGAACGGTTTCGACATCACGCTGTGGGCGATGCCCGTACAGCGCGCGTACAACCCGAACGGCAAGCTGATGGGCGAGATGATCCAGGCCGACTGGGCGAAGATCGGCGTGAAGGCGAAGATCGTCACGTATGAGTGGGGCGAGTACATCAAGCGCGCGCACGCAGGCGAAGACGACTCGATGCTGATCGGCTGGACCGGCGACAACGGCGATCCGGACAACTGGCTCGGCACGCTGCTCGGCTGCGACGCGGTGAACGGCAACAACTTCTCGAAGTGGTGCTACAAGCCGTTCGACGATCTAGTGAAGAAGGGCCGCGAGACGACGGATCTGGGTCAGCGCACGAAGTTCTACGTGCAGGCGCAGCAGATCTTCGCGCAGCAACTGCCGTTCTCGGCGATCGCTCACTCGACGGTGTATCAGCCGGTCAGCAAGAAGGTAGTCGATATGCGGATCGAACCGCTCGGCTACGCACGCTTTGACGGAGTGAGCGTGAAGTAAGGTTTGCGCATTACGCTTTTCGCACGGTTAGAAAACTGGTCGAAATGGTCCGGCGACCGGGGTCACGAGCCCTCGTCGCCGGTTGCGTTTTTCTTTCATCAAGACCATAGGGACGAACCATGTTCCGATTTGTTTTGCGTCGCATCGGAATGGTGATACCGACCTTCATCGGCATCACGATCCTCGCGTTCGCACTGATTCACCTGATCCCCGGCGATCCCATCGAAGTGATGATGGGCGAACGCGGGGTCGATCCTGCGTTGCACGCCGAAGCGTTGCACCGCCTCGGGCTCGACGAGCCCCTGCCGATGCAGTATCTGCACTACGTCAGCCACGCGCTGCACGGCAACCTCGGCACATCGATCATCACGAACACCAGCGTGATGGACGAATTCCTCGCCCGCTTCCCCGCCACCATCGAACTGTCCATCTGCGCGCTGCTGTTCGCGCTGATCATCGGACTGCCGGCCGGCGTGTTCGCCGCGCTGCGACGCGGCACCATCGTCGATCACGGCGCGATGGGCGCCGCGCTCACCGGTTACTCGATGCCGATCTTCTGGTGGGGCTTGATCCTCATCATGGTCTTCTCGTCGAACCTCGGCTGGACGCCGGTGTCCGGACGCATCGCGGTCGAGTACGACATTCCGCACACCACCGGCTTCATGCTGATCGATGCGCTGCTTGCGCCCGATGAAGGCTCGTTCAAGTCGGCGTTGAGTCACCTGATCCTGCCGTCGATCGTGCTCGGCACGATTCCGCTCGCGGTCATCGCGCGGATGACGCGCTCGTCGATGCTCGAAGTGCTGCGCGAAGACTACATCCGCACCGCGCGCGCGAAGGGGCTGTCGCCCGCGCGCGTGATCGTCGTGCATGCGCTGCGCAATGCGCTGATTCCGGTCGTGACGGTGATCGGTCTGCAGGTCGGCACGCTGCTCGCCGGCGCGGTGCTGACGGAAACGTTGTTCTCGTGGCCGGGCATCGGCAAGTGGCTGATCGATGCGATCGGCCGGCGCGATTATCCGGTCGTGCAAGGCGGCATCCTGATGATCGCGACGCTGGTTATCGTCGTGAACCTCCTCGTCGATTTGCTGTACGGCGTGCTGAATCCACGCATTCGCCATACGAGGTAAAAGAGATGGCTGACCTACAAAATACAGTCCCCCGAGCAGTCACTCCCCCCAGCGGTCGCTCGCTTGCCGCGCGCGAATTCTGGGCCAACTTCTCGCGTAACCGTGGTGCGGTCGGTGCGGGCGTTATCGTGCTGCTGCTGATCTTCGTCGCGATCTTCGCGCCGCTGATCGCGCCGCACAGCCCGATCGAGCAGTACCGCGATTCCGTGAAGATTCCGCCGGCGTGGCTCGACGGCGGCAACTGGAAGTTCATCCTCGGTACCGACGAAGCCGGTCGCGACATCCTCTCGCGTCTGATGTACGGCGCGCGTCTGTCGTTCTGGATCGGCTTCGTGTCCGTCGTGCTCGCGCTGATCCCGGGCATCGTGCTCGGGCTCGTCGCCGCGTTCTTCCAGAAGTGGGCCGATACGCCGGTCATGCGCATCATGGACGTGCTGCTCGCGCTGCCGTCGCTGCTGCTCGCGGTCGCGGTGGTCGCGATCATTGGCCCGGGCCTGACGAACACGATGTTCGCGATCGCGATCGTCGCGTTGCCCGGCTACGTGCGGCTCACGCGTGCGTCCGCGCTCGGCGAGTTGCAGAAGGAGTACGTGACCGCGTCGCGCGTCGCCGGTGCCGGCACGCTGCGGCTGATGTTCTCGCAGGTGCTGCCGAACTGCACCGCGCCGCTGATCGTGCAGGCCACCCTTGGTTTCTCGTCGGCGATTCTCGATGCGGCCGCGCTCGGCTTCCTCGGCCTCGGCGTGCAACCGCCGTCGGCGGAGTGGGGCGCGATGCTCGCGTCCGCACGCGACTACATCGACAGCGCGTGGTGGATCGTCACGCTGCCCGGGTTGTCCATCGTGATTTCGGTGCTCGCGATCAACGTGTTCGGAGATGGTCTGCGCGACGCGCTCGATCCCAAACTGAAACGGATGGCCTGACATGGACAAATTACTGACCATCCGCAACCTGGCGGTCGACTTCAACGGCCTGCCCGCCGTCGACCGCATCAATCTCGACGTAGCGCCAGGCGAAGTCGTCGGCGTCGTCGGCGAATCGGGTTCGGGCAAGAGCGTCACGATGATGGCGCTGATGGGCCTGATCGACGCGCCCGGCAAGGTGAGCGCCGACGAAGTCACGTTCGACGGCAAGGATCTGCTGCACTCGACACCCAGGCAGCGCCGGAAGATCATCGGCAAGGACATTGCGATGGTGTTCCAGGACGCACTGACGAGCCTGAACCCGAGCTACACCGTCGGCTTCCAGATCAAGGAAGTGCTGAAGCTGCACGAAGGGCTGCGCGGCGCGGCGCTCGAAAAGCGCACGATCGAGCTGCTCGATCAGGTCGGCATTCCCGACGCGAAGAACCGCATCGGCGCGTTTCCGCATCAGCTGTCGGGCGGGATGAACCAGCGCGTGATGATCGCGATGGCCGTCGCGTGCAATCCGAAGCTGCTGATCGCCGACGAGCCGACCACCGCGCTCGACGTGACGATCCAGGCGCAGATCATGGAACTGCTCGTGAAGCTGCAGAAGGAACGCGGCATGGCGCTCGTGCTGATCTCGCACGATCTGGCCGTCGTGTCCGAGGTCGCGCAGCGCGTCGCGGTGATGTACGCGGGCGAGGTCATCGAGACCAACCGCGTGCCGGACATCTTCGCGGCGCCTCATCATCCGTACACTGAAGCGCTGCTCGCGGCGATTCCCGAGCACAATGTCGGAGCGGTGCGGCTCGCCGCGCTGCCGGGCATGGTGCCGGGTCGCGACGACCGGCCGCGCGGCTGCATGTTCGCGCCGCGCTGCAAGTACGTCGTCGACGATTGCATGAAGGCGCGGCCCGCGCTCGCGCCGTTGCCGCAGCACGACGATGCCGCGCAGGTTCGCTGCATCAAGCCGCTCAATCTTGCGGCCGATGCCCATCAAACAGGAGGCGCACGATGAATGCAGTACCCGAAGTGCGCCACGATGCGCGTCAAGGCGGCGACCGCGTGCTCGTCGCCGATCAGCTCGCGAAGCACTACGACGTGCGGCGCGGGATGTTCGGCCACGGCACGGTGAAGGCGTTGAACGGCGTGTCCTTTTCGCTCGAACGCGGCAAGACGCTCGCGGTGGTCGGCGAATCGGGCTGCGGCAAATCGACGCTCGCCCGTCAGCTGACGATGATCGAACCGCCCACGTCGGGCCGTCTGCTGGTGGACGGCGAAGACGTCGCGGGCGCCGACCACGCGAAGATCGCCGCGCTGCGGCGGCGCGTGCAGATGGTGTTCCAGAATCCGTTCGCGTCGCTGAATCCGCGCAAGACCGTCGAGCAGACGCTTGGTGAACCGCTCGCGATCAACACGCCGGCCAGTTCGGCGGAACGCGGCGAACGTATCGCGCAGATGATGCGCACGGTCGGCCTGCGGCCGGAGCACGCGAAGCGCTATCCGCATATGTTCTCCGGCGGCCAGCGGCAACGCGTCGCGATCGCGCGCGCGATGATCCTCGATCCGCAGATCGTCGTCGCCGACGAACCCGTCTCCGCACTCGACGTGTCGATCCAGGCGCAGATTCTCAATCTGTTCATGGATCTGCAGGAGCAGTTCAAGACGAGCTACGTGTTCATCTCGCACAACCTGTCGGTGGTCGAGCACATCGCCGACGATGTGATGGTGATGTACTTCGGCGGCGTCGTGGAGCTGGGCGACAAGCCGCGGATTTTCTCGAAGCCGCGGCATCCGTACACGCGTGCACTGATGTCGGCGACGCCGTCGATCTTCGAGGCGGACCGCAGCATCAAGATCAAGCTGCAGGGCGAAATGCCATCGCCGCTGAACCCACCGTCGGGCTGCACGTTCCATCAGCGCTGCCCGTACGTGATCGACCGCTGCCGCAGCGAAGAACCGAAGCTGCGCGAAGTGGACGGTCGCCAGGTGGCGTGTCATCGGGCCGAGGAGGTAGGGGAGGCGGATGCCTGAAGCGTCGGCGGCGCGTCGTCCTGCGCGCCGCCTGCGTGAGGGCGGCCGCCGCGCCGCTTTCACGCGGCGCTGTGCGGTGTTCGCGATCGGTCTCTGCTGTGGGGTGCTCGCACTCGCGACGTGGCCTTCCGCGTCGCCGCTCGCCTTCGTTGCCGTCGCCTATGCGGCCGGCGCGTCGGCGAATACGCCGGCGCAGGCCGGTCGTCCCGCATTGCCTGTTCCGCCACCGCCGCGAGCCACGCTGCCCGGCTTCAATCCGCCGCCGCCCTCGCGTACGACCACAAGCGGTCCGGTGCGCACGCAGCCCGCGCGGATGCCGTTCTACGTCGCGACGCGCGGCTCGACGACGATCTATCTGCTCGGCACGCTGCACGTCGGCGACCCGGCCGACTATCCGCCGAATCAACCGTTCCGTCCGCCGATTCTCGGCGCGCTCGCCGCATCGCCGACGCTCGCGCTCGAACTCTCACCCGACGATCTGCTCGTGTCGCAGGACGACGTGTCGCGTTACGGCATCTGTTCGCGACCGTGTCTGCCGAAGCTGTTGCCCGAGCCGCTGTGGCACAAGCTCGAGACGCGCCTGCGCGGCAACCCCGCCGCACTCGACGAAATCAAGAAGATGCGGCCGTGGCTCGCATCGCTGCTGGTCGAAACCTACGATTCGTTGAGCGCCGGTCTGCAGACCGAATACGGCACCGAGGCGCAGCTGCAGAACGTCTATCTGCGCACGAAGGGGAAGATCGTCGGGCTGGAGACATTGAGCGAGCAGATGCGCGCGTTCACCGGCCTGTCGCTGCCGCAGCAGCGCGAAATGCTCGCGCAGGATCTCGTGCAGACGCCCGCGCAAAATGTCGCCGACGTCGAGACGCTGCTGCGTCTGTGGCGTGTCGGCGATGCGGATGCGATTGCCGCGTGGCAGGCGGCGAAAGTGGAAACGCTCGCGCGCGATCCGCGTGTGTCCGCGTCGGTGAACAACAAGATCCTGTTCGATCGAAACCGTCGCTTCGTGTCGCGGATGCTGCTGATCGCCGCGCCGAACAAGCCGGTGTTCGTTGCGATCGGCGCGCTGCATCTGGGTGGTCCGCGCGGCGTGCTGCAGCTGTTGAGGCAGCACGGCTTTACGGTCGATCCTTATTGAACTCGCCGCCCGTTGTCGCGGGCGGCGATGCGGCGTTCAGAGGAACATCACAGGAACATCAGGAAGTTCAGCAGGAAGATGTTCACGACGAGCAGCGCGAGTGCGGTCGGCACCTGCACCTTGATCACCGCGTTCTTGTCCGGCAGTTCGAGCAGCGCGGCCGGCACCATGTTGAAGTTCGCGGCCATCGGGGTCATCAGCGTGCCGCAGTAGCCGGAAAACATCCCGATCGAGACCATCACCGCCGGATTGCCGTGGAACACGTTGACGAGAATCGGCACGCCGACGCCGCCCGTCATCACCGGGAACGCGGCAAAGCCGTTGCCCATCACCATCGTGAACAGCGCCATCCCGATGCAGTACACCGCGACCGCGACGAGCCGGTAGTCGAGGCTGATGTACGCGGTCGTCACGTGCGCGACCGCCTTGCCGACGCCCGCGTCCGAGAACACGAGGCCGAGCATGCCAAGCATCTGCGGCAGCACGGCGGCCCACGACAGCGCATCGACGAGCCGGCGCGCTTCCTTCATCGACTGACCGACGGTGTCGCGCGTCATCGCGCACGCGACCGCCAGTGCGATCACGCAGCCGATGCCGAAGCCGATCAGCGTGACGTTCTTCTTCTCGACCAGCGGCACGCCGCCGAATACGAGGTAACTCGCGCCGAGCGTGACGATGACGGTGACGAGCGGGATCGTCAGTGCGGGGATGAAGAGCTTGTTGCCGAGCCGCTTCGCGCTGGCGACGCGTGCTTCGGTGGAAAGCAGCTTCGGCTTCGCCGCCGTGACGCCGCCGAAGCCTGCGATCAGCGCCATCGCGATCACCAGTACGCCGACCACGTCGACCGGCAGCCAGTCGCCGATCAGGAACACCAGTGCGTAGAGGATCCAGAAACCGCCGGCGCTAAAGCGACGCGGATGGTCGCGGTCGGTGACGATCATGCCGCCGACCACCAGCAGCACGATGCCGACGAGCCAGAACAGATAGTTGAGCGTGATCGTCATGCTTCGTCTCCAGCGGCCGGTTGCGTGGTTTGAGCGGTCGATGCATTCGACGCAGCGGCGCTACCGCGCAGTTCGCGTTCGAGCCTGCGGTCGAGCAGCATCAGACGGAAGCCGTGGATCAGGAACGCGCAGATCGCGGTCGGGATGCCCCACACCGCAACGTGCATCGGTTCGACGACGATGCCGAGTTCTTTCAGGAACGTGACCATCAGCACGATCGCGCCGAACGCGACGAAGATGTCCTCGCCGAAGAACAGCCCGACGTTGTCGGTCGCGGCAGCGAATGCGCGCAGCTTGTAGCGCACCGCGTCGCTCAGTTTGCCGAAGCGCGTTTCGGCGGCACCCTCGGCCATCGGCGCGATCAGCGGACGCACCATCTGCGGGTGACCGCCGAGACCCGTCAGGCCAACTGCTGCCGTCAGCTCGCGCACGAGCAGATAAACGATCAGCAGACGGCCGGCCGTGGCCGCCTTGATGCCCGCGATCCATATCTGTGCGCGCTCGCGCAGCCCGTGCCGCTCGAGCAGCCCGATGACCGCGAGCGGCAGCAGGATGATCAGCGGGATGTTGCGCGTCTTGATGAAGCCGCTACCGATCGCGGCGAGGATCTTGTCCGGCGGGAAGTGCGCGGCAAGCGCGGTGATGATCGACGCGGCTGCGACGATCAGCATCGGATTGAAGCGCAGTAAAAACCCGACGATGATGACGGCCACGCCGATGAGCGGCCATAAATTGACTGTTGTCTGCATTCTGTTGATCTCCAAACAGGGTTTTGACCGGCTGCCTCACGGGACGGCCGGTTCGTGCATTGCTCGGCTCTTGGTGGCCGTGTATCGACTGCTTTCTCTCGGGACTGCGGTGGTGCGGACTGCTTGCCCGGCGTGAGCCGGGTTTGGGGTGGTGCTGTTTTACTTCTGTGAGCTCACTGCGGCGCCGACGCCGGATGCACATCGATACCCGCTTCGTCGAGCGCCGCACGGATGCGCCGCGCGAACGCGAGCGCATGCGGCCCGTCGCCGTGCAGGCAGATGGTCTGCGCGTTTAACTCGACCCAGTGACCGTCGACAGCCTGCACGCGATGCTCACGAATCATCGCGAGCGTGCGTACGAGCACGGCATCTTCGTCGTCGAGCAGTGCGCCGCGCTCCTTGCGCGGCACGAGCGACCCGTCCGCGCGATAACCGCGGTCGGCGAACACTTCTTCGATCGCCGTCAGGCCGGCGCCGCGCGCAGCCGCAACGAGCCCACTGTTCGCCAGTGCAAACACCGCCACCGACGGATCGAAGTCATGTACCGCCGACACGATCGCGTCGGCGATCTTCGGATCGCGTGCGGCCTGGTTGTACAGCGCGCCGTGCGGCTTCACGTGCGCAATGCGGCCGCCTTCGGCCTGCGCGATCGCGGACAGCGCGCCCAGCTGATACAGCACGCCCGCGTAGATCTCGCTGGCCGGCAGATCCATTTCCTTGCGGCCGAAATTCTCCGGATCGTTGAAGCTCGGATGCGCGCCGATCGACACGCCTTTCTCGACCGCCCATTTGACGCAGTCGCGCATCGCGTTCGCGCCGCCCGCGTGCCAGCCGCACGCGATGTTGGCCGAGCTGACGAGGTCGAGCAGCGCTTCGTCGAAGCCGCAGCCTTCGCCGAGGTCGGCGTTGAGATCGATTTCCATGATGTTCCTCTACGAGTCTTGCAGTGCTGCGGGCGCCGGCTGGCGCGCGCCGCGTTTTTCTTCATGCATCGCGATCGCCGTGTCGATCTGCTGCAGATACGTGCGTTCGTCGCGCAGCGCGCGGCGGGCTTCGTCGGGCGTCGTCGCGACGAAGCGCAGGCCGCCGTTCAGCCGCACCTGTGCGAGCTTCCACAAATCCGCGCGGATCACCGCGCCGATCTTCGGATAGCCGCCGGTGGTGTGCGCGTCGCTCATCAGCACGATCGGCTGGCCGTTCGGCGGCACCTGGATCGTGCCGGGCAGCACCCCGTGCGACAGCAGTTCTGTCTTGCGAGTGCGTGCGAGTTCCGTGCCGGACAGCCGGTAGCCCATGCGATTGCTGTTCGGCGTGACGACCCATTCGTCGGACCAGAACGCCTGCTGCGCGTCCTCGGTGAAGCTGTCGTACTCGGGGCCGGGCAACACGCGGATCGGTTCGGCCCATGCGAGCCCGGCCGGATGCCGGCCTCTGCGCAGCGGCTCGGGCGCGAGCGAAAACTTGCACCACTCCGGCGCCTTCACGCCGAATTCGGGCGCGTCCGGGCCGAGCCCATGACGCGACGAAATCGCACCGAGCGGCAGACGGTCGCCGTCGCGCAGCGCACGGCCACCCAGGCCGCCGAAGGCCGCCGCGAGATCGGTGCTGCGCGAGCCGAGCATCGGCAGCACGTCGATGCCGCCCGCGATGCACACGTAGCCGCGCATGCCGCGCTTCGCCGCATGCAAGGTCAACTCCTGGCCCGCGCGCACCGGCAGGCTCCACCATGAATGGACCGGCTGGCCGTCGAGCGTCGCACCGAACTCGGTGCCGGTGATCGCGACGCGGGTCGCGCGCGCGAAGCGCAGCACGACCGGGCCAAAGGTGATTTCGAGACCGGCCGCGTCGGGCCGGTTGCCGACGAGACGGTTGCCGACTTCGAGCGCGAGGCGGTCGAGCGCGCCGCCCATCGCAATGCCGAGATGGCGATAGCCCTCGCGACCGAGGTCCTGAACCGTGGTGAGGACACCCGCGCGGATCACGTCAATCATGCGTGGATCCCCGCGATCGAGAAGCGCACGCGGTCGCCCGGTTGTAGCAGTGTGGGCGGCGTGCGGGACGGGTCGAAGAGCGGTACGTCGGTGTGCCCGATCAGTTGCCAGCCGCCCGGCGACACCGCCGGATAAAGCCCCGTCTGCGCGCCGCCGATACCGACCGAGCCGGCCGGCACTTCGAGCCGCGGCTCAGAGCGGCGCGGCGTGTGCAATGCGTCCTCGAGGCCGCCCATATACGCGAAGCCAGGCTGGAAGCCGAGGAAGAACACGACGTAGTTGCCGCCGGCATGACGGCGCACGACTTCTTCGGCGGACAGACCCGTATGGCGCGCGACGACGTCAAGGTCGGGGCCGAACTTGCCGCCGTACTGCACCGGAATCTCGACTTCGCGCGACGTGGCGGGTGTATCGCCGGCCTTGTCCCATGCTTCCCGCAGGCTGGCGGCGAGCGCGTCGGCGTCGGCTGCGAGCGGGTCGAAGACGATCGTCAGATTGTTCATGCCCGGCACCACCTCGACGACGTGCGGCCACGCGCGCGCGGCCTGCGCAGCCGCCCACACGCGGCGCTGGCAGTCGAGCGTCGCGGGCGGGGGCGCCTCGCAAACCAGCGCGGTATCGCCGAGCGGAAAAATACGGGGTGAACTCATGAGGGTTCCGGGTTGGGGCGGAAAACCGTCAGCGGACCGGGTGCAGGTCGCGACAGATATCCACGATGAATAGCATACATTTTCAATAATTTATCAACAAATTATCAATAAGCGTTTATGCCAGGCCCATGCGGATCGATGCCGTCGTACACTCCGGACACCCCCTTATTGCGAACCGGGAACGTCCGCCATGTCGCGTCATCCGACCAAAATCGTCTCTTCGGAACATCTCGTTTCCGAAACGAGCGCCGAGCTTTCCGAGTTCGAATACGGCCTCATCATGGTCGGCAACGCGTTCAACCGATGGATGGTCCGCTGCATATCGGCGGCCGGAGAGAAGGACATGACCGCGATCGAGGTCTCGCTGCTGCACCACGTGAGCCATCGCGAACGCCGCAAGAAGCTTGCCGATATCTGCTTCGTGCTGAACATCGAAGACACCCATGTCGCCACCTACGCGCTGAAGAAGCTCGTAGCTAGAGGGTATGTAAAAAGCGAAAAGAGCGGCAAGGAAGTGTTTTTCTCGGCGACCCAGGCGGGACGCGATCTGTGCGCGCGTTATCGCGAGGTGCGCGAGAGCTGTCTGATCGCGACGCTGAAGGAAAGCGGGCTGACGAACCAGCAGATCGGCGAGGCCGCGCAGTTGATGCGCAACGCCTCGGGGCTGTACGACACGGCGGCGCGCGCGGCGGCGTCGCTGTGATCTTCGGCTCCGCTCGGGGCTTGCCTATGACTGCGCTTGAGGATAGATCGCCGAGTCTGTAACGATCGCGTCGAGCGGAATGTCGTGTGCTTCGCGCGTGAGCGCATCGGTGCGGCACGCTTCGTACGCGATGCCGACGGTGACCGGCCGTTGCGCGCCTGGCCATGCGGCGAGCGTGCGGTCGTAGTAGCCGCCGCCGTAGCCGAGCCGATAACCGTCCGCATCGAAACCGACGCACGGCACGAGCAACAGATCCGGAATCACGATGCGCGCCGACGTCGGTTCGGGGATCCGATGCTCGCCGTCGCGCATCGGCATGTCGGGGGTCCATGCGTGGAATTCGAGCGGTGCGCCACGCTGCACGATGACCGGCAGACTCGCGATGCGTGCAGAGTCCGCCGCGAGCCACGAAGCGATCGCATCGCGCGCATCGAACTCGCCCGAAAGCGGCCAGTAAAATCCGACTGAGACCGGCGCGCGATCGTTCAGCAGATCATGCACGCGACGCTTCAACGCATCGTTCAAAACCGGCTCGCGAGCCGCTTCGACACGTGTTTCCAGCAGTGCACGCCGCAGCTCGCTTTTCGATTTTGCGATGGGGTTGCGTGCTATGCTTGGTTTCACTTCGCGCTCCAGAAACAACGATGTCAAACAGCTTCCATCGAGTATATCGCGCGGTCGGCGTGGCGCTCGCCACCGCTGCGCTCGTCGCGTGCAGTACGGCTTCCGCGGTGAGGCCCGTCCCGCTTTCGCAACTGACGAACGACGACCAGATTTTCGTGCAGCTTCGCGAGGCCGCACGCAATAACGATCCGGCGCGTGCCGCGCAACTCGCGGCGATGATCCCGGATTATCCGGCGCCTTCTTATCTCGAATATTTTCAGCTGAAGCCGCAGCTGTTCGACAGCTCGGGTCATCCGCGCGTCGACGCGCCCGATGCACCGGTGCTGCAGTTCCTGCAGAAGTACGACGGCCAGGCGATCGCCGACCGGATGCGCAACGACTATCTCGTCGTGCTCGGCGCGCGTCACGACTGGCGCAACTTCGATCAGCAGTATTCGCGCTTCGTGCTGAACGACGATACGCAGGTGAAGTGCTACGCGCTCGAATCGCGTGCGGCACACGGCGAGAATGTCGCCGATGCGGCCCGCGCGCTGCTCGTCGAGCCGCGCACCTATGGCGACGGCTGTATCGATCTGGTCACAGCGCTCACGCTGAAACAGCAGTTCAATACCGACGACGTGTGGCAGCTCATTCGCACCGCGTACGAACAGAACCAGACCGACACCGGCAGCAAGCTGCTCGATGCGCTCGGCAACCAGCGGCCCGATCCGACGCTGTTCAGCCAGGCAGCGAGCACGCCGCCGCTGCTGCTCGCGCGCGGCGTCGGTCCCGATCCGCAGTCGCATCAACTGGCGCTGCTCGCGATCACGCGGATGGCGCGCAACGATCCGGCGACGGCGGCTGCGACGTTCGCGTCGGTGGCGCCTTCGCTGACCACGCCCGAGCGCGCGATCGGCTGGGGCACCATCGGTTATCAGGCCGCCGCGAAGCAGATGCCCGGCGCGGTCGACTGGTATCGGCTGTCGGCGAACGCGCCGCTGTCGAATCCCGCTTACGAATGGCGCACGCGCTCTGCGTTGCTTGCCGGCGACTGGACGATGGTGCGCTGGTCGATCGAACAGATGCCGACGGCGCTGCGCAGTCAGCCCACGTGGGTCTACTGGCATGCGCGCGCGTTGAAGCAGGCGGGCGAAACTGCGCAGGCGAACCAGGAGTTCGAGCAGATCGCGCAGAATTTCAATTTCTACGGGCAGCTTGCTTTGGAAGAACTCGGCCAGAAGATCACCGTCCCGCCGAAAACCACCGTCACCGATGCCGAAGTGCAGCAGGCTGCGAACACACCGGGCTTCGCCCTTGCACAGCGCTTTTATCAGCTGAATCTGCGGCTCGAAGGCAATCGCGAGTGGAACTGGCCGCTGCGCGGGATGACCGACCGTCAACTGCTCGCGGCTGCGGAGTACGCGCGTCGTATCGAGCTGTACGACCGCACGGTCAACACCGCCGACCGCACGAAGACCGAACACGATTTCTCGCTGCGCTATCTGTCGCCGTTCCGTGACATCGTCGAGCGCGATGCGCAATCCAACGGACTCGATGTGGAATGGGCGTACGGGCTGATCCGCCAGGAGTCGCGCTTCATCATGAACGCGCGCTCCGAAGTGGGCGCGAGTGGCCTGATGCAGTTGATGCCCGCCACCGCGCAACTGGTCGCGAAGAAGATCGGTCTCGGGACGATTTCGCGCGCGCAGATGAACGACATCAACACGAACATCCTGCTCGGCACCAACTACCTGTCGATGATCTACAATCAATTCGACGGGTCCGCCGTGCTGGCCACCGCCGGCTACAACGCCGGTCCCGGCCGGCCGCGCAACTGGCGGCAGTCGTTGCAGCGTCCGGTGGAAGGCGCGATCTTCGCCGAAGCGATTCCGTTCCAGGAAACCCGCGACTACGTGAAGAACGTCCTGTCCAACACCGTCTACTACGCGGCATTGTTCGAAGGCCGTCCGCAATCGTTGAAGGCTCGGCTCGGGTATATCGCGCCGTAAGCGCTGGGTCGTTGCGCTGCGCGGGCTGCTGACGTTGCGGCGGCGGTCGTGCTGGCAGTCGATCCGCAGCATTGAATGCCGCCCGCCGTCACAGCAGCATCAACCGCCGCAGTATTGAACGCTGCGTCGATCGATGCCGCAGCTTCCCGCAGGGAGTCCGACATGCGACATCAAGCCATTGCGGTCATCGGCGGCTCCGGGTTTATCGGCAGCCATCTCGTCAACGCGCTGGTCGAGATCGGCAAGGACGTGCGCATCGCCACACGGCGCCGCTCTCATGCGAGCCATCTCACACTGCTCCCCATCGACGTCATCGAAGCCGATGTCTACGATCCCGTGCAACTCGCAAGCTTCCTCGAGAACGCCGACGCGGTGATCAACCTGGTCGGCACGTTGCACGGCAAGCGCGGCGATCCGTACGGTCCTGAGTTCGCGCGCACGCACGTCGAGCTGCCGACAAAAATCGCCGCCGCGTGCGAAGGCAAGGGCGTGCATCGGCTGATCCATATCAGCGCGATCGGTGCTGCGTCCGATGGTCCCAGCATGTACCTGCGCTCGAAAGGCGACGGCGAGAAAGCGGTGCATGCATCGTCGCTCGCGACGACCGTGTTCCGTCCGTCGGTCGTGTTCGGTCCCGAGGATGCGCTGCTCAACCAGTTCGCGTTCCTGCAGCGCGTGTTTCCGGTGATTCCGCTCGCGAAGCCCGATGCGAAGTTTCAGCCGGTGTTCGTCGGCGATGTGGCGAAGGCGATCGTCAACGTGCTCGATCTCGATGCCGCGAGCGGCCGCACATACGAACTCGGTGGCCCGACCGTCTATACGCTCGAACAGCTGGTCCGGTATTGCGGCGACGTGATCGGCCGGCATGCGAAGATCATCCGGCTGCCCGACGCGCTCGCGCGGCTACAGGCGCTGACATTCGAAATGGCGCCCGGCGAGCCGGTCATCTCGCGCGACAATCTCGACTCGATGAGCGTCGATAACGTGCTGACCGGACCGCTCGCACCGGAACTCGATATCGACCCGGCCAGTATCGAGACCATCGCGCCTGTATATTTAACCGGCGCGTCGATGCGCTCGCGCTTCAACGCGTTCCGCGCGAACGCGGGGCGTTGATACTCGCTGGTTCCTTTTTCTTTCTCTTATCAGACACGCGGCATGAAACTGATTATCGGTGACAAGAACTATTCGTCGTGGTCGATGCGTCCGTGGGTGCTGCTGAAGCACTTCGACATCCCGTTTGAAGAAGTCGCAATCGAACTGCGCGAAGCGGGCACGAAGGACGCGATCCTCGCGCATTCGCCGTCAGGCAAGCTGCCCTGCCTGATCACCGACGAAGGCTACTCGGTGTGGGATTCGCTCGCGATCGCCGAGACGCTCGCCGAGCGTTTTCCGCAGCACGTGCTGTGGCCGCGCGCGCAGGAGGCACGCTGTCACGCGCGCAGTATCAGCGCCGAGATGCATTCGGGGTTCGTCGATCTGCGCAGCAACATGTGGATGAACATCCGCGCATCGTGGCCGGGCAAGGGCGCGACGCCCGGCGCGCTCGCCGACATCGCGCGCATCGACATGCTGTGGAGCGATTGCCTGAAGGCCTCCGGCGGTCCGTTCCTGTTCGGCGATTTCTGCATCGCCGACGCGATGTACGCGCCGGTCGTGATGCGCTTCAACACGTGGCAGCCGGCGCTGTCCGACGCGGCGAGCGCGTACGCGCGGCGCGTTACCGAATCGCCGGCCGTGCGCGCCTGGATCGACGATGCGCGGCGCGAGACGCACCGCATCCCCAGCGAAGACGTCTGCGAATGAATATCTACGCCGTAGGTGGAGCGATCCGCGACGCGCTGCTCGGCGTGCCGGTCAAGGATCGCGACTACGTGGTGGTTGGCGCGACGCCCGAACAGATGGTCGCGCAGAAGTACAAGCCGGTCGGCAAGGACTTTCCGGTGTTCCTGCATCCCGACACGCGCGAGGAATACGCGCTCGCGCGCACCGAGCGCAAGACGGCGGCGGGCTATCACGGCTTCCAGTTTTTCTACGCGCCCGACGTGACGCTCGAGCAGGATCTCGCGCGCCGCGATCTGACGGTCAACGCGATGGCCCGCGAAGTGCGACCCGATGGTGAACTCACCGGTCCGGTGATCGATCCGTTCGGCGGCGAGGCGGATCTGCGCGCGCGGGTGTTCCGGCATGTCGGCGACGCGTTTCTCGAAGATCCGGTGCGGATTCTGCGGGTCGCGCGCTTTGCCGCGCGCTTCGCCGACTTCACGGTCGCGCCGGAAACGATGGCGCTGATGCGCCGCATGGTGACCGCAGGCGAGGTCGACGCGCTGGTGCCCGAGCGTGTGTGGCAAGAGGTGTCGCGTGGGCTGATGGAAAAGCGGCCGTCGCGGATGTTCGAGGTGCTGCGCGAATGCGGCGCGCTCGCGCGCATCCTGCCGGAGATCGACAGCCTGTTCGGCGTGCCGCAGGGCGCCGACTATCACCCCGAGGTCGACACCGGCGTGCATGTGATGATGGTCGTCGATCACGCGGCCGCGCAGGGCTACGCGCTTCCCGTGCGGTTCGCGGCGGTCACGCACGATCTCGGCAAGGCGACCACGCCCGCCGACGTGCTGCCGCGTCATATCGGTCATGAAGGCCGTAGCGTCGATCTGCTGAAACCGCTGTGCGACCGGCTGCGCGTGCCGAACGAGTGCCGCGATCTCGCGGTGCTGGTCGCGCGCGAGCACGGCAACATTCATCGCGTGATGGAGATGGGCGCGGCGGCGCTGGTGCGGCTCTTCGAACGTTGCGACGCGCTGCGCAAGCCCGCGCGTTTCGCGGAGGCGCTGCAGGCGTGCGAGGCGGATGCGCGCGGCCGGTTAGGCTTCGAGGCGCGCGAGTATCCGCAGGCCGAGCGGCTGCGCATTGCGCTGATCGCGGCGCGTGCGGTTGATGCGGGCGCGGTTGCGCAGTCGTTCGCGGACAAGCCGGAGCAGATCAAGGAAGCGGTACATCGTGCGCGGGTGAGTGCGGTTGAGGCGGTGTTGTAGTCGGCGCTGCACCTTCTATCTAAAGCACCCGCGCAATCAACGACAACGCCATCGTCAGCACCAGCGTCGACATGAACGGAAACGGGTACTCGCGGCCGAACAGCCGCAGCGTGACATCGCCCGGCATCCGGCCGATACCGATCTTGCGCAGCCACGGCCACGAGCCCGACAGGATCGCGACGGCGATGAAGGTGGTCAGCAGCCAGCGGATCATGATGGTCGGCACTCGCGCATAGAGGTCACGGTCGTCGCGCTACAACGTATGCGAGCGATCGCCGCTCGCGAATGCATCGAGCGCACCGTCGATGCCGCGCGAAAACGCAATCACCTTGAACAGCTCGCCCATCTCCGCTTCGGACAGCAGCTTCTGCACCGCGTTGGCAGCCGGCAGAAACTGTCGCGCATCGGATGGATCGATCGCGGACAGCGCCTCGGTGATGCCCGCGTTCAACAGAAAGCGCGCCTGCGACGTATAACCGATCAGCTCGGCACCCGTCTCGATACCTGCGTCCGCGATGCCGGTGAATTCGACGTGTGCGGTAATGTCCTGCAGACCCGGATAGACGAATGGATCGCCATGCGCGCGATGCCGGTAGTGGCACATCAGCGTGCCCTGCGCGCGTTGCGGGTGGTAATACTCGCTGCGCGGAAAGCCATAATCGATGAAGAACGCCGCGCCGCGCGCGAGCATCGTGCAGACGGTGCGTGTGAACGCGCGTGCGGCGCCGTGGGTTTCGGTGACGTAGTCGTGGTCGGTGCCGTCGGTGGCATCGATCTCTTGCAGCAGTGCGAGATCTTCCGTAGAAGCAGCGGTGTCTAGTGGACGGTCTTCGAAGACGAACGCGCCGTCCTTCAATGCGACGCCGCGCTGATGCCACACGCCATTCGCCCGTGCGAACAGCTTCACCGGCATCGCATCGAGCACCTCGTTGCCGATGACGACACCGTCGAATGTCTCGGGCAGCGCGTCGAGCCAGCGCACGCGTGCCGAGAGGCCGGGCACTTCGGCGTCGAGTGTGTCGAGCGTATCGCGCTGACGCGCGCGCAGTTCGCCGGACAGATCGACGATCGAGTAGCTGTCGAACGGAACCTGCGCGGCGTCGAGCGCGCGCAGCAGGCCGGCGGCAAGCTTGCCGGTGCCCGCGCCGAATTCCATCAGGTCGCGCGTGCCGCTGTCCGCGAGCGCCTGCGCGACCGGCCGCGCGAGCGTCGCGGCGAACAGCGGCGACAGTTCGGGGGCGGTGACGAAGTCGCTGCCGTCGTCGGCGCGTCGACCGAACTTGACCGAGCCGCCGCCGTAATAGCCGAGCCCCGGCGCGTACAGCGCGCGTTCCATATAGCGATCGAACGGCAGCCAGCCGCCGGCCACGTCCAGTTCCGCGCGAATCTGCTCGGCCAGCGCGTCGGACTGCGCAAGCGCGGTCGGGCCGGGAGCAGGTAAACTATCGGGTTCGTGAGCTTTCGGATTCATCCCCGCATTGTAAATGACCGCTTCTTCCGACCTTTCCCCCGTGAGCACGCCCAACGGCGCGGCCCGCGTCGTGCTGATCACCGGCGGTGCCCGCCGGATCGGTCGCGCGCTCGCGCTGGGCTTTGCCGCGCGGGGTTGGGATGTGGCGGTGCATTTCGACCGGTCGGGCGACGAGGCAGAACGTACCGTCGCCGAGATCGTCGCGCTGGGCCGCCGCGCGGTCGCGCTGCAGGCGGACTTCGCGGTCGAGGCGGACGTCGCCGGGCTGCTGCCGGCCTGCACGGCGGCGCTCGGGTTGCCCGCGTGCATCGTCAACAACGCGTCGCTGTTCGACGAGGACACCGCGCGGGACGTCGGCTACGAGCGTCTGCTGAAGCTCACGGCGATCAACGTCGGCGCACCGCTGGTGCTCGCGCGGATGCTGTTCGACGCGACGCCCGATGCCGCCCTCGGCGACGAGAAGCAGCGCACCACGGTCATCAACATGCTGGACCAGAAGCTGTACAACATGAACCCGGACTACCTGTCCTACACGCTGACCAAAGCTGCGCTGCAGGCGGCGACCGTGTCGCTCGCGCAGGCGCTGGCGCCGAAGGTGCGCGTGGTCGGGCTGGCGCCAGGGCTCACGCTGCAATCGGCGGGACAGACGCCGGAGGGCTTCGCCGCCGCGCATCGCGCGACGCCACTCGGCCGTGCGTCGCGGCCCGAGGACATCGTCGCGGCGGCGCTGTATCTCGCGGATGCGTCGGGTGTGACGGGCACGACGCTGGTCGTCGACGGCGGGCAGCATCTTCTGCCGCTACCGCACGACGTGATGTTTTTGACGGGCGCCTGACACGCGCAACCTTGGGCCGCGAGGCCCCCTGCGTGTCCGCACGCTTCTTACGACTGGAACGAACATGTTTGCCGCTCTTTCTCACCCCCGCCTTGCCGATTGCCGCCGGCTTTTCCTGCGCAATTACGAAGTGCACATCAACATCGGTGTGCACGATTTCGAAAAGCGCGGCGAACAGCGCGTGGTGATCAACGTCGATCTGTTCGTGCCGCTCGCGCTGTCGACGCCGGTCGAAGACAAGCTGCGCGAAGTCGTCGATTACGACTTCATGCGCTCGACGATCGCGCATCGCGTGCAGCAAGGGCACATCCATCTGCAGGAAACGCTGTGCGACGATCTCGCGACCGCACTGCTCGCGCATCCGCACGTGCGCGCAGTGCAACTGTCGACGGAAAAGCCGGACGTCTATCCGGACTGCGACGCGGTGGGCGTCGAAGTTTTCCGCATCAAGGAGGATTGAGCGATGAACGCGCCTGAATTCGACGTCGCCACCGAAGTTGCCACCGAAGCCCGCCCCGCGCTCACGCGCCGCGAGCAGAAAGAAGCGTACGAGAACAACAAGCTGTTCAAGCGGCTTGCGCGGCTCGTCGGCCAGGCGGTCGGCGACTACAACATGATCGAGGAAGGCGACAAGGTGATGGTGTGCCTGTCGGGCGGCAAGGACAGCTACGCGATGCTCGACGTGCTGCTGCGCCTGCGCGAACGCGCGCCGATCCACTTCGACATCGTCGCGGTGAATCTCGACCAGAAGCAGCCGGGTTTTCCGGAGCACGTGCTGCCCGAATATCTGCGCGCGCTCGGCATCCCGTTCCATATCGAGAACCAGGACACGTACAGCATCGTCAAGCGTCTGGTGCCCGAAGGCAAGACGACCTGCTCGCTGTGCTCGCGGCTGCGTCGCGGGATTCTGTACCGCGTCGCCGGCGAACTCGGCGCGACGAAGATCGCGCTCGGCCACCATCGCGACGACATCCTGCAGACGCTGCTGCTGAACCTGTTCTACGGCGGCAAGCTGAAGGGTATGCCGCCGAAGCTGCAATCGGACGACGGCAAGAACATCGTGATCCGGCCGCTCGCGTACGTGAAGGAAACCGATCTCGAGAAGTACGCGGCGCTGCGCGAGTTCCCGATCATCCCGTGCACCCTGTGCGGCAGCCAGCCGAACCTGAAGCGCGCGGAAATGAAGGCGCTGATCCGCGACTGGGACAAGCGTTTTCCGGGGCGCGTCGAGAACATGTTCAACGCGCTGTCGAACGTCGTGCCGTCGCATCTGATGGATACCGGGCTGTTTCCGTTCGCCGGTCTGCGCGCGAGCGGCGAGGCCGATTCGCAAGGTGACATCGCGTTTGACGAAGATCCGTGTTCGACCGACGCGACACCGGACGGTTTTTCCGCGAACACGAAGCCGATTTCGATCGTCCAGTTCGACGATCTGTAAGCGCTTTTCCACTGGGCTCCTGGCCGCCTTGGACGGCCGCGCGGCGGCCCGGCGGCTGCCGCGACGTATGCGGGCTGCGTGCTAGAATCGGCCGCTATCCAATCGTCCTCTCGCTTGCGCCATGAACATCGTGATTTTGGCGGCGGGCACCGGAAAGCGCATGCGTTCTTCGCTGCCCAAGGTGCTGCATCCTCTGGCCGGCCGGCCGCTTCTCGAACACGTCATCGATACCGCCCGCACGCTCGATCCGACCCGGCTCGTCGTCGTCGTCGGACATGGCGCCGATGCGGTGCGCGCCGCGGTTGCCGCGCCGGACGTGCAATTCGCCACCCAGGAACAGCAACTCGGCACCGGCCACGCGGTGCAGCAGGCGCTGCCGCTGCTCGATCCGACCGTGCCGACGCTCGTGCTGTATGGCGACGTGCCGCTCACGCGTGCGTCGACGCTCAAGCAATTCACCGATGCCGTCGGCCAGCAAGGCTACGGCGTGCTGACCGTCACGCTCGACGATCCCTCCGGCTACGGACGCATCGTGCGCGATTCGTACGGCCGCGTGGTGCGCATCGTCGAGCAGAAGGATGCGACGCCGGAACAGCAGGCCATCGCCGAGATCAACACCGGCATCATCGCCGGGCCGACCGCGCAGCTGCAGGGCTGGTTAAGCTCGCTCAAGAACGACAACTCGCAAGGCGAGTTCTATCTGACGGACGTCGTCGAGCTCGCGATCGAAGCGGGCATCGACATCGTCACGACGCAGCCCGACGACGAGTGGGAAACGCTCGGCGTGAACAGCAAACAGCAGCTCGCCGAACTCGAACGCGTGTATCAGCGCAATGCAGCCGACGCGCTGCTCGTCGCCGGCGTGACGCTCGCCGATCCGGCGCGGATCGACGTGCGCGGCACGCTCGAATGCGGCCGCGATGTATCGATCGACGTGAACTGCGTGTTCGAAGGCCACGTCGTGCTCGGCGACGACGTGACGGTCGGCGCGAACTGCGTGATCCGCGACGCGAAGATCGGCGCCGGCACGCGCGTCGACGCGTTCACGCACATCGAAGGCGCCGAAGTCGGCGCGCACGCGGTGCTCGGACCGTACGCGCGGCTGCGGCCCGGCGCGCTGCTGAAGGACGAGGCGCACGTCGGCAACTTCGTCGAAGTGAAGAACGCGGTCATCGGTCACGGCTCGAAGGCGAATCACCTGACGTATATCGGCGACGCCGACGTCGGTGCTCGGGTCAACATCGGCGCGGGCACGATCACGTGCAACTACGACGGCGCGAACAAGCACCGCACGATCATCGAAGACGACGTGTTCGTCGGCTCCGACACGCAGCTCGTCGCGCCCGTGCGCGTGGGTCGCGGCGTGACGATCGCGGCGGGCACGACCGTGTGGAAGGACGTCGCACCCGACCAGCTCGTACTGAACGACAAGACGCAGACAAGCCGCAGCGGCTACGTGCGCCCGACCAAAAAGAAACGCTGAACAGACGCGCCGGCACCGCGCGTGCCCGGCCATCCATTCTCCAGGCTCAAGGACAGATAGATCATGTGCGGAATCGTCGGCGCGGCAGCGCAACGTAACATCGTTCCCGTTCTCGTCGAAGGACTGCGTCGCCTCGAATACCGCGGCTACGATTCGTGCGGCGTCGCCGTGCTCGCGAACGGCGAACCGCGCCGCGCGCGCAGCGTCGCGCGCGTCGCCGATCTCGACGAGCAGGTGAAGGACACGCATCTCGAAGGCGTGACCGGCATCGCGCACACGCGCTGGGCGACGCACGGCGCGCCCGTCACCGACAACGCGCACCCGATCTTTTCACGCGACGCGCTCGCGCTCGTCCACAACGGCATCATCGAGAACTACGAGTCGCTGCGCGACATGCTGCGTGCTAAGGGCTACGTGTTCGTGTCGCAGACCGACACCGAAGTGATCGCGCATCTGATCCACAGCGTGTATCAAGGCGACCTGTTCGCAGCGGTGAAGGAGGCTGTGCAGCAACTGCACGGCGCGTATGCGATCGCCGTACTGCATAAGGACCAGCCGCATACCGTGGTCGGCGCGCGGCAGGGTTCGCCGCTGGTAGTGGGACTGGGCGACGGCGAGAACTTCCTCGCATCCGATGCGCTCGCGCTGGCCGGCAGCACCGAACGCTTCATCTTCCTGGAAGAAGGCGACGTCTGCGAACTGACGCTCGACCGCGTGCGTATCGCCGATCGCGACGGCGACGATGTGCAGCGCGAAGTGCGTCAGGTGGCCGCATACGGCGGCGCGGTCGAACTCGGACCGTACCGGCACTTCATGCAGAAGGAAATTTTCGAGCAACCGCGCGCGATCACCGACACGATTCCGCAAGCCGATGCATTCGACCCGTCGATGTTCGGCGAAGGCGCGGCGCAGGCATTCGGCGAAATCGACAGCCTGCTTATTCTTGCTTGCGGTACCAGCTACTACTCGGGGCTGACCGCGAAGTACTGGCTCGAATCGATTGCGAAGATTCCGACGCAGGTTGAGATCGCGAGCGAGTATCGCTACCGCGATTCGGTGCCGAACCCGAAGGCGCTCGTCGTCGTGATCTCGCAGTCGGGCGAAACCGCCGACACGCTCGCCGCGCTCAAGCATGCGCAGGGGTTGGGGCATCGGCATACGCTGTCGGTGTGCAACGTCGGCACAAGCGCGATGGTGCGGTTGACCGAACTCTCGTTCCTGACGCACGCCGGGCGTGAGATCGGCGTCGCATCGACGAAGGCGTTCACGACGCAACTGGTCGGCCTGTTCGTGCTTGCCGCGACGCTCGGCAAGCTGCGTGGCCATGTGGATGCTGCGCAGGAAGCGGACTATATCCGCCAGTTGCGTCACCTGCCGGCGGCGTTGAATAGCGTGCTGGCGCTGGAGCCGCAGATCATCGCGTGGTCGGAGGAGTTTTCGCGCAAGGAACATGCGCTGTTCCTCGGACGCGGGCTGCACTATCCGATCGCGCTCGAAGGCGCGTTGAAGCTCAAGGAAATCTCGTACATCCACGCGGAAGCTTATCCGGCTGGTGAGCTGAAGCATGGGCCGCTTGCGCTCGTCACCGAGGCGATGCCGGTCGTCACCGTCGCACCGAACGATGCGCTGCTCGAGAAACTGAAGTCGAACATCCAGGAAGTACGTGCGCGTGGCGGCGAGCTGTATGTGTTTGCCGATGCGGACACGCGCATCGTCAACGATGAAGGCTTGCATGTGATCCGGATGCCGGAGCACTACGGGATGCTGTCGCCGATTCTTCACGTCGTGCCGTTGCAGTTGCTGGCGTATCACACGGCTTGTGCGCGGGGGACGGATGTCGATAAGCCGCGGAATCTGGCGAAGTCGGTGACGGTGGAGTGAGGGGGCGTGATTCGTTGGGGAGTGGTTCGCAACTCTATTGCGATCCTCCCCGGTGCAAGGCGCCCAGGCCGAATATCGCCCGGACGGTGAGTCAAAGCTTCGGCTTTTTCGGGGGCGTTCGCTGAGTCAAGCTCGCAACCCCATGCTGAGACTTTCAGGAGGCAGGGATCTGTCGATCGGCGGTGTGAGCCGTCGGTGCATGCAGTCGTATCAAGTCTCGACACTCGACAAAAAATTCAAGAAATCACCGATCAACAATGGTTTCGCGAAGTAGTGATCGAAGCCGGCCCGGGAAGCATTGCTACGATAGTCGCCGCTCGAATATCCGCTCAGCGCGACAAGGGTCAACGTCCCAAGGCCAGGTCTTTTGCGTAGCGCGATCGCAACGTCGAATCCCGACATGTCCGGCAAGCCCAGATCGATCACGCTAACTGTGGGCACAAAAGTCTCAGTCAATGCCAATGCACTTGCGCCATCGTAGGCGACCACGCATTGATAGCCATGCAGTTCAAGCAGCGCGGCCAGAGCATCTGCTGAATCCTTGTTATCGTCAACGACGAGCACCTTATGCACTGCCGTTCCAGCGACGTGATGCGGCACTGCCTCGACTTCGGGTACCTGCTCGTCAACGATGGGCAACGTAACCATCATTCGGGTCCCTGCGCCTACGCCGTCGCTGAAAACCTCTACCGATCCATCGTGGTCCCGCACGAGCCGCTGCACGA
This sequence comes from Paraburkholderia flava, assembly GCF_004359985.1. Taxonomy (NCBI): domain Bacteria; kingdom Pseudomonadati; phylum Pseudomonadota; class Betaproteobacteria; order Burkholderiales; family Burkholderiaceae; genus Paraburkholderia; species Paraburkholderia flava. The sequence continues at coordinate 79,186 of NZ_SMRO01000003.1, read as the reverse complement.
CCGTCAATCCGATGCCCAACCCGGCATCCTTACGGGCGATCGAGGTCGGTGCCTGGGCAAACAGGTCGAATACCCGTGGCAGCATGGTCGAATCAATGCCCACGCCCCGGTCGCTCACGGATACGTGCACCTCGTTGTCTGCGCGTGCCACGTGTATCCGGATCGTGTCGGGCTGCAGCGTATATCGCGCAGCATTGTGGATGATGTTGTTGAACACCTGCTTGAGCCTTGCGGCATCGGCTCGAACCGATATCGGTCCATCGGACCGCTCGACGATCACCTGATGGCCACGTTTCGTCAATTCCGGCAGGGACATTTCGATGCCACCGTCTATCAACGTGAAAATCGAGATGACCTCTGTCTGCAATTCGACCTTGCCGCGTGTGATGCGAGAAACATCCAGTAAATCACTGACCATTCGGGACAATTGCGCCGTCTGTCGCCCGATAACCGCGTAGGTCTGTTTGCGGGAGTCGGTATCGCTATGCTCGGCAAGCTCGAGCGAGAGCGAAATCGCGGCGAGCGGGTTGCGCAACTCATGGGCAAGCATTGCGAGAAATTCGTTTTTTCGCGTATCGGCTTCTTCAAGTTCAGCTTTCTTCTGACGCAGTTCTTCAAGTGTCTGCATCATTTCGCGATTCTGCTGCTCCAGCTCTTCGATAGGCGTCTGCGGCTTACGTCGGGTCAGCTCATCCACGCGCACGCCTACCTCGCGTCCGGACAGTCGCACCGTGCCCCGGGGAAGAAACATCTCTAGCGTTACCGTGGTTCCCTTTCCCGGTTCAGAATGGATAAAGAAACCATCGATCATTCGTCGACTTCCAGGGATACCGACGCCATCACCCTCCCGCTGTCCCCGTGAGCTTCCCAGCAGTTCGTCGATGTTACTGATTCCAGGGCCGCTGTCGCTAACCACTGCAACGATGCACTGCGAGCCATCGGAATCCGTGGCGTCACCGACAAGAAAGGTCAATGTACCGCCGCCCGCGAATTGCACCGCATTTCGCGCGATTTCCGAAACCGCGGTGATGAAACGAGTCCGCTGGACATTGTCCAGTCCGAATAACTCACCGATCTGACGCGTGCGGTCACGAATGGCCACGAGGCTCAGGTTCGAGCTGATGGGGGTCGAGAGGATTCGATGGCGCATGTCAGGATGCCTTGACGACGAAGATCGTCGCATCGTCTGCATCGCGTGCAAAGTCGCGGTGCAGAACGTTGGCGATCAGACTCGGATGCCGTCGAACCAGACCAGGATGCCGGGTCAGATTCCAGCGCGTTGAAAGGCCATCCGTCGTAGCAATGTACACGCTGCCCACCGCCCAGGGCGCCTCGCTGGGACGCACCGTGCGCATGTTGTAGCCGACGGTTCCATCGGTCGAGAGCAGATGCTGCGCGCTATCTCCGGAGGTGACGATTGCCACGATATTTCCAACGCCGGCGAACGATAAAACCCGTTTGTCCGCATCGAACATCGCAACCGCCATCACTGCGCCGCGTGTTGTCTTGATGCCCTGGTGAGCGCGCCGGAGGACATCGGCAGGCTGGTCGCGTGGATCAGCGTCGAGGAACACACCGACCGCTCGATGCGAGGCTTCCAGCGCCATTGGCCCGTGACCTAGTCCATCCAGCAGCGTGACCCACAGGTTGCCTCCAACGTGGCGCATCCCCCACGCGTCGCCGCACACGTCCTGTCCGGCTTTCGGTGTCGATTTAACGCCTATCTGGAATCTGCCCGATTTTGCTTCTGACGAGTTCGCGATTTGCGCTAACAATGCGGTGCCGATACCTGCGCCCGAATAAATATCGAAATGCGTTGAATGTCGTTCAATCGTCCCTAGCCCAGCCCCGAGACTGCCCCCGGTAGAAAATCCGTCAGTCATCGCAGACGCGATGTTCGCAATTCCGGGTCCTCGATCGAGGGCAATGATTTCGAGAGCTTGACTACCGTTTTCGTCGTAATTTCTGAGCGTTATTTCGCCCTGGCCGGCATATTTGAGGATATTGGTAGCGGCTTCTGTCACAACCAGCGCAGCGTCTGCTTGACGCTGCTCGGACAAACCCAGTATGTGTGCCATGTGGATCGCTCGTCGACGCGCATCTGCGACACCACTTTTATCGGTCAGCCTTAGCGTCGCTTCCATTGGGTAATACTCACTCGGGTTCCCTGGCCTACCGTGGATGTGATTTCGAATTCGCTGACGAGCCGGCGCGCTCCACCCAGTCCGAGTCCCATGCTCTTCGCCGTGCTGAAGCCGTCTTGGAGCGCACGGTCAATATCGGCGATGCCGGGCCCATTGTCCTGAAAGACCAGCTTGAGGCCGGTTCGTCCACCGTGGTTGACTTCCGCGATCGTCAGTGTGCCGCCCTTGCCGTGGACCAGTGTATTGCGAGCCAGTTCGCTCGCGGCAGTGACGAACTTGGTCCGCTCAAGCGTGCCGAACGCCAACCGGGTAGCCCAATCCTGGACTGTCTTGCGAGCAAGATTGATCTGGTCGCCTGAGCGAATATCCAGTACGACTTCGCTTATGTTAACGATGGTGACTCTCCTGCATCGTCCAGCGAAGCACGGAGTAGAGACATACCTTTATCAACATCGAGCGCGGTACGGATGCCATGAAGCGACATGCCCAGTTCGACTAGCGTAATCGCTACAGCAGGCCTCATGCCCACGAGGACCGTGGCTGCGTCCATGATGCGGGCCATTGCGGCAATATGGCCCAGCGTCCGGCCGATGAAAGAATCAACAATTTCCAGCGCAGAGATATCGATCAGGACGCCTTTCGCGCGGGTGCGCTCGATGCGCGATGTCAGGTCGTCCTGCAGACTTAACACCAATTCGTCATGCAGCTCGACCTGAATCGACACCAGCAGAAACTCGCCGAGCTTGAGAACTGGAATCTGCTCCATGTCAGTTTTCCTGCTTTGGCGACACGGCCTTGCCCACTGCCAGTCCGACACGTCGCAGCGCGACCTTGAGCGCTTCGGCCAGGGTGGCCTTCGTCACCACGTCGCCGAGGTCGACGCCGAGGTGCACGATGGTTTGAGCTATCTGCGGACGAATACCGCTGATGATGCACTCCGCCCCCATCAGGCGCGCCGCGGCAACGGTCTTCAACAGATGCTGCGCAACCAGTGTATCGACTGTGGGAACCCCGGTAATGTCGATAATGGCTATAGCGGCCTCATTATCGACAATCGCTTCGAGAAGGCTTTCCATCACGACCTGTGTGCGCTCACTGTCGAGCGTGCCGATCAAGGGCAGCGCGACAATCGAATCCCACAACCTGACCACCGGTGTAGTCAGGTCCAGGAGTTCCTGCTGCTGACGCTCAATAATTTCCTGACGCGTTTGCTGGTACGCCTCTACTGTCAGGAGACCCAGCTTGTCGAGGATTAGCGTCAGCTTCCACACTTCATCGGCAAGGCGCTCGGCATCGTTGGCGAGATTCTTGCGCAGCGTGTCAAATAACGGCTTTTTCAGCGAGAAAACGAAGGTGGCTGTTTCTGCAGGCGAGAATCCCTGAATCAATCGTTCTCGCGACAACGTAGTGAGGTGCGTTCTGATTGGTTGCCAGGCTTCGCCCGTCAGCTCCGAGTCGTAGTCGCCTTTTATCGCTTTGGCAAAGAGTGACAGAAATATCCTCGATGTCTCTCTCAACTCTCCTTCGGAGATGACGCCTTGGCGGGCGCTGCTGGCCAGTTGTTCGTTGACCCAGGCCGGTAGGATCGAACCTTCATTCTTTTCCAGAATGGTCGCCAAATTTTTCTGATCGCTCAATCTTCGCTCCCGAGTGGATGCATGCGTCATGCAACAAGTGTCACATCATACATGCCGACGATTCGAGGAGTAGCGCTTCTTGTGCCGCCTGGCCGGGAAACCGGATCGCCGTTTGCGCAGTCGGAATTGTTTGACGCAAAACGCTCTAAACAGCGCTATTGGGGCAGCAAAAAATGCCGAGCCGGCCGTCGAAATCCAGGCGCGCGTCTTTGGCATGTGAACTGGAGATGACAGATTGCAAGCTACGTGCGAGTCCAGTCGTTCTCGATGCGACAGGCCATGGTCGACAGGTGCTTTTGCCCCCGTAATGATTGTGACGATCGACGGGAGTCGGGCGGCCACGCGTTCGTTGATGCTGGAACGGGTGGTCTGATTGTTCGACGCTGCCGTCTCACGCAGCGCTCCGACTCATTGCCGATGGATGGGCATCCAGTTTCAACAGCGAGACGGCCGCGCCCGTTCGCCACTGGCACTGGAGCCGCCGATCATCGCGTGGTCGGAGGAGTTTTCGCGCAAGGAACATGCGCGGTTCCTCGGGCGCGGGCTGCACTATCCGATCGCGCTCGACGGCGCGTTGAAGCTCAAGGAAATCTCGTACATTCACGCGGAAGTTTATCCGGCTGGTGAGCTGAAGCATGGGCCGCTTGCGCTCGTCACCGAGGCGACGCCGGTTGTTACCGTCGCGCCGAACGATGCGCTGCTCGAGAAGTTGAAGTCGAACATTCAGGAAGTGCGTGCGCGTGGTGGCGAACTCTATGTGTTCGCCGATGCGGACACGCGCATCGTCAACGACGAAGGGATGCATGTGATCCGGATGCCGGAGCACTATGGGATGCTGTCGCCGATCGTGCGGCCGCAGTGCTGCGCACGCCGAAGCATAACGAGGCGAAGATCGGCCACGGTGATCGAATCGCGCAAGCGCTACATCTTCACGAGATCAGGTGACGAGGCCCGTGCGATCGCGCCTGTTTCCGCTTAAGGTGGACAGGCGATGCGGGAGGTCAGGCGCACGGACGAGACAGGTAGTGCATCCGCATATCGACCCGCCTTTTCATCGTAGGACTACGAAACGCAGCACTCAAGCCTGCACCCTTACGCCGCTATAACTAAAGGTCGTCTATACGACCCAACAAGTTAAAAGCGCTCTGGGAGAGTTTCGAATGTCAGTCGGTTTCAACCCCTTCTCGTCCTACACCGGCCTGCCGACGCTGCAACCCACGCCGCAGCCTTCGCCGGGACCTGTGCCGCAACCGCCGGGCCAGAAACCGTCGACTGCCGGAACACCATCCGCGAGCAGCGCTCCCAAGACACCGTCCGCGCCCGCGACGCCGCCCGCCAATCCGCCGAGCCAGCCGCCGGGTACCCTCGCCGGTCAACTGGCCGCAGGTACGACGCTCAAGGCGGGGCAGGACATTCGTTCCGCGAACGGCCAGTACGACCTGAAGATGCAGCAGGACGGCAATCTGGTCCTCACCGATCTGGCGAACCACAAGGTGCTGTGGTCGTCCGGCACGGCAGGTAGCGGTGCGCAGTCGGCGACCATGCAGACGGACGGCAACCTCGTCGTCGTCAAGGGCACGCAGACGGTCTGGTCGAGCAAGACGACTGGTTCGCCCGGCGCGAGCCTGATGCTGCAGAACGACGGCAACGCGGTGATCCACAAAGCGAGCGCGAAAGACGACAAGAAGCCGCCGGCAAGCGTTTGGAGTTCCGGCACGGCGGCGTTCACGGTGGATACGCCCGACCCTGGCACGACGCCCACGACCCAGGCGCAACCGCCTGCAACAGTCGGACTGTTCAAGCCGGGTCTGCCGCCGCTCGGCGAGCAGCAGTACACGATCACCGATGGCGAATCGGCGTGGAGCGTCCTGCAAAAGAACCACGTGTTCGACGGCAAGGATCTCGTCGATGCCACGCCGCTGCTGGACGCGAATCTCGCGGCCACGCCGTACCTCGACCGTCAGCCGTTCGGCAACCGGCCCGCGAATCCGACCAACGCGGTCTACTACATCACGGACGGCAAGACCGTGACCGTGCTCGACTCGACGCGACTCGGCATGCTGGAGCAGGAGCGCCAGCAACTCAACACAGCGGAACACGAGACGGACCCGACCAAAAAGACCGCCGACGAGCAGCAGCTTGCCGCGACGATCTATACCGAACTCGACTACGCGGGCACGCAGCAGGCTGTGCCGGACCTCGCGTCGCTGGCGAATTCGATCAAGCAGCGCGCGCCGAACGATCCGACGCTGAGCACAGCAGTGGATGCGGCCGTCGCCAAATACTCAGCGGATCTCAACGCCCAGGGCCGCACACCGGATCAGCTTGGCGCAATCGACAAAGCCGCCGCCGCGGGCAACTGGTCGCAAGTGCAAAGCCTCACGCAACAGCAGATCGTCACGTTCGTCGGCAAGGACCAGGGCGATGCGGCGGTCGGCGATATTTCCGCGCGCGGCGGCGTCTACCTCACTTACGCGGGCGGTGATCCGAAGTTCGCGAAGGCGGTCGAGCAGGGCATCAAGAACGCGCAGCAGCAGGTGCTGATCGACAATCCCATCAAGGCGGTTCAGGACGCTTACAACAAGGGCGGCGCGGCCTCGGCGATGAAAACGCTGAACCAGATGACCGATCCGCAGACCATGACGCCAGGGCAGGTGGGGCAGATCATGTCCGACCCGCGCATTCAGGCGGTCGTCAAGAAGAGCCTTGGTAGCATTCAGTGGAGCGATCCGGATTCGATCTCGATCACCAACGATCTGTCTGCCGCGTGTCAGCACGCGGTGGAAAGCGATCAGGGGCATCCCGGCATGGGCAAGTCGGCGGTGGATCAGATCGCCGCCGACGTGGTCGCCGAGTCGGGCAGCATGCAGAACACCCCGCAGTTGATCGGTGACCCATCGGTGATGTTCAAGGTGCTCGAAAACGGCTCGTCGCAGGGTAACGTGTCGCTCGCGCTGGCCGTCGCGGCAAAAAACGATCCGGCAACGCAGACGATCGCGCTCGAGGCGGCGCGCGCGGGCATCGACGCGTTCACCGGTTCGGTGAAAAGCCTCAACAGCAAGACCGCGCAGGACGCACAGTTCCTCGGCGTGCCGTTGCAGGACTGGGGCGGTGACAGCACGCCTGCCGAACAGCAGGCAGCGATCCAGAAACTGCTCGCCGACAATCCCGACGACGCGAAAAAACTCAATGCCGACGGCTTGCAGGAAGTCACCCTGCAGGAGCAATACAACAGCATGCAGATGGCGGTCGCCGCGTATTCGCCGGACCTGAACGGCGTCGCCGGTTTCAATCACGACGCGCCGCGCGACGTCACGCCGGGCGCAGTGCAGGCTACGCCGAGCGTGTTGCGCGCACTCGACGCGGTGCCGACGTTTGCCGATTCGGCGCAGGCGGGCGATTCAACGACGCGCAATACGACGGTCACGAATACGCTGTGGTTCCAGCGCTCGTCGCGCAACGTGATCTATCAATCGCTGAAGGCGCTGCTGGTCCAGGACCCCTCGTCGATGCCGGCGAGCCTCGGCAAATTCAGCCTGCGCGACAAGTTGCCCGACGGGGTGAAGAATCTGTTGCTGAGCCCGGACGGCAAGAGTTTCAACACCATCATCGAGCGCGCTAACAAGGGCATCAGCGGCTATCTGTTTCTGCAGAACGGGGCGTTCTGTCTGGACAACATCACCACGGAACCGCATAGCGTCGCGAACATCATCGAGGACGGCACGTATGCCGCGCAGCACGGTCTGTTCGGCCTGTCGCAATCGATGGCCGCCGTACTGCCGAACAGCGGCGCGCTCGCGACCGTGCGCCCCGGTTCCGGACAGACGCCGATCGCGGCGGCCTACGAGCGGTTGTCGAGCGCCGTCGACGGCATGAGCGTGTCGGACAGCACGAAGGCATTGCTGAAAGGCACGGCCGGCGCCGTGTTTCACGATACGGCGGATCTCGCCTATTTCGGCATCGACGCGGCCAACGCGGTGACGTACTTCGCCAATGCAAAAACGCCGGGCGACTACGAACATGCGGCCGGCGAGACGCTGAGCGTGGCGGGCGATACCGCGTTCCTGTTCGGCACGGCGGGTGAGGCGCTGGGCGTCGATACGGTGTTCGGCATCGGCATGGGCGCGGTCGGCTGGACCGGCATCGGCGCCGCGGTGATGCTGGCGGGCGCGGGCGTGTTCACGATCGGCAGCGCGGAAAACCATTCGCATGCGTTCGATAGCAACGATCAGCAGTACCTCGTCGCGATCGGCGTGAAGCCCGAGGTCGCCGAGCAACTGGCCAAGCATTCGTTCAGTTTCGACGCGCACGCACCGACCGCCGGCTCGTTCCTCACACAGTATTTCCACTACGCGAATGCGCCGCAATCGAAGATGGTCGCGTGGCTGAATTCGCTGTCACCGCAGCAGGCCGATGCGGTCGCGAGCGCGCTGAAGGCCGGCGATGGTCAATGGGAGAACCAGCCGATGCAGAAGAACGCGGCCGAGTTCGATCAGGCATTGCTGACCGCGGGCATCATGCCGCCGATCGATCTGATTGCGGACAATCAGCCGTCGGGGGCGAATGGGCCGGGGTAGGCGTTGGCGGGTTGATGTGCATTGAGGTGAGGTCGCACATCGGCCCGCACGCATCATCAAAACAGATGATGAATCCCCGCGACAAACACCACCTGCCGCGGCGTCCCCGACGCCCCCACCGCAAAAATCGCAGCCCGAGCGTTCGCCGTACCGGTAGCCTGCTGCGCGACCACGTGCAGATAAACCTGCGTCGCCTTCGACAGCGAATACACGTCGCCGAGCATCGCGGTCAGATAATGCCGCCCGATGAACGTCGCCTCGTCGATGCCGGCGGACACCGTGTTCGCCGGCGTCGTCATCCAGTTCACGCCGGTGTCGTACGAGCGGTACGTATCGGAGAATGCGCCCGATACCAGCTTCACATACGAGTACACCGCATGCAGCCGCACGCGGCCCCAGTCGTAGCGCGCACCGACGCTCGCGTTCTCGACCTTGTCGGCGACATACGACAGCGCGTTTTGCCCCTGGAACGTCGCGAGACCGAGACCGGCCGTCGTATCGCCGAGCATCGCGCCGAGCGCGCGGTTGTGTTCGTTCACGTAAGCGCCCGCGATCGATAACGCACCGTTCGAGTAATTGAGCGCCGCGCCCGCGATCCGCCCATTCGAGAAATTGCCCGCCACACCACCGAGGCCATACAGCAAGCCGAGCGACAGTCCATGAAATGCCGGCGACCGGTACTTGATCGCATTCGCTTCCTGCGCGGACGTCGTTTCGACCAGCCCATCGAGATTGCCCGGATGCGACGCGAGCAGATTGCCCGCCTGGAAGTTGTTCGTCATCGGCGCGACCCAGTCGTAGTTGAGCGAACTCTGCTCGCCGAGCGTGAGCGTGCCGTAGTGCGTCGACGACAGGCCGACATACGCCTGCCGGCTGAACAGCACGCCGGGCCGCGACAGCGCACCGGTGTTGGTCGCGAAGCCGCTTTCGAGGCGAAACACGCTGCTCCAGCCGTCGCCCAGCGCTTCTGTGCCGGTGAATCCGAAGCGGTCAGGCTGCGCGATGCCCTGCAGCATCGCGGCCTGTCTGCCGCCGTCGCGGTTGTTCACGTACGCGACGCCCGCGTCGAGGCTGCCGTAGAGCGTGACGCTGCTTTGCGCGTACGCGTTGCCGGCGAGGGTGGCGCCGAGCAGCGTACATAGCATCGCCATGCGGCGACGTTCGTCGAACGAATGCATTGATGTCTCCTGGATTGTTCTTTGTTTTGAACTGCGTGTTTTGAACTGCGTGAGTCTTTTGAAGGTCGAGAGCCCGTTCACTCGATCGCGCGCGCGACGCCTGGTGTCCGCATGTAGTGAAAGCCCATCGTGCTGATCGCGACGCCTGCGATGCCGATCGGCAGGATCAGCAGCATGAAAATGTTCGACAGCCCGATCGCGCTTGCTATCAGCAGCGCGCCGATAAGCGAGCCGGAAATCGCACCGAGCCGTCCGACACCGAGTGCCCAGCTAACACCCGTCACGCGACTGCCGGTCGGATAGAAGCCCGCGGCGAGTGCATTCGCGCCCGTCTGCGAACCGGCGACGCTAAAGCCGACGCCGAAGATCCCGACGCACAGCGACAGCAGTTCGTCGTAACGCCACGCGACCAGCAGCACGCACAGCACCCCCGCGCCGTACGCGATGGCGAGCACGGCGTACGCGTTGTAGCGATCCATCGCGCGACCGATCAGAATCGAGCCGACCGTGCCGCCGAGCTGGAACATCGCGGTGACGATCGCGGCCTGCGCGAGATCGAAGCCGGCGTCGCGAAAGAGGCTCGGCAGCCAGTTCGTGACGAGGTAGACGACCAGCAGGTTCATCCAGAACACGCACCACAGCGCAACGGTGCCGAACTTCAGCGTCGGCGCGAACAGTTGCCTGGCCGGTGAACGGACGGACGTCGTCACCGGCTCATCGACGATGAAGCGCACGTCGCCGTCCGGTGCATCGCGCGAGATGCGGCGCAGTAGTGCCGCAATCTCTTTCGCAGGGGCGCCGCGATGGACGAGGAAGCGGATCGATTCGGGCAACGCCGCGAGCATCACGAGACCGAGCGCGAGCGGCAAGGCGCCGCCGATCAGGAACATCGTGTGCCAGCCGTAGTGCGGGATCACCTGCGCTGCTACGAAGCCGGCGCCCGCCGAGCCGAACGTGAAGCCGCAGAACATCGTCGTGACGATCAGCGCGCGACGCGGACGCGCGCTGTACTCGGACGTCATCGTGATCGCGTTCGGCATCGCGGCGCCGAGGCCGATGCCGGTCAGCAGGCGGAACACGATCAGCGAATGGATCTCCGGCGCGAGCGCGCACAACATGCTGAAGAGGCCGAAGCCGAGTACCGAGATGATGAGCAATCGTCGGCGTCCGATGCGATCGCCGAGCGGTCCGGCGAAGAACGCACCGAGCGCGAGCCCGGCGAGACCGGAGGCGAGCAGCAGCGAGATGGCCGTCGTGCTCGTCGTGTGCCAGTCAGCGCGTAGCGCGGGCACGACGAAGCCAATCAGCGCGGTGTCGAGACCGTCGAGCGCGACGACCGCGAAACACAGTGCGGCAATCGAAAACTGGAAGCGGGAAAACGGCTGCGCGTCGATCCAGCGCTGCACGTCGAATGCGTGGGCGGGTTGCAAGGTGTCTCCTTCGATTTGTTGTGAGCCGGGCGATCGGGGTCGCCCGGCAATGTGGGTACAGCAGGTGCAGCAGACGCAGCGAATCAGTCGAGCTTGAACAGTCGTCGTGCGTTGTCGCGGCCGATCTTCAGCCGGTCGTTCTCGCCGATCTCCGCGAGATCGAACCAGCTACCCGCTTCTTCCATTTCCTCGAACGGATAGTCGGACGAGAACAGCACGCGGTCGCTGCCGATTTCGTCGATCGCATTGCGCATCGCGATCGTGCGGAAGTTGCCGCTCGTCGTGACGTTGAAGTTCTCGCGGAAGTAGTCGATGAACGGCCGCTTCGCCTTCACGCCCAGCGGATTCTTGCCGTTCGCGGACGCCCAGTGCGACGTGCGCCAGATGTTGTTCTGAACGAGTTCGCCGAGGTGGCCGAGAATGATCTGCAGCTTCGGGTACGCATCGAACAGTCCGCTGCCGATCAGACGCAGCGCATGCACACCGGTCTCCGGCGAGAACGCCCACGCGGGTCCCATCAACCACGGATGACCTTCGATCGAACGCAACTGCCCCGGCAACGGATTGCGCGGATGCAGATAGAACGGCACGTCGAGCTTCGCGACTTCGGCCCAGAACGGCCAGTACTGCGGCAGGTCGTAGTAGGTCGAATCGTCTTCGCTGCCGACCTGCGAGAAGCCGTTGACGAGCGCACCCTTGAAGCCGAGTTCGGACACCGCGCGCTGCAGCTCGCGCGTCGCCGCTTCCGGGTCTTGCAGCGGCAGCGCCGCGAATGCGCCGAAGCGGTCCGGGCGGCGCGCGACCTGTTCGGCGAGCAGATCGTTCGCACGGCGCGCGACGTCGATTGCGCGCTGACGATCGGGAATGGCCTGCACGGCCGGCGCGTTCAGCGACAGGATCGCGTAGCCGATCCCTGCCGCGTCCATCCGCTCGATCCGTTCTTCCTGGAAGTCGAGCAGTCGACGTCGGCGCACCTGCCAGATATCGGTGGTGAAGAAGCGTTCGGAATCGCCGATCGTGTCCGGCGATGCAAAGTGCTCCTCGAGCGCAATCTTGTTGTCCATGTCAGATCCACAGTGAGTGAGAGAAGTCAGCGGGAAGCGCATCGTGTTCGGTGCATCCGCTTCGAACTCAGCATAGGGATCGACGGAGCCTCTGTTAAATTGATCGACTGAATGGCTGTATTCAGCGGATCAATGACCCGGACCCCGCCTCGCGATGACACCCGATACCGTGCTGCGCAACATCGATCTGAACCTGCTGCTTGTGTTCGACGTGCTGTACCGGACGCGCAGTACGACGCGCGCGGCGCAGTCGCTGCATCTGACGCAGCCGGCCGTCAGCAACGCGCTGAAGCGCTTGCGCACGCTGTTCGACGATGTGCTGTTCGTGAAGACCGCCGACGGCATGCAGCCGACGTCGCGCGCGGACGACATCGCGACGCTCGTCGATGCTGGACTCGCGTCGCTGAGGCTCGCGATGCAGGCGGGGCGGCCGTTCGATCCCGCTTCGGAGACGCGCACGTTTCACCTGTACGTCAGCGATCTCGGTCAGGCGATCTTCATTCCGACGCTGGTCGCACAGTTGCGGCAGATCGCGCCCGGCGTGCGCATCGTCACCAGCGATCCGCCGCTCGACGAAGCGCAGCAAATGATGAAGCTCGGCCAGATAGATCTCGCGCTCGGCATGTTCACCGGGCTGCATGCGGACTTTCATCAGCAGCGGCTCTTTCATGAGACCTATGTGGCGCTGGTGCGGCACGAGCATCCGTCGATCGGCGCGCAGTTGTCCGATGCGCAGTTCTTCGCGGCGGAGCATGTCGTCTACACGCCGACTGCCGGTAGCCACGCACGCTTCGAAGCGGCGCTCGATGCGTTGTCGACGCAGCACGGTGGCGCGCGCAGCGTCGCGCTAAGGCTTGCGCATTCGTTCGGGCTCGACCGGATCGTTGCATCGAGCGATCTCGTCGCGTGCATTCCGAGCCGGCTCGCCCGCGTGCTGACGCGGCCCGATCTGCATGCGCTCGCGTTGCCGTTCGACATCGAACCGATCGACATCGCGCAGTTCTGGCATGAGCGCTTTCATCGCGATGAAGGGCATCAGTGGCTGCGCACGCTGGTTTATCGGCTGTTTCATGATCCGAGTCCGACTGCGATGGGGAAGTGAGGCAGCGCGCTTTCCATACCGCCCAGGTATGGAAAGCAACCCAAAGGGTGTTGGACTGCGGCGCGTACCCGAGCGTATAAATCGGTGCGTTGACTTCACCACACGCACCTTTTGCCATGACCGCAGCGACGATCGAACGCATCGAAACCTCTCTCGTCGATCTGCCGACGATCCGTCCGCACAAACTCTCCGTCGCGACGATGCACGGGCAGACGTTGATGCTCGTGAAGCTGTACTGCAGCGACGGCGTCGTCGGCATCGGCGAAGGGACGACGATTGCGGGCCTTGGCTATGGAGCGGAATCGCCTGAGTCGATGAAGCTCACGATCGATTCGTACTTCGCGCCCGCGATGATCGGCCGCGACGCCACGCGGATCCAGGCGTTGATGGGGCATCTCGGCAGGCTGATCAAGGTTAACCACTTTGCGAAGAGCGCGATCGAAACCGCGCTGCTCGATGCACACGGCAAGCGACTGGGTGTGCCGGTCAGCGAACTGCTAGGCGGCCGCAGACGCGATCGAGTCGCCGTAGCATGGACGCTCGCGTCGGGCGATACCGCGAAGGACATCGCCGAAGCCGAGTCGATGCTCGAAGCGCGCCGGCATAACGTCTTCAAACTGAAGATCGGGGCGAAGGATTGGAAGACCGACATCGCGCACGTCGCGGAGATCAAGCGTGCCGTCGGCGAACGTGCTGCTGTGCGTGTCGACGTCAATATGGCGTGGAGCGAGACCGAAGCCGCGTCCGCGATTCCTGCGCTGGCCGACGTGGGCTGCGAACTGGTCGAGCAGCCTGTTGCATCCGCTGCTGCGCTCGCGCGATTGATGCGTCGTTTTCCGGTCGCGCTGATGGCCGACGAGATCCTGCAAGGTCCGGAGAGTGCGTTCGAGGTCGCGAGGAACAAAGGCGCCGACGTGTTCGCAATCAAGATCGAACAGAGCGGCGGCCTGTTCGCCGCGCAGCGCGTCGCTGCGATTGCCGACGCAGCCGGCATCGAACTGTATGGCGGAACGATGCTCGAAGGCGCGTTCAGCACGATTGCGTCGGCGCATCTGTTCGCGACGTTCGCGAACCTGCAATGGGGCACGGAGCTGTTCGGGCCGCTGCTGATCACCGAAGACATCCTGACGCAGCCGCTCGATTACAGCGACTTCGAACTGACGGTGCCGGGTGCGCCGGGCCTCGGCATCGAACTGGACGAGGCGAAGGTCAAGCGCTTCAACCGCGATGGCTGGGTGAAGGCGACGAAGTAATCGCAACTACATCTGACTAGAGGGCCTGGACGATGCTCTTTCACGTACGCATGGACGTACACCTTCCCGTCGATATGGCGCCCGACGTCGCCGACGAAATCAAGGCGCGCGAGAAGGCGTATTCGCATGCGCTGCAACGCAGCGGCAAGTGGCGGCATATCTGGCGGCTCGCGGGCGAGTACGCGAATTTCAGCATCTTCGACGTCGAGAGCAATGCGGAACTGCACGACATCCTGATCGGACTGCCGCTGTTCGCGTACATGAAGATCACCGTGACGCCGCTGTGCCGTCATCCGTCGTCGGTTCGCGAGGACGACAGCTGAACGCGGGTGCTCGCGCGACGCGGATCATTCCCCCACAAACACATGGAGACAGCCATCATGAGCGTCAAGGTATTCGATTCGAAAGAGGTGCAGGACCTGTTGAAAGCGGCGACGAACGTCGGCGGCGACGGCGGCGATCGTCGCACGAAGCAGATCGGTTATCGCTTGCTCAGCGATCTCTTCAAGGCGATCGACGATCTCGACATCACGCCCGACGAAGTCTGGGCCGGCATCAACTATCTGAACAAGCTCGGCAAGGATGGCGAAGCCGCATTGCTCGCTGCGGGTCTTGGCCTCGAGAAGTACCTCGATATCCGGATGGATGCAGAGGACAAGGCCGCCGGTCTCGACGGCGGGACGCCGCGCACGATTGAAGGTCCGTTGTATGTCGCGGGCGCGCCGGTGCGTGACGGTGTCGCGAAGATCGACATCGACGCTGACAACGCTGCAGGTCCGCTGGTGATTCACGGCACGGTGACGAGCGCCGGTGGCGAACCGGTCGCGAATGCGGTGGTGGAATGCTGGCACGCGAATTCGCACGGCTTCTATTCGCACTTCGATCCGACGGGCGCGCAGAGCGATTTCAATCTGCGCGGTTCGGTCAGAACGGGCGCCGACGGGAAGTACGAATTCCGTACGCTGATGCCGGTCGGTTATGGCTGCCCGCCGCACGGTGCGACCCAGCAGCTTCTCGACACGCTCGGCCGACACGGCAACCGGCCGGCTCACGTGCACTTCTTCGTCACGTCGGACAAACATCGCAAGCTCACGACGCAGTTCAACGTCGACGGCGATCCGCTGATCTGGGATGACTTCGCTTATGCGACGCGTGAGGAGCTGATTCCTGAGGTCGTCGACAGGACGGGTGGCGTTGCGTTGGGTCTGAAGGACGATCGTTATCAGTCGATCGAATTCAACCTCACGTTGATCCCGCTTGTGCAGGGCAAGGACAATCGACTGGTGACGCGTCTGCGTAGTTCGGTCGAGGCATAGGTCCAAGGCATAAGCACGCGGACCGATGGTGCGATACTGGCGCACACGGCCGCAAGGCCTCGCCTGTTCGACACGTCGGGGGACGCATGGAGTTGCGCCAGTTCCGTTATTTCGTGGCGGTCGCGGAAGAGATGAATATCACGCGCGCCGCGAGCCGTTTGCATATGACGCAGCCGCCTCTGTCGCGGCAGATCCAGCAGATCGAGGAAAGCGTCGGCATGCCGCTGTTCGAACACGGCGTGCGTCCGCTGCGTCTGACGGAAGCGGGGCGGATGTTCTATACGCGCGCGCGCAAACTGATCGACGACGCGGATAGCGCGGTGAGAGTAACGCGCGAACTGGCGCAACTCGCCGAGCGCATCGTGATCGGTTTCGTACCGTCTACGTTGTATGGGCCGCTGCCCGATGTGATCCGCGAGTTTCGCGAAGCGGCGCCGCATGCGCAGGTGTCGCTGATCGAAATGTTTACGCTTGAGCAGCTTGGTGCACTGCGCGGTGGACGCATCGACGTCGGCGTAGGCCGGCTGCGTTTCGATGACGATGCGCTGACGCGCGAAGTGCTCGTCGACGAGCCGTTGATCGCGGCGCTGCCGGAAGACCATCCGCTTGCATCGATCGACGAGCCGCTGACGCTCGCGATGCTGGCGCGCGAGACGTTGATCGTCTATCCGAGTACGCCGCGTCCGAGCTACGCGGATCAGCAACTGTCCGCATTCAAGGACGCAGCGCTCGAACCTGCTGCGATTCACGAAGTGCGTGAACTGCAGACCGCGCTTGGTCTTGTTGCTGCGCAAGTGGGCGTAACGGTGGTGCCTGAGAGTGTCGACGGATTGCGCTCGCGTGGTGTGGTGTACCGGCGCATTGCCGGGGACCCGGCGTCGTCGCCGATCATCATCAGCCGACGCACGCAGGATCATTCGCCGTATTCGGTGCTGTTTGCGCGCATTGCGCGCGAGCGGTTTGGGGCGGGTGTGCGTGGGCGCTAGCTTGTTGCGCTTTGTAGTGCGGTGAACGAGTGCGGCCGGGGCGCGGTTTGCCCGTGTCCCGGCCCTGTCTGCTAGAACCGCGTCCGCAACCCAACCATCACACTACGTCCACCTTCCGGTGCAATGTCCCTGACCACCGAACTCGCGTAACGGATGTCCTGATTCGTCAGGTTGTCGCCGCGCACGTAGGCCAGCCAGTTTGTCGTGCCGACGTGGAACTTGTACGTGAAAATCAGCCCCAGCTTCGTGTAGCTCGCGGTAGGCAGATCGTCTTCGGGCACACGATGCTGGCCCCACGCATGCTGCATCTCGGCACGAGCACCGAACGGACCGTAGCCGTAATCGACGGCGAGCGTCGCGCGCAGCGGAGAGATGCGCGGCAGCGGCTGGTCGTTGTCCATGTCGCGTGCGTGCGTGTAGTCGCCGATCAATTCCACATCCACCTGATGCGCACCCTTCTGGAAGACGCGCCATTTGCTGTCGAATTCGATGCCGTAGAACTCCGCGCGCACGCCGCGATAGACGGCTTCGTTCAATGCGTCGGCGGTGCCGGGCGCGACGACCTGATCGCCGTCGTCGACCAGACGGCCGGTGTTGAATTCGGTCAGATAGTTCTTGAAGCGGCTGTAGAACACGCCGATGCTGCCCTTGTTGGGGCCGCTCGCAAAGCGTAGCGACAGGTCGGTTGAAACGGCTTTTTCCTTCTGTGCGTCGGGGTTGCCGATCAGGTACTGGCCGGTCGCATCGTGCGGTCCGTTTGCGTACAGCTCGTAGAGCGCCGGGGCGCGTTCCGTGTACGCAACGTTGCCTGCCACCGACCACACCGGCGTCAGCTTGTACAGCGCGCCCAGCGACGCGCTCACGGCGTTGAAGTCGCGGTCCGTCGCGCTGGCGAACTTGTCGTTGCCGGCGGCGGTCGGGTCCTGCTTCACGTGCTCGTAGCGCGCGCCGGCGCTCAGCTTGAACGCGTCGGTGACGTTCCACTCCTCGAGACCGAAGAGCGCGACGTTGGTGGTCTGCGTCGTCGGCACGAGCGCTTCGTCGCCGAGCGCGGAGAACGTGTTCTGGCTCAGCTGAATCCCAATCGCGCCTTCGAACGGACCGATCTTCTTGTGGCGTGCCTCGATGCGCGCTTCGTAGCCGTGATTGCGGAAGGTCGTGCTGGTTTCGCCGTTGTCGATTTCCCGGTGCTCGTAGTCGGTGTAGCCGAAATCGAATTTCAACTGCGTGAACGGTCCGCTCAGGTTCCGGACTTCGGACGCGAACGCGACGTGATCCTGATGCATCCGCAGTCGCACGTCGCTCTCGGCGACCGAGCCGTAATTCGCTTCGAAGCCGTTATACGACAGGCCTGCGTAGCCGTCGGCCCATGTATACGCACCGCCGACTGCGCCGCCGTGCGAACGGCCGTCGCTGTTCGGGATGCTGCCGGAGGCCTGGTCGGCATCCGGGCCATCGAGCGCACGCTGACGATCCGAGTGCGCGAATCCGGGGATGCGCTCCTTGCTGGTCTCGCGATCGAATGCATCGACGTGGAACGCGAACTGGCCGTTACCGCCTTCGACCTGCGCCGCGCCGGCGCGTGCGTTGTTCGCTCCGCCGTAACTGGCATCGACTGCGCCGGTCACGCCTTTGATCGGCTCGCGTGGAATCCGGTTGTCGATCGTATTCACGACGCCGCCGATCGCATTGCCGCCATACAGCAGCGCCGCCGGTCCGCGCACGATCTCGATGCGCTCGATGGTCAGCGGTTCTTGCGGGACCGCATGATCGTACGACAGCGACGACGCATCCCACGCTGCGACGCCGTTCTGCAGAATCCGGATCCGGTCGCCGTCCATCCCACGGATGATCGGCCGACCGACCATCGGGCCATACGTCGTCGTCGATACACCGGGCAGCCCGTTCAACGTTTCGCCGAGCGAATTCGTTTGTCGACGGGTCAGCGCATCTCCATAGAGCGCGGTGGCCGGAGCGATCAGATCGGTGTCGCCCAGCGGATTGGCTGTCACGAAAACCGGTGCGAGCGAGCCACCGGGGATCGTCGTGTCGGGCGCCGCATTCTGGTTCTGCGATTGGGCGTGGGCCAATGCGGCCATCAGCGCCAGCGAAAGGGGCGACAGTCGGTACGCTCGCCTGGAGAAGCGGGAAGTGGTTCGGTTCACGGTGGTTGTTCTGGGTAGATTTGTTCTAAATCGGACTAATCGAAACGATATAACATAGCGTTTATATATCGGTCTCATGCCCGCCCGGCGCCAGTATCAAGACCTCGAACGCCTAAAAACCCCGTAGCCTCACGACGTTACGATTTGCCCAATTGACGCCGACGAAATGATATAACATAACTTACGAGTGGTGAAGTTGAAGTAAGCAGGCGGATCGGGAAAATGGCGGCCGCATCGAATGAAACGACGCTGAATGCGCGGGAAAGACGTTGCGCAATGAGCACTGTGAAGTGCTCATGCTGACGCTGCTATTCCAGCGTGAGCGATTGATCGGCGAATGCATTAACGCGCGATGAGCTTGCCGCGAATGCGTGAGGAGGAGGGGGCTTTCTGCCTGCGAGGCTCGCGTGGCAGGGAGCGGTTTGCAGCTGCAGTTGTTCAACAGCACCGCGTGACCGCGACGTCTCAATACAGAACATATACATCGACCAGGAAGACACACCGCCTTCCCGGCCATTCACATCACACGCTCAAACCGGATTGATCTCATCCTGACTAAGCCGAGTCGTCTTCGGACCGAACGTCCGCACGACCACCGCGACGATCGCGAGCGCGACCGAGATCACACCGAACATCGCACCCGCACCGTGATCGTTCAGCACCGGCAGCAGAATGAACGGCAGCGACCCGCTGACGATTCGCGACAACGCATACGTACTACCGATCGCTGTCGACCGCACGCGAGCCGGGAAAATCTCAGCCTGATACACGTGATACGCGTTGCTGAACACGTTCGACGCACACGTCGTCAATACGCCGAAGCACACGATCAGCACGGTGTTGCCTGAATACGCAAACGCGAGCCCGCACGCCGCGACCGACAGGATCGAGCCGATCACAAGCGTCCGACGCTCGATCACGTTCATCAGCGGAATCGACAGTAGCGAGCCGACCGGATAACCGAGGAACGACAGCGCCACGAACAATGTGCTGTCGGTCACGTCGAAACCGCGACTCTTCACGACGACGCTCGCCAGCACGCCAAAGCCGTAATAGCCGAACGCCTGAAACAGATGGAAGATGACCAGCATCAGGTAGCGCTTGTTATACGGCGCGAGGCGCAGCAGTGCGATCCGATCGCTGAGTCGCGGCTTCACATGCGTCGGCTTCACTTCATCGACGAGCACCGGAACGCGCACATTCGCGCTTTGCGCGAAGCGGCCCAACATCGCATGCGCTTCGCCGACGCGTCCTTGCGACAGCAGCCAGCGCGGGCTCTCCGGCAAACGATGCTGCACGAGCAGAACGAACACGCCACCGAGACTCCCGATCGCGAGAATGATCCGCCAGCCGGCAATCGCGCCGAGATGCAGCGGGTTGAGCCACACCGCGAGAAAGCCGACCAGCGGCACCGCAATGTACGACGTCGTGTACGCCCAGCCGGCGAGTCGCCCTCTGCGTTCTTTCGGCAGCACTTCGGACAGCAGCGTGTCAGCGATCGGGTACAGCGCGCCCACGCCGATGCCGGTCAGGAAGCGGCACAGCACGAGCATCGTGCCGTTGACGGAGAACGCGCCGAGCAGCGAGAAGCCGCTGTACCAGACGAGGTTGAACAGGAACGCCTTGCGTCGGCCGATCTTGTCGGCGAGGCTGCCGAGGAAGAACGAGCCGAAGAACATCCCGATGAACGCCGACGCGAGCAGCAGCTTGAATTCGTTGCCGTGCCGGTCGATGCCGTATTCGGTCTGCAGCGCGGTACCGATCGAACTGACGAGAAAGATCTCGTACATATCGAAGAACAACCCGATACCGACGACCAGCACGACGAACCGGTGCAACGCACCGACCGGCATATCGTCCATGAAGCTGCTCAGCGTGATGCCGCGAGTCGAGCGGGGCGTGCCCGCTGTGGATGGCGAGGTCTGCGCAGCCGCCGCTGCGTCCAGACCGATAGGTTTGCTGTTCATCGAGTCTCCAGATTTATTGGTTTGAACCTGCGTGAATCGGCTTGCTGAATCCATACTGCGCGCTACAGCAGTTCGGAAATTTCGATCAGGTTGAGATCCGGGTCCCGCACGTACACCGAGCGGATCTTTTGCGTGGCGCCGGTGCGCTCCACCGGCCCTTCGACGATCGGCCATTCGACGCGCTGCAGATGCGCGATCACATCGTCGAGCGGCACGGCCGCGATGAAGCACAGGTCCAGCGCGCCCGGCACGGGCACATGCGCCTTCGGTTCGAACTCGGCGCCGCGCACGTGCAGGTTGATCTTCTGGTTACCGAAGCGGAACGCGAGCCGGCCCGCGCCGAAGGTTTCGAGCTGCATCTGCAGGACTTCGGTGTAGAAATGCTTCGTCGCTTCGGGGGCGACGCAGGTCAGGACGAGATGGTCGAGGTGATCGATGAGGGGCATCTCACGCTCCTTGCTGGACAGCGGCAGAGGCAGCAGCGGCAACGCCTTGCTGCGGAACGCCGTCGTCGCCGGTAGCCGGCATCGGATGAAGATCGAGGCGGCGACCGGCCTTCAGCAACTGGCTCGGCACGTCGTGTCCGACGAGACCGGGCAGCAGCGCGGACGCGTTCAGCACGGCGGCGAGATCGACGCCCGTGTCGTAGCCATCGAGCTGCAGCATGTGGACCAGCTCTTCGGTCGTGACGTTGCCGCTCGCGCCAGGCGCATACGGACAACCGCCGAGGCCGCCGAGCGATGCATCGAACCGGTCGATGCCTTCACCCAGCGCAGCGAGCGTGTTCGCGAGCGCCATGCCGCGCGTGTTGTGAAAGTGCAGCGTGAGTTCAAGCGACGGGAACGCGTCGGCGGCGCGTCGGCACAGCTCGGTGACCTGCGACGGAAACGCCATGCCGGTCGTATCGCACAGCGTGACGCCGTGAACGCCGAGGTCGGCGAAGCGCTGCATCCAGCCGAGCACGGTTTCGAGCGGGACGTCGCCTTCCATCGGACAGCCCATCGCAGTCGACAGCGACACGTTGATCGCGACCGGCGTTTCGCGGACCACCTTGATCACGTCGCTCAATTGCGCAAACGACTGCTCGCGCGTCATCCGCAAATTGGTGCGGTTGTGGCTTTCGCTGACCGACATCACGAGGTTGACCTCGTCGACGTTGCACGACAGCGCACGTTCGGCGCCGCGCAGATTCGGCACGAGCACGGTATAGATCACGTCGGGCGCACGCGTGATCCGATGCATGACCGCTTCCGCGTCGCGCAGCGCGGGGATCGCTTTCGGCGACGTGAACGACGTGACTTCGATCTTTGCGTAGCCGCACACGCTCAACTGGTCGATCAACGCGATCTTCGCGTCGGTATCGACGAATTGCGCTTCGTTCTGGAATCCGTCGCGCGTGGCGACTTCCTGGATGTAGAGTCTCTTTCCGTTCGACGGCATGTCGGCGGCTCCTTCAGATGATGCCGCGCGCGCGCCAGGCGTCGCGCGTGGCGGGATCGATGCCGAGCGTGTCCAGCACCTCGTCGGTGTGCTGGCCGAGCGTCGGCGCAGGCTGCGAAATCACGCCGGGCGTCGCGCCCAGCTTCGGCACGATGCCGGGCACCTGGACCGGCGTGCCGTCGGGCAACTGCGTATCGACGATCATGTCGCGCGCGCGGTAGTGCGGATCGGCGGCGATGTCGGCTACGTCGTAGATCTTGCCTGCGGGGATGCGTGCGTCGGTGAGCGCGGCGAGCACGTCGTCGAGCGAACGCTCGGCGGTCCACGCTTCGATCGCGACGTCGATCCGACCGACCTGCTTCACGCGTCCGTCGTTCTGCGCGAGCGCGGGGTCGTCGCCGAGATCGGGGCGGCCGATCAGCTCCATCAGTCGACGGAAGATGCTGTCGCCGTTGCCGGCGATCAGCGCGTATTTGCCGTCGCTGCAGCGATACGCGTTGCTCGGTGCGATGCCCGGCAGCGCGCTGCCGGCAGCCTCGCGGACTGCGCCGAACACCGAGTATTCGGGCAGCAGGCTTTCCATCATGTTGAAGACCGACTCGTACAGAGCGACGTCGACGACCTGGCCGCGTCCGCCGTGCTGATCGCGATGCCGCAGCGCGAGCAGGATGCCGATGATCCCGTGCAGCGCGGACAGCGAATCCCCGATCGAGATACCGACACGAACCGGCGTGCGCCCAGGTTCGCCGCTCAGATGCCGCAGGCCGCCCATCGCTTCGGCGACGACGCCGAAGCCCGGGCGATCGCGATACGGCCCGGTCTGGCCGTAGCCGGACACGCGCAGCATCACGAGTCCGGGGTTGATTTCTTGCAGCGCGTCCCAGCCGAGCCCCCATCCTTCGAGCGTGCCGGGGCGGAAGTTCTCGATCAGCACGTCGGACTCCGCGATCAGTTTGCGCGCGACGTCCTGACCTTCAGGCGAGCGCAGATCGAGCGTCACCGACTTCTTGTTGCGCGATTGAGCGGCCCACCAGACCGACGTGCCGTCGTGCAGCAACCGCCATTTACGCAGCGGATCGCCGGTTCCGGGCGGCTCGATCTTGATGACGTCGGCGCCGAATTCGGCGAGCATCTTGCCGGCGAAGGGCCCAGCAATCAGCTGACCCATCTCGAGTACCCGCACACCGTCCAGAGGACCCTTCATCTCCGCATCTCCGTTCTTTGATTCTGACGGTCATAGTGGAAGATTCTGGAGGCCGTGATAATCGACGGTTTCTCAAGGACCCTTTCCGGATCGGAAAGGGCGGCGCCGCATCGTCACGTGCAAAGATCGTGCGGAGCCCTGTATTCAGGGCGTTTTCCGCATGCGGCGAACGAGCGAATCGAGCCGAGCATTCGCGTGTCGCAGTCGTCGCATCGACTCTCGTCGAATACCCTGGATGTTGAATACCCTCATTTATTTCGTCTGCTTTTTGGCCGAATATAAATTCAACGGTGCAGCGGTCGTCATGCTCGGCCAGACGTGAACAACCGGCACTGTGTTCGCTTTCTGCGATTCGCCGGGTATCGCACATACGATGCAATCCCGTACGCGCATCCTGATAGCGACCTGTGTGACCTAGACCACCACACATGTTGAAAAGAGCTGTTGCTATTTCGTCAAAAAATAAACGGAGCGGCGCGCTAACGCCTAAAGTTAAAGCGCTTTCTCAAGTTTATTGTGCAGTGCAGGGGGTGTGTGATGAAAAGAAGAACGCCACGGCAGCTGGTCCGTTTGCTTTCGGACATTCGCTATGCTGCCAATTGCACGGCGTTGCGTGCGGCGGCCGCGAGCAGGGAGCTCGACCGCGCACTGAACGACAAGGAATGCGAGGAAGGGCTGGACGTCGCGCAGGAGCAGGATGCCGCGCCGGACAAGCTGCTCGTCGGGGGGACACGCCGTGAAAACCTCCAATGAATACTCGCTGCGGTTTCTCGTCGAGAAGTGGCTCGCGCCGCCGCAATCTCTTCCGGTTCACGTGACCGAATTCAGCCGCACGCGCTGGGACCATCGACGATACGTGTGCGTCGAGGTCGACGGCAGCACAGCCGGCGCGCCGCGTTCACTGTTCTTCTTCCGTCACGACGACGGCTGCTGGTGCGTGTTTCCGCCGACGCCCGACAAACTGTGGCACACCGAAGAAGCGCTCGCGCTCGATGAGCTGTAGCGTTGTAGCAGGCGATATCGTCGTGAAGAATAAGCGCGTGCCCGCGCGTTAGCTCGCGGACGCCGTGCTGCGTCGCGCGGTCGGCTGCGGCAACACTTGACACACGATCAGCCCCACCAGCATCAACGCGCAGCCGACAAACGCGCGCGCCGACAGCGTCTCGCCGAGCACGAGCCATCCGGCGAGCGCGGCGAACACACCTTCCATGCTGAAGATCACCGCCGCGTGCGCGGGCGCCGCGTCTTTCTGCGCGACCACCTGGATCGTGTACGCGATGCCGACCGATAGCGCTCCGCCGTACAGGATGCTCGGCGCCGCGCGAACGATGTCGCCGAGCCGCAGCGGTTCGCACGCGACGGCGATCGCGAGACAGATCACCCCGCACGTGACGAACTGCACCAGCGCCAGCGACAGCGGATCGTGCCGTCGCGCGAATCGACCCACCAGCATCACCTGCATCGAAATCACGATCGCGCCGGCGAGCTGGTACCAGTCGCCGTAGAGGATCGAGAAGTGCTCGTTGACGCTCAGAAAATACATGCCGACCGCCGCGAAGAGTGCGCCGAGCGCGGTGCCGAGTCCTGTCCGGTGACCGAGCAGCGCACCGATCAGCGGCACGATCACCACGTACAGCGAACTGATGAAGCCGGCGTTCGCGACCTTCGTGTACTGCAGACCGATCTGCTGCATCGAGATCGCGAACGCGAGCAGCAGCCCGAGTGCGCCGCCCGCGCGTAACAGCGCCGCGGTGTCGCGTGCGGGCACGGTGAGGTTCACGCGAGCGCGTCGCAACCGCGTGCACGCAACGAACAGCAGCACGACACCCGCACCCAGCAGGAAGCGCAGCCCGGTGAACAGGAACGGTCCGATCGCATCGAGACTGACCCGTTGCGCGACAAAGGCGGAGCCCCAGATCATCGCTGCGACGAGCATCAGCAGATTGGCGCGGAGGTGTTTACGGGCGGCGGTTTTCAAAAGCGGGTGGCGGGAAGCGAGGAGCGGGCCTCGACCATATCACGCGGCCCGCATGGCGTCCGGTAGCGGCAACGGCGGCAGGATCATCACGAAGCGCGCGCCGCCCCATGTGCCGTTGTCGAGATGCACGTCGCCGCCGTGCACGAGCGCGACCCGACGCACGATCGCGAGGCCCAGGCCGAAGCCGCCGGTGTGGCGGTCGCGGCTCGAATCGAGCCGGTGAAACGGCTCGAACACGCGCGCGCGGTCCTCGACCGGAATGCCGGGGCCGTCGTCCTCGACCGTCAGCACCAGCGCGCCGCCCGCACCGACCGTGGCGCGCAGCGAGATCGCGTGACGCGCGTAGCGCGCGCTGTTACGGATCAGATTCAGCAACGCGCGCGCGACGAGCTTCGGATCACAGACATGCTGCGCCGGCGCGCCCGCGGTCGTGACGGACAGCGTCAGCGTCCGCACGGCGACGTCGTGCGCAATGCTGGCCGCGACGCTGTCGAGCAGCTCGCCGATCGACACCTGCATCGGCGCGACTTGCCGCGCACCCTGTTCGAGACTGCTCAGCGTCAGCAGTTCGGTCACGAGCTCGTCGAGTTCGCGAACGTCCGCGCGCAGCGCCCGTTGCCGCTCACGCTGACGTTCGACCGATTCCGGCGATTGCAGCAACGCGAGCCCGAACTCGAGCCGCGCGAGCGGCGTTTTCAGTTCGTGCGAGATGCCGTGCATCATGTCGCGCTGCTGCAGGATCGACGCTTCGATCTGCCGCGCCATGTCGTTGAACTGCTGCGACAGCTCGTAGATGTTCGACTTCTTCGACAGCTGCGCGCGCGTCGTGAGGTTGCCCACGCCGAACGCGCGCGCGGCCATCTGCAGCTTGCGCAGATCGCGCCAGTGGTAGTGGATCCACAGCAGCACCGCGAGCAGCGTCGCGAGTGCGATCACGCCGTAGGCCAGCACCTGGATGTCGAGGTTGGTCGGTTCGTCGGGATGCGCGTGGACGATCGTGCCGTCGGGCAGCGGCAGATAGTAGTCGCGCGCGTCGAGACTCAGCACGAGCTTGCCGTCGCGCAGATCGCGCAGTTGCGTGTCGTCGAGCAGCGGGATCACGTCGGCCATCGTCAGCAGGCTGAAGCCCTCGCTGCCGTGCCTGCGCAGCTCGGCGAGCGCGTCGGCGCGTTGTGCGCCGGGATGACGCGCGAGGTAATCGGTCAGCACGAATGCGTACGCCTTGACGGCATCGCGGGTGTTCTCGGTCACGCGCTCGTGAAACAGCCGCACGAACGAGTAGTTGACGAACGCTATCGCGAGGCCGCCGCACAGCACGACGACGAGGTACAACCGGATCAGCGAGCGGAGCACGTCATTCCTCCCACGCGGACGGACTGAACAGATAGCCGCGGCCCCAGATCGTCTTGATCTTGTGCGGCTCCGGCGATGCGTCCTCGAAACGGCGGCGTAGTCGCGAGATGCCCGAGTCGACCGTGCGGTCGATGCCGTCGAACTCGATGCCGCGCAACTGCTTCAGGATGTCGTCGCGACTCAGCACCTTGCCGGCGGCGCGCGCGAGAATCAGCAGCAGGTTGTATTCGGCGGTCTTCAGCTCGACGACCTGGCCACGCCACGTGACCGTGCGATTCGGCGGCGAGATCTGCAGCTCGCCGTACACGAGCGTCTCGCCCTCGACGGGCGCAGGGACGTTCTCGCGCGGCGCGCGTCGCAGCAGCGCCCGCGCACGTGCGACCAGCACGCGCGGTTCGATGGGCTTGATCACGTAGTCGTCGGCACCGGTCTCGAGGCCGGCGATCTGGTCGAACACGTCGACGCGCGCGGTGAGGATCAGCACCGGCACGCCCGAAAACCCACGGATGCGGCGGCACACTTCCATGCCGTCCATGTTCGGCAGCATCAGATCGAGGATCACGAGCGCCGGCCGGTGTTCGTGCACGGCCGCGACGGCGAGGTCGCCACGTCGCACGATCGTCACCGCGAATTCGTAGCCGCCGAGGTATTCGGCGATCAGTTGTGCGAGTCGATCGTCGTCCTCGATCAGCAATACCGTGTACTTGAGCGGTGTCCCGTCCATCGTCTTTCTCCCGCTGAGGCGCCGATTCTATCCGTGCGGCCTCGCGCGAGGGGGCGTGTAGACACTCTCGAACACTTCCACACAATTCAGCACAAATTCCAGGAATTTCGAGACAGACGCACACGGGGGTTATCCCTAGACTGCGGCATCCCCTCCCGAAAAGACCTGACCGTGCGCAAACGCCTCCTTCACTGCTGTGCTCCGCTGCTGGGCCTCGCCTGCGTCCCGGTGGCGCACGCGGAAAACACCTATCTGTTTTCGCTGGCCGGCGGCGTGACGTCGCGTTACGAAGGCAGCCGCGACTATCGGCCGATCATCGGCCCGGCGTTTTCGGCGCAGTTCGACAACGGTTTTTTCATCGGCATGCTCGACGGTGCGGGGTACAAGAAGACGTTTGCGAACGGGATGTTCGTGTCGGCGGCGCTCAGCTACGACGACGGCCGCGCCGACGAAAACCGCTTCGACCGCGCCGGCTCCGACTACCTGAAGGGGATGGGCAACATCCCCGGCTCGCTGCTGATTTCGGTGCAGGCCGGCGCGCACGTGTTCGGCGATTCGACGGTCAGCGTGACGCTCGATCAGCCGGTCACGCACACGACGCGCGGCATCAGCGGCCACGTCGACCTGACGGTGCCGATCCTGCAGACCGCAGCCGATCAGATCGGCGTGACCGGCAGCCTGCACGCAGGCAGCGGTCGCTACACGCAGACCTTCTTCGGCGTCACCGATGCGCAGGCGGCGAGCAGCCGCTTCTCGGCGTATTCGACCAAGGGCGGCTTCGACAAGGCGACGGTTTCCACCGCGTGGACCCATGTGTTCACGCCGCGCTGGTCGGTGACCACGACGGGCGGCCTCACGCGCCTCGTCGGGTCGTCGAGCAACAGCCCGATCGTGCAGACGAAGAACAACTGGTTCGGCATGACGGCGCTGACCTATCGATATTAAGCGGCGGCCGCGCATCGACCGCCGCGTCACACGGAGTATGCGATGTTTGCCTGGCAAACCCCGCTGTCCACGGCTTGGCAGGACAGTCTGATCTGTTCGGCGCGCACCCATGCGCCGGGCGTCGATGCGCTGGTGTTGACCGGCGCGACCGGTTTTATCGGCGGCAGTGTGCTCGCGACGCTGGTCAATGCCGGTCTGCTCGACCGGCTCGTCTGTGTCGTGCGCGGCGCGAGTGTTGCGCATGCGCTTGCACGGTTGCGCGCGTCCGCGATACGTAGCGGTTTGCCGCAATATCGCGCGGAGCGTCTGAGCGCGGCTAACGTAATCGTCGGCGAACTCGGCAGCGAATTTTCGCGTGCTGATGAAGCGCGGCTCGCGGCGGCATCGCACGTGATCAATTGCGCTGCGCTGGCGTCGTTTTCGACGCATCCGCGGCTACTCGAATCGAATGTGCGCGACACGCTGCGCTTCGCGTCGCGCTTTGCCGGCAGCAAGGTGCTGCAGCGCTTCGTGCACGTCAGCACAGCGATGGCCTGCGGGACGCGCTGCGGCGCGCTCGTGCAGGAAACGGTGTTCGGTCACGGCGACACCGGCGATCTGATGCCGCACACACGCAGCCAGCGCGACGCCGAACGACGGCTACGCGCGGAGTTGCCGCGACTGCCGCTGGTGGTCGTGCGGCCGTCGGCGGTGGTCGGGCATACGGTGCTCGGCACGCTACCGTCGGCGCGGATCTTCTGGGTGTTTCGCGTCGTGCATGCGTCGCGGCGCTTCGCGGCGCGTGCAGCGAATCGTATCGACATGGTGTCGGTCGACGATTGCGCCCGCGCGCTGACGCTGCTCACCGTGAAGCCGACGCTCGCGTACGACACGTATCACGTATCGGCCGGCCGCGACTCGCCGACGCTCACGCAGATCCTCAACGCGATGGACGAAGCCGCCGACACGTCGGGCCGCCGCTATTCGATGTGCTCGCCGCGCGACCTGCGCGCGGTCGCGCGCGAAGCGCTCGGCGGGGACGCCGCCGGTCATGCGCGTCTGTTCGAACGCGTGCTGGGCGTCTATGCGGCGTTCGCGCAGCTCGACTACGTGTTCGACAACCGGCGTTTGCGCGAGGAGATCGGCTTCGACCCGCTGCCGTTCACCGACTACCTGAACGAATGCGTCCGGACGTCCGGCGGAATGGGCATCCTCGAGCAGATGAAACGGGACTTTGCGCGGCCCGGCACCGAGCGTCCGTGGGCGGAAAGGTTGTCGAAAGACAACGTGTCTCCCGGAAAATACATCCCGGCGCATATCAGATGACAAACCGCCTACGCTGCGTGATACTCCCCGGCGGGGAATCGGTCAGCAGCCGTGCTGCTGCGCCCGTTTCGCCGCTCTGCTTTTTCCATTTAATTCGAAGTGCCGTTCAGGTTTGGGGATAAACATATGAAGAAGATCATCGCCTCGCTCGCAACCGTTGCTTTTGCGCTGGTATCCGTTCAGGCTTTCGCGCAAGCATCGGATGCAGCCGCTCCGGCCGCTGCTGCCAGCACGCCGAAGAAGCATCACAAGCAACTGAAGCACCACGGCAAGCGCGCCAAGGTTCAGGATGCTGCATCGGCTGCCGGTACGGCCGACAAGGGCGCAGCGCAGTAAGCCGGCAACGCGTCGCCTTGCCGGTGCCCCTCGGGCGTACCGGGTAGGGCCGGCGCGGTGCGGTAGCGGTACAAAAGAAAAGCCAGGGCGGATGCCCTGGCTTTTCTGTTTGTGGCGCCGGAGTTCGGGGCCTTGTGTTTCGGCGCTCCCCTGCGGAAACCGGGGAGCACGACGCCGTCAGTGCAACGCCATCTCGATCACCTTCACCAGCACCAGCACGACCGCGATCACCAGATACCCGCGCAGCACGCCCATCCATATCCGCTTGCTCAGCGTGAGGTTGGGGGCAGGCAGTTCGTCGAGCGGCGGCATCCGCCACGTGTCGCGCGTGCCTTTCTCCAGCGACGCCGCCAGCGCGTCCGCCCATGCGTGAATGCCACGCTTGCGCAACGGGATCGCGACAGCCGCGGCGGCCAGCGCGAGCGCCGTGCCGCCTCCGAGCACCGCGAGAATCGTTTCGCCGCTGATGTCCGGATACATCACCGACGCGGTCAGCACGATCGACAGCATCACCAGCACCCAGATCACCGCGCCGGTGAAGATGTTCAGCTGCGTCGAGTTGACCCACGGGCCGAGCACTGCGCGATCGTTGCACAACAGCAGCAGAAACACGGTCGCGCTCGGCAGCAGCACCCCGGCGAGCGTCTGCACCGCTTCGGTCAGCAGGCCGAGCGGGCTGCCCGGAATCAGCACGAGCGCAGCCGCGAACGCGATGATCCCGAAGTAGACGAAGTAGAAGCCCTTCGCGTCGGACACGCCGCGATGCAGCGAGTGGCGAATGCGGAACACGTCGCCGATCGCGTAAGCGGTCGACAGCGACACGGCCGCCGCGCCGATGATGCACGCGTCGAGCAACGCCACCGCGAAGATCACCGCCGGCCATTTGCCGACGTACTTGTCGAGGCCCGAGATTACCGCGCCTGCGTCGGTGAAGTTACCGAACTCCGGACGGCCTTCGAACAGTGCCGCGCAGAACGAGATCATCGCGATCGCGCCGATCATCACGAACGCGATGCCGATCCACAGGTCCGCTTTTTCGTACTTCATGAAGCGCGGCGTGATGCGCTTGTCGACGATGTAGCTCTGCTGGAAAAACAGCTGCCACGGCGCGACCGTTGTACCGACGATACCGATCACGAGCAGCATCACGTCGGAGAGCTTCGAGTGCGCGGGCCAGCTCGGGATGAAGAAGTCGCGGGTCATCTGCCCGATCGGCGGATGGATCGATACCAGCACCGGCACGAGTAGCAGGCTCAGCACGCACAACGCGAGCGCGAAGCGCTCGAATCGTCGGAAGTTGCCGGTGCTGACCGCAGCAGCTGTCAGCACGGCGGCGAGCAGCACGCCGGGCACTTTCGGCACGCCCAGAAAACCGAGCGCGAACGTGATGCCGATGAACTCGGTGACGAGCGTGAGCGCGTTCAGGATGAACAGATCGATCACGCTGAATGCCCCCCAGAACTTGCCGAAGCGCTCGAAGATCAATCGTGCGTGACCGACGCCGGTCACGGCGCCGAGCCGCAGCACCATCTCCTGATTCACGAACAGCACGGGGATCAGCAGAAGGAGTGTCCACAGCAGCGTCGTGCCGTAGTTCTGGCCGGCCTGCGTATAGGTGCCGAACGCGCCGGCGTCGTTATCGCCGACCATCACGATCAGGCCGGGGCCGAGGATCGCGAGCAGCGTGCGCAAACGCGCGAACCAGTTGTTGCGCGGCGCGGTGTCGTGACGCGAGATGGTGCCGAAGGCGCCCTTGATGTCGCCGAGATGCGCTTCGTCGAGCACAGCACTGCGTGGTGGTGAAACCTGGGTTGTTGGCGTGGACATGATGTCGTTCTCCGAAGCTTGAGTGTGGTGTCGCGGCCCGTGGGCCGCGTGTTTTTTTCAGTGATGGCGCTGCCACGCGTGCAGCGCGGCGCCGAGGGTGTTGCGAAGCGCCGCGAGCATCGATACGGGGGCGACAGCGTCACGCAAAGGTGCTGCATGACGACGCGGTTCGAGCGACAGCAGTTCGTCGTAGTGGGCGCGTGCTTCGTCGATGTGCGGCAGTTGCGAAACGAGGAGAGCGAAGTGCATGGCAATTCCTCCGGTAAAACGTTGAGCGGCGCACGGATGGCCTGCGCAGCTCGTTGGCCGGCACATCGAAGACATCGACGTGCAGCGGCGACCGGAAGAATGCGACGGGCGATCAGTCAGGCGGCGCAGCGCGCGGCATGAGTGCCGGGCACAGGCCGCGAATGCGTGCGGCGGACGGAAGTACAGGGACTAGAGTCAC
This sequence comes from Paraburkholderia flava, assembly GCF_004359985.1. NCBI lineage: Bacteria > Pseudomonadati > Pseudomonadota > Betaproteobacteria > Burkholderiales > Burkholderiaceae > Paraburkholderia > Paraburkholderia flava. The sequence continues at coordinate 46,807 of NZ_SMRO01000003.1, read as the reverse complement.
TGTCCGGCATGGCGGCCTCCTTTGCGCGTATTGCTCGTATTGCGCAGATGCGTTGATTCGCACGCCTTCGCCGCATGGACGCGGACGACAGGCGCGATGGCGCAACGCGACGGGCCAGGCCCGAAGCGTTAGACCGGCCGTCGTGCAGGCGAACGCGAACGAACGCATGCCGTGACGACAACGGTCAGCGGATGTGCACGGAGAAGTACTGCGGATACTGCTGCGAGTAACTGCGGCGCGCACCGTTTGCCCAATGGGCAAGACGGCGGCTGGAGAAGAGGCTTAGCGCGGAGCGTCCTGCCTGTCAGGCAGAGAAACGTGTCGAAGATCGACTACTGCTACTGTCCAAGGCGTTCGCCCCTTTCGTGAAAACAGCTGGATTTTAGGCACTCGTCAAAGGACGAGTCAACGAGAAATGCTTCGCAGGACGGACTTTTTTCTTACGGGTGGCTTGCCCGCCACGTTTGTCCGTCGACTGCGTGGTTCATGCGGGCATGACCGTTTACGGCCGGGCATCGCGCAACGCGTGCCGGAGAATGCTTCGCGCTACGACGCATCGGCGGCGAGGCCGCGCTTCAGCAGTTCGTCGAGCAGGCCGTTCAGACCGCCGGGGTGATCGGCGGCGCGCGTCTTCAACTGGGCGACGAGGTCCGCTTCCAGCTTGCACGCGAACGGGACGAGCCCCTGTGCCTGGTCGAGCTTGCGCTGTTCGCGGCGATCGAGCGGCTGCTGCGCGGCACCCTTGCCGAAGCGGTCGGGTGCGGCCTTCTTCAGCGCGTTGTTGAGCTTCAATGCCTTGTTTTTCTCAAGGTCGGTTTTTTTCATCGCCATAGGGGTGCCTTCGCGGAAAACGGAAAAGAGTAAGCCCCGCATTGTACGCATCGCGGGCGGGTACGCCTGAGGTCCGGGTGCGCTAGCCAGTCGGACCGGTCACGCTGTCGACGAGTTCGCGCATGTGTTTCCAGTGCGTGCCCTCCCAGAACACGCGACCGCATACGTCGCAGGTGACGAACTGCGTGTGCCGCGCGAGTACACCGTCGGGAGCGCGGTCGCCGACTTCATCCTTCGGAATCCGGCGCAGCGGCGCATTGCACGTCAGGCAGAGCCGGAACGGCTGCGCGCTGCCTGCCAGATCGAGTCGCGTGAATATCTCCCGCAGCTGCGCCTCCGGTTTTAATTGTCGGACGTAGCAGCCGTGGGTGATCGTCCGGCGTTTCAGCAACTCGCGGTCGCGGGTCAGCACGATGCGCTGTTCGCGTGCGGCCAGCGCTTCGATGTCGGCGTCCGGATAGTGGTTGTCGTACAGCGTATCGAAGCCGGCGAGCCGCAGCAGTTGCGCGAGCCCGCCGAGATGCGCGTCGGCGATGAAGCGGGTCACGCGCAGCGGCTGGTCACGTACGCGTAGCAGCGGACGGATGTCGAGCGCCTCGAACTTCGGATACACCGCCACGCGATCGCCGTCCCGCAACGCGTAGTCGAAACCGACCGATTCACTGTTCACGACGATCAGTTCCACTTCGGTATGCGGTACGCCGAGCGCTTCGATCATGTGCTTCGCGGTCGCGTCGCGCGCGCAGACACAGCTGAACGCACGCCGGCGCAGCGGCCGCGCGAGGAAGTCGTTCAGCTCCTCATAGAAGCGGAATGTCGCGGTGACCATCGCGTCAGTATCGCACCGCGGCAGCCGGTGCGCCGCCGGTACGCACTGCAGTCGTCACGCAGCTGTGCTTTACTTCCACTTTTCGAAGACGTGGAGTGACAGATGGACATCGGTTTTATCGGTCTCGGTGGGATGGGCGCCGCGATGGTGGCGAACATGCTGAAGGCGGGGCATCGCGTGCGGGTCTGGAACCGCTCGCCGGAGCGCGCGCAGCCGCTCGCGCAGGCAGGCGCGCAGATCGTCGCGACGCCGGCCGAGGCATTCGCCGGCGATGCCGTGTTCTCGATGCTCGCCGACGACACCGCACTGCGCGAGGTCATCGACGCCTCGCTGCTCGAAGGCGCCGCGCGCGGACTGATTCACGTGAACATGGCGACGATCTCGGTCACGCTTGCCGAAGAACTCGCGCATGCGCACGCGGCCCGTGGGCTACATTACGTCGCCGCGCCCGTGATGGGCCGCCCGGACGTCGCCGCAGCCGCAAAGCTGACGATCATCGCAGCCGGCCCGGCCGAGGCGATCGATCGCGTGCAACCGGTCTTCGACGCGATCGGCCAGAAGACGTGGCGCATCGGCTCGCTCGCGCAGCAGGCGAACGTGACGAAGCTCGCGGCCAATTTCATGATCGCCTCGGCGATCGAAACGCTCGGCGAGGCGTCGGCACTGCTGGGGGGCCATGGCGTCGCGATGCAGGATTTTCTCGACGTGATCACGAGCAGCGTGTTCCCCGGCCCGGTCTATCAGGGCTACGGCAAGATGATCGCGGAACAGCGCTACGAGCCGGCGCTCTTCAAGGCGCGTCTCGGGTTGAAGGACGTCCGCCTCGCGTTGGCGGCCGGCGACCTCGTGTCGACGCCGCTGCCGGTCGGGAGCGCGGTGCGCGACAGCCTGCTCGAAGCGATTGCGCATGGCGACGGCGACAAGGACTTCGCGGTGCTCGGGAAAGTGGCGAGCCGTCGGGCCGGGCGCTGAGCGCGTCGAGCGGGCATAATCGCCGTTCCCTTTTTCGCGAGATCCGGTCATGAGTCTGCATACGTGGTGGTTGTTCGTCGCGACGGTGTTCGTCGTCTGCGCGATTCCCGGTCCCAACATGCTGCTGATGATGACGAACGGCGCCCGTCACGGCTTGCGCCGTTCGGCCCCGACGATGGCCGGCAGCCTGTCGGCGCTCGTGCTGATGCTGGCGGTGTCGGTGGCGGGGCTTGGCGTGTTTCTGCAGACGTGGCCCGCGATGTTCAACACGCTGCGGATCATCGGTGCCGCGTATCTGGTTTATCTGGGTGTCAAGACGTGGCGTTCGCCGGTGATGGCTCGGCCGGTTGAAACCGTTTCGCCCGTTTCGCGACCGGATGCCCAGCCGGCCGGTCAGATCCGCTCGCGCGGTGCGCTGTTCCGCAACGGCTTTCTGGTGTCCGGCAGCAACCCCAAGGCGATCCTGTTCGCGGCCGCGCTGCTGCCGCAGTTCATCGATGCATCGAAGCCGACGCTGCCGCAATTCGGCGTGCTGGTCGTGACGCTGGCGGTGATCGAGGTCAGCTGGTACTGCGTGTATGCGGGGTTCGGGTCGCGCATCGGTGCGCATTTGAAGAGCAGCAATGTCGCGCGCGCGTTTAACCGGCTGACGGGCGGCGTGTTCGTGGGTTTCGGTGCGGTGATGGCGCTGGTGCGCCACTGAGCAAAGGGTTCAGGTGCGCCGCACAATCCCATATATTGGCTGCTGTAGTAGCTTTGGAGCCGGTTTAGAGCATCTGCTCAGAAGGAAATGTTGCATCGCATCAAGTGCTTTGCTATAGTTGGAATTGTCTCCTCCATGTCTCCACTGATATGGATTCAGCCCGCCAACCTAGGCGGGCTTTTTTTTGCCCCGATTTGCCCCGATTCTTTGTCAAATGCACACGGGGCGAGCGCACGACACCGCATGCGCCCGCCCCGTCGTCCGCGAATCGCGAACGCTCGACCCTCAGAACTTGTACGTTACCGCGAGGTACGTGATGACCGGATCCGCCTTTAGCTCCGCTTTACTCACGCCGAGCTGCGTGCCGTCGGCGGCCTTGATGATCACCGACGACGTCGTCTTCAACGGGATATACGTCACCGATGCCGTGACGCCCCAATGCTGGGTGATGTTGTAGGCGAGGCCCGCGTTGAACACCGGCTGCCACGACGACGACGCCTTCGCTTCCACCGTTGTCTGCCCCGGCTTGCCCGCACCGGCCGCGAGAATCGCGCCCAGATTGTTCTGTGTCGAGCGGACGAAGTTGTCGTTCAGCTGGATGTCGGAGAACCAGTTGTACGACACGCCGATACCGAGGTATGGCCGGAACTTCGCGTCCGGTGCTGCGAAGTAATACTGGAAGATCAACGCCGGGCTCCACTGGCGAACGTTCTTCACGATCGGATTCGCGGACGGATCGCTGAGATTCTGGATGCCGAGCGCGCCGGCCGGTCCCGGCGGTCTGATCGTGCCGCTGCCGTAGATCTTGAACGTCGGCGGCACACCGGCCACCGACGTGACCGCGATGTGATCGGTCAGGAAGTGGCTGATCACCAGGCCGACAGTCTCGGCGTTGTTGGTCGACAGCTTCGTGCCGGCCGACGTGAACGAATTCGGCAGCCGCAGCGGCGTGTTGATCGGCGTCGGCGCGACGTAGGTGGTGAGCGGCGTACTCGAGTCCTGCGGCATCACATGGAACCAGCCCAGTGCGACGACGTTATCTCCGGCGTGCTGTGCATAGGCGCTCACCGACAGACAGGCGGCCAGCGCTGCAACGATGATTCTTTTCATTTTGTTCCTCTTATTTGTCGACCCGAGTCAGCGCTTCGGCGCCTTTCTCCGCATCGATCCTCTCTTGGTGTTTCAGCGCTTGTCCCAGCACCCGGCATCGATCCCGATCAGCGTCTCAGCGCCTGCCCCAGCGTCGATCCTCTCCTGGCACTTCGTCTCCCTTCGAGCCCTGCTCACCGCATCGAGCGCGGCGAGCAGGGGGGCGGGCGTGTATGCCGCACCCGTTACTGCACGAAGGCGCCGATCGTGAAGTACGGAGCCGTCGTACTCGTCAGGTCGAGGTAGCCGAACACGCCGCCCGTGAAGATGAACTTCCCGGTCGGGGTGGTGCCCGTGCTCGCGTTGACCTGCGTCGTCGTGACGACACCCGGAACCGTCTGCGTGAAGTCGAAGTTCAGCGCGGTCGCGAGCGATGCCTGCGACGGCTGGAACGGATCGAGCAACGTGGCCTGGGTGCCGGCGATCGCCGTCGTGCGATAGTCGAACTGGCTATCCACGCCGATGTACTCGCCGTTCTGCGATCCGCTCGCGATGGTCGTCTGCGGCGAGAGGATCGAGATGCCCGATTCGTCGTCGGCGTAGGGGCCGCCGTTCGTCGCCGACGAACTGGCTGCGCCGGTGCGGATCAGGATCGGGACGTTCTGGTTGCGCAGCTTGCCGACGATCATGTAGCCCTTCGCTTGAGGGGTCACTGCGAGCGTCGGTTTGGCCTGGCCGAGGAAGCCGTTGGTGACGAACGCGCCGCTGCCGTCAGGCGACTGCGCCCAGTTCGAGCCCGGCTGCTGCGTGACACCTGCGTTGACGCCGCTGTTGTCGTGCTCGGTCCACGTGCCGTCCGCGTTGATGACGATCGTCGAATCGACGGCCACCGGCCCGAAGCTTTGCGACGGCACCTGGTGATAGCCGAGCTGGTTGTACGTACCGGCGACGTTAGCGAGATTCGTTTCAATCGTCGAGAAGCCGATGAACGGGTAGTACGGGAACTTCGTGTCGGGCACCGCGCCCGTGCCGAGAATCCCGCCGAACGAAATTTCCGCGCCCGGGATCGTGCCGCCCGCGACGCCTTCGCCGACGAAGATGCGCGCGATACGAGTCGGATCGAGACTCGCACCGTTCAGGCGGAACGCGCACTGGTTCAGCTTCTGCGTCGGCAGCGCGGTTTCCTGCGTGATCGTGCCGCTCGCCGATTGACCCGCGCGGGTCGGTGCAACGGTGCCGACGGCCGCCGGAATCGGCGACTCGACGTAGGTGACCTGCCAGGTCATCTTCGTCGTGTCCATTTGCAGTTTCACCAGTTCGCCGTCACCCCCGCCGCCAGTGAATACCGTGCCGTAGTCGAGCGAGGCAGGACACAGCCGCGCTTCGGGTGGCGCGGGAGTATCGTTCCCGCCGCCTGTGCACGCCCCGAGAAGCGGCGTCGCAACAGCGAGCGCCGAGAGGATCTTCCATTTCATACTGCGCCTCCTATCCTATGTTTTCGTTGTGGGCGGCCAGCTCCCTGTCCGGCCGCTTCTTGCTTTAATAATTTCTCTGCCGCTCACGCCCCGTGTCGCGGGCTTACTTGCTAATTTGCGCTCCGACGCCGAAGTACGGTGTGTTCGGCGTGTCCGAATTCGCCGACGTCGAGGTAATGCCGCCGTTCTGTTGTCCCTGGATCGCGATCGCGTACAGGCCGCCTGAGGCGATCGCGAAGCCGGTCTTGCCGTTGCTGTCGGTGACGCCGATCAAGCCCGGCGACGACAGACCGTAGTTCAGCGAGAACGGCGGTTCTTCGACCTGCGACGTGTTCGGGTTGATGAACGAGCCCGTTGCGCCCTGGATCAACGTTGCCGTGTACTTGAAGTTCGAATCGGCGCCGACGTAACCACCGTCGAATCCGCCCGAGGAAATCGCGGTGTTTTTCGCGAGCAGCGCGATGCCGGATTCGTCGTCGATCTTTGCGTCGAGATAGAACGGTGCCGTGCCGAGGTTGATGAAGCCCGTGCGGACCACCAGCGGCACCGTTGCGCCGTTTACCTGACCCAGCACCATGTGTGCAGTGCCGGACTTGCCGCTCGGGCCGACGATCGGCTTCGAGAATTGCGGCAGGATCTGCGGTGCCTGCTGGCTATCGAAGTAGCCGCTACTGTTGACCGTCCACGCAGCGCCTGTGGTCAGACAGCCGCCGGGTCCTGCAGAACCGCCGCTCGGCACCGTGCTCGTCGACGTGCAGTTGCCGTTGGCATCGAACGTTTCGTTCGTGTCGGTCGCGACCGTCTGGTAGTTGCCCGACGGCACGAGGTGATAGAGCAGCCCGTTGTAGGTGCCCGGCAGCTTCGAGATGTCGGTAGTCGTGCTCGCGAAGCCGAGGAACGGATAGAAGTCGAAGTGCCGGTTCTTCACTGCGCCGACGCCGCTGCCAACGATCGGAATCGTCAGGCCGTCGAACTCCACTGTCGCACCCGGAATGCCGCCACCGGCTACACCGAGCCCGATGAGGATCATCGGCGGATTGGCCTGGTTAAACGAAGTGGCGGTGGTGTACGTGCTGCCGTCGACAGCAGCGGTGCCGCTGCCCGGTGTCAGCACGAACGCGCAGCGCGTCTGTTCGGCCGTCGGCAGTGTGCCCGCCGGCGGGTGCACAACGGCGCCGGCGATTTGCACGCCCGCGCGCGACGGCGTCACCTGGCCGGTATGCAGCGGGATCGGAGACTCGAGCCATTTCAGTGTGTACGTCATCGCCACCGCATCGATGTTCAGCGAGACGACTTCGCCACTGCCCGCGCCACCGAGATACGTGCTCTTCACGATGTCGGCATTCGCAGGACACAGCGACGCCGCACCTGCGCCCTGGGCTGGAGCACCTTGAGTGCCGCAACTCGCGCCGGAACATTGCGATGGATTGATCGGACCTGGACTGCCTGTGTTGCCGCTACCGCTGCAGGCAATCAGCAGAGGCGCTGCAGCAATGGCTAGAGCCACGCCTCTGGAAATGGCGTACGACATACCACTGTCTCCCTTCATGTAATTGTGCGATGTAATTTCGCTTCGCTTAAATGGGCTGTCAATTGATAGAACCGTCTAAAAAGTCCGATTCAAACAACGCGAATTTCGCCAAACTCCCACTACGGCGACGGTCACGAGCCTTTTAAACAAAAAACGATTTTTCGATGCGGAGGCAGCAGCGTTGTTTGCCCGCACGCGCTTTGCAGACAACGGTGGCGGCAAAATGGCTCTATCTTCTGCGAACGGTCGTTCGTCGAAGAATCCGTGATTTCCCCAGGGCGGAAAAAACGATGCGAGCCGAATAAGAGAAGGGAATGAATTACCGGCGCCAAATCACGCGAGCAATTAGCCGCTATTTGGGTTTTATCAATTGGCCGGTTAATTCTAATTCTGTGTAATTACACTGATGCTAAATGCGGGGGCAAAAAACGGGCAAAAAGAAAGCCGGCGTTTGAAGGCCGGCCTGGGTTCGCACAGAGGATGACCGGGTCGCGCCCGGCCTCGCGATGTCAGCGTTTCAAGCCGCTGTCTTCCGCTGCGCCGATGGTCAGATTCATGCACTGGATCGCCGCGCCCGATGCGCCCTTGCCGAGGTTGTCGAGGCGAGCGACGGTGACGAAGTGATCGTCGTTGCCGAACACGAACAGGTCGACGCGGTTGGTGTCGTTGGTTGCCTGGACGTCGAAGAAACCGCCGTCGAGATTATCGTCGGCACCGTACGGCGCGACGTGCACGAATGCCTCGCCGGCGTAGTACTCGGCGAACAGCGCCTGAATGTCCTGCGGCTTTGCTTTCTTCGCGAGCTGCGCCGCCGTGAAGTACGTCGTCACGGCAAGGCCCTTGTAGAAGTCACCGACGATCGGCGTGAACAGCGGCGCCGACTTGAGGCCGGTGTGCGCAGCCATCTCGGGCAGATGCTTGTGCGTGAGTGCGAGTGCATACGGACGCGGGCTCTTCAGCTTCGCGTTACCGCCGGCTTCGTACTCCGCGATCATCTTCTTGCCGCCGCCGCTGTAGCCGGTGATCGAATAGCTGTGCGCGGCGAAGTCCGCCGACACGACACCGCTCTCGACAAGCGGACGCATTGCCAGCACGAACGCCGATGCATGACAGCCCGGTACCGCGATGCGCTTCGACGTGCGGATGCGCTCGCGTTGCGCGCGGGTCAGTTCGGGCAGGCCGTAGGCCCAGTCGGCATGGGTACGAAACGCGGTGCTCGCGTCGATCAGCACGGTGTGATCGTTGTCGACCAGCGATGCGGATTCGCGCGACGCGACATCCGGCAGGCACAGGAACGTCACGTCCGATGCGTTGATGAGACGACGGCGTTCGTCGAGATCCTTGCGCTTTGCATCGTCGATGCGCAGCACTTCCACATCGGCGCGTGCCGACAGGTACTCGAAGATCTTCAGGCCGGTGGTGCCTTCCTGTCCGTCGACAAAAACTTTCGTGCTCATCTGATTCTCACTGGCTGACTAGAGGCGACGCCGTGGCGTGCCGGAACGATATTTTAAGACCCTTTGGCGGGGACGTGCGGGATTCGCGCGGCATGTGCCGGAAAAAAGACGATATGCGCAGATGCCGGCCGTTGATGGCGCGTTAGCCGGCCATCGACAGCCCCCGTTCGTTGCAGCCTAGCGCCCGTACATGACGGTCATGCGTGCGTAGCCGAGCGTCGCCGTCGAAATCTCGTGATCGAACATCAGCGCCGGACGACCCTGTGCGAGCCGCAGATCGGCGGTGTCGAGCGCGTACACGGTGACGATGTATCGATGCGGTTTGCCCGGCGGCGGGCAGGGGCCGCCGTAGCCTTCGGCGTCGAAGTCGTTGCGCGCCTCGATGGCGCCGAGTTTTTTCAGGAAGCCCGATGCGCTCGCGTTTTCCGGCAGTTGCGTTGTAGTGGCCGGAATGCTGGCCACGGCCCAGTGCCACCAGCCGCGGCCCGGCGCATCGACGTCGAACACCGTGACCGCGAAGCTGCGCGTACCGTCCGGTGCGTTGCGCCACGAGAGTTGCGGCGAACGGTTGCCGCCCTTGCAGTCGTCCGCGTTGTACACCTGGGCTGCATCGACCGTCGCGCCGTTGCGAAAGTTCGCGCTGGTCAGTTCGAACGCGCCTTCGGCGAGCGCTCGCGGACCATGCACCGTCGCAAGCGCGAGTCCAAGACTGAGCAGCAGGAAACCGAGCGACGGTGTCGATGCGCGGGACGATGCCGACGAAATGGCGAGAGTCGATGCTAGGTGTTGCGGTCGCATGTGCCGGTTCTCCTCGGAAGGGAGCAGCGATCCTTGATTATTGTCCCTATTTTCTGCCTTAGTGGCGAGACGCGTCGAATATTCCGTGCGAGGGCCGTCTGACAATGAATTCGGCTATAGTCTGACCAATAAATCGATTCGCTGCTGTCTGGCCGGCAAGCCACGCCTGGATATGCTGCGAACATCGCGCGAAGGTTGAGGAGCCGCAGTGAGAGAGACCGAACGGGCGAACTCGATCGAAGGTCGAGTGAGGGTGCTGATCGCCGACGATCATCCGGTGATTTTGCTGGGAGCCGCGCAGGCGCTGCTCGCGTTTCCGGACATCGAGGTCGTCGGGCGCGCGTTGCAATCCACCGATCTGGTGAAGCAGTTGCGCGCGACGTCGTGCGACGTGCTCGTCACCGATCTGGCGATGCCCGGCGGCCAGTACGGCGACGGACTACCGCTGATCGGCTATCTGCGCCGACACTTTCCACATCTGCCCGTCGTCGTGCTGACGATGCTCGAGAACGCCGCGTTGCTAAAGCAGGTGTGCGACCTGGGCGCGATTGCGGTCGTCAGCAAATCCGACGATCTGCGCCATATCGGCGTCGCCATTCAACATGCGAGCCGGCGCTGCGAGTACCGTAGCCCGTCGGTGCAGACCTCGCTCGACGCGTTGCGCGCGGGCACGGGCGGCGACGCGAACGGCACGCTGCTGTCGAAGCGCGAACTGGAAGTGGTGCGGCTTTTCGTGTCGAGCATGACGCTCAAGGAAATTGCCGCGCAGCTCAATCGCAGCATCAAGACCATCAGCACGCAGAAGAAGACGGCGATGCGCAAGCTCGGGCTCGCGCGCGATTCGGAGCTGTTTCAGTACGCGCAGAGCAATGGTTTGCTGAACCTGTCGTCGCGTGTGCTCGATATCGCGGGTGAACCCGTCCCGGCGATGTGAGCCGACTCCAGCGGCGCGCGATAAAAAAGCCGCCTGTCGCAACGACAAGGCGGCTTTGTCTGACGCATCTTCCATCCACCGACCTTGCCGCCCATCGAAGCAGGGCAGGTCGATGAAAGCAGGTTACTGCGGCGCGGCGGTCGCACCGCCATGCGCCGCCGACCACTCAGCCGGCGCGTGCAGAAATTTCTCGACTTCGTCGAGCGTCTTCGTTTCGAAATAGCCCGAGGCCTTCGCGACGCGCAGCACGTCCCACCATGTTGCGAGCGCGTGCAGATCGACGTCGATGTCCTTCAGGACCGACACGCTTTCCTTGAAGATGTTGTAGTGGAACAGCACGAAGCAGTGATTCACCTGCGCGCCGGCCGTGCGCAGCGCGTTGATGAAGTTGATCTTGCTGCGGCTGTCGGTGGTCAGATCCTCGACGAGCAGCACGCGCTGGCCTTCGGTCAGCAGGCCTTCGATCTGCGCATTGCGGCCGAAGCCCTTCGGCTTCTTGCGCACGTATTGCATCGGCACCATCAGGCGGTCCGACAGCCATGCGGCGAACGGAATGCCTGCGGTTTCGCCGCCGGCGACCGCGTCGATCTGTTCGTAGCCGACGTCGCGCAGGATCGTCGCTTCGGCCATGTCCATCAGGCCGCGACGCACGCGGGGGTACGAGATCAGCTTGCGGCAGTCGATATAGACCGGGCTCGCCCAGCCGGACGTGAAGATGTACGGTTTTTCGGCGTTGAAGTGCACGGCTTGCACTTCGAGCAGCATTTTGGCGGTGGTGTCGGAGATCGTCTGACGATCGAAGCCTGTCATGGGCGGGTCCTTGGCATTGAGCGGAAAGCGGAAGAGGCGGGCGGCGCGGCCCGGTGGTGCGGCAAATGGTCGTGGGGGCGGTGTCTCGCGGGAAGCGCTGCGAAACACGTGGCCCGGCTTTGGATCGGCCGGTTTGCTGCACGCGTAGGCCGACATTTTACCCGATTAGCGTCCCGCCGACGAGGCGCCGCGCATGCATGCGGTGTGTTCACGGGCCACGTGCCTATGCGCCGAACCGCCGCGCGACCGCGATTTTGACCGGCTTGTGACCATCGCCGCAGGCCTTTACACTCACGCGATTTTCGCGGCAACGCCGGTTCTTTGCCGGCCACCGCGCTGCCCCGCACCGCCAGGATTGTCTTCGATGAACGTCGTGCCTTCTTCCTCTGCTTCGTCCGCTTCGGCCTCAACCGTGCGGCCCGGTCATCCGGCGCGCGCGCTGCTCGCGTCGGTGCTCGGCTACGCGATGGACGGCTTCGATCTGCTGATTCTCGGCTTCATGCTGCCGGTGATCGCCGCCGATCTGCATCTGACGTCGGCGCAAGCCGGCTCGCTCGTCACGTGGACGTTGATCGGTGCGGTGGCGGGCGGCGTGATCTTCGGCGTGTTGAGCGATTACTGCGGCCGCGTCCGGATGCTGACGTGGACGATCCTGATCTTCGCGGTCTTCACTGGTTTGTGCGCGCTCGCGCGGGGCTATGGCGACTTGCTGGTCTACCGGACGATCGCAGGTATCGGTCTGGGCGGCGAGTTCGGCATCGGGATGACGCTTGTCGCCGAAGCGTGGCCGGCCGCGCAGCGGGCGCGCGTGTCGTCGTATGTCGGGCTCGGCTGGCAGCTCGGCGTGCTTGCCGCAGCGCTGCTGACGCCGCTGCTGTTGCCGGTGATCGGCTGGCGTGGGATGTTCGCGATTGGGCTGCTGCCTGCGGTTGTGTCGTTCGTCGTGCGTCGGCACGTCGAGGAGCCCGAGTTGTTCACGGGACGCGTTGCGAACACGGCGGGCGGTACTCGTGGCACTTCGCCGTTGAAGCAACTCATCACCGACGCACGCACCACACGCGCAAGCCTCGGCATCGTCGTGCTGTGCTCGGTGCAGAACTTCGGCTACTACGGTCTGATGATCTGGCTACCCAGCTATCTGTCGAAAACCTTTGGCTATTCGCTGACAAAATCCGGCCTATGGACGGCAGCCACCGTCGTCGGCATGAGCGCCGGCATCTGGCTGTTCGGCATCGCGGCCGACCGCTTCGGCCGCAAGCCGACCTTTCTCGTCTATCAGGCCGGCGCGGTCGCGATGGTGTTCGTCTACGCGCAGTTGAGCACGCCGTTCGCGCTGCTGATCGGCGGCGCGGTGATGGGCGTGTTTGTCAACGGGATGATCGGCGGCTACGGCGCACTGATCTCCGAGCTTTACCCGACGCAGGCACGTGCAACCGCGCAGAACGTGCTGTTCAACATCGGGCGCGCGGTCGGCGGTTTCGGGCCGGTCGCGGTCGGCGCGCTGGCCGCGCGCTTCTCGTTTGGCGTAGCGCTTGCGATGCTCGCATCGATCTACGTGCTCGACATCCTCGCGACGCTTTTCCTGATCCCCGAACGCTGCGGTGTCGCGCTGGAGTGACCCGGCCAGCACAGTGCCGATCTGCACGAACCTGCCGTATACGCTCAGCCCGTCGCGACACGCCCGGGGTGTACACTGACCGACCCGCGTAGCTTTGCGCCGTCTGCCTTTCGCCGAGGTCTGGTGCCGCGCCCAACCGGCGCAGGCAACGACCGCCGCAGTCGATCACCCTTCGATTCCCGCAAGCGAGGCTCATGTGCCGCGGCGCGCCGGTCCCGTCTTTCACGTCTCTCACGTCTCGCAGGTCAAAAAATGGACGAACAACTGAAGCAAAGCGCCCTCGCGTATCACCAGAATCCGAAGCCCGGCAAGATCTCGGTCACGCCGACCAAGCCGCTATCGAACCAGCTCGATCTGTCGCTCGCGTATTCGCCCGGCGTCGCCGCCGCGTGCATGGCGATCTTCGACGAACCGCTCGACGCGCAGAAGTACACGTCGCGCGGCAATCTCGTCGGCGTCGTGACGAACGGCACGGCAGTGCTCGGCCTCGGCAACATCGGGCCGCTCGCGGCGAAGCCGGTGATGGAAGGCAAGGGCTGCCTCTTCAAGAAGTTCGCGGGCATCGACGTGTTCGACATCGAGCTCGCCGAGTCCGATCCGGACAAACTCGTCGACGCGATCGCGATGCTCGAACCGACGCTCGGCGGCATCAACCTGGAAGACATCAAGGCGCCCGAGTGCTTCTACATCGAGAAGAAGCTGCGTGAGCGGATGAAGATTCCGGTCTTCCACGACGATCAGCACGGCACCGCAATCATCGCGTCGGCGGCGATTCTCAACGGGCTGAAAGTGGTCGGCAAGAAGCTGGGTGAAGTGAAGCTGGTTTGCTCCGGTGCGGGTGCTGCGGCGATCGCGTGTCTGGATCTGCTGGTGAACCTCGGTCTGTCGAAGCAGAACGTGCTCGTCACCGATTCGAAGGGCGTGATCTATGAAGGACGCGGCAACCTCGATCCGTCGAAGGAACGCTACGCGGCCAACACCGATGCGCGCACGCTCGCCGATGCGATTCGCGGCGCCGACGTGTTCCTCGGCTGCTCGAGCGCAGGCGTGCTGAAGCCGGAGATGGTCAAGGAGATGGGCACGCAGCCGCTGATCCTCGCGCTCGCGAATCCGGAGCCGGAAATCCGTCCGGAAGAGGCGAAGAAGGTGCGCCCCGACGCGATCATCGCAACCGGTCGTTCGGACTACCCGAACCAGGTCAACAACGTGCTGTGCTTCCCGTTCATCTTCCGCGGTGCACTCGACGTCGGCGCGACGACGATCACCGAGGAAATGAAGCTCGCGTGCGTGCGCGCGATCGCGGAACTCGCTGAAGAGACCGATCAGGGCGATGAAGTCGCGAAGGCGTATGAAGGTCATTCGCTCGAGTTCGGTCCCGACTACCTGATCCCGAAGCCGTTCGATCCGCGCCTGATCATCAAGATCGCGCCGGCCGTCGCGCAGGCCGCGATGGACTCGGGCGTTGCGACGCGGCCGATCAAGGACATGGACGCGTATCGCGAAGAACTCGGCGCGACCGTCTATCGCACGGGCATGGTGATGCGCCCGGTGTTCGCCGCCGCGAAGTCGCAGCCGGCGCGCATCGTGTTCGCGGAAGGCGAGGACGAGCGTGTGCTGCGTGCCGCTCAGTTCGTGCTGCTCGAGAAGATCGCGAAGCCGATTCTGGTCGGCCGTCCGTCGGTGATCGAGATGCGTCTGCAGAAGATGGGCTCGAAGCTGAAGTGCGGCGAGGACTTCGAGGTCGTCAATCCGGAAGACGATCCGCGCTACCAGAAAAGCTGGCAGGCGTATCACGAGATCGGTGCGCGCGAAGGCGTGACGCCCGAAGTCGCGAAGGCCGCGATGCGCAAGTTCAACACGCTGATCGGCGCGATCCTCGTGCGTCTCGGCGACGCGGACGGCATGATCTGCGGGATGATCGACACGTATCACAGCCACCTGAAGTTCGTCGAACAGGTGCTCGGCAAGGCAGAGAACGTGCAGAACTTCGCCGCGATGAATCTGCTGATGCTGCAGGGGCGCAACCTGTTCATCTGCGATACGTACGTGAACGAAGTGCCGACCGCCGAACAGCTCGCCGACATGACGATCCTCGCCGCGCGCGAGATCGAGAAGTTCGGCATCGTGCCGAAGGTCGCGCTGCTGTCGAATTCGAACTTCGGCAGCATGCCGTCGGCGTCGTCGCAGCGGATGGCCGAGGCGCGCAAGCTGATCGCGCAACGCGCACCGACGCTCGAAGTGGACGGCGAAATGCACGGCGACGCGGCGCTGTCCGAAGCCGTGCGCAAGGCGGCGTTCCCCGGCTCGACGCTGACCGGCGAAGCGAACCTGCTGATCATGCCGAACGTCGAAGCGGCGAACATCACGTACAACCTGCTGAAGATGATCGGCGGCGACGGCGTGACGGTCGGTCCGTTCCTGCTCGGCGCGGAAAAGCCGGTGCATATCCTGACGCCGGCCGCGACCGTGCGACGGATCATCAACATGACTGCCGTTGCTTCGGCTAACGCGAGCGTGCAGCGCGCGGCGGCGAAGTAAGTCGGGCGTGTTCCGCTACGTGTCGTAGCGGGACCGCTGCAAAGAAAAAGGCGCCACGTCGTTAAAACGTGGCGCCTTTTTTATCGGCTCTTAACCGCCCACAGCGTTAAGCCGTCACGCGACGTGACGCTCGCTGCTGCCCTCCGGTGCACGCCATTTCGCGAGCAGCGTCGCCCACTTCGTCCGCACGCCGTTCAGGTTGTTTTCCTTCACGTGACCGTAACCGCGGATGCCGTCCGGCAGACTAGCGAGTTCCACCGCGAGCGCGCTTTTCTGCACCGTCAGCCCGCCGATCAGCTCGCGCACGAGCGCTTCATACTCGCCGATCAACGCGCGTTCGGTCCGGCGCTCTTCGGTCTTGCCGAACACGTCGAAGCCCGTGCCGCGCAGGAACTTGAGCTTCGCGAGCACGCGCATCGCGCTGAACACCCACGGTCCATATTGCTTCTTGATCAGATGACCGTGCGCGTCCTTCTTCGAAAATGCCGGCGGCGCGAGATACAGCTTCAGCTTCCAGTCGCCTTCGAAGTTGCCCTTCACCTTCTCGATGAACGCCGGGTCCGCATACAGACGCGCGACTTCGTACTCGTCCTTGTACGCCATCAGCTTGTGCAGATTCTTCGCGACCGCTTCGGTGAGTGGTTGCTGGCTGTCGGCGCCATCGAGTGCCGCTTCGGCCTTACGCACTTCGTCGACGAGCGCGCGATAGCGCGTCGCATACGCGGCGTTCTGATACGCGGTCAGGTACTGGACGCGCTTGTCGATCAGCGTGTCGAGCGCCTTCGGCGTATGCAGCGAGACGATCTTGCTGGCGGCGGCATCGGTCGTATCGCTGCGGCCTTGCGTGCTCACGAGACGATTCACCGCAACCGGATCGTGCGCCGTGCGACGACCCCATTCGAACGCAGCGAGGTTCTTCTCGACCTGCACCGCATTCAGCTCGATCGCGCGCGTCAGCGATTCGTGCGTCAGCGGAATCCAGCCGCGCTGCCACGCGTAGCCGAGCATGAACGGGTTCGTGTAGATCGCGTCGCCGAGTAGTGCGAGCGCGAAGCGGTTCGCGTCGACCGATGAGACACCGTCGTCGCCTGCGCCTGCACGCACGTCCGCTTCGGTACTCGAACCGGGGAAGCGCCAGTTCGGGTTTTTGATGAACTCCGCGGTCGGCGTCGATGCGCTGTTCAGCACGACGTTGGTCCGGCCGTTCTGCATCCGCGACACGCATTCGTCGCTGGCGGTGACGATCGCATCGCAGCCGATCACGAGGTTCGCTTCGCCCATCGCGATGCGGGTCGCGTGGATGTCGGCGGGCTGGTTCGCGATCTGCACGTGGCTCATCACCGCGCCGCCTTTCTGCGCGAGGCCGGTCACGTCGAGCACCGTCACACCCTTGCTTTCGAGGTGCGCGGCCATGCCGAGCAGCGCGCCGATCGTCACGACGCCGGTACCGCCGACGCCCGTCACGAGCACGCCGTACGGTCGGCCGATCGACGGCACCTGCGGATCCGGCACCGGCGGCAGCGTGTCGCCTGCGACGCCCGCTGCGGCCTTCGGCTTGCGCAACTGGCCGCCTTCAACCGACACGAAGCTCGGGCAGAAGCCCTTCACGCACGAGAAGTCCTTGTTGCACGTGGACTGATTGATCTGCCGCTTCGTGCCGTACTCGGTTTCGAGCGGTTCGACCGACAGACAGTTCGATTGCACCGAGCAGTCGCCGCACCCTTCGCAGACCGCCTCGTTGATCACGACGCGCTTCGCCGGATCGGGGTACGCGTTGCGTTTGCGGCGGCGACGCTTTTCGGTCGCGCAGGTCTGGTCGTAGATCAGGATCGTCGTGCCGGCGATCTCGCGTAGTTCGCGTTGCACGTCGTCGAGCTGGTCGCGATGATGGATCGTCACGCCTGCGGCAAGCTGCTGCGTCGTGCCTTGATACTTCTCTGGCTCATCGGTGACGATGACGATCTTCGCCGCGCCTTCGGCGGCGAGCTGCAGCGTGATCTGCGGCACCGTCAGCGTGCCGTCGACCGGCTGGCCACCGGTCATCGCAACCGCGTCGTTGTAGAGGATCTTGTAGGTGATGTTCGCTTTCGACGCGATCGCCGCGCGGATCGCGAGCAGGCCCGAGTGGAAGTAGGTGCCGTCGCCGAGATTCGCGAACACGTGCTTGTCGTTCGTGAACGGCGCCTGACCGGTCCACGCGACGCCTTCGCCGCCCATCTGGCTGAACGTGCTCGTGCTGCGATCCATCCACACGGTCATGTAATGGCAGCCGATGCCCGCCATCGCACGCGAGCCTTCCGGCACGGCCGTCGACGTGTTGTGCGGGCAGCCGGAGCAGAACCACGGCTTGCGCTCGACTTCGACACGCGGCCGCGCGAGCGCTTTTTCTTTCGCTTCGATCACGGCGATGCGCGTCGCGATGCGGGCGCGGACATCGGACGGCAGGTCGAACTTGTCGAGCCGCGTCGCGATCGCTTTCGCGATGATCGCCGGCGACAGTTCATAGTGCGCGGGCAGCAGCCACTTGCCCATCGGCACCGACCATTCGCCGCCGGCGCCGTCCTTCTCGTCGAACTTGCCGTACACGCGCGGTCGTTGCGTGTCGGGCCAGTTGTACAGCTCTTCCTTGATCGCGTATTCGAGAATCTGGCGCTTTTCCTCGACCACGAGAATTTCGTCGAGGCCACGCGCGAAGGCTTGCGCGCCTTGCGCTTCGAGCGGCCACACGCAGCCGACCTTGTAGAGACGAATGCCGATCCGCGAGCAGGTTTCGTCGTCGAGACCGAGGTCGGTCAGCGCCTGACGCACGTCGAGGTACGCCTTGCCGGCGGTCATGATGCCGAAGCGCGCATGCGGCGAATCGATCTCGACGCGATCCAGCTTGTTCGCGCGAACGTACGCGAGCGCCGCGTACCACTTGTAGTCGAGCAACCGTGCTTCCTGCACGAGCGGCGCATCCGGCCAGCGGATGTTGAGACCGCCGTCGGGCATCGCGAAGTCGGTCGGCAGGATGATCTGTGTGCGGTGCGGATCGATGTCCACCGAAGCTGACGATTCGACCACGTCGGTCACGCACTTCATCGCGACCCACAGGCCGGAGTAGCGACTCATCGCCCAGCCGTGCAGACCGAAGTCGAGATATTCCTGAACGTTCGACGGGAACAGCACCGGCAGGCCGCAGGCCTTGAACAGATGCTCCGACTGGTGCGCGAGGGTCGACGATTTCGCTGCGTGGTCGTCGCCGGCCAGCACCAATACGCCGCCGTGCTTCGACGAGCCCGCGGAGTTGCCGTGCTTGAACACGTCGCCGGAACGGTCGACGCCTGGGCCCTTGCCGTACCACATCGAGAACACGCCGTCGAAGCGTGCACTGGGATAGAGATTGACCTGCTGCGAACCCCACACGGCGGTGGCGGCGAGGTCTTCATTGACGCCTGGCTGGAACACCACCTGGTGTCCGGCGAGATGCTGTTTGGCTTTCCACAGCGAGAGATCCAGACCGCCGAGCGGCGATCCGCGATAGCCGGAAATGAAACCGGCGGTATTGAGCCCGGCCGTTTTATCGCGCTCCTGCTGCAGCATCGGCAGACGGACCAGCGCCTGGATGCCGCTCATGTACGCGCGGCCGCGTTCGAGTGTGTATTTGTCGTCGAGCGTGACAGACGATAGCGCGGCTTCGAGCGAAGCTCTCTGACCAGCGTCTAGCGGGGCATTCATTGATGTACTCCTCCAACCAGCTTGGGATCGCCAAAACTTCAGGGCCTCGACATCTTGTGAATGCTCGGGCCGGGGTCGCCATATTGACGGCTTTTGGGCGATGGTAGCACTGGTAGAAACCCGCCGCATCGCTGACGAAATTGCCGCGCTGCGGCATCTCCGACATGGCTGTTATGACGCCCGTGTGTCCGTGAATGTGTCCGGATGTGCGGCGCTGTAACAGCCTGTAAAAGCCGGCCCGTTTCAGGAACCGGACTTGAAGTGTCTGTCTAATACCCCACCTGTAGCCACTGCGCGCGCCCCGCCTCACGTTGCGAGGCCCGCGGCGACAGGCAGTCTGACAAAGGAGTACGCATGAACAAGAGACACATCCAGACCTTCCTGACGGTCTCCGCCGCTTTCTTCGCGATCAGCGCGCCGTTGCGCTCGAACGCTGCGGAAGGCACCGCCGAAGCGATGACCCGCACGACGACGCACATCACCCCGTGCCAGACCGATATGAGCCGCTCGCTTGCATCGGCGTCGGTCGAGAAAGACGGCCAGAAAAAGTGACGGGCCGCTGACGCGGCGCGTCGTTCCATTTTTCGCCGAAGCGCCATACGCTTCGGCTCTCTCAAAAGATAAGGGCGAAGATCGGATGATCTTCGCCCTTATTCTTTTTCCGGGTTCTTTCAGCGACGCTTACGCGCGGTCCTTCACAACACCGCGGCGGATCTGATCCAGCTCGATCGATTCGAACAGCGCCTTGAAGTTGCCTTCACCGAATCCCTGATTGCCCTTACGCTGGATGATCTCGAAGAAGATCGGTCCGATCTGGTTTTCGGTGAAGATCTGCAGCAGCAGGTCTTCGCGTGCGCCGTCGATCAGGATCTTGCGTTTGCGCAGTTCGTCGAGCGATTCGCCGTGGTTCGGCACGCGTCGATCGACGAGTTCGTAGTAGGTGTCGATCGTGTCGAGCAGCTTGACGTTCGATTCGCGCAGGCTGTCGACGGTCCGGTAGATGTCGTTGCTGCCGAGCGCGATGTGCTGGATGCCTTCGCCGTGATACGCGTCGAGGTATTCCTGAATCTGGCCGGCCGTTTCCGACCCTTCCTCGTTGATCGGGATGCGGATCTTGCCGCACGGCGACGTCATCGCCTTCGACTTCACGCCCGTCACTTTGCCTTCGATATCGAAGTAGCGCACCTCGCGGAAATTGAAGAGGCGCTCGTAGAACTCCGCCCATTCCTGCATGCGACCGCGATGGACGTTGTGCGTCAGGTGGTCGATATAGGTGAGGCCATGGCCGGCCGGATTCGGGTTCGCGCCGGGGATCGGTTCGAAATCGACGTCGTAGATGCCGATGTCGCCGATGCTGTTCGGCTGCGCGCCGTTCTTGCCGCGCCAGCGGTCGACGAAATAGATCAGCGAATCGCCGATGCCCTTGATTGCCGGAATGTTCAGTTCCATCGGGCCGGTCTTGTTGTCGAAGCCCCATGCGCCGAGATCGAGTGCGCGACGGTAGGCTTTCGCCGCGTCGGCTACGCGAAACGCGATCGCGCAGATCGACGGGCCGTGCAGTCGCGCGAAACGTTGCGCGAACGAATCCGGTTCGGCATTCACGATGAAGTTGATTTCGCCCTGCCGATACAGCGTCACGTCCTTGTGACGATGCCGCGCGATCGCGGTGAAACCCATCTGCTCGAACAGCTTGCCGAGCGCCTTCGGATCGGGCGCGGTGTACTCGATGAACTCGAAGCCGTCGGTGCCGACGGGGTTGTCCCAGGTTGGAACCTGCATGTGTGTCTCCTTCTTCCGTATTTGCGGGGTGCGCGTAGCGCGATCGAATGACGGAAGTTTAAGTGCCGATCCGGGGAGGAAACTTGCGAACTTAATCGTAGATCGATAGGCTGGCGCTACTTCATAGCGTTGTTTCACGGACAGGAGACAGAAAATGGCGGGCATCGAGCTGGACGCGATCGATCGGCGGATTCTCGCGATCCTCCAGGAGAACGGCCGTCTGTCGAATCAGGAGATCGCCGAGCGGGTGAATCTGTCGCCGAGCCCGTGCCTGCGACGGATTCGCCGGCTCGAGGAAACTGGTGTGATTCGAGGTTACGTCGCGTTGCTGGATCCGCAGAAGCTTGGGCTGGATCTGCTCGCGTACGTCAATGTGCGGCTCGAGAAGCGGGGCGGTCCGGTAGTGAGCCCGCGCGGAAGGGCCGGCGCGACGCATTCGGAACTGTTTCGCGCGGCGGTGCAGACGTGGCCGGAAGTGGTCGCCTGCCACGCGATGACTGGTGAGATGGACTACCTGCTACGCGTGCAGGTCGAGGACATGGCGCACTTCTCGCGGTTCGTGCAGGAGCAGTTGCTGCACCATCCGTCCGTGATCGATGTGAAGAGCAGCTTCTCGCTTGAGAAGTTCAAGGAAACGACTGCGTTGCCGATTCTGTAGCGTCTTTGCGGACGTAAAAAAGGCGGCCGGAGCCGCCTTCTTCTCGATGCCGCGTGATGCTATCCGGTGCTTCAGGCCGCCGTTGCCGCAGGCATGAACGATTCGAACAGCTTCGACGTCTGCCGGGCCTGGCGCTTCAGCGCGTAGTCGAACACCGCGGCCTGTTCCTGCAGCATCTCCGCGAGGATGCTCGATTGGTCCGCCGGCGTCAGCGTCAGGTACGCATCCGCTTCGCCGTACGCGTACTCGATCTTCATGCCGGACTTTTTCGCGATGTGCATCATCGTCGAGTTGCGCGACAGGCAGTGCATGTACAGCGTCGTCACATGCGTGTTGCGGCTGCGGATGGAGGCACGCTCGAACAGCCTCGTGCCTACGCCTTGTCCGCGCGCGCTTTCCAGCACCGACACGCCGAACTCCGCAGTGCGCTTCTTGCCGTCGTCCGGCAGATAGGCGAGGTGACCGACGCCCGTCAGCTGCAACTGGCTGTCGAACACGCCGAATACGGTGTCGCGCGTGAAGTCGATGGTGCGGACGTAGTTCTCGATCACGTGGTTCGGCACGATCTGGCCGAAGCGCAACAGGCGATCGTCTTCGTCGAGCGAAAGAAAGTGGGTCAGCAGGCGGTCGCGATCGGCCGACGTGAGTTCCCGCACGAGCGCAGGCGCACGTCCGCTTGCCTGCATCAGGCGATCGGATGTCACGATCGGCTCATCGGCACGTTTAGCGAGCTTGTTCATCGGCGGTTCTCCTTTTCTGACATGCAGCATGATGCGCTGCGACATCAATTGTAGCCGAAGCGACAAGGTGAACCTAGGGAAAACCCGTAATCTGAACCGAGCGTATGTTCTAGCCGGTTATATTTGCTCCGTAGGCTATTGATATTTCTGTATTTTATTGAAGTGAGTTTGCGCTAACTTCAAATCGTGGCCGAATACATTGATGCACCCGGCAATGCTGCTTTGCCGCATTATTTTGCCAATCCGAGCCCGTGATCGACCATGCCGACCACCTGTTCGGCGAACTCCTGGTAGCCCATCTTGCCGCCCGGCTTCAGCCAGGTGAAGGTCCAGTTGATCATCCCGAACACCATCATCGTCAGCGCGGTCTGGTTCTGGCGCGTGACCCGGTCGGGGTACGCGCGCGCCAGTTGCCGGGCGAACGCGGCGACGACGTCGCGCTGCCGGTTCAGGATCACTTCGCGCTGTGCGTCGACCAGATACTTGACGTCGTTCAGCAGCGCCACGTGCCGGCTATGCGATGTCTCGTACTCCGCGAGGAACGCGCGGACCAGTTCGGCGAACGTGTCGCGTTCGCTGAGGCTGCGTCGCTGGCTCGCGCCTTCCACTTCCGCGATGATCAGCATCAGTCGCTTCGTGTAGCGGTCCAGCAGATCGAACAGGATCGCTTCCTTGCTCTCGTAGTAGTGATACAGCCGTGCTTTCGACGTGCCGCTCGCCGCGGCGAGATCGGACATCGACGTACTCGGGTAGCTCGTCTGCGCGAATTTTTCGGCGGCCAGTTCGAGAATCTGGTCGCGCTGGGTCTCGTGATCGGGTGCGCGGGTGCGGGCCATGGTTGCGTAGGGTGGTCAGTCGGGGCAGATGGAAAGCGCGGCGGGTTCAGGTGCGTCGGCGGCACACAGTTCGAGCGTGCGCCACGACGACGCGTCGCCGCGCAGCTGCACGCGTCCGCTTGCCGCGAGCTCGCGACAGCGCCACAGCGCAATGCTGTCGCTGACCAGAAAGCCGACGTTGGCCACGATCAGTTCTGCTGCGATGCGAGCGGCCGGCCGCCACGCGTCAGTGGTGTGCGCGAGCAGGAACGCGTCGAGCTCGCCGAAGCTGCCGCTCATGAACGTGTTGTCGCGCAGCCGGCGCGTTTCGCCGTTCGCCTGCTTGACCTCTTGCCATTCGAGCGCCAGCCGGCTGATACGCAGCACCGAGATCGGCGCAGCGTCGAGCAGATGCGCCTGCAAAACATCTGGCGCGAACATGCCGACCGACGTCGCGTGATCGGGGCGGCTGTGCGCCCATGCGCCGGGATCGGTGAGATCGCGGATCGACAGACGGACTTCGTTCAACCGTTGCGGACTGTTGCGCAGGTGATAGCAGACGCGCCGCAATGTGAGTTGATCGGCGGCGCTTTCCGCATGCCAGATCACCACGTGCGAGTCGGCACCGGTCACGCGCTCGAGTTCGACCAGTTGCTCCGCGAATTCGGCGGTGAGATCGCGGGTGCTGTCGCCGGCAACGCGCTGCCAGAATTCGGCGCGCACGTCGGGCGATTCGTCGATACCGCGCAGTGCGCCGACCGCGAGATCGTCGCGCAGCGACAGCACGCGGTCGTTGCGATCGTCACAGTTCGCTGCGCGCAACGCCGTGCGCAGCGATTCCGCGGCGACGTCCCCGTTCGTAATGTGGATCCAGTTCGTCGACAACTTGCCTACCCCGTCAACATGAAAAAGGCCGCCCGCATGCGGAACAGACGTTCCGGCTGCGGGCGGCCCCTAGTGTAAGCGGATCGAGGCCACGCAGGAAGGCGCGCGGACTCGATCTGCCCGTAAAACGTCAACGTTCGTCGTAGCTGACCACGACACGATCGCTGACCGGGTGGCATTGGCACGTGAGCACGAACCCATCACGGATCTCGTGTTCCTCGAGCGTGTAGTTCTTGTCCATTTTCACTTCGCCTTCCAGCACCTTCGCGCGACAGGTGCAGCAGACGCCGCCCTTGCACGCATACGGCAGCGCGAGGCCCGCGCGCAGCCCGACGTCGAGCACGCTCACGCCCTGATACGGCAGACGCAGCTTGCGACGCTTGCCGTCGAGTACGATTTCGAGATCGGCGGCGGGCGTGTCTTCGGTGATCTCGACGACCGGTGCGCCCGCCTGCGGCAGCGGTGTGCCGAAGCGCTCGACGTGCACGCGCGGCGCATCGACGCCGGCCGCTTGCAGCGCGGCTTCGGCGGCGTCCATCATCGGCGTGGGGCCGCAGATGAACGCTTCGTCGACAGTGCCGGCCGGCACCAGCGTACTCAGGAAGTCCGCGCATTTCTGCTGATCGAGCACGCCGTTGAACAGATCGACGTCCTGGAGATCGTCCGACAGCACGTGATACAGCACGAAGCGGCTCATGAAGCGGTTCTTCAGATCTTCGAGTTCTTCCGCGAACATGATCGCGTCGACGCTGCGGTTGCCGTAGATCAGCGTGAACGTGCTGCGCGGCTCGACTTCGAGCGTCGTCTTGATGATCGCGAGCACCGGCGTGATGCCGGAGCCGCCGGAGAACGCGACGTATTGCTTGCTGTCGCCTGCGTTCAGATGCGTGAAGAAGCGGCCGTCGGGCGTCATCACGTCGATTGTGTGGCCGGCCTGCAGCGTATCGAACGCGAAATTCGAGAAGCGGCCGCCGCGCACGCGCTTGATGCCGATGCGCAGCTCGCCGTCGCGATCGTAGTCGGTGACGCCGACACAGATCGAATACGAGCGGCGCGTCTCCTCGCCGTCGATGTGCGTTTTCAGCGTGACGAACTGCCCCTGGGTGAAGCGATATTGATCGCGCAGTGCGTCGGGCACCTCGAAGGCGACCGACACCGCGTCGGCGGTTTCGGGGCGGACTTCCCGGATACGCAGCGGATGAAATTGCGGTGTGGCCATGTCAGTACGGTTTGAAATAGTCGAAGGGTTCGCGGCAGTCGATGCAGCGATACAGCGCCTTGCACGCGGTCGAGCCGAACTGTGCGAGACGTTCCGTGTGCGCGGAGCCGCAGCGCGGGCACGCGGGGGCGGCGAGCGGTTTCGGGATGAAGCGGATGACCTGGCTGTTCGCCGATGTGGAAGCAGCACCTGCGCCGCAATCGCCGGTGGGCGGCGCGATTCCGTACGCGCGCAGTTTCTCGCGCGCGTCGGCGGTGATCCAGTCGGTGGTCCACGCGGGTGCGAGTACCGTGTCGATCCGGTACGGCGCGAGCGCGGCCGCATCGAGCGCGAGCCCGATGTCTTCCGCGATCTGCGACATCGCCGGGCAGCCGGAGTAGGTCGGCGTGATGACGACTTCGAGCGCGCCGTCGGCGGCGCGGCGCACGTCGCGCAGAATGCCGAGTTCGCGGATCGACACCACCGGGATTTCCGGATCGGGCACCGCTTCGAGCACGGACCACGCGTGTTGCAGCGTGGGGTCGATCGCGTGGTTCATGCCGGCGTTCATGTCGCTCTCCGCGCCGGTTACCAGGTCGCGCCCGGATGCTGCCGCGCGATGCTCTGCATTTCGGCCAGCAGATAGCCCATGTGCTCGGAGTGCTCGCCGTGCTTGCCGGTCGTCACATGCTTCACCGGTTCGGGCAGTGCGAGCGTCGCTTCGTCGAGCGCGGCGCGCACGTCGTCGAACCATGCTTCTTCGAGCGTAGCGGTGCGCGGACCGATGCCCGCATCGCCGACCGCTTCTTCGACCGCATCCGTGCTGAAGAACTCGCGCGTGTACGGGATCAGATAGTCGAGTGCGGCTTGCGCGCGACGGTGCGATTCGTCGGTGCCGTCGCCGAAACGGATCAACCACTCGCGTGCATGGTGCACGTGATAGCGGGTCTCCTTGATCGACTTCGCGGCGATCGCGGCGAGCTGTTCATCCGGAGAAGACGCAAGCGCGGTCCACAGATGCGCCATCAGCGTCGAGTAGAGAAAGTTGCGCACGATCGTGACCGCGTAGTCCTTGTCCGCGTGCGCGGTGCCGGACAGTGGGCCGTAGTGCGGCAACTCGACGAGCGTGTAATTCGCGAACTCGCGCTCGGCGCGGAAGTACGCGTAGTCGTCCTCGGTGCGCGTCGTGCCAGTGAGCCGCTGCTCGAGCGTCGCCGCGTGCGAATACAGCAGGCGCGCCTGACCGATCAGATCGAGGCTCATGTTCGCGAGCGCGATGTCTTCTTCGAGGATCGGGCCGTGACCGCACCACTCGGCGTTGCGCTGGCCGAGCACCAGCGCGGTATCGGCGAGGCGCAGCAGGTAGGAAAGATGTTGGGGCGTGATGTCCATGACGCGCTTACATGTGGTTGACTTCGTCGGGCAGCGTGAAGAACGTCGGATGGCGATAGATCTTGTCGCCGGCCGGTTCGAACAGCTCCGCTTTTTCGTCGGGTGCCGACGCCGTGATCGCCGACGACGGCACGACCCAGATGCTCACGCCTTCCTGGCGGCGCGTGTAGACGTCGCGCGCCATGCGCAGCGCCATCGATGCGTCGGCGGCATGCAGACTGCCGCAATGCTTGTGATCGAGGCCCTGCTTGCTGCGCACGAACACTTCCCAAATCGGCCATTCCTTGTTCATTGTCGATCTCCCGTCTCTCGTATCCCGTGTTGCTTGCGTCAGGCGGCGTGCTGCTGCGCGCGTTGGCGTTGTTTGTCGGCGTGCGCAAGCGCGGCTTCGCGGACCCATGCGCCGTCGTTGTGTGCTTTCACGCGCGTGGCGAGACGGTCCTTGTTGCACGGACCGTCGCCGTTGACGACGCGCCAGAATTCTTCCCAGTCGATCGTGCCGTAGTCGTGGTGGCCGCGCGCGTCGTTCCACTTCAGGTCGGCGTCGGGTAGCGTGACGCCGAGCACTTTCGCCTGATCGACCGTCGCATCGACGAACTTCTGACGCAGGTCGTCGTTCGAGATCCGCTTGATGCCCCATTGCCCCGACTGGCTGCTGTGCACCGAATCCTTGTCGCTCGGACCGAACATCATCAGCACCGGCCACCACCAGCGGTCCACGGCCTGCTGCACGAGTTCGCGTTGCGCGGCGGTGCCCTTCATCATCGACAGCAGCGCGTCGAATCCCTGGCGCTGATGGAACGACTCTTCCTTGCAGATGCGGATCATCGCGCGCGCGTACGGACCGTACGTGCAGCGGCACAGCGGGATCTGGTTCATGATCGCCGCGCCGTCGACGAGCCAGCCGATCACGCCGACGTCCGCCCACGTCGGCGTCGGGTAATTGAAGATGCTCGAATACTTGGCCTTGCCCGCATGCAGCGCATCGACCAGCTGATCGCGCGAGACCCCGAGCGTTTCGCACGCGCTATATAGATAGAGACCGTGGCCGGCTTCGTCCTGCACCTTCGCGAGCAGGATCGCCTTGCGCTTGAGGCTCGGTGCGCGGCTGATCCAGTTGCCTTCGGGCAGCATGCCGACGATTTCGGAGTGCGCGTGCTGCGAGATCTGCCGGACCAGCGTCTTGCGGTAAGCGTCGGGCATCCAGTCCTGCGGCTCGATCTTGCCGTCCGCGGCCATGACAGCGTTGAACTGCGCCTGCTCCGGCGAACCGGTGGCGGCGTCGAGCGGGGCGACGTTGCCCGGAATGTCGAGGGATTGCGTGTACATGGGGAGCGCTCTCGTCCGGAGTGGTCAGTGAGGGGGATTATAAATCAACCGACCGGTCGGTTTATAAATATTTTGCGGGACCGGATCGGTGCCTGGGTCGGTTTCCCTTTAAGTCGAGCGGCTTTTCACCTAAGTTGACCCGGGTACGACGATCCGTATGGCGGCGGTAGCACCTTGGACCCATCAGCCCCATCAACCATATCCCACTTCGATAGAGGTAACGCCATGTCGAACCGGACGGTTCTTCAGGTCGCAGACGTAGAGGCGGACCGGTGGTATGAGCGGATACTTGATTTTTGTGCTGCCCGGTGCCCGAAATTTAGCTTCGTCACCAGGACGATGGTGCGCTACATGCTGACCCCCAAGGCTTTATCGTTTTTCGACGAAGCAAAACCCTACGTTGAACTGGAGCAACTGCAGTCTTCCTGGCCCGGTGGAGGCGTCGTCGGACCGGGAGACCCCAATACAGTCACATACCTGACGACCTCCGGCGGAAGCATCGGATTGCTGAAGCGACGTTCCAAAAGTCCTTTCGATTGGGTCCATTTCGATCTACCCGAAGATCTCGCGTTCTATCGGCCTGACGGAAGCCCGTTCTTCGTTGTAATTGGCCATGAACGCGTGGCGTATTTCGACGCGAGTGAGAGTGAGCGTGAGGAGCTTGAGTGCGCCATACCCGACATCATTTTTTCGTCGGTCGGGAAGATCGTGCTCAACATGGACGACGATGAGCTTCCACCGGAAGCGCCTCGTTCGTGACTAATCACTCGACTCGTTCAACACATCCAGCGCAGCACGACATGCACCTGCCAACTGTTCCCGCATCAAATCCTGCACGTTCGACGAGTGGTTCACAACGGCATCGCGTATTTTGACCGCCTGGCTGAACGACGCCTGCATCCGACCGCCGCGCGTCATCGCAATACGTCGCAGACGACGCACGGGTCCGATCAGGCCGGCATGACTGTCCTGCAGCGTGCGGTTGTCGGCGATCGTCATCACGATCGCGTAGAAGCGGTCCAGCGCATCGACGTAGCCCGCGTGGTCGTCCGCATCGACACTCGATTTCATCGCTGCGATCACGTCATCGAGTTGCGCGGTGCCGAGCTTCGTGATGCGTTCCTGCGCGAGCTGTACCGCGAGACATTCGAGCGCCGCGCGCACCGTGTAAATCTCCTCGACGTCGCGCAGCGTCACCGCGCGCACGTACGCGCCGACTCGCGGCAGCACCGTCACCAGTCCCTCGCGTTCAAGTTGCGAGAACGCCTCGCGCATCGGCGTGCGGCTGACGTTCAACTGCTTCGCGACCTGGACTTCTGAAAGTCGGCTGCCCGGCGCGAGCACGCCCTCAACGATCGCCTCGCGCAACGCCGGCACCACTACACCTTCGCTCAATGAATCACTGGATGCGTCGACCGTGCGCATGCGCGAGTGGTATTTGCCGGCGATCTCGTCGAGTGAACGCGTGCTCGCATGCGCATTTTTCGCGTGCTTCGGTGTCACGGTTTTAGCCGTCTTCACTGCGGTTTTGCTGGAAGGCATTGACACCTCATGGTCTCGTGAATACTCTGTATACAGATTATACATCATGACGGGATCGGGCCAAACGCCGAGGCGTCAACGCCGGTCGACACAGGAGAAGTTATGGATCGCAGTCCGTTTGAGCAGCCGGTTTTGATCGAGAGAGTGGGTGATGTGCTGAGTTTCACATTGAATCGCCCGGACGACGGCAACGAGGTCTCCGGTCCGATGTTCGACGCGATGACTGCGGCGTTACGCAGTGAAGTCGCGGAGCCGGGCGCGCGCGTGCTGCGCATCCGCGGGAGTGGCAACGTGTTTTGTACCGGACGCGAGCGCGCCGGGCGCGATGCCGTGACGATCCGTCCGGAAGTC
The DNA here is from genome assembly GCF_004359985.1 of Paraburkholderia flava. Taxonomy (NCBI): domain Bacteria; kingdom Pseudomonadati; phylum Pseudomonadota; class Betaproteobacteria; order Burkholderiales; family Burkholderiaceae; genus Paraburkholderia; species Paraburkholderia flava. The sequence continues at coordinate 16,816 of NZ_SMRO01000003.1, read as the reverse complement.
GCGCGGTTGATCGAACTGAAGCGCCTTGTGCGCAGCACGTCGATGATTTCGATCGCCGAGGTGAATGGCGACGCGCATGGCTTCGGCTTCGGACTCGCGATTCTGTGCGACTTCACGCTGGTGTCGTCGAGCGCGACGCTGGCGTTTCCCGAGATGCGCAAGGGCTTGCCGCCCGCGGCGATCATGGCCTATGTGGGCCGCTACGCGCTGCCGAAGGCACTGTTTCCGATGGTGCTGTTCGGCGACACGCTGACGCCCGCCTCCGCGTTGCAGGCGGGGCTGATCACGCAGGTCTGCGAGCCTGCCGCGCTGCGCGGCGACGCCGATGCGCTTACCGATCGCATTCTCGCGCTCGACGACGAAGGCGCGCGTCAGTGCAAGGCGTTCTTTCAGGCTGCAGAAGAAAGCCCGATCGAACAGAACTTCCGCAGTGCGACCGACATGCTGACCGTCACGAGTCTGCGACTGATGCAGGGGCGCTGACCGCAAGTTCATCCATCGCAATCACACGTGCCGCGCGCGAACGAGTTCCTAGAAGACTCGCGTTTGCGCAGCACGCTGCCAACCATCACCGTGCATGGGACCGGAGTCCAGCCGCGTAGCAGAGCGGGCGCTAATGCGCTTACTCCGCCCGACAAGCCGACTCTGGTCGACAGGAGACAGACATGAACGCTAACGCAGGACCACGGCTAGACCGCTTACCGATGTCGGGATTTCATCGGCGCATCATGTGGCTGATCGGCATCGGGATGTTCTTCGACGGTTTCGACATCTACGTTGCGTCGACCGTACTCGGTGCAACGCTCAAGACCGGCTTCTCGACACTCGGGCAGAACGCGCTGTTCGTCTCGCTCACCTTTCTGGGCATGATGCTCGGTTCGATTGGCACAGGTTTTCTCGGCGATCGATTCGGCCGCCGTTTCACCTATCAGGCGAATCTCGCGGTGTTCGGCATCGCGTCGCTCGGTGCGGCGCTCGCGCCGAACATGAGCGTGCTGATCGCGTGCCGCTTCATGATGGGCCTCGGATTAGGCGCGGAAAATGTCGTCGGCTATTCGACGCTGACCGAATTCGTTCCACCGCAAAAGCGCGGCAAGCTGCAGGGATTGATGGCCGTTTTCGTCGTGTCCGGATTGCCGGTCGCGGGGTTGATCGGCCTGCTGCTGATACCCGCGTTCGGCTGGCGTGCGATGTTCGTCCTGGGCGGCATCGGTGCGATGGGTGTCTGGTATGCGCGCAAGTCGCTGCCCGAGTCGCCGCGCTGGCTTGATTCGGTGGGCCGTCGCGACGAAGCGGAAGCGATCCTGTATCGCATCGAAAGCGAAGTAACCGAAGCGCGCGGCGGCGAGCCGTTGCCGCCACCTGTCGTCGCGAAGCCCAACCCTGCTGCAGCGCCGCTGTCGTTCGGTTCGCTGTTCAGCGGGACGATGCTGCAACGGTTGATCGTCGGTTGCGTGACACTTGTTGTCATCAATACGCTGCTGTACGGCTTCGTCACCTGGCTGCCGACCTTTTTCGTGCATCAGGGCTTCAGCATCGCGAAGTCGTTCGGCTTCGCGCTCGTCATGTCGCTCGGTGCGCCAATCGGGTCCGCAATCGGCGCGTTGACGGCGGACTCGTGGGGCCGCAAGCCAACCATCATCGGTGCGTCGTTTGCCGCGATCGTGTTCGGCGCGATCTATCCGTTCGTTTCGGATCCGGTGCTGCTGCCGCTTGTCGGCCTGTTGCTGATCATCCCGATCTACGTGCTGGTCGCGTTGCTGTTCGCGATCTACGTGCCCGAACTCTATCCGACCGAAGTCCGGCTGCGCGCATCCGGCATCTGCAATGCGCTGGGTCGCGGCGCGACCATCATCACCCCGTTTATCGTCGTCGCACTGTATTCGCAGTACGGCGTCGTCGGCGTGCTGGCGCTGATGATCGGACTGCTCGTCATTCAGATCGTCGTGGTTGCGTGGCTCGGCGTCGAGCCGACCGGACAGCGCCTCGAAGACCTGCAGCCGGCCGACCCGCAAGCCAACGATGCGATGCGCCCCGACGCGCATGCATCGCCCTTCAAGTGATCTCAAGTGAGCTACATGGAATCGAACGCTATGGACACAGTGAACCAGTCGCATCTCGATGCACAACTTTTTATCGACGGCGCATGGACGGACTCCGACAACGGCCGCCGGATGGATATCGTCAATCCGGCGACAGGCGAGGTAATCGGCGCGCTCGCGGCCGCATCGGCACAGGATGTGGACCGCGCGGTGCGCGCGGGTCAGCGTGCGTTCGAAAGCGGCGCGTGGCGCGACATGCCGATCCATCAGCGCGCACGCGTGCTGAACCGTTTCGCCGATCTGTTCGAAGCGGACCTCGAACAGTTTTATAAACTCGAAACGCTGAACAACGGCCGGCCGATCTCCGAGACACGCGCACAGATTTCGCGTCTGCCGCAGTTCTACCGCTATTTCGCGGCGCTCGCGCTGACACGCCGAAGCGACGTGATTCCGATCGAGGGACCGTACCTGTGCTACACGCAGCGCGTGCCGCTCGGTGTGGTCGCGTTGATGACGTCGTTCAATCATCCGCTGATGATCCTGTCGAAGAGTCTTGCGCCGGCGCTGGCGACGGGCAACAGCGTCGTGATCAAGGCATCCGAACAGACTCCGCTGACCACCGTGCGTCTGGTGCGTCTGCTCGATGAAGCGGGTGTGCCGAAGGGCGTCGTGAACGTCGTGAACGGGGAAGGGCGCGAAGCAGGCGCGGCGCTCGCGCAGCATCCGCTGATCCGCAAGGTGGTGTTCACGGGCGGCACGGACGTCGGGCGCTCGATCGGCGAAGCAGCGGCGCGCACCTTTGCGTTGACGACGCTCGAGCTCGGCGGCAAGGGCGCGGTCATGCTGTTCGACGATTTCGACATGGAGCGTGCAGTCAACGGTGCGGCGTTCGCGGCCTTCATCGGTGCGGGGCAGACCTGCGTGTGCGGCGCGCGGATTCTGGTGCAGAAGTCGATCTATGCGGAGTTTCTCGAGCGCTTCCGTGTGAAGGCGATGGGCATTCGCGTGGGCGACCCTGAAGATGCGAAGACCCAACTCGGCCCGGTGATTTCGGACCGCTCACGTCAGCGCATTCTCGCGATGCTCGAGCGTGCGAAGGCGGCGGGCGCAAAAGTGCTGACGGGTGGCGGCGTGCCGTCGCATCTGAAGCAGGGATTTTTCATCGAGCCGACCGTAATGTATGACGTTGATCCGCGTTCGGAAATCGGTCAGGACGAAGTGTTCGGACCGGTCACAGTCGTCATGCCCTTCGACGACGAAGCGGACGCCATTCGCATCGCCAACGATACGCAGTTCGGCCTCGCAGCTTCCGTGTGGACGCAGGACGTCGCGCGCGCGCATCGCGTCGCGAGCAAGCTCGAGTTCGGCATGGTCTGGGTCAACGATCACCACCGGCTCGACCCGGCGTCGCCCTGGGGTGGTTTCAAGAACAGCGGCGTGGGGCGCGAGACGGGCGTCGAATCGTTCGATCAGTTCAGCGAACCGCGCGCGGTGACTATCAATACGAGCGGCAAAACTGTCGACTGGTATGCGGACGATGGTGAGTTGAAACGTCTTAACTGATAGGGATGGTTGCTTTGTGGGCAGTCTCGTGTGAGGGGACGGGCTCACAAAGCGTCGGGGCGTGGCGTCGTCTTCGGCGGGAACTCACGGTGCACCGGCGTCGACACGCTCGTACGTCGCCAAACTTCTTCCTCGACTCGACCGGCAAGCAGGCCGTCGCCACACTGTCCTTTATCGCTCCATCGTCGGCGAGCAGTCAGGTCGCCGTTCGCCGCTGTTTCCAGGTTTTCTTTCCCCTAAGGTCTTCGCTTGCGCTGTGAGCTGATAAGGCTAACGCTAGGTTTACCCGCCCTTGACTTCGGATTTTGGATCCAGGATATTGTTATCGAACTCGACCGGCAATGTACCTCACCGGTCGATCCTCATTTTCGGGAGCAACGCCATGTCTCCGATTGCCGCCCGGCTCGAACGCCTGCCGTTCAGCCGGTTTCACTTCAAGCTGCTGTTGATGGGCGGTCTGGGCTTCATGTTCGAAGCGATCGACGCAGCCATCATCGCGTTCATCCTGCCCGTCGTTCGCACGCGCTGGCATCTGACGAGTTTCGAAACGGGTCTGCTCGGCAGCAGCACGTATGTTGGCTTTCTGGTCGGCGCGCTGTTTGCCGGCCTGCTCGGGGATCGCTTCGGGCGTCGCGTCGTGATGATGTGGGCGCTGACGTTTTTCTGCGTGCTGACGTTCGCCAACGCGTTCGTGAACGACTGGCATACCTTTGCGCTGCTGCGGGCGGTGGCCGGCATCGGTATGGGCGCTGAAGGGGCGATCATCGCGCCGTTCCTCGTCGAGTTCGTCAGCAACCGTTATCGGGGCGCATTTACCGCTGCGTTGGCCGGCTTCTTCTCGTTCGGCTTCGTGGCCGCCGCGTTGATCGGTTACTTCGTGATTCCGCTGAATCCCGAAGGCTGGCGCATCGCGCTCGTGATCGTGTCGCTTCCTGTCGTCGTGCTGCTGTGGTGGCGGCGTTCGCTGCACGAGTCGCCGCGCTGGCTCGAGATTCGCGGGCGTCATGCCGAGGCCGAAGCGGTGGTGTCGGACATCGAGCGGCAGGTCGAACGCTCGGGCGTGACGTTGCCGCCGGTGGTGCCCGTCGCGGGCAGCATCGCGGATCTGGATCAAGCGGGTTCCTTCTTCGGCAACCTGAAGCTGCTGTGGAAACCACCGCTCGCCAGAACGACGCTGATGACCTGGTGCCTGTGGCTGTCGGTGACGTTCTGCTCGTACGCGTTCTTCGTGTGGATTCCGGGCCTGCTCGTTCAGCACGGGATGACGATCACGAAGAGCTTTTCGATCTCGATCGTGATCTACCTCGCGCAGATTCCGGGCTACTACTCGTCGGCGTATTTCTGCGAAAAGCTCGGGCGCAAGGCGACGATCGTCGCGTACATGGCGATGGCGTGTATCGCCGGGCTCTGGCTGGCCAATGCGGGCAGCGACACGTCGATCGTGCTCGCGTCGGTCTTCATGTCCTTCGCGATGAACGGCGTGAACGCGGGCGAATATGCGTACACGCCCGAGGTATTTCCGACTCATCTGCGCGCAACCGGGATGGGCACGGCCTCCGCATTCGGCCGCATCGGGGCGATCTGCTCGCCGATGCTGGTCGGCTATATCTATCCGCTGTGGGGCTTCGCCGGCGTGTTCGGGATGACGACCATCATTCTGCTGATCGGTGCGCTCGCCGTGATCATCCTCGGCGTATCGACGAGCGGCAAAACGCTCGAGGAAATTTCCGAAACCGAATACGGCCTCGCGCGTTCCGATGCGCAGGGCGCCGCATTTCGAACCGCGAAATAAGGGGTGTTCGTGACCGGTACCAACCACGCATCCGCTTTCCATGCGATCGAACGCATTGCACGGATGCAGCAGGAACAGCAGCCGGCCGGCCACGCCGATCTCGTGTGGAACGAGTTCGAGCGTGGCCTTACCGAAGCCTTCGGACAGAAGCTCTTCACGGTGCTGGCTTATGACGAAGCGTCGAGCCGGCTCGGACGTTTGCATAGCAATCGACTCGACATCAATCCAATCGGCGGTCTCAAGCGGGTGACGCAAAGCCGCTGGTCGGATCAGGTGCTTCGGCACGGCGAGATATTCATCGGCTCGACGCGCGAAGACATTCAGGCGGTGTTCTCGGAGTATCGGGTGCTGTGGTCGATCGGATGCGAAAGCGTGCTGAACATTCCTGTGCGCAAGAACGGTGTCACGCTGGGTACGATGAACCTGCTCGGCGAGGCGGGCCTGTATGACGATGCCGATCTTGCCGTGGCGCTCGTGTTCGCGCAGCTGGCCGTTTCACCGCTCGAAGACCAGGTTCACAGGCTGCGCGGTCTCGACGATCCGGAATTCATGGAACAGGTGTAGCGCTTGTGGCGGGGCGGCAGAAGATCGCGCCTCGCTTTCTTTAAAACGTTATCGCAGTCGCAGCCTGGTGCTGCAGGGGCCATGGAGGCCCAGACGGTTGTGCAATACCTCGATTCACTGAAATGATCCAGCAAGCTCGAACTTCTCAGGCAACCCCCGACGTCGTGGTGATCGGTAGCGGAATAGTCGGTCTCGCGTGTGCGTGGTCCGCGCTGCGCGACGGCGCGACGGTCACGCTCGTCGATCGCGACTTCGACGGCGACCGGACGTCGCATGGCAACGCGGGCGGTATTGCCGTTACCGAGAGCACGCCGATTGCCGTGAACGGTCTGTCGATACAGGTGCTGAAGTGGCTGTTCGATCCGCTCGGTCCGCTGTCGCTCGACTGGAAACATTTCCCCTCCGCGTTGCCGTGGTTCCTCGCGTTTCGGCGCGCATCGAACAAGGAGCGCTTCCGTGAAATCTCGCTGGCACTGGCGAAGCTGAACAATCGCGTCTATGACGATCTCATTCCGATGTTCACCGACATCGGCGCGATGGAATGCTTTTATCGCCGTGGCGCGCTGACGGTCTACGAGACCGACGAAGCGTTTGCAGCCGATCAACACGAATGGGCATTCAAGCGCGAACTCGGCGTGCGCTGGCGTGCGATGTCCGCGGACGAAATTCGCGTCTGCGAGCCGTCGCTCGCGCCGGTTTTTCGTCATGGCGTGTTTCTCGACGACTGGTCGCATATCGGCGACCCGAAGCGTCTCGTGACGCAGTTGCGCGAGCGCGTGCGGCAACTCGGTGCAACGTTGGTCGAAAGTGCGGTGACGTCGCTCGATGTGAGCGATGCATCGATACCGGCCGCCGTCACCGCGACCGGCGAACGCGTGACGGGCCGTCACGTCGTTGTCGCGACGGGCGCGTGGTCCGCTGCGCTGGCGGAGTCGATCGGCGATCGCGTGCTGCTCGACAGCGAGCGCGGTTACAACACGACGCTGCCGGCGCACGGCATCGGTCTGTCGCGTGAAGTGATTTTTGCCGAGCGCAAGTTTGTCGCGACGCCGCTCGATATCGGCGTGCGCATCGGCGGTGCGGCCGAGTTCGCCGGACTGAAGGCGCCGCCGAACTACCAGCGCAGCGATGCGCTGCTGGCGTTGGGCAAACGCTTTCTGCCGGGCATCGACGATACCGGCGCAGTGAAGTGGATGGGGCATCGGCCCGCCACGCCGGATTCGCTACCCGTGATCGGCCGCTCGCCGCGTGCGTCGTCTGTCATTTACGCATTCGGACACGGTCACCTTGGATTGACGCAGTCGGCGACGACAGGCGCGCTCGTCGCCGATCTGCTTGCGAACCGAACGCCCGGAATCGGCCTTGAACCCTATTCGATTAACCGCTTCCGGAATTAACGGGGCCCGTGCGATGCCGATCGACTCGCGCAACGCCCCGCTTCTATTTGTCTCTTTTGAAAAGGTGTAGCCATGCAAGTGAACTGGAAAGGTGTTTTCCCCGCTGTGACGACGAAGCTGAAGGACGACGGTTCGCTCGATCACGAGGCGATCAAGGCCGGGTTGAACCGCCTCATCGCGAACGGTGTCGGCGGCGTGGTCATGATGGGCATGGTCGGCGAGAGCGCGCAGCTCACGGCCGAAGAAAAGCGCACGGTGATCAAGCTGGCAGTCGAGACGGTGAACGGTCGCGTGCCGGTGATCGCCGGACTCGCCGAAACCAATACGGCCAGCGCGATCCAGTACGCGAAGGATGCGGAAGCACTCGGCGTGCAGGGCCTGATGGTGTTCCCGGCGCTGACGTACAAGTCCGACGCGCACGAGACGATCACGTTCTACAAGACCGTCGCGCAGGCTTCCGGTCTCGCGATCCTGCTCTACAACAACCCGCGTGGCTACGGCGTGGATCTGACGCCGGACGTCGTCGCGAAACTGCTCGAGATGCCGACCATCGAGGCGCTGAAGGAGGAGTCGTATGACACGACGCGCGTAACCGATCTGATCAGCCGTTTCGGCGACCGGCTTGCGGTGGTCTGCGGCGTCGACGATCTGGTGCTGGAGTCGGCGGCGCTTGGTGTGAAGTGCTGGGTGTCGGGGATGGCCAACGCGGTTCCGCGCGAATCGGTCGAACTGCTGGATCTCGCGATCGAGGGCGATTTCGAACGGGCTCGCACGCTGTATCGTGCGCTCATCGAGCTTTTCCATCTGGACACGCACGTCAAGCTCGTCCAGTACATCAAGCTGGCCGAGAACATCACGGCGGGCTATTCGGAAAACGTGAAGGCGCCGCGTCTGAAGCTCGAAGGCGCAGAGCGCGAGCGGGTCGTGGCAATCGTGCGGAAGACGCTCGACAATGTGCGTGCGCTTGCGAACTAAGATGGATTGAGCGGGGCGGCGTGTTGAAACAAGGCAGCGCCCCGCATCGGAATACGGCTATGAAATCGACATTCTTCTGTATCGACGGACACACGTGCGGCAATCCCGTCAGGGTCGTTGCAGGAGGTGCGCCGAAACTCGAAGGCGCGAACATGATCGAGCGGCGCGCGCATTTCGAGCGCGAGTTCGACTGGATCCGCACGTCGCTGATGTTCGAGCCGCGTGGTCACGAAGTCATGTCGGGCAGCATTCTGTATCCGCCGACCCGCGCGGATTGCGACGTCGCGATTCTCTTTATCGAGGTCAGCGGCTGTCTGCCGATGTGTGGTCACGGCACGATCGGCACGGTGACCACGGCAATCGAGCACGGGCTGGTGCGCCCACGTGAACCGGGTGTGCTGCGTCTCGATACACCGGCGGGTCTGGTCGTCGCGACCTACAGGATGGATGGCGATAACGTCGACTCCGTAAAGCTCGTGAACGTGCCGTCTTTCCTCCACTCGACTGATCTCTCCGTCGACATCGACGGGCTCGGCGAGGTGCGCTTCGACGTCGCGTACGGCGGCAACTTCTACGCGATCGTCGAACCGCAACAGAACTATGGCGGCCTGCATACGTTGAAGCCTTCGGACATTCAGCGCCTCAGTCCGGTGCTGCGGCAGAAGGCCAACGAGAAGTACGCGTTCGTTCATCCGGAGAAGTCGGAGATTCGCGGACTGAGTCACGTGATGTGGACGGGCGAGCCGACCGTCCAAGGCGCGAGCGCGCGCAACGCGGTGTTCTACGGCGACAAGGCGATCGATCGCTCGCCGTGCGGGACGGGGACGTCCGCACGCATGGCGCAGCTGGTCGCGAAGGACCGGCTGAAGATCCGCGAGCGCTTCGTGCACGAAAGCATTATCGGAACGCTTTTCAACGGTGTGCCTGAGCAAGCGACGAAGGTCGGCGAACTCGACGCGATCGTCCCGAGCATCGAAGGGTGGGCGCGCGTGACGGGACACAACACGATCTTCGTCGACGATCGCGATCCGCTGGCCAAAGGCTTCCTGCTGAAATGATCCTGCGCGGTCTGGTGGCCGCTGCAAAAACATGCTGGGGAATCGAATATGTTGATCCTGAAAAATGCGCGCGTCCTGGACGTGAATCACGAAAGCGACACCGCTCGCTACTCGGTCGTCGTGGACGGAGACGTCATCAAGGACGTGACGCACGAGCCGGTGTCGATCGAAGGTGCTGAGGTCGTCGACGTCGAAGGCAAGACGGTGATGCCGGGCATGATCGATTGCCACGTGCACGTCATTGCGTCGGTCGCGCATCTGGGCACCAACGGTCGCTTGCCGAATACGTTTGCAGTGCTGCGAGCCGTGCCTATCCTGGCCGGCATGCTCAACCGAGGCTTCACGACTGTGCGCGATGCCGGTGGCGCCGACTACGCGTTGTCGCGTGCAATCGAAGAGGACGTGATTGCCGGCCCGCGACTGTTCGTCGCCGGCAAGGCCTTGTCGCAGACGGGCGGCCACGGCGACTTCCGTGAACGGTTCGATAACTCGGACCCGGATCCGTGCGGCTGTCATCGCAATCTCGGCGCGATCGGACGGATCGTCGATGGGGTCGATGAAGTGCGCAAGGCGGTTCGCGAAGAGATGCGCGGGGGCGCACATCACATCAAGATCATGGCGTCGGGTGGCGTTGCATCGCCGACCGATCCGATCGGCAACCTGCAGTTCTCTGTCGATGAAGTGATGGCTGTCGTCGAGGAAGCGGCATCGCACCAGACCTACGTGATGGCGCACGCGTACACGAGCAAGGCGATTGCGCGCGTGGTGAAACTCGGCGTGCGGACGATCGAGCACGGCAATCTGATCGATGACGAAGCCGCAGCTGTGATGGCCGAGTTCGGCGCGTTTGCGGTGCCGACGCTCGTCACCTACGACGCGATGAGCAAGGTCGGCGCGAAGGCCGGCGTGCTGGAGAGCACGCTCGCGAAGAACGAGAAAGTGCGCATTCAGGGTTTGAAAGCGCTCGAACTGCTCAAGCGCAACGGCGTGAAGATGGGCCTCGGCACCGACCTGCTCGGCGACATGCATCAGTACCAGAGCGACGAGCTGACGATCCGCGCCGGCATTCTCGGCGCGTTCGAGACCATCTGCCAGGCGACGGCGGTGGGTGCGGAGATCGTCGGTCAGCTGGGGCGTCTCGGTGTTGTATCGGCGGGAGCCTACGCGGATCTGCTGGTGGTCGACGGCGATCCGTTGAAGGACATCGGCGTTCTCGGCGGACAGGGCGAGCGTATCGCGGCCGTCATGAAGAACGGCAAGTGGGTGCGGCGGTCGGCGTCGCTGTGAAGACGAAGTTGCTTTGGATTTTGGATCCGAGATGCTCCGGCGGCGTGATAGCATTCCGCTGTATCTGGAATCCTCGAATGTATAGACATGTCCCCGGTAGCCACACGACCTCGTAGCAAGGCAGCCTCCACGACGAGCCAGATCGTCGCGGACGAAAGCACGCGAAAGATCGTTCGGCCGACGACGGTCGAACTGGTGACCACCGCCGTTCGGCAACGCATCCTGAGCGGCGAACTGGCGCCCGGCGAAGCGTTGCGTCAGGAAGCGCTCGCCGACGAGCTGGGCGTGAGCCGGGTGCCGATCCGCGAGGCCATCACGCGACTGACCGCAGAAGGGCTGCTGACGAACGTCCCGCACAAGGGCGCTTACGTTGCGAAGCTGTCGATCGACGAGATCAAGGAAACGTTCGACATCCGGTTGCGACTGGAACCCTGGATTTTCTCCGAAGCGATCCCCCGTATCACCGATGCCGAGATGGGCAAGGCGGAGCGCTTGATCAAGGAAATGGACAAGTCGGATTCCGGAGTCTGGGGGCAGTTGAACTGGCGTCTTCACGAGACGCTCTATCTGCCCGCACAGCGCGACATCACGCTGCAGATGCTGCGGGTGCTGCACGATCGCAGCGATCGCTATTTCCGCTTTCAGGTCGTGCAGGTGCCGATCCGCGAGCAGTCTCACGCCGAGCACATGGCGCTGGTCGACGCGTGCAGGAAGCGCGACGCGAAGCTCGGTGCGAAGCTGCTCGAGCATCATGTGAAGACGGCCGCCGAGCAGATCATGACGGTCGTCGAAGCGGTGGTGACGCGGTGAACGCCGCGTCGCGTAACTTTATCAATCTGTGATCGGGACAATGCCTGTCATGCGGCTCACCGAATCAATGCGGCTATCGCGTCAACGCGTCGCGAACGCTGCCCGTCGTAGCAATCGACGTCCCGTCGAACCCGAACTGGTTTCTTCTTATGTGTCGTTGTTGACGTTGCCGCTGTCCGGCCTCGCTGGCAACACGCCTGAACGGGCGGATGTCGTTTCGATCGCTATTCTGGGTTACAACTAGGGCCCGGTTTCCTTGACCACGATGCTGGCGGGACGTGCGGTATCGCCGGCGTCGATCTCCAGTACGCCAGCCGACGACGCAATCTGCGCGAACGCCTCTTCGCCGACCGACACGACCGGGACGTTGAGCGCGTAGAGATCGTTGGCCGCAATCACGCCGATGGCGAGAATCAGATCGCGTTCCATCAGTACGATGCCGCTCGGACCCGTACCGTTGCGCAACGCTTCGGCCAGCACGCTGCTGCTGGAACTCGAGCCGCGTGCTCGCGGCATCACCAGCACGCGATCTTTCAGGCTTTGTCCGTAGCAAGCGTGGGTCTTGTCGACGATCAAGCCGTTTTCCGCGTCGTAGCCGCCCCAGAAACTCAGCGGAGAAAGCACGATTGCGAGGCCGCCGGCTCGTCCGGGCACGAGTACGTCGCCGGTCAACGTGAGGTTGGATGAGGTCATGTTCATCGTCCTAGTTGGCCAGCTCATCGATACGCACTCTTCCTTCGAATGCCGAACGCACGCACTCGGCCATGCTCCCGAACGCGACCGTCACGCCGATATTCGCGGGGGCGTAGTGAGCCCACTTACCTGAGTTGGTCATCACCAGTCCACTGATCTGCTTCATCACGGGCGTGATGTACGTGCAGGTGTCGACCACGATCTGAATGCCGCGTGCGCTGAGTTGTTCAGCTAGACCTTCTTCTTCGATTTGCCAGAGAACGAAGCGGCTCGTGTTGACGTAGAAGTCGCATCGCAACGGACCTTCGTGTCGATCGAGCAGTTCGGCAAGCCTGCGGAATTCATCCACGGAAAAATGCGGCGTGCCGAGACTGACTGCAGCGAGCGGCTCGTTCGCGGGCGCGTTGTTCCACATCCGATGGATCGCGACCAGGTCTGCTTCGCTGACGATGATCGTCTGCTCGGGCTCGGCGCCCTGTAGCGCTTCATCGAGCGTGTGCGCTTCGGGCGTAATGCCGACCGCGTGGAAAAGCGCCACCGAACCGCTGGATGCCGCTGCGGCGCCCAGCGATTTAAGTTCGTCTTCGGTGGTGTCGGCAGGAAGTCCGGTGATCGCCGCTACCGTTGCGCCAGCCTTGAGACCGAGCAGAAAACCGAGCGCTGCAAAACAGGCATCGCGGCGGGATGAGCCGGCGAGGTTCGGCGCTTCGAGCACGATGCGCGCGGCGCGGTTTTCTGTGACGTGCAGGCCCGCGTAGGGGACGCGACCGGTGATGGCTGCCGCGAGGTCCAGAAAATCGCCATAGCGACTCGTCCGCGCGCCGAGGACCGAGTTGGCGAAGACGATCGCGTTCGACTCGGCCCACGCAATCTGATCGCCCGTGCGGGGACGATGCTTCAACTGATACGGCGCGCACGTGAACGTGGCTTCGCATCCGAGTTCGATATGCGCATCCATCAGACACTTTGCGGCGCTCGCCGTATCGGCTTTGCCGCGATAGAGCTCGGGATGGATCAGATCGAGCGATCCGACGTTGAGTGTCGTCGGGACCGCGACTCGCGATCCCGACGCGACAAACCGTTCGACGAAGTCGAGACTGACCGGTCCGTGATACAGGCAACCGTCGATGTGTGCGGAGGAGACGTCGATGAGTCGCTGCGCGTTCATCACATGCGCGGTGGCGGCGACGATCCGCATGGCCAGTGCGGCACCTTCTCCTGATTCGCCGTTCAACATCGCCTTGTCGCGAGCCGCTAATTCAAGCACTGTTGTTGCCTCTTCGTGTGATCGACTTCATCGGATTTGGGTGATCCGATTGCTGCTGTCAGCCGGGACGTCGCGGCACTTTAGCAATGCGCTCCGGCGATGAACGAGCATAAAGGAAGTCGATAAAAATGCGAAGCACGCGATGGGTCGAGCGAGCGTGAATGAGGGTAATTGCCCGGCTCCGGATAAGGTGGCACGATGCCCATCGATGTCTCATCACGGTCGACGCCACAGTGAAGCAAACCCGATGCGTTCGTTCAGCCACGAGGAAGTTCGACGATGCCACTCGCCATCGACAGGAAGGCAAAAGATATTCTCTTCAAGACCTATTGGAAGGCTTCGGGCTGGAACGACAAACCGTACACGGATCCCGACGATTTCGCGTATGCGAAAGCCAGAGGCGTCATGTTCGATCCTGTCAGCTTTTCACACGATGAGTGCCTCGCCGACATCCTGACGCTACGCGAACGCATCGCACCTTCGAGCGCGGCACGCGCGTTTCTCAGCAGTCTTTCGAGCAGGCGTCTGGACTGGCGATCCGGCATTGCGTCGTACTACATTGCTCGACGGCTTTCGCCGCATCGTTATACGCCGGTGGAAAGTGGACGTAGTTACGGGCCCGGCGGAGAAGTCACGCGCATCAGCTATACCTGCGGTGTGTGCCGCGATACGAAGGATGGTGTCGTTGGTTGGGAGCGCTACAGTGAAGTCGACGTTAGCGTGCTTAACTCCGAGCGTCTCAAGTGGGGTGGCGTGCGTCACGGTCGGCTCGACTACGCGTGGTTCGACCTTCTGCAACTGGCACGTACCGAGATTCCCAACCCGACCGCGCAGGACATCGCTATTTTCAGAAACCTTCTCGAGGTCGTTGCGGCCAGCGAAGCAGGCGATCATCCGGGCACGCTCGAGAAAAATCTCGCGGCGATCATTGCCTCGTCGAAGAACGAACGTCGCATGCTCATTGAAATGCTTGCCTGCATCGAGGTCCTCGTGCCTCGATCCCATGATCGTGCCATCCATGGCCGAAGCGACTGGATGTATGCCGCCGCGTGGCGAGGCGAAGATGGCTATTCGGATGAGGCGGTGCGGCGGTGGTTTGGTGCTTGTCTATAAGTGACGCATGAGTAGGTCTAGTGGTGCCCAACGCCTCCGTCCGAGCCGTGGCCCCCGGCGTCGAAACCCCCCGGTGCCATGGCCATGTCCGTGCGAACCATGGCTCCCGGCATCGAAGCTTCCTAGGCCATGGCCATCGGCTCCAGGGACGATAAAGGTGCCGCCCCAACCGCCGTTCGACGATGGATCCTCGGCCTGCCTGCCGATTTTCGCGAACATCAGGCACACCGCGGCCCCGGCCAACGGCACAAGCCAGATGAAAACCAGCTGGAGCACACGCTGCGACGTCGTCCAGGACGCATTGCGTATCACTACCGAGGTAGCGGCGATATCGATACCTACCAACACCGCGACGAAGAGGACTGTCCAGTTCATCGGGTTCTTCCTGTCGATGCGCGACTTTATAGCGATAACGCGCGGGTCTCGGGACTACCACGGACGGTAGCACTGATGCAGCACGGCGACGAATACCCCATGAGTGAATGATCGGGCACAATGACCGGCTTCATCCTTGGCCGTTCGATAATCGCATGACTTTTCGCCGTCTGACCGCCTCGTGCGGTGCTGTTCTGCTGTCCCTTGCTGCGCATTTCGCAGTTGCCGCCGATGCGCCACCGCACTGGGTAATTTCCTGGGCGACGGCGTTGCAGCCCATTCCGCAGCAGACGGATCTGCCGCCTCTGTATCGCGCACCGGACGTGGCGGGGCGGACTGTTCGGCAGGTGGTCTATCCGACCTTGTCTGGAACGGTCGCCCGTCTACACGTCAGCAATGAGTATGGGCGCGCGCCGCTCGTGATCGACGGGATGCGGATTGCGCGTTCGACGTCGGGCGCGGCGGCGCGACCCGGCACGGATGTGCGCGTGACTTTCGCCGGCAGGGCGTCGGTCACGGTTCCGGTGGGCGCTGAGATCGACAGCGATCCTGTGCGGATGGATATCAAGGGCGGCGCACCGTATGCGATCAGCAGCTATATGGGCGGTGAGCAGCGGATGGTCGCGTGGCACCGTGTTTCGAATCAGGTGAATTATGTGTCGACGCCCGGCGATCGCACCGGCGATGCTGGTGGAGACGCGTTTCGCGAGCGCTTCACCCAGTACGCGTGGGTCACCGGGTTGGCCGTAGAGGCGCCGGCCGCCGGGGCGATCGCGGCGATCGGGGATTCGATCACCGACGGTATGCGCTCGAGCCTCAACCAGAATCGCCGCTGGCCAGATGCGTTGGCTCGTCGGCTGGCGGCCTCGGGCGATCGGCCGATGGCCGTCGTCAATCTGGGCATCAGCGGCAACCGCTTGCTGAGCGACTCGCGGTGCTACGGAGACGCACTGGTGCGCCGGTTCGATCGCGACGTGCTGCAGAAGCCGGGCGTGCAGACGGTCGTTCTGCTGATCGGCATCAACGATATCAATTTCGCAGCGATGCCGTCACGCGCGGGGCTGGATTGCGATGCGCCGCACACGGTGGTGACCGCGAACGATTTGATCAACGGTTATCGGGACGTGATTTCAGCGGCGCATCACCGCGGACTCAGGATTTTCGGTGCGACGCTGACGCCGGCTTCCCTGCCGGCGCAGCGGGAGGCGATCCGGCAGGCGGTGAATAAGTGGATCCGGACGAGTCACACATTCGACGGGGTGATCGATTTTTCAGAGGCGTTGCAGGATCCCGCTGCGCCGGAGCACCTGCGGCGCTCGTATGACAGCGGCGATCATATCCATCCCAGCGATGCCGGCTATGCGGCGATGGCAGCGGCGATTCCGTTGGCAGAGGTGGCTGGCGAGCGGGCGAAGTAAGTTCCTCGAAAAAATCATTGGTACATACCCTTGTCACGTGCCGCAGATTGGCCTACTATTCGCCTCCTCGTTTGCGAACGAGGACCGCTGCAGAAACCAGCGGTTGCGACGTCTGACCGGTTTTAAGCGAAAGCGAAAAAATAGTGTTGACGAAGCGAGAAGGAGTCTTCATAATCTCGTTTCTCTGCTGCATGGCGGCAGACGCGGAGTGAGTCGGTGGTGGTAGTGCCGGTTTGCGACGTGAACGATCTTTAAAAACTAACAGCCGATAAGTGTGGGCGCTCGATGGCAAGGCGGGTTTCAGATGATGAGTCTGAAGCCGGCATAAGTATCGAGAGTCTCACACTAAAGTAAGTCAGGTTTTTGAATTTCAGGATTCAGGACCTGTCATCTTTGAGTGAGCGACCTGTCCGAGAGGACAGAAAACAGTAACAGGCATTGAACTGAAGAGTTTGATCCTGG